>NZ_VITN01000005.1:0-208415 GCF_007828045.1 Nitrospirillum amazonense | reverse complement strand
CCCGCTGGTCTGGGTCAGGGTGCCGCCGGCGATGGTGCCTAGGGTGGCGCTGCCGCCGCCCAGGGCGATAGTGCCGCCCGAGACGGTGCCCAGGCTGGCCGAACCGCTGGTCTGGGTCAGGGTGCCGCCGGCGATGGTGCCCAGGGCGGCACTGCCGCCAGCCAGCGCGATGGTGCCGCCCGAGACGGTGCCCAGGCTGGCCGAACCGCTGGTCTGGGTCAGGGTGCCGCCGGCGATGGTGCCTAGGGTGGCGCTGCCGCCGCCCAGGGCGATAGTGCCGCCCGAGACGGTGCCCAGGCTGGCGGACCCGCTGGTCTGGGTCAACGTGCCGCCGGCAATGGACCCCACCGTGGGCGTGCCGCCGGTGATGGCCAGGGCGCCGCCCGTCATCTGGTCCAGGGCCCCGGCGCCGCCGGCGATAGTGGCCGTACCGCCGGCCGACAGGCTGCTGTTGCCCACGCTGACGATCAGGTCGGTCTGGCCGCCGACCACCGTGCTGGTGACGGTGGTGGAATTGTAGCCCGGGGCCAGTGCGGTCACACTGGCATAGCTGGAGGCGGCGTCGCCGGCCGCCACGATGGTGTAGCTAGCGCCGCTGGTCAGGCCGTAGGCGTATTGCGAGGTCAGCACCACGGTGGCACCGCTGATGCCGGCGCTGCCGCTGACCTGCAGGCCGCCCACGGTGCCGCCGACCGCCATGGCCGTCAGCGTGCCGCCCGTCTGGGCATAATTGCCGGTGATGGTGGTGGGGGCTGTCAGCACCAGACTGCCGCCATTCTCCACCAGGGTGTGGCCGGCGATGCTGACGCTGTCGCTCAGCACCAGATTGCCAGCCAGCGTCACATTGCCGGCCGTGCTGGACAGGGTGCCGCGGGCGCCGTTGACGCCCGTCAGGGTGCCGAACGTGGTGCCGCTGCCGCCGGTGATGGACAGGTCGGACGCGGCGGTGTGGACGATATCGCCGGCGATGACGCCGGTGTTGGTGACCGGTCCCAGCGTGCCGCTGTCACGGATGGCCGCCACGGCGCCGGTGATGGTGCCGCTGTTGGTCAGGGTGCCGATGGTGCCGGCGTTGATGAGGCCCGTCTGGCCGCCTTGGACCAGCCCGCTATTGACGATGGTGCCGATGACCGCAGTGGCGGCGCCGTTGTCGATGCCGGCCCCGGCCACGCCCCGGATGGTCCCGCTGTTCATCAGGGTGCCAATGGTGCCGCCGATGGGGCCGGTGGTACCGATCACCGTGGTGGCGGACTGATAGGCCTGTATGGATGTGGTTACCGTCTGGATTGCCGAGGATAGGCCATTCACGATACCGCTCTGGCCTCCTGCAATTGTGCCGCTATTGGCCAGCGTACCGATGGTGCCGCCCGCGCTGGACACCGTGCGGGTAATTGTCGTTCCCCCGTTGAAGATGGGGAAATAGCCCTCGGTGATGGAAAGATTGTACACGCTGCCGACATTGGAGATACCGGCACCTGTGCTGCCCATGATGGAGCCACCATTGGTCAGGACGCCAATTTGGCCTGCGCTATCGATTCCGTTCACGCCACCAGCGATGGTGCCGGTGTTGCTCATGGCTCCTATGCTACTGGTTTGGGCCGATGCTGTTTGTGAGAAGATACTTATAGCAACGCTTGGTAAGCGAATTCCAGCTACCCCACCTTGCAGCAAGCCGCTGTTCCCCAGCGTGTCAATAACGGCCTCCAACTCAACGGCGCTGCCCGTCCCGTTGATGGTTCCACCCGTTTGGTTCCATAGCGTCCCCACGGTGCCGCCGGAAACGGCAATTCCCGCGCCTACGGTGCCTGTGCCCTGCTGCGTAATCAGGCCCGCATTGCGGATCGTGTCGACATTTGTTTGCAAGGATACAGCGGCTGACTGTCCAGTACCGATCAGCGTGCCGTCAGATAAGTTCTCGATCAGGCCAATTGTACCGATCGTGTGGTAGGTCCCCTGGTCGAAACCAAGCGCTACCAGGGCTGAAGTGCCGGAGACTAGGCCGTTGTTGCTGAGCGTGCCGAGGTTGATACCGGTGATGCTGATGGCGGCTCCCTGGCTTGTGACCGTGCCAATCAGGGTTCCCGTTGCTGTGATGATGCCCGTGTTCACCAGCGTGCTGATCGAAGGCTGGCCCGACGTGCTCAGGTAAAAATTGTTATTCTGTCCGTTGATGGCGGCCAGCGTGCCGCTGATCAGCCCGTTGTTGACCAAGGTGCCTAACGTGCCGGATTCGATATACACGGCGGTGTTGCCAGTAATAGTCCCCGCGCTGTTGTTGAGCAGGGTGTCCAAATGCGGGGTTAGGGTGCCATTGTTGTAGTTGTAATTTAAGGCGATACCGGCTGCCGTTGATCCCTGGATCAGCCCGTCGTTGCTCAACGTGCCAACATGGCTGTCGCCGTATACATTAATACCGATACTGCCCGTGATGCTGCCAGACCCACTGTTGCTGATCGTATTGATCTGCCCAGTGAAATAGGTGGTTCCGTAGGTGCCGTGAACAGTATCGTATGCGTAGAAAGAGTTTCCCGAGACCAGAATGGCGCTGCCAGAGGTGCCACCGCTTACCAGGCCATCATTCTGCAGAGCCGTAATCGTGGCTCCCGAAACAGCGATGGCGCCCGAGTAATAAAGGCTGCTGATGGTGCCGTGCACGCCATTGATCAGCGTGCCGATCGCCGCCGTGGCACCATTCCCAGCGATCGAGACGCCGCTGCCGCTTTCCGTGGCGATCAGGCCGTCATTGATCAGCGTGCCGATGGAGCCTTGATATTGGATGCCACCGTAGTAACCCTGAATGGTGCCGCCGGCCGCATTGGTCAGGGTGCCGATACTCGCAGCCGAATACGCATAGCTCGACGTCACCGAGTTGTAAGAGGACTTGAGGCCGCCGGTGATGGCGGTGTTGTTCAAGCTCTCAATGAGGCCGCTGTTGCTCAGCGTACCAACGTCTGTACCGCTCAAGTTCAGACCAGCAAAACCGGCGATGGTGGCGCCCGTTTCGTTATTGATGAGGGTGGCCTTGGAATTGCTGCCAAAGCTTAGGCCATAGGAGTTGTAAGTGTAGGTGCCGATGGAGCCGATCATGCCTGCATTGTCGAACGTTCCCACCGTGCCGCCGATGTAGACGCCACCGGTGATGCTGGCGTTGGCCTTGTTGATCAGCGTTCCGATGGTGGAGTCCACGCTGGAATACGTGCTGCTGTACGTTGTCCCATTGGAACTGAAGGTGGAGGTGCTGGCTCCGCCGAGATTCACGCTGCCCTGGATCATGCCAGCGTTGGTGAGCGTGCCGATGGAGGCGCCGGTCGCCGTCAGGCCGCTGCCGCCCGTGATGGTGGCGCCGGCCGCGTTGGTCAACTGGCCGATGGTGGAGGTCACCGCGCCGTAGATATAGGTGTAGCCCGTGCCGCTGCTGGAATAGGTGTAGGGGATCGCGGCACCCAGGTTAACGCCACCGCTGATCAAGCCGGCGTTGTTGAACGCGCCGATCGAGGATGCGACGGCAGCCAAGCCTCCCGTAATGGTGCCACCGGCTTGGTTGTTGATGGTACCGATGCTGCTGGGCAAGACGGTCGTGTTGAACCCGAAGTTATTGTAAGCGCCGAGATTGACGCCCCCGCCAATGCCGCCGGCGTTGTTAAACGTTCCGATGGTCGCGCCCTGGGCCTGCAAGCCCCCGGCTATGGTGGCGCCGGCTTGGTTGTTGATGGTACCGATGCTGCTGGGCAAGACGGTCGTGTTGGACCCGAAGTTATTGTAAGCGCCGAGATTGACGCCCCCGCCAATGCCGCCGGCGTTGGTGAACGTTCCGATGGTTGCGCCCTGGGCCTGCAAGCCCCCGGCGATGGTGGCGCCGGCTTGGTTGTTGATGATGCCGATGTTGCTGGGCACGACGGTTGTGTCGGACCCGGTGTAAACGCTGCTCGCGCCCAGATTGACGGCACCGCTGTAAACATAGCTGTTGGGGGCCGGTGCGATGGTGCCGCTGTTAACGAAGCTGCCGATGCTGCCACCGGTGAGCGTGACACCCGCCAAGCTGCCACCGACCTCATTGTGGAGGCTGCCGATCGTGGCTTGCGTTCCCGTGATGGAACCGGTGATCAGGCCCGCATTGTCGATAATTCCGATTGTGGCCCCACTTCCACGGACCAAGATGTCCCCGGCGATGGTGCCGCCGGCATTGTTCATGATGGTGCCGATGCCCCCGAGGGCCACGATAGACTGTGTCGTGTAGATCGATCCATTGAACGTGGACGAATAGAGTGTGGCGCTGCCAAGGGTGATCGCGGCGCTGCCAAAGCCGCTTTGCGCGATGATCTGGCCCGAGTTGACCAGGGTGCCGATCGTGCTGCCAGCGAAGTTGATGCCGCCGCCGATTACGCCGCCGGCATTGTTGGTCAGCGTGCCGACGGTAACGGTCTGCAAGCCCGAGCCAGCCCAGAGCTGGGCGGCGGCGCTGATGGCCGCGCCCGCGCCGTAGGAGGGAGAGGTCGTGATGGTGCCACTGTTCGCAATGGTGCCGATGGTGGCGCCGTCGATCCGGACGCCCGAAGCGCCCCCCAGGATGGTGGCGCCCGCGCCGTTACTCAGCAGGCCGATCGTGGCGGGCTGATAGGTGCCGGCGATCGTCGCACCCTGGATCGTCATACCAACGCCGGACAGCCCGACATAGGGGCCGGCCAGCTTGATGGTGCCGGTGTTGGCGATCGTCCCCACGGAACCGGAGGCGTTGACCGCCGCGATGAACGTGCTGCTGCTGATGGTGCCGCTATTCGCCAGATTGCCCGAGGTGATGGTCACGGCCGCCGACGTGCCCGTAACGTTGATGTCAGCCCGCGCCGGGTGTTGCCACGACGTGGCGAGCGCCAGGACGGAGGCGCCGAGCAGCAGGGCCTTGGAACGGGTCGGGACGGCGGTGCGCATGGTGGGGAATGCTCCTGAGAACATGGATTTCAGTGTCAAGGACAGGCCCAGCGGCGGGCTGCGCGCTGGTGCGGATGTGATTGCGGAGGAATGCGGAGGTTTAGCCCGGTGGTAGCGGGCACGACCAAGCCCGATGGGCGCATGCAATCGGCGCTTGCCGGCGCGCTGGGCAACTCAGGTTAATATTAATATGACCTGGAGCAGGCATATCGGTTCACAGCCCATCTCTTATGCATTTTGGCGGAGAGGATATAGCAAACGGATAATTTGTTAATTCATTTTTGCGAATTTAAATGCGTAGGACGGTTGGCCGCCATTGGGCGATGGTGCATCAGGAAACGGGAATACAAGTGTAGCGCATCGGGGCGGAGGAGAGGGGCGTCCACGGCATGAAAAGAGGCGCGATCCAGACTCGGGCGGCCAGGCACCTCAGCCCTCGTCGCCGCCCGCCATGCTGGCCAGTGACAGCAGGATGCTGACCAGGCCGCCTTCCGCGACCATCAAGGCCGCCTGTGAGGGGCTGACCCAGCGGCGTTCACGCTGGCCTTTTTCCGGCCAGTCCTCCAGCTCCCGCTCCACCTCGAACAGATAGGCGTCGACGGCGCAGGGCAGGCGCTTACCCGTGGGCATGACCTTGTAATAGTGGAAGGTGCCCAGCGGCTTCTTGTGAATGGTGCCGATCAGGCCCGCCTCTTCGAACGCCTCGTTGGCGGCCACGCCCCGGGCGTTCAGCTTCTTTTCCGGCCAGCCCTTGGGCACCACCCAGCGCCGCGTTTCCCGCGAGGTGATCAGCATCACCTGCAGCTGTCCGTCCTGCACCCGGACGGGAATGGCGGCGTACTGGCGTTCGGTGGCCTCGCAGCCCATGGCTGGCTGATCCGAAACGAGAAGGGGTGCGGCGTGGGACAGGGGGCGGAACCTTGTCGCGAAAGGTGGTGTCGAAAAGGGGTGGAGGCAACCGCGGTGGCGGGGGCGATCTCCTACAATCGTACACCCGCATCCCTGTTTCATATAATTCCTGAACGGTTGCCAAGTCGTAAACCTTTTCAGCTGTCTAAGACCAAAATTCGTGCCGGTGCGCCCAGGCGACCGATGGGACGCCCATGCGGCCTATCCTGACCAGACGGTCAGGGGCGAAAAAGGGGTCGCTTTTACGGAAGGGATAGGGGGCAGGGCCGACTCAGGCGCACTTGACGGAGGGGGCTCAGGGCGAAGGTGGCAGGACGTCGACCTGGACCAGATGGCCGATGACATGGGTGAAGAACAGCTCCCCCGCCTCCAGCCGCACCGGTACCACCGGACCGCCTGGTATCGGCCGGCCGACCCACAGGTCAAAGCCGCGGGGCTTGCCGTCCGGCGCCGCGGTCCAGAAGTTCTGGCTGCCACGCCCCGCCGGTTGGAAGCCCGCCACCGGCAGGATGGCGACGTGACAGCCGATGGCGTCGCCGTCGAACACCGTATAGTCCGACTTTTCAATATGGCGGCGGGGCCGGCTTTCCATCAGCACGTCATAGCGGCGGCGGCCGTCATAGACCGGTAGGCGGCTGGCGCAGTCGCCGCCCTCGGCATGGCGGCTGATGGCGACGGCGGCGCTCAGCAGGTCGACGGTGCCGGGGCGCTGGTCCGCCGGCACGGCGTTGGCGTCGTCGGGCGAGGGCGGGGGCGTCTGGGTGAAGGTCACGGCCGTATCGCGTGTGCCATAAGGGGCGGCATAGCTCAGCGTCGCGTCCCAGCTCTTGTCCCGAAGGGTGCGCAGGCTATGGAAGTGGCGTGGGGCGACGCCGTTGACGCCGCCGAAACGTCCGTCCGCCTCGGCGGTGTAGGACCACTTGATCAGACGGGCCAGCATGTCGCCGGCCTCCGCCCCCACGGTGACGCGATAGTCCTCGCCCTTGATCTCCGTTTCCAGGGTCATGCGCCTCATCTTCAGCCCGCCGACATAGACGTCATAGCCGAGGCGCAAGTGCTGTGGGGTTTCAGCCGCGTGGCCGGACAGGGGTATGGCCAGGGCTGACAGGATCAGCGCGGCAGCGCGGACGGGGCGGGGAAGGGCGATGGTGGTCATGCCACCCATCCTCGATTGTGAAGATGGCGGCGGCAAGGCATGGCGGGAAAGGATGGCCCTCAGGCGTGCCCCACCTCGGCCGACAGCATGGGCAGGCTGACGCCCAGCTTGGCGATGGCCCGCTCCCACTTGGTTTCCATGTCGTCGTCGAACAGCAGGGTGGCATCGGCCGGCACGTGCAGCCAGCCATTGGCCTGCATTTCCTGATCCAGCTGGCCCGCGGCCCAGCCGGCGTAGCCCAGAGCCAGCAGGCACTGGCGGGGGCCGCGCCCTTCCGTGATGGCGCGCAGGATATCGACCGTGGCGGTCAGCGCCACCTCATCCTCCACCCGCAGCGTCCCTTCGCGCTGGTAATCGGTGCTGTGCAGTACGAAGCCCCGGCCCGGTTCAACAGGCCCGCCAAAATGGACGCGCAGGCGGTCATCCGGATCACCGCCGTCGATGCCCAACTGCTCCAGCAGGCCACCGGCGTCGATACCATCAAACAGCCGGTTGATCACCAGGCCCATGGCGCCGTCGTCGGTATGGGCGCAGACATAGATGACGGTACGGGCGAAGCGCTCGTCCGGCATGGCGGGCATGGCGACCAGCAGTTGCCCGGTCAGGAAACGTCGGATGGTAGTGTCCTTCATGGGCGGCGCCTTCCCTTGTCACCCGGTCCTTCGCCAGGGGCGGCCACCGGGGGCCGGCCCCTGTGGCCGGCGCTGTCATACTGCCTGTCCATGCCTTCAGCGTAGCATGGCCGCATCGCTCCGTCGCCCCCGTGGGGGCGGGGAAACGTCCCTATTCTGGTCATATTGCGCGCCGGCGCCGACTGACAAGGGGTGGATACCCGTTTCCCTTGCCCATACCGCCCCGTGGGACATAGAACCACAGGGCCTGAACCATCCAGCACCTCCGGCATTTACGCTCCAGGCCAAATATCCCAGGCCAACATCAACGGGAGTTCCAGTCCATGACCATCCAGGTTGGCGATACCTTCCCCAGCGTCTCGATCAAGCACCTGACCGAAGCCGGCATGCAGGAGACCAGCACCGACGCCCTGCTGAAGGGCAAGAAGGTCGTCCTTTTCGCTGTGCCCGGTGCCTTCACCCCCACCTGCTCCGCCAAGCACCTGCCGGGCTTCATCCAGAACGCCGACGCGCTGAAGGCCAAGGGCGTCGATGCCGTCATCTGCCTGGCCGTCAACGACCCCTTCGTGATGCAGGCCTGGGCCAAGGCCAACGACGTGGGCGACACGGTGTTCATGCTGCCCGACGGCAACGGCACGCTGACCCGTGAACTCGGCCTCACCATGGACGGCACCGCCTACAACCTGGGCCACCGCAGCCAGCGCTTCGCCCTGGTCATCGACGACGGCGTCGTGACGCGGGTGGACGTGGAAAAGCCCGGCGCCTTCGAGGTGTCCAGCGCCGAGGCGGTGCTGAAGAACCTGTAAAACCAGGGTGATAACACCGAAAGGCCCGCGCCGGTTCCGTGACTGGCGCGGGCCTTTTTTCAGCATAACCTCAGTTTTACCGCGTGAGCCCACGCCGGAACATTCCGGGGAGCGTCAGCGAACTGAAAGATGAGGATTAACCGAGGCCACGGAATGTGGGTCCGGCGTCTGGCGGAACTGAACTATCTGCCGCGCGCTTCCGCCAGGCCCTCGCGGGCCAGCTGGTCGGCGCGTTCGTTCTCGGGGTGGCCGGCATGGCCGCGCACCCAGTGGAACACCACCTCGTGCCGGTCGGCCTGGGCGGACAGCCGCTGCCACAGATCCACGTTCTTCACCGGCTTCTTGTCGGCGGTCAGCCAGCCTTTGGCCCGCCAGCCGTGGATCCATTTGGTGATGCCGTCGCGCAGGTACTGGCTGTCGGTGTGCAGGTCCACCTTCACCGGCCGTTTCAGCGTCTCCAGCGCCTGGATGGCGGCCATCAGTTCCATGCGGTTGTTGGTGGTGTCGGGCTCCCCGCCCTTCAGCTCACGCTCCGTGCCGTTCCAGCGCAGGATGGCACCCCAGCCCCCGGGGCCGGGGTTGCCGCTGCAGGCGCCGTCGGTGAAGATCTCTACACGCAGGCTGGGAACCTTCGGGGGGGCGGGGGTGTCGGTCACGTCAATTCCTCTGGCGCCAAGCCGTAGTCGGCCAGGCCAAGGGCCTGCTGGTGAAAGCGCAGCTTGTGCAAGTACTCCAGCGGGTCCTTGCGTTTCACCAGCGCGCCGGCGGGTGTGTTCACCCAGTCATACAGACGGGTCAGCAGGAAGCGCAGGGCGCTGCCACGCGCCAGCAGGGGCAGGGCTGCCACCTCCGCCGCCGCCAGCGGCCGCACCTTGGCATAATTGGCCAGCAGCAGGCGCGACTTGGTAACGTTGAAGGCGCCGTCGGGCTCGAAACACCAGGCGTTCAGGCAGATCGCCAGGTCGTAGGCCAGCATGTCGCTGCAGGCGAAATAGAAATCGATCAGGCCGGACAGGGCGCCATCGCGGAAGAAGACGTTATCCGGGAACAGGTCGGCGTGGATGATGCCCTGGGGCAGGCTGGGGCGGCCATCCCGCCCGGGCCACAGGGCCGCCAGGGCGGCCAGTTCATCCGCCAGGGCCGCCTTCAGGCCGGGCTTCACGCCGTCGGCCCCGTCCGCCGTCGCCGTCACCAGGGCGCGCCAGCCGTCCAGTGACAGGCTGTTGGGACGCGGGGTGGCGTAGTCGGCCCCGGCCAGGTGCAGCTGGGCCAGGGCCGCGCCCAGGGCTGCGCAATGCTCCGGCAGGATGCGGCGCGGCCACATGCCGGTGAGGAAGGTGACGATGACCGCCGGCCGGCCGGCCAGTACGCGCAAGGCCTCGCCATCACGGCCGGGCACCGGCTGGGGACAGACGATGCCGCGCGCCGCCAGATGGCGCATCAAACCCAGGAAGAAGGGCAGGTCGGCCGGATTCACCCGCTTTTCATAGAGGGTGAGGATGTAGGGCCCGTCCGTGGTCACCAGCAGGAAGTTGGAGTTCTCCACCCCCTCGGCGATGCCCTTGCACGAGATCACCTCGCCGATCGCGTAATCGGCGATGAACGTGCGCAGTTCCTCATCGGTGACTTCGGTATAGACGGCCATGCCTTGCGAGGTAGCGGGATTCCCGGCCGGGGTCAATGGTCGCGGCGGCGCGGATCGCGCCTTTTCCAGCCCCGGGGCGGTCGGCCGTGGCCTGAGTAGCGAATTCGGCGATTTAGTGGCGCAAACTATCACGGTGTCGCTTCCCTTGTTGAGGGGAAAAAATTTTTATGCAGCAAAAACAAGGCATTATCGCATGGACCTGGAACTGGCACGGCAGTTGCTTTTGATGGGACACGGCCGACACCGCCACGGCGACCGGCCCCCGAGACAACCGAGCTTCCGTTCACGGAGATTGAAATGACCGACCTGACCATGACCGCCGCCACCCGGACCTTCACCGCCCACGCCGGCCACACCCCGCGGGCCCTGTCGTCCCTGGTGCGCCACCTGCCGCTGCTGGCCGTCACCGCCCTGCTGTCGGTTGCCATCGTCAGCCTGTTCTAAGCGACTTAGTACCGCCCCAAAGGGGCGCCTCCGTCCGCCACCGCCTCATCTCAAGGACGCCTGCCATGGGACTGTTTTCCCGCCTCGGCGACATCATCGATGCCAACCTGAATGCCATGCTGGACCGGGCTGAAGATCCGGAACGCCTGATCGGCCTGGTCATCCAGGAGATGGAGGACACGCTGGTGGAGGTGCGGGCGGAAGCCGTGCGCTCCATGGCCCGCCGCAAGGAGCTGGAGGTCCGATACCGCGATGTCGAGTTCGAATTGCTGGAATGGGACCGAAAAGCCGAACTGGCGGTGACCAAGGGTCGCGAGGATCTGGCCCGGGGTGCCCTGGTTGCCAAGGCCCGGCTGGCCGACGCCGCCGACCCCATCCGGCGCGAGATCCAGGCCATCAGCGACAGCCTGGCCAAGGGCGCCGACGACGTGGCGCGGCTGGAGGCCAAGCTGGCCGATGCCCGGGCCCGCCAGGGCAGCCTGATGGCCCGGCACCGCAGCGCCACCGCCCGCCTGCGCCTGCGCAGCCAAATCCACGACAACCGCCTGGAAGAGGCGCTGTCCCACTATGGCACCCTGCAACGCGACATCGACCTGCTGGAAAGCGAGGCCGAGGTCATGGAGATGGGGCGCCAGCCGCGCGGCCTGGCCGCCGAGATCGACGCCCTGGGCGACGACAAGGTGACCGCCGAGCTTGAGGCGCTGAAGGCCCGCGTGGCCAGCCGCGCCAACCCGCAGGGCTAAGCCAGCCCGCAAGGCCAGGTTCGAGACGACCGGCACACGACCGCAGCGCCCGCCGGCGCTTGGCTTCACTGAACACCGGCGCACCTTGCGCCTTATGAACACGGGAGAGGGGATTATGAGGAGCTTTCAGCGTATTTCCGCCACCATGCGCCGCCATCGCCTGGCCAAGGACCCCAGCCGCGCCGTCCTGTTCGGCGTCTGCGCCGGCCTGGCGCGCTACACCGGTCTGCCGGCCACCTTCATCCGCGTCCTGACGGTGCTGAGCCTGTTCTGTTTCTTTGGCGCCACCTTGGTGGTCTACGGCGTCCTGGCCCTGGTGCTGGACAGCGAATACGCCGACCGCGAGGACATCTACGTCAGCCGCAGCTTCTACCGCGCCCACTGGTAAGCCCATCGGCCCAGTGACGCTATCGGACGGTTCGCGGGGGACCGTCCCGACCGGTCCCCGCCGCCTGAGCGACTGCGCTTCCTTTGAACGCGCAACGCTGCTCGGGCGGTGGGGGCCGGTACCATTATGTCAGATATGCCGGTCCAAATTCCGGCGTGTTCGGGCCACCCTCCAACCCATCCGAAATCAGGCGGCGGTGGCGCGATGCAGTTGAAGGATGGTGGCCAAGCCGGTTGTCCGGATGATCAGATCGCCGTCCCGCGGCTCAGGATGCAGGTACGCGAGCCCAATGCCGCCCCAAACCTCATACTTGCCGCTGCCGCCGGGGACGATCTGGCCCGGCACGAAGTCCAGGTCCAAGTCATGTACATAAGGATTCGATGCCCAGGGGGCGGACAGCATGCCTTGGCGGCAGGCCGGATTGCCGCTGTCGTGCATCACAATCACCATCGGCGCCCGTGGGCGGATGGTCAGCAGTACTTGAAGGTCCCGGAGCACGCCTTCAGTGGAATGGTCGGCATCCAGCAAGATGAAATCGGGGGTCAGCCCCTGGCTATTCAATTCCGCCAGCATGGTCGCCAGCATCGTATTTGAATCACCGATGCGGATGTCGACATTGGCCGGCTTGGGAAAGCGCTCTAGAACCTGGGGATCAATGTCCAACGCCCATACGCGCTCCGCAAATTGGGAGATGAGATTGAGGCTGCCGCCATAAAAAACGCCGATCTCAAGGGCGACTTGAGGACGTAGGCGGGCCAAAAGCCCCGTGAGCGCCATACGCTCGGATGGCTGCATCTGCCAATGGGTCGTTGGAATGTTCGGATAGAGGAAATTTTCTAAATTCAAGGTCATCGCGGGATTTCCTTCGCTAACACAATGCCACATCGTAGCCTTTTTCTGTTTCAAAAAATGCTTAAATCTCCATCAGGCTGGCCACGGGCGCCCTGCGCCAGGATAGGCTCGGCCAATCAGGCTGTGACGATAGACGGAGATCAGCGGGGCTGGATCGCCAGTGGCAGATCTCCGAACAGGCCGGGGCCCTGTGCGCGATCGGCTTCCGTCCTGGCCTGCTCGATGGCCAGGATGCGGAACTTGGTGTCGATGCCGCCCCTGGCGGAAAAGCCACCGGTGCCGCCGCTCGCCGCCAGCACGCGGTGACAAGGGATCAGGATGGGAATGGGGTTGTGGCCCAGCGCCTGGCCCACCGCCCGAGCCGCCTCTTTCGGCGCGCCGATCCGGCCGGCAACCGTGCCGTAGGTCAGTGTTTCCCCGCGCGGAATGGCGCGGGTCACGGCATAAACCTGAAGAGCGAAGGGATCGAGACCGGCAAGGTCGAGGGGGATGTCGGCGATGTCCACCGCCTCCCCCGCCATCAAGGCCCGGATACGGGCCCGGGCCTCGCTGATCACGGGCGGCAGGTCATGCTCCGCCGCCGCCATGGCGCCGGGGAAACGCCGCGCCAGCCGGGCCCCGGCCTGTTCAGGCCCGCCCTCGGGCAATTGCGCGCCCACGATCCCATCCGGCCCCCATACCAGCGCGCAAGCGCCGATGGCGGTGTCGAACAGGATGTGGGCGCGTGTCGCCATGGGAAGCCAGGGGTCAGGGGCCCGGAATCACTCCGCCGCCAAGCCGCGCGGCAGCTTGAAGGTGATGTTTTCCACCGCGGTCACGACTTCCTCGATCTGGACATCGTAGCGCTCACGGCAGGCCTCGATAACCTCCTGCACCAGGATGTCCGGGGCCGAGGCGCCGGCGGTGATGCCCAGCACCTTGACCTTGTCCATCATGGACCAGTCGATCTGGGTGGCCCGCTGCACCAGCATGGAATTGACGCAACCGTGTTTGGCCGCGACCTCCACCAGTCGCATGGAGTTGGAGCTGTTGGGCGCGCCCAGCACCAGGATGGCGTCCGCCTTCTCGGCGATGGCCTTCACCGCCGTCTGGCGGTTGGTGGTGGCGTAGCAGATGTCTTCCTTGCGCGGCCCGGCGATGGCGGGGAAGCGGGCCTTCAGCGCGGCCACGATCTGCACCGTGTCGTCCACCGACAGCGTGGTCTGGGTGACGAAGGCCAGGTTCAGCGGGTCGTCCACCTGGACGGTGCGCACGTCCTCCTCCGACTCCACCAGCAGCACCGCGCCCGGCGGCAGCTGCCCCATGGTGCCCACCACCTCGGGGTGGCCGGCATGGCCGATCAGGATGATCTGGCGGCCGTCGGCGAAGTGGCGTTCCGCCTCACGATGGACCTTGGACACCAGCGGGCAGGTGGCGTCGACATACAGCAGCTGTCGGCTCTCCGCCTCCGCCGGGATGGACTTGGGCACGCCGTGGGCGGAGAACACGACGGGGCGGCCGTCCGGCACCTCGTCCAATTCCTCCACGAAGATGGCGCCCTTGGCCTCCAGGCCCTGCACGACGAAACGGTTGTGCACGATCTCATGCCGCACATAGACCGGTGCGCCATACCGCTGCAACGCCACCTCGACGATCTGGATGGCGCGGTCCACACCGGCGCAGAAACCGCGCGGGGAGGCCAGGAGGATGTTGAGCGTCGGCTTGGTCATGGTGATTGGGTCTACTCGGTTCCGGTAAGCCCCGGGTAAGGGGCCGATCATGGCGGCGGATCATAAAACGGCGCGTCCGTGGATCGCCAGCGCCGTTACGTTAAATCTGGTCGCCCTATCAATATAGGGACGGCGCAGTCGATGTCTTGTGCCGGTATGGCTGCTTCTCTATTGTCGCGGGGCCCCGACGCCGGCCGGCGTCCAACTCCAGACGAGCCCCGCTTCAATGAACATCCACACGGACACTAATATAGGTTCGCCCACCAGGAAAGGCACCCGCGGCCGCCTGGCCCTGCTTTTGGGGATGCCTCTCATGCTGTCGCTGGCGGCATGCGCCAACAAGAACGTCGGCTACCGTCCGGGTTGCCCGACCGTGGCCATCGTGCGCGACGCTTCGTCGGTGGGCGTGCCCGGCGCCAACGGCCAGTTGAGCTACACCGCGGTGATGCCCAACATCGAGGGCCGCTGCGAGTATGCCGAGAAGGGCGTCACCATGACCGAAGAGCTGCGCGTGGGCGCCAGCACGGGGCCGGCCTACACCGGCGGCCCGCTGCCGCTGACCTATTTCGTCGCCGTCACCAATGCCGACCGCAAGATCCTGACCAAGCAGACCTACAACGTCACGCTGGACGTCAGCACCGGCAGCGGCGGTTCGGTGGAGCGTCTGACCCAGTTCATCCCGCTGAGCCCGGAAGTCGACGGCCGTTACTACGAGGTGCTGGTGGGCTTCCAGCTGACGCCAGAGCAGCTGGAGGCCAACATCCGCTTCAATTCCAAGCCGCCGGCGCCGCCGGTTGCGGCCGGGAAGTAAGCGCAGGAAGTACGGTGTGAAGGTTCGGCCGGCCGGGCAGGGGCGCCAGGGCCGGGGAACCACCAGGGGGAAGGCGGGCCGCGGGGCAGCGGCCCGCCTTTACTTTTTGGGGCCCGTTGGATTAGGGTGCGCTCGCGAAGCTGATGACATCTCGCGGGAGAGACCGGCCCCCTGTGGGCTACCCGCTAGGACCGGCGCCGAAGGAGCAACCGCCCCCGGAAACTCTCAGGCAAAAGGACCGCGAGGAAGAAGCGCATCTGGAAAGCGGCCCGGCCTCATAGCAACGCCTGAACCACCCCTTTGGGGTGGATTTCCGGTGTTGGAGGCCACAAGCCCACCGACGGAGTAAGCGGGACCTTCCTGGCGACAGGATGTGGGTGCCCGTGAATCTCTCAGGGTCCGGGACAGAGGGGGGCGAGCCCGCGCGGAATCCGTCCGCGCGGGAGGAACTCGTCCACCGGGAGTCCAGCACCTATGTCCAGTGAAACCGATTCGCCCCTGCTCCTTACTCCCCTGAACGCCCTGCACCGCGAGCTGGGCGCCAAGATGGTGCCCTTCGCCGGCTATGACATGCCGGTGCAGTACCCCCTGGGCGTGCTGAAGGAGCATCTGCACACCCGGGAGCAGGTGGGCCTGTTCGACGTGTCGCACATGGGCCAGGTCATCCTGCGCGGCGACGGCGTGGTCGACGCCCTGGAAAAGCTGGTGCCCGGCGAGCTGAAGGCCCTGAAGGAAGGGCGCATCCGCTACAGCTTCTTCACCAACGACCAGGGCGGCATTCTGGACGACCTGATGATCGCCAACCGCGGCGACCACCTGTTCCTGGTTGTGAACGCCGCCTGCAAGGGGCCGGACATCGCGCACCTGGTGGCGGGTCTGCCGGGCGTCGAGGTGGAATATCTGGGCGATGACCGGGGCCTGCTGGCCCTGCAGGGTCCCGTGGCGGCCACCGTGCTGGCGCGCTTCCTGCCCGAGGTCGCCACCATGCCCTTCATGTCCATGGTGAGCGCCAGCCTGAAGGGCATTCCCGTGACCATCGCCCGCTCCGGCTACACCGGCGAGGACGGGTATGAGATCGGCATCGACGCCGACCGCACCGAGGACGTGGCCCGCCTACTGCTGGCGGAACCCGAGGTGGCGGCCATCGGCCTGGGTGCCCGCGACAGCCTGCGCCTGGAAGCCGGCCTATGCCTCTACGGCCACGACATCGACACCACCACCACGCCCGTGGAAGCCGGCCTGACCTGGGCCATCTCCAAGCGCCGGCGGGAGGAGGGGGGCTACCCCGGCGACGCCATCGTCCGCCGCCAGCTGGCCGAGGGCGCCGCGCGCTACCGCGTCGGCATCCAGCCCGAGGGCAGGGCGCCGGCGCGTGAACATACAGAAATCCAGGACGCCAGCGGCCAGACGGTGGGCGAGGTCACCTCCGGCGGCTTCGGCCCCAGCGCCAACGCCCCCGTCGCCATGGGCTACGTCACCGCCGCCAACGCCGCTGTCGGCACGCCCCTGTCGCTGATCGTGCGCGGCAAGGCCCTGCCGGCCAAGGTCGCCAGCCTGCCGTTCGTGCCGCAGCGCTATTACCGCGGCTGATCCCCATCGCGCGGCCCGGCCGGTGCCGGGCCCGCCTTTGCCTGATGAACGCCTTTCCCCCAAGGAGCAGAACCATGACCATCCGTTTCACCGAAGACCATGAGTGGATCAGCGTCGACGGCGACGTCGCCACCGTCGGCATCACCACCTTCGCCCAGAGCCAGCTGGGCGACGTGGTGTTCGTCGAGGTGCCCGAGGCCGGTCGCGCCCTGACCAAGGGCAAGGACGCCGCCGTGGTGGAATCGGTGAAGGCCGCCAGCGAGGTGTTCGCGCCGGTGGACGGCACGGTGGTCGAGGGCAACCAGGCCGTGGTCGACGAGCCGGCCCTGGTCAACAGCGACCCGCAGGGCGCCGGCTGGTTCTTCAAGATGACGCTGGCCAACCCGGCCCAGCTGGACGGCCTGATGGACCAGGCCGCCTATGACGCCTTCGTGGAAGGTCAGCACTGATGCGGTATCTGCCCCTGACCGAGGCCGACCGGCAGGAGATGCTGGCGGCCATCGGCGCCCCGTCGGTGGACGCGCTGTTCGGCGACGTCCCGGCGGCGGCCCACCTGACCCAGCCCATCGCCGGCCTGGCCCCACACCAGGGCGAACTGCAGGTGGAGCGCGCCCTGTCGCGCCTGGCCGCCCGCAACGTGCCCGCTGGCAGCTGCCCCAGTTTCCTAGGCTCCGGCGCCTACCGCCATCATGTCCCCGCTTCGGTGGACCAGCTGCTGACGCGCGGTGAGTTCCTCACCAGCTACACGCCGTACCAGCCCGAGGTGACGCAGGGCACCCTGCAGTACCTGTTCGAGTTCCAGACCCAGGTGGCGCTGATCACCGGCATGGATGTGGCCAACGCGTCCATGTACGACGGCGCCACGGCCTGCGCCGAGGCGGTGCTGATGGCCAACCGCGTCACGCGCCGCAACCGCGCCGTGCTGTCGGGTGGGCTGCATCCGCACTACCGCGACGTCACCGCCACCACCACCGGCGTGCTGGGCGTGGACCTGGCGACCTTGCCGGCCGACCCCAAGGGGATCGAGGATCTGGCGGCGGCCATCGACGACAAGACGTCCTGCGTCGTCGTGCAGAACCCCACCCTGTTCGGCTATGTCGCCGACCTGACCCCCTTGGCCGAGGCCTGCCACGCCAAGGGCGCCCTGCTGGTGGTGGTGGTGACCGAGGTGGTGAGCTTGGGGCTCATGCCGTCGCCCGGCTCCATGGGGGCCGACATCGTGGTGGCCGAGGGCCAGAGCATCGGCAACGGCCTGAACTTCGGCGGGCCCTACCTGGGCCTGTTCGCCACCCGCGACAAGTTCGTGCGCCAGATGCCCGGCCGCCTGTGCGGCGAGACGGTGGACGCGGACGGCAAGCGCGGCTTCGTGCTGACCCTGTCCACGCGTGAGCAGCACATCCGCCGCGAGAAGGCCACGTCCAACATCTGCACCAACTCCGGCCTGTGCGCGCTGGCCTTCACCATGCACCTGTCGCTGCTGGGCGAGCTGGGCTTCACCGGCCTGGCGCGGCTGAACCACGCCAAGGCGGCGCAGTTGGCGGACAAGCTGGCCGCGGCCGGCGTGACCGTGCTGAACCAGGGCTTCTTCAACGAGTTCACCGTCCAGGTGTCGGGCGACGCGGCGGCCCTGGTCGACAAACTGGCTGCGGAACCGCTGCTGGCCGGCGTGCCCGTTTCCCGCCTGCACCCCGGCCAGGCGGATCTCGCCGACCTGCTGCTGGTGGCGGTGACGGAGACGACCACCGAAGACGACATGGACGCCCTCGTTCAGGCCCTGGGAGGCAAGCAGTGATGAACACCCAAGGACGCAAGACCACGCCCGACATCGAGTCGGCGGCGGCCACCGACGTGGGCACCTACACCGGCAACCGTGCCCTGGTGCATGAAGAGCCGTTGATCTTCGAGCTGGACAACCCCGGCGTCACCGGCGTGGATCTGGAGGCGGTGCCCGCCGTCGCCAGCCGCCTGGGCGGCCTGAAGGCCCGTGAGGGCATCGGCCTGCCCGGCCTGTCGGAACCGACGGTGGTGCGCCACTACACGCGCCTCAGCCAGAAGAACCTGGGCATCGACAGCACGATGTACCCGCTGGGGTCGTGCACCATGAAGCACAACCCCCGCCTGAACGAGAAGCTGGCGCGCCTGCCGGGCTTCGGCGACATCCACCCGATGCAGCCGCAGTCCACCGTCCAGGGCGCCCTGGAACTGATCGACCAGCTGGCCCACTGGCTCAAGACCCTGACCGGCATGCCGGCCGTGGCCATGTCGCCGGCCGCCGGCGCCCATGGCGAGCTGTGCGGCCTGATGGCCATCCGCGCCGCGCTGCAGGCCCGGGGCGAGGCCGGCCGCACCCGCGTGCTGGTCCCGGAGTCCGCGCACGGCACCAACCCGGCCACGGCGGCCTTCTGCGGCTTCACCGTGGACGCCATCCCGGCCGAGGCCAATGGCCGCGTCAGTGTCGAGGCGGTGAAGGCCAAGCTGGGCCCCGACGTCGCCTGCATCATGCTGACCAACCCCAACACCTGCGGCCTGTTCGAGCCCCAGGTGAAGGAGATCGCGGACGCGGTGCACGCCGCCGGCGGCTATTTCTACTGCGACGGCGCCAACTACAACGCCATCGTCGGCCGGGTGCGCCCGGCGGACCTGGGCGTGGACGCCATGCACATCAACCTGCACAAGACCTTCTCCACCCCGCACGGCGGTGGCGGCCCGGGCTCCGGCCCGGTGGTCCTGTCGGACGCGCTGGCCCCCTACGCCCCGCTGCCGTACGTGGTGCACGGAGCCGACGGCTTCCGCCTGGTGGAGCATGAGGGCGAGGTGGAGGGGGAGTCCAAGCCCTTCGGCCGCATGAAGGCCTTCCACGGCCAGATGGGCATGTTCGTCCGCGCCCTGGCCTATATCATGAGCCACGGGGCCGACGGCCTGCGCCAAGCCTCCAGCGACGCCGTGCTGAACGCCAATTACCTGAAGGCGCGGTTGCAGGATCTGATGAGCGTGCCGTTCGACGGCTACTGCATGCATGAGGCCCTGTTCGACGACCGCTTCCTGAAGGACACGGGCGTCACCACCCTCGACTTCGCCAAGGCGATGATCGACGAAGGCTTCCATCCCATGACCATGTATTTCCCCCTGGTCGTGCACGGCGCCTTCCTGATCGAGCCGACGGAAACCGAGTCCAAGACCACGCTGGACCAGTTCATCGGCGCCATGCGGCACTTGGCGGGCAAGGCCAAGGCGGGTGACGCCGCCCACTTCCTGGCGGCCCCCCGCTACACCCCCCGCCGCCGTCTGGATGAGACTGCCGCGGCGCGCAAGCCAGTCCTGCGCTGGACGCCGCCGGCGGCGTAACGACGGGTGGGGCCGGTTGCCCGGCCCCAGGATATCGTTGGGAAAAGGGCGGAATCCTTGGGTTCCGCCCTTTTTCCTTCTGGGCCGGGCCCATTTCGGGGCCCGCGCCGTTGGCTTACCCAATCGGGTTGCAACGCACACAAATCGGCATTGCCCCAGGGGGGCCTAGCTTCCATCTCAATTTCGGCCAAATCTCCCGTCATCACTGACCACGCGGCCGATCCGGTGCCGCGACCTTCCGCCGGGACCATCCCCCATGTTGACCGTTGCCAGCTTGCCCAGGGTTGAAATCGCCCGCCTGCGCCGTCCGGCGCTGCAGGCGTCGGGCTGGCTGGTCATGGGCCTGGGCGTGCTGTCCCTGCCCATACCCGGCCCTGTCTCCACGCCGCTGCTGGCGGTGGGCGGCCTGATGGTGCTGCGCAGTTCGGTCTCGGCCCGCCGCCATTATGTGCGCGCCCGCGACCACGCCCCCCGGCTGGTTCGCCCGCTGTTCGGCCGCTTCGACGCCTGGCGCCACCGCCACCGCACCGCCCAGGGCGCCCCGGTGCGCGTGCCCGCCAAGGTGCTGGCCGCCGCCAACGACGTCGCCGCCAACGACCAGGGCGAGCTGGCCGCGATGACCGTGGCCGGCAACGCCTGACCCTACGCAAGTTCCCGAGGACAAGGCGAGGGCCGTAGCGTGGATGTCACGCCGCGGCCCTTTGTCTTTTCAACGCCTTGACCATTCCGTGATTGACCCGGACGATGGGTGTCACGCGCGGGGCGGATCTGGGACCGGATCTGGAGATCCGGCGCGAGCCGTATAAGGACCCCGGAAGGGTTGGCCAAGAGGTTGGGAGGAAGCGCCAGGTGCGATCGGGTAACGCCATCCTGTCGGGATACGGGACGACCATCTTCGAGGCCATGTCGCGGCTGGCGGGCGCGCACAACGCCATCAACCTGGGCCAGGGCTTCCCCGACGACAGGGGGGCGGAGGATGTGCTGCAGGTGGCCGCCCGCGCGCTGCTGGAGGGCAACAACCAGTATCCGCCCATGATGGGCCTACCGGCCCTGCGCCAGGCCGTGGCGACCCACGCGGCCCGCTTTTACGGGCTGGAGGTGGATTGGGAGCGGGAGGTGATGGTGACCTCCGGCGCCACCGAGGCGCTGGCCGCCTGCCTGTTCGGCCTGATCGAGCCGGGCGATGAGGTGGTGCTGTTCCAGCCGCTCTACGACAGTTACGTCCCCATCATCCGCCGGGCGGGCGGCATCCCCCGCTTCGTGCGCCTGCGGCCGCCGGGCTGGACCGTGGACCCGGATGAACTGGCCGCCGCCTTCAGCCCGCGCACCAAGCTGGTGGTGCTGAACAACCCCCTGAACCCGGCGGCCAAGGTCTGGTCGGCGGAGGAGTTGCGGCTGCTGGCGGACCAGATCATCGCGCACGATTGCCTAGCCGTGTGCGACGAGGTCTATGAGCACCTGGTGTTCGACGGCCGCCGGCACGTGCCGCTGATGACCCTTCCCGGCATGCGCGGGCGCACGCTGCGCATCGGCTCCGCCGGCAAGACCTTCTCGCTGACGGGCTGGAAGGTCGGCTATGTCACGGCGGCCCCGGACCTGTTGCAGCCGGTGGCCAAGGCGCACCAGTACCTGACCTTCAGCACCCCGCCCAACCTGCAGGCGGCCGTGGCCTATGGCCTGGCCAAGGACGACGCCTATTTCGGCCTGCTGGCGGCGGCGCTGGAGGCCAAGCGCGACCGCCTGGCGGCGGGCCTGGTCTCTGCCGGCCTGCCGGTCCTGCCCTCGGAAGGAACGTATTTCGTGGTGGCCGACATCACCGGCGCGCGCGGCCTGCGCCCAGGCGAGGATGATGCGGACTTTTGCCGGCGCCTGACGACGGACGCCGGCGTGGCCGCCATTCCAGTCAGCGCCTTCTACGAGGAAGGGGCGCCCACGCACCTCATCCGCTTCTGCTTCAGCAAGCAGGACGCCATCCTGGACGGCGCGGTGATGCGCCTGAAGGAGTTCTTTGGCCGGTAGCGGCCTAATTCACTTCATCACCAGCACGCGGTGGCAGATCATCCCGGACCTTACCTAGGACATCCATCAGCGCGCCAGGCTTGGCCCTTGCCGCCCGCAGCTCGAAATACCGGTCGGCTTCACCCGATGCGGCGAGCTGTGCTGTTACCGCCCGCACGATAAAGGCATTGAGGGATTCTCCTTCCTGCTTCGCACGCTGCACCGCAGCTTCGTGGGTGCTGTCGGGCAGACGAAGGTTCACGTTCGTCATTTCAATCTCCTCAGCAACTCGCCAGGCCTAAGGACCGGCACGCCAAAGCGGTCGGCCGCCTTCGCCAAGTCGCGCAGGTTGAACGTCACGATGGCATCCGCCCCGCCATTCAACGCCGTCTCCAGCACATGATCGTCGTCCGGGTCGTTGGCGGCTGGGCGCCATCGGATTTGAACGGACACCCGGTGACATAGCCGGATCATGTCGTCCAACGCCGCCTGAACATCTTCCGCCGTCAGGCCGGTTCGCTGAAGATAGGCTTGCCGGGTAAGGACGGCCTCATACTCCAGCAAGAGACTGGTGGAGAGAAGCGGCCGCAACTCGCCCCGCCCGACCCGCAGCAACAGTTGATGAGACGCGCCGTTGGCACTTTCCAACGCCGCGACCATAACATCGGTATCGAAGACAACCCGCATGCCATCCGGACCAGTCGCCAATGGACGGTACTATATACGGTACCACGAGTAACGGCAAATCGGATGCGAGGTGCGCCGTAAGGTAGCGCTACCAGCTGCGGCGCAAAAAAATCAGCCGATGACCTGTAGGCCCCGGCGCTTGCGGTCGAAGGCGCAGCCGACCAGCAGGCGGGCCACCTTGCCGGCCATGCCGCTTTGGGGCGGTCCGCCCAGGGGCAGCACCACCAGCTCGGCGGCGGGGATGGTCATGGAGGGGATGGCTGGCAGGCTGCGGGTCTGGGGCAGGCCGTTGTCGGCGGACCGGCGCAGCATCTGGGCGAAGGGCATGGTGTTGGGGGAAGGGGGCAGATCTTCCAGTTGCAGGCCGGTGGACTCACGGTGCAGCCACAAAACGTAGTCGGTGCCGACCCAATGCAGGGTGAAGGCCATCTGGTTGGGCGCCACGTCCACCAGCATGATGCCGCCGGGCGAAACCGGCAGATCCACCACCTCGACCTCGGAACTGTCGGGAAAGGCGCGATCACCGCGCAGGATATCCCAATAGTCGTGCAGAAGGCGTAGAGTTGAATTCTGGATTTGTAAAGGGAAGCGGGCGACCGATGTCGCGCCCCAGGTGGCAGGTCCAGTCACTCTCGTCTCCCATCCTTACGTTCTACATGAGCGTCGCAAGTCGATGGGGCCATAACATTTGAGCCCGGACGGGACGCAAAACGGCAAAGGCCCGTCCTCATCCCGGCGTGGAATGCGCGACGGCTGGAATGGATCAGGCAGATAAAAACCAGAGAGGCCAGGCCTGCGCATCGCAGTTATCCTGGAGCAACCCCGACGGGGTACTTCGCAACCACCAAGTAAAAAAACTGCCGGTAAGTCGAAGACTTACCGGCGAGTTGAACAGGGAGGCTTCACGTCTGGGAGACGTTGGGCCCGAAGGCCCACTCCAGGACGGGCATCCTGGAGGAAACATCGGATGCTGCGTCGCAACATCCGATGGCCAATATTTAATCTTTTGATGCCCCGTTTAAAGGGGTGATTAGCCGTCTCAGCTATGCGGTAGGCGCATGCGTCGCGGGGAATGTTTCCGCGACCTTCTTCACCAGGAAGTCACGGAAGACCGCGATGCGCTTGGAATGGCGCAATTCCTCGGCATAGACGAAGTAGGCGTCGATGCGCGGACCCGTCACGTCCGGCAGGATGCGCACCAAGTCGGGGTTGCTTTCGGAAATGATGTAGTCGGGGATGGCCGCGATGCCCAGGCCGCTCTCCACCGCCTTGTACAGGGCGTACAGGCTGTTGACGCGGAAGATGGTGTCGCGCTCGCCGCCCGGCGGATCCCCCAGGGCCAGCAGCCAGTTGATGTTGGGCACCGGCGCCTTGGCGTCGGACGGATAGGCGATGAGGTCGTGCTTCTGCAGGTCCTCCACCGTCTCCGGCGTGCCGCGCTTCTCCAAATAGGTGCGGTGACCGTAGAGGTGCGTGCGCACCGTCATCAGGTGGCGCTGGATCAGGTCGGGCTGCCGCGGCGGTACCATGCGGATGGCGATGTCCGCCTCACGCATGGACAGGTCCAGCTCGTTGTCGTCCAGCAGCAGGGTCAGCTGCACGTCGGGGTAGATCGACAGGAATTCCCGGATGCGCGGGGTCAGCCACGTGGAACCGAAGGCGACGGTGGTCGTCACCTTGAGCGGGCCCTTCGGATGCTCCTTGCTTTCCGAGAGCATCGCCTCTGTCATGGACAGCTTGGCGAACACCTCGCGGGCGGTGCGGTACAGCAGCTCGCCCTGTTCGGTGAGGATCAGGCCGCGGGCGTGGCGATGAAACAGCGGCACGTGGAGGCTTTCCTCCAGCGCGCTGATCTGCCGGCTGACGGCCGATTGGCTGAGGTTCAGGGTCTCGCCAGCATGCGTGAAGCTGCCGGCCTCCGCCACCGCGTGGAAAACGCGAAGCTTGTCCCAGTCCATTCCCGGTCCTTATGCGTCAAAGACTGTGCGGTCCCGCAGGCGGAACCGTCGGAAATGACGGCCTCAAGCGGGCCGCCATGCAAAGAATATATACCCAGCTTGTCCAAGACGCTACCGATTGTGGGTGTCCACACGGTTAGGCCATAGACTGATAAGGCATTTTAGCACCGCATCGTGCCGTTTTGGCAACGCCCCGGTGGCGAATTCCCGAACGGATACCGCGAATTAGTACAAAGAAGGGCACCACCGTACCAGAACGGCGGTGCCCGCTTCGGTGACTCGGGGATGCTGGAAGGGGCTCAGTGGCCGCCCAGGAAGCGCTCGGCCTCCAGGGCTGCCATGCAGCCCATGCCGGCGGCGGTGACGGCCTGGCGGAAGACCTTGTCCTTCACGTCGCCGGCGGCGAACACGCCGGGCACGTTGGTGCGGGTGCTGTCCGGGGCGGTGATGACGTAGCCCTCGTCATCCATCTCGACATGGCCCTTGAAGATGGCCGTGGCGGGGTCGTGGCCGATGGCGACGAACACGCCATCCAGCGACAGCTCACGTCCCTCGCCGGTGACGGTGTCGCTGAGCGCCAGGCCGGTGACCTGCTTGGGGTTGTTGAGGTCGAAGCCGCCGTCGGCCGCCCCGCCCTTGCCCAGCACCCGGTCCACCTTATGGTTCCACAGCACCTCGATCTTCGGGTTGGCGAAGACGCGGTCGTGCAGGATCCTCTCACCGCGGAAGGCGTCGCGGCGGTGGACCAGGGTGACCTTGGACGCATGGTGCGTCAGGTACAGCGCTTCTTCCAGGGCGGTGTTGCCACCGCCGATGACCGCGACCTCCTTGCCCCGGAAGAAGAAGCCGTCACAGGTGGCGCAGGCCGAGACACCGGCGCCCTGGAACTCCTGCTCACCGGCCACACCCAGCCAGCGCGCCTGGGCGCCGGTGGCGATGATGACGGTGTCGGCCACGAACTCGTCGCCGCTGTCGGCCTTGCAGACGAAGGGGCGCTGGCTGAAGTCGACGGAGGTGATGACGTCGTAGACCAGGGTAGTGCCCACATGCTCGGCCTGCTGGCGCATCTGCTCCATCAGGTCGGGGCCCTGCACCGCCTGGGCGAAACCCGGGTAGTTCTCCACCTCCGTGGTGATCATCAGCTGGCCGCCCGGCTGCATGCCCTGGACCAGGATGGGCTGGAGGTTGGCGCGGGCGGCATAGATGCCGGCGGTGTAACCGGCGGGGCCGCCGCCGATGATCAGGACCTTGGTGCGATGGGTGGTCATGGGAACTGTTCCTGGCAGGGAAAGGGGACCCCCTTGATTGGGGGCCAGGCCCTCGCCGCCCTCTAGATATGGTGGGGCAGGCGTGACATTTCACTCAGACGCGGGACGATACCGGCAAGCGGCCCCGAGCTCAACGCCAGACGTCACAGAAAAGGAGTGTCCGGTGCCGCCAAGGTGCGGGGGCTGGCGGGCCTGGGGTGCGGCCATTCCCCCATGGCGGCGGCCGCCCTCATGCACTACATGAGGGGGATGGGTTTGTGGATGAACGATGGAAGACGGCGGCGGTGATGGGCGGTTTCAGGAAATGGGCGGTGTATCTCGTGGCGCTCGCCGGCTTCGCAGCCGCGTCCGCGTCGGCCGCCCCGGTGCACACCGAGCACACCGTCAGCCAGCTGGTGGCCGAGGGTCCCGCCGTTCCCGGCCAGCCGCTGTGGGTGGCGCTGGACCAGAAGCTGCAGGATGGCTGGCACACCTATTGGGTCAATCCCGGCGACTCGGGCCTGCCAACGGAGGTCAACTGGACCCTGCCTGCCGGCTGGAAGGCCGGTCCGCTGAACTTCCCGGCGCCGCACCGTTTCACCACCGGCCCGCTGGTCAACTACGGCTATGAAAAGGCCACCCACGTCCTGGCGCGCCTGGACGTGCCGGCCGATGCCAAGCCGGGCGGCACCGTCACCCTGACGGCCGCCGCCAACTGGCTGATCTGCGCCGACGTATGCGTGCCCGAGGACGCCACCCTGACCCTGGAGGTGCCGGTCGCCGCCAGCGCCAGCCCTGACCCGGCCGTGGCGCCGCTGTTCGCGGAGGCGCGTGCGGCCCTGCCGGTGCCCAGCCCTTACGCCGCCAGCGTCAGCAGCACCAAGACCGCCGTCACCCTGCGCCTGGCCGCCCCCGGCCTGACGGCTGACCAGGTCAAGGACGCCTACTTCTTCGCCGAGAACCCCGACCTGGTGGAGGCCGGCGCGCCGCAGCAGCTGGCCGTCACCAAGGATGGCCTGACCCTGACCCTGAAGCCCACCGGCCGCGCCACGCCCGGCCCGGTGAACGGCATCCTGGAGGTGACGGAACTGGTGAACGGCCAGCCCACCACCCAGGCGCTGGCCATCGCCATTCCCGCCGACGGCGTTGGGGCCGCGCCGGCCGGCGGCGCGGCAGCGGACACCGGCAACGCGCCCGTCCTGCCCCTGTGGCAGGCGGTGCTGTTCGCCTGCCTGGGGGGCATGGTCCTGAACCTGATGCCCTGCGTCTTCCCCGTGCTGTCCATGAAGGCCATGGCCCTGGTGCGACACCAGGGCGCCCACGCCCGCCTGCACGGCCTGGTCTACACCGGCGGCGTGCTGGCCTGCTTCGCCGCCATCGCCATCGTGCTGATGGCCTTGCGCGCCGGCGGGCAGGAAATCGGCTGGGGCTTCCAGCTGCAGTCGCCTCTGGTGGTGGCCGTGCTGGCCTATGTCATGCTGCTGCTGGGCCTCAGCATGTCGGGCGTCTTCACCGTGGGCGACCAGTTCATGGGTGTGGGGCAGGGGCTGACCCAGGGTGACGGCTATGCCGGCTCCTTTTTCACCGGCGTGCTGGCCTCCGTCGTCGCCACGCCGTGCACGGCGCCCTTCATGGGGGCGGCCGTGGGCTATGCCCTGGTCCAGCCCTGGTATGTGGCGCTGGCCGTCTTCCTGGCCCTGGGCTTCGGCATGGCCTTGCCCTTCCTGGCCTTGGCCTGCAGCCCCTGGCTGCTGCGCCACCTGCCCAAGCCCGGCGCGTGGATGGAGCGGCTGAAGCAGGTGCTGGCCTTCCCCCTGTACGGCTCCGCCGCCTGGCTGGTCTGGGTGTTCGCGGTGCAGGTGGGGGCGCCCGGGATGACCGGCATCCTGGTTGGCCTGGTGCTGGTGGGCTTCGCCGCCTGGCTCTATGGCGTCACGCATTATGCCGAGGGCTGGGGCCGGCGCGGCGGCGCCCTGGCCGCCCTGGCGGCCCTGGTGCTGGCGGTGGCGGCCGTGGTGCCCCAGGCCGGTGGCAATGCCGCCCCGGCGGCGGGCGGCAAGGCCGTGGTCCTGACCGACGGGTTCGAGGCCTTTTCCCCCGCCACCTTGGACAAGCTGCGCGCCGACAACCGCCCGGTGCTGGTGGACTTCACCGCTGCCTGGTGCATCACCTGCCTGGTGAATGAGCGCGTGGCCCTGTCCAGCGACACGGTGCACCAGGCGCTGAAAAGCCACAACGTGGCCCTGCTGAAGGGCGACTGGACCAACCGGGACGCCGAGATCACCCGCGTGCTGCAAGCCCACGGCCGCAGCGGCGTGCCCCTCTACCTGTTCTATCGTCCCGGCCAGGCCGAGCCGGACGTCTGGCCGCAGATCCTGACCGAGGCCCAGGTGCTGGACGCGGTGGGCAGCCTGCCCAGGCAGAGCGCGAGCGCGCAGTAAAAGAGCAAAACACCAGCGCCGAGTAAGGGGCGTAGGCTTGCCGGTCCGAGAACCAGGCGGCCCCGCGCCTCTCCTACAAAGGGGGCAGTCCGGCGGCAACGCGGGCTTTATTGTATTCCGCGTAGGACATGACGAGGGAAAGCGGCCGGTCGTCGAGCGGCAGGGCGCCATAACGGGCATACCACGCGGCTGCCGCTGCGTCCTTGGCGTCAATCAGCAGGGCGGTGCCGCCCACCTGGGCCGAAACACGCATGCAGCGTTCCATCGCACATGCCAGCAGGTGGCCGCCCAGGCTGCGGCCCTGATGGGTCTTGGCCACGGCCAAGCGCGCCAGCCGGAAGCCACCCAGCGCATAACGGCCCCCGCCGCCCGGCCTTGCGGCAAGGGGGACCTGATGCAAATCCACTTGGCCCGGGCTGATGGTGTAGAAGCCGAGAATGGTCTTTCCGTCGGCCGCCTCAATCGCGCAATAGGTCTTCGCCGCTCCGCTTTCATGCGATTGGCGAGCATATTGGGCGATGAAGAGATTGAGGTCCGCCTGTCCGCAGTCAAAGCCCTTGCGGTCGTGCTTCTTATCGATGGCCTCTTCGCGCCACGCAGGAAGCGCGATCACGTGGCCTGCCGGTCCTTTAGGATGGCCACCATATGCGGGTTAGGCTCACGCGGGTTGTCCAGAAGGTCCAGTATCTTCCGGGTGTCACGCTCCGACAGCGCGATCCGTTCCGCGCGTTCGATCACCAAGTCCGCCGCGCGCAGCGAATTGCGGAGCAGGAAATCCTTGAGGGTCGTGTGTTCCAGCGTGGCCGCCCGGACCAGGCGCGCCTTCTCCAACGGTGGAATATCCATCGAGAACCGACCGTTGTCGTCAACGCTTGCTCGGGGCATGGCCGTCCCTCTCTTTCACCATGATCACCGTTTGTATCACAAGGGGAAGGCAATCGGCAATCCAATGCGCTTTCAAAGCGCATTGGATCTGGCCAGAGGACATGCCACCCGGTCGCCGGTTCCTAAAACCCGAACATGTGGTCGAGCGCGAAGGCGCCCTGGGCGCCATCGCGGATCAGGCCGTGATAGCCGAACAGGCGGCAGGTGGTGTCGCGGATCAGGACGTAGGCGTCGCGGCCGGCCTGTTTGATCTCACCGCTGGTGAAGGTCTGGCCCACGCGGAAGTGGAAGCTGCCGGAGCAGGCGATGGTGACCGTGCGGCGGGCCACCTCCTCCCCGTCCTTGGTCATCAGGATCAGCGCGGTGTTGGAGCGCGCGTTCCACGGCGTGCTGGCCGGGTAGATCAGGTGGCACAGCGTGTCCACGTCGGCCGCCATGCCGGTACGCAGGAACAGGCGGGTGGACAGGCCCGGCGCTCGGCCGGAATAGGACTGCGGCTCGTTCTTGTACGTCAGCACCGTGTTGAACATGTGGGCGCCGAAGCTGGTTTCGGCGGCGTGGCCGCTGACGCCGTCCTCATAGCGGAACAGGGCGTGCAGCCAGCCGTCGGCGTCGTTCTCGCCGGCTGCGAAGTCGTAGATCAGCTCTAGATGGCCATAGCCCGAGGGCAGGCTCTTGCCCTCCAGGATGTCGGCCGCCTCGAACACCGTCTCATGGTCGCGCGGCAGGCGGCCCAGGTCGCGGCGCGCCACCTCCGTGCCGTCGGCGTCATAGACGATGGCGGTCAGCGGCAGGTGGCTCTGCGTTGTGCCCATGGGCGTGGGCAGGGCGATGGTGCGGAAGCGGCCCGCCGGGAAGATGGGGGCGGGCAGGATGAAGCCCTTGCCCATCAGGTTGGTCAGGGTGGCCAGCTTGGGGTCCGGCTTCAGGTCCACGCGCTCCACGTTCGGGTGGGCGATGCGGTGGCGGATGGCGCCGGCGGCATCGGTGCGGATGACCTCATAGCGGGGGCGGACGAAATGCTTGCCGGCGCGGATTTCCAACTGCTGCGGCCAGCGGGCGTCGGGCAGCAGACTGGCCACGTCCAGGGCGTAGGTGGCGTAGGGGGGCACTTCCCGGTCCAGCATCACGGCCGTATCGTGGCCCATCAGGTTCAGCGCCACGGCGCCGGCGGGAATGGGGCAGGGGTGGCTGTTCTGCACCCACAGGATCACGCGCTCATCGTCCCGCGGGGCGGGCAGGCCGGCGTAGAGGTCCGAGGGCCAGGCGTTGGCGTCATGGGTGCAGGACAGGGTGTCGGCGGCGTCGCCATAGGTGTCCAGCGCATACTTCACCACATCGTGGCCGGCTGCCCCCACGACATGGATGAACAGCTGGCCGGTGAATTCCGGCAGGTCGAACTCCTTGCGCACGGCCGCGCTGTCGATGACCACGGTTCCGTCGGCGCCCGGCAGATCCTGCGTCCAGCGCGCCAGCACCTGGCCGTCCTCGCCGAACAGGCAAAGCCACAGATAGGGCTCGGCGGCGCCGTAGCTGGACCAGTAGTTGGCCGTGACCACCCGGGTGTGGTGGCCGGCGCCGTCGCGGAAGAAGGCGTAGTTGGTGGCGAAGTTCAGCGGCGCCAGATAGGTGCGGCGGTTGGTCAGCAACTCCTCCGGCAGCTTCAGCGGGTCCAGGGAGTAGATCTTGGCGCCGGCGGGAATGAGGTGCCGGATATGGGCCACCAGCCGTTCGGCATCGAAGGCCGCCACGAACACAGCATCTACCGCGGTGCCGGCCAGGGCGGTCACCGGCTGGGCCGGCCGGCCCAGCAGCGGCTGGCCGATCTTGTCCACGTTCTGGGCATAGACCGCCGCCACGTCGACCGATCCCCCGGGGCCGGTGAGGTGATGGATCTCGTCGAACGGCTCCAGCATGTTCAGCGGGTCGTAGACGGCGACCCGACCCGCCGCCCGCAGATCGGCCAGCAGCGCCTGCGCCGGTTCCGCCGCCAGCGGGTGGCCGATAGCCTTGAAGTAGCTGCTGCCGCCGGTGACGTTGCTGAAGGTTTCGATCTTGAGGGGCATGGACGGGTCCAAATGACAAGGGGACCGCCGGCCCGCAAACAGGCCGGCGGTGACGCATCAGGGCGTTATACGGGCAGACGCACCGTTTTCACAGATTCAGCGGAAGGGGTTCAGGCGCTTCATCTTGGCCGACAAGGCGTGGCGGAACTGTTCCCGCTTCACCACGCCGTCGTCCTGCACCCAGTTCAGCTGGATGACGCGGCGTGGGCCGACGAAGCTGGTGTGGCCGTGCCAGGCGGTAGGGCCATTCAGGAAGGCCAGCAGGGTGCCCTCGGCCGGTGGGATCTCGGTCACCGCGTTGTCCAGGCTTTCCGGCCCGCGCAGCAGGCGCAGGCGGCCGTCCGACGTTTCCCAGGACGGGTTCATGTAGAGCAGGACGGTGATGATCTTGCTCTTGCTGTCCACGTGGATCTGGCCATCCTGGGCCTTGGCCCGGCCGCGCACCGTCACCATCGTGGGGTGGCCGGTCAGGTCGATGCCGAACTTCTCCTCGAACGCCGCCGTCATGGCCGGGCCCTGGATTTCCTCCAGCAGCGCCGCGAAGGCCGGGCCGAAGCTCAGTTCCCGTGAGGGGAAGCTGCCGGCCTGCTCGATCTCGGGGAAATCGCGGTGGATGGCCTCACGTACCTCCGCCCGCACGAAACCGGGAATGATCAGGTGGGCGAAGGGGTCGTGCGACAGGGGCGTGGCGCGAAAGGCGTCCAGGTCGATGTTGTGGCCCGGGTCCGTCGCCAGCAGGGCGCCAGACGCGGGGGAGGAGGGGACGGAAGTGCCGATCATGGTCCTGCTTCTTCTAAGACTGGCGCTTGATGGGGGCTGGCGCTTGATGCGACGCCGGGGTCGGATCGTACTTTAGAATCGTTCTTGCTGAGATTGGTTCGCAAATACCTCACCCCAGATGGGGCGGCGGCGCATCGGGGTCAATGCTGGGCCCAGGCGATTGGCCCATCCCAGCAACGGATGGGCCCACCATAACACAGGCCGCGTCCCCGTGCGCCGTCGGGGCGTCAGCGCCGGGCGGCCATGCGCCGCAGCACCTCGGCCGCCACGCGGGGGGTGTCGTCAAGGGGCGTGGGCGTCCAGTTCTCCACCACGCCGGTGAAGGGCCGGGTGACGCCGCGCTCCACCATCAGCTGGTGGAAGCGGTCGAACTTGGCCGACTTGCCCTCCAGGGCGATGACATAGACGGGTTTGCCGGTGCTGGCCGCCTCCGACACCATGGACACGCTGTCGCCGGTGCACAGGACGGCGTCGGCCAGGCCCAGATAGCCGAAATAGGGGTTGGCGCCGGCACCGTCCCAGACCACGGCCGGCAACCCCTGCAGGTGCTGGCGCAGCACCGCCTCGTTCTCCGGCCCCGTGCGGCGCGAGGGCGTCACCATCAGGCCGATGCCCTGGCGCGCCAGTGTGGCCAGCCGGTCGGCCAGCTGCGCGGTCACGGCCGGGGTCAACTGGTAGACACCGTTGGAGCCGCCCACCAACACGGCCACACGGGGGCGGGGCAGGTGGTCCAGCTCGGGCGCGAATGCCGCGGCCTCCGCCGCCAGGCGCGCCGCCGTCACCCGGTGCAGGGCGCCCAGGCTCTCCATCACGTTGGGACCGACCTTACGGTCATGCGCCGGCATGACCACCAGGTCCAGCCAGCCGAAGGGCACGCCCGGGTTCTGGATGTGGACGCAGAAGGTGCGCCCGCCGCTACGCCGGCGAATGGCCAGGGCGGCGCCCACCGCCTGCCGGCCGGAGGTGATCAGCAGATCCGGCCAGGGCGGCGCCAGGGCGTCGGAGTCGGGGGTGAGGCCGTGGTCGAGGCTCAGCGGCAGGTAGGGGCTGAGCTGGCGCCAGGGCGTCTTAAGGTGGATGCGCTTGACCACCGGCGTGGCGCCTACGGCCTCCGCCAGGCCCAGGCACTGGTTTTCCATGCCGGCCTTGCCATCGGATAAAACCCAGCAGATGGGCGGGGTTGCGGGCTGTGGGGCTGGGGGGACGGCGGGGGCCGCCAGGGGGCTCTGGGCGTTCATGGCGCCAGTGTACCGCGCATCCCCAAAGGATGGGACGGTTTCGCGCGCAATAATCTTTCTTGCCTGGGGGCGGCGGGCAATCTATGTAATATCCTTTCAACTCCACCCCTCCCGGGAGCACAAGACAATACCATGCGGCGGGTCAAACTCGACCGAATTGATCGGCGTATCCTGCGCGACTTGCAGGCGGACGGCCGAATGACCAACGTGGAACTCGCCCGGCGGGCCGGCATCTCTGCGCCCCCTTGCCTGCGGCGTGTCCGCGCGCTGGAAGAGGCGGGCTTCATCCGGGGCTACCATGCGGACATCAACCCCGAGGCCCTAGGCTTCGGCGTCACGGTGTTCGCGCAGGTGGGCCTGTCTTCCCAGGCGGAAGCGGATCTGAAGAAGTTCGAAGGCATGGTCAACAGCTGGCCCGAGGTTCGGGAATGCAGCATGCTGGCCGGCGAAACCGACTTCCTGCTGAAGATCGTGGCCGCGGACTGGGACAGCTACCAGCGCTTCCTGACGACCAAGCTGACGGCGGCCCCCAACGTCAGCCACGTGAAGTCGGCCTTGGCCATCCGCCAGTCCAAGTACACCCCCGGCGTTCCCATCGACGTCGATGTGGGCCCCGAGGTGTTGGAGGACGACGAGGACGGGGAATAAGCGCTTTCGCATGGCATTTGATCCTTGATCAAATGCCCCTCAGGCCCCGGGCGCGGCCCCCCGCAGCCGCTTCGCGTGAAGGCACAAAAGAAAGGCCCCCGCTGGACAATCCGGCGGGGGCCTTTCTTTTTAATGCGCAAGGTCGCCGCCGCCTCAGCGGAAGGCGATCTCCACGATCTCGTAGCTCTTGGAGCCGCCGGGCGTGGTCACCTCGACATTGTCGCCGACATGCTTGCCGATCAGCGCGCGCGCCAGCGGGCTGGTGATCGACAGGAAGCCGTTCTTGATGTCGCTCTCGTCGGCACCCACGATCTGGTAGGTGGACTCCTCATCCGTGTCCTCATCCGCCAAACGGATGGTGGCCCCGAACTTCACGGCGTTGCCGGTCAGCTTGCTGACGTCGATCACCTCGGCCCGGCTGATCTTGTCTTCCAGCTCCATGACGCGGCCTTCGATGAAGCTCTGGCGCTCACGGGCGGCATGGTATTCCGCGTTTTCCGACAGGTCGCCGTGCTCGCGCGCCTCGGCGATGGCCTTGATCACCGCCGGCCGCTCGATGACCTTCAGATGCTTCAGTTCTTCCTGGAGGCGGGTGTAACCCGCAAACGTCATCGGGATTTTTTCCATAGCCTTCGATATTCCGTTACTCAGAACCCAGGGGATCTTGCCCTGGGGCGAGCCCCGAGGGGCCGCATCGCGACAACGAGAAACCCTCCCGAGGGTGATCTTGATCCCGGGATGGCGGCCGGTCGGCCGTCATCCCCTGGTCGATCGATCACCCGCAGGTTAGTAAGTCCCGCTCAGATAGGACTGAAGCGGCGCAACCTCAAGGCTGCCAGTGCGCAGCGCCGAGATGGCGTCCACGGCGGCGCGGGCCCCCGCGACCGTCGTGTAATAGGGAATGTTATTGACGAGTGCGGTGCGGCGCAAGCTGAAGCTGTCGGAGACGGCTTGAGCGCCCTCTGTGGTGTTGAACACCAGTTGCACCTCACCATCGATCATGGCGTCAACGATGTGGGGCTGGCCCTCCAGCACCTTGTTGATCTGGCTGACCGGGATGCCGGCCGCCGACAGCACCTTGGCGGTGCCGCAGGTGGCGACGATCCTGAAGCCCATGTCCACCAGGCGGCGCGCCACCGGAACCAGGGCAGGCTTGTCTCGTTCCCGAACCGAAATGAACACCGTGCCGGTGGTCGGCAGGGTTACGCCGGCGCCCAGCTGAGCCTTGGCGAAAGCCATGGCGAAGTTGGGGTCCAGGCCCATGACCTCGCCGGTGGACCGCATCTCCGGCCCCAGCAGGATATCGACGCCGGGGAAACGGTTGAAGGGGAACACCGCCTCCTTCACCGCCGTGTGCGGCGGGAAGGCGCCGCCCAGCTTGAAGTCGGTCAGTTTTTCGCCGGCCATGACGCGGGCGGCGATCTTGGCGATGGCCGTGCCGGTGGCCTTGGCGACGAAGGGCACGGTGCGCGAGGCGCGCGGATTCACTTCCAGGATGTAGATATCCTGGCCGGCCGGGCCGTTGCCCTCCGGATTCGCCTTGATGGCGAACTGGATGTTCATCAGGCCGACGACGTTCAGGCCGTGGGCCAAGGCCTCGGCCTGGCGCGACAGCTCGTCCACCACCGGCTTGGGCAGGGTGTACGGGGGCAGGGCGCAGGCGCTGTCGCCGGAATGGATGCCGGCTTCCTCGATGTGCTCCATCACGCCCGCGACATAGACCTGGGTGCCGTCGCAGACGGCGTCCACATCCACCTCGATGGCGTCCTGAAGGTAGCTGTCGATCAGCACCGGGTTCTTGCCCGACACCTTTACCGCGTTGCCCATGTAGCGCTTAAGGCCGGCCTGGTCGTGGACGATCTCCATGGCGCGGCCGCCCAGCACGTAGGACGGGCGGATGACGACGGGGAAGCCGATCTGGTCGGCCACCTTCTCCGCCTCTTCCAGCGAGCGGGCCAGGCCGTTGGCCGGCTGGCGCAGGTTCAGCTTGTGCAGCAGCTGCTGGAAGCGCTCGCGATCCTCGGCCAGGTCGATGGCGTCCGGGCTGGTGCCCAGGATGGGGATGCCGGCCTCTTCCAGGTCGCGGGCCAGCTTCAGCGGCGTCTGGCCGCCCAGCTGCACGATGACGCCCAGCACCTCGCCGTTGGCCTGCTCCGTCCGCACCAGTTCGATCACGTCCTCGGCCGTCAGCGGCTCGAAGTACAGGCGGTCGGCGGTGTCATAGTCGGTGGAGACGGTCTCGGGGTTGCAGTTGACCATGATGGTCTCGTAGCCGGCCTCGCGCAGGGCGTAGACGGCGTGGACGCAGCAATAGTCGAACTCGATGCCCTGGCCGATGCGGTTGGGACCGCCGCCCAGGATGACAACCTTCTTCTTGTCCGTCGGCTCGGACTCGCACTCGCCGGCCACGCTGCCGTCACCCTCGTACGTGGAGTACATGTAGGGCGTCTTGCTGGCGAATTCGGCGGCGCAAGTGTCGATGCGCTTGAACACCGGGCGGATGTTGAAGCCGCGGCGGGCCGTCGCCACGGCGGCCTCGGTGGCGCCGGTCAGGGTGGCCAGGCGGGCATCGGAGAAGCCCTGGGCCTTCAGCCTGGCGAAATCCCGCTGGGTCAGGGCGGCAAGGCCGCCCTTCTGGACGGCGGCCTTCACGCCGGCCTCGGCCTGCACGACCTCTTCGATCTGGCGCAGGAACCAGGGATCGACGCGGCAGGCGGCGTGGATTTCCTCCACCGTCAGGCCGTGGCGGAAGGCCTGGGCGATGACCAGGATGCGGTCGTGCGTGGGCTTGGACAGGGCGGCCCGGATCTTCAGCGGATCGACCACGCCGGTGCCGCCGGTCAGATCCACCTCATCGAAGCCGGTCAGGCCGGTTTCCATGGAGCGCAGGGCCTTCTGCACCGATTCGGCAAAGCTGCGGCCGATGGACATGGCCTCGCCCACCGATTTCATCGAGGTCGTCAGCAGGGCGTCGGCGCCGGGGAACTTCTCGAACGCGAAGCGCGGCATCTTGGTGACGACGTAGTCGATCGTCGGTTCGAAGCTGGCGGGCGTGCTGCCGGTGATGTCGTTGTCCAGCTCGTCCAGGGTGTAGCCCACGGCCAGCTTGGCGGCGATCTTGGCGATGGGGAAGCCGGTGGCCTTGGACGCCAGGGCGGACGAGCGGCTGACGCGCGGGTTCATCTCGATGACGACGACGCGGCCGTTCTCCGGGTTCACGGCGAACTGGACGTTGGACCCGCCGGTGTCCACCCCGATCTCGCGCAGCACGGCGATCGAGGCGTTGCGCATCAGCTGATATTCCTTGTCGGTCAGCGTCAGCGCGGGCGCCACGGTGACGCTGTCACCGGTGTGGATGCCCATGGGGTCGATGTTCTCGATGGAGCAGATGATGATGCAGTTGTCGCGGCAGTCGCGCACAACCTCCATCTCATACTCCTTCCAGCCCAGGACCGATTCCTCGACCAGCACCTCGCCCACCGGGCTGGCGCGCAGGCCGCCGCGGACGATGTCGACATATTCCGCCTTGTTGTAGGCGATGCCGCCGCCGGTGCCGGCCAGGGTGAAGCTGGGGCGGATGATGGCGGGCAGGCCGACATAGGCCAGGGCGTCGGCGGCCTCGGCCTCCGACTTCACCATGCGCGACTTGGGGCTTTCCAGGCCGATCTTGTCCATGGCGTCACGGAACAGCAGGCGGTCCTCCGCCTTTTCGATGACGTCGGCCTTGGCGCCGATCAGCTTGACCCCCAGCCGATCCAGCGTGCCGTCGTGGAACAGCTTCAGCGCCGTGTTCAGCGCGGTCTGGCCGCCCATGGTGGGCAGCAGGGCGTCGGGCCGCTCCTTCTCCAGGATCTTGGCGACGACGGCGGGGGTGATGGGCTCGACGTAGGTGGCGTCGGCCAGGCCCGGGTCGGTCATGATGGTGGCGGGGTTGGAGTTGACCAGGATGACCCGGTACCCCTCTTCCTTCAGCGCCTTGCACGCCTGCACACCGGAATAATCGAATTCGCAAGCCTGGCCGATGATGATCGGGCCGGCGCCGATGATGCAGATGGACTTGATGTCTGTGCGTTTAGGCATAAGGGTCAGCCGCCATTTTTTGAATTCTACCGTCCGGTCAGTCCGGCCCAACCCGACGGGGGCTCCAGACTCCGGCCACACAAAACAATCCCCCGCCCTGGAATGGTGGCGCGGGGGATTGTTCGGCTGAGCCGCTTATATAAAGGGACCCCGCCCCGGGGGGAAGCGCTGCATATGGGGTGGGGGGGTGCGCCTACCGCAACCCGCGGGTCAAACCAGGGCTTGATCCCTTGGAATTCAGCGGCTTAGGGGGCCTTGGGCGCGGGGGCCGAAACGGGGGTGACGCCGTTGGCGACGGGATTCGGCGCGGCCGGGTCCTTGCCGTAGCCACCGCCGGGTCCGTAATACCAGGGCAGCAGCACGTCCTGCCGGGCGGTGTAGACGGTGCAGCGGGCCGTGTCCTGCTTATCGAAGAAATAGACCGTGCCGACCTCGCGCTTGCGGTCGGGGTCCACCAGGTTGATGGCCCAGGTGCCATAGGCCACGCCCAGCGGGCTCTCCTTGGGGCCGAAGGCGCGGTACAGCATATCGATGCGCTGGATGAAGCGACCGCGCCGACAGGCGTCCGACAGGTCGCGCGACACCGTCATCATGCGCGCCGCCGGGCCGGCGAAGGCATAGACGATGCGCGGCTGGGTGTAGCGCGGCGGCAGGGGCAGGGCCACCGCCGGCGGCGGGCTGGGGTCGTGAGGGCCGGCGCCCAGGTGGCCCGGCTGAGGCTGCGCCAGCTTCAGCCCGTCATGCGGCGGCGTGGGGCGCACCACCCATTGCGTGGGCGTTGCCGGCGCGGCGGTCTGCGCATGGGCGGGCGCCGCGGCCACGAGGGCCGTCGCCAGGAACGCCGAAAGCAGGACAGAAGAGATGCGCATCACTTGAGAATATCACCGATCAACCCCGGCTGGGGAGTCGGTACCGCAAGTGATGAAAAAGCTATTAACGGGAATTATTTAAAATTTTACTGATATTCGCCCTTCCGGGTGCGTCCAATCAGCGGGAACGCAGGTAGCGCGTCAGGAAGCCCGCGACCTTCAGGCGCCGCGCCTCGTCCAGGTTGACGAAGTTGATCTTGGCGTCCTTGCCAATAATGGCGGCCACCTGGCCGTCGCAGAAGAAGGCGATGTTCTCTTTGCTGTCCTTGAAGGCGACCTTCATCTTGAAGCTCGTCCCCTGGCCCAGGCCGGCGGCCCCCGTGGCGGTAAAGCTGTTGGCCGCCATGTTGTTGATGGGATAGGTCTTCGAATTGATGACCACGCTGGCAGCCAGCGTGGGCACCTTCACCTTTTCCACCACATCTTTTTTCAGGAAATCGAACACGCCCATTATTGGCCTCATGCCGCCTGCGAATGAATTTTATAGCAGCGGCGTAAGATTTTTTCGAGAGGCGTCGGATACTCAAAAGGTGAGGTCCGGTGAAGCGCACTCCACCGGCCCTCCAGGCACGTTCATCAATACTTCGGTCAATATTGCCGCGTCAGCGGGCGGCGATGTTCTCGATGAACCGGTCGAACAGGTAATGGCTGTCCTCCGGACCGGGGCTCGCCTCCGGGTGATACTGGACGGAGAACACCGGTTTGTCCTTCAGGCGGATGCCCTCGTTGGTACCGTCGAACAGCGACACGTGGGTTACCTCGACCGTGTCCGGCAGGCTTTCCGGCAGCACGACGAAGCCGTGGTTTTGGCTGGTGATCTCCACCCGGCCGGTGGCCAGGTCCTTCACCGGGTGGTTGGCGCCACGGTGGCCCTTTTCCATCTTGGTGGTCTGGCCGCCCAGGGCCAGGGCCAGCAGCTGGTGGCCCAGGCAGATGCCGAACAGGGGCAGGCCGCTGGCCACGATCTGCTGGATCATGGGCACGGCATAGGTGCCGGTGGCGGCCGGGTCGCCGGGGCCGTTGGACAGGAAGACGCCGTCGGGCTTGTGCGCCAGGATGTCCTCGGCCGTGGCGGTGGCGGGCACCACCGTCACGCGGCAGCCGGCGTTGGCCAGGCAGCGCAGGATGTTGCGCTTGGCGCCGAAGTCGACGGCCACCACGTGGTGCTTGGGATCGGTCTGGCGGCCGTAGCCGCCGGCGATGGTCCAGGCGCTCTCATCCCAGGTGAAGGTCTGGCCGCAGGTCACGTCCTTGGCCAGGTCCATGCCCTCCAGCCCGGGCCAGGCCTTGGCCTGCGCCAGCAGGGTGTCCAGATCGAATTTGCCGTCGGGGGAATGGGCGATGACGCCGTTGGGCGCGCCGCCGTCGCGGATGCGGCGGGTCAGGGCGCGGGTGTCCAGGCCGCCCAGGCCCACCAGGCCGTGGCTTTTCAGCCAGGCGTCCAGGTTGCGCGTGGCGCGCCAGTTCGACGGCTCGGTGATGTCGACGCGCAGGATCAGGCCCCGGGCCGCCGGGGTCACCGTCTCGATGTCCTCGTCGTTGGTGCCGACGTTGCCGATGTGCGGGAAGGTGAAGGTGATGATCTGGCCGGCGTAGGACGGGTCGGTCAGGATTTCCTGGTAGCCGGTCATGGAGGTGTTGAAGCAGACCTCGCCCACCGACTGCCCGGCGGCGCCGATGCCCTTGCCCCAATGGATGCTGCCGTCCGCCAGAACCAGCACGCCGGTGGCGCCCTCAGGCTGCGGGGGGTGGGTGGGGGCGGCTGCGGTCATCGCTTCATTCCATTCGCTGCGGGGCACTCCCCGGACGGCGTTCGCGGCTGCCGGCCTTGAAGGTGCCCTCTCATCTCATCCGGTTCGACCTTGTGGGCGCGCGCCTGAGCACGGGGCGGGAGCCGCCCCCTGGAACGCGGGCATGCCGCGAGGGCCGCCCCAATGTCGTCGGAAATTCTTCTGTCACATAGAGAACACGGGCGGCCGGGTCAAGCGATGGCCCCCATGCTCGGGGCGCGGGGGCGCCTCTGTCATCTGGGCGCTGGCGCTCAAGGGGTTGGCCGGGTAAGGTTCGTCCTTCCCCATTGATTGGCTACCATCCCGCGTGCGCCCCCAAAACCTGGGGCCGGCGGATGGCGTGCCGGTTGCCATGAAGCCTCTTGAGGAAGCCGACCCATGCTGCGCGAGCGTATCACCCAGGCCATGAAGGACGCCATGAAGGCGAAGGACACGCAGACGCTGTCCGCCGTCCGGATGATCATGGCGGAACTGAAGAAGCGGGACATCGACGCGCGTCCCAAGGGCCAGATGGACGGCATCCCCGAGGCCGAGATCGGCAGCATGCTGCAGACCATGGTGAAGCAGCGCCGCGAATCCGTGGTCCTGTACCGCCAGGGCGGCCGGGAGGAACTGGCCGCCCAGGAAGAGGCGGAGATCGCCGTCATCATGTCCTTCCTGCCCAAGCAGCTGACCGAGGACGAGGCCAAGGCCGCCATCGCCCAGGCCGTGGCCGACACCGGCGCCGCCAGCGTCAAGGACATGGGCAAGGTCATGGCCGTGCTGAAGGACAAGTACACCGGCCAGATGGACTTCTCTACCGTCGGTCCGCTGGTCAAGGCCGCGCTGAACGGCTGAGAACCACCCGCCCGGGGCCGGGCGCGCCGCCTGGCCCCCCTCCTGACAGACCATTTTTCGGACCCCGCCACCGCCCATGGCCCTGCCGCCCCAATTCCTGGAAGAGCTGCGGAACCGGCTGACCCTGTCGGACGTGGTGATGCGGCGCGTGCGCCTGCAGCGGGCGGGGCGGGAATTCCGCGCGCCCTGTCCCTTCCATAACGAAAAGACGCCCAGCTTCTACGTCAACGACCAGAAGGGCTTTTTCCATTGCTTCGGCTGCGGCGCGCACGGCGACGTCATCGGCTTCATCATGCGCAACGACAATCTGTCGTTCATGGAGGCGGTGGAGGCGCTGGCGCCCGAGGCCGGCCTGACGGTGCCCAAGGCCAGCCCGCAGGAGCGGGAGCGGTTCGAGCGCGAGAAGTCGCTGTATGACCTGGTGGAGCGCGCCACCCGTTGGTTCGAGGCGCAGCTGCGCGCCCCCGCGGGCCGCCACGGCCTGGCCTACCTGCGCGGCCGGGGCCTGGATGACGAGGCCATGGCCCGCTTCCGCCTGGGCTACGCGCCCAGCGACGGCGCGGCCCTGCGCGCGGAACTGGTGACCGCCGGCTACACCGAGGCCGACATGGTGGAGGCCGGGCTGTTCAAGCGGCCGGACGACGGCCGCGCGCCCTTTCCCTTCTTCCGCAACCGGGTGCTGTTCCCCGTCACCGACCGGCGTGGCCGGGTGGTGGCCTTCGGCGGCCGCATCCTGGAGGGGGAGGGGCCGAAGTACATCAATTCCGCCGAGAACCCCCTGTTCCACAAGGGCGACATCCTCTACGGCATGAGCCGGGCACGCCAGGCGGCGGCGGATGGCAAGCCGGTGATCGTCACCGAAGGCTATATGGACGTCATCGCCAGCGTCATGGCGGGGTTCGAGGGCGCGGTGGCGCCGCTGGGCACGGCGCTGACGGAGACGCAGATCCAGGCGCTGTGGAAGCTGGCGCCCGAGGGGCAGCGCCTGCCCATCCTGTGCTTCGACGGCGACAACGCCGGCCGGCGCGCCGCCTTCCGTGCGGTGGAGCGGGTGCTGCCGCTGCTGCTGCCCGACCATTCCGTGCGTGTCGCCTTCATGCCGGAGAAGGAGGATCCCGACAGCCTGATTCGCGCCGGCGGTGCCGCCGCCTTCCAGGCGGTGCTGGACCGCGCCCGGCCCCTGACGGATGTGCTGTGGGACATGGAGGCGGCGGACCGCGACCTCACCCAGCCCGATGCCCAGGCCGGTATGCAGGCAGCACTGGACGCCCAGCTGGAGCGCATCCCCGATGTGCGAGTGCGCAACGCTTACCAGCGCGCCTTCAAGGATCGGCTGTACCAGCTGGGCCGTGCCGCGCGCCCGGCGTTCCAGGGCGGTTACACCCGGGGACCGCGGCCGGGCGACAATCCCTTCCCGGTGGCGCGGAAATGGGACAAGCGCTATCGCGTCGGCATGGGGATCGGATCGGTGCGCGGGCGCGAGCGCCTGCTGCTGGCCGTCGTGCTGAACCACCCGGCGCTGTTCGAGGCCGTGGGCGAGACGCTGGCCATGATCAGCTTTGCCACCGAGGGGCTGGAACGGCTGCGCCAGGCGCTGGTCGAACGCCTGTTCCACGATTCGGGACTTGACGCCGAGGGTTTACGACGCCACTTGTCAGCTTGCGGCTTTGCCGAGGAACTGGATGAGACGCTGGGGGCGGACCTGCCCTCTTACGCCCGTCCGGAGGCGACGCCTGAATCCGCTCGCGCGGGCTGGCAGGAGCTGTGGCTGAATTTTCAGGACCTGGTATTCCAGGCCGAGCTGCGCGAGGCGGAGAGACGCCTGGCCGAGGATTTCAATGAGGAAACCCTGGCCCGGGTGAATGCCCTTAAACGGGAAGAGTTGATACGCCGGGGCCATGCCCTGGATCCGGAGGGTGAGGGCGTCTGACGCCACCACCCCAAGGTACCTCCGCACCGGACGGGGGCGGACGGTTCCTCCCGGTGGCATGATCCACCGGCGGGCCGGCCGGATGAGGTTGGAAGTGATGCTGCGCTGGGGAGCGACGATTACGCGACAAGGCGATGCGGGTCCGGCCAGGACGGACGGTTAGGGACGATGATGGGGTGGCGTTACCGGGGTTTTCGCCCGGTGCGGCGCCTTTTTTTCGTCCCAACCCCTGTTTTTGGTGGGAACCGGCGCTTTCTTTGGGTATCGGAAGCACCAGTTTAGTCCGGCACCCCGTGTCGGCGGATCCCATGTCGATGGGGTCGCAGTGTCGACGGGCTTAGGCCCCAGGCGCGTGTCTTGAGTTGCGTGTCTATGAGTGAAGGGTATGGGCCGGCGCCCATGAAGGCCGGCCGTCAGGGTTGAACCGGCGTTCAGTTGGTTTGCATTTCAGTTAGTCGGGGACATTGAGCGAATGGCCACGAAAGCAGCGCAGAGTGCGGACGTTTCCGAGGCGCGTGAGGAACAGGTGGACGGCCCGCTGATGGATGGCATGGGCCTGGCCGTCAAGAAGATGATCCAGCGCGGCAAGGAGCGGGGGTTCGTCACCTATGACGAACTGAACGCGGCCCTGCCCCCCGACCAGTCCTCCTCCGAGCAGATCGAGGACACGATGGCCATGCTCAATGAGATGGGCATCAACGTCATCGAATCGGAAGAGCAGGATTCCGAGGCCGGCGGCGAAGGCGGTGGCGACGGCGAGGGCCGCGTCTCCGGCAACCTGGACGATGACGATATCGGCCGCACCGACGACCCGGTGCGCATGTACCTGCGCGAGATGGGCTCGGTGGAGCTGCTGTCGCGCGAGGGCGAAATCGCCATCGCCAAGCGCATCGAGGCCGGCCGCGAGATGATGATCGGCGCGATCTGCGAATCGCCGCTGACCATCCGCGCCATCATCCAGTGGCACGAGGCCCTGAACGAAGGGAAGATGCTGCTGCGCGACATCATCGACCTGGACGCGACCTATGGCGTCGATCCGGAGTCGGGTGAACTGACCGAGGCGGTGCTGGGCGCCGAGGAGGCCCCGCGCGAGGAAGGTGCGGCAGAGGGTGGCGAGGGTGCCGGCGACGGCGAGGGCGGTGAGCGCCCCGAGGGGGCCGAGGGCGGTGAGCCCGGCGAAGGCGGCGAGGAGGAGGGCGGCATTTCCCTGGCCGCCATGGAAGCCGAGCTGAAGCCCATGGTGCTGGAGACCTTCCAGACCATCGAGGACACCTACGACAAGCTGCACAAGATGCAGGAGCTGCGGCTGGCGGCCATCCAGCGTGGCGAGGATCTGGGCAAGGCCCAGGACAAGAAGTACGACAAGCTGAAGGCCGAGCTGACCGAGCTGGTCAACTCCGTGCGGCTGAACAACAGCCGCATCGAGGCCCTGGTCGAGCAGCTGTACGGCATGAACCGCCGCCTCATGGGCTTCGAGGGCAAGCTGTTGCGCCTGGCCACCGACTGCAAGGTCAAGCGCGAGGACTTCCTGCACCACTATTACGGCAGCGAGCTGGACCCCAACTGGCTGGACCGGGTGAAGGGCAACTCCAAGGCCTGGGCCAAGTTCGCCGAGCGCAGCGCCACCGAGATCGTGAAGGTCCGCGAGGGCATCAACGAGATCGCGGAAGGCGTGCGCCTGCCGATCAGCGAGTTCCGCCGCATCGTCTCCACGGTGCAGAAGGGCGAGAAGGAAGCCAGCCGCGCCAAGAAGGAAATGGTGGAGGCCAATCTGCGCCTCGTCATCTCCATCGCCAAGAAGTACACCAACCGCGGCCTGCAGTTCCTGGACCTTATCCAGGAGGGCAACATCGGCCTGATGAAGGCCGTTGATAAGTTCGAATACCGCCGCGGCTACAAGTTCTCGACCTATGCCACCTGGTGGATTCGCCAGGCCATCACCCGGTCCATCGCCGATCAGGCCCGCACCATCCGCATCCCCGTGCACATGATCGAGACGATCAACAAGCTGGTGCGCACCTCGCGCCAGATGCTGCACGAGATCGGCCGCGAGCCCACGCCGGAGGAATTGGCCGAACGGCTGATGATGCCGCTGGAGAAGGTCCGCAAGGTCCTGAAGATCGCCAAGGAGCCCATCAGCCTCGAGACGCCGATCGGCGACGAGGAAGACAGCCACTTGGGCGATTTCATCGAGGACAAGAACGCCGTCCTGCCGCTGGACGCCGCCATCCAGGCGAACCTGCGCGAGACGACCACCCGCGTCCTGGCCTCGCTGACCCCGCGTGAGGAGCGTGTGCTGCGCATGCGCTTCGGCATCGGCATGAACACCGACCACACCCTGGAAGAGGTGGGCCAGCAGTTCAGCGTGACCCGCGAGCGTATCCGCCAGATCGAGGCGAAGGCGCTGCGCAAGCTGAAGCACCCGTCCCGCTCGCGCAAGCTGCGCAGCTTCCTGGACACCTGATCCCCACCGGGGTTGGGCGCGTAAACAAAAAGGGCGGTCCCGCTGGGGCCGCCCTTTTTGTTTGGGTCGCCTTGCGATAAGGCCGATTTGTAGCTACATCTATGTAGCTACAAATCGGGAATGTGACGCTTGCGTTGGACATGGGATCCAAGGAAGGCCGAGGCGAATCTAAGGAAACACAAGGTCGGTTTCGATCTGGCGGCCTTGGCGCTTGATGATCCTTATGCCTTGACCATGGAAGACCCATATCCCGATGAGGAACGCTGGGACACTGTGTGCTCCGTGGTCAAAGGTGCCGCGGATCTGATCTTGTTCGTGGTCCATACCCTTCCCGATGCGGAGGAAGGGGCGGCCCCGATGCGGAGGAAGGGCCGGCCGGATCATCAGCGTCCGGAAGGCGACGGCGAGGGAAAGGGCTGACTATGAAGCTGGCTGAGAAGCGGGCGGTCTTCAGGGCGCGCAAGCGGCGCGGATCCGCTGCCGCTCCATCTCCTGATCTGACCCCCGATCTGGAGGCGCAGATCAAGGCCTTGGTGGCGATGCCGGATGAGGAAATCGATACGATCGACATTCCGGAGCGGACCGACTGGACCGGGGCGCGGCGCGGTATGTTCCGGCCAATGAAGCAGCAGTTGACCCTGCGCCTGGATGCGGACTTGGTTGCCTGGTTCCGTGAGCACCCCCAAGGCCGGGGGTATCAAAGCCGGATCAATCAGGCCCTGCGCGAATACGTGGAACGCCACGAAGACTGATCGCGGGACCGCACCCGCTACCCCAGCAGCATGTCCGCCAGGTTCTTCTTCGCCGGCGCCTTCGCCTTCTTCGGCGCCTTGGCAGGCGCGCGCAGGGCGGCGTCCACGGCCAAGCGGGCCCACCGTAGCAGCTCCTCAGGCTCGTCCATGGCGCCCTCGGGCGGGGTGTAGTAGCCCAGCGAGCGGTGGGGCTTGTCGGCCCAGGGGGCGAAGCGGATGCAGCCGGCGGCCTCGAAGGTCGGCTGGCTGACGGCGTCGGCCTTCAGGTACAGGGTGTCATCACGGGTGATGAGGCCGAAGTTGCGGCCGTGCAGGGTTAAACCCCGGCCGCCGAACAGGCGCGGCGCCTCGACCGGCCCTAGGGGTGCCAGCAGATCCAGGATGTAGTCCAGGAAATCCGGGGAGACGGGCATGGTCGCTGCTCCCCCCGCCGTGGAACTTACTTCTTGCGGAAGGCGTCCAACGCCACGACGGTGCCGCCCTGCTTGGGCGTGTCGTCGTCCTCACCCTCGGGTGCCGTCTCTTCCTCGGCGGTGGTCTCCTCCTCGCCCTCTTCCGCCTCTTCCTCATCGGGGGGCTGGAACTGCAGGGCGAAGTTGACCGAGGGGTCGGCGAAGGTGGTGATAGCCGCCATGGGTACCACCAGGCGCTCATGACTGCCGTTGAAGCTCAGTGTCACTTCCACCCGCTCGTCATTCACGTCCAGGCCATAGAACTGGTACTGCAGGACGATGGTGATCTCATCCGGGTACTTGGCGCGCAGGAATTCTGGCATGCGCACGCCCGGATACTGGGTGCGGAAGCTGATGAAGAAATGGTGCTCCCCGGGCAGGCCATGCTCCTGCACTTCCTTCAGCGCGTCGCGCACGACGCGGCGCAGGGCGGCCTCGACCATACGGTCGTAGCGAAGGAGATCAGTGGACATGGCAGGCAAAACGCTCCGGTAGCGGGGTATAACGTCACCAATAGACCCGCCCGGCGCGCGATTTGCAAGCTTAGGCGCGCGAAAACGCCAGCGGGTGGGCCAAAGGACGGGCCGACCGGCGGGTTGGATATTCGCCAATCGGGGCCGTTCAGTGGGGGGCTTCTGTTGCCGGGTGCCCCCCGAACCCCGTTCTTAGCTTTCCGCTAATACCCCGTTGAGGGTATTAGGCGGCCATGCGAAGAGCAGGCGCCGAATTATCGTTGGCACCTATGAAACGGCCCGATAACGGCGGAACCATGCCGAGCGAAAACCATGCCTTTACCACGCACGTCGATCCTGATTCGCCCCCATGATGGTGGAGGCGCCGGGTACCGCCCCCGGGTCCGCAACGCTTATTCCGCAAGGCGTTTATCGCCATAGTCGGGCAAGCCCGACATCCCTAATATAGGGACCCGGAACCAAAAGTGAAAGCCCTTCGGGGAATGGCAGGGCCGCGCCCTTTTCCGGGCGGGCCAGTCGGGCGCCCGCGCGGCCGGCCCGTACCGCTTCTTGAGATATGGGGTTCCGGATGCCCGGGCGCTACATTATGTAGTGATACCGTTTCCGCGTCGGGCCGCCCGGCGATCGTTTGTTGAGGGCCGCCATGGCGCATCCGGAATACCAGTACCTGTCGCTGCTGCGCCGCCTGATCGACCAGGGCGCCGCCCGGGTGGACCGCACGGGCGTGGGCACCAAGGCGCTGTTCGGCGAGCAGATGCGCTTCGACCTGTCGGCCGGCTTCCCCCTGCTGACCACCAAGAAGATTTTCCACCGCCAGGCCATCCACGAGATGCTGTGGTTCCTGTCGGGCGACACCAGCATCCGTCCGTTGCTGGTCAACAAGGTGCGCATCTGGACCGACTGGCCCCTGGCCAACTATCGCAGGAAGACGGGCGAGGACATCAGCCAGGAGGATTTCGAGGCCCGCGTGCTGGCCGATGAGGCCTTCGCCGCTCAGTGGGGCGACCTGGGGCCTGTCTATGGCAAGCAGTGGCGCCGCTGGCAGGGGCCGGACGGCAAGGTCATCGACCAGATCCAGGAACTGGTGGACGGCATCCGCACCAACCCCACCAGCCGGCGTCTGCTGTTCACCGGCTGGAACGTGGCCGACCTGCCGGACATGGCACTGCCGCCCTGCCACATGACCTATCAGTTCTTCGTGGCCGACGGGAAGCTGTCGGGCCTGATCTTCCAGCGCAGCGCCGACACCCTGCTGGGCCTGCCCTGGAACCTGTGCGAGGGCGCGCTGCTGATCCACATGCTGGCCCACCAGTGCGACCTGGGCGTGGGCGACCTGGTGTGGCAGGGCGGCGACGTGCACCTCTACCTCAACCACATCCCCCAGGCGGAAGAACAGCTGACGCGTGAGCCGCGACCCTTCCCCCAGCTGGTGATCAAGCGTAAGCCGGACAGCCTGTTCGACTACCGCTTCGAGGATTTCGAGATCACCGGCTACGACCCTCACGCCCACATCAAGGCCGACGTGGCGGTCTGATCCAGCGGTGGTGCCACTGTGACGCCACGAGTGACGCCACTTGGGGGCTTGGGGCCACCGGAGTGGCCCTCAGCGTCCCCCCGCCCGCCGGCTAGCATGCCGCGGCTCAAATGTTGATGCGGGGAGGGATCATGCGCGGGATGAGGGGGCTGGCGGCGCTGCTGCTGCTGACGGGGGTGCCGATGGTGGCCCAGGCGGCCACGGGCAAGGCGGTGGTGGCCGCCAACAGGGCCGCACCGGCCGCCGTCGCGGTGGACCCGGTGGCGGCCCAGGTGGACGCCTTCCTGCAGGAGCAGATGCGGGCGCTGGGCATCCCCGGCCTGCAGGTGGCGGTCATCCGGCATGGCCGCCTGGTGCTGTCGCGCAGCTATGGCGTGGCCAACCTGCAGACGCCGGTGCCGGTGACGAACGAGACCATCTTCGCCGTCAATTCCATCACCAAGGCCTTCACCGGCGTAGCCGCGATGCGGCAGGTGCAGGCCGGGCGGCTGGACCTGGATGCGCCCGTGGGCCAGTACCTGGACGACCTGCCCGCCGCCTGGCGCCCCATCACCATCCGCCAGCTGCTGGCCCACATGTCCGGCCTGCCCGACATCAACCGCGCGCCCGGCGACCGGGATGAGCGGGTGGGGGGTGAGGCCATCTGGGCCTGGGTGCAGGCCCAGCCCATGAAGTTCACCCCCGGCGAACGTTTCGACTACTGCCAGACCAACTACACCCTGGTGCAGCGGGTGGTGGATAGGCTGACCGGCCAGCCGTCCGACACGCCCATCATCGGCTGGGAGATCGAGGCGGCGGGCATGACCCACACCGCCTATGGCGACAGCAGCATGGTGACGCCCGGCAAGGCCGCCGGCTACCGCAACAGCTATGCGGCGGGGCCGGATGGCGCCCCGGATGGCGCCCAAGTGGCGACACCCCACCCGGTCTATGAGCTGTTCCGCCCCATGCACCGCGCCTCCTCCGGCCTGGACAGCACGGCGGAGGATATGGCGCGCTGGATGATCGCCCTGTCCCAAGGCCAGCTGCTGGACGCCGACAGCCTGCGCCTGCTGTGGACGCCCGCCGCCTTCAACGACGGCCGCCCGGGCCAGTGGGGCCTGGGGTGGGAGGTGCTGGACCACGGCGGCCACCGCGCCGTGGGCATGACCGGTGGCGGCCGTTCCGCCTTCTTCCTTTATCCCGAGGATGATGTCGGCGTGGTCATCCTGACCAACCTGTCCGGCGCCAGCCCCGAGGACATGATCGACCAGGTGGCCGCCTTCTACGGCGCCAAGCTGGCCGGCCTGGCCGCCCTGCGCGTGGACATCCAGCGCCACGGCTTCGACCAGGTGCCGGCCCTCTACGCCGCGATGAAGGCGCGTGAGCCAGGCGTGACGCTGCCGGAGGCGGAGCTGAACGACTGGGGCTACCGCCTGCTCAGCAACGGCCAGCCCCGGAACGCCCTGGCCATCCTGAAGCTGACCGCCGACCTCTACCCCGACAGCGGCAACGCCCAGGACAGCCTGGCCGAGGCGCTGGCGGCGACCGGCGACAAGCCCGCCGCCATCCTGGCCTACCAGCGCTCCCTCGAACTGGACCCGAAGAACCAGAACGCCGAGCGGCGGTTGGTGGCGCTGAAGGCGGGTGGGTGAGGGCGTGGACAGGGACGGCGGCGGACTTACCATTATGGTGACCGTCCTTGATCGCACCTGGGCCCATGCAGCGCGACCATGTCCTTGCCCTGCTGAAGCAGCATGAACCGGAATTCCGCCGCGCCGGCATCGGCGCGCTGTTCCTGTTCGGCTCCGTCGCGCGGGATGAGGCGACCGACACGTCCGACGTTGATGTCTTTTTCGACCTGGACCGGCCCCAAGGCTTCACCCTGTTCAGCCTGGCGGCGGTACAGGAACGCCTGCAGGATATCCTGTGCACCAAGGTGGATGTCATGACCCGCGACGCCATCCATCCCCGGCGGCGAGGGCGGATTGAAGCGGATGCCGTGCGGGTGTTTTGATGGCGGATGCTACGGCCATCGACACGCTTCTGGACATTCTGGAACTGATCAACCGGATCGAACGCCAGGTCGCGGCGTTGGACCGGGAAGCGTTTCTAAGCGACATGGATGTTCAGGACGCCACCGCCTATCGCATCCTGGCCATCGGCGAATCCTCCAAGGATTTGAACGAGGATCTGAAGGCTCGGCATCCGCACGTGCCGTGGCGGCAAGTCCTCGGCATGCGTAACCTGTTGGCCATGAATACTTCATGCGGGAAAGCGCCATCCTGTGGGAAACGGTCAAGGTGAGCCTGCCGGCATTGGCGGAAGTTTGCCGCGTCGAGTTGACCAGAGCGGGCTGGTGCCCTGCCGACTGACGCACGCACCCCCGCCCCTTGATCTTCCGCATTCTCACCCTCCGCGGTTTGCCGTAAAACCGCAGGCCTTGAGCGTTCATCAGCCAGGCTCCGCGCACCCATGACCGATTCCCCGTCAATCCCTTTGGCGTCCATTCCCTTGGCTCTCATCGCCGCCGTGTCGACCAACAACGTCATCGGCGTGGAGAACCGCCTGCCGTGGCGGTTGAAGGGGGATCTGAAGTATTTCAAGGAGATGACCCTGGGCAAGCCGGTGGTCATGGGCCGGCGGACGTGGGAGAGCATCGGGGCCAAGCCGCTGCCGGGCCGCACCAACATCATCGTGACGCACAAGCAGGATTACCGCGCCCACGGCGGCGTGGTCTGCCACAGCCTGGACGCCGCCCTCTCACAGGCCCGCCTGATCGCGGCGGCCGATGGCGCCGCCGAGGTCATGGTCATCGGCGGCGAGCTGCTGTTCGCCACCGCGCTGAAGACCGCGCACCGCCTGTACTTGACCGAGGTGCACGCGAGCCCCGAGGGCGACGCCTTCTTCCCCACCTTCGACCGGGCGGAGTGGCGGGAGGTGTCGCGGCGCGACGTGCCGGCGCTGGAGGTGGAGGTCGATCCCGCCCCGGCGCACAGCTTTGTGGTGCTGGAGCGGGCATGATCCTCACCCCCATCGCGCTGGAGGAGCTGCCGGCCATCCTGGCCGACCTGCGCGGCCGCCTGACCGGCGCCGATCCGCTGGTCGCCGAGGTGTTCGAGCGCATCGCCGGCACCCTGAACCTGGTGCCCCTGGGCGTGGACACGCCCCGGCACCGGGCGGACGGCATCGCGCTGGCCCACCGCTTCGGCATCGAGACCGTCGATGAGCTGCCCATGGCGGCCTACAGCTGGGATGGCCGCGCCATCCGTACCCAGAGCGAGTCCTATGTGCTGATCCATGAGATCGGCCACTGGCTGGTGGCGCCGCCGGAGCGGCGGGGCCTGGTCGATTTCGGCCTGGGCGCCGGGCCGGAGACGGGCCGGGTGGAGGAGGCCAACGCCGCCATCTGCGTCGACCAGGAAACCCAGATCGAGGAAGAGGCCCTGTCTTCCCTCATCGGCATCCTGTGGGAGGTGGAGCTGGGCCAGCCCGCCATCATGGCCTTCCTGGAGCAGAACTGGCTGGAAGGCTGGGACCGCGCCGCTTGCATCGACAATCTGGCTGACAATCTGGCCAATTTGCGCCAACGCGGATTGATTGATGCGAATTACCGCCCCATTCCGCCAGAACATTTCGAAGTAATGCCACGCGTCGCAAGCTTATAATATTGTGCGTTGCGGCAAAGGCAATAAGACTTTCCGCTGGCCGGTGGCCAGGAGGGGGCGCCGCGAGGGTCTATACTGACGGGGGATTGTAAGTACCCCGCCCATCGGTCACTGTTTTGCTTAACGAACAGACCGAGAGGGTACCCCATGTCGATCGCGCACGCGTCGTCCGCCCCCATTCAGTCCACCGATAACAGCCCTTCGGGCGGCCAGGGCCACGACGGTCCCGCCATCCTGTCCCTGATCGGCAACACGCCGCTGGTCCGCGTCACCAAGATCGATACCGGCCCGTGCGAGCTGTACCTGAAGCTGGAAAACCAGAACCCCGGCGGCTCCATCAAGGACCGCATCGGCCTCGCCATGGTGGAGGGGGCGGAGCGGTCCAGCCGCCTGAAGCCCGGCGGCACGGTGGTGGAGGCGACGGCCGGCAACACCGGCCTGGGCCTGGCCCTGGTCTGCGCCGCCAAGGGCTATCGCCTGGTGCTGGTCATCCCCGACAAGATGGCGGCGGAGAAGATCAACCACCTGCGGGCCCTGGGTGCCGAGATCCACGTGACGCGCAGTGACGTGGGCAAGGGCCATCCCGACTACTACCAGGACATCGCGGAGCGGCTGGCGGCCGAGATCCCCGGCGCCGTCTACATGAACCAGTTCGCCAACCCCGACAACCCGGCGGCGCATGAGCGCTGGACGGGGCCGGAACTGCTGCGCCAGATGGACGGGCGCCTGGACGCCGTGGTGGTGGGCGTGGGCTCCGGTGGCACGCTGACAGGCCTGGGCCGCTATTTCCGGCAGGCCAGTCCGCGCACCCGCCTGGTGCTGGCCGACCCCCAGGGCTCCATCCTGCGCGACCTGGTGAAGACCGGTCGGCATGACGAGCCCGGCAGCTGGGTGGTGGAGGGCATCGGCGAGGATTTCGTGCCGCCCAACTGCGACCTGCAGTATGTGGAGGACGCATACACCATCCCCGATGCCGAGAGCCTGAACGCGGCGCGCGAACTGCTGCGCAAGGAAGGCATCCTGGGCGGTTCCTCCAGCGGTACCCTGTTCGCCGCCGCCCTGCGCTATTGCCGGGCGCAGACGACGCCCAAGCGCGTGGTCACCCTGGTGTGCGACACAGGCAACAAATACCTGTCCAAGATGTTCAACGACGGCTGGATGGCCGACCAGGGCTTCCTGCCCAGCACCCGCACCGGCGATCTGCGCGACCTCATCACCCGCCGGGTGGACAAGGGCCAGGTGGTCACCGTCTCCCCCGACGACACCCTGCTGACGGCGTACAAGCGCATGCGCATCTCCGACGTTTCGCAGCTGCCGGTGATGCAGGACGGCCGCGTGGTGGGCCTGCTGGACGAGTCCGACCTGCTGCTGCATGTCGAGCCCGACCCGTCGCGCTTCCGCGAGGCGGTGCGGGAGGCTATGACGTCGCGGCTGGAAACCGTGCCGGTCACGGCGCCCATCAGTGCGCTGGACGCCATCTTCAGCCGCAACATGGTGGCCCTGGTCACGGAGGGCGACGCCTTCCTGGGATTGCTGACCCGCGTCGATCTGCTGAACCATCTGCGCCGCCAGCTGGGCTGACGTCCGCCTGCCCCTCTGGCTTCACCCCGTTAAGGAACCCCCATGGCCGACCGCAGCCACCATCGCCCCCTGTCGAACCAACGGGCCTTCGCCACCCGCACCGTGCATGCGGGGCAGGAGCCGGACCCCAGCACCGGCGCCATCACCGTGCCCATCTACGCCACCTCGACCTACGTGCAGGAGAGCCCCGGCGTCCATAAGGGCTATGAGTACAGCCGCAGCCAGAACCCCACCCGCATGGCCTATGAGCGCTGCGTGGCGGATCTGGAGGGTGGGGTGCGGGGCTACGCCTTCGCCTCCGGCCTGGCGGCGGAGGCCACCATCCTGGAGCTGCTGGACGCCGGCAGCCACATCATCGCCATGGACGACCTCTACGGCGGCAGCTACCGCCTGCTGGAACGGGTGCGCAAGCGCTCCATGGGCCTGACCTCCCGCTTCGTCGATATGACCGACCCGGCCAAGCTGGAGGCGGCGCTGACGCCCGACACCCGCTTGTTGTGGGTGGAAACGCCGACCAACCCGCTGCTGAAGCTGGTGGACCTGGAGGCGGTGGCCGCCTTCGCCCGGCGGCATGGGCTGATTTCCGTGTGCGACAACACCTTCGCCACGCCCTACGCCCAGCGGCCGCTGGAGCTGGGCTTCGACATCGTGGTGCATTCGGCCACCAAGTACCTGAACGGCCATTGCGACATGGTGGGCGGCGTCGCCGTGGTGCGGGAGGAGGGGGATCTGGCCGACCGCCTGGGCTTCCTGCAGAACGCCGTGGGCGCCGTGGCCGGGCCCTTCGACAGCTTCCTGGCCCTGCGCGGCCTGAAGACCCTATCCCTGCGCATGGAGCGGCACAGCGCCAACGCCGCCGCCATCGCCCAGTGGCTGGAACGCCACCCGACGGTGGCGGCGGTGCGCTATCCCGGCCTGGCCAGCCATCCGCAGCATGAGTTGGCCAAGCGCCAGATGCGGGGCGGCGGCGGCATGGTGTCCGTCAGCCTGAAGGGGGGGCTGGAAGCCGCCAAGCGCTTCCTGGAACGGACGGAGTTGTTCTCCCTGGCCGAAAGCCTGGGCGGGGTGGAGAGCCTGATCGAGCATCCGGCCATCATGACCCACGCCTCCATCCCGGCGGAGCTGCGGGCCGCGGCCGGCATCGACGACGGGCTGGTGCGCCTGTCGGTGGGCATCGAGGATGTGGACGACCTGATCGCCGACCTGGACGCCGCCCTTAGCACTACCCTGGCCTAATCCTGGGGCCTAATCCGTGGCTTAGACCTGTCGGTTGCAGCAGCCTAACCTTTTGCTACATGGCCTTGGCCGTTGAAAAACGTCATCCCTTTGGTGTCCGGCTGCGGGCTTTCAGGGAGCCGCAGCCGGGCCAACGCTGGTCATGGCGCGCTTGGCGGTGGTGTCCGAGGTATCTGGAATGAGGCGTCTGTTCAGGGATGACGGTAAGCGGGCCTCCGGCACTCAGGCGGCCATGGATGATCAAGCCTTGCGCCAATTGTCGGGCATAGACTACCTGCCCCTGGGCCTGACCGCCGACCAGATGGCGGCGCTGGAGGAGTCCTTCCTGGAGGACCAGGCCAGCCGCAAGCCCCGCTTCTGGGGCCGGCGGGGGCGATAAGGGCCTTCCCGGGTCAGGCACGGTCTGTAGGCAGCCGCGACCCGGGGTGAATTGCCTTACTCCGCCGCCGCGACCCTGCGCTGGGTGGCCGAGTTGTGGGCGTAGGTGTCCCAGGTGGGCTCATAGCTGTCGTCGGCCTGGTTGCCCCACACGGTCCATTTGGGACGGGCACCGCGGGCGAACATCTCCAGATAGGGGCCGGGGCTGCACGCCTCGATCAGCTCATACTGCTCATCGGGCTTGCGCGAATGTTCGCGCTTGCGGGTGCCCAGATAGTTCACCTGGGTGCGGCCCGGGTCCAGGGTGCGGGCGTTCTTGCCGCGCACGCCGAACAGGATCAGTTCGGTGACGTTGCGGAAGTAGAAGCCCACGCCGCGCCCGTCGGACCCGCCGTCCTTGCGCAGCTTGTGCCACACCAGGTTGGTCTTGTACTGGAAGCCCCAGGCCTGCATGACCTGCAACCCTTCCGGCAACAGCGCGTTGGGCACCCACAGGTACAGGTGGGCCGTGTCGGCCAGCACCTTGGAGACCGGCAGGGCGCAAATCTCCTCCACCGACATTGTGCCATAGCGCGACAGGCGGTGATGCTCCGGCGCCATCTTGCCGGTGCGGTTCACAAATCGCCAGGGCGGGTCGGCCAGCACGGTGGCGAAACGCTTCTTGCCGGCCACGGCCAGCAGGTCGCGCGCCGGGTCTAGGTCAGGCGTGGCGGGGGAGGGGGCGGAGGTCACAGGGAGGGTCATGCCGGCTTGCCGTCCATCCGTCCGTTCATCACTGGCCGGGAATTAAAGTGAAGAGGGCTATGGAACATATGTAGAACACGAGCGCCGAGGCGGCGCAAGGGATGATCGTCGTTTATGCGGCCTTACAGTCGGGGCGGCAAGACCTGAAGACGTTGGCGCAGCGACAGGAGGTCCCGCCAGGTCTCGCGCTTGGCGCCCGGGTTGCGCAGCAGATAGGCGGGGTGCAGCAGGGCCAGGGCGGGCAGGGGGCGGGTCAGGCCGGGGCTGCCGTAATCGAACCACCGGCCGCGCAGGCGGGTGATGCCTTCCGTCTTGGCCAGCAGGGTCTTGGCCGAGATGCCGCCCAGGAAGACCAGGATGTCGGGATCCGCGATTTCCACATGCCGCTGGATGAAGGGCAGGCAGGCGGCGATTTCGCTGTCCGTGGGGTTGCGGTTGCCGGGGGGGCGCCAGGGCAGGATGTTGCTGATGTAGACGGCCTTGTCCGGCTCCTCGGCATGGCGGTCCAGGCCGATGGCGGCCAGCATCTTGTCCAGCAGCGCGCCAGCGGGGCCGACGAAAGGCTTGCCCTGGCGGTCCTCCTGCTCCCCCGGCGCCTCGCCCACCAGCATGACGCGCGCCTTGGGGTTGCCGTCGGCGAAGACGGTGGAGCTGGCGGTCTGCTTCAGGGGGCAGCCATCAAAGGCCAGCAGGGCCTTGTTCAGATCCGGCAGCGTGGTGGCGGCCATGGCGGCGCTGCGGGCGCTGGCCTTGGCCTCGTTCCCACCCAGGGGGCCACCCAGGGGGCCATCGGCGGCGGCCATGGCAGGCGCGCCCATGGGTGGCGGCGCGCTGAAACTTTTTTCCGGCGGTGTGGCGGAACCGCCAGGGGCGGCGGCGGACGGGGCGTCGGCCGGCCGGCGGGTCGGGCCGGCGTCGCGCGCAGTAGGCGTCCTGCGGCTGGCCACCTGGGTCCAGTCCGTCGGCTGGTCGTTGATCGCTTCGTCGGCACCGATCTCGACCAGCCAGGCCAGATCCGTGACGGCTTTTGCCGTGTCAATCATGATTTGACCCTACCATCGCCGTTGTGTTTCTTCATCAACCGCATGGGGCGAGCGCGCGCGAAAATGACGCGCTCCCCATAGGGTTCGTCCGCGAGGGCCCGCACGCAAGCCCCCGCAATCAAGCCCCCGCAATCAAGCCACGGAACTCCGCACCGGTAACCTGGGAAAAAGAAGGCGAAAGACATGGAACGGGAGTCGATGGAGTATGACGTCGTCGTCGTTGGCGCCGGCCCCTCGGGGCTGTCGGCCGCGATACGGCTGAAGCAGCTGGCCGCCGCCGCGGACAAGGACATCAGCGTCTGCGTCATCGAAAAGGGCTCGGAGGTCGGGGCCCACATCCTGTCGGGCGCCGTCATCGACCCCATCGCCCTGAACGAGTTGATCCCCGACTGGAAAGAGAAGGGCGCGCCGCTCAACACGCCGGTCACCGACGACCGCTTCTACATCCTGACCGAGGTCGGCTCCATGCGCATTCCCAATGCGCTGCTGCCGCCCCTGATGAACAATCACGGCAACTATATCGTCAGTCTGGGCAACGTCTGCCGCTGGCTGGCGCAACAGGCCGAGGAACTGGGTGTGGAAATCTACCCCGGCTTCGCCGCGGCCGAGGTGCTGTACCACGACGACGGTTCGGTCAAGGGCATCGCCACCGGCGACATGGGCATCGGCAAGGATGGGGAGCCGACGGACCGCTACACCCCCGGCATGGAGTTGCACGGCAAGTACACGCTGTTCGCCGAGGGCGTGCGCGGCAACCTGTCGAAGGAGCTGATGGCCCGCTTCAACCTGCGCGACGGCGTGGACCCGCAGAAGTACGGCATCGGCATCAAGGAGCTGTGGCAGATCGATCCCGCCAAGCATAAACAGGGCCTGGTGCTGCACAGCCAGGGCTGGCCGCTGGACAGCAAGACCGGCGGCGGCTCCTTCATGTACCACCTGGAGGACAACCAGGTGGCCATCGGCTTCGTCGTCCACCTGAACTACACCAACCCCTACCTGTCGCCGTTCGAGGAATTCCAGCGCTTCAAGCAGCATCCGCTGATCCGCCCCTATCTGGAGGGCGGCAAGCGCCTGTCCTATGGCGCCCGCGCCATCAACGAGGGCGGGCTGCAGTCCGTGCCCAAGCTGGCCTTCCCCGGTGGCGCGCTGATCGGCTGCGCCGCCGGCTTCGTCAACCTGCCCCGCATCAAGGGCAGCCACAACGCCATGAAGACCGGCATGCTGGCGGCCGAGGCGGCGTTCGAGCGCCTGGCGGCGGGCAGCGAGGGCCATGACGAGCTGATGGCGCTGGAGGCCGCGTGGCGCCGGAGCTGGGTCTTCCAGGACCTGTACAAGGTGCGCAACGTGAAGCCCAGCCTGAAGCACGGCATGTGGCTGGGCACGGCCCTGGGCGGCCTGCACATGTGGCTGAACGACCTGAAGCTGGGCTTCCTGGTGGGCTGGACCCAGCATCATGGCAAGCCGGACCACGAAAGCCTGGTGCCGGCGGCCAACGCCAAGAAGATCGCCTATCCCAAGGCCGACGGCGTCATCAGCTTCGACCGGCTGTCCTCGGTGTTCATCTCCAACACCAACCATGAGGAAGACCAGCCGTCGCACCTGAAGCTGAAGGACCCGACCGTCCCCATCGCCTTCAACCTGCCCACATATGACGAGCCGGCGCAGCGCTACTGCCCCGCCGGGGTGTACGAGGTGACGCGCGACGACAACGGCCAGAACCCGCGCTTCGTCATCAACGCGCAGAACTGCGTGCACTGCAAGACCTGCGACATCAAGGACCCGACGCAGAACATCAACTGGACGGTGCCGGAGGGCGGCGGGGGTCCCAACTATCCCAACATGTGAGCCGGCCCAGGCCCGCTTCAGGAAAAGGCGCCCCGCACCGGGCGCCTTTTCTGTTTCCGCCCGGGTCCGACCGGCGCGGTTGTTCCGGCCGCGTTTCCCGATTAGCTTGGGGGCCCAGACTTAAGAATAGACGGCGGCGATCTCGTGCGGTTTTTGCGGCGGACATCAACGGTAGTCATGGCGGGCCTGCTGACGGCGGGCCTGACAGGGGCTTGGGGGCATTCCGCCTGGGCGGCCAAGGCGCCGGAGCAGGCGGGCGGCCCCGATCCGCTGGCGGCCTTCGTGGCCGGCAAGGTGGCGCAAGGGGCGGGTGACTGGGCGGCCGCGGCCGACTTCCTGGCCCTCAGCCTCAAGTCCGACCCCGATGACTTGACCCTGCTGCGCCGTGCCGTGCTGATCAATGTCGGCCTGGGGCGCACCAAGGTGGCGCTGCCGCTGGCCAAGCGCCTGGTGACGGCCAAGGACGGCAACCCCGTGGCCCTGACCCTGCTGGCGGCCGACGCGGTGGCGGCGGGGGACGAGCCCGGCGCGCTGCGCGCCATCGACGCCCTGCCCCAGGACGGTTTGGGCACCTTCATGCGGCCGCTGGTGACCGCCTGGGTCAAGGCGCGCAAGGGCGATTGGGCCGCCGCCAAGGCGGCGCTGGAACCGCTGGAGGCGCAGCAGTCCTTCCGCGCCATGGCGGCCCTGCACGCCGCCCTGATCGAGGATCTGGCGGGCCACGAGGATGCGGCCCGCAGCTGGTACGCCCAGGCCTCGGACGGCGGCCAGGTGCTGCGCGTCGCCATGCTGCGCGCCAATTTCGAGATGCGCATGGGCCATGCCGACCTGGCACAGGCGGCGGTGGCGGCCATTCTGCAGGCGGACCCCAGGGGCCCCATGGGTGATGCCGCTCGCGCCCTGCTGTCCCGCCCCCACCCGGGCCGCATGGTGGCCAATGCCACCGAGGGCCTGGCGGAGGCGCTGTTCGATGTGGCCGCCGCCATCAACCAGGAAAAGGTGGCGGAGGTGGCTTTGCTCTACACCCGCCTGGCCCTGCACCTGGACCCGTCGCTGGCCCCCGCCCGCATGCTGGCGGGCGAAACGCTGACGGAAATGGACCGGGACCAGGAGGCCGCGGCCGAATACGCCGCCGTGGTCGCCGACCTGGGCATGAAGACGGGGGAGAAGGCGGACGTGGGCCTGCTGTGGGCGGCGCGCCTGCGCCAGGCCGACGCCCTGGCCCGCCTGAACAAGACGCAGGAGGCGGCCGGCATCCTGCGGGCCATGGCGTCCGAGCGGCCGGACCGTAGCGACGCCCTGGTGCGCCTGGGCGATCTGCTGCGCGCCGACCATAAGCTTCCCGAAGCCCTGACCGCCTATAACCAGGCCATCGAACGCCTGGGCGGCCGCCCGAATGGCGGCGACTGGTTCCTTTACTACGCCCGCGCCACGGTGCAGGACCAGATGGGGCATTGGCCGGAGGCCGAGTCCGACCTGCTGCGCGCCCTGCAACTGCAGCCCAACCAGCCGGGCGTCCTGAATTACCTGGGCTATGCCTGGTCGGAAAAGGGCGTGAAGCTGGACCAGGCCCGCCAGCTGCTGGAGCAGGCGGTGAAGCTGCGGCCCAACGATGGCGCCATCATCGACAGCCTGGGCTGGGCCAAGTATCGCGCCGGCGACATCCCCGGCGCGGTCGATCTGCTGGAGCGCGCGGCGGAGCTGAAGTCCCGCGATCCGGCCATCAATGACCATCTGGGCGACGCCTACTGGGCCACCGGCCGCCGGCTCGAAGCGCACTATCAGTGGCAGCGTGCCGCGCGCGAGAACCCGGACGACAGCCTGAAGGCGGCCCTGGATGAAAAGTTGAAGCGCGACCCCGCCGCGCCGCGATAATTCCGATACCCGAGATTTGTTGAAGGACCAATCCCCGTGACCACGGTAAGCGCCGCCGCCGCCGCCAAGCTGAACCTGTACCTGCACGTGCTGGGCAAGCGGCCCGACGGCTATCATGAGCTGGACAGCCTGGTGGTGTTCGCCACCGCCCACGACCTGATCACCGTGACCGAGGCGCCGGGGTTCAGCTTGGCCATCGATGGCCCCTTCGGCAGCACCCTGGTGGCCGAGGGCACGGGCCGCAACCTGGTGTCGCGCGCGGCCCACGCCCTGGCCGACGTCCTGGGGCGCGATCCGCATGTCGCCATCCGCCTGACCAAGAACCTGCCGGTGGCGTCCGGCATCGGCGGCGGTTCGGCCGATGCCGCCGCCACGCTGAAAGCCCTGGCCGAGCTGTGGGGCGTGGCGCAGGACGACCCTCGCCTGGTGGAGCTGGCCCCCACGCTGGGCGCCGATGTGCCCGTGTGCCTGTTCGGCCGCACCGCCTATTTCGGCGGCGCGGGGGAGCAGGTGGTGGCGGGCCCCATCCTGCCGCCGACCGCCCTGCTGCTGGTGAACCCCGGCGTACACATGCCGACCAAGGACGTCTTCGCCGCCCGGACCGGGGCCTGGTCCACCGCCGGCCGGCTGGAGCGCGATCCCGTGGACGTGGCCGACTTCGCCCAGCTGCTGCGGGCGCGGGGCAATGATTTGGGCGCCGCCGCCGAAAGCCTGTCGCCCGCCATCACCGACGTGCTGGCCGCCCTGGATGCCACGCCGGGCTGCCTGCTGGCCCGCATGTCGGGCAGCGGCGCCACCTGTGTCGGCCTCTATGCCGATGTCGCGGCGGCGGCCTCGGCCGCCGCCCTGATCAACCGCGTGCGCCCGACCTGGTGGGTCAAGGCCACCGCCCTGCTGCCCGAGGTGCCGGCGGCCGAGGTGGTCGCGGACGCCTGAGGCTCAGTGCCGGGCCAGCCGCGCGAGCAGGTCGCGGCTCGGCCAGCCGTCCGGCGGCGGGGCCGTCTCGTCCCAAACCGCCGGATGCGCCACCTCATAGGCCAGGATGGCGTTGGCGGTGCGGGCCCCCAGGCGGCCGTCCGCCGGCCCGTGCAGGTATCCCAGGTCGCGCAGGCGCCGCTGGATCAGGCGCAGGCCGTCCCCGCCAACGGCGGCCGGCGGCGTGCGCGGCTGGCCGGGGACAGGCTTGGGCGGCGGCTTGACGGTGGCGGGGTCCTGCGACTGCGCCGCCAGGCCCATGCCCACCACCTGCGGCGACGGCTCGCCCCGCTTGAGACGGGCCAGGGCCTGGGCGGCCGCGATGTCGCCCTTGGCCGCCGCTTCACCATATAGGCGCGCGGCGCCGTCCCGGTCATGGTCGCGTTCGGCCAGCGCCCCCAGCCGTTCCAGCGCCAGCACCAGGCCGCCCTCGGCGGCGCGGCGGTACCAGCGGACGGCCTGCGGCGTGTCCGCCGGGATGTCCACGCCCTCGTCATACAGCAGCGCCAGATTGAACTGCGATTGGGTGTCGCCCAGGTCGGCGGCGCAGCGGTACCAGGGCAGGGCGGCGCTGATGTTCTCCGGCCAGCCCATGCCACCGGCCTCCAGCGTGCCCAGGGCGGCGCAGGCCTGCCGGCGGATGTCGGTATCCGGGGCGGCGGCGGCCAGGCGGTACCAGGCGCTGGCCCGGGCTACGTCGGTGGGGCGGTCGAAGGGGACGTCGCCATAGGCGTCGGCCAGGTCCAATTGCGCCTGGGCGTCGCCGGCGCGCGCCCGGGCGTCCAGCGCCAGCAGGCCGGCGTCGGCGGCGGTGGGCGGCGTGGGCGGCGGGGCGTCCGGGGCCGCCAGGGCGGTCCCAGTCAGTAGCAGGAGGGCCAGGGCGGGGATATACGGCGGGAGGGGCATGGGGTGGCCGGGTGAAGGAGGTGCCGCCATAGTGCCACGCCGGGGGATCGGCGCCAGCGCTTCGCGGAAAAGGTCTGGGCGATTTGGGGCGTTGCGTCCGCCGGGCTTTCTGATTATGGTGCCGCCCTCCCTGACGGGAGGCCCGGTGATGGGGCGTCGCCAAGCGGTAAGGCAGCGGATTTTGATTCCGCCATGCGGAGGTTCGATCCCTCCCGCCCCAGCCATCTCCCCCGGCTATTCTCTCGAATCACAGGATAGGCGCGCCACTTTGGCGTGTATTACTGCCGGCGCGGCCAATGCGATTGGCGTGGCGGCTGCCTATACTGCGCGATTCGAGGGCGGCGCGGTGTCGGTGGGGCGCAATGTCAGGATTCGTCAAATTTTAGGTATCGTGACCGCCTCTTCCAAAGTATTATTGCCGCAAGGATAGGTTTGCCCGCTGGGGGCGCCATCCTGAGGGATAGCGGGATATTGAATTGGCCAAAGTATCGGCCATGATATCCTGTCAGGGAAGGTTGTGCGCGGATGGCCCGGGGGACGCGGCGGCGATGCGGCCCCAGCCTTTTGGCGCCGGCGGTGAACGTGTGTCGGATTGCTTCGGGCTCAGGGGCGTGGGCCCGGTCCACTGTGGAAAAATTGCGCGTCCTAGTTGTTGCCCGGGGCCTTGGAAGCATCCGGTTGCGGAGATGAGATGAATCGTCCGAATGCGCCGAAACGGGATTGGGTCCGGGTAAAGCCCGGCGAGCGTCCGGTGGCGTTGCCTGAAAAGCCGGAACACGACGATCAGAAGCTGTTGACCCTGCTGCAATCCGCCAAGCGGGAACTGCAGGGCCTGCGTCTCATCCACCTGCATCTGTCCCTGCTGAAGGACAAGAGCAACCTCGACCTCATGTCCATCAAGCGGGCCATGCAGGAGACGGCGGACAATTCCTCGTACCTGCAGGTCTTCAACCTGTCCAACGACGACGTCATCGTCCTTTACAAGGGCATCAAGTTCTCGCTGATCAGCGACGTCTGCTCCAAGATTGAAAAGCTGCTGCTGTCGCGCACGACGATGACGAAGCAGAATCCCTACCGGGAAGACAGCCTCTATTCGATCATGGAGCTGTCGCTCAACTTCGTCAGCGTCATCCGCTTCATCGAAGGCCTGCAGAAGGGCGAGGGCGGCGACGCACCGGTGGAGCAGACCAAGCCCCCCATCACGCTGGAGGAACTGGGCAAGATCGAACGCGCCGTGCAGATGTTCGACCTGTCGCCCTTCATGCTGAACCAGCCGGTGGTGAACATCCAGAACCCCACCGAGAACGAGTACGAGTATTTCGAGCTCTACATCGCCATCAAGGCGCTGGAGGAGCGGCTATCGCCCGACTTCGACATCACTGCCAACCGCTGGCTGTTCAGCTACTTCACCTCACAACTGGACCTGTCGGTCCTGCGCGCGCTGAACTACGGCGTGGACTTCCTGCGCGGCAAGCGGCTGGGCCTGAACCTGAACCTGGCCACCATCCTGTCGGCCAGCTTCGTGAAGTTCGATGAGCGGTTGACGACGGACCTGCGGGGCAACGTCATCCTGGAAATCAACAAGACCGACCTGATCGAGAACGTCTCGATGTACAAGGAGGTCGTCGATTTCGCCGCCACCCGTGGCTACAAGATCTGCATCGACGGGCTGAACGACTTCTGGGTCACCCATATGGACCTGGAATACATGGCCTGCGACTACGCCAAGATCATCTGGTCCCCCGACATGGAAAGCATGACGGAGGAGGAGATCGACGCGCTGCAGGAAAAGGTGCGGCAACAGGAAAACTGCCGTTACATCCTGGCCCGCTGCGGCACCGTCTCCGGCCTCATCTGGGCGGAGAAGATGGGCATCAGCCTGGTGCAGGGCCGCGTCATCGACAACATCCTGCGCAAGGGCGTCCTGGTGCGGGACGCGCTGAAGACGGCGCAGGTGATGAACGACGACTGACAGGCGAGTCCCGGCCGGCTTATGCCGCCGCTGGCTTAACTACCTGGTAAGCTTGCCTCATTAAAATGAGGTTATCGCCGGGCTGGCAAATCTGTGTCACCTTCTGCCTAGGGGCCATCCGGTTGCGGCCGGGGGAGCGCAGGGTCGTTCCCGCGGGCCGATACCGGGACGGCGTGTGGGGCGGAACTGACCGGAGACGATGTTGGGACGTGACTATCCGGTGCAGGCGGCCGCGGCCGAGGAAGGCGCTGGTGACGGTGCCGCTGGCGCATCGCGCGCCGCCTCGGATGAGGCCGAGGCCAGCCGCAGCACGCATTTCATGTTCGAGAACAAGGTGTTCGCCGTTCCCGGCGCCTTCTTCTCCTTCACCCGCGACACCAATGAGGCCGTCTACAACGTTCAGCTGGGCGACGTGTGGGGCAAGATACCCTTCCGCACCCTGCGCGAGGCCTTCGGCATCGACGACAACAGCGCCGACGCCACCCTGCTGGGTGTGGTCGAGCGCGGCTTGAAATATGTGAAGACCATCCGGCCCGGCGACAGCATCCCGCGCGAACTGCTGGACGGCAGCGCGTCCTGGCGGGTGGAGGACAGCCACCTGCAGATCGCGCGCGGCCGAATCACCGTGCAGCTGGTGTCCTGGATCACGGGCAAGGAAACCTTGATCACCGACCGCGGTCAGCTGGAGCAGGTGGTGGAGGATCCGCAAACCAAGCAGCGCGCCCAGCAGGCCTTCAGCGAACTGGCCCGCCGCTTCGGCCTGCCCGACGACCGCAAGCAGGAGATCGTGGACAAGGTCGAATCGATCGCCCGCGAGCTGTCTTATATCGAAGCGCTGCGCGACCGTTACGGCCAGGTACAGCAGATCATCGCCGGCGTGGCCCAGGCCGGCCGCATCTACAAGACCGACCGCCAACTGCAGGCCGACATGACGCGCATGATGGCCCTGGTCAAGCAACCCATCCTGGATTTCGAGGACATCTTCGGCCAGCTGGATGCCCAGACCAGCGAAATCATGGCGGTGCTGAAATCCTACGACAGCCAGGTGGCCTTCATCCGCCGCATGCGCGATGAGCTGCACACCCGCCTGATGCTGTGGGACGACATGATCTACGCCTGGGACGGCGAACCGCTGGAGCGCGGCCCCGAACTGGAGGCGCGACTGAAGAAGACCTACCAGTTCCTGGCCCAGCACTTCCTGGTGACCAAGGTCTGGCAGCGGGGCGCGTGAGGGGCGTTTACTTGGCGTCGAAAGCGTGCGCCAGCCGATAGGCGCGGTTTTTGCGCGACGGGTCATGTACCTCAAGAAACCCGTTGTCTACCCAATCCCGACACAGTCCGACCACGGTGCGCTGGCTGAGGCCTAGGTTGGCGGCGATTTCGGCGCTGGTCGCGGTGCCCTGCCGGCGCAGTAATTCCCATAACCGCCGCTGCCGTGGGTCCAGGCGCCGCAACACGCCGCTCTGGTCCATCGCTCCTCGTGTTGCCGCCCTGTCGGCTTGGAAGCGCACAGCGGCAAAGGCATCGGCCATGCCCTCGCAGAAATAGGCGATGAACCCCGTTATGTCGGCCTCCGCCCGGCCCATGTAGTAGTTGTGTGACGGCCCAACGGTCAGTGCTCGGTAATAGCCCTGTAGGTTGCGCGCATAATATTCGTCCAAGCTGTAAATACCCTTCAGCCCGTAGCCGGCATTATGCAGCAGCAATGTCGTGAGCAGCCGGGCGGTACGGCCATTGCCGTCGTAGTAGGGATGGATGGTGGCGAACTGGTAGTGGGCGATGGCGGCGATGATGGGTGCGGGCAGTTCGTCTCGATCCATTTCCATCTGGATCCAGGCCATCAGATCCGCCATTAGCGCCGGCACGTCCGCCGCCTCGGGGGGCATATAGATGATCAGGCCGGTTGCCGCCTCACGGATGACGTTTTGGCCGTCGCGATAGGGCGTGGGGGTGGCCTTGCCGTGCATCACCAAGCCGTGCAGGCGCCGCACGTCCCGCTCACCCGGTACGTCCGGCCGTTGGGCCAGGCGCTCCACCTCCTCAATGGCACGATAATAATTGCGCACTTCCGTCTGGTCGCGCTCTCGTCCCGGAATATGTGTGCCGGCCAGGATCTGGTGCACCTCCGCCTGGGTCAGGCGGTTACCTTCGATCTGGGTGGAATAGTGGGTGGCGACCAGCCGCGCCGTTTCCCGTAGAGAAGCCAACATGTCGATATCAATGGGCAGTGCCAGGATGGTCTGGCGCGCTGCCTCGATGGACATCAGCGCTTTGGTGATGCCGGGCGTGATGGTGAAATGGGGTTGGTACATGGGGCCATGTTGGCCAGCTTACCGGCTGATGTCATTTAAAACGTCGATATCATGCTGATAAATGTCAGTTAAAGTGCTGATAAAGGGTTTTGGATGTTTATCGTCCCTCGCGTCGCCAGCCCAGGACCAGCAGGGCGGCCAGGGTCAGCAGGGCCAGCCATGCCGGCACCAGGGGCACGCGGGCGACGCCGGTGACGGTGTAGTCGCCGTTGGCGCGCAGGCCCAGCCAGGCGCCGCCGGCGGCGTTCTGGCCGGGGCCGACCCGGCGAAGGTCGGGCAGGCCGCCCGCGCCGGATCCATCCGCCAGCCAGAACACGCCGCCGCCGGTGGCCTTGGCCAGCGGGGCCAGGCGGTCGGGGGTGGTGCGCATGTCGGCCAGTTCCGGCGGGTTCAGGGCGCCCACCACCGCCAGGGCGGTGCGGTCGCCGTCCTTCACCCGCCACAGGCCGGGCTCGGTCGCCGCCAGGCTGCCGCGCGCGACGCCATCGGGGCTGTCGGCCAGGGGCAGGCTGGTGACGGCGTCGCTGGGGGACCGCACCTCCACCGGGTCGGCATCCGGCTTCAGGGAGCGGCGTTCCACCACTAGGTGGTCGCCGTCCACGTGCGCCTTGAGGTCGTCCTCCTCCAGCGCGGGTTCCTTCATCAGCCAGTGGGCCAGGCGGCGCAGCAGTTCCGCCGCCGGCCCGCCGCCCTCGAAGCCGCGCGACCACAGCCACATATGGTCGGACGCGATCTGGGCCACGCGTCCCTTGCCCACGCGGTCCAGCACCACCAGCGGCTGGTTGTTGGCGCCGTTCATCACCACCGTGCCCTGGCGCGGCACGATGTCGATCTGGCGGAACCAGCGCCCCCAGGGGGCCTTCTGCTGGTTTCCCTGGGTCGGCGCCGTTTCGCCATAACCGTCCAGGCCGGCCGTGACGGGATGGCGGCGGCCGGCCTCGGTCAGGGTGGGGGTGTAGGGTTGCTCGGTCACCGTGCCCGTGGGTTCGCCCGGCAGGATGTCGCCCAGCGGCGTGCGGTACAGCGACAGCGGCGTGGCGTAGGCGGGGCCGCTGGCCTCCAGGAAGGCGCCGCCGTTGCGCACATATTCCGCGATGTTGGCGAGATAGCCCATGGGCAGGACGTTGCGCTGGCGATAGCGATCGAAGATGACGAGGTCGAAGTCGTTCAGCTTCACCTCGAACAGCTCGCGGATGGGAAACTGGATCAGCGACAGCTCGCGGATGGGCGTGCTGTCGGACTTTTCCTGCGAGCGCAGGATGGTGAAATGCACCAGGTCCACCGCCGGGTCGGCCTTCAGCAGGTCGCGCCAGGTGCGTTCGCCCGCGTGGGGCTCGCCCGACACCAGCAGCACGCGCAGCCGGTCGCGCACGCCGTTGACGATGAAGGCGGTGCGGTTATTGGCCATGGACAGCTCGGCCGGGCCGGCGTTGACCGACAGTTCCAGCAGGTTGGGGCCACCATGGCCCACGGTGATGGTCAGGGGCACGTCCTCCCCCACCGGCACCGGCACCTGGCGCTCGGGCTGGCCGTCCTGGCGGATGGTCAGCAGGGCGCTCTCCGCACCCTTTCGCGCCGGCAGGTCTTCCACCCGCACGGTGGCCGTCACCGTCTTGCCGACGATGCCATAGCTGGGGCCGCGCACCAGCACCAGGCGGCGGTCGCCCTCGCCATGCTCGCCCGTCAGCAGGGTGTGCACGGGGCCCAGGTCGGCCAGGCTCTCCGGCTTTTCCGGCACGTCGTGCACCTGGCCGTCGGTCAGCAGGATGGCGCCGGCCAGGCGGCGGCGGGGCACGTCGGCCACGGCCTGGGTCAGGGCGTCGATGGCCCGCGTCTCCTCCCCCCTGCCGCCGGCGGTGGAGGTGCCGGTCTCCACCACCCGCAGGTCCAGGTCGGGTACCTGGGACAGCTTGGCCTTGAGGGCGGCCAGGGCCGCGTCCGTGCGTTCCTTGCGATGGCCCACGTTCTGACTGGCGGAGGTATCGACCACCACAACGGCCACGTCCTTCAGGGGGTGGCGGTCCTCCCGCACCAGGGCAGGGTCCAGCAGCAGCAGGGCCAGTGCCGCCAGGGTGACCGCGCGCCAGGTCAGGCCGCGCGCCCGGCGCCAGGCCATGAGGGCCAGGCCGATGAGCGACAAGGTGCCCAGGCCGATCAGAAGCCAAAGGGGCAGCAGCGGTTCGAAACTGAGGCTGAGGCCGGAAAACAGGTTCATCATTGGCCCAGCCGCTCCAGGATGGCCGGCACGTGCACCTGGTCGGCCTTGTAGTTGCCGGTCAGGGCGTACATCACCAGGTTGATGCCGAAGCGGTAGGCCATCTCGCGCTGGCGTTCCCCGCCGGGCACCACGGCGTTCAGCGGCCGGCCCTGGCCATCGACGGCCCAGGCGCCGGCCCAGTCGTTGCCGCCGACCAGCACGGGCGAGACGCCATCGTTTACGCGACCCTCCGACGCTTCAGCCCATACCTGGCCGCCCGCCTGACGGCCGGGGAAGTCCTGCATCAGGAAGAAGGTGCGGCCCAGCACATGCTCCGGCCCCACCGGGGCCAGGGGTGGAATGTCCAGGCCGTGGGTCAGATCGCGCAGGCGCGCCTGGATGCCGGCGTCCGGGGCGCCCTGGTCGCGGGTGTCGAACAGGATCATGCCGCCGGCGTGCAAGTATTGGTTCAGCTTGGCCACCGCCGCGTCGGACAGGGCGGCCTGGCCCGGCGTCACCACCCAGTACAGCAGGGGGAACAGGGCCAAATCGTCCTTTTCCACGTTCACGCTCATGGCGCCCGCCACCTCCACCGCTGTGCGGCGGTTCAGCTGCTGGCCTAGGCCCAGCAGGCCGGCCTTGGTGGTGGCGTCGGCGGCGCGGTCGCCCGTCTCGACATAGGCCAGCCAGTTGGCGGTGGTGGCCTTCACGATCTCATCCTCCGGCGTGGCGGCGTGCCCGCGCGGGGCGGTCAGCACCGTTGCCAGCGCTAGTGCCGCCGCGGCGCCGCCCCGGCGCCAGCGTGCATTGGGCCGCAGCGAGGTGGGCAGCAGGCCCCGTACCAGCAGCGACAGGAACAGGTCGGCCACCCACAGCGCCGCCGCGAGGCCCAGGAACCAGGGGCGCAGGTCCGTTTCCCGGGTGCCGCCGAAGCCCTGGTAGGCGACGCCGGCCAGCGGCTCCATGGGCACCAGCGGCGCCACGGATCCAGCCAGGTTCAGGGCGCGGCGCCGGTCGCCCACGCCGTAATAGCCCGGCGGGTGCAGCGGCCCCACCGGGGTGCCGTTGGCTTCATCCTTGCCTTCCGGCTCCAGCGGCTGGGCCACGGCGGAGGGGGCGATCAGCCGGCCCTGGCCATCCAGCAGCGACAGGGGCGGCAGGGCGCCGCCGGCATTGCCGCCGATGCCGCCGGGCAAGCCGTCGCTGAGGCCCACCAGGCGCCGCAGCATGTCGACGTAGAGGCCCGACAGCGCCAGGTTGGACCAGGCGGGATCGGCGCTGGTGTGCACCAGCGCCAGCCAGCCCTTGCCCCGCCGTTCGCCCGTCACCAAGGGCGTGCCGTCCTCAAGCCGCGCCCAGACCTTGTCACCCATGTCCGGCCCGGGTTCGGCCAGTACCTGGCGGCTGACGGTCACGTCGGACGGCACCGCCAGGCCGGCGAAGGGGCTCTTGTCGTCGAAGGGCGCCAGGTGGGCGGGCGTGGTCCAGGACAGGGCGCCGCCCAGGGAGCGGTCGCCGCCGCGCAGGCGCACGGGCAGCAAGGTTTCCGCGCCCATGGGCTCCGACTCATGGGCCAGGCGGGTGCCGCCGAAACGCAGCAACACGCCGCCCTGGTCGATCCAGCGGGCCAGGCGGGTGGTGTCGCTGTCGGTCAGGGCGCCACTGTCGGGCAGCACCAGGATGGAGACGCCGCCGTCCAGCAGCGCGGAAATGGTGCCGCGCCGCACCTCGGCATAGGGGGCCAGAGCCCGGTCCAGGTAGTAGAGGCTGGACAGCAGGGGCTGGTTGTCGCCGCCGGGGCCGGCGGTGGCCAGGCCCACGGGGCGGCGGCGCCAGCGATCGTCCAGCAGCAGGCTGGCGCCCACGCCCGTGCGGTCCTCCAGGTGCAGGCGGACGGCGGCGTTGCGCAGTTCCCCCGGCAGGGTCAGGGGCAGGGTCAGCTGGCGCTGGCCGGGGGCGAAGATGCCTTCCGCCCGGCCCAGGGCGCGGCCATCCTCACCCAGCGCCTCCACGGCGATGGGCTGGGCCTCGGCCCCCTCGGCCCGCTCCACCGGCACCATCAGGGCACTCGCGTCGTTATTCGGCGCGCGCACCAGCAAGGGGCCATGGTCGGCGCCAGCCGTCATCACCGTGACGCGGCCCAGGGCGCGCAGGCGGCCGGCCAGCGTGGCCACGCTGCCGTCGTTCAGGCCGTCGGCCAGCCAATAGCTGTCGGCGGCGATCCCGGTCAGGGGGCCGGTCTTCTGGGCGGTATCCAGGGCGCCCAGGGCTGCGGCGCGGTCGCTGGGCCAGGGCTGTGGCGCCAGGGCCTGCACCAGCCGGCGCGCGGCCGTGGCGCTCATGGGACCCTGCACCTGTGGCGCTTCGCCGCCGGCACCGGCGGCGGTGGCCAGCAGCAGGACGGGGCGATCCTGGCGTTCCGCCTGGGTCACCAGCCGGTCCAGTGCCTGCTGCCGCTCCGGCCAGTCACGCCCCGCCGCCCAGCCGGTGTCCACCACCAGCAACAGGGGGGCGGTGCCGGCGGCGGACGTGGCGTCGGGGTGCAGCAGCGGCCGGGCCAGGCCGATGATCAGCAGGGCGCTCAGCGCCAGGCGCAGCACCAGCAGCCACCAGGGCGTGCGCGCCGGCGTTTCCTCCTTCGCGGTCAGGCCCAGCAGCAGGCGCAGGGCCGGGAAGGTGACGCGCTTGGGTGCGGGTGGCGTCAGCCGCAACAGCCACCACAGCCCCGGCAGCAGGACCAGGGCCCACAGCACCAGCGGGCTGGCGAAGGCCATCAGACGCCCCCCTCGTTTGTCCAACTGGTGGGCGCGTGGGTGACGCCGGAATGGGCAGCCGCGTTCCTCACGCTTTCCTGCGACAGGGCGCCCCACAGGCCCAGCAGCGCGGCCTGGGGCGGCTTGTCGGTGTGGTGCAGGGAGAAGGACCAGCCGCTGGCGCGCGCGATCTGGGCCAGGCCGGCGCGGTGGGCGGCCAGCCGTTCCTGATACGCGCCGCGCAGGCCGCCCACCCGGGGTACCAGCAGGCGCTGCTCGCCCTCCACCGCGCGGAACTCGACGCGCCCCTCATAGGGCAGGGTTTCCTCCGCCGGATCCAGGATCTGGAGCAGATGGCCCCGCACGCCGTGCCCGGCGTGGAAGGCGACGGCGGCCTGTATGTCGTCCAGGGATGCCAGCAGGTCGCCCATCACCACCAGCCGCGCGTGGCGGGCCAGGGGTTGAGCCGGCGGCACCGGCGGCGGCGGCGCGGAGGGGACACGCGTCAGCGCCAGGGCCAGGGGCTCCAGCGCGGGGCGGCCGGGCAGGGGGCGGGGGCCGCCCATCAGGCCCACGCGCTCCCCCCCGCGCACCAGCAGGCAGGCCAGCGCCATGGCCAGCAGGTCGGCGCGTTCCCGCTTCAGCGGCAGCTCCCGGTCCGACCGCCAGTCCATGGACGGGCCGGCGTCGCGCCACAGCCAGACGGTTTGTGCCGCCTCCCACTCGTTTTCCCGCACATAGACATGATCGCCCTTGGCCGACTGGCGCCAATCGATCTGGTCGGTGTCGTCGCCCTGCTGATAGCGGCGGAACTGCCAGAAGGCCTCACCCGTGCCCACGCGGCGGCGGCCGTGCAGGCCGGGCGTCACGGCGGCGGCCACCCGTTCCGCCGCCACCAGCAGCGGCGGCAGGCGCTGGGCCAAGGCATCGGCGCGGTCGCGCAGGCGGCCAGCGGCTTGCCCAGGGGCCGCCGGCGCGGGATCCGCGGGATCCTGGGGGGGCTTGGGGATGGCGGCGGACATCAAGCCAGCGGCGCGCACAGGTGGTCGATGACGGCGTCCAGCGTGACGCCCTCGGCCCGCGCGCTGAAGTTCAGCGCCATGCGGTGGCGCAGCACCGGCTTGGCCAGGGCCACCACATCGTCGAGGGACGGGGTGTAGCGCCCGTCCATCAGGGCCCGGGCGCGGCTGGCCAGCATCAGGGCCTGGGCGGCGCGGGGGCCGGGGCCCCAGGCCACGTGGCGGCGCACCTCCGCCATCTCGCTGGTCTCGGGCCGGCCGCTGCGCACCAGGTCCAGGATGCCATCGACCACGCTGTCGCCCACCGGTACCCGGCGCACCAGCTCCTGCGCCGCCTGCAGTTCCGCCGCCGTCAGCACCGGGCGCACGGCGGCCGCGGTGGCGCCGGTGGTGGCGATCATCATCAGCCGTTCGGCGTCGCGCTCGGGATAGGTCACGTCCACCTGCAGCAGGAATCGGTCCAGCTGCGCCTCCGGCAAGGGATAGGTGCCCTCCTGCTCCAGCGGGTTCTGGGTTGCCAGGACATGGAAGGGGCGGGGCAGGGGATGGTATTGCCCCGCCACCGAAACCCGGCCTTCCTGCATGGCTTGCAGCAGGGCCGACTGGGTGCGCGGGCTGGCGCGGTTGATCTCATCCGCCATCAGCAGCTGGGCGAAGACGGGGCCGGGAATGAAGCGGAAGGCGCGGCGGCCGTGCTCCCCCTCCTCCAGCACTTCGGAGCCCAGGATGTCGGCGGGCATCAGGTCGGGGGTGCATTGCACCCGGCGCTCGTCCAGGCCCAGCACGATGCCCAGCGTTTCCACCAGGCGGGTCTTGGCCAGGCCGGGTACGCCCACCAGCAGCAGGTGGCCGCCCGCCAGCAGGGTGACGAGGCTGAGGTCGATCACCTCTTCCTGACCGAAGATGGCCTGGCCGATCATGGCGCGCACGCCGGCCAGTTTCAGGCCGGTGTTTTCGATGTCCAAAGCCAGGCTCGCATCCGGGTAAACCTGGTCACGGGGCAGGTCGGTGATGCTCAACGCGGGGTCTCCCAAGAGTGCAATTGTTCGCCAGCAATGCCAGAACGCCGGCTCCGGGCCTTTATGCCAGCCCCCTTTATGCTAGCTTTGTGGCCGGAATCGGAAAAATTTCCGGTCCCCCCGCATCGGCCGATAGGCTGATGGGACGGACTTTTGGCTTGATGGTTGATTGCGTCATGACGGAAAGCAAGCCCGATGCTGGTCCTGGAATCGGCCAGGACGCCGCGGACAAACCCGCCACCGCCCCGGAAGGTCCCGCCGACCTGGCCGGCCTGCGGGCGGCGCGCGGCCCTGGCGACGGTGGGTCCGACACCCGGCCGGATGAAGGATATGACATCCGCATCGCCCGCGACGGCACCTGGTTCTATCACGGCAGCCCCATTGGCCGGCTGCCCTTGGTCAAGCTGTTCTCCACCGTCCTGCGGCGGGACGAGGCGGGGGACTATTGGCTGATCACCCCGGCGGAGCGGGGACGCATCCGCGTCGATGACGCGCCTTTCGTGGCGGTGGAGATGCGGCGCGAGGGCGAGGGGCGGGGCCAGGCCCTGTCCTTCCGCACCAACCTGGACCACTGGGTCACGGCTGGGGCGGAGCATCCGATTCGGGTGGCGATCGACCCGGCGACGGGGGAGCCCAGCCCCTACATTCACGTGCGCGGCGACATCGGCCGCGGGTTGGAGGCGCGCTTGAACCGCCCGGTGTTCTATGAGCTGGCCGACATGGCCCTGGCCAAAGATGGGGCCAAAGATGGGGCCAAAGAGGGGGCCGGGGATGGCCCGGCCGGGGTATGGAGCCAGGGCGTGTTCTTCCGGTTGGAGGGGGCATGACGGCGGCGGCGGCGGTCCGCCGCGCCTTCGCCCAGGGGCCCCAAGGCGGCCGGCACGAGGGGGCCTTCGCGTTCGAGGGGCCGGGCATCGGCGCCCGGGGCGACCGCGACGGCAACGAGGTGGATGTGGGCGGCGTGTTCGATCCGCCGCCGACGGTGCGCGATGCGGCCGTGCTGGTGCCCCTGATCGACCGGCCGGAGGGCATGACGGTGCTGCTGACCCAGCGCAGCGCCCACCTGGCGGCCCATGGCGGCCAGATCAGCTTCCCCGGCGGCCGGGTGGAGCCTGAGGACACTGACGCCATCGCCACCGCGCTGCGCGAGACGGAGGAGGAGGTGGGGCTGGCCCCCACCCAGGTGGAGGTGGTGGGCCGGCTGGACACCTACCACACCCGCACCGGCTTCCGCGTCGTGCCGGTGGTGGGCCTGGTCAACCCGCCCTTTTTCCTGCAGCCGGACCCGTTCGAGGTGCAGGAGGTGTTCGAGGTGCCGCTGAGCTTCATCCTGGATCCCGGCAGCCGCCAGCGGCAGTCCCGCGAGTTCAAGGGCGCCCTCCGGCACTTCTGGGTCTTCCCCTATGATGACCGCTACATCTGGGGGGCCACGGCTGGGATGCTGGTGAACTTGTGTGAGGTGCTGGGATTGCCCGGTTGACGGCGGCGGCATGTCGTATGTCCTGGGCGCGGTCGTTGCCCCCGCCGCCCGGACTTGATAAAATTGCGATAAAATACAACCTTAAGGCGCCATGACCTCCGTCCGCTCCCTGGTGCCCACGGGCCCGCTGGCTTCCGTGGCCAGCCGCCGTGTCCTGCAATCCCTGATGCGCACCGGGCAGGAGGCGCGATTCGTCGGTGGCTGCGTGCGGGATTGCCTGTTGGAAATCCAGGCGGCCGACATCGATATCGCCACCCCCCTGCCGCCGGAGGAGGTGATGCGGCGGCTGAAGGCCGACGGCATCCGTGTCGTGCCCACCGGCCTGAAGCACGGCACCGTCACCGCCATCATCGGCAACGAGACGTTCGAGATCACCACCCTGCGCCAGGATGTGGAAACCTTCGGCCGCAGCGCCCGGGTGGCCTTCACCGACGACTGGCTGGCCGATGCCTCGCGGCGCGACTTCACCTTCAACGCCCTATCGCTGACCGTGGATGGCGAGCTGTACGACCCCTTCGGCGGCGTGCCCGACCTGACGGCGGGGCGCGTGCGCTTCATCGGCGATGCCGAGACCCGCATCCGCGAGGACGTGCTGCGCCTGTTGCGCTTTTTCCGTTTCTACGCCCGCCTGGGCAAGGGTCCGCCGGACCAGGCCGCGCTGGACGCCTGCACCCGCCTGGCGCCCCTGGTCGGCGGCCTGTCGGGGGAGCGCGTGCGGGAAGAGTTGCTGAAGCTGCTGGCCACCGACCGGGCCGCCGAGGTCTGGCGCATCATGGTCGACCAGGGGATCATGGAGCAGGTCCTGCCCCAGGCCGTGGCGGTGGACCGCCTGGCGGCGCTGGACCGGCTGGAATGGATGGTGGGGGAGACGGAGCCGCTGGCCCGCCTGGCGGCGCTGCTGCCGGCCGGCCCCCTGGCCCACAGCGCGGCGGAGGCGGTGGCCGACCGGCTGCGCTTCTCCAACTTCCAGCGCGACCGGCTGGCGGCCATCGCCGCCCCGGTGGTGGACGTGCACCCCGAGCTGCCCTTCAAGTCGCGGCGCATCGCCCTGCACCGCCTGGGGCCGGAGATCTACCGCGCCGTGCTGCTGCTGTCGGCCGCCGCCATGGGCACGCCGGCCTTCGAGCTGTTCGAACCCCTGGCCGAGGCCTCCGCCTGGCGGGAAATCCCCTTCCCCCTGCGCGGCCAGGACATCCTGGACAGGGGCCAGCCGCCGGGGCCGGAGGTCGGCCGCCTGATGGGCGAGCTGGAGCGCTGGTGGATCGCCCACGACTTCCAGCCCGACCGCGACGCTTGCCTGGCGGAGCTGGAGCGGCGCCTGTCCGCCGGCGCCTCCACCGGGGAACAATAGGGGCCGGGGAATAATAGGGAACAAGGCGGGATCGAACGGTCCGATCCCGGCCCTGTAACCTCATCTGGCCGCCTTCACATCGGCGGCCGTGACCGTGTCGGTGTAGTGGTTGCCGAAGTGGGTGCGGACATAATTCACCACTGCCGCCACCTGGTCGTCATCCAGGAACTCCCCGATGGGCGGCATGGCCTTTTGCCCGTGCACCACCATGGCGACGGGATAGCCCGCCGCTTCCAGGTTAGGGTTGCCGGCCAGGGCGGGGTAGGTGCCGGCGCCGGTGGCGCCCTTGGCGTCCGGCATGTGGCAGCCCTGGCAGATGGCCTGGTACAGCGCGGCGCCGTCCTTCTGTCCGAAATGGCGCGGGCTGGCGAAGGCGGCGGAGCTGGCGTCCGACGCCTGGGCGTGGGCCGGATGGGGCAGGACCCCCACCGCGACATGGAGGGCGGTCAGCAGCGCCGTCAGGCCGGCCGCCTTCACCGTGAAAGACTTGAAGATCGTCATGGCGTGTCTCTCGGGATAGGGGGCGTCAGGCCGTCACGACCCGCTGGTGCAGGCGGGTGATGGCGTCGAGGGAGGACAGGACCGCCCCCTCCTGCCAGCCGGTGATGTAGCTGGCGTGCTCACCCGCCAGGGCGATGCGCCCGTCCACCTGGCACAGGTCCTGGTAATGCGCGGCCCGCGTCTCCTCGGTCCATGACGCGTGGCAGCCCAGGGTCCAGGGAACGCGATGCCAGCCCACGGCCACGCCGGTGTCGAACTCCTTGGTGTATTGCGGATGGATCTGGGCGCCGTAGGCCAGGGCGCGCTTGATGCGCTCCTCCGGCGGCATGGCGGTGTATTCCATGGCGTAGGCGCCGAAGACGTAGGTGCCCAGCAGGACGCCCTTGCCCGGGCTGCCATAGCCGCTGTTGGGGTAGCCGATCATGGCGATGGGCAGGTCGGTGAAGCTGATGCCGCCGTAGATGGCCTCGTCCTGTTCCCAGAAGCGGCGCTTGAACTGCAGGCCCACCTTGGCCGCGGCCTCATAGGGCACGGCGCTGATGGCGCTGGCCATCTTGGGTCCCACGTTCAGCTTGATCTGGCTCAGCACCGACAGGGGGATGGTGCACAGGCACCAGTCCGCCTTGGCTGTCTGCGCTGCCCCGCCCTTTACAGTGTCGGTATAGGTGACGGTGACGCCGTGGTCGTCCTGGTGGATCTCCGTCACCTTGGTGTTGAAGCGGATCAGATCCTTCACCTCCCGCGCCAGGGCGGTGGGGAACTGGTCCATGCCGCCCACCGGCTGGAAGATGGTGGACTGGAACTCATCCCTCAGGCCCATGCCCAGGAAGCGCCACAGGCCGCCCTGCATCACGTCGCGTAAGGACGCAGGCGTGGAGGGCACCGGCGCGCCGTTCATGCCCCCGCCGGGCGCCTTCTCATAGCCGCGCACGTTGCTGGATTCCAGGCTGGCGGCATAGGCGTAGTTCTTGTCCAGCCCGCCCCAGCCGCGCAGCGATTCCAGCAGCTTTTCCTGGTCTTCCTTGGTGACCGTGCCGTCCAGCGCGTTCTGGTGGGTCAGCTTGGCCAGCAGCTCCGCCACGTGGCCGTGATAGTCGGCCTGGATCTCGCGGAAGCGCTGCGGCTTGCCGCCGTAGGCTTTGGCGGAATGGAGATAGGCGTTGTAGTTGACCTGGTTGAACGGCTCCAGCGCCACGCCGTAGCGGTGGCAGTAATCCAGCACGGCGCGGTGGTGGTAGGGGATGCGCCAGGGGCCGGGGTTGATGTACAGCCCCTTGTCGAAGCCCACCGTCTGCTTGAAGCCGCCCAGCTCGGTGTAGGTGTCGCCGCCGCGCAAGCTCCAGCTGCGGCCGCCCGCCTTCTCCCGGTACTCCAGCACCTGGACCTTGTAGCCCGCCTTGCGCAGCTCGATCGCCGCCACCAGGCCGGCCACGCCGGCGCCTAGGATCAGGATGGACGCGCCCTTGGCGTCGCCGTCCAGCTTGATGGGGCCCTTGTAGGTGGTCTCCGCCGCCAGTCCCAGGCTGGTGGCCGCCTGATACATCACGGCGCTGCCCGCCACCGTGCCGATCAGGCTCAGCAGGTCGCGCCTTTTCATGTCCCTAAAACCCATGCCCGTTCCGCCTCCATTATTTTTGAAGTGCGGCGAGCCTCCCCGTCTTATCGGCCCGGCGGCCTTGGTGGCGCCGGTTCGCAGTTGATTGAGTTTATTGGAATAAATGCCCGTTTTTTGATACCCCGCCGGTCCGGTGAAACCGTGATCAACCGACGGCTGATCAGCGTTGCATGGGCCAGCGGGGCTGTCAATCCGATGGGCGTCCCTTCGCTGGGCGGTCAGTCCGCCAGCGTGGCCACGTAGCTTTGCACGCCGCCGCTGGCGGGGTGGTAGATGCCGACCAGGTTGTTGCGCAGGATGGAGTTGGCGGTGCTGATGCTGGCGCTGGCCGGGTTGGCGGCCGGCAGCCAGCGCGCCGGACCGAAGCCGCCATCGGCCAGGCGGTCGACATGGACGAAGGCGCCGTCGGCGTCGGTGGTGGCCGCCAGGGCATAGCCCCCGGGCACGGCGCTGATGCCCTCGAAATGGGTGACGATGCCGGGCTTGCCCTCATAGCTCAGCGAGGTGACGCGGCTGAGCGTGCCGGTGGCGGGGTCGTAGTCCGCCAGCAGGCCGGTGTTCAGGCCGTGGCCCTGCTTGTAGCCGCCTGCTAGCGTGTAGGGCGCCAGGTCCTTGGGCCCGTTCTGCCAGATGCCGTACAGGGTGGCCAGGGCGCCGATGTCCAACACTTGGAAGGTGCCGGTCTTCACGTTGTAGATGAAACCGTTGCCGGAACCGGGCTGGCCCGTCAGGTCGTAGTTGCCCACCACCAGGTCGCCCATGGTGCTGTGCGCCAGGGTGTTGGCCACGGTGCCGCCGGCCACGTCGGCGGGCACGTCGATCTGCGTCCAGATGCCTGACCCGTCCAGCGGCCCCTGGTAGATCATGCCGTGGTCGCCCTGGCCGCTTTCCTCATACTGGTAGCTGCCCACCGCCCGCACGTTGCCGTGGCCCAGGCTGGGGTCGAACAGGGCGGTGTTGGGGCCGTAGAAGGTCGAGGTGACGACGGTTTGCCCGGGGAAGGCGGGCAGGAACGGGAAGATGCCGTTGCTGTCCGTGGGATACAGCGGCCCGCGATACAGCATCGCCTGCGGCTTGCCGCCGCCGGTGGGCTGGTAATTGCCGGACAGCACGACGGGCTGGCCTCCGCCGCCATCCTGGCGGATGCCGGTCACGAAGGAGTTGGGCGGCAGGATATCGTGGTAGGTGATGGTTGGGCTTGGCATGGATATCTCCCTCAGAGGTTGTTACGCTGCGGGATATATACACGAGCTTTGATCCATTAGATTTTCTCTTAAGAATAGCAATTGGCTCTCATTGAGGGGCCGCGCCGCCACCCGACGCAAGGATCATTTTTCAGCTTGCAAATGAGAATGACTATCATTATTGGTAGTGCCCGACGCTGATGGACGCGGCGTGGGGGCCAACGTGGGACGCCCCCGGCGCCCGTCACCGATGCCCGCTTTCCCAAGGATTTTCCGTCATGGCCCCCAACCGCCGCGCTTTTGCCCGCAGCCCCGCCCGCTTCGCCGCGACCACGTTGATCGGCGCCGCCCTGCTGGCCACCGGCGTCGCTCGTGCGGCCTCGCACGACATCGCCAGCTTCATCAAGGAGCATGACCGGAACGGCGATGGTGTGGTCACCGCCCAGGAATACCAGGCGGTGCGCGACCAGCAGTTCAAGGCGCTGGATACCAACGGCGACGGCTGGGTGAGTGAGGCGGAATACACCGCCGAGTTCGAGGCGCGGCTGAACAAGGAGAACGTGGCGCCGGAGCGCAAGGCCCAGCAGCTGAAGCAGACCCACATCCGCTTCGTCGCCATCGACCTGGATGGCGATCAGAAGATGTCGCGGGAGGAGTTCATGGCGTCCGGCTGGCGCATGTTCGGCTTCCACGACAAGAACGGCGACCAGAAGGTGGACCAGGCTGACGTGGCCCTGGCCGCCGCCTTCAAGCCCCTGCTGGACAAAGATCGTGCGGACGCCGGCAAGGCGCCCTGAGTTGTGTTGAATTCCTATCGGTGCCTGGGGCCTGGGCGATGCGGAGTCCTCGCCCCCGTTTAGACAGGGCACCGTACAGCCGGTCGGCGGCGCGCTAGTCGTGTGGCGCGACGGGCGGAATGGCGGCCTCCTTTCCCCTTCCGTCGACCGGCTCTTTTTATCGGGCCCCGGGGTGATGTCCTCGGGGCCCTTGTTTTTCGCCCTCGGACGGCGGGCGGACACATCCGCGTCCTGCCCTGTTCTCGATTTCCAGTCCGCCCTCGGCTCCTCAGAAATCTCCGGCGTCCGCAGTCGCGGGCGACCAGGGGTTTCGCCGCTGGGGTGGTGTGCTCAGGTCAGATTGCGCTTACGGCCATTTCACCTCGGGTGGCAGGCTCATCAGGATGGCCTCGATGTTGCCGCCGGTCTTCAGGCCGAACAGGGTGCCCCGGTCGTGCAGCAGGTTGAACTCCACATACCTGCCCCGGCGCACCAGTTGGTGGTGGCGCTGCGCTTCCGTCCAGGGCAGGCCCAGGCGCCGGCGCACGATCAGGGGGTAGACATCCAGGAAGGCCTGGCCCACGGCCTTGGTGAAGGCGAAGTCGGCCTCCCAGTCGCCGGTGTCGTGCCGGTCGTAAAAGATGCCGCCCACGCCGCGCGGCTCGTTGCGGTGGGGCAGGAAGAAGTAGCGGTCGCACCACTCCTTGAAGCGGACGTAGTAGTCGGCGCCGTGTGCGTCGCAGGCGGCCTTCAGCGCCGCGTGGAAGGTGGCGGCGTCCTCCGCCGTCTCGGCGCTGTCCAGGAACATGGGCGTCAGGTCGGCGCCGCCGCCGAACCAAGCCTGCTCCGTCACCAGATGGCGGGTGTTCATGTGCACCGCCGGCACCAGGGGGCTGCGCATGTGCGCCACCAGGCTGATGCCGCTCGCCCAGAAGCGGCCGGTGGTGGCCGCCCCCGGGATCTGGGCGCGGAATTCCTCGGAGAAGGTGCCGTGGACGGTGGAGATGTTGACGCCCACCTTCTCGAACACCCGGCCGCGCATCAGTGACATGACGCCGCCACCGCCCTTGGTCTGGCCATCCGCATCGGGGCCCGTCTCAGTAACTCTGGCCCAGGCCTTGCGCTCGAACCGGCCCGGCGCGCCCTCGCCATAGGCGGGCAGGGCGGCCGCCTCATCCTCGATGGCCTCGAAGGCGGCGCAGATGCGGTCGCGCAGATCCTGGAACCAGGCGGATGCCCGGGCCTTGCGCTCCTCCGCCAGAGGGGCGTCGCCGGCTAGCGCTTCGGCGGGCAGCAGGCTCGAGGACAGGGGAATGTCGGTCATCAATGGGTTCCAGGTAGGCAGGTTCCAGAGGTCAGCGGGGCCAGGCGTCCAACTGGCGGACGGCCTCGCCCACCACCATGGCGGCGGCCATGGCGACGTTGAGCGAACGCAGGCCTGGGCGCAAGGGTATGGCGAGGCGGGCGTCGGCGGCGGCGTGCACCTCCTCCGGCACGCCGGCCGATTCCCGGCCCAGCAGCAGGATGTCGTCCGGCTGGAAGACGAAATCGGTGTAGCACAAGGCTGCGCGGGTGGTCAGCAGCAGCAGGCGGGGCGCGGACCCGCCCCGCCCCGGGGAGGGCTGCCCTGCGTCGCCCTGGGATTGACCGTTCGCCCGCCGACGCGTCTCGAACGCGGACCAGGAGGTGTGGCGCACCAGATCCACACCCTCCAGGTAGTCCATGCCCGACCGGCGCAGGCGTTTATCGTCCAGAACGAATCCGCACGGTTCGATGATGTCGATGCCCACATTCAGGCAGGCGCCAAGGCGCATCAGGGTGCCGGCGTTCTGGGGGATGTCGGGTTGGTAAAGGGCGATCCGCACGGGAAGGTAGTCCGATAAGGTGTTGGAAAGACTAGCTCTTAAGCCGCCAAACCTTTCGCTTGTGCAGCTAAGAATAGCGTTGAGGGCACATTCATACGCTTCCCAAGGCCTTGGGGGGCATGTATATGGATTTACCGCGACCGGACAAGACACCGGCCGTCAACCTTATTCGCCGTGGGCCTGCGCAAGGCTGGTCCGCTTGGGTAAGGATATAAGAACATTGGGAAACCCTTGTGAGGCGGGCGCCGGGGCGTTTTCAGGTGCCCCTGACTTCGAGGAGAAGCTTGGTATGGCGGACACGACCCAGACGGCCGGGCATGGGCCGGGGAGCGGCTCTCACAGCGGCGGGGATCCCTCGCGCCGCGATTTCATATACTTGGCTGCCGCCGCGACCGGTGTCGTGGGCGCCGCCGTCACCGTGTGGCCCTTCATCGACAGCCTGAACCCCGCGGCCGACACCCTGGCGCTGGCCAGTACCGATGTGGACCTGGCGCCGGTGCAGGTGGGGCAGTCCATCACCGTGACCTGGCGCGGCAAGCCGGTGTTCATCCGCCACCGGACGCCCGAGGAAATCAAGTCCGCCACGGACGTGAACGTCTCCGAATTGCGCGACCCGCAGAAGGACGCGGACCGCGCGAAGAAGCCGGAATGGCTGGTGGTCGTCGGCATCTGCACCCACCTGGGCTGTATCCCGCTGGGGCAGAAGAATTCCGATCCCCGCGGCGAGTACGGCGGCTGGTTCTGCCCCTGCCATGGTTCGGTCTATGATACGTCCGGCCGCATCCGCAAGGGTCCCGCGCCGCGTAACCTGGAAGTGCCCGGCTACGCGTTCAAGACCGACACTTCGATCCGTATCGGCTAAGCCGGACCTCCAGGGAGCGAGATATGGCCCACGGCCCTGCAACGTCCTCTTTCAAGAATCCGGTGGTCAACTGGCTCGACCAGCGGCTGCCGATCTTCACCATGATCCAGAAGGAATACGGGGTGTTTCCCACCCCGCGTAACTTCAACTACTTCTGGAACTTCGGCGCCATCGCCATGATCATGCTGGTGACGATGATCGTCTCCGGCATCGTGCTGGCGATGCACTACACGCCCAACACCAACCTGGCCTTCAACTCCGTCGAGCGCATCATGCGCGACGTGAACTTCGGCTGGCTGATCCGCTACATCCACATGAACGGCGCGTCGTTCTTCTTCATCGCCGTTTATATCCACATCTTCCGTGGGCTGTACTACGGCTCCTACAAGAAGCCGCGTGAGCTGCTGTGGATGGTCGGCGTGGTGATCTTCCTGCTGATGATGGCCACGGCCTTCATGGGCTACGTGCTGCCGTGGGGCCAGATGAGCTTCTGGGGCGCCACCGTCATCACCAACCTGTTCTCGGCCCTGCCGCTGGTGGGCCAGGACATCGTGACCCTGCTGTGGGGCGGCTTCTCCGTCGATAACCCGACGCTGAACCGCTTCTTCGCCCTGCACTACCTGCTGCCCTTCGTCATCGCCGCCGTCGTGTTCCTGCATGTGGCCGCCTTGCACGTCACCGGCTCCAACAACCCTCTGGGCGTCGAGCCCAAGGGCCCGCAGGACACGCTGCCTTTCCACCCGTACTACACGGTGAAGGACAGCTTCGGCACGGTGGTGTACCTGGCCATCTTCGCCGCCTTCGTCTTCTACGCCCCCAACTTCTTCGGTGAGCCGGACAACTACATCCAGGCGAACCCGATGGTGACCCCGCCGCACATCGTGCCGGAGTGGTACTTCCTGCCCTACTACGCGATCCTGCGCTCCATCACCTTCGACATCTCCATCCCCTTCACCGGGCTGAAGCTGATCGAGGCCAAGCTGGGCGGCGTCATCGCCATGTTCGGGTCCATCGCCATCCTGTTCATCCTGCCCTGGCTGGACACCTCGCCGGTGCGCAGCGCCCGCTTCCGTCCCATCTTCAAGAAGGGCATCCTGGCCTTCCTGGTGGCCTTCTTCCTGCTGATGTATGTGGGCGCCCAGACGGCCGACGCCGCCTGGCACCTCGGCGGCCTGGAGATCCCGCTGGTCTATGTCGGCCAGCTCGCCACCCTCGTTTACTTCGGCTTCTTCCTGTCGCTGCCGTTCGTCGGCCTGATCGAGAAGCCCCTGCCGCTGCCGGCCAGCATCGCCAAGCCCGTCCTGGGCGGTGGGGCCTCGGCCGCCGGTGCTACCGCCAAGCCGATGGAGAAAGCCTGATGCGCCGTCTTCGGTCCCTGATCCTCGCCGGTCTCGTCGCCGTCGCTGCGGCCGCCCCCGCGGTCGCCAGCGAAGAGATGGAGTACCCGAAGAACGAATGGAGCCACGGTGCCGTCACCCGCGGTTTCAGCAACATCTTCGGCACTTTCGACCGCAAGGCGCTGCAGCGTGGCTTCCAGGTCTACAAGGAAGTCTGCTCCGCCTGCCATTCCATGAACCTGCTGTCGTACCGCAACCTCAGCGCGCTGGGGTACAACGAGGCGGAGATCACCGCCATCGCCGCCGGCTACGACATGACGGACGGGCCCAATGACGAGGGTGAGATGTTCACCCGCAAGGGTGTGCCGGCCGACCACTTCAAGGCCCCGTTCCCCAACGAGAAGGCCGCAGCCGCCGCCAACGGCGGCAAGGCCCCGCCGGATCTGTCGCTGATCGTGAAGGCGCGCAAGGGGGGTGAGGATTACATCGTCGCCCTGATGACCGGCTTCGAGACGGCCCCGGCCGGTTTCACCGTTCCTTCGGGCGGCAACTACAACAAGGCCTTCCCCGGCCATGTCATCGCCATGCCGCCGCCCCTGTCGGATGGTGGCGTGACTTTCGCCGACGGCACCAAGGCCACGGTGGAGCAGCAGGCCAAGGACGTGGCGACCTTCCTCGCCTGGGCGGCCGAGCCCAACCTGGAAGCCCGCCACCAGATGGGCCTGAAGGTCATGATCTTCCTGATCGTGCTGGCCGGCATCCTCTATGCCGCCAAGCGCGCCGTGTGGGCGGACCAGCACTAAGCCGGTCCCACCCCGTCAGGGCATGAAAAGGGGCGCTCCGGGATGACCGGGGCGCCCTTTCTTATACCCACGGCATTTGATCGTGCCCTCTCAAATGCCGCCCTCAGGCGCCGGGCGTCAGCATCCGCTGGCTTGGCTTCCTCGCTTCGCCCTCCTTTGAGTTAACCCAGGGGGTGCTCGCTCCGGCGGCCGCAGTCGCGGCCTAAGCGGCATGAGGCTATACCTCATGCCGCCGGTATCATTTGGCGGGGGATCAATCAGATCTTGGCGGGGCAGGCGGCGTCGAAGGGGCGCAGCCGTTCCTCCGTCATGGGGTGGGTGGCCAGCCAGCTGGGGATGTGGCCGGCGATGGCCGCCGCCTGCTTCACCTCCGGGCTGTCCACGATCTTGCGCAGGGCGCGGGCGAAGGCGCAGGGGCTGCGCGGGGGCTCGTGTGGGCCCGGGCTATGCGACAGCCAGGCCAGGGCGTCGGCGTCCGCTTCCGCCTCGAACTCCCGGGTGAAGCGCAGGTTCAGCAGCAGCACGGGCGCGCCCACCAGGAAATGGCCGGCGGTGCTGGCATCGCCCACGGCCACGGCGGCCAGCACGGACAGGCCGCTGGCGCGCAGGGCCAGGCGCAGGCCGTGGCGGTGGCGCACATGGCCCACCTCATGCGCCAGCACGGCCGCCACCTCCTCATCGTCCAGGATCTTCAGCAACTGGTCGGTGACGACGATGTCGCCACCCGGCAGGGCGAAGGCGTTGGGGCCGACCAGGGGGCTGTTCAGGAAATGCAGGCGGAAGGCGTCGCCCTCCCGGGCCCCGACCATGTCGGCCAGGATGTCCGCCAACCGCTTCTGGCGGGCGGGGTCGATGGTCGTCCGCTCCTTCTCATTCCGGAAGATCAGGTCCAGGCCGGCGTCGGTCAGCTTTTGCTCCACCCAGGGCGGCGTGTGCGCCGCCGCCAGGTCGGCGGCCCAGGGCACGCCCCAATACCAGGTGGCGGCCCCCAGGCCCAGCAGCACCGGCACGCTGGCCAGCGCCAAGCGCCACGACCCCTCCAGCCGAGACAGCAGGCCGGGCGTGTGGCCCAGCGCCGCCGCCAGCGGGCCGCCGCCCATGACCTCCAGCGTGTCGCCATTGGCGAACTCGAATCGCCAATAGTCGCCGCCAACGGGCGGCACGATGGTCAGGGTGTGCCGGGGCACCGTGCGTTCCCCATCCAGGACCAGCCCTTGGGGGCTGGCGCGCACCATGACCGTCTCCGCCCGCGACAGGCCGGCGCGATACAGCCGGCCCGTCCAATCGGAACTTGTCGTCTCAGGCGTCAAAAGCCGATCCCGATGTCGATGTCGAAGAAGGCCGCCGCCTGGTCGCCGAAGGCGCCGGTCTCATCCTGGGCGCCGGCGACGAAGTGATCCAAGCCCGTGGGCGCGTGGACCGTTACCCGTTCCAGCATGTAGCGGGCCGTGCGGCAGCGCACCCAGGGGTAGGCGATGCCCAAGGTGAAAATCATCAGCAGGAAATTGGTGAACTGCAGCAGGACATAAGGGCCCACCCGCCAGCCGGCGCTGAGGCTGAGGTCGCTCAACGCCGTCCGCTCCACCACCGTTTGCAGGAACTTGAGTCCGATGGCGATGGCCACCAGGAACAGTCCCGCATAGAGGAAGGGAATAAGCAGGAAGGTGGCGTAATGCACCGCCGACATGTCGGCGTCGACCTTGGCGGCCTGTGCGATGGGGATGATGATCGCCGCGATGCCACCGCCGAACACGAGGAAGGCGGCCCCCAGTATCACGGACAGCAGGTAGAAGCGGCCGACGGCCGGCGCCATGCGCAGCGGCGTGGCACCATAGCGGCTGTTGTCCACCATCCAGCGATATTGCTGGTGGATGACATAAGGGAATAGCAGGCCCAGGCTCAGGCCGCCGAGAAAGGGCAGGCCCAGGAAGCGAAGATAGGCGCCTGCCATCACGCCCTTTTCATGGGAAAAGCTGAAGCGCACCCCACGATAGGAAGTGACGCGCAGGCGGAAGCGCAGGGCCTTCACCACCAGCCACGGCGATGCCAACACCAGCAGAAGGGCGAAGACCAGCGCGTAGGGCGACTGCATCTTGACCAGGATGATGTAAGGCACGAACAGGACCAGGACGATGATGCGCCCGATCAGGATGGACAGCGGACGGGCGTGATAGCCGAATCGGGCGCCCGCCAACTCCGTCGCCTCGTGGAAATAGCGCTGGGTCCGCACCTTGGCCCAGGCGGAATAAACGCCCAGGGTGACGATGGTCAGCAGCAGGTTCACGATCCAGATCGGGAAATACTCGCGGCCCGTGCCGTGGAAACGGAAGGCGTGCGAACTACCCTGCGCCGGGCTGTCCGCGGCGTTGGACACATCGACAGAGTCAGGCATTGTTCCCCCATGCGATAGCGCGGCCTGTTCCCCGGTAGGCCCGCTCCGCCACTGTAGCTGAAATTTTTGGGAACGACACACGCAATGGATGCGATGTTGCGGGTTTGGCAATCCTGTCAAGGGTGGGTGGCATGGGCGTGGTGACGGCGGCAGCGGTTCTGGCCTTCTGGTTTGAGGAGCTGAGGCCCGACGATTGGTTCAACGGCGGGGCGGACATCGACGCGCGCATCCACGACCGCCTGGCCGACAGCTATCACGCGGCGGCGGAAGGGGTGCTGGACGCCTGGGCCGATACCTCCGATGGGGCGCTGGCCCTGCTGATCCTGCTGGACCAGGTGCCGCGCAACCTGTTCCGGGGCGACGCGCTGGCCTTCGCCACCGACGCGCGGGCGCAGGCGCTGGCCAGCCGCGCGGTGGCCCGGGCGCAGGACCTGGAACAGCCGGTGGAGCGCCGCCTTTTCTTCTACCTGCCGTTCGAGCACGCGGAGGAGATCGTGCTGCAGGACTGCTGCGTCGCCCTGGTGGCGGAGCGTATCGGTGCAGGCCGTCACCTGGATTATGCCGAACGCCACCGCGAGGTCATCCGCCGCTTCGGCCGCTTCCCGCACCGCAACGCCATCCTGGGCCGCGCCTGCACAGCGGCGGAGCGGGAGTATCTGGACCAGCCCGGGGCGGGGTTCTGACGGCGGCCGGTCCCCCGGCCGATGGCCGCACCCCCCAAGAGGGTGCTATCCCCACCGGCCGATCACCGCTACCATCTTGAGATGTCTGGATATTCATCGCGGGGGAGCGGGATATGACCACACGCGCCAAGGCGGCCAACAAGGCTGGTTTACTGCTGGGATTGGGCATGGGACTCGTGCTGGCCGGGGTCACCCCGGCATGGGCGGCCCCCTCCCCGGAGCAGGTGAAAAAGGCGGTGGATGCCGGTGACCTGCCTGCCGCGGAGAACATGCTGCGCGAGGTGGTGCGCGAGCATGGCGACAGCGCCCGCGCCCATTACGACCTGGGGGAGGTGCTGGGCCTGGAAGGCCGGCACCAGGACGCGGTGGGCGAGCTGGAGCTGGCGCGCAAGATCGATCCCAGCCTGCACTTCGCCCGCAGCCCCGAAACCTTCCAGCAGCACCTGGCGCGCGAGGAGTCTTTCCTCAAGCCGGCCGCCCAGACGGTCCCGGCCCAACCCGTGCCGCCATCGCACACCGCCGTACAGGCCGCACCGCCACCGCGCGCGGAGGCGGACAACGGCATGACCGTCATCCTGGTGGTGGGCGGGCTGCTGCTGGCCGCCCTGGCCATCTACCTGGTCTTTCGGCGGGCCAATCCGGCCTCCGGCGGCGCCTATCGTCCCGCCACCGCCGGCCCGGTGCCGCCGCCCTATCCGCCGGCCTACGGCCAGCCCGGCTACGCCCCGGTGGTGGTGCAGGAGCCGGGTTTGGGCACCGGTTTCCTCACCGGCGTGCTGGCCGGCGAACTGATGTCCGGCGGCGGCCATCGCGACACCGTGGTGCACGAGACGGTGATCAACAACGTCACCGAGAACCGGGTGTACGAGAACGACCGCCGCCCCGATCCGGATTACGATTCCGGCAGCAGCTCATCGTCCAGCGACGGCTGGGGTGGCTCGTCCGATGGCGGGTCGTCCTCCAGCAGTTTCGACAGCGGCAGCTCCGGTGGCGACAACAGCAGCTGGTAAGCGCCGTCCGGGGCCGCGCGACCGCCGCGCCTGCTGCACGCCGCCAGCCTGTTGGGTACCGGCCTGTCGGTACGCAAGCCGGGCTGGAGGCCGGCTACGGCAGCACCAGCGCCTTCGTCAGCGCCTTCCGCCGCTCGGGCGTGACGCCGGCGCGCTACCGGGCGCCCATCTCCGCCTCATAATTCTCCTTCATGAAGTCGATGAAGGCGCGCAGCGGCGCCGGCACGTGGCGGCGGCTGGGGTAGTAGAGGTAAGGGCCGGGGAAGGGGGGCAGCCAGTCCTGCAGCGCCGGCACCAGCCGCCCGGCGGCCAGCGAGGGCGCCAGGAACCCTTCGAAGGTGCAGAACCACCCCAGGCCCGCTTCGGCCGCGCTGATGGCGATCTGCACGCTGTTCCCCACCAGGCGCCCGTCGGGCTGGATGCGGACCACCTCGTTCCCCCGCTCGAACTCCCAGGGCTGCACGGCGCTGTCGGCGAAGCGGTGGCGCAGGCAGGGGCGGCCGATCAGGTCGCGTGGATGGCCGGGCACCCCGTCGCGCGCGATCAGCGCCGGCGAGGCCGCCAGCACGTAGCGCTGCGGCGGGCTGATGGGCACGGCCACCACATCCTGGGCCAGGGCCTCGCCATAGCGGATGCCGGCGTCGAAGCCCTGGGCGAAGACATCGACGAAGGCGTTGTTCTCAATGATTTCCAGTGTGATGCCGGGATAGGCCGCCAGGAAGCGCGGCACCAGGGGCGCCAGGATCAGCCAGGATACGACGATGGGAACGTTCAGGCGCAGCAGGCCGGTGGGGGTGTCGCGGAAGCTGTTCACCTCATCCAGCGATTCCGCCACCTCGCTGAACACCGGCGCCAGCCGGGCCACCAGGTGCTCCCCGGCCGCCGTGGGCGTCACGCTGCGGGTGGTGCGGTTCAGCAGGCGCACGCCCAAATCCTCCTCCAGCCGCTTCAGCGCCAGGCTGAGGGTGGAGGGCGCCACGCCCCGTTCCTTGGCGGCGCTGCGGAAACTGCGGTGGCGGGCCACTGCCAGGAAAAGGTCCAGGTCGGCGAGATTGGGGGCGGGCATGGGGTCTGTCGCGGGCTGGGCCATTGTTCGAAATATCGAACAGCGCATTGATAATTGCCCAGATTATCACGCGGTACCTTCGGCGGCATAGTCCAGCTCATCAACGGCCCGACGCCGTTGCCAAGCTTCCCGCCACTTGAGGAAAAAACGATGCTGCAGCGTATGTTAGGCGCCAAAGGTCCCGCCACCTCCGCCCTGGGCCTGGGCTGTATGGGCATGTCCGACATGTACGGCCCCAGCGACCGGGCCGAGAGCATCGCCACCCTGCACGCGGCGGCGGATGCCGGCGTGGTCTTGCTGGACACCGGCGACTTCTACGGCATGGGCCATAACGAGATGCTGATCGGCGACGCGCTGGCCGATGCCGGGTTCACCCGGACCCACAAGCGGGACGATGTGCAGATCAGCGTGAAGTTCGGGGCCCAGCGCGACCCGGCCGGCAACTGGATTGGCTTTGACGCCCGGCCGGCGGCGGTGAAGAACGCGCTGTCCTACACCCTGCGGCGCCTGCGGGTGGACCATATCGACATCTACCGCCCCGCCCGCCTGGACCCCAACGTCCCCATCGAGGATACGGTGGGCGCCATCGCCGACATGGTGAAGGCCGGCTACGTCCGCCACATCGGCCTGTCCGAGGTGGGGTCGGACACCCTGCGCCGCGCTGCGGCCGTGCACCCCATCGTCGACCTGCAGATCGAATACTCGCTGATCTCGCGCGGGCTGGAGCGGGACATCCTGCCCACCTGCCGGGAACTGGGCATCGGCATCACCGCCTATGGCGTGCTGTCGCGCGGGCTGATCAGCGGCCATTGGAGCAAGGGCCGGGGGACGAATGACACGGGCAAAGGCGTCGACTTCCGCGCCCACAGCCCCCGCTTCCAGGGGGAGAACCTGGACCATAACCTGGCCCTGGTGGAGGAATTGCGCCGGGTGGCGGCGGAGAAGGGCGTTACCGTTGCCCAGATCGCCATCGCCTGGGTGCTGGCCCAGGGCCAGGACATCGTTCCCCTGATCGGCGCCCGCCGCCGCGATCGGCTGGCTGAATCCCTGGGCGCCCTGGATGTGACCCTCACGCCCGATGACCTGGCCGCCATCGAACGGGCGGTGCCCAAGGACAGCGCCGCCGGCGACCGCTACAACGCGCACGCCATGGCCTCGTTGGACAGCGAGCGCTGAAAACAGAAAGGGCAGCCGGGTTTCCCTGGCCGCCCTTTTTCATTTCGTTCGCGCAACCATGGCCCTTAGCCGCGGGCCTCGGCGATCAAACATTAAACCGGAAATGGAAGATGTCGCCGTCTTGGACGACGTATTCCTTGCCTTCGATGCGCAGCTTGCCCGCGTCCTTGGCGCCTGCCTCACCGCCCAGGGCGATGTAGCTGTCGAAGTCCACCGTCTCGGCCTTGATGAAGCCGCGTTCGAAGTCGGTGTGGATGACGCCAGCGGCCTCCGGGGCCTTGGCACCGCGGCGCACGGTCCAGGCGCGGGCCTCCTTGGGGCCGACGGTGAAGAAGGTCAGCAGGTTCAGCAGGCCGTAGCCGGCGCGGATCAGGCGGTTCAGGCCCGGCTCCTCCAGCCCCAGGGAGGACAGGTACTCGGCCTTGTCCTCATCACTCAGCTGGGCCAGTTCCGATTCGATGGCGGCGGAGATGACGACCGACACGGCGCCCTGGGCCTTGGCCATCTCGGCCACCTGGGCCGACAGGCTGTTGCCGGTGGCGGCCGAGGCCTCTTCCACGTTGCAGACGTACAGCACCGGCTTGGCGGTCAGCAGCTGCAGCTGGCGCCAGTACAGGCGGTCCTCATCCGACACCTGGACCACCCGGGCCGGCTTGCCGTCCCGCAGCACGACCAGCGCCTGCTCGATCAGGTCGGCGAAAATCTTGGATTCCTTATCGCCGCCCTTGGCCTTCTTCTGCAGCGCGGGCAGGCGCTTTTCCAGGCTGTCCATGTCAGCCAGCATCAGCTCGGTCTCCACCGTCTCCGCGTCGCGGGTGGGGTGGATGGAGCCTTCGACGTGGGTGATGTCGCCGTCCTCGAAGCAGCGCAGCACGTGGACGATGGCGTCCACCTCACGGATGTTGGCCAGAAACTGGTTGCCCAAGCCCTCACCCTTGGAGGCGCCGCGCACCAGGCCGGCGATGTCCACGAATTCCAGCTGGGTGGGGACGGTCTTCTGCGACTTGGCGATGGCCGCCAGCTTGTCCAGGCGCGGGTCGGGCACGCCGACGCGGCCCACATTGGGCTCGATGGTGCAGAAGGGGTAGTTGGCCGCTTCCGCCGCCGCCGTGCTGGTCAGTGCGTTGAACAGGGTCGACTTGCCGACGTTGGGCAGGCCGACGATGCCGCAATTGAATCCCATGGGAATACTCTAGGTGTAAGGGGCCGCTTTGGCCGCGTTTATCGGGCAAAGACGGCCGGATTGCAAACCGCCGTTACGCAGGTCCGCCATCAGGCCGGATAACCCGCCCCAGGCGCCCAGTCCGGTGGCGCCATCTCGAAGGCGCGGAACTCGAAGGCCGGGGCCACGGTGCAGCCCACCAGGGTCCAGTTACCCAGGGACTCCGCCGCCTGCCACTGGCCGGCCGGCACCACGCCCTGGGGCCGTTGCCCGGCGGCGAGATCCGCGCCCAGGGTCAGGTGGGTGGATGCGACGCCGTCGGCGGACAGGGACAGGCGCAAGGGCGCGCCGGCATGCCAGTGCCACACCTCGTCCGCGTCGCGCACCCGGTGCCAGTGCGATCGCTCTCCCGCTTTCAGCAGGAAGTAGATGGCGGTTGAGTCACCCCGGCCGCCGTTCGCCGGGGCATGGCGATAGGTCTCGACATAGTGCCCGCCCTCGGGATGCGGCCGCAGGCCCAGCAGGCGGATGATCCCCTCGGCGTCCAGGGAAGTGGCTTCCATTCCTTACCCCCGGGGCGGCACGGTCAGGCGGAAGCTCTCCCGGTCGCTGGCCTGGGCGAACCAGGTGGCCAGCTTGGGTGCCCGCTGGCGCCAGTGGTCGCACTCCCACCGCAGGTCCAGGTAGGCCAGCGCGATCGTGACCGAGATGGTACCGATGGTCAGGCCCTGCAACTGGCCGGCCTCGGCCTCCAGCAGCTCGACCGCGCGGGTCATGGCCTGGTGCTGGCGCTCCGTCCAATTCGCGGAGCGCAGGTTCTCCGGCCGCAGACCCTCCAGCCGGCGCAGGATGGCGGCGTCGCAGATGCCGTCGGCGATGGCCTGCTGGCGCAGGGCGCGCCAGCGTTCCGTCCCGGCGGCGGAGAACAGGGGCTGACCCTGGGTGCCCTGGCTGTCCAGGTACTCGGCGATGACCGGGCTGTCGAACAGGGTCATGCCGTCGTCGGTCACCAGGGTGGGGATCTTGCCCAGGGGGTTCAGGGTCGGCACCACCGTGTCCGGCGACCAGACATCGGTGGGCGACAGCTCGATCCGGGAAACCAGGCCCCGCTCATGGGCGACCATCAGCGCCTTGCGCACGAAGGGGGAGGTCTGGCTGTAGAATAGCTTCATGGGACGGTCAGGCTTTCGAGAGAGGCGGGAGCCAAGGATCATTTATCCCCGGAAATTGTCTTTCCGGCGGCGAATTTCGGCGAAGACGGCCACCGGATCCTGCCCGTCCAGGCCCACGGCGGCGGCCAGCGCCGGCAGGTCGGCCCGCAGGAAGGGGTTGGTGGCCCGCTCGATGGCGAGGGTGGTGGGCAGGGTGGGGAGGTCCTGGGCCCGCAGGGCCGTGACCTCCGCCATGCGGGCCGCCAGGTCGGCGTTGTCCGGTTCCAGGGTCAGGGCGAAGCGGCCGTTACCGGCGGTATATTCGTGGCCGCAATAGACGGCGGTTTCCGCCGGCAGGGCGCGCAGGCGGGTCAGGGAGTGCCACATCTGGTCCGGCGTGCCTTCGAACAGGCGGCCGCAGCCCAGGGAGAACAGGGTGTCGCCGGAGAACAGCACGGCGTCCTCAGCCCCATGGAAGGCGATGTGGCCGCGCGTGTGGCCGGGCACGTCGATGCCGGTGAAGGGGCAGGCACCCAGGGTGAAGCTCTCCCCATCCGCGACGGCGCGGTCGATGCCGGGGATGCGGTCGCGGTCGGCGGCGGGGCCGACGATGGCGGCGCCGAAGCGGGCCTTCAGTTCCAGGTTGCCGCCGACATGGTCGCCGTGGTGGTGGGTGTTGACGATCAGATCCAGCCCCCAGCCGCGCTGCTCCAGCGCTGCTACCACCGGGGCGGCTTCCGCCGGGTCCACAACGGCGACCTTGGCCGTGGCGGCGCAGCGCAGCAGGTGGATGTAGTTGTCGCTGAGCGCCGGGACCAGGATCACGTCAAGGCGCCGGGGGGCGGTGGGGGCGGGCGGGGTCATGGCGGCAAACCTATCGCAGCGGCGGGGGTAATGCTAATGGTTGGATCCGCCATCGCTTGACAGCGCCCCGATCTCCGGGATTGCCTTGCGGGTGGGGGAGTTCACCAACCATATCCGACTAAAAGCGGGCTTATGAGCGATCTGCTGACGGCGGTGGCGATCTTTATGATGGTGGCGGGGCTGTCCTACCTCGCCGCGCTGGCCATTTCGCACCTGGTGGAACGTCATCTGCACATGAGCGAAGGCGTGGACCGGGTGGACGAGCGCTTCCAGGAGGCCAACATCCTGTTCCGCAAGTTCGAGGACCGGGGCGGCAAGATCATGCCGCGTGTGGCCCGCCTGGACAATGCGCTGAAATCCGCCCGGCGGCAAAACTACATGTCCACCCGCCGCGTGGCCGACCTGGAGGCCAAGCGCGACCAGCTGATCCGCGTGCTGGGGGAGGAGGATGCCTTCACCCGCCCCGGCCGGCCGGCCCGCCATTTCGTGGCGGCCGTGATCAACCGTCATGTGCAGCGCGCGGTGATGGAGCAGAAAGAGGTGATGGGCCTGTCGCGCAGTTGGGCGCGCACCCAGAACGTCCATGCCTGGGCACCCAACGTCGGTGACGCCAAGACCCTGGTGGAAAGCTACTACCCCCACTCCATGGGCTTCCACATCATCGAGATTCGCGAGCCCTCGCAAGACAGCCCGGGGGATCATGGGCCGGGCATGGATGACGGCGATATCCATCTGGCGGAGGCCGACACCTCCACCCCGCGGGGCTGAGCGCCATGGCCATCAGCTTTTCCCTGCTGTTCGGTATCGCCGCCGGGCTCACCGCCGCGGGGCAAGTCGCCAGCTCCACCGCCCGGCGCATCCGCCGCATGCGCCGCGACACCCGCGCCCGCCGCCGCCAGGTGGATGAGCTGTTCCAGGCGGTGCGGGACAAGGCCAAGCTGACCCTGGATCTGAAGCGCGAGGAGCGCAAGATGACGGCGGAGCTGGAGGAGCTGCGCAGCAGCGTCACCGAGCATGACCGCCTGGCCGAGGCGCGCCGCGCGGACGAGGCGCTGCTGTACGTCTATGACGAGCGCCGCATGCCCAACGACAGCGGCTTCACCGTCACCATCACCCATTCCAGTTTCCAGACGCTGTCGCGCGGCGCGCCGGAGCCGGTGGTGTCGTCGTGGCGCATGGGCCGGCGCTATCTGGTGTGGGCCTCCAGCGCCAAGCTGGCCGTGTCCAAGACCCTGCAACGCTTTCCCCCGGAACGCGGCTATGTGGTCAAGGGCGGCGATCCCTACCCCTCCGATCCCGAGGAGTTGTGAGCCGGATGGCCGTCCCCCTGGGCGGCCTGGGCGCTTGTGCAAGGGGCCCCCGCCGCATGGTGACGCGTGGCATTTAGCAGCAATCGCCCCGTCATGGTCCCAGCGTTGCCCGGCTTCCGCCGCAATCCCGGTGTTGAATAGCACCATCTCCGGACGCCTTCCCCCCGATGGCAACTGCCAATGGGGGTAGGGGGTGCCGGACGGATGTTTCCCCTTCGGGATCAGCGTGCCGCCATGTTGCTCAAGACTGTCTTTCTGCCCCTGACGGCCGCGGGCTTCGGTGCCGCCGCCGGCCTGTGGGACCTGACCTCCGCCAGTCTGGACGGCACCCTGGTCATGCTGGCCATCGCCGGTTTCCTGCTGTCGGTGGCCGCCCCCCGCCAGTGGGGTGTCTGGGTCCTGGTCATCGGCGTGGGCGTGCTGCTGGCCCATGTGGTCACACCCGCCCGTCCCGGGATGCTGTTCGACCTGACCGTGGTTTCCGGGCTGGTGGCCGCCGCAGTCTCCCTGCTGCCGGCGGCGGTGGGCGCGGTCGCGGCCCTCGCGGTGCTGTGGGTGCTGCGGCCCAACCGCCCCGTGCGGGTCTATGCGGTGCCCCAGGCCCAGCCCGCCAAGACCAACCTGGTGCAACGCGGCGCCCAGGCGGCCCAGCGCGCCGCCGACCATATGGGGCGCTTCAACGGCGGCGGCCTGCGCGGCCAGCCCACCCTGGATGTGGGCGACTGAAGCCTGCGGGGGAGGACGGTGCGCCGCCGTCCTCCCCCGGCTGTGTCATCCCTCTAATTTGGCCCGCCTTTTTACGGATCGGGACAGTCCGTCCGATTGACAGCGTCATCCGCCGCCCCCTACCGTCGCGCCACTTCAGCCCAGGCCCCGCATGGTCTCGGCAAATAGGGTCACACGAAGAACAATAGGGGTCGTTTCATGAAGATTGCCGCCGCCATCACCGTCCTGGCCATCGCCGTCGCTGGCACCGCCGCCGCTCAGACGGCCGGCGACCCCGTGAAGGGGGAAAAGGTGTTCCAGCGCTGCAAGGCCTGCCACAGCGCCGAGAAGGATGGCGCCGACAAGCTGGGCCCCAACCTGTGGGGTGTGGTCGGCCGCAAGTCGGCCAGCGAGGACGGTTTCAATTATTCCCCGGCGATGAAGGCTGCCAACAAGACCTGGGACGCCGCCACGCTGGATGTCTACCTGACCAAGCCGGCGGCCCTGGTGCCCGGCACCCGCATGGCGTTCCCCGGCCTTCCCTCCGCCCAGGACCGGGCCGACGTCATCGCCTATCTGTCCGGCTTGAAGTAAGCGTTTCCGGTTCCGGCCCCGCCCCCAAGGTGGGGCCGGATCGTTGCGATCCCCCAACTGCTGCCGCCACGACACAACCGGTGATATTCGCGGCCTTGTGACTTTTGGGCCCTTGACGCCGGGGGATGCTTTCATGGGACTCTGCCCTCGCGTCAAGAACGAGCAGGCCGCCTGAACGGCCCGCCGTGAAGGGATAGAGGGAGCCCATAACCAGCCGGATGTTACGCACGACCACCGCCATGGCGGTGGCGCTGATGGCGTCTTTCGTCGGTTTCACCGCGCACGCGCAGCAATATTCCGCCGGTATCGTCTTCGGTGACAGCCTCAGCGACCCGGGCAATCTGGTGCCCCTGGGCCTGGCGCCGCCGCCGCCCTATTACAACGGCCGCTTCTCCAACGGCCCGCTGTGGGATGAGAAGGTGGGCGCGCTGATCGGTGGCGTGCCGTTCAAGAGCTACGCCTATGGCGGCGCCCGCTCCACGGCGGAACGGCCCATCGACTTCCTGAACCAGATCAACGCCTTCCTGGCGGCCAAGCCTACCATCACCAGCAGCCAGTTGTATTCCTTGTGGATCGGCGCCAACGACTACTTCCAGTACGCCACCAGCGGTTCCTCGGTGGACGCGGCGACGGAGGCGGCCACGGTGGTGGGCAACATCGGCACCGGCGCCAACAAGCTGATCGCCGCCGGCGCCCGCAACTTCCTGATCTTCAACCTTCCCAACCTGGGCAATACTCCGTCCATCTCGGCCGAAGGGGCGGACGCCTCGCTGCAGGCCAACCAGCTGACGGCCATCCACAACGCCGACGTGCTGGCCCTGACCAAAAGCCTGAACGGCACCAGTGGCGCCCGGGTCATCCTGGTGGACGTGAACACCATCTTCAGCATGATCCAGGCCAACCCGTCGGCCTACGGCATCACCGACGCCACCCATTCCTGCCTGCTGGGCGGCAAGGCCACGGGCTACTGCACCCCCGCCAACATCAACACCATGCTGTTCTGGGACGACGTGCATCCCACCACCACAGGCCACACCCTGGTGGCGGAATATGTGGCGGGCACCCTGACCACCGTGCTGCAGGCGCCGCAGGCGGCGGTGGCGGCCACGCAGCTGAACTTCATCGCCGATGACGGCATGACCGGCGCCGTCCGCGCCCGCCTGAACGGCATCCGTTCCGGCACCGCTGTCGCCGGCGTGGGCGGCGGCATGGGGACCGGCACCGCCACCGGCCGCGACGGCCGCGTCGGCATCTTCCTCTATGGCAACTACGGCACCGGTGATCGCGACGCCATCGCAGGCCAGATGGGCTACAACTACGACAGCTACACCGGCGCCCTGGGTGTGGACTACCGGGTGACGGACGTCGTCTCCACCGGCATCGCGTTGGGCTATGGCGACAACCGCATGCGCTTCCAGAACAATTTCGGCAAGGATGAGCTGCACGCCTACAATCTGATGGCCTACGCCACTGCCAACATGGGCGCCTTCTACGCTGACGGCATGATCAGCTACGGCTATGACGAGTTCACCCAGATGCAGCGCCAGACCGGCTTCGCGCCGCAGCCCTGGGGCAACGCCACGCCCAACGGCAGCACCTATGGCGCCAGCCTGTCCGGCGGCTACAATGTGACGCTGGGCAATGTGGCCCTGGGCCCCACGGCGGGCCTGCGCTACACCCGCGCCAGCATTCACAGCTACACGGAAAAGGACGCGGGCGCCCTGGCGCTGAGCGTGCCGGACTTCGACGCGGAAAGCTTCCGCGCCCAGGCGGGCGGCCAGCTGGCCATCCCCTTCGTCATGGGGGACGTGGTGGTTGCGCCGCAGATCCAGGCCGGCGTGCAGCATGAGTTTCTGAACTCCGGCCGCGTCTTCCAGGCCACCCTGCCGGGCGGCCAGGTGGCGGAGACGGACGCGGGTGCCGGCAAGCGCACCTCCTACTATGGTGGCGGCGGCATCGCCATCCAGGCCAACGGCTTCAACGTCGCCGTTTCCTACCAGGGGACGTTCGACAACGGCGACCGCACGGACCACGCCGTCATGGGCCACATCCGCATCGGCTTCTAAGGCCATAAGCAACAGTGCAAGGTTGACTGGGGGGCGCAGGATATTCCCGCGCCCCTTTTGTTGCTACCCTGGCGGCCGAGAACAACGACGCGAGGGAGGATAAGATCATGTCCCGTTTGCGGTTCCCCTTGGGCTTGGCCGCCTGCGTCCTGGCGGCACCCTTTCTGGTGGGCGCCGGCCCGCTCCCCAGCCCCAGCAACCCCGCCGCCGGTAACCCCGCCCAGGCCATCCTGGACACCGACCGCGCCTTCGCCGCCAAGGCGCAGGAGGTGGGCGTGGGGGCCGCCTTCCAGGCCTTTGCCGCAGATGAGGTCACCCTGCTGAACCGTCCGCAGGCCAAGGTGGACCGGGCGGCACTGGCCACCCTGTTCCCGGCGGGGCTGGAGCTGGAATGGGCGCCGGAGGATGCCTCGGTCTCGGCCGACGGCACGCTGGGCTACAGCTGGGGCAGGGCACGCTCCCGCCTCAAAAAGCCCGACGGCACGGTGGTGGAGCGTCCGCCCGTCCGCTACGTCACCGTATGGCGCCGCGCCACCAAGGACGCCCCCTGGCGCTTCATCTTCGATGGCGGCACCGTGGATCCGGAATGGGAAGCGGCGCAGCCCAAGGCGCAATAGCCCGACCTGAAAAGAAAAACCCCCGCCGGACGGACCGGACGGGGGTCTTTTATTCTTCCAGACCTGTGACGGCAGGCCCCGGAGTGAGCGGAACGAGGATGGCCAAGCGGCCGGACGCTCCGCCGGCGCTTGAGGCAACCGAACTAGTGAGCCGCGAAGGTCCGCTTCTGCGCCCGCTTGACCTCGCTCTCAAACAGGCGGGGGAACAGGCGATAGAGCGTGGCGGCGATGGCGGGCAGCAGGATGATGGCGCCCAACATGTTGGCGATGAAGACGAAGGTCAGCAGCTCGCCCATGTTGGCCTGGAACTTCAGGGCGGAGAAGGACCAGGTGGCGACACCCACCGCCAGGGTCAGCGCGGTGAAGAGGATGGAGCTGCCGGTTTCCTGCAGGGTCTTGTAGTAGGCTTCGGCGAAGCCCAGGCCGTGCTTCAGATAGGATTGCAGGCGGTTGAAGATATAGAGGCCGTAGTCCACGCCGATGCCCACGCCCAAGGCGGTGACCGGCAGGGTGCTCGTCTTCAGGCCGATCTTGAGCTCGGCCATCAGCGCGTCGCACAGCACCGAGACCACGATCAGCGGCAACACGGTGGCGATGGTGCCGACGACGGAGCGGAAGGTAAGGGCGCAGAACACCAGCACGGTGCCGTAGACCCACAGCAGCATGGGGGTCTCGGCCGCCGTCACCGCCTGGTTGGTGGCGGCCATGACGCCGACGTTGCCGGTGGCCAGGCGGAAGCGGATGGCGCCCTTATCTTTGGCGTCGGTGCCGTGGACCTTGTTGTAGGTCTCCACCGCCTTGACCACGCGGTCGATGGTCTCTGCCCTGTGGTCCTTGGTGAAGATCATGATGGGCATGACGGAACAGTCGGCATTCAACAGGCCGGTTGAGGTCTCGACGGGCGAGACGGCGCGTACCAGCACCTGGCTGTTGCGGGGCAGGACGCGCCAGTTCAGGTTGCCCTCGTTCCAGCCCATGTTGACGGTCTTCATCACCTGGGGCAGCGACAGCGTGGACTGCACGCCGTCCACATTGCGCATCTGCCAGGCGAAGTCGTCCACCTGGGACGCGACATTGTAGTCGATGCAGCCGTTGGCCGGCGCCTCGGCGATGACCTGGATGATGTCCACGCCGATGGCGAAATGGGCGGCGATGAAATCGGCATCCTTGTTGTAGCGGCTGTCCGGCCACAGCTCGGGCACGCCGGCCTCGGCGTCGCCAATGACGCGCCGGCCCGATTCATGATGCGCCCAGGCGAAGACGGCCAGGCCGATCATCAGGGCCGGGATGGCGCCCTTGGGCCGGGCGAAGACGGTGAAGACCTTCCACACCGCGTCAAAGCGGTCCACCTGGCCGGAAACGCGGCGGCGGTAGCTGTCGCCCAAGGATAGGAAGGACAGGGCCACCGGCAGGATCATCAGGTGGGTGATGACGATGATGACCATGCCGACCGAGGCCGACAGCGCCAGTTCCTGGATCATCTGGATCTTGACGATGCGGATGGTCAGGAAGGCGATGGCGTCGGCCACCAGGGCGCTGGCGCCGGGCACCAGCAGGCGCTGAAAACTGATGCGGGCGGCGGAGAAGGCGTCCGCCCCCTTGCCGATCTCCTGCGTGATGGTGCCCACGTTCTGCACGCCATGGCTGATGGCGATGGCGAACACCAGGAAGGGCACCAGGATGGACATGGGGTCCATGGCCAGGCCCATCAGCACCAGGAGGCCCAGCTGCCAGATGACGGTGACGACCGATAGGGCCAGCAGCACGGCGGTCATACGGAACGACCGGCCATAGACATAGACCAGGACGGCGGTGATGACGAAGGCGAGGCCGAAGAAGCCGATGACGCCCACCGTGCCGTCGGCCACGTCGCCCATGGCCTTGGCGAAGCCGATGATGTGAATGTCCACGGCATCGTCGGCGTACTTGCCCCGGATGGCCTCCAGCTTCTTGGCCACGTCCATGTAGTTCAACTTGGCGCCGGTGCTGGGGTCGCGGTCCAGCAGCTGAATGCTGACCAAGGCCGCGGTGAAATCCTCCGCCACCAGGCGGCCCACCTGGCCGGACTTCAGCACGTTGCCGCGCACCACGTTCAGCCAGTCCGGTGTGGCCTTGAACTCCGCCGGGATGACGTTGCCGCCGCTGAACCCGTCCTCAACGATCTCGATGAAGCGGACGTTGGGGGTGAACAGGGAGGTGACGCTGGCCCGGTCCACGCCGGGGATGAAGAACACCTCGTCCGTCACCTGCTTCAGCTTGGTGAAGAATTCCGGCGTGTAGATGTCGCCCTTCTTCACGCTCAGCGCCACCACGACCCGGTTGGCCCCGCCGAATTCCTTCTGATACTGCAGGAAGGTCTTCATATAGGGGTGTTCTTGCGGCAGCTGCTTCTCATAGGCCGTGTCCACCGCCAGGTGGCTGGCCTGCCAGGCGAAGAAGGCCGTGGCCAGCGCGAACAGCACCAGCACCACCTGCCGGTGGCGGAAGATCAGGGCGTCGAGGAAGCGGGGCAGGGACGTCATCGGGCACTCGGGGGAAACGGGGGAACCGGGAAAAGGCGGTCAGGGGCGGCGCTGGCGGTCAGGGCAGCGCGCCCACCAGCTTGGGGCCCTCATCGCCCAACAGGACCAAGGTGCCGTCGGCGCCGCGGACCGCATCGGCCAGGGCCAGGCGGTCGGGGCGGTAGGTCAGCTTGAAGCTGGCGCCGCCATCGCTGCTGCTCAGCACGGTGCCCAGCGCGCCCACCAGGACGACATGGCCATCGGGGGTGGCGACACCGCCCATCAGGCCGGCCTTGGTGCCGGTGTCTATGGTCTGCCAATTCTGGCCGCCATCGGTGGAGCGGAAGGCGTGGCCCTGCAGGCCGAAGACCACCACGGCCCTGTCGTCCACCGCCACGCCGCTGAACAGCGAGCCCTCATAGGGCAGGGCGCGCTTGGTCCAGGTGCGGCCCTTGTCCGGGCTGGTGTAGACGCCGCCGGCCTCCCCCACCACCATGCGGGTGTCGCCGCCGGTGGCGAAGATGGCGTTCAGGTGCAGGTCGTCGTCGGTGATGCGGCGCTTGGTCCAGGTCTTGCCGCCGTCGGCGGTTTCCAGGAACAGGCCGTAGGCGCCCACCGCGATGCCGTGGTCGGCGTCGTCGAACAGCACATCCATCAGGGGCTGTTCCCAATCGGGCGCGAAGTTCTGCAGGGTCCAGCTTTCACCGCCATCGGTGGTGTGCAGGATGGTGGCGTCATGGCCCACGGCCCAGCCCTGCTTGGCGTCGATGAAGCGCACACCGGTCAGGGTGGCGTTGGCGGGGGCGGGCACTTGGCGCCAGCTGTGGCCATTGTCGTCGGACAGCAGGATATGCCCGCGTTCCCCCACCGCCACCAGGCGCGTACCCGCCAGCGTGCCGGCTAGGATCAGGGAACGCGGGGCAAGAGGGGCCAGCAGCGCCGGGATGGGAGCGTTGGCGGCCGGGGTCTTCCCGGCGATGGGCGCGGTGACCTTGATGTCGGATGACGAGGGGATGTCGGATGATGAGGGGCTGTCGCCGGCCGCCATCTCCCTCGCTCTTAGGTTGTCCCTGGGGGCGAGGCTGGAGGCCAGGGCCAGGGACAGGGCGCCGGCGACGAGCCGGGCGGCGAGGGGGCGGCATTTCATCATTCAAGTCGCGGACCGCCTCTCGGCGGCCGGCGCCCATAAAACCGGGAAAGGGATGCTGACCCTGTCACGGGCCGCCGGGGGAAATCCAGCGATCCCGTGACGGGGTGGCAGGATTAGAAGGAGTACTTCACGCTGAAACTGATGAAGTCACGATCGTTGATGAGGTTGAAGTCACCACCGCCGAAGAAGTTGGTGTAGTTCACGTCGGCCGACCATTTGTCCAGGAAGGTGGCGGTCAGGCCCACCGACACGGCCTTGCGACCGTCGATGAAGGTGCCCACGGGCAGCGGCGTGGTGCCGTGCACGTCATGTTCCCAGACCACGCGGGGCATCAGGTTGATGCCGCCGATGGCGTTCAGGTAGTCGAAGCGGGCGACCAGGCGGTAGCCCCATGAGAACTCGGTGCCGAAGCCGCTGGTGGCCACGCTCTCCATGCCGCCCAGGCCCAGGAAGTTGGCATTGCCGCCCACATTGGTGCCTGTGCCACTGAAGTGCACGCCGTCCGGCATGTTGTGCACGATGTCGGCGCCGACTTCGCCCACCAGGATCACCTGGTTGGCACCCATCATGGGCGGCAGGTCCTTGGTGAAGGTCATCTGGACCTGGCTGATGTCGTAGCGGCCATAGCCCTGGATGGTGGTGCCGAACAGGCGGGACGCGCTCTGCTCGATCTGCGCTGTGGTGGTGCCCTGGATGCCGCCCAGGCGCTGGATCAGCGCATTGGTGTTGAAGATATGGGCGGCGGCGGTGGCGGCCTGCTGCGCGCCGGCGGTGGCGCCGGCGGTGGCGCCGGCCTTGGCGCCGGCGGCGGAGCCCTGGGCCTGCCCCGCGGCCTGGGCCGCGGCCAGCGAAGCGGGACCGCCCGCGCCGGCGATGGCGGCCTGGACGGTGGCCTGGACCGGGGCCGGCAGCGCGGTGAAGTTGGTGCCGACCAGCGCCGGGGCGGCGACCGACAGCACCTGGTTCACGGCCGTCTGGTAGGCGGCGGTGGCGGCGGCCAGGCCCTGCGCGGCGCCGGCGGCGGCACCCTGCTGGGCGCCCAGGGCGGCCCCCTGTTGGCTGCCGGTCTGGATGAAGCCGAAGACCGAGGGCGCGGCCAGCATGGCCTGCAGGACGTCCACGGCGTCGTACTGCAGGGGCTGGCCCTGGCGGTACGAGTACTCACCCTGGATGGCGACGCCTTCAACACTGGTGCTGAAGCTGACGCCATACATCTTGATGTCGTTGACGTAGTCGGCGAAGTAGCCGCTGTGATTGCTGAACGTCTCCGGGTTGGACGCGAAGTCGCCGAAGCTGCCCACCTTGACCGACAGGTCCGGCACCCGGTTGTTGTACTTCAGGAAGAAAATGCCGAAGTCGGTGTCGTCCAGTTCCGGCACGGAATAATGGACACCGAAGCCGAACTGGCCGTCGTCGCGGCCGTTGTGGTCGTTCAGGCGCGGCACGTTGGTGCCGAAGGGCGCGATGGGGGTGACCTGGCCCAGGATGGGGTTCTTGACCGTGCCGTTGGTCTCGATGGCGTGCTGCAGCGGGCTGTCGGCGGCCAGCGGGTTGCCGAAGGGCAGGGACAGGTAGCGGGCACCCGGCGACAGCGAGTCATCGCTGCTGAAATAGGTGCCGGCCGGGTCCAGCAGCGTCTTCTCCCACTTGAACTGGTAGAAGGCTTCCACGCTCAGATTGTTAGTCAGGCCCAGGTTGGCGCTGATCATCGGCACCGGCAGGAAGACTTCCTTCAGCTCCGTGCCCGGCTGGTGCAGGGCGGAGACGTCGACCGGGTTGATGGCGTTGATGCCGTTGGGGATGAAGGTGCTTTCACCCCAGCTCAGCACCTGGTTGCCCACACGCATGCTGAGCGAGGTGCCGCCGCCCAGGTCGAAGTTGCCGTAGGCGTAGGCGTCCAGCAGGCGGGCGTAGGCCGCCGTCTGGTCACGGGCGGTGGAACTCAGCGTGAAGGCGCCGGTGCGCGCACCCGAGGTGCTGTTGGCGTCGTTGTTGATCGGGTCGTACAGGAAGGTCGCGCGACTGAAGAAGCCGATGTTGTCGTAGTCCAGCTTCAGTTCGTTGGTCATGCGGCCGGTGGACGACACCAGGCCGGTGCCGTAGTTCAGGTCGCCGTTATCCTGGTTGATGGAGGAGGCGTTGCCGCCATTGGCCTTGCCCACCAGATTCTTGTCACGCTCCTGCACGCGGATCAGGCCGCCGAAGGTCAGGGTGGTGTTGAAGCTGCCTTGAAGATCGCCGCTGCTGAAGTCCAGGGCGCGCGCCGGCATTGAAGCGAACAGCGATGTGCCTAGCGCCGCGACGCTCACACCCGCCAGAATACGAGATTTCAGGCACGACTTTCCAAAGACGTTCGCCGCCATGCGTCTTTCCTCCCTGCACGTTTTTTTTAAGACACGACCATTCCTGGCATTCCTGCCTGGGACTCGCGTCCAGCCTCTCTACGCCAAGCCTCGGTTTTCCGGGCCTTGCCGTCAAGCATTGATGAGCAGGATCAAGGGATTCCGCGCCCGATAGGGCAAATCTGCAACGCCATTCGACTCGGGTTCCGGCGCTTCCGAGGGGGTGTTTGCCGGGTTGCCAGTAGGCGTCAAGCCGGGTTCAGGAGGCCACCGCGTGCATCTTTGTCGGCTTCAAAAAAGTTTTGCAGAAGTCGTCCGCCGGGCGGGGTTTTGAGAAGAAGAAGCCTTGAAGCTGGTCGCACTGGTGCCGGCGCAGAAAGTCCAGTTGCTCTTCGGTCTCGATTCCCTCCGCCACCACGGTCAGGCCCAGTTGACGGCCCATGGCGATGATGGTGGCGGCGATGGCGGCCGTGTCGGTGTTGGAGGTCGCTTCCGACACGAAGGAGCGATCGATCTTCAGCGTGGTGATGGGCAGGCGCCGCAGGTAGGACAGCGAGGAATAGCCTGTGCCGAAGTCGTCGATGGCGATGGAGATACCCTGGGCGCGCAGTTCCGCCAGCGTGTCGGCGATATAGGCCAGGTTGGACATCATCGCCGTCTCGGTGATCTCCAGTTCCAGGAATTCCGGGCCCACGCCGTATTCCTGCAGCAGCTGGCGCACCCGCTCCGCGAACTGGCCGGAGGAGACCTGGCGGACGGAGACGTTGACGGCCACGGGCAGGGGCTGCAGCCCCTGTTCCTGCCAGGCGCGGATCTGGGCCAGGGCGGTGCGCATGACCCATTCGCCGATGGGGACGATCAGGCCGTTCTCCTCCGCCATGGGGATGAAGCGGGCGGGGGAGACGGGGCCCATCTCCGGATGGTGCCAGCGGATCAGCGCCTCGGTCCCCACCGGCTGCAGCGTCTCCAGGTCGATCTTGGGCTGGTAGTGCAGTGTGAACTGGTTGAGGTCCAGGGCCTCGCGCAGCGCGTGCTCCATGGACAGCCGCGCCACGGCCTCCTCGTTCATGCGGGGGGTGAAGAACTGGTAGCTGTTGCCGCCCGCGGCCTTGGCGTTGTCCATGGCGGTGGCGGCGTCGCGCAGCAGGGCGTCGGTGTCCGACGCGTCGCCGGGGAATAGGCTGATGCCGATGGAGGTGGTGATGAACAACTGCTGGCCGTCGATGGCGAAGGGGCGGGTCAGGCCCACCAGGATGGCCTCGGCGATGCGGGCGGCCACCTGCGGCTCCGGCAAATCCTCGGCGATCACCATGAACTCGTCGGCGCCCATGCGGCCCACGGTATCGGCGGCGCGCACGCACGACACCAGGCGCTGCCCCAGGGCGCGCAGCAGCTTGTCCCCCACCTGGCTGCCCAGGCTGTCGTTCACCAGCTTGAACCGGTCCAGATCCATGACCAGCACGGCGACCGACGTGCCCTTGCGGGCGCCATGGGCGATGGCGTGCTGCAGACGGTCCTGCAGCAGGGTGCGGTTGGCCAGGCCGGTCAGCGGGTCGTGGGTGCTGACATACAGCAGCTGTTCCTCGAAGCGCTTGCGGTCGGTCACGTCGGTCATGGTGCCGGTGAAGCGCAGGGGGCGGCCCCGTTCATCCCGGATGGCCAGGCCGCGCGCCTCGATCCACAGCCAGCTGCCGTCGTTCTTGCGCAGGCGGAAGACACTCAGGTAGTCGCCGCTCTCGCCCGACAGGTAACGCTCGATGGTGCCCATGGTGCCGGGCGCGTCGTCTGGGTGCAGCAGGGCCTCCAGCGGCTTGTCATGCCAGGGGCTGGCGCCGCCGGGATAGCCCAGCATCTCCAGGAACTCGGGGCTCCACCACGTCAGGCCGGTGGCGAAGTCGGCGTCGAACACGCCGGACCGGGTGGCACTGACGGCTTGCTTCAGCCGCTCCTCGCTTTCGCGCACGGCGCGTTCCGACCGCTTGCGTTGGGTGATGTCCTGGATGACGCAGATGGCGGTGCGGCGGGTGCCCAGGCGCATCTGGCTGACGCCGAAGGCCATGGCGAAGACGGTGCCGTCGCGCCGGCGGCCCTGCACCTCCGACCGCTGCTCCCCGCCGTGGCTGCCGCCCTGGCGGCGCAGGCTGGTCATCAGCTCCATCGACACCCGCGGCCAGTCTTCGTCGGCGATGAAGCTGACGAAGGGCTGCCCCGCCGCCTGGCCGGGCTCATACCCGAACAGCTGGTGGGCGGCGCGGTTCATGGTGGCGACGCGCAGGTCCTCATCCAGGGTGATGATGCCATCGGCCACGTTGTCCATGATGCCGGACAGGTGGGTCTCGCGCTCCCGCAGGCGGGCCTCCACCCGCTCGCGCTCCACCAGGGCGCGGTCGAATTCCAGCAGCAACTCGTTGGTGGTGTTGGCCAGCAGGCCCAGCTCGTCGTCCGCATGCTGCGGCGGCACGGTCAGCAGCAGGTCGGCCGGGCGGCGGGCGTCCACGGCGGCGATGCCGCGCGTCAGCCGCAGGAAGGGCTTGGACAGCGAGATGTAGAAGACCACGACCAGGATCAGCGCCAGCGCCACCGTCCACACCAGGCCCACGCCCAGCACGATGGCCGAGCGGCGGAAGAAATCCAGCGCGATCAGATAGCGGTCGACGCTGACCTTCAGCACGCCCACGTTCTGATGGTGGCGCTCGATGACCAGCTGGATGGAGAAGGTCTTTTCCTGGGGCAGCAGGATTTCCGCCAGCCACTTCAGGCCGCCTTCCGTCTCAGGCCGGTCCTTGGCGGCCAGCTGGTTGCCGAAATCCTCATAGATCACGGCATGGTACAGAGGGCGGTACTCGAACAGGCCGGTCAGCACCCGTTCCGCCAGCGCCTGGTCGAAGGCGTAGGCTGCCTCCGCCGCCGGCTGGCGCGCCGTGCTCAGCACCTGCTTTACCAGCTGGTCGGTCTGCTGCTCGACGTTGAACAGGTCGTAGGTGATCTGGGCGGTGTTCAGGATGATGCCCAGCGCCAGGGTCAGCAGGGCGGTGTTGCGCGCCTGCTTGTAGGACAGGCGCTTGCGCAGCGGCAGGCGCACCTTCTTGCGCGCCGCCGCCTTGCCATCCTCCGGCCCCATGCCCGGCGCCTGGGCGCCGCCTCCTTGGCCGTTCCCGTCGCGGGGGGTTCCGCCGGTGACGGGCGATGCGTTCCCGAACTGCGCCAGGGTACGGGACGACGACGGTGCCTCGGAGGACGGTGGGGGCGTCATGCCAACCTTTAGGTCGCGGGGCGTTTAAAACAGCGGGCGGTACAACCGCCTCATCATGACCTTAAGACGTATGGGGTCCCAGAGTCTCGCACTTCCGTACGGGCCGCGCTGTGGGATAGGTCAACGCTCCTCGACGATGTTGCGGAAAATCTTCAGCCATTCGTCGGCGGTGGCGCGCTTGCGGAAACTGACGACCAGGGGCTGCGGGAAGCGGCGCGTCTTCAGCGTCATTTCGAAATGCTGGTCCTTGGCCTGGTAGCGCCAGGCCGTCAGGTCCTTGGCGGCCAGCAGCACGGGCGGGCGCTTGTCCAGGCCCTTGCCGATCACGGCCACGCGGCCGCGCGCCTCGTCGGCGGCGATGCCGGTGCCCTCATGGGCGTGGCGTTCGGTGATGGTGAAACCTTCCAGCGCGTCGAAGCGGCGGAAGATTTCGGCTTCGGACGGGCCGCGCGTGGCCAGCCAGGCGACCAGCGCCAGGGCCAAACCCACCCCCATCACAGCCAGGACGATCAGCAGCAGCATGGGGTAGGGATAGAATGAACGGGCCGGCCCCGCAACCGCGCGCTGCGGGGCCGGCCCCGGGGAGGGCGATTTACCAGGTGCCGGTGTTGGGCATGGAGGCCCAGGGCTCCCGCGGGGGCAGGGCGTCGCCGGCCTGCAGCAGCTCGATGGAGATCTGGTCGGGGGAGCGAACGAAGGCCATGTGGCCGTCACGCGGCGGGCGGTTGATGGTGACGCCGGCGTCCATCAGGCGCTGGCAGGTGGCGTAGATGTCGTCCACGGCGAAGGCCAGGTGGCCGAAGTTGCGGCCGCCGGTATAAACCTCCGGATCCCAGTTCCAGGTCAGCTCCACCTCCGACTCCGGCGAGCCCGGGGCCGCCAGATAGACCAGGGTGAAACGGCCCTTCTCATAATCGCGGCGGCGCACCAGTTGCAGGCCCAGCTTGTTGACGTAGAAGTCCAGCGAGGCGTCCAGGTCGGTGACGCGGACCATGGTGTGCAGGTATTTCATCGACGCAGTCCCAGGTGATGTCGTGTGGGATCTGGACCTTATGCCCTTGCCGCAAAAGACGAAAGCCCGCCAGTTTCCCGGCGGGCTTTCTGAAGGGACGGCGCCGCCCCGCGCGGCATCGCCCTTCGGTCGACGTGATTGATGAAGTCTCAATGCCCGGCATTGCGGATACGCACCTGGCCGGAGCCGTGCTGGCTGATGGACTGGTTGGTGGCGACGCCGTCCATGCTGAAGTCGCCCGAGCCGGCGATGTCCACCGACAGCGGGTCGGCCTTGCCGGCATGGATGGTGACGTTGCCGCTGCCGTGGATTTCGGCCGACACGGCACCGTTGACCGAGGCCATGTCGACATTGCCGGAGCCGCTGATCTCCAGCGACACCTCGCCATTGGTCTTGCCGGTGCGCACCTTGCCGGAGCCCTTGATCTCCACCGAGACGGCCTTGGCGACGTCGCCCACGGTGATGTTGCCGCTGCCGGTCACGTCCAAGGCGGCGGAGTGCACGCGGCCGACGGTGACGGAACCGGAATGCAGGTCCTCGATCGCCAGGTCGGCGTTCAGGTCGCCCGCGGTCAGGTCACCGACGAAATCGTCGATCGCCAGGCTGGTGCCGGCGGGCAGGGTGACGCTGACCTTCATGAAGTCGCGGTCGCTGTAATGCTCGTGGTGGCGGTGCTCCTGCTCCACCTTGGCCTTGTCACCCTCGCTGTGGAAGGACAGGCGGTTGACCTGGTCGTCGTCGCCGGTGGCGGTGACGGTGATCTCCTTGGCGGAGGACGACACCGTGATCTCGACATTGGCCACCAGGCCTTCCAACTCCAGCGTGCGGCCGTGCAGGGTCTGCGGGCCGATGGTGCCGGCGTAGGCCGGGGCCGAGGTGAAGGCGATGAGTGCGGCGGCCAAGGGAGCGGCGGCCAGCGGCGCCAGGGACAGGGTGGCCAGGCGGTGGGGCATGCGGAACATGAAGCGGGGTCTCCCTGACGATAAGGCGGGAAGCGCCAGCCCCGGTGATGTTGCGCGGGCGGGGCTTCCGGATCGGTCCGGCCCAACGTGCCGGGCCGGTTAGGGCCTTTATCGCAAGGGATGTGCCAAATGTCGGCGCGGCGGAAACCCTAGGGTGGGGTGCCATCTGTCCAACGTGAACGGCAATTTAATCGCCGTTCACGCCAGGCGGATGGTGGATTTCGCCATTATTCCGGGGCGCCGGTCTTGCCGCTGATCAGGTCCGCCCACTCCTGTTCGGTCAGGATGGTCAGGCCCAGCTCGCGCGCCTTGGTGGCCTTGGACCCGGCGTCGGCGCCGACGACGACATAGTCGGTCTTGGCGCTGACGGAGCCGGCGACCTTGGCGCCCAGGCTCTCGGCCTTGGCCTTGGCCTCGCTGCGCCCCATGGTCTCCAGCGTGCCGGTGAAGACCACGGTCTTGCCCACGACCGGCGACCCGGTGGTGGTGGGCCGCTGGTAGGTTTCCACGGTGATCTGGGCCAGCAGGCGGTCCAGCACGGCGCGGTTATGCTCTTCCCGGAAGAAGGCCATCATGTCGTCGGCCACGCCGACGCCGATCTGCTCGATGGCGCACAGCTCGGCATAGGACTCGCCCACCAGCTCGGGCTTGCGCTCGGCCGGCTGGGCGGCCCGCTCCTCGGCCGCCTTGATCATGGCGGCGCGCCAGTGGTCCACCGTCAGATAGTGGCGGGCCAGCAGCTTGGCCGTGGCCTCGCCCACCTGGCGGATGCCCAGGGCGTAGATCAGGCGGTCCAGGCCGATGGTGCGGCGGGCCTCGATGGCGGCGAACAGCTTCTCCACCGACTTCTTGCCGAAGCCGGTCATGGTGACGATGCGGTCCAGCCGTTCGCTTTCCCGCTTTTCCAGGGTGAAGATGTCGGCCGGCTCACGGATGCGCCCCTGGCTGTGGAACAGGCGCATGCGCTCGATGCCCAGGCCCTCGATGTCGAAGGCCAGGCGGCTGGTGAAATGGATCAGGCGTTCCACCGCCTGGGCCGGGCAGATCAGGCCGCCGGTGCAGCGCCGCACCACGCCGTCCGGCTCGGCCACCGTTTCCTCGGGGGCGGGCGCTTCCGCATCCTCCATGGCAGCACCGTCCTCCGGGCTGCCGCTTTCCACCGCCACCACTTCCGCCGCCGCGTCCGCCTTCTCGGCGGTGGAGCGCACGGCCAGGCTGCCGCAGGCGGGGCAGTGGGTGGGGAATTCGAAGGGATGGCTGTCGGCGGGACGCAGGTTGGCGACGACGCTCACGATCTGGGGGATCACGTCGCCGGCGCGCTGGACGATGACGGTGTCGCCCACCCGCACGTCCTTGCGGCGGATCTCATCCTCATTATGCAGGGTGGCGCGCGAGACGACGACACCGCCCACGGTGATGGGCTCCAGCTCGGCCACCGGGGTCAGGGCGCCGGTGCGTCCCACCTGGATGCTGATGGCCTTCAGCAGGGTCTGCGCCTTCTCCGCCGGGTATTTGTGGGCGGTGGCCCAGCGCGGCGTGCGGGTGCGAAAGCCCAGGCGTTCCTGCAGATCCAGGCGGTCCACCTTGTAGACCACGCCGTCGATGTCGAAGGGCAGGGTGGCGCGCTGGCCGCCGATCCAGTGGTAATAGTCCAGCAGCGCGTCGGCCGTGCGGCACAGGCGCGACGGCTCACTGATGGTGAAGCCCAGGTCGGCCAGGCGCTGGCGGCTTTCCGACTGGGTGGCGCCCAGCGGCTCCGACAGCTCACCCCAGGTATAGGCGAAGAAGCGCAGGGGCCGGCCCGCCGTGATGCTGGCGTCCAGCTGGCGAAGGCTGCCGGCGGCGGCGTTGCGCGGGTTGGCGAAGACCTTCTCGCCCTTTTCCGCCTGGGCCTTGTTCAGCGCCAGGAAGTCCTCGCGCCGCATATAGACCTCGCCGCGCACCTCCAGCACCGCCGGCGCCTTGCCGCGCAAGGTATTGGGGATGTCGTCGATGGTGCGGACGTTGGCGGTGACGTCCTCGCCCTCCGCCCCGTCGCCGCGCGTGGCGGCCTGTACCAGCTGGCCGTCCTCATAGCGGATGGACAGGGACAGGCCGTCGATCTTGGGCTCGGCCACGAAATCCAGCGGGGCGGTCTCGTCCAGCACCAGGAAGCGGCGGATGCTGGCGACGAAGTCGGTGACGTCCTCATCCTCGAAGGCGTTGCCCAGCGACAGCATGGGCACCTTGTGCTTCACCTTGCCGAAGCCGGCGGCGGGGGCGGCCCCCACCGTGGCCGTGGGGCTATGGGCGCCGGCCAGTTCGGGGAAGCGCTGCTCGATGGCCGCCAGCCGCCGTTCCAGGGCGTCGTAGTCGGCGTCGGAAATTTCCGGCGCGTCCTTCTGGTAATAGAGGGCGCGGTGGTGGCCGATCTCCGCCACCAGCTGGGCGTGTTCCGCCCGGGCATCCGCTAGGGTCAGGGTGTCGATGGCTTGCTTGGCGGCCATGGCAGTACTCGGGATGAAAGGCGGAAGGGGATGGCGCCGGCTCAGCCGGCGGCCATCAGCTCGGACGCGGCGGCGCGGGCGGCGGCGGTGATCTCGGCGCCCGACAGCATGCGGGCGATCTCTTCCCGCCGCTCCTCCGGTGACAGGATGACCACGTCGGTGGTGGTTTTGCCGGCAGCCACGCGCTTGCGCACGTTCAGGTGCTGCTGGCCGCGCGCCGCCACCTGCGGACTGTGCGTCACCACCAGAACCTGCAGGCCGGCACCCAAACGGGCCAGGCGCTCACCCACCGCATTGGCCACGGCACCGCCGATGCCGGTATCGACCTCGTCGAACACTAGGGTGGGCACGGTGCCGACCTGGGCCAGGATCACCTTCAGCGCCAACATGAAGCGGGCGAGTTCGCCGCCGGACGCGATCTTGGCCAGCGGGCCCGGCGGGGCGCCGGGATTGGTGGCGACGGTGAAGGCCACGCGGTCGCTGCCGCCGGGGCCCCATTCGGCCTCACCCACCGTGTCGACGGCGGTGACGAAGCGGGCCTTTTCCAGCTTCAGGGGGGCCAGTTCGGCCATCACGGCCCGGTCCAGCTTGCCGGCCACCCGGCGCCGCTCCTCGGTCAGGGACGCGGCGGCGGTGGCGTAGGCCTGCTTCGCCTCGGCGGCGTCCTTGGCCAGGCGGGTCAGCAGGTCGCCCTGGTCCTCGATCAGCGAAAGGCGGCGGGCGAAGTCGGCACGCAGGGTCGCCAGGCCGGTGACGGCGATGCCGTGCTTGCGGGCGCAGGCGCGCAGCGCGAACAGCCGCTCCTCCAGCTTTTCCAGGGTGGCACCGTCATGGTCCATGTCGCCGGCCATGACCTGCAGGGCGCGCGCCGCCTCCCCGATCTCGGCGGCGGCCTGGTCCAGGATGGAAATCAGCGGGTCCAGCTGGCCGGCGGCCTTGTCGGCCACCCGGGTCAGGTGGCGCAGGGCGTTGGCCAGCGCCCGTTCGGCACCGCGCTCACCGGCGATCTCACCGGCGGCGCCGGTCAGTGCCTCCACCAGCTTTTCCCGGTGCATCATGACGGCGCGCTTTTCCGCCAGGGCCTCTTCCTCATTGTCCTTGGGATCCAGCGCGTCCAGCTCCGACAGCGCGTGGCGGACGTATTCCTCCTCCTCGCGGGCACGGGCGGCCTCGCGATCCGCATCCAGGCGGGCCGTCTCCGCCGCCTGCCAGGCGCGGTAGAGGCCGGACAGCTGCGCGCGCTTGGCGGTCAGGCCGGCGTAGTCGTCCAGCAGGTCGCGATGGGTCAGGGGGTTCAGCAGGCCGTGGGTATCGAATTGCCCATGCACCTCCACCAGCGTCTCACCCACCCGGCGCAGCAGGGCCACGCCCACCGGCTGGTCGTTGATGAAGGCGCGGGAGCGGCCATCGGCGGTGACGGTGCGGCGCAGGACCAGGGTGGTGTCTGCATCCAGGTCCTGCTCGCGCAGCAGGGCCAGGGCGGGGTGGTCCAATCCGCCATTGGCGCCACGCGCGGCCAGATCGAACTCGGCCACCACCGTCGCCTGGTCGGCGCCGTGGCGCACCAGGCCGCTGTCGCCCCGGCCGCCCAGGGCCAGGCCCAGCGCGTCCAGCAGGATGGACTTGCCGGCGCCGGTCTCACCGGTCAGCACGCACAAGCCTTGGCCGAACGACAGGTTCAGCCGTTCGATCAGGACCACGTCACGGATCGAGAGGGACGCCAGCATGGCAACTCACCCGGTTTTGCGAGCCTTGGGGACGATACTTTTCAGACGGCATTCTTTAGACGACAAGGGCCCCGGACTGGTCTGTCGCCGATCCGGAGCCCCGCTGTCGGGATATGATTTTTCTAGGACTTAATCGCCGAAAAGCCAACCCAAGAAGCCACGGTCCTTGCTTTCCTGGCGGGGCTTCTCGCCCTTGTCGTCGGCCTTCTGGTCCGGCGCCTTCAGGTCGGCCGGCTTGGCGTCCGGCTTGTCCACAGCCGGTGCCGTCTGGCCCTCGGGGGCCGCGACCGGCGCGCCGGCGCGGGGGCCGGCCGCCGGCGTGTCGGCGGGCTGGGCCGTCAGGTTGACGGGGATGACGCGCGGCTTGGGCAGGTCCTTCACCAGGTCGTAGGTGTCCTGGTACCAGTCGCTGCCCGGGTAGTTGTAGCCCAGCACGGCGGCGGCCTTGCGCGCCTCATCCAGCATGCCCAGCGACAGGTAGACCTCCACCAGGCGGTGCAGGGCCTCCGGCACGTGGCTGGTGCTCTGGTACTGATCCACCACCTGACGGAAGCGCTTCATGGCGGCCAGGTTCAGGCCCACGCTCTGGTAATAGCGCCCAATGTCCATCTCCTTACCCGCCAGATGGTCGCGGGTCAGGTCGATCTTCAGCTTGGCGTCGCGGGCGTAAGGGCTGGTGGGGAAGCGGCGGATGACCTCTTCCAGCGCCTTCAGCGACTGCACGGTCGGGGTCTGATCGCGCCGCACGTCGGAGATCTGCTCATAATAGCAGAGGCCCTTAAGGTAATAGGCGTAGGCGACGTTGGGGTTGCCGGGGTGCAGGCTGATGAAGCGGTCCAGCGAACCGACGGCCTCTTCATACTTGTTGGCCTGGTAATAGGCGTAGGCGGCCATCAGCTCGGCGCGCATGGCCCAGGTCGAATAGGGGTGCTGCTGCTCCACGGCGCCGAACAGCAGGGCCGCCTTCTGGTATTCGCCGCGATCGATGGCGTTGCCGGCTTCGGAGTAGATCTGCTCCACCGGGCGTTCGATATAGGGCGCCTCCTTCTCATCGCTGGAGCAAGCCGCGACCGCGAGCAGCGCCAGGGGGGCGGCGAGCGGGACCAGGCGGCGGAGGCGACGGGGCGACAAGGCAATGCGAGGGAAGGACAAGGGCATCTTCTCGGAGCGGAATAGGCGGCGGGATGCGCGACGGCGTGTTATAGCACGGGTCAACCGCCCGTCGCCAAGCGGCACATTGTCGGCCTGACAGCGAAATTTCTCAAAAACCGGCCCTGCCGGGAACCTCGGCCCCCAGCGTGCTTATCCTACACGGGTGTATAGGATGGGGGCTGGCGGGGCATTTTTGCATCGACACCCGACCGCGTTCGGGGGTGGATGTACGGCAGGGCAACCGCTAGATACTTTATTAAGTCGCCTTTCCAGGACACTCTTCCACCGCCATGCCCGACAAGACGGCCAAGCTCAGCATCACGGAATTCAACTTCGCGCATCCGGCGTTGTGTCTGCCCAATTCCTTTTTCACGCTCAGCCATGGCGAACCGGTGCTGCAGATCGACCTGGGCGATGCCCGGGGGGCCATTCCCCTGCGCCAGGTGGCGCAGATGTTCTCCATCTCCCCCGAAAGCGGGGACGGCCAGCTGCTGGGCATGGTCGCGCAGAGCCTGCGCTTCGTGCGCATCATCCATAACGGGGATCGCATCCCGTCGGAAATCGTGGACGGAACGGCCTCTTGGACCATCGAGTCCCGCCACCGCGACCTGGCCTTCATCAAGATCGGCGGGTCGCTGCTGAAGGCCATCGCCGGCGCCCGCGCCGACGCGGCCGCCGCCCTGGATGAGAGCGAGGAAGCCAAGCGCCGCATGCGCGAGCAGGCGGCCGAGATCGCCGCCCTGGTCGGCGTCGCCGCCGAGCGCAAGCAGGAGGTGGTGGATAGGGTGGAGGTGCTGGCCAATGAGTTGGCCTTCCTGGAGGCGCTGCGCGAGTATTTCAAGCCGGTGTTCGACATCGGCCGCAAGCTGCGCGAGATGCAGAAGCTGGCCCGAGGTGATCGCGAGTTGGACCACCAGTTGCGGCGCATCCAGTCGCTGCTGAAGGTGCCGGTGGAAAAGTATCGTGCCTGGTTCGATGAGGTCGAGGCCGGCACGGGCGAGGCCGTGGCGGCGCTGAAGCAGTTCGAGGGCACGGTCGCCATGCTGCGCCGGCACCGCGACAACCTGCACTTCGAAACCCTGGCCTGGGAGGACCTTCCCCAGCGCTGGAAGACGCTGGACCCGGCCAGGGACGAGGCGATGCTGGAGATCGGCCGCCTCTATCGCTTCCTGGCGTCGCGCTATCTCGACACCAAGGTGTGGTTCGGCGGCTGACGGCGGCCGTCGAAAGCGGCCCGCTGTTCGGTGATGAACGGTTCCGCCTGTCCGCAAACGGACAGTGGGCGATTCCGGACGCTGAAATGGTAGCCATATTCGCCAAATGTGGCGAATGCGGCTAATTAGTGGCGCTGTCTGGTCAACGATCCATAAACCCTTAACCAAGAACGATGGGATTCCGCGGCTTTCGGCGGTTGGCACACCCCTTGCTGATAGGGGAAGCATCAGCCAACCACCCTCCGATGGAGATCAAGATGTCGTCCTTCAATGCCGCGCCCCGCACCGCTTCCTTCCGTTTCTTCAAGTATCTGCCCAGCGCCGAGATGGTCGAGACTGTCGCCATGCTGGCCGTGGCGCTGGTGATCAGCGTCAGCGTCAACACGATGCTTTGAACCGACCATATCAGCTGAAGGGATACGAAAATCATGACCACCCGGACCGTCACCGCCGCGCGCAGCACTGAGACCGCCAGCCTGGCCGACCGCCTGGCCGCCATCCTGCCCCGCGCCGCCGCCGTGGTCGAAACCACCGGTATGCTGGCCGTCGCCGCCGTCATCGCGCTGTGCATCAACGCCATGCTGTAAAGCCCACAGGAATACGCGCGCCGCCCCTGTGCGTCATAAAAGGGGCGGCGCTGGCCGGATCGCCGGCACAACCGAAAAGGCCTTCTCCCCGCGTAGGGAAGAGGGCCTTTCGCTTTTGTGCCCGGCGCTATCAGGGCGCGCTGGCGGTCGGAGGAAAGTGTCCATAAACGGACAGTGTCCACTGCCGTACAGGACGGAATAGCTCATTTTCATATTAAATCGCCATTGTGGCTAGATTCTGGTGACGGCGCGGCGGCACGGTGATTGGCGGAACCCCGAACTCCAGGATTTCCGCCATTTCGATGGGTTGGCACGGCCCTTGCTGTTGTAGGGACATCACCGACCAACGATCCCGATGGAGAGAGAAATGACCGCCTTCGCCGCTTCCAGCCGCACCACTTCCTTCCGCTTTTTCAAGGTGTTGCCCGACACCGCCGCCGTCGAGGGCGTGGCCATGATGGCTGTGGCCCTGCTGATCGCCGCCAGCATCAACGCCATGCTGTAAGCCGACCCGGACCCTCACGCGCTTTTATCAACGACCATCGCCCGACCAGCGATCATCCATCATAAGGGGATAAAGATCATGACCACCGTCACCGCCACCGAGACCGCCGTCACCACCGGCCTCTATGCCCGCCTGTCCTCCTTCGTCGAGACCGCCGGCATGCTGTCCGTCGCCGCCGTCATGGCCCTGTGCATCAACGCCATGCTGTGAGGCTAGGCTGATCACTACGCGCGCCCTGCCGTGATTGGGGCGCGCCGGCCGGGGTTCCGGCGCAATCGAAAAGGCCTTCTTCCTGAATGGGGAAGAGGGCCTTTCGCTTTTGTGCCCGGTGCGTGTCAGGGCGTGCGCCAGCGGACAACGGGGGTGTTCGTAAACGGACAGTGTCCGCCGCCGTTCAAATTAGAATCGCTTATCTTCACACTAAATCGCCATTGTGGCCAAATTCTGGTGAGGGCATAGCGGCGCGGTGATTGGCGGACCCCCGAACTCCAGGATTTCCGCCATTTCGATGAGTTGGCACGGCCCTTGCTCTTATAGGGACATCACCGACCAACGCACCGATGGAGAGAGAAATGACCACCTTCGCCGCTTCCAGCCGCACCACTTCCTTCCGCTTTTTCAAGCTGTTGCCCGACACCGCCGCCGTCGAGGGCGTGGCCATGATGGCCGTGGCCCTGCTGATCGCCGCCAGCATCAACGCCATGCTGTAAGCCGACCCGGACCCTCACGCGCTTTATCAACGACCATCGCCCGACCAGCGATCATCCATCATAAGGGGACAAAGATCATGACCACCGTTACCGCCAACCAGACCGCCGCCGCCCTCACCAATGGTTTCGCCGCCCGCCTCACTTCCTTCGTCGAGGCCGCCGGCATGCTCTCCATCGCCGCCGTCATCGCCCTGTGCATCAACGCCATGCTGTAAGGCGCCGACACCATCCAGACCTGGCGGCCCGGTTTTCCGGCCGGAAACGGAAAAGGCCTTCTTCCCGGATGGGGAAGAAGGCCTTTTCGTTTGAGGCTCAGTGATTGGTGTTGTGTTTGATTTTGGTGCTTGTTGGCCGGACGGACGGCGGCGTGGTTCGTCTAATAGGGTGTCAGGCGGTGGCTGCCAGCAGCGGCTGTTCCCAGGCCGGGACGAAGGCCGCATCGATCTCTTCCACGATCTCGTAGGCGGAGGCGTCGGCGAACAGAGCGTGCAGCAGCTTGTTGTTCAGGGCGTGGCCGGAACGGATGCCGGAGTAGTGGCCGACGATGGCGTAGCCTGCCATGTAAAGGTCGCCCACGGCGTCCAGGATCTTGTGGCGCACGAACTCGTCATCGAAGCGCAGGCCGCCCTCGTTCAGGACGCGGTCACCATCGATGACGATGGCGTTGTCCATGGAGCCGCCCCGGGCCAGGCCGGCGCGGCGCAGCATGTCCACTTCCTGCAGGAAGCCGAAGGTGCGGGCCTCGGCCACCTCATCCTTGAAGCTGTCGGCCCCCAGGCGGACGAACCCTTCCTGGCGGCGGACGGCGGCGCTGGCGAAGTCGATCTCGAACGCGAAGCTGGAGCCTGAGGCCGGGGTCAGGGTGGCGACCTTCTCGCCCTCCACCACCGACACGGGGCGCAGCACACGGATGACGCGGCGGGCAGCCTCCTGCTGGGTGATGCCGGCGCACTCGATCAGGAAGACGAAGGGGGCGGCGCTGCCGTCCATGATGGGAACCTCGGCCCCGTCCAGGTCGATGATCAGGTTGTCGATGCCGCAGCCGCGCAGGGCCGACATGACATGCTCGACCGTGCCCACCGTGGCACCCGTGGCGTTGGCGACGACCGTGCACAGGCGGGTGTCGACCACCGCGTCCCAGCGGGCCGGCACGGCCGCCTGGGCCTCGCTGGCGCCACCGCGCAGCAGATCCACCCGGCGGAACACGATGCCGGTGTTCACCGGCGCCGGGCGCATCGTCATGGCAACGGGCAGGCCGGAATGCAGGCCGACACCGGTGCAATTGATGGGGGCCTTCAGCGTCTGCTGGCGGGCGGCGGTGATGGGTTCACGATCGGCGTACACGGTTCCAACTTCCTTATTCGGCCGTGATACGGTCGGGCCGGGGCCTTTCCTGCATCACGTACGCCCCAGGGTTATATCCACCGGGGACTTTGCGTTCGGACGGGGGGAGGCGGGCGGGGCGGTCCAACCGTGACCACCTCAATCGCGATGTGCGGGCCTACCATCCACGTCCGGCGACCGGTCCGGCTTGCGGTCGAATGATCGACCCTGCCGCCTTGCCGCCTTGGGCTGTGACGCCGGCCCCGGTGTTTAACCGCGTGTTGCGGTGCATCCAAAGCCGAACGTCACGCTGCCTAAGTAACAACGTAGGCGCCAGGCTTCAAATCACTCTTTGTTACCGAATGTTACGTGAAGCCATGCGTATCTACTTGAGCACAAATGCAAATTCGCCTTTTTTCCGCCGCAAATTAAAAGGGCCGCTTTCCCGTGGGAAGCGGCCCTTCACATGATGCAATGCAGTGACGTCAGTCACACGCGTGCCGGCAATTCGGCCCCGTCAGTTCGCCTGGCGGCGCAGGAACGCCGGGATGTCCAGCGAGCTGTCCTCGCCCGGGGCGCGGCCCAGGCCGGGCTCCTGATGCACGGCCGGCTGCTGGCGGGGGGCCGCCTGCGGGGCCGGGGCGTGCTGCTGCGCCGGCTGCGGGTGCTGAACCTGCGGCGCGTGCTGCTGCGGGGCGTAATGCGCGGCGGGGGCGGGCTGACGCTGCGCCGGCTGCGGGTGTTGGACCTGCGGGGCCGGGGCCGGATCATCGCCGCCGAAACCGAACATGCGCTGGAAGATACCCTTCTTGCGCGGTTCCGCCTGCGGCGGAGTGTAGCGCTCGGGGTTGGGCGCGCCCAGGCGCGGACCGGCATCGGCGGGACGGGGCGGGATGAAGCCGGCACCGCTGCGCTCACCCCTCAGGGCGCCGGGGGCGGGGGCGCGCATCGGCACCTCCGCCCGCGGGGCCGGCTGCTCGGCCACCGGCTCCGGCGCCATCTCGGCGGCCGGGGCCGCCATCGGGGCGGGGGCCGCCTCGACCGCCGGGGTGAAGGGGGCCGGGGCGGGTACGGCCATCTGCGGCGCGGGCTGCGCCGCCGCCATGGGGACTGCAAGCGGGGCCGGGACCGCCGGGGCGGCGGCCGTCGGCGCCACCGGCGCCGGGGTCAGGGCGGCGTGGTAGCTGGCGCCGGCTGGGCGCACGGGCGTGCTGACCGAGGGCGTGGCCGCCGGGGCGGGTGCGCGGCGCACGGCGTTGGTGCTGACCACCGCCAGCTGCGGGGCGGCCGGCTGCTGGCGCGGCTGCTGGCCGGCCAGGGTCTCGATGCCCGTCGCCACCACGGAGACGCGCATCTTGCCGTCCAGCTGGGCGTCGAAGGTGGAGCCGAAGATGATGTTGGCGTCGGGATCGACCTCGTCGCGGATGCGGTTGGCCGCCTCATCCACCTCGAACAGGGTCATGTCGTAGCCGCCGGTGATGTTGATCAGAACGCCGCGGGCGCCCTTCATCGACACGTCGTCCAGCAGCGGGTTGCTGATGGCGGCCTCGGCGGCCTCCACGGCCCGGCGCTCGCCGGTGGCCTCGCCCGTGCCCATCATGGCCTTGCCCATCTCCGTCATCACGGTGCGGATGTCGGCGAAGTCCAGGTTGATCAGGCCGGGCATGACCATCAGGTCGGTCACGCCGCGCACGCCGGAGTGCAACACGTCGTCGGCCATCTTGAAGGCGTCGGCGAACGTGGTCTTCTCATTCGCCACCCGGAACAGGTTCTGGTTGGGAATGATGATCAGCGTGTCGACGTAGCCCGCCAGCTCATTGATGCCGGACTCGGCGATGCGCATGCGGTGCGCGCCCTCGAAGTGGAAGGGCTTGGTCACCACGCCCACGGTCAGAATGCCCTGTTCCCGCGCGGCGCGCGCGATCACCGGGGCGGCACCCGTGCCCGTGCCACCGCCCATGCCGGCGGTGATGAAGCACATGTTGGTGCCTTCCAGGTAGGAGAGGATCTCCTCCAGTTGCTCCTCGGCGGCGGCGCGGCCCACGTCGGGGCGCGAGCCGGCGCCCAGGCCGCGGGTGATGGTGCTGCCCAGCTGCAGGCGCTTGGTGGCCTCGCTGCCGGTCAACGCCTGCGCGTCGGTGTTGGCGACCACGAACTCCACCCCTTCCAGGTTGGAGCGGATCATGTTGTTGACGGCATTGCCGCCGGCGCCGCCGACACCGAACACGGTGATGCGCGGGCGGGTCAGCACTTCCACCGGCGGAATGGTGACTTTGATGGTCATGGCGTTGTCCCCTCTGCGGAGCGTCCGGAATACGGTGCGGTTAGGTCTTGGGTCGGGTTCGTCGGTCTTCGGCCGGGACATCGCGTTCGCAATGGCGGTGGCCTGAATCTTTTGAGGGCGGTCGCCGGGGTCATAAATTGTCCCTCAGCCAGTTGCCCATGCGGCCCAGCCAGCCGCTGCCGCTGGGCTCCATCAGGGGGGCCAGGGCCGGGGCCTCGGCATGTTGCTGGACGGCATAGGCCAGCAGGCCCGCGGCGGCGGAGAAGGCGGGGCCGCCCACGGACTCCGCCAGGCCGCCGATCCGCAGGGGGCGGCCCAGCCGCACCTGTTTGTCCAGCACCTGCTGGGCCAGTTCGCGCATGCCGGGCAGTTGGCTGGCGCCGCCGGTCAACACCACGCGGCGGCCGGCCAGCTTGGCGAAGCCGGAGGCGTCCAGGCGGCCCCGCACGAACTCGAACACCTCTTCCAGCCGGGGCTGGATGATGCCGACCAGCAGGGACTTCGGCACGTGGTGGGCCTGGGCCCGGTCCTCTTCCCCGATCTGCGGCACGTCGATGATCTCGCGCTCGTCCGACGGGGCGGGCAGGGCGCTGCCGTACAGGGTCTTCAACCGCTCGGCATGGGCCAGCGGCGTGGTCAGGCCGCGGGCGATGTCGCTGGTGACGTGGCTGCCGCCGATGGGCACGCTGTCCGTCCACACCATCTTGCCGTCGAAGAAGACGGAGATGCTGGTGGTGCCGCCGCCCATGTCGATCAGGGTGACGCCCAGGTCCATCTCATCCTCCACCAGGCAGGACAGGCCCGCGGCGAAGGGGGACATGACGAAGCCTTCCACGCCCAGGTGGCAGCGCCCGACGCAGGAATTCAGGTTGCGCACCGGGCCGGCGGCGGCGGTCACCACGTGCAGGCGCACGCCCAGCCGCTCCCCCACCATGCCGCGCGGGTCGCGGATGCCGCTGGACCCGTCCACCGTATAGCCCACGGGAATGGAATGGATCAGCTCCGCATCCGCCGAGACGTTCAGGTTGCGGGCGTGGGCCAACGCCCGGCGCAGGTCGTGGTCGGTGATCTCGGAGCCGGAGATGCCCGTCTCCACCGTCAGGGTCTGGCTTTCCGGCTGGCCACCCGACAGGCCCACCAGCACCTCCCGGATCTGCTCGCCCGCCATGGTCTCGGCCGCATGCACGGCCGTGCCGATGGCGGTCTCCGCTGCCTCCATGTCCACGATGGCGCCGGCGCGCACGCCGCGCGACACCTGGTGGCCGATGCCGACCACACGGATGGAGCCGGGCTCCTCCACCCGGGCGATGAAGCACACGACCTTGCTGCTGCCCACGTCCAGGGCCGCGATGGTTCCGCCGCGCGCCACGCGCTTGGGCTTGGACCGGCCGGTTACGGTGAATGCCATGGTCTGGTCCGCCTCAGTTCTTTTTCGCCGCTGCCTGGCGCTTCTTGTCCGCGGCCTTCGCCGCCGCCTTGGCCGCGATCGCGGCGGGCGAGGATTGGACAACAAGCCGGTCCGGCACGCGCAGGTCGATGGCGACCACGTCGCGCTCCAAAATCTTATCCGATGCCTCAAGGGCGGCCAGCTGGTGCACGGCCGCCTCGAAATTCATTTCCGGCAGCCGCACTTCCAGGCCGCCCTTCAGGTGCAGGTCCCAGCGGCGGGCGCCCACCAGCACGGCGGCATCGACGCGCGACTGGATGGTGGGCTCGGACGCCAGCGCCGCCAGCAGGGCGCGGCCCTGCTTGGGCGCGCCCTCGCCCACCAGGATGGGCAGGTTGGGAAAGTGGTCCAGGTTATGGTCGGTCAGCACCGTGCCCTCGGCATCCACCAGGGCCAGTTTCTGCTCATGCTGCCAGATGGCCATGGGCTGGCGTTCCGTCAGCACGACGAACAGGGTGTCGGGCAGGCGCCGCTCGATGCGGGCGCTGGCGATCCACGGAATCTGCTCCAGCTGCTTGCGCGCGGCGTGCGGGTCGAAGCCCAGGATGGGCGACCCGCGCTCCACGCCCAGGGCCGCCAGCACCTGGGCGCCGTCGGTTTCCTTGCGGCCCTTGACCAGCACCTCCTGCACCCGCAGGCCGCCGCGCGCGGTCACGTCCAGGAAGGCGGCATCCACCGCGTTGCCGGCCGCGGCCAGCTTGCCGCTGGCCCATCCCCAAAGCACAAGGCCGCCGACCAGGGCCAGCGGCACGAGGGTGGTGGCCCGGCGGCCCAGGAACTGCTGCCAGCGCGGCACGGCGCGGCGGCGGTTGGCGGCCTGGGCGGCCTTCTGCGTCGTCCGCCGCGTCTCGTACGCGATGCGGCTGCGCGGGGTGTCGCCCTCGGGGAACAAGCCGGGGCTGGAAGGATGGGTCACCCGTGGCATGCCGCATGCTCCACAATCCAGCCGCACAGGTCGGCGTAGCTGAGGCCGACATAGGCAGCCTGTTCCGGCAGCAGCGACAGGGGCGTGAAGCCCGGCTGGGTGTTGGTCTCCAGGAAGCACAGCCCGGTGACGCCGGGCTTGCCGTCGTCCCAGCGGAAGTCGCTGCGGCTGACGCCGCTGCAGCCCAGGGTCTGGTGGGCCAGCAGGGCCAGGCGCTTGGCCTCCTCCGCCACCTCGGCCGGGATCTGAGCCGGGCAGACGTGCACGGCGTGGCCCTCGGTGTATTTGGCCGTGTAGTCGAAGAACTCGGTGCTGGCCACGATCTCGGTCACGGCCAGGGCGCGGTCGCCCACCACGCCCACGGTCAGCTCGCGGCCGGGGATGAACTTTTCCACCATGACGGTGTCGCCGTAGACCCAGTGCTCCGCCTCGATGGCGGGGCCGTTATGGCCCGCGCGCACGATACGCACGCCGACGCTGGAGCCTTCATCCACCGGCTTGATGACATAGGGCGGTTCCATGACATGGCCGGCCAGCACCGCCTCGCGGGCGGCGATCACGTCCTGGGCGATGGGCATGCCCACCGTGCCCAGCACGCGCTTGGTCATGGCCTTGTCCATGGCCACGGCGGAGGCCATGACGCCGGAATGGGTGTAGGGCACACCCAGATATTCCAGCACGCCCTGGATCATGCCGTCTTCGCCGCCACGGCCGTGCAGGGCATTGAAAATCACATCCGGCTTGGGTGTCAGCGCTGCCAGCAGGCCGGCCAGGTCGCGCTGCACATCCACGGCGCGCACGACATATCCCTTGGATTCCAGGGCGATGACGATGGACGCGCCGCTGACAAGCGACACCTCGCGCTCGGCAGACCACCCGCCCATCAGGACGGTGACATGCTTAGGCTGGTGACCACTCATCAAACGGCTCCCTATCGGCTGAGGCGGTTCAGCCAGGCGACACAATCCCTAGAGGATAGCCCACCTTTGCAGAACCGCTGGGAAACGCAACATTTTGTGAGTTTCTTGGCGCCTCTTTTTGAAAACCGCTAGCTATAGCGTTGAAATGTCCAGACCGGTGCAACCGGGGTATAACTACCCGTAGTCTTTCCCTATGTCCTCCGGACGGGTCGCAAATCGACTCGGCCGCCAGCGATTGCCGCACCCGCTCAGGACTGATTCGCGGGCCCCTCAACCGTGTCCAAGGGCACCCCGATGCGGCGTATTTCCCAGCGCAGGGTGATGCCCGAAGTTTCCAGGACGCGGCGCCGCACTTCCTCGCCCAGTGCCTCGATATCGGCCGCGGTGGCGTCGCCCAGGTTCAGCATGAAATTGGCGTGCTTTTCCGACATCTGGGCGCCGCCGACCACCAGGCCGCGGCAGCCGGCCTTGTCCACCAGGGCCCAGGCCTTCTCGCCGGCCGGGTTGGCGAAGGTGGAGCCGCCGGTGCGGGCGCGCACGGGCTGGCTGGCGGCCCGGGCGGTCGCGATCTCGTCCATGCGGGCCTGGATGGCGGCCTTGTCGCCGGCCGTCCCGCGCAGGGTGGCGGCGGTGAAGATCACGTCCTCGGGCACGCCGCAGTGACGATAGGTCAGGTGCAGGTCGTCGCGACCGTAGACACGGCGGCGACCCTGGCGGTCGATGCCCACGGCGCCCTCGATCACGTCCACCGTCTCTCCGCCATAGGCGCCCCCGTTCATGCGGATGGCGCCGCCGATGGTGCCCGGGATGCCGGACAGGAATTCCAGCCTCGACAGGCCGGCGGCCTGCGCCGTCTGCGCCACGGTCAGGTCCAGGGCGCCGGCGCCGGCGCGGACCCGGTCACCCTCGACGGAGACCTGGGCGAAGCTGCCGCCCAGGCGGATGACCACGCCGCGCACGCCGCCATCGCGGACCAGCAGGTTGCTGGCGACACCGATGACGGTGACCGGCACGTCGGCCGGGCAGCCGGCCAGGAACTGGGCCAGGTCATCCTCGTCCGCCGGGCGGAACAGCACATCGGCCGGGCCGCCCACGCGGAACCAGGTCAGGGGGCCCAGCGGGGCGTCGGGCGTCAGGCGGCCGCGCGCGGACGGCAGGCGGCGCAGCAGGGTGGTGCCCCGGCTGACCTCTCCTTCATCCATCGTGCGCCGTTCCGCCATCATCTCAGCCTTGGCTCCCCGGAATGGAGGTGCCGAACAGGCGGTCCAGCTCCGCCGGCAGGCCGTTGGCCCAGTTGGTGATGTTGCCGGCGCCCAGGCACACCACCAGGTCGCCCGGCCGCGCCATGTCGCGGATCATGGACGGCAGCGCCTCGGGCGAGGGCAGGGGCAGGGCGTGGCGGTGGCCATGGGTGCGCAGGCCATCGACCAGCGCCTCCTTGGTGACGCCGGTTATGGGCGTCTCACCGGCGGCATAGACGTCGGCGACGATGACGGCGTCGGCGTCGTTGAAGCAGGTGCAGAATTCCTCGAACAGGCTCTGCAGCCGCGTGTAGCGGTGGGGTTGGACCACGGCGATGGTGCGGCCGGTGCCGGCGGTGCGGGCGGCACTCAGCACGGCCGCGATCTCCACCGGGTGATGGCCGTAATCATCGATGACGGCGATGCCGTTGCTCTCGCCCGTCTTGGTGAAGCGGCGCTTCACGCCGCTGAACTTGGCCAGGCTCTGGCGGATGCTGTCGTCGTTGATGCCCATGTTCAGGGCGACGGCGATGGCGGCCAGCGAGTTCTGGACGTTATGCAGGCCGTACATGGGCAGGTGCAGGCCGGTGATGGTCCGCTCCTCCCCCGCCACGCGGTCGGAGACGACGACGTCGTAGAAGGCGCCCTGCACCGTGGTCTGCAGGTTGGTGGCGCGCAGGTCGGCCTGGGGGTTGAAGCCATAGGTGACGATGCGGCGGTCCACCCGGCTGATCAGGGCCTGCACCTCGGGATGGTCGATGCACAGCGCCGCGAAGCCGTAGAACGGGATGTTCTGCACGAACTGGTCGAAAGCCTCGCGCGCCTTGTCGAAGGTGCCGTAGAAGTCCAGGTGCTCGGGATCGATGTTGGTGACCACGGCGATGGTGGACGGCAGCTTGGTGAAGGTGCCGTCGCTTTCATCCGCCTCGACCACCATCCAGTCGCCAGAGCCCAGCTTGGCGTTGGTACCCAGGGCGTTGATGATGCCGCCGTTGATGATGGTGGGGTCGAAGCCGGCGCCGTCCAGCAGGGCCGACACCAGCGAGGTGGTGGTGGTCTTGCCGTGCGTGCCGGCGATGGCCACAGACCACTTCAGGCGCATCAGTTCCGCCAGCATCTCGGCGCGCCGCACCACCGGGATCAAGGCCGCGCGGGCGGCCATGACCTCGGGGTTGTCGCGCTTCACGGCGGAGGAGATGCAGACGACCGCGGCGTCGCCCAAATTCTCCGCCCGCTGGCCGATGGACACGGGAATGCCCAGGTCACGCAGGCGCTTGACGTTGTAATTGTCGGCCAGGTCGCTGCCCTGGACGGAATAGCCCAAGTTATGCAAAACCTCGGCGATGCCGGACATGCCGATGCCGCCGATGCCCACGAAATGAATGGTGCCGATGGACAGGGGCATTGCCCTCATTGGCCGTCTCCGCTGCGATAGGGGGAATGCGCGCGGGTCCAGCCCGCGGCGGCGGGACCATAGGCGAAGGGCGGCACCGTGGGGAAGCCTGTCTTACGAGGGGTGCTCATGCGGCGGCCCTCCCGCCACGGGCGATGTCCAGCACCGCGTCGGCCAAGCGCTCGGCCGCATCCGGAATGGCGAAGGAGCGGGAACCGGCGGCTGCCAGGACCAGCGGCGCCGGGTCGTCCAGGAAGGCGGCCAGGCGCTCGGCCAGGGCCTCGGCGGTGAATTGGGCGTGCGGCATCAGCCAGGCGCCGCCGGCCTCCACCAAGGCCTTGGCGTTGGCGGTCTGGTGGTCGTCCATGGCCTGGGGGTAGGGCACCAGGATGGCGGGGCGGCCGGCAACGGCCAGTTCCGCCACCGTTCCGGCACCGGAACGACATATGGCCAGGTGGCAGGCGTCCAGGCGGCCGGCCATATCGCGGAAGAAGGGGGCCAGTTCCACGTCAACGCCCAGGCCGGCGTACCCCTCCCGCGCCTGCTCCATGGTCTCCGGCCGGGCCTGCTGCTTGATGCTCAGGCGCAGGCGATGCTCCGGCGACAGGCGGGCAACGGCGGCGGGCAGGATGGTGCTGAAGACGGAGGCGCCCTGGCTGCCCCCCGTCACCAGGATGGACAGGGTGCCGGTGGGGGCCGTGTAGGGCCGGCTGGCGAGATCCAGGATGGCCGGGCGCACGGGGTTGCCGGTGCGCACGCTGGCGACGTGGCGGGGCAGGCCGCTGACCTGGGGGAAGGATGTGGCGATCAGCCGCGCGCCGCCGGCCAGCATCTTGTTGGCCCGGCCCATCACGGCGTTCTGCTCATGCAGCACCACGGGGATGCCCAGGCGCTGGGCCGCGAACACCGTGGGGACGGAGGGGTAGCCGCCGAAGCCCACCACGACGGCTGGCTTCAGATCCTTCAGAATACGGCGGGCCTGCATCGTGCCGGCCAACAGGGACAGGGCCGTGCGCGCCTTGGACACCAGTCCCCGGCCGGGCGTGCCGGCGCTGACCCGGTGCACCGGGATGTCGGACAGTCCCTCGCCGAAGGCGTGGCCGCGGGTGTCGGTCACCAGCACGACGGGCAGGCCCCCGGCACGCAGGGTGCGGGCCAGCGCCTCCGCCGGGAACAGGTGGCCGCCGGTGCCGCCGGCCGCCAGGACGATAGGGCCCATGGGGGAAGCGGTCACGGCAGGTCCCCCTGGCCGAAGCGCTTGCGGGTCAGGGCCAGCAGCATGCCGACGCCGATGCCCAGCGCGATGAGGGACGAACCGCCATAGCTGATGAAGGGCAGGGTCATGCCCTTGGTCGGCATCATGTGCAGGCTGGAGGCCATGTTGATGCAGGCCTGTAGGCCGAACTGCATGGCCAGGCCCGCCGAGCCCAGCATGACGAACAGGCTCTGCTCGCCGTACGCCCGGGCGAAGCTGCGCATCACCACCACGCCGAACAGCAGCACGATGAACAGGCACCACAGCATGCCCAGCTCCTCCCCCGCCACGGCGAAGATGAAGTCGGCGTGGGCGTCGGGGATGGTCATCTTGACGGTGCCCTGCCCGGGGCCGGTGCCCCACAGGCCGCCGTGCTGGAAGGCGTCCAGCGCGCGCTGGACCTGGTAGTTGTCGCCGGCGGCGGGGTCCAGGAAGCGGTTCACGCGGCTTTGCACGTGCGGGAACAGGAAATAGGCGCCGACTAGGCCGGACAGGCCGCACACCACCAGCACCGCCACCAGCAGGATGGGCAGGCCGGCGATGAAGAACTGGCCGAACCATACGGCGCTGACCACGAAGGTCATACCCAGGTCGGGCTGCATCAGCAGCAGGGCGACGATCATCAGGTAGAAGACGATGCAGACGCCGAAATAGACCACGTTGTTGGTGTGCCGGGCCTGGGCGAACATCCAGGCGGCCACCACGGCGAAGGCGGGCTTGATGAATTCCGAGGGCTGGACCGACAGGCCGGGCAGGTGGATCCAGCGCGTGGCGCCCTTGATCTGCACGCCCGACACCAGGGTCAGGGCCACACCCACCAGCGACAGCAGGAACATGATCATGGCCATGCGCCGCACACCCTTGGGCGACAGCAGCGACACGCCCACCATGATGATCAGGGTGGGGATCAGCATCATCACGTGATGCTGGATGAAGTGGAAGTTATCCAGGCCGATGCGCTCCGCCACCGGCGGGCTGGCGGCCTGGATCAGCACCACGCCGATGGTGGCGATGAGGAAGACGGTGGCCAGGGTCCAGCGGTCGACGGTCCACCACCAGCGGCCGATGACGGATTGGTCGGTACGCGACAGCGTGATCATGACGCCCCGTCCTTTCCGTTTTCCGACTGATCCGCCAACTGGCGCACGATGCGGACGAAGGCGTCGCCCCGCACCTCGAAATTGGGATACTGGTCGAAGCTGGCGCAGGCGGGCGACAGCAGCACCGTGCCGCCGCCGGCCTCGCCCTTTTTATCTTTTAGGGCCATGGCGTAGGCGGCGGGCACGGCCTGGTCCAGCGTGCCATAGCGGCCGTAGCTGACCTTGCCCTCCAGCCAGGGGGCGAATTCCTCCGTCGCCTCGCCGATCAGGAAGGCGTGGCGCACCCGGCCCATGAAGGGTTCCAGGCCGCTGAGCCCGCCCTCCTTGGCCTTGCCGCCAACGATCCAGTACATGTCCTCGTAGCAGCCCAGGGCCTTGGACGCCGCGTCGGCGTTGGTGGCCTTGCTGTCGTTGACGAAGCGGATGCCGTCGAGGGTGGCGATGGCCTGCTGCCGGTGGGCCAGGCCGGGGAAGGCGCGCATCGCCTCGGCGATCACCTCGGGCGCCACGCCCACGGCGCGGGTGGCGGCATAGGCGGCGCAGGCGTTCTGCCAGTTGTGGCGGCCGGGCAAGGCGGGGCACTGGCGCAGGTCGACCACGGCCCGGGCCTGGTCCCCGGTATCGTCCACCAGCACGCCGTCGGCGGCGTGGACGCCGCCCGGCACCGGGCGTTCCGAGGAGATGCGGATGACTGTGCGTCCGCCCTCCGCTTCCAGGCTGTCGGCCATGGCGGCGGTGTTGGGCTCGTCCACGCCCAGGATGGCGACGGGCGGGGCCTTCGACGGGTCGCGGGCGCCCGGCTGGAAGATCAGGCGCTTGGCGGCGATGTAGCCGTCCATGCCGCCGTGGCGGTCCAGGTGGTCCGGCGTGATGTTCAGCAGTACGGCGGCATCGAAGCCCAGGGAGGGCGTCAGCTCCAGCTGGTAGCTGGACATTTCAAGGACGTACACGTCGCCCTCACCCAGCGCCGGGAAGGTCAGGACGGGGATGCCCAGGTTGCCGCCCACGGCCAGGGTGCGGCCGGCATGGGCCAGGATGTGGCCGGTCAGGGCGGTGGTGGTGGATTTGCCGTTGGTGCCGGTGATGCCGACGTAGGCGGCGTCCGGCTGGGCCAGGCGCAGCAGCTCTACATCGCCGATGATGGGAACGCCCGCATCCTTGGCGCGGGCCGCCACCGGGTGCGGCGCCGGGAAGGTGTGGGGGATGCCGGGCGACAGCACCAGGGCGGCGACCCCGGCCAGATCAGCCTCATGCAGGTTGGTCAGGGGGATGCCGGCGGCCTCGGCCGCCTTCTGGCCTCCGGCGCCGTCATCCCAGGCCAGCACCTCGGCCCCGCTGGCGGCCAGCACGCGCGCTGCCGCCAGGCCGGATCGCGCCAAGCCCATCACCGCCACGCGGCGGCCTTTGAAGGAGGGAAGGAGGATGGGCTGGGACATGGGCGGGGCTTAACGCAGCTTCAGGGTGGACAGGCCGGCCAGGGCCAGGATGACGGCGATGATCCAGAAGCGGATGACGACGGTGGGTTCCGACCAACCCTTTTTCTCGAAGTGGTGGTGCAGCGGCGCCATGCGGAACACCCGCTTGCCCGTCATCTTGAAGCTGGCGACCTGCACGATGACCGACACGGTTTCCAGCACGAACAGGCCGCCGATGATGGCCAGCACCAGCTCATGCTTGGTGATGACGGCGACGGTGCCCAAGGCGCCACCCATGGCCAGCGAGCCGGTGTCGCCCATGAACACCATGGCCGGCGGCGCGTTGAACCACAGGAAGCCCAGGCCGGCGCCCACCAGGGCGCCGCAGAACACCGCCAGTTCGCCGGTGCCGGGCACGTGGTGGATCTGCAGGTAGTTGGCGAACACGGCGTTGCCCGAGAGGTAGGCGATCAGGCCGAAGCTGGCGGCGGCGATCATGATGGGCACGATGGCCAGGCCGTCCAGGCCGTCCGTCAGGTTCACCGAATGGCTGGATCCGACGATGACGAACACGGCCCAGGGCCCGAACAGGAAGCCCAGGGGGATCAGCACGTCCTTCAGGAAGGGCACGGCCAGGCTGGTGTCCAGCGGGCTCTGCGCCACATGCAGGTACCAGGCGGTGGCGACACCGGAGACGGCGATCATCGCCACCATCTTGCCCCGGCCGGACAGGCCCTTGGTGTTGCGCTTGGTCAGCTTCAGGAAGTCGTCGCCGAAACCCACCAGGCCGAAGCCCACCGTCACCAGCAGCACGATCCAGGTGTAGGCGTTGGTCACGTCCACCCACAGAACGGTGGAGATCAGGACCGAGATCATGATCATCAGGCCGCCCATGGTGGGCGTGCCCTTCTTCTTCAGGTGCGTCTCCGGCCCGTCGGTGCGGATGGGCTGCCCCGACCCCTGCATGGATTTCAGCCAGCGGATGACGCCTGGGCCGATGACGAAGCTGATGATCAGTGCCGTCAGCATGGCCCCGCCCGTCCGGAACGTGATGTACCGGAACAGGTTGAAAAGCTGGAAGTCGTCGGCCAGCGGGAACAGCAGATTGAACAACATGGGGCGGGTCTTAGCTCCCGGAGACGGCGGGTGAGGAGGAAGAGGGGGGCGGATGGTCCAGGGCCTTCAGGGCATCGACCACCAGCGCCATGCGGCTGCCGGCGGACCCCTTGACCATGACGATGTCGTTGGCGCGCACGGCGGCACCCACCAGCGGCGCCAGCTCGGCGCTGGTGTCGGTGTGGGCGCCCCGGCGCTCATGCGGCAGGCGGTCGAACAGATGGCGCATGTGGGGACCGCAGGTGAAGACCAGGTGCACGTCGGCGGCCACCAGCGCGTCGGCCAGGCCGGCGTGCAGCTTGGGGGAGTCGGCGCCCAGTTCCAGCATGTCGCCCAGCACCGCCACGCGGCGGCCACCGGGGCCCGGCTGTGTATGGCCCAGCACATCGGCGGCGGCCGCCACCGACACGGGGCTGGCGTTGTAGCTTTCGTCGATCAGGGTCAGGCTGCCGCCACCATGGGGATGGCTGGGCAGCGGCACGGTTTGGCGCACCCCCCGGCCCTTGACAGGCGCCAGCGTGGCCAGGGCCCGGGCGGCGGTGGCCAGGTCGCCGCCGGCCGCCGACACGGCCAGCAGCACGGCCAGGCTGTTCAGCGCCTGGTGGCGGCCGGGCACGGCCAGGGTGTAGCGGATGACCTGGCCCTGGATCTCGGCCGTCACGTCGCTGCCGGTCGGACCCAGATCCAGGTCGATCAGGCGGGCGTCTGCCCCGGCGGTGGCGCCGAAGCTCAGCACATGGCCGACGCCTTGGGTGCGGGCGGCGGCCAGCAGGCGGGCATATTGCGGGTTGTCACGGTTCAGGATGGCCGTGCCCTGGCGGGACATGCCCTCGAAAATCTCGGCCTTGGCGTCGGCGATGCCCTCGATGGAGGCGAAGAACTCCAGGTGCACCGCCTCCACCGTGGTGATGATGGCGATGTCCGGCCGCGCCATGCGCGACAGGGGGCCGATCTCACCCGCATGGTTCATGCCCAGCTCGAACACGCCGAAGCGCACGTCGGCCGGCAGGCTGGCCAGCGACAGGGGCAGACCCAGGTGGTTGTTCAGGTTGCCTTCGGTGGCGAAGGTGGGCCCCAGGGCGCCCAGCGCCGTGCGCAGGAATTCCTTGGTGCTGGTCTTGCCGACGGAACCGGTGACGGCGATGACCTTGGCGGTGGTGTTCAGCCGGGCCACCCGCGCCAAATCCTCCAGCGCCGCCAGCGTGTCGTCGACCACCAGCAGGGGCGCGTCGGCTGCGATGCCGTCCGGCACCTGGCTTACCAGGCAGGCGGCGGCCCCCCGCTGCAAGGCCACCTCGACGAAGGCGTGGCCGTCGAAGTTGGGGCCCTTCAGCGCCACGAACAGGTCGCCGGGGTTCAGGGTGCGGGTGTTGATGGAAATGCCGGTGGCGGCCCAATCGGCCCCCTGCGCACGGCCGTTCGCGGCGGCGGCGGCGTCGGCTGCCGTCCACAGCACGTTCTTGGTCGGGGTCGCGGTCATGCCGTCCCCCCGTTCAGGCCCAGCACGCCGCGGGCGACGGCGGCGTCGTCGAAGGGACGCACCTCCTTGCCCACGATCTGGCCCTGTTCATGGCCCTTGCCGGCGATGACCAGCACGTCGCCGGGCTTCAGCTCCCCGATGGCCTGCGCGATGGCGGCGGCGCGGTCGTCCACCTCGGTGGCGCCGGGGCAGCCGGCCAGCACCTCGGCGCGGATGGCGCCGGGGATCTCGGTGCGCGGGTTGTCGTCGGTGACGATGACGCGGTCGGCCAGGCGGGCGGCGATGGCACCCATCATGGGGCGCTTGCCCCGGTCGCGGTCGCCGCCGCAGCCGAAGACCACGGACAGGCGACCCTGGGCATGGGGGCGCACGCTGTTCAGCACCGTTTCCAGCCCGTCGGGCGTGTGGGCGTAGTCGACATAGACGGCGGCGCCATTGTCCAGCGTCGCCACCAGTTCCAGCCGGCCGCGCACACCGTCCAGCTGCGACAGCAGGCCGGCGGCGGCCTGCGGCTCGGCGCCGCTGCCGATGACCATGCCCAGCGCGCACAGGGCGTTCCACACCTGGAAGCGGCCCACCAGCGGCAGGACGATGTCGTGGCGGGTGCCCATAACCTCCAGCGTCAGGGCCTGGCCCTGGGGCAGGGGCCGCAGGGCCTTCACCGCCAGCTCGCGCCCCTGCTCGCCGAAGCCGATCAAGGTCTGCTTGCGGGCGCGCACCAGGTCGGCCAGGGCTTGAAACTCGGGGATGTCGGCGTTGACCACGGCGGTAGCACCACGCGGCATCACCCGGTCGAACAGCATGGCCTTGGCCTTGAAGTAGGCCTCCATGGTGCCGTGGTAATCCAAATGGTCGCGGGTCAGGTTGGTGAAGCCGCCCACCGTGACCAGCACGCCGTCCAGGCGGAACTGGTCCAGGCCGTGGCTGCTGGCCTCCATGGCCAGGTGGGTGATGCCGCCCTCGGCCAGGCGCGACAGGGTGCCGTGCAGGGCCACCGGGTCGGGCGTGGTCAGGCTGTCCTCACGCGGGAAGCCGGGGGCGATCAGGCCCAGGGTGCCCATGGCGCCGGCCTGATGCCCCTGCAGCGACCACAGCTGGCGGGTGAACTGCGCGGTGGAGGTCTTGCCGTTGGTGCCGGTGACGGCGGCGATGGTGGCGGGCTGGCGCTTGTAGAAGGCGGCCGCCAGCAGGGCGAAGCGCCGCCGGGGATTGGCGTCCTCGATCAGGCTGACGGGATGAGGCAGGTTTTCAGGCAGCCTGGTGCCCTTGGGCGCCAGCACGGCCACGGCGCCGGCGGCCACCGCCTGGGGAATGAAGTCCCGCCCGTCGCGGGCGCTGCCCGGCATGGCGGCAAAGAGCATACCCGGCTTGACCGCGCGGCTGTCGGCGGTCAGGCCGGTGATCTCGGGGTCCCGTTCCAGGGCCAGCGCCGATACGGCGATTTCGGTGCGCGATGCCATCAGATCGGTCAGACGCAAGGGTCCCTCTCACACGTGATGCCGGGGCGGGTTGATAGCGCGCGGCCCGGCATCGGTCGACCCCCACCTTACGGTGCCCTGTCGTGTGGGTTTCAGGGGGGGTGGTTAGTTGATGGCCATGGCCTGCAAAATCTCGGGATCGTTGCGGACCACCGGCTTCACCCCCAGCAGCGGCGCCGCCTGCCAGACGATGCGCTGCACCGCGGGGGCCGCGACCCAGCCGGCGGTGGCGAAGCCGAAGCTCTTCTTGTTGCCATGGGGCTCATCCACCATGACGAACACCACATAGCGCGGATCGTTCATGGGGAAGGCGCCGGCGAAGGAGGTGCGCAGCGACTTGTGGGCGTAGCCCTTGCCGCTGACCTTCTCAGCCGTGCCGGTCTTGCCGCCCACCAGATAGTCCAGCGTGTCCGCCGCCTTCAGGTCACCGGTGCCGAAGGCCGTCTTGCCCGTGCCCTCGGTCACCACCAGGCGCATGAGCTTGCGCAGGATGGCGGAGGTCTGGGGCGAGATCACCCGCGTTTCGGGAATCTCGGCGTTGGGGTCGCGCTTCAGCAGGGTGGCCGGGCGCATGATGCCGCCGTCGACCACGGCGGCCACGGCCGAGGACATCTGGATGGGGCTGACGGAGATGCCGTGGCCGAAGGCGACGGTCAGCAGGGTGGTGGGGCGCCAGGGGTTGGGTACCAGCGGGCCGCCGACCTCGGGGATCTCCAGCGACGGGGCCTTCAGCATGCCGAAGCGGCCCATATATTCCCGCTGCACGTCGATGCCGAACTTCTCCGCCATCTTGGCGGAGCCGATGTTGGACGACTTGCGGAAGATGTCGACCACGTCCATCCAGTAGTTGACCGGCTCGTCGTCGTGGATGGTGAAGCGGCCGATCTTCAGCGGGTGGCTGGTGTCGAAGGTCTCGTGCAGCTTCACCGTGCCGGTTTCCAGGGCGATGGCGGTGTTCAGGATCTTGAACACCGAGCCCATCTCATAGACGCCCAGGGTGGCACGGTTGAACTTCGACTCGTCGTGCATCTCCCCCGGGTTCTGGGGGTCGAAGTCCGGCAGGCTGACCATGGACAGGATTTCGCCGGTCTTGATGTCCATGATCAGGCCGGCGCCGCCGATGGCGTTGAAGTCCTGCATGGCCTGGGTGATTTCCTTGCGCACGATGTGCTGCAGGCGCACATCGACGGACAGGCGCAGGGGTTCCGCCTGCTCGCGCAGGCGCTTGTCGAACGACTGCTCGATGCCCATCAGGCCGTTGTTGTCGATGCCGGTCAGGCCGATCAGGTGGGCGGTCAGGCTGCCCTGCGGATAGATGCGGTGCTCCTCCTGCTGGAAGAACACGCCGGGGATGCCCAGCTTGTTGACCTCGAATTCCTGGCGGGGCGTCAGGTTGCGCTTGATCCAGACGAAGCGCTTGTCGCCCTTCAGGTCCTTCAGCACCTGGCGGTAGTCGAGGTCCGGCAGGGTGGCCACCAGCTTGCGGGCGGCCTCCTCCGCATCGATCACCAGCTTGGGATCGGCGTAGGCGGACGCGGTGGCCAGCGAGGTCGCCAGCAGCACGCCGTTGCGGTCGGTGATCTCCGCCCGTGTGACGGGCAGGGGGCGGGCGGTGGCGTTCTCCGCCACCGGCGGCTCCGCCTCGCGGCTGAACACCATGGTGTCGGCCAGGCGGACGCCGATGGCGCCCAGCACCAACGCGAACAGGGCGGCCGTCACCAGAAGGCGCGACCGGCCCTGCTCCAAGGCGTGGCTGGTGGGGTTGTTCAGGCGGACCCTGCCTTCCGACCTGGGGGCCTGGATGCGCTCCATGCCCGCGATGTCGAAACCGGTCAGGGAAAAGGGCGCATCACTCATCGGGCGGCCCCCAGCTTGGCGCTCAAGGTCTGCTCCGCCATCAGGATGGGCTTGGCCTTGGACTTGGCGGCGCTGCCGGAAGCGGAGGCGAGGGTGACCTTGCCGCCAGCCTTGTCGGCGGCGTCCAGGCTGGCCATCAGGGCGCCGATGCTGTCCACCCGCTCAGGCTGCTTCGCCGCCTTCACGGCGGGGGCCGGCTTGCCGGCGGCGGCCTTCACCGGGGCGGACGTCTGTACGTCCGGCGCCTTCAGCGCCACGACCTGGGCCTTGGGCGCGGGCGCCGGGGCGGCCTGGGCGACGGCGACCTGCACGACGGGGGCGGCCGGCGCCGCACTGGCGACGTAGGTGGACTCCGGCACCGGGGCGGGCCCCGGGGTGGGCTTCGCCTGGTCCGCCGGCGCGCTGGGAACCGGGGCGGGCGCCTCCGGCTTCATCGGCACGGCGGCCAGGGCCACCATCTGCTCCGCCTTGGTGGGGCGCAGGGTGGAATGCTCGGTCGCCAGGCGCTCCAGCCGGGTGGGATCGTTCAGGTAGGCCCATTCGGCACGCAGCACCTGGATGGACTGCTGCTCCTGCGCGATCTGCCGGTTGAGGGAGGCCAGGTGCTCCTGCTCCTCCTGCACGCGGTAGCTGGTGTGATAGAGGATGCCGCTGGCGACGGTGGCGAGGCACAGCCAGACGAGCGTGGACTTGCCTATCATGCTGCTTCTCCCATGGGCCAAGCGGGGGCGTTGGTGCGTTCGGCGGCGCGCAACCGAGCGGATCGGGCGCGCGGATTGTGGCGAAGTTCAGGTTCGCCCGGGGTAACCCCGCTGCGGCCCAGAAGACGGAAGGTGGGGGCGGGCCCGCTGTGCGCGGCCGGCATGTGGCGCGACGGCGCGCCCTCCGACCCGCTGCGCTGGCGCAGGAAATCCTTCACCCGCCGGTCTTCCAGGGAATGGAAGGAGACGACCGCCAGATGGCCGCCGGGCGCCAGCACCCGTTCGGCCCCGGCCAGGCCTCGGTCCAGCTCCCCCAACTCGTCATTCACGTGCAGGCGCAGGGCCTGGAAGCTGCGGGTGGCGGGGTCGATGCCGTCCTTCTTCGAGCGGGGAACGACACCACGGATGATGTCCGCCAGTTGCGCCGTCGTTTCGATTCGGGACGTGGCGCGGGCGGCCACGATGGCGCGGGCCACGCGGCGGGACAGGCGCTCCTCGCCCAGGCGCCACAGGACGGTGGCGATGTCGGCCTCGGCGTAATCGTTGACCACGTCGGCGGCGGTGGGGCCGCTCAGGCTCATGCGCATGTCCAGCGGGCCGTCAAAGCGGAAGGAGAAGCCGCGCGCCGGGTCGTCGATCTGGGGGGAGGAGACGCCGATGTCCAGCGCTACGCCATCCACCGGGCCGATGCCGTGGGCGGCCAGCAGTTCGGCCATGTCGCCGAACCGGCCCTCGATGATGCGCAGGCGGCCGGGGAAGCGGGCCAGCAGGGGTTCCGCCCGCTTGATGGCGGCCGGGTCGCGGTCGATGCCGATGACCTGGCAGTCCGCCGCCTCCAGAATGGCGCGGGTATAGCCGCCGGCGCCGAAGGTGCCATCGACATAGACGCCGCCGTCGCGCACAGCCAGGGCCGCCAGCACCTCCGCCAGCAGGACGGAGATGTGGACCTGGGGTCCGCCGGGGGTATCGGTCTCGCTCACTGCGCACCCCCGCCATTGGCTCCGGCCGCCAGGACCGAGTTGGTACGGGCCAGGATGGTGGACAGCGAGATGTTCTGGGCGCGGCTGCGGTCGCGGCTGGCGGCCTCATGGACGGAGAGGGCGTCGGGGTCCCAGATCTGGAAGGTGTGGCGGCGGCCCACGAAGGCGGCACCTTCGGTGATGCCGGCGAAGGCCAGGAAGTTTTCCGGCAGGACGATGCGCCCTTCGGGGTCCACGGCCAGGCGGACGGATCCGCCGAACACCGTGGTTTCAATCAGGTCGCGCATGTCGTCGGGCATGTTGGGGTTGTCCAGCGCCTCGGACAGGCGATCCATGTAATCGACGCTGCAGGCATCGATGGCGTTAGCCTGCAGGGACCGGAAGACGATCAGCTCCGTCTGCCCACCAAGGACGCCGCGGAAGGAAGACGGGACTGAAACCCGACCCTTCTTGTCGACCTTGTTTACATATGTGGACAGGAACAAGCCCATCGATCCCCGCGTCTCCAGCGCCTCCGCGCCCCACCCGATCCGGCACCAGTCCCAGTTTCAGAATGCGCCGCCCGTCCGGGTAAGACCGGATAGGCCTGCGCGCCCTGTTTTTGGGTCCATATGGGGTAGCATGGGAACTTATGGGCGTCAATGGGAGGACTTGGCTCAATGCTTGTCCACACGGCGTTTTTCCACAGTTGTGGAAAACGTTCTTCTTACCAGCGCATCTAAATCGAACGGGTAGGTCCTTCCCCCATATATTCGCGGGTTTCCGCCGAATCGAATAGCCTTCGGATAGGGGATACCTATCCTGTGGATAAGGGGGTCGGCCGCGCAACCGTTAGTGAAACGGCGCCCAAATCTTTTGGATAAGCCACCTTGGTTATTCGGGGGCTGGCTTTAGGCCCAAGTACTCGTCGGTTTAGGGCCTGGCACCAAATATGGTAAGGGAAAGGTCATAGGCCGCGATATGTAGCCGGCGGCAGTCGTTTTACCGCCCTTTCCCATGAATTCCCATGCGGCGCCCAAACGACGCTGAAAATCCCATGCCGTCCCATAAGGCGGTGGAGTCACGGGAGCTGTGGCGCGTTTTCCCATGCGATCCCACGCCCGAACCGCCCCTGGCGGGCGGCGATGGGTGGGGATGGGAAAATCCCCATCTGCTGGATTCAAATCTGCCAGATGGCCTGTAAGCCGGGTTCTGTCCTCCGGCCCGTCCCCCTGTGAAAGGGGCGGCGGCCGTGGGATGGCCATTCATCTGGGACGCCTGTCGCCAGGCGCCTCGCGCGACCTACCCGGGCGGCGGCTCGGAAGATGCTTTGGCCGGTTGCCCGGCCGTGCCGCCCCTATTCGGTCTTGCTCCCGGTGGGGTTTACCGTGCCGCCCCTGTTGCCAGGGGCGCGGTGCGCTCTTACCGCACCCTTTCACCCTTGCCGGCCCCCCGGTCCCCCGAAAGGGCGGGCGGCAGGCGGTTTGCTTTCTGTGGCACTTTCCCTAGGGTCGCCCCCGCCAGGCGTTACCTGGCACCGTTCTTCCGTGGAGCCCGGACTTTCCTCCCCCCGACGGCTTTCGCCATTGTCGGAAGGCGGCCATCCGGCCATCTGGCAGGCGGCGACCCTAGGCGCATCGACCGGGGGATGCAAGCGCCGATGGCGGGGGTTAGCGCCCGGATTGAGCCAGCAGGCTATGCAGCCGTCGCACGGTTTCCGCACCGGCCGGCTCGTTCAGCGCCTCCGGATGCCAATGGCGCTGGAAGGCGGTCAGCGTCTCGGTGAAGGCCGCGATGGCCGGGTCATAACCCAGGCGCGCGAGCAAGGCCGCGACCTGCGCCTCGCCGCCGTCCCATCCCGGCCCCCGGAAGCCGCCGTCCGGCCATAGGCCGATGCCGGCACGGGCCAGGGCCGGCCAGTCGAACAGTTCGCCCGGGTCCTGCTTGCGGGCGGGCGCCATGTCGGAATGGGCGATGACGTTGCCGGCCGGGATGGGGTGGCGGGCCAGGATGCCCCGGCACAGCTCGACGACAGCCCGCATCTGGGCTTGCGGGAAGGGGCGGTAGCCGTATTCGTGGCCCGGGTTCACGATTTCCACCCCGATGGAGCGGTTGTTGACGTCCTGGGCGTCCCCCCAGGCGCCCCGGCCGGCGTGCCAGGCGCGGCGACCCTCATCCACCAGACGCCAGACCGTGCCGTCCTCCCCCACCACATAATGGGCGCTGACCTCCGCCGCCGGGTCGCACAAGCGGTCCAGCGCCGCCTCGGCCGACAGCATGCCGGTATAGTGCAGCACCAGGATGTCGGTGGCGGTTCCTTCCGGGCGGGGGCCGTGGTTGGGGGAAGGGCGGTCACGCAGGGCCATGGGTTCTCAGCTCGCCGTTCGGGCCGTCACCAGGCGGGGGCGGCGCAGCAGCACCACGCCCACGCCGGCGATGGTCACCAGCGTGCCCGCCGCCAGGTGCCAGGACAAGGGCTCACCCAGCAGGATGACCCCGCCGGCCACGCCGAACACCGGAACCAGCAGCATGAAGGGCATGGTCTGGTTCACGGCGTAGCGCTGCATCAGCGGGAACCACAGCACATAGGCCAGGATGGTGGAGACCAGGCCCATGAACAGGATGGAGGCCCAGGCCGCCGGCGGCGCGCTCTGGATGGCTGCCCACTGCCCGTCCTCCAGCACGGCGGACATCAGCACCAACTGCGGCACGGCGAACAGGGCCATGTAGCCGTTCAGCGTGAACGGGTCCATGGGCGGCATCCATTTCAACTGGATGCTGGAAAAGGCGAAGGCGGCGGCGGCCAGCACCACCAGGCCCAGATGGGCCGGATCGTCTGTGCCGCCGGGGTGGTAGGCGATGATGCCGACGCCGGCGATGGCCGCCGCCATGCCCACCGCCCGGCGCCAGCCCAGCCTGTCCTTGAAGAACACCGCCGCCATCAGCGACGCGAAGGGCACCTGCAGCTGGATGGCGACGGAAGCCGCGGCGGCGCTGCATCCCATCAGGCCGCTGAACACCAGGGGGAAGTGCAGGCCCCCCAGCACGACGGAATAGGCCAGCACCGGCCGCACATGGGCCCAGGGCAGCCGGCGCCAGGGCACCAGGACCAATGCCACCAGCGCGAAGCGGATGGCCATGGCGGTGACGGGATGGAACTGGCGCAGCGCGAACTTGGAGACGGAGAAATTGATTCCCCAGATGGCCACGACGACCAGCGCGCGCAGGATGTCCAGGGGCCTCACGCGCCGCTCTCCTGGAAGAGCGCAGCGATGTCGGCCAGGGGTCGAAACAATTTTCGAAGAGTGTCGGGAAGGGTGAGAAAACTCATGCGTTCGTAAAAGCGACGGGCGTTGTCGTCGTAGGCGTCCACGAGCAGGGCAAACGACGCGATTTCACTTCGCACACAGCGCCGCATCGCGTCCGCCAGCAGATACCCGCCATATCCGCGGCCATGATAACGCTTGTCCACTGCCAATCGGCCCAGCAGCGTGGCCGGCACCAGAGGATAGCGGGGCAGTTTACGGGCCGTTTCCGCCGGCAGAGCCGCCAATTGCAGGGATGTGGCGGACAAGGTGTAGTAACCGGCAACCGTGCCGTCCGGCAGGACGAGAACAAATGGGGCGGCGATGTTCTTGCGGGCATCCTGCCCTATGTGCGTTTGGAAATAACGATCCAGCGCGTCCACGCCGCTGGCGAAGAAGCGTCGGTCATGCTGTGGACCGAGCACATCGACCCGCAGCGACTCCAGTCCAGGATTGGTCTCCGCCATGCCGACCGTCAGGCGCCGGTGGCGTCACGATACCGGCGAATCGTATCGCGCAGCCGGTCATTCACCGGCTGCGGCTTACTGAGCGCTTCGACGAAGGCCTGGCTGTCCCGGACAGACAATTCCAGGCGTTGATGTTCGTCGATGGCGCGTCGAGCGGCATCCTGCACGCTGGCCAGGACGAAATCGGTGATCGACCGGCCCTGCAGTGCCGCCGCGCGCTCAATCAGGTCTTTCTGCTCGGCGGTAATGCGCGCCTCCAGCCGTTCGCTGCGGGCACGGCGCTGAGGGGCATCTGTCGCGGATTGGGCCATCATATCCTCCGTGCCTACACTGTACGGCCATTGGCCGGGCAACGCAAAGGAAGACCCTCACGCGCCGTTCTCCAGCTCCTCCTTCAGGGCCTCCAGTTCCAGCCAGCGCTCTTCGGCGGCGGCCAGGTCCTGGTGGGCCTTGTCCAGGTCGGTGGAGCCCTTCTGGAAGGCCGCCGGGTCGCGGGCGTAGAGGGTGGCATCGGTCAGCTTGGCCTCCAGCTTCTTCACCTGATCGCCCAGCCTGTCCATCAGGGCCGGCAGCTGGTCCAGCTCCCGCTGTTCCTTGTAGCCCAGCTTACGCTTGGCCTTCGGGGCTTCCGCCGCCCTGGGGGTGTCCGCCGACTTGGACATGCCACCCGTGACCGGCGTGCGGGCCGGGCGTTGGGTCAGGTAGTCGCTGTAGCCGCCGGCATATTCCGCCACCACGCCGTCGCCCTCGACCGCGATGGTGGAGGTGACCAGCCGGTCCAGGAAGTCACGATCGTGGCTGACCAGCAGCAGGGTGCCGGGATAGTCGCTCAAGACCTCTTCCAGCAGGTCCAGCGTGTCCATGTCCAGGTCGTTGGTCGGTTCGTCCAGCACCATCAGGTTGCTGGGCTGGGCGAACAGCTTGGCCAGCAGCAGGCGGTTGCGCTCGCCCCCCGAAAGCGCCCGGGTCGGCTGTTCCAGCATGCCGCCGTCGAACAGGAAGTCCCGCATGTAGGAGGCGACGTGGCGCGGCGTGCCGCCCACCACCACGCTGTCGCCGCCGAAGGGCAGCAGCACCTGGCGGATGGTCTGGTTGGGGTCCAGCTGCGCCCGGCGCTGGTCGAACACCACCGTTTCCAGGTTGGTGCCGAGACGGATGGTGCCGCTGTCGGGCGCCAGTTCCCCCATCAGCATCTTCAGGATGGTGGTCTTGCCCGCGCCGTTGGGGCCGATCAGGCCTACCCGATCGCCGCGCAGGATGCGGGTGGAGAAGTCGCGGGCGATGATTCGGGTGTTGCCTTCCGCATCCTGGAAGCTCTTGGCGACGTTGGTCGCCTCGATCACCAGCCGGCCGGAGTTCTCGGCGTCCGACACCGCCAGCTTCACCTGGCCCTGGCGGTTGCGGTCCGCCCGCTCCTTGCGCAGGCCGTGCAGGGCCCGGACGCGGCCCATGTTGCGGGTGCGCCGGGCGCTGATACCCTCGCGCAGCCACTTCATCTCCACCGCGATCTTGCGGTCCAGCTTGGCGTAGGCCAGGTCCTCGGCCGCGAACACCTCGTCCCGCCAGGCTTCAAACTCGGCGAAGGGGCGCTCGGTTTCGCGCATGGTGCCCCGGTCCAGCCACATCGTCTTGCGCGCCAGATTGTTCAGGAAGGCGCGGTCGTGGCTGATCAGCAGCAGCCCGCCGCGGAAGGCCTGCAGCGCCTTTTCCAGATACTCGATGGTGGGCAGGTCCAGGTGGTTGGTCGGCTCGTCCATCAGCAGGACATCGGGGTCGCTGACCAGGGCCTGGGCGATGGCGGCGCGGCGCGCCTCGCCGCCCGACAGGGTGGCGGCCGCGCGGTCGCCGGGCAGGGTCAGCTCATCCAGCACCGCCTGCACGCGATAGGGCGCGTCCTCGACCAGGCCGGCGCTGACGAAGTCCGCCACCGTGGCGTGGCCGCTGAAGTCCGGTTCCTGATGCAGGTAGCCGATGCGGGCACCCGGCTGGATGTAGCGTTCGCCCTTGTCCAGGTCGACGACGCCGGCCAGGGCCTTCAGCAAGGTGGACTTGCCGCTGCCGTTGCGGCCGACCAGGGCGATCTTGTCCCCCCGGCCGATGGCGACGTCCACGCCCTCGAACAGGATGGTGGCGCCCAGGGTGATGTGGGCGTTCTTCAGGGCGACGATGGGCGGGGTGGGGGCCATGGAAGCGATAAGCTCTGGGGTACGGGTTACTGGTGCGGACCGGCGGGCGCACCGGCCCGCTGGCTCTGAATCTTGTCATAGGCGGCGTTCAGCGCGGCCGTCTTCTGGGTGGCGACGTCCACGAACTCCGCCGGCAGGCCCTGGGCCATGACGGTGTCCGGATGGTTGTCGCGCAAGGCCTGGCGCCAGGCCAGCTTGATTTCCGCATCGCTGGCGGTACGGGGCACGCCCAGCACGGCATAGGGATCATCCAACGGATCCTCATACCCGCAGGCGGCGCCACCGTGGATGCGGCGGATGCCCTCGAATGTCGCTTCGGAAATGCCGAAGATGCGGGCGACGCCGGCCAGGAAGGTCAGCTCCGCCGGGTGCAGGCTGCCATCGGCGGTGGCGATGTGGAACAGGCAGCCCAGCAAATCCTCCAGCACTGTCGGCCGGTCCCGGAACATGCCGGCCAGCTGGCGGGCGTAAGGTTCGAACCCGGCGCTGTCGCGCTTGGCCAGGTCGAAGATGCGGCCGACATTCCGCGCTTCCTCCGCCGGGATTTGGAACACGCGCTTGAAGGCGTCGATTTCCGCCCGGTCCACCACGCCGTCGGCCTTGGCCATCTTGGCGCCCAGGACGATGACGCCGATGGTGAAGGCCATGCTGCGGGTCTGATCGGGCTGGCCGTCCGGACCCGGGGGTGCCGGCGGCTGCGACGCCCAGGCATCGGCGGCATGGCCGGCGGCCACGCCCAGCAGTGCGCCCAAGGGACCGCCCACGGCGAAGCCCGCGACACCCCCCACCACCTTGCCCCAGATGCTCATCGCTTTCAGCCTCGGCCACAGCCGGCCCCACCGGAAGCGGGGGGCCGGGCCGCACCATAGCTGCCCCATCCATTCCCGCCAATGCCCCGAACCGACCGTGATCATGATGCGCGTCCTTCAGCAGGGAAGGACCGGCACAGGCCGGCCCTATTGGAAAGACGCCCTGGCCGGGGGAATATTCCCCAAGGCGCCGTCATGGCGCGACCCCGCGGCAAAGGGGCCAGATGGCCGGGCGGGAATGGGGCCAGCGCTGGTGAGGGCGGCACCATCTTGGTAAAAGGGGGCGATACCAAGGGCCGGTCCGCGGGGGACACGAACGGCCCGGTTGAACAGAGAAGGGGTGCGTTGCCATGACGGAATGGTTCTTCCACAACGGTCAGCAGCAGGCGGGCCCGCTGGATGACGCGGCAGCGCGCAACTTCGCCCGCGCCAATCCGGGCGCCCATTGCTGGCGGGAGGGCTTCACCGACTGGCTGCCCGTGGGCCAGGTGGCGGAGCTGTATGGCGGCACCGCCTCGTCCCCGCCGCCACCGCCCCCGCCGGGCGGCGGCATCTGGGGCGCCTTCGCCGGCGGTGGCAACCCGTTCACCCCGCCGCCGCCCGGCCCGGCCAGCGCCCTGGACTACACCATCCATGGCCATGAGATGCAGTATGTGGCGGTGAGCCTGGCACCCGGCGAGAGCGCCATCGCCGAGGCGGGCGCCCTGCTGTACAAGGACGCCAGCGTGGACATGAACACCATCTTCGGTGACGGTTCCAGCCGCGACGGCGGCAGCGTGCTGGACCAGCTGTGGGGGGCGGGCAAGCGCGTGCTCTCCGGCTCCACCCTGTTCACCACCGTCTTCACCCAGCGCGGTGGCGGCCCGGGCACGGTGGCCTTTTCCGCGCCCTATCCCGGCACCATTTCCGCCCTTAAGCTGGCCGACTACGGCGGGCGCCTGATCTGCCACAAGGACAGCTTCCTGGCGGCGGCGCGCGGCGTCGCCATCGGCATCTATTTCCAGCGCCGCATCCTGACCGGGCTGTTCGGCGGCGATGGCTTCATCATGCAGAAGCTGGAAGGCGACGGCATCGTCTTCATCCACATGGGCGGCACGCTGGTGGAACGCACACTGCAGCCGGGGGAGGTCATCCACGTGGACACGGGCTGCCTGGCCGCCATGACCGCCGACATCGATTTCGATGTGGAGCAGGTGGGCGGCATCAAGTCCATGCTGTTCGGCGGCGAGGGCCTGTTCTTCGCCCGGCTGCGCGGCCCCGGCAAGGTGTGGCTGCAAAGCCTGCCCTTCTCCCGCCTGGCCGGCCGCATGTTGGCCTCCTCCCTGGTGGGAACCCGGGAAGAGGGGGGTGTGTTTGGCGCCATAGGCAACATCCTCGACAAGCGCTGACATGGCGGGTCCCGAGGGGACTTGGGTAAACTCCGCCCCACACAGCCTGGAGAGCATTCCCATGAGCGCAACCCGTACCGAAACCGACAGCTTCGGCCCGTTGGAGGTACCGTCCGACCGCTACTGGGGCGCCCAGACCCAGCGGTCCCTGGGCAACTTCAAGATCGGGGGGGAGCGCATGCCGCCGGCCCTGGTCCACGCCCTGGGCATCCAGAAGCAGGCGGCGGCCCAGGCCAACGTGAAGCTGGGTGAGCTGGACGAGGCGCTGGGCCGCGCCATCATCCAGGCGGCGGCGGAGGTGGCGGCCGGCAAGCTGGACGACCACTTCCCCCTGGTGGTGTGGCAGACCGGTTCCGGCACCCAGACCAACATGAACGCCAACGAGGTCATCTCCAACCGCGCCATCGAATTGCTGGGTGGGGAGATGGGATCCAAGAAGCCGGTGCACCCCAACGACCATGTGAACCGGGGCCAGTCGTCCAACGACAGCTTCCCCACCGCCATGCACATCGCGGCGGCGGTGGAACTGCACCGCACCCTGGTGCCGGCGCTGGAGCATCTGCGCGACGCCCTGGCCGCCAAGGCCGACGCGTTCAAGGGCATCGTCAAGATCGGCCGCACCCACCTGCAGGACGCGACACCCCTGACCCTGGGCCAGGAATTCTCCGGCTACGCCCAGCAGCTGGCCTATGGGGTGGAGCGGGTGAAGGCGGCGCTGCCGGCGCTGCTGCGCCTGGCCCAGGGCGGCACGGCGGTGGGCACGGGCCTGAACGCCAAGAAGGGCTTCGATGTCGCCTTCGCGGCCGAGGTGGCGGACCTGACCGGCCTGCCCTTCGTCACCGCGCCCAACAAGTTCGAGGCGCTGGCGACCCATGACAGCCTGGTGGAGGTGTCGGGCGTCCTGAACACCCTGGCGGCCTCGCTCATGAAGGTGGCCAACGACATCCGCCTGCTGGGCTCCGGCCCCCGCTGCGGCATCGGGGAGCTGAGCCTGCCGGAGAACGAGCCCGGCAGTTCCATCATGCCCGGCAAGGTCAACCCGACGCAGTCCGAGGCCATGACCATGGTGTGCGCCCAGGTGATGGGCAACCACACCACCGTCACCATCGCCGGCGCCACCGGCCATTTCGAGCTGAACGTCTTCAAGCCCGTCATCATCTACAACGTCGCCCAATCCATCCGCCTGCTGGCGGACGCCGCCGTCAGCTTTACCGACAATTGCGTGGTGGGCATCACGGCGAACGAGGACCGCATCGCCAAGTCGCTGCACGAAAGCCTCATGCTGGTGACGGCCCTGAACCCGCACATCGGCTATGACAAGGCCGCCAAGATCGCCAAGAAGGCCCATGCCGAAGGCACCACCCTGAAGGCCGCCGGCCTGGTCCTGGGCTTCCTGACCGAGGCGGAGTTCGACGCCTGGGTGAGGCCGGAGGACATGATCCACCCCAGTTGAGCGCGCTTGCGGAGGAAGATGATCACCTCATTATCATGTGCAGGTTATGATAATGAGGTGATCCATGCTGTGAGCGGGCAGGAACTGGCGACGGAAAGAGTCACCACACTCATGACGCCGCCTGAGAAAGCCAACCTGGAGGCTAAGGCTCGCAAGGTGGGCGTGTCGGTGGGGGAGTTCGTGCGGCGGTCGGTTGACGCGTTCGATCCTGAGGAAGCGACATTGCTCACCCAGTTGGCGGCGCTGGCGGCGGAATTGGATCGCAGCAATCGGGATGCGTCGGCGGCCCTGGACAAGGCGTTGGCGGACATTGAATTGACTCGCCAACAGTTACGCGCTGAGACCCGCGCATGAGCACGCTCAAGGATATTTTGAACGGTCTCAAGACGACCATCGAATTGAACAGCAAGGTCGTCTCGGTAAGCACGGCGGTTCCCGAGTTGACCAAGGATATGCGGGACCTCGACCGTCGCCAGGTGCGTGTTGAGACGATTATTGAGATCGCCCGCCCGGATGGGGCGGCGCTGCGTATCGCGAAGCCGGCCTCTGGGACTGAATAGCAAATTCCCCTTGCTAGAATTCCTGTTCTGTGCCTTGATTGTTCCCAGTTTGTTCTTTCGCATTGTCAGCGATGGAGGACGATATGGCCGGCGCGTTTCAATGGGGGCATCTGGACCAGGGAAGCATCGTGGCCGACATGGCCACCGCCGTGGCGGTCTACGCCAACCCCCGGGATGAGATCGTCATCCGCCGCCAGGGCGGTTTCGATGCCGAGGATGATGTGGTGGTTGTGCCGCTCAAGGTGGCCGAAGCCCTGCTGCGCCGCATGGAAAACCTGATCCGTGAGATCAGGGCGGAGACGGCGCTGAGCTGAGGTTTAATCCGCTTCGGCGTTTTCCCTGTCCCACCTTCCAGTCGGTGTGTATCATACACATAAGAAGCGCCGACCTCATTCGGGAGTTGCAAGCGGCGGGTTGGGTATTGGATCGGGTGCGGGGATCGCATCACATTTTCAAATACCCGCACCGCCCGGGCACTGTTGTGGTGCCGCACCCCAAGAAGGATTTGGGCATGGGCTTGGTCGCCGCCATCCGCAAGCAAGCGGTGCTGTGACGCCCAACGTCGGAGGACAGGATGCGGTATCCCGTAGTGATCGAGCCGGGTGATGAGGCCACCGCCTATGGCGTGGTCGTTCCCGATCTGCCCGGCTGTTTCTCCGCTGGCGATACTCTGGATGAGGCGCTGGAGGCAGCGGCGGAAGCGGCCGCCGCCTGGCTGGACGCCACGCTGGATGAGGGGGGGGCTGTTCCATCCGCCTCTCCCCTGGAGGCGCTACGGGCCAACCCCGACTATGCCGGCTGGATATTCGCCATGATCGAGGTCGATCCCGCCCTGTTGGATGACAAGGTGGAACGGGTGAACATCACCTTGCCGCGCCGCATCCTGCGCCGCCTGGACAACTTGGCCAAGGCGGCGGGGGAAACCCGGTCCGGCTATATATCTTCCCTGACCTTGCGGGACGCGGGGCGCAAGAGCGCCTGATCCTCACAGCCCCAACGTCGCCAGCAGCGCGTCGAACGCTGCGTCCGCCTCTTCCACCCGGTCCACCCTCGGCACCGCCGCCAGCGGGATGCCGGGGGCGAAGCGGGTCAGGGTGGCCAGGGTTTCGGCCATGGGCACGGTGGCGCCGGGGGTGGCGCTGACGGCGATGGCGGCGACTTTCAGGCCCCGGCGGGCCAGCACGTCCAGGGCGGTCAGCGTGTGGCTGAGGGTGCCGAGATAGCTGCCGGTGACCAAGAGGAGGGGCAGGTCCAGCGCCACCATCCAGTCCAGCACCGTGCGGCTGTCGTCCAGCGGCACCATGGCGCCGCCCACGCCCTCCACGAACAGCGGGGCGGCGGCGAAGGCCGCCTTTTCCCGGCACCATTCGATCATGCCGTCCACATCCAGGGGACGGCCCTCGCGCGCCGCCGCCATGTCGGGCGACAGGGGGGCGGCGTAGCGGTGCGGGCTGACGCGTGCCACCTCGGCGGGTGTTACCGGGCGGCCCATGGCGGCCAGCAGCTGGGCGGGGTCGCTGGCCGCCAGGCTGGCGGCGTCCTCCACATCGATGCCGCTGACCACCGGTTTAAGGGCGGCGGCGGCGATGCCCTTGGCGCGCAGGCGGCGCACCAGGCCGGATGTCACGAAGGTCTTGCCGATGTCGGTGCCGGTGGCGGTGACGAAGAAGGCGGGGACGGTCATTCGAGGTTCTCGACACATTGAAGCGGCAGGATGCGGTCGCGGATCAGGCCGGCCAGGCGCTCGATCTCCGTATCCGGCGTGCGGGCGGTGAAGGTGACGCGCAGGCGGGCGGTGCCGTCCGGCACGGTGGGCGGGCGGATGGCGGTGACCAGCAGGCCCTCCTCCTCCAGCAGGCGCTGGGCCCGCAAGGTCACTTCGGCGCCGCCCAGCACGATGGGCACGATGGGGCTTTCGGCGGCGGGCAGGTTCAACAGGGTGGTGAACCGCCGGGCCTTGGCCACGGGCAGGGCGCACAGGCCGGGGTCACCCTGGATGATGTCCAGCGCCGCGATGGCGCCCGCCACCGTGGCGGGGGGCAGGCCGGTGGAATAGATCAGCGTGCGGGCGCGGGTCTTCACCAGGTCGATGACCGCCTGGGACGCGCAGAGATAGCCGCCATAGCCGCCCACCGCCTTGCTCAAGGTGCCCATCTGCAGCGGTACCAGCGGCTTGTCGCCAAAGGCGAAGCTGGAACCCCGGCCCTGGGCCAGCACGCCGATACCGTGGGCATCGTCGGTCATCAGCCAGGTGTCGTGCCGCTCGCACAGGCTGGCCAGGGCGGGCAGGGGGGCGAGATCCCCGTCCATGGAAAAGACGCCGTCCGTCACCAGCAGGGCGCGGCCGTGGCGGGGCCGGTAGGTGGCCAGCACCTGGGCGGCATGGTCCACGTCGTTATGGCGGAAGACGCGCAGGGTGGCGCCGGACAGCTTGGCGCCCGCCCAGATGCAGGCGTGCGCCAACTCATCCACCACCACCAGATCCTTAGGCCCCACGAAGGTGGGAATGATGCCGGCGTTGGCCAGATAGCCGGAGCCGAAGACGCAGGCCGCCTCCGTCCCCTTCAGGGCCGCCAGCTTCTGCTCCAGCACGGTATAGAGCGGGTGGTTGCCGGTCACCAAGCGTGAGGCGGCAGCCCCCACGCCGTACCGCTCCACCGCCGCCACGGCCGCCGCCTTCACCCGAGGGTCGTGGGCCAGGTTCAGGTAATCGTTGCAGGAAAAGGACAGCAGGCGCCGGCCGCCGCGCGTGATCCAAAGGCCGCCGTCGCCGTCCCGGTCGCTCTCCACCAGTCGGCGGCGCAGCGAGGCGGCGTCCATCTCGGCCAGCTTGGCCTCGGCGAATTCGGTCAGGGACTGCATGGGCGGGCCATTGATTGAGAAGGTCGGCCGGAGCTTAGCCGCAAGAGTCCGCGATACGCGTGCGAAAGTGCGGCGCCTGGGTTGCGGCCCAAAGCCATCGGCGTGGGGTCCAGTTTTTCTTGACCGGTCCCCGCCGCTGCCGTTAGGTGCGGGCTGGCCTGGAGCTTCGGCCCGGCCCCGGTATTCCCCCCGGTATTCCCCAAGGAAACGCACCCGTGACCGCCATCGACATCAGCCGCCCCGCCGCCTTCGCCCCGGTTTTGGATAGCGACGACGTGCGCACCGACTGGACGCGCGCCGAGATCCAGGCGCTGTTCGACCTGCCCTTCACCGAGCTGGTGTTCCGGGCCGCCGCCGTGCATCGCCGCCGCTTCGACCCCACCCAGGTCCAGATCTCCACCCTGCTGTCCATCAAGACCGGTGGCTGCCCGGAGGACTGCGGCTATTGCTCGCAGAGCGCGCACCATGAGACGGGCCTGAAGGCGTCCAAGCTTATGGAGGTGCGGAAGGTGCTGGCCGAGGCCAAGGCCGCCAAGGACGCTGGCGCCACCCGCTTCTGCATGGGGGCCGCCTGGCGCAGCCCCAAGGACCAGGATCTGGAATCGGTCTGCGCCATGGTTGAGGGTGTGAAGGCGCTGGGCATGGAATCCTGCGTCACGCTGGGCATGCTGAACGCCGGCCAGGCCCTGCGGCTGAAGGAAGCGGGCCTGGACTATTACAACCACAACATCGACACCTCGCCCGAGTATTACGGCAACGTCATCACCACCCGCACCTACCAGGATCGGCTGGACACCCTGGCCAACGTGCGTGAGGCCGGCATCAACGTCTGCTGCGGCGGCATCGTCGGCATGGGGGAGGATCTGACCGACCGCGTGGGCATGATCCACACGCTGGCCACCCTGCCGCAGCATCCCGAAAGCGTGCCGATCAACATGCTGATGAAGGTGGACGGCACCCCTTTGGGCGGCAAGGACGCGTTGGATGCGATCGATTTCGTGCGCACCATCGCCGTGGCCCGCATCACCATGCCGGCCTCCATGGTCCGCCTGTCGGCCGGCCGCGAGGGCATGAGCGATGAGACCCAGGCCCTGTGCTTCCTGGCCGGCGCCAATTCCATCTTCTATGGGCCCAAGCTGCTGACCACCGCCAACCCGTTGGCGGACCATGACAAGCGGCTGCTGGCCCGCCTGGGCATGACCACCATGGACATTGTGGAAGAGGGCGGCACCGATGAGGACCATGCCCACCACGCTGAGGATGGCTGCTCCGGGGCGTGCGGCCACTGATCATGGCTAATCCTGAATCGTTTCCCGTCCGGAATGAGGGTCGGAACGATTGGTTTCAGAAGGGCGGACGGCATATCTGGCTGCCCTATACCCAGATGAAGACGGCGCTGCCGCCCCTGCCCGTGGTGGCGACGGAGGGGGTGCGCCTGACCCTGGCCGATGGCCGGCGCTTGGTGGATGGGGTGGCCAGCTGGTGGACGGCCTGCCACGGCTACAACCACCCCCACATCCGCGAAAAGGTGGCTGAACAGCTGGCGCGCATGCCGCACGTCATGTTCGGCGGCCTGGCGCATGAGCCCGCCTATACCCTGGCCACGCGCTTGGCCGCGCTGCTGCCCGGCGACCTGAACCGCGTGTTCTTCTGCGACAGCGGTTCCGTCTCCGTCGAGATCGCCATGAAGATGGCGACGCAATATTGGCTGAACCGGGGCGTGCCCGGCCGCACCAAGCTGGCGGCTTTCCGTGGCGGCTATCACGGCGACACCATCGCCACCATGGCGGTGTGCGACCCGGAGGAGGGCATGCACAGCCTGTTCTCAGGATTGCTGCCCGAACACCTTATCCTGGACCTGCCGGTGGATGAGGAATCCACGGCGCGGTTTGAGCGCGACCTGGCCCAGCATGCCCACACCCTGTCCGCCATCCTGGTGGAACCGCTGGTGCAGGGGGCGGGGGGCATGCTGTTCCATGACGCCCAGGTGCTGCGCACCTTGCGCGCCGCCGCCGACCGCCACGGCTTGCTGCTGATCTTCGATGAGATCTTCACCGGCTTCGGCCGCACCGGCACAATGGTCGCGTGCCAGGCCGCCGGGGTGGTGCCGGACATCATCACCCTGTCCAAGGCCCTGACCGGCGGCACCATGGCCCTGGCCGCCACCGTGGCCAGCGACCGTGTGTTCCAGGCCTTCTGGTCGGACAACGCCCAGGCGGCGCTGATGCACGGCCCCACCTACATGGCCAACCCCCTGGCCTGCGCCGCCGCCAACGCCTCCCTCGACCTGTTCGAGAGCGAGCCCCGGCTGGCCCAGGTGGCCGCGATCTCGCAGGGCCTGGCGGCGGGCCTGGAGCCCTGCCGCGACCTGCCCGGCGTGACGGACGTGCGTACCCTGGGCGCCATCGGCGTGGTGGAGCTGGAGCGCATCGCCGACATGAACGGCCTGAAGCGGCGCTTGATCGACCGGGGCGTCTGGGTCCGGCCCTTCGGCCGCATCGTCTACCTTACCCCGTCCTACACCATGGACGCCGACGACCTGGCCTTCCTCACCCGGGCCGTGGTCGACGCCGTGACCGAGCATCAGCGAGCCACCGCATGACCTTGCGCAAGCGTTCCGTCCTGATCGCCGGCCACCCCACCAGCGTGACGCTGGAGGAGCCGTTCTGGGAAACGCTGAAGGACATGGCTGTGGCCCGCGGGCTGTCGATCAATGCCCTGGTGGAGGAGATCGACGGCAACCGCGACGGCAACCTGTCCAGCGCGCTGCGCGTCGCGGCGCTCTTGTGGGTGAAGGCGCGAGTCCCGGCCTGATCAGCCGGCCGGCACCCCCGTGGGCACCCCCGTGGGCACCAACGTCACCAGCTTCACATCCGCCTGTCCCGCCAGGGTGAAGGTCAGTTGCTCATAACGCAGGGGGCCGTCGGCCGGGTGGTGGAAGGCGCGCTCGCCACCGGCCCGGGCGGTGACGGCGTGGGCGTGCCAGAGGTCGGCGAACAGGGGGCTGCGCTGGTTGAGGTCCGCCACCAGCGCCCGCATTCCGGGATCATTCAGGTGGTGGCTGTAATCCACCCGAAACTCCGCCACCACCCGCCGCGCCCGCTCCGTCCAATCGGGGATCAGGGCCTGGGCGGCGGGGTTCAGGAACAGATAGCGCAGCTGGTTGCGGTCGTTCCCCTGGTCCGGCGGGGTCAGCCAGCCGGTGAACAGGCGCGCGGCGGCGGCGTTCCAGGCCAGGGCGTTCCAGGTTCGGCCCAGCAGATAAGCGGGGTGGGTGATGCCCCGCACCAGGGCGTCCAGCGCCGCCGGCACCGGCGCGTCATCCCCGGTGGCGGCCCCGTCCGGGTCGCGCTTGCCCGCCAGGTCGAACAGATAGGCGCGTTCCGCCGCCGACAGGCGCAGGGCTACCGCCAGGCGGGCCAGGGCGCCGGGGGAGATGGAGACATCGCGGCCCTGCTCGATCCAGGTGTACCAAGTGACGCTGACCCCGCTCAGCTGCGCCAGCTCCTCCCGCCGCAGGCCCGGCGTGCGGCGGCGGGGGCCGGGCGCCAGGCCCAGGGCCGCCGGCGACAGCCGCTCCCTTTGCGCCCGCACAAACTCCCCCAACTCGCGCCGTTTCGAGGTGTCCAGGATGTCCATGGGCGTGGGCCTTAAAGTAAGGTGGTAGCGGCTGATACCAGTATAAACCCGGATCTGGTACCAGTTTAAGGCGCTGTCATCCTGCCGTTCCGCCCCGCCGAACCGGGGGCAGTCTTGACCAAGAAACGGAGTAGGGAATGATCACCCAGCACGCACCTCAAACGGTTGGGGGCCGCGACCAGGAATCGCTGGTGGCCGGCCAATTCGGGCCGCAGGCCGCCGCCTATGTCGCCAGCGCCGTCCACGCCCAGGGGGAGGATTTGCGGCAGCTGGCCGACCTGGTGGTGGGCAAGGGCTACAAGACGGTCCTGGACTTGGGCTGTGGCGGCGGACACGTCGCCTTCACCGTGGCGCCGCATGTGGGCCAGGTGGTCGCCTGCGACCTATCGTCCGACATGCTGGCCGCCGTGGCGGCGGAGGCCGGACGGCGGGGCCTGGCCAATATCGAGACGCGGGTGGGCCGTGCCGATGCCGTGCCGGCCGATGACGCCGACTTCTGCGCCGTGGTCAGCCGCTACAGCGCCCACCACTGGCCGGACTTGCCGGCGGGCCTGAGGGAGGCGCGGCGGGTGGTGAAGCCGGGCGGCGTCGCCGTCTTCATGGATGTGGTGACGCCGGGCCAGCCGCTGCTGGACACCTTCCTGCAAAGCATCGAGCTGCTGCGCGACCCGTCGCATGTCCGCAATTACTCGGTGGCGGAATGGCGGACAGCACTGGTGGGGGCGGGCTTCCGTATCACCAGCGTGACGCAGCGGCGCCTGCGCCTGGAGTTCGCCAGCTGGGTCGCGCGCATGAGCCCGCCGGACAGCCATGTGGCGGCCATCCGGTCCCTGCAGGGGCGCATGGCGGACGCCGTCACGGGGCATTTCGCCATCGAGGCCGATGGCACCTTCACCCTGGACACGGCGACCTTCGAGGCTGTACCGGTTTAGGGCCCGTCTAGCTTTTGAAAAACGCGGCGGCGGCGTTCAGCGAGGCCTGCTTGGCCTTGATGGCGTCGTCCACCCGCGCGATCTCCGCTTCCAGGCTGTTGCGGTATTCGCGCAGTTCCCCCACCGACAGGCGGGCGATGTCCAGGAAGCTGCTGGGGCGGCTCGGCGGCGGGGCGATGTCGTCGGTGTCCATGGGGCGGCTGCCTTTCCTGCGGAGGGCCGACCCTCCGGCGTGTCGGTTGTCACTGTGCCGCCGGGGGCCTACATGGTGCAAGACCCCAAGCGGCGAGGGGACCATCCCCCGCCGGACGTAGTCGCGGAGATCCTGCAGCCATGCGCGCCATCGCCATCACCCAACCCGGCGGTCCCGAGGTTTTGAAGCCCATCGAGCGGCCGACGCCGCAGCCGGGCCCGGGCCAGATCCTGATCCGTGTGGCCGCCGCCGGCGTCAACCGGCCGGATTGCCTGCAGCGCGCCGGCAGCTACCCGCCGCCGCCCGGCGCGTCCGACCTGCCGGGGCTGGAGGTGGCGGGCACCGTCGCCGCGCTGGGCGAGGGGGTGACGGGCTGGACCGTGGGCGACGCCGTCTGCGCCTTGGTCAACGGTGGCGGTTATGCCGACCATGCCGTGGCGCCGGCCGGCCAGTGCCTGCCCGTGCCCGAAGGCTTCAGCATGGTGGAGGCGGCCGCCCTGCCGGAAACCTTCTTCACCGTCTGGACCAATGTCTTCGATCGCGGCCGGCTGGCGGCGGGGGAGAGCTTCCTGGTCCACGGCGGCACCAGCGGCATCGGCACCACGGCCATCCAACTGGCCAAGGCCTTCGGCGCCCGCGTCTTCGCCACCGCCGGTGGGCCGGACAAGGCCAAGGCCTGTGAGGACATCGGCGCCGATCGCGGCATCGACTACAAGGCGGAGGATTTCGTCGCCGTGGTGAAGGAGGCGACGGGCGGCCGGGGGGTGGACGTCATCCTGGACATGGTGGGCGGCGATTATGTGCCGCGCAACATCGACGCCCTGGCCGACCAGGGCCGCCACGTCACCATCGCCTTCCTGCGCGGGGCCAAGGTGACGCTGAACATCGCGCCGGTGATGACCAAGCGCCTGGTCCTGACCGGATCGACGCTGCGCCCGCGTTCGGCGGAGGAGAAGGCCGCCATCGCCGCCAGCTTGGCGGAAAAGGTGTGGCCGCTGCTGGCGCGAGGAGAGGTCCGTCCGGTCATCTTCAAGACCTTCCCCTTGGAAGAGGCGGCGGCGGCGCACGCGCTGATGGAAAGCAGCAGCCATGTCGGCAAAATTGTTCTGACTGTTTAAGTCTGGAAAACTCTACGGCAAGGGGAGGCGCGCCCATAAAAAGGCGTGGCCTCGCCCGTCGCGTGCCTCTATATAGCTCATGTACGCGTCACAGTTTTCCGTCCGGCTGCGTGGGGCCTTCAGCCCGCGCGACGGGCGGATATTGCTTTTCGCGACCTTGTTCACGGGTTTTGATGCGTGTTGGCGGGACGTTCCGCCACGGGTTAGGAGGAAGCATGGCACTGCCCTTGATGCCGAAGGCGACCGCGGTCTGGTTGGTTGAGAACACCGCGCTGTCCTTTGAGCAGATCGCCGAGTTCTGCGGCATGCACTCGCTGGAAGTGCAGGCCATCGCCGATGGCGAGGTGGCGATCGGCATGGTCGGGCGCGATCCGGTGGGCAACGGCGAGTTGACCAAGGATGAGATCGAGCGCTGCGAGAAGAACCCGGACCTGAAGCTGCAGATTCGCATCCACGACCTGCCGCAGCCGATCGCGCGCTCCAAGGGTCCGCGCTACACCCCGGTGACCAAGCGCGGCGACAAGCCCGATGGCATCGCCTGGCTGCTGAAAAGCCATCCGGAACTGTCGGACGCCGCCATTTCCCGCCTGATCGGCACCACCAAGCCGACCATCGCCGCGGTACGCGACAAGACCCACTGGAACACCAGCAACATCAAGCCGCGCAGCCCCGTGCTGCTGGGCCTGTGCAGCCAGCGTGAGCTGGAGGCCGCCCTGTCCCGCGCCCGCCGCGGCCTGCCGGAGCCGGAGCTGGAAACGACCACCCTGCTGGAAACGGCCGAGGACCGCGCCCTGGCCGCCGAGCAGGCGGCCCTTGAGGACGAGGACCGCGAGGAGGAGATCGAGGACTGATCCTCTGATCTCATCCCGCATACAGCAAAAGGGCGGCCCCGCGAGAGGCCGCCCTTTTTGTTCTGGGGCAATGGTACCACGGCAAGCCCACCGGCATGAGGTGTCATGCCGGATGGCCCGCCGGCGTTTGAGGCAAGCGGCGTCAAGCCGCGCTGGGCCAGTCGGTGTAGCCCTTGGCGCCGCCGCCGTAGAAGGCCTCCTGCGGGGCCTGGGCCAACGGCGCGCCGGTCTTCAGCCGGTGCACCAGGTCGGGGTTGGCGATGAAGGGGCGGCCGAAGGCCACCATGTCGGCGCGACCCTCGGCGATGGTGCGGGCCGCCAGGTCGCGGTCATAGCCGTTGTTGGCGATGTAGCCGCCACCGAACTTCCGGCGCAGGGCCTGGAAGTCGAAGTTCTGGGCGCCATTGGGGCCGCGCGTCTGGCCTTCCACGCAGTGCAGGTAGGCCAGGTTCAGTTCACCCAGCCGCTCGGCCAGGAAGCCGTAGGTGCCGTTGGGGTCGCTGTCCAGCGGCGTGTTCCCCGCCGCCTGGGTGATGGGCGACAGGCGCACGCCCACGCGGTCCGATCCCCAGATCTCGGCCACCGCCTGGGCCACCTCCACCGTCAGGCGGGTGCGGTTCTCCACGCCGCCGCCGTAGCGGTCGGTGCGATGGTTGGTGCTGTCGCGGATGAACTGCTCCAGCAGGTAGTTGTTGGCGGAATGCACCTCCACCCCGTCGAAGCCGGCGGCCTTGGCGTTGCGGGCGGCATTGCGGTAGTCGTCGATGATGCCGGCGATCTCCGCCGTCTCCAGCGCGCGGGGCGGGGAGGGCTGGGCGAAGCCGCCTTCGACATAGGTCTCACCGCCAGCTTGCAGGGCGCTGGGCGCCACCGGGGCGGCCCCGCCCTCCTGCAGGCTGGTGTGGGAGATGCGGCCCACGTGCCACAGCTGCAGCACGATGTGGCCGCCGGCCTGGTGCACGGCGTCCGTCACCGCCTTCCACGCCGTCACATGCTCCGGCGTGTAGATGCCGGGGGTGTAGGCGTAGCCGCGCCCCTGGCGCGAGATGTTGGTGGCCTCGGTGATGATCAAGCCGGCGGTGGCGCGCTGGCGGTAATAGTCCACGGCCAGGGGGGTGTGTACCCCGTCCATGCCGGCGCGGGCACGCGTCAGGGGCGCCATGGCGATGCGGTTGGCGACGGGGATGGCGCCAATATGGGCGGGCGCGAAAAGATCGGGAGTGGTGGTCATGGTCGAACCCGTTCCTTCTGGGGATGGCTTGAAAGGCCATGGTTAACGGCACGCCCATGAACATAGGTCCACGACGGCGCCGCTTTTAGACCGCTGTCGTGACATGACCCTTCGCGATCGGGAAATAATGGTGGGTTCGTACCGCGCGGCGCCGTTTCATCCAAAAACAATTCCGGTGGACGGCGGCGGCGGCGCGGCGCTACATCGCAGCATCATGACCAACGCCCCCTCCCGCCTCATCGTCGGCATCAGCGGCGCCTCCGGCGTGCGATACGGCGTGCGCCTGCTGGAAACCCTGCGCCCCCTACCCATCGAAACCCACCTGGTGATGAGCCGGTCGGCGGAGATGACGCTGGCGCATGAGACGGATTTGAAGCCCGCCGAGGTGCGGGCCCTGGCCGACGTCAACCATGCCGTCGCCGACGTGGGCGCCGCCATCTCCAGCGGCAGCTTCCGTACCCTGGGCATGGTCATCGCGCCCTGCTCCATCCGCACCATGAGCGAGATCGCCACCGGCGTGACCTCCAGCCTGCTGACGCGGGCGGCGGACGTGGTGCTGAAGGAACGGCGGCGCCTGGTGCTGATGGTGCGCGAGACGCCGCTGCACCTGGGCCATCTGCGCAGCCTGACGGCCCTGGCCGAGATGGGCGCCATCATCGCCCCGCCGGTGCCGGCCCTATACATCCGGCCGGACAGCGTGGACGAGTTGGTGGACCACACCGTCGGCCGCGTCCTGGACCTGTTCGACATCGACAGCGGCCGCCTGCGCCGCTGGGGCGAGGCACCGCCGGAGGATGCCGAGACGGGGGACTGACGCTGTCTTGGACTTGAAGAAAACTGAGCGCCGCGGGTGGTCCGTGGCGCTCGGTCTCCTCAGCCGTCCAGCTTGGCGGTCAGGCCCAGGAAGGCCGGCAGCGGGTGGGTCACCACATAGGTGGGGATGGGGCCCAGATAGTCGCGCATGCGGCCCTTTTCCACGAAGCGCTTGCGGAAGCGGCTGTGGGTGAAGAAGGACAGGATGCGCGGCGCGATACCGCCGGCGATGTAGACGCCGCCGCGCGCACCGATGGACAGGGCCAGGTTGCCGGCCACGGTGCCCAGCATGCCGCAGAAGGTTTCCAGCGCCTCGATGCAGGCGGGATCGCCGGCATGCTGGGTGCCGGCGGCCGTGACCTGGGCGGCGGTCAGGCGCGCCGGCTCCTTGCCATCGGCCAGGCACACCGCCTCATAGAGGTTGACCAGGCCGGGGCCGGACAGCACGCGCTCCGCCGACACATGGTCGAACTGCTTGCGTAGCACGCCCAGGATGGCCGACTCCCGGTCATTCACCGGGGCCATGGTGACGTGGCCGCCTTCGGTGGCCAGCGCGGTCCAGCCGGGCTGGCCGTTGCTGCGCTTGCGCGGGATCAGGGAGGAGACGCCCAGGCCGCTGCCCGGGCCCAGGACGGCGATGGGCGCGTCCGCCACAGGCGCGCCGTCCCCCACCTGCGCCCGGTCGTTGGCGCCCAGGGCGGGGATGGACAGGGCCACGGCGGTGAAGTCGTTGACGACCTCCAGCCGGTCCAGCGACAGCGAGCGGCGCACGCCGTCGATCGAGAATTCCCACGGCAGGTTGGTCATGCGGATCCGGTCGCCGGTCACGGGACCCGCCAGGGCGATGGCGGCCTGTTTGGGCCGGGCGCCCGGCGCTTCCAGCGCCAGATAGGCCTCTGCCGCCGCCTCCAGCGAGGGGTAGTCGGCACAGGGCAGGATGCGCACGCCCGAGATGCTGGCGGCGTGGGCGTCGTGCGGCGCTGTTTCCGAGGATTCGGAGAGGGCAAACCGGGCGTTGGTGCCGCCGATGTCCGCCAAGAGCGAGAGGCCCTGCATGGGTGACGCCTTCCTTTTCCGTTTCCTTCCCATTCCAACGACCCGGCCGGCCTTATGTCCGGCCGCCGGGTGCGTACCCCATTATACAGATAGGGTGTGCGCCCGGGGGAAACCCCGCCCGCGCGCGTTTTTCGCACCCGACTTAGAGCGTGGCGGAGACAGCGCTGTCAATATCATTGGTGTAAGAAAATTGCGGTCTTATGGCGCAAACACCACCGGCGGCGGGAGGGCGGTGATATGAGGCGCCCGCTCCACCGCGTGGCGGCCGCAGCCGTCTCAGCCCTTCTCGGGCTCTTCCTCTTCGTCGCGCCGGCCGTCGGTGGTCCAGCAGATGATGTAAGGGTTGCTGAGGAGCTGTTACGTTATCATGCACAGATGATTCACACACGACAGCTTGGCGCCAACCCGACCATTGTTCTGCAGGGCGGCCACATCCGGCCCAGCGTTTCCTCCATTGGTCGCATGTCCAACCCTATAAGCCATAGCCGTATATCTGAAATTATTGAATCCATTCAGCTTGTAAACAACACATATCACGATGTAAGAATTGCCGACTTTTTCGGAGCTAATAGTGGGATTGGCTATTCCACTGATCTTATCTTTATTTGGAAAAATAAACCCCATAATGCTGCCATTGGTTTCATCAAACCTGAGGCCGTTTGTATATTTGGCGACATCTCCAATACTACCAAACGCTTCAGTCCTTATATAATATGGACAAACTCGCCCGCCGACATTCTCAATATGATAATTCGCCTTTATTTCTATATAGCCTTGGTGCATTGTCAGTTCAGCGACACTTGTGGAAACGGTAATCCACGCTCTATCGGTTTCGATGAGAGCAGTCTCCATCAATTCGATAGACTTTTTGGAGTTTTCTTCAGAAATTTTATTTGCACCTTCCGTAACTTTGACTGCCCGCCAAGCGGCCTTCGCGGAATCACTGGCGGCTTTAAACGCAAGATAAGCGAGCACAACACCTACAATACCAGCAATGGCACCAATGCCACCAGAGACCGTTTGCCAGTTACCAAGCCATGCTTGTTCTTCAGCTGCTACCGTAGACCGCCGACTCATCTCGAGACTTTTATCTTCACGGTCGTTGGATTTATTTTCGCGCTCCCTGGCGCGTTCGGCATCATCTGGGCTCTCAATAATCTTAACTGGAAACGCATACTCTGCGCTTCCGGATTCTTCTTTTTCTCCTGGTCGCTCACCACTACCTATTTTCTGTTCGCTATTGGTAGCGTCCCGACTTGGCTTGGATGGCTGTTGCCCATCTTGGATTACTGACGCCAAGGAGATCGGGGCGAACAATGCGTTCGCGCCTATCCATCCGACAGCCGCAGCGTATGACAGTCGATAGCTGATAGACATTGCAGTAAGAACGCCGCCGTGAATCCCCCACGGCTGATCTTATTCGCAATGTTGCGTTCCGTCTCCGGGATTCCCATGGCGGTAAGCTTCTCTGCCAACTCGCGATACCCGACGTTGCGCCGCTTCAGCTCGGCCTTCAGCAGGGCCTTGGCCCTCTCCGACCATTCGATTCCAGTCATGTCAACTCCATATTCGGTATGAACATCACCATATTCGATGTAATCACCGTTGACAAGGCACCGCCTAAACATCATCATATTCGATGTAACAACATCACATCTGGTGATATCCCGTGTCCCAACACTTCCTCCTTTCTGCCGCCGCGCGGACGATCAGCCTGAAGGCTGTTCTGTCCCTGACGGACGCGGATGCGTGGAAGCTGTTTCAGCGTCTGCGCTGGCCGGACACCGATGGTGCGCCGGTGTGCCCCTGCTGCGGCAATGGTCGGTGCTATGACGTGACGCGAGGCGCGACTCCGCGCTTCCGTTGTGCTGCCTGCCGGAAGGACTTCAGCCCGACCAGCGGCACGCTGTTCGCCTACCATAAGCTCTCGATCCGGGATTACCTGGCGGCGATCGTGCTGTTCGTGAACGCCGTGAAGGGCATCAGCGCCCTTCAGCTCGGCCGGGACATGGACATCTCCTACAAGGCCGCCTGGGTGCTCTGCCACAAGCTGCGCGAGGCGATGGCGTCGGAGATGAAGGGCGCCAGCGTTGGCGGCTCAGGCGAGACTGTCGAGGTGGACGGCTGCTATGTTGGCGGCCATGTCCGTCCGGCGAACTACAAGGCCAACCGCAAGGACCGGCGCCTGGCCCAGCACCAGACCGGCAAGCGCAAGGTTGTGGTGGCGATCCGGGAACGCGGCGGCCGCACGGTCGCCGCCGTCTTCCCGACGGAGGAAGCGTCGGCCGATTTCATCAAGGCCCGTGTCGAGAAGGGAACCACCGTGCATACGGATGAAGCCCATTCCTGGGAACCACTGCGCACCAAGTTCCGGATCCGCCAGATCAACCACAGCTTCGCCTACAGCCACGACGACGCCTGCACGAACCAGGCGGAGAGCTTCTTCAGCCGGTTGCGGCGCGCCGAGTGGGGCCAGTACCACCAGATCAGCGATCTCTATCTGGGAAGATATGCGGCCGAGATGGGCTGGCGGGAGGATCACCGCCGCCAGCCCAATGGGGTTCTATTCTCGCGGCTCGTGGGCCAGGCCGGCCGGTCGCCGATGTCGATCGACTTCACCGGCCGGTGGCAGAAGCGCGCGGCCTGAGGCTCCCTACTTCACGACGATGTAATAGCCGCCTCTCGCGAACTCGCGGACCTCATAAGTCCATTGAAGGTCGCAGCGGACCTCGAAGCATCGATCCAGGATGCACCGCCGTACCAAGTCCACATGACGGCACTGGAAATTGTTGACCCTGACGAAGTCGACGAACACCTGAGCGCTCCCAGCATCCAGGGGTGGGGCGACCTGTTCGCCGGTCAGCTCGATTTTCTGCTGGGCATCTCCCGCCCAGGCAGCAGTAACCGTTGCGCTGCCGGCGACAGCGCACGCAATGAAGAAACGCTTCATGACCTATCCCCGTGCTTGCCCGTCCCCAGCCAGCTGGCGCCGGGCGGTTGGTCGCATGCACACAGGGAGACATGCCCCACGTATTCCCCAACGCCGGGAGCGACCCGCCGTTGTGTGAGGGTGTTGTATTCCGTGGGCCGCCCGACATAGCGGGAACCCCGTGTGAACGCGCACTGCGTGCCGTCATCAAGCGACCAAGCCCGGTGACGGCGCCGGCACTATGACATGGGTGCCGGAATCATTTCCATGAGCAATGCTCATTGTTGTGCGAGTCGCCAGGTGCACTCCAATCCATCGCCGAGCCGTTCGACGATGCCCTTGGAGCGCAGTCGCCTTAGCGCGATGCGCACATCATTGTTGGCGTTGAGATAGGCGCCGTGGTCGCTTTCATCCTGGTTCTCGGCCCGCATCACCAGTTGGACAAGCGCGCTGCTGGCCATGGGCCCGTCAGTCTCGCGAAGGAGATCGATTAGCACATGGGTGAACGGATCGCGGTGGCCGCCCGGACGCCGCTCTATGGGCTTGATGGCATTCGGCGACTTGTCATAGCCCACCATCAAGAGAACCCGGCCGATAGCATCAAGATCGTTCAGCAGCGCCTGGAGCTGACGCCGAAGTTTCGCGATCTCGCCGCCCAGCTCGGCTCGCTTGGTCACCAGGCCGGATATCAGGTGCGTGTCGGTCATGCCCCAGATTGTAGGGGAGGCCGCTGGTCATGGCGCGGGCGCCGTGGTTGCGTTTGCGCCATAAGGCCGGAAAATTGGGGCCGGGGGACCCCTGGCGATGTAACGCAATTACACGATCTTCTCTTGAATCAATGTGTTGCGTCGCACAACGGTTGGGGCAAGCCGATTTTCAGCGGCCAGAGGCAATAGCCTGAATAATCAAGATTCTTCGGCCGAGATGCATTTTCCGCTTGATCAAGCGGGTCCTGATCGGCATATTGTGCAGTGCGACATGGCCGCGATTGTGGTTCTGTCGTAACGCACTTCTTGGGCGTTTCCTCCCTAAACTCAAGGCCGCGCCAATAGGCGCGGCCTTCTTTATTTCCGGGTCTCGGGCCGTCCGTCCCGCCGCCGTCCGATGGGCGGAAGCCCGACTACCCTGCGCCAAGCGACGCGGACTGTTTTCGCGCCCCGGCCCTCACGCAGGCGGTGAGCCGCCCCCCGGGTCGCCAGTATCGCCCCCGCCACCAGGGAAGGCGAACCCCACCGCTGCATTGAAATGCTTCATTCCCCCGCACCGCCGCGCCCGTCAGCGGCACGGGGAAGAAAATTTTCGATTTGATGAAACAGAAGGGTTGCCAGCCGGTTCGGGCGATGCTACACAGCCGCCCACGCCGATGACCCCAGTAACGGGGCCCCGCAAAAATCGGTGGATTTCGAAGGATGGGCGCGTAGCTCAGCGGGAGAGCACTACCTTGACATGGTAGGGGTCACAGGTTCAATCCCTGTCGCGCCCACCATCCTTCCCCAGAAAAATCAATATGTTGAAGCCGCGACGGGCAACCGGGCGCGGCTTTTGCGTCTCTGGTCCGAACGCGACCGACGTTGCCCCACGGGCTTGGCCCGCCCGTATCCCCGACGCTTGGGGACACGGGCGGAACCGCCGCCGGCAGCGGCCCCGATCAGCGGCCCTTGGACAGGAAGGCCTGGAAGGCGGCCTTGGCCTCGGGGCTGGTCAGCGCCTGGGCGAACAGGGTGGCCTCACGCGCCATGGCTTCCAGCACCTGGGGGGTGTCATGGCGCATCAGGGCCTTGGTGTTGGCCATGGCCGCGCGGGGCTTGGCCGCCAGCGCTGCCGCCTTGGCCGCCGCATGCTCATACAGTGTTTCTGAGGGGATGACGGCGTTGATCAGGCCCGCCGCCTCCGCCCCATCGGCCGTCAGCGCCTCACCCGCCATCAGCATGGCGGCGGCGCGGGGGTGGCCCAGCAGCCGGGCGGCCAGCACGCTGGATCCCGCCTCCGGCACCAGGCCCAGGCTGACGAAGGGCATGGCGAAGTGCGCGGTGGGGGCGGCGTAGACCAGGTCGCAATGCATCAGCAGGGTGGTGCCCACGCCCACCGCGTGGCCTTCCACCGCCGCCACCACGGGCTTGGGGAATGTCGCCAGCGCGCGCAGGAAACGCATCACCGGGGTGTCGGCCGACAGCGTGGGGCTGGCCAGGAAGTCCGCCAGGTCGTTGCCGGCGGTGAAGCTGCCGCCCGATCCCTGGATCAGCACCGCGCCCACGGTGTCATCCGTGGCGGCGCCGGTCAGCGCCTCGGCCAGGGCCGAATACATGGCGCCGGTCAGGGCGTTGCGCTTTTCCGGCCGGTTCAGCACCAGGGTGCGGACCCCGTTCCCGTCCTCCACCAGGACCGCGGCGTGACTCATCTTCTCATCTCCCAAGGTGTCCCCGGCGGCGGCGCTGCGGCGTCCGGCCCGGCGGTTAGTGATTGCTTATCCCGGGATGCTGCCGCAGCCGGGCACGGCGGGCAAGGCTTGCATGATGACATTCACTGGAATGATCCGCCCCTGGGATATCAAGCACGCCGGAACCATCCGGTCGCGGCGGCGGTTGGAAAGGGCGTTGGGTACGCCGCGTGCTTGTTCAAGGCCGTTAACCCAATCTTTAGATGTCCCGGCAAAAGATGACAGCGTGGTGAACGGGGCGCGTCGGATTTGCTGCCCCCCACCACCTTACTCTGGGCCAAGTCCGGTGCCGATATGCGGCCAGGACGGTACTGAAAGGGGACGGGCGATGGGTTCATTCTCTTCTGAGTCGGTCGACCTGCTGCGGGCCTACACGGCCCAGGCCAACCGCTACCCCATGCTGTCGCCCGAGCGAGAGCTTGAGCTTGCCAACCGCTGGACTGTCAACCAGGACCAGCGCGCCGCCGATGAACTGGTGCACAGCCATATGCGCCTGGCCATCAAGATCGCCTCCCGCTATGCCCGGTCCGGCCTGCCCGTGGGCGATCTGGTGTCGGAGGCCAACATCGGCCTGGTGAAGGCGGTGCAGCGCTTCGACCCGTCGCGCGGCTTCCGCCTCGCCACCTACGCGCTGTGGTGGATCCGGGCGGAGGTGCAGTCCTACGTCCTGCACAACTGGTCCATGCTGAAGGGGGGCAACACCGCCGCCCTGAAGCGCTTGTTCTTCAACCTGCGCCAGGCCCAGCGCCGGCTGGGCGTCCACGACCGCATGATGACGGACGAGGAGGCGGAGCGCATCGCGGTGGAGATGGACGCCACGGTGGAGGAAGTGCGGGAGATGGAGCATCGCTTCGCCACCCCCGTTGCCTCCCTGAACGTCTCCATGGGTGAGGATAATGACCAGGAGGCCATGGACTTGCTGGCCGACGACGCCGAATCGGTGGAAAGCCGCCTGGCCGAAGGCAGTGAGCTGCGCCAGCGCAAGGGCCTGATGCTGGATGCCCTGAAGTCCCTGGGCGACCGTGAGCGCCATATCTTCATTTCCCGCAACCTGGCGGACGAGCCGGTGACGCTGGAGCGGCTGGCCCAGCATTACGGCGTCAGCAAGGAACGCATCCGCCAGATCGAGACCGGCGCCTACAGCAAGGTGGCGCGCAGCGTGCGCCGCGCGGCCGAGGGCGGCGTCATCACCGCCCCCATCCTGCCCATGGCGGCCAAGCGCGCGAAGTCCGGCATGGGCCGCGTGCCCACCGCCAACGACATCATGGCCCAGGCCGCCCGCTCGGCGGCTTGAGGCGGGTTCCTCAGTCCCCCGCCGCCAATCCCTCGCGGCGGGGGTCGACGCCGCCTTCCAGGCCGGTGGCGGTGCGCTTGATGACGTGCAGGCCGCTGGGCATGGCCTTCAGCTCCACCGTCTGGCCCAGCGCTTCCAGCCCGGCCTTCAGGGACGGGGCCCAGGGGCCGCTTTCCAGGGCGGTGGTGCCGTTGCGGTTGACGATGCGCGGCAGGTTCACCGCCTCCTGCGCGTCCAGGCCCCAATCCAGTGCCGCCACGATGGTTTCCGCGACATAGCCGATGATGGCCGGCCCGCCGGGCGAGCCCACCAGCAGCATGGGCTTGCCCGTCTGGTCGAAGACGATGGTAGGCGCCATGGAGGAGCGCGGGCGCTTGCCCGCCGCCACGGCGTTGGCCACGGGCAGGCCTGTTCCCGGGCTGGTGGGGATGAAGGAGAAGTCGGTCAGCTGGTTGTTCAGCACATAGCCGTCCACCGCCATGCCCGAGCCGAAGGCGAACTCCACCGACGTGGTGAAGGACACGGCCATGCCGCTGTCGTCCATCAAGGACATGTGCGAGGTCGACGGGATGTCCGCCTGCCAGCCGGGACCGTACAGCGCCCCCTGCTTCTGCGGCGGCACGCCGGCGGGCACGGGGCCCTTGGCCGCGTGCGCCGGATCGATCAGCTTGGCGCGCTCGGCCAGGTAGCCCTTGTCCAGCAGCCCCTTGGGCACGGTGACGAAGGCGGGATCGCCGACATAGAGGTCGCGGTCGGCGTAGGCCAGGCGGCTGGCCTCGACCATCAGGTGCCAGGCGGTGGGGGAGTCCTTGCCCAGGCCCTTCATGTCGAAATGTTCCAGCAGGCCCAGCATCTCCACAATGGCGATGCCGCCGGAACTGCTGGGGCCCATGCTGCACACCTTCCACTGGCGGTAGGGCGTGCACAGGGGATCGCGTTCCTCGACCTTGTAGGCCGCCAGATCCTGGACGGTAACCAGGGCCGGAGCCCCCCCGGGCGTGTCGGCCGGAAGGGCACTGTCGGCCAGATGCTTGGCCAGATCCTGGCCCAGAATGCCGTGGTAGTAGGCGTCGGGGCCTTGCGCGGCCAAGACCTCCAGCGTGTGTGCCATGGCCGGGTTACGGAAAGTCTCCCCCGCCTGCAGCGGCGTCAGGCTGCCGTCGGGCCCGGTATGGAAGAACAGGGCCAGCATGTCGGGCCGGTCCTTCAATTGCGGCGTCAGCCCCTTCAGCAACAGGGCCAGGCGCGGGCTGACGACGAAGCCGTCGCGAGCCAGCTGGATGGCCGGCTGGAACAGGGTGGCCCAGGGCAGCTTGCCATAGCGCTTGTGCGCCTCCGCCAGCAGGGCGGGGATGCCCGGCGTACCCACGGCGCGCCCACCGTCAAAGGCGCGCATCAACGGCATGGGGCGGCCGTCGGGGCCGACGAACCGATCGGCGGCCGATCCCGCGGGCGCCGTTTCCCGTCCATCCAGGGACACCAGCTTCTTGGTCTTGGGATCCCAGATCAGCATATAGCCGCCCCCGCCCAGGCCAGAGGATTGCGGCTCCACCAGGCCCAGCACCAGCTGCACGGCGATGGCCGCATCCACGGCGCTGCCGCCCTGCCGCAGCATGGCGTGCCCGGCCTCCGCCGCCAGCGGGTTGGCCGCCACCACCATGTCCGACTTGGTGCGTACCACCGGCCGTGGCGTGAAGGGCGAGGCCAGTTCCGGATCGCCACCCTGGGCATGGGCCGGGCCGATCGCCGCCAGCGGTGCCAGGATCAGTGCGCCGGCCAGAAGGGCGGCGGTAAATGGGCGGCGGGTGGGGGCGGGGGCGGGCTGCCGGGGCTTTTTATGCATGCCGCAACAATGGCATGCCGCCGCCGGCCAGGGAACAGGGGAGAGGTGGCGGAGGGAGGAGGGGCGTCACCCCGCCGCGCCCTGCTACCGCTACCATGCGGGCAAGACAAAACGCGCCGTCCGGCCGGACGGCGCGTTCCGTGTCTCCGGCCCGCGAATTAAGCTCCCCAGCGCCGGCACCCGGCTGATCCCAAAGGGGATGCTGCCAGATGCCAGCGGGTCGAGGACGAACCCATCTGTCAGGAAACAGGAAATCCGGCGCCGGGGCTTCCCGGCGCCGTCAATCCCGTTCTACCAGATCGGATGGATCAGAGGACTTCCACGCGATTGGCCTGCGGACCCTTCTGACCCATGCTGGTCGTCAGGCGCACCCGCTGCTCCGGCGTCAGGGCGCGGACGCCCGAACGCTCCAGCGCGGTGATGTGGACGAACACGTCCTTCCCGCCGCCATCGGGGGTCACGAAACCGAAGCCCTTGTCGGCGCTGTAGAACTTCACAGTGCCTTCAACGGTCTCGGTCGGGCCGCTGGATTCCCAGCCACCGGCGGCACGGCGCGGGGCGCCACCACCGAAGCTGTCGCGGCGACCGCCGCCCATGCCACCGCCCATGCCGCCGCCGCCCGGGGTGGCGGTGGACTCATCCACGCTGTGGATGGCGGCAACCTGCGGGCCCTTCTGGCCCTGGGACAGGTCGCAATTGATGGTGGTGCCGTCCGCCAGGCTGTCATGGCCGAAGGCCTGCACGACGGAAGCGTGCAAGAAGGCGTCCGGCGACCCGTCGGACAGGGTCACGAAACCAAAACCTTTCGTGGGGTTGTACCACTTGACGGTGGCGTTGACGCCCCGGCGGGTGATCTGCGGGCTCTGCGGAGAACGGCGCTCATACATGTGATTTGAACTCGAATGTAGTCGATAAAGTGCTTGGCCGGGGGCACCGGTCGCAAGGAAAGGCCCTAACACGCGCCCCTCCCAAGCCGGATCTGGCTGCGCAGGATTCTCTCCTGTGTGGGAGCTTATACCGAAAAAAACGGGACTGCACCAGCCATGCGATGCCGGATGCCCAAGTCATTTCGGAGGTAGCTGGGCCCCGCTGGGCGCACTTGCGCCATCAACCTGAATAGGCCGCAATAACGGGTAGCAATGTTGGTGTCCGGGCCCCAGATGTAGGGGGCTCTCCTTTGGTCAGCCGGTGATCTTAATTTTCCACTGTTGCAGCTTGCGATAAATGGTCGACGGGCTGATTTCCAACAGCGCCGCGGCTCGGGGCACATCATCGCCCGTCAGCGCAAGCGCACGTTGAATCGCCTGCTTTTCCAGCTGCCATAGGGGCACGACCTCGGTCGAGGAGGCCAGCGGGTCCGCGGCGGCCGGCGCGGCCGGCGTCCGCTCCGGGGACGGCGCGGCGATCGACTCAGGCGGGTTGCTGCGGGTTGCGGCGGTATCCGCCATGGCGCTGCGCAGCGGTTCCGGCAGCATGGCGCGGGTGACGGCGGCCCCGTCGTTCAGCACGACCACGTTGCGCAGGATGTTCTGCAACTGCCGGACGTTGCCGGGGAATTCGTATGCCATCAGCGCCGATTCGGCATCGCCATCCAGTCGCTGGAAGGCCTTGCCCTCCTCCTTCGCCATGTCCGCCAGGAAATGCCGCGCGATCAGGCAGACGTCGCCCTCCCGCTCGCGCAAGGGCGGCAGATGGATGGGCACCACGTGCAGGCGATAGTACAAATCCTCGCGGAAGCGGCCGGCCGCCACCTCGGCCAGCGGGTCGCGGTTGGTGGCGGAGATGAAGCGGACATCCACCTTCTCCATCTGCGTGCCGCCCACCGGCTGGAAAGTGCCGGTCTGGACGAAGCGCAGGATCTTGGCCTGCAGCTCCATCGGCATCTCGCACACCTCGTCCAGGAACAGGGTGCCGCCGTCGGCCTGGCGCGCGGCGCCCGCGCGGTCGCCGACCGCCCCGGTGAAGGCACCCTTCACATGGCCGAAGATCTCGCTTTCCAGCAGGTCCTTGGGGATGGCGGCGCAGTTGATGGCGATGAAGGGATGATCGCGGCGGGGGCTGCAGCGGTGGATGGCATCGGCCGCCAGCTCCTTGCCTGTGCCACTTTCCCCGGTCAGGAAAACGCTGGCCCGGCTCGGCGCCACGCTTTCGATCAGGCGGTAGACCGTCTGCATGGGGGTGGAGGCGCCGATGAAGGAATGGAAGCTGCCCCGGTCCAACTCCCGCCGGTAATGGGCGACGATGCGGGTCAGGCGCCGCCGCTCCAGCGCGTTGCGCACGGTGACGATCAGGCGGGCGGCGGTGAAGGGCTTCACCAGGAAATCGAAGGCGCCGTCGCGCATGGCCTCCACCGCCACGCTGATGGAGCCGTGGGCCGTCACCACGATGACCGGCAGGTCGGGGTGGCTCTCCCGGGCGGCGCGCAGCACCTCCAGCCCATCGATGTCCGGCAGCTTCAGGTCCAGCACCAGGGCGCCTGGCTGCCGCAGGCGCAGGCTTTCCAGCGCCTGGGTGCCCGTCTCCCGGTGCTCCACCTCGTACCCCTCGCTATGCAGGTATTCGGTGTAGACCCGAGCCAGGGGCGCGGTGTCCTCGACGAGCAGCACCCGGTTGAGATCCGACTCGGTCATGGGCCTATCTGGTGTAGCGGGTGGATGCCCCGGGCGAAGGCATGTGTGCAACGCAAGCGCCTGGAACCGTAGCGTATTCGCGGCGCCGGCGGCTTAAGGCCGGCGGAGGGGGGCCGATTTCCGCCCCATCCAGGTGCCCTCGGACCGCGCGCGCGTTTCAGCATTGCCATTTCAACCGTCACGCAATGACTGTACAATATGTTTCCGCATTAATGTTCCAAGGGGCTGGTTCCACGCATGTCTGCCCAGCAGGGCTCCAAGGGTGCGGCGCTGCCACCGGCGACCTTGCCGCAAGCGACCCTGAAGGATCGCTTTGTCGCCTGGTGGGAAGGCTACGACCTGGCTGCGGTGCTCAGCCGCCGTCCGCGTGCCGACGAGGAACAGGGGGCGGGCGGCGTCCAGGGCGGTTCCGCCAAGCAGTCGCCCCAGTCCTCCACGGAGCGGCGCACTCTGAACCGCTCCGGCAAACCCCTGTGGACGGCCACCCGTGTGCAGGTGGCGGAAAAGATTTGGGGCGACGGCTACGCCACCCCCGGCGGCAACGAACACATTCCCACCCTGGTGAAGCCCCTGGGCCTGAACCCTGCCATGAGCGTGCTGGACTTGGCCGCCGGCCTGGGCGGGTCCACCCGCAGCATGGCCTCGCAGTTCGGCGCCTGGGTGACGGGCCTGGAATCCAATCCCGTGCTGGCGGAGGCCGGCATGTTCCGTTCGCACAAGGCCGGCATGGCCCGCCAGGCGCCCATCCAGCCCTTCGACCCGGAAACCTTCTCCTGGCCCAAGCGCGTGGATGCCGTGTTCGCCAAGGAGGGCTTCTACACCGTCCGCAACAAGGACGGCCTGCTGGACGCGGTGGAGGCGGCGCTGAAGCCGCGCGGCCATTTTCTGTTCACCGACTACGTTCTGGACAAGGCCAAGGCCAGCGGCCCCGTCTTCAAGGGCTGGCTGGACCATGAACCGGTTGAGCCGCATCCCTGGACGGTGGACCAGTACGCCCAGGGCCTGCAGCAGCGCAACCTGGACATCCGCATCACCGAGGACCTGTCCGACCTGCACCGCAGCCTGATTCTGACCGCCATCCAGGGGCTGGTGACTCACCTGGAACAGCACAGCATGGATCACGAGACCAAGATCGCGGTGGTGGAGGAGGTGGAGCTGTGGGCCCGCCGCGTGGCGGTGCTGGACGCCGGCATCCGCCTCTACCGTTTCTATGTGTTGAAGCCGGCGGATATCAGCTGATCGATTTTACGATATGACTCAGGTTGACAGCGGGGCCGGCCCTTACTATTTTCCCGGCCTCGAACCGTGATCCAATCCAAGTGCCCGAGTCCAAATCATGAAGATCGTGAACTCCCTGAAGTCGATGAAGACCCGCCACAAGGCTTGCCGCGTTATCCGCCGCAAGGGTCGCGTGTACGTCATCAACAAGCAGAACCCGCGCTTCAAGGCCCGCCAGGGCTGATAAGGCGTTTCTGCCCCGTGGCTGGTTCGCCGGCCATCGGAACCAAAAACCGCGCCTGGATGAAGGCGCGGTTTTTGTTTTGAGGCTTTGGGATTTCTTGCGGCTCGGGCGCGATTCGGCGGTGATTGCCGCCCAGCCATGCAGAAGCCCCGCCAGCACGGGCCGGCGGGGATCTTCCTTTGAGACTCGGCCCGTGGCTTCCGGGGAAGCCACGGGGGTCCCGGCCGCTTACCAGACCTTGCAGGCCTTGGCGCCGCGGTTCATGGCCGCGTCGGCCTTGCAGTTGAAGGCCTTGGCGAACTCCGGATTGTTGGAGACGACGCCGTTCACCCGGTATTCCGACAGGGAATGGACGTCGGTGATCGCCTGGTCGCGCTTGGCGTCGTCGCGCTGGTTGCTGCACCACACCTGGGCATAGCCCAGGAAGAACTTCTGTTCGGTGGTGAAGCGGCCGTCCTTCTTGGCCGCCTTGCCCTTCAGGGTGGCCATCAGGGCCTTCAGGGCGATGGCGTGGCCGCCATTGTCGGCCAGGTTCTCGCCCAGCGTGGCCTTGCCGTTCAGGTGCACGTCGTCGATGGCGACGAAGCCGTCGTACTCGTCCACCACGCACTGGGCGCGGGCCTCGAACTTCTTGGCGTCCTCGGCCGTCCACCAGTCCTTCAGGTTGCCGTCCTTGTCGTACTGGCGGCCCTGGTCGTCGAAGCCGTGGGTCATCTCATGGCCGATGACGGCACCAATGGCGCCGTAGTTGATGGCGTCGTCGGCGCCCGCGAAATAGAAGGGCGGCTGCAGGATGCCGGCCGGGAAGTTGATGTCGTTCTCGGTCGGGTCGTAATAGGCGTTCACGGTCGGCGGGCTCATCTCCCACTCCTTCCGATCGTGCGGCTTGCCAATCTTGGCCAGCCGACGTGCCGTCTCGAACGCGTTGGCGCGCTGGACGTTGCCCACCAGGTCCTCCTTCCTGGTCGTCAGCTTGGAATAGTCCCGCCACTGGTCGGGGTAGCCGATCTTGTCGACGATGGCGTCCAGCTTCTCGTGCGCGCGCTTCTTGGTCGCGGGGCTCATCCAGTCCAACTGGTCGATGTCGACTGAATACGCCGCCTTCAGGTTCTTCACCATGGTCAGCATCTTGGCTTTTTGGCCGGCGCCGAACGCGGTTTTCACATAATACTTGCCCAGATCCTCGCCCAGGGCGCCGTCCGTCGCGGCCACGCATCGCTTCCAGCGGGGCAGGTTCTGCTCCACGCCGCGTACCTTCTTGGAGAAGAAGTTGAACCGCTCATCCACGAAGGGCTTGGACAGCCAGCTGGCGAAGGTGCGTTCCACTTGCCAGGACATGTACGTCTTCACGTCGTCGACCGAGGCTGCCGCCAGGACCGCCTCCATGCCCTTTTCCAGAAATCCGGGCTCGGCGACGTTGAGCGTCTTGAAGGCCGGCGCGCCGGACGCCTTGAAATAGGCCTCCCAGCCAAAGCTGGGGGCCAGCTTGGTCAGCGTCGCCACCGGCTCCTTATGGTTGGTCTGCTGCGGATCGTTGAGGTCCGCCAGACCGAGCGAGACGCGTGCCAGCTCCGTCTCCATCCGCATGACCACTTGGGCCTTGGCGTCTGCCGCCGCCGGGGCGTCTCCCAGCAACTGGAAGACATGGGATATGTGCTCCAGATAGGCTTGGCGAATGCTGTCGAACTTGGCGCCGTCGCGCAGGTAGTAGTCACGGTTGGACATGCCCAGACCGCCCTGCTGCACCGCGGCGATGTCCTGGCGGGCGTCCTGGAAGTCGGTCTGGGCATCGAAGTTGAAGAACACGTCCACGCCCACGGCGTGCAGCTCCGCCACCAGGGCCGGCAACTGGTCCTTGGACGTCAGGGCTTTGACCTTGTCCAGTAGGGGCTGGACGGGGGCGGCGCCCTTGGCGTCGGCCCCGGCCTCATCCATGCAGGCGGCGTAGAAATCGCCCACGCGCTGGTTGTCGGCGTTGGGGTGGGCGACGATATCCTCCAGCGCCGCTTTCAGGATCTGCTGGTTGCGCTCATGCAGGGCGTTGAAGCTGCCCCACCGCGACTGGTCGCTGGGGATGGGGTTGGCCTTGATCCAGGGACCGCAGGCGTACTGGTAGAAGTTCTGGCAGGGGTCGACCGAGTCATCGACCTGGGGCAGGGCCGCGTCCGTGGCGGACGCCTTGGCCGCGGGCTTCGCCGATTCGGCTGCTCGGGCCGCCGGGGCCGCCACCAGGGGTAGCGCCACCAGGGCGGTGGCCAGGGCGATGGGCGCTGCCCGGTTCAGTATCCCCGCGATAGGCTTGCTCATGTGGATGCTCTACCTTCTGTCATTATGTTTTTTCAAATGAGCAGGGGCGCCGGTGGTCCGCACCGGTGCCCCTGTCGGCACCCCTGTCAGGCGCCCGTCACCAGACGCGGCAGGCCTTGTCGCCGGCCACCATCTTGTCGGTGGGCTTGCAGTTAAACGCCTCCGCGAACTCCTTCATGTTCGAGAGGGTGCCGTTCACGCGATACTCACCCAGGGAGTGCGGGTCGGTCTGGGCCTGCAGGCGCCGGTACTCCGGACGCGCCTCGCCGCACCAGACCTGGGCGAAGCCGTAGAAGAAGCGCTGGGCCGCCGTCAGGCCGCCGATCTTCTCATCCTTCTTCGCGCCCAGCCGTTCCATCAGGGCGCGGTAGGCGACACGGATGCCACCGTTGTCGGCGGTGTTCTCACCCAGCTTCAGCTTGCCGTTCTCCTTCACGTCGCCGTCGGCGACATAGCCGCCGTACTGGTCGACCAGGCATTGGGCACGGGTCTTGAACTGGGCCGCGTCGTCGGCTGTCCACCAGTCCTTCAGGTTGCCGTCGCCATCGAACTTGCGGCCCTGGTCGTCGAAGCCATGGCTGATCTCATGGCCGATGACCACGCCGATGGCGCCGTAGTTCACAGCGTCGTCGGCCGCGCTGTCGAAGAAGGGTGGCTGCAGGATGCCGGCGGGGAAGTTGATGTCGTTGTGGGTGGGGGAATAATAGGCGTTGACGGTGGGCGGGGTCATGCCCCACTCGCCCTTGTCCACCGGCTTGCCGATCTTGGCCATGTCGTAGTGGAACTTGAAGGACTCGGCCCGCAGCGCGTTGCCCAGGGCGTCGCCGCGGCTGACCGTCAGGGCGCCGTAGTCCCGCCACTTGTCGGGGTAGCCGATCTTGGCGGTGAAGGCGTCCAGCTTGGCATGGGCCTTGGCCTGGGTTTCCTTGCTCATCCACGTCAGGGTGGGGAAGGTCTCATCCAGCGACTTGCGGATATCGGCCACCATCTGCAGCATGCGGGCCTTCTTCTCCGGTCCGAAGGCGCGGGCCACGAAGTACTTGCCCAGATCCTCGCCCAAGGCGGCGTCGGTGGCGCTGACGCAACGCTTCCATCGGGGCTTCATCTCCTTGGCGCCGCGCATGGTGCGCTCATAGAAGTTGAAGTTTTCCTGCACGAAGGCGTCGGGCAGCCAGTTGGCGTAGGCGCTCAGGGTGCGCCACGTCAGATAGGTCTTGATGTCGGCCAGGCTCAGGCTGTGGATCAGCTCGTTTTCCCGCTTCATATAATCGGGATTGCTGACGTTCAGCGTGGCCGGCTGCTTGACCCCGGCCCCGCGGACGTAAGCCGTCCAGTCGATGGCCGGGTCCAGCTTCCGCAGCTCGGCGAAGGTCTTGATATGATAGCGGTTCTCCGGCTCGCGCATGGCGACGCGGTCCAGCGAGGCGTCGGCCAGGCGCGTCTCGATGCCCATGACCGTCTGGGCCTTGGCGGCCGCGTCGGGCAGGCCGGCCAGTTCCATCATCTTTTGGATGTGGGCGACATAGGCGGCGCGCTGCTGCTTGGACTTCTCGTCGTCGCGGAAATAATAGGGCTTGTCCGGCAGACCCAGGCCACCCTGGTAGACCTCGGCGATGACCTGGGTCGCGTCCTTGTAGTCCTGCTGCTGGCCCACGCGGTGGAAGGCGTTGACGCCGGCGATGTGCAGGTCGACCAGCAGGCCGGTCAGGCCCTTCTTGCTCTTCAGGCCGTTGATGCGGCCCAGCAGGGGCTGCAGCGGCGCCAGACCCCGCGCCTCGATGCCCTTCTCGTCCATGCAGGCGGCGTAGAAGTCGGCGACCCGCTGGCTGTCCGGTGTCGGATGGGTCGCCAGCTTCTCCAACTCGTCGTGCAGCAGGGCCAGGTTGTCGTCGGCCAGCTTGTTGAAGGTGCCCCAGCGCGGCTGGTCCGCCGGGATGGGGTTGCGCTTGTTCCACACGCTGCACGCATGCAGGAAGAAGTTCTCGCAGGGATTGACGTCGTTATCGACCACCGGCATGCCGGCGCCCTGGGGGGGCGATGCCGGCTGGGCGGCGGGGGGCGCCGGGGCCTTGGTGTCGGTGGATTGGCAGCCGGCCAGGCCGGCGGCGGCGATCAGGGCGGCCAGTGCGGCCGATGTGGAAAGGCTGCGTACCCCAGACATGTGATCCATCGTCTGTCGTCTGTTGTTGTCGTTGGGCCCACGGGGTCCCCCTGCCGGCCGGTGCCGCTGCCCACGGCAACCAGGCCAGGGACCCCGAAGGGGTCAAAATCAAGGCCGCCCGAAAATATGATTCCAGGTGAAATGATTTGATGGGGGCGACCCTACCATAGGCATCGCACGGTCAGGAAAGCGCCTTATGTAACCGCTCTGTAACCAAGGCCGCTTCCGGCGGCAGCAGACGCGCCAGATTGTCGCGCAAGGTCCGCTGGCACGGTGGGGCGGGGGCCGGCCAGCCGTCCGCGACCTGTTCCAAGGCCGCCATGTACAGCCGCTCGGCCTCCAGTTCCGCCGCCTTGACTGCCTGACGCAGGGCTTCGTTTTCGGGTGCGCCGGCCGCCAGCGCCTTCAAGGCGCGGCGGGCCTGGCGCAGCGGTTCGATGACGGGCGCGCGCCAGCGGGCGGCGGCCGTGGCGGCTGCGGTCAGATCCGCTTCGGTCAAGGTGTGGCCCCGGCCCGCCGCCCAGGCACCCCACAGCAGCAAGGGCACATCGGCGCCGTGCGCGTCCTGCGCCGCCAGGCATGCCTGGGCGACGCCGGGCCGGGCATAGGCGTCCAGGGCGTAGGGCCAGAAGGCCGCGGGGGAGTCAGGCAACGGGCTCGCCCACATAGATGCCCAGGCCCCGGGCGGTGCGCACCAGTGTGCCGTCCACCTCCACCGCCGCATAGGCCTTGATGGCGTCGGCGATAGGCACGTCGATGACCTTGCGGTTGGACCAGGCCACCATGCGGTCGTACTTGCCCTGGGCGATCAAATCGACGGCGTGCACGCCGAAGGCCGACGCGATCAGCCGGTCGCGGGGGTTGGGCGACCCGCCGCGCTGCACGTGGCCCAGCACGGTGACCCGGGTTTCCGCCCCTGTCGCCTCGGCGATCAGATGGCCGATGTAGCTGCCGATGCCGCCATAGCGCTTCTGCCCGTCGGTGAACTCCTGCCGGGCCTTGCCGCCGCCCGGCAGGGCGGCCGCCTCCGACACCACCACCAGGGCGAAGTTGCGACCCTGGGCGCGAATCTGGCGGATGCGGTTGGCCACCCCGTCCACCGTCCAGGGGATCTCCGGCAGCAGGATGACGTCGGCACCACCGGCGATGCCGGCCGCCAGCGCGATGTGGCCGGCGTCCCGTCCCATGACCTCCAGCACCATGACGCGGGCGTGGCTGGCGGCCGTGGGCTGCAGGCGATCCAGCGCCTCCGTCGCCACGGCCACGGCAGTGTCGTAGCCGACGGAGACCTCGGTCAGGCCCAAATCGTTGTCGATGGTCTTGGGGATGCCCACCAGGTTCAGGCCGCCCTCCTGCGCCAGGCGGCGCAGGATGGCCAGGCTGCCGTCGCCGCCGATGCCGATCAGCGCGTCCAGGCCCAGTTCCCTACAGCCGCTGATGATTTCCTGCGACCGGTCCCTCTTCGTTCCGTCGGGCATGGGGTAGGCGAAGGGATCGCCCTTGTTGGTCGTGCCCAGCACAGTGCCGCCCTGGCGCAGGATGTTCCCGTCCACATGCGCCGGCAGCAGCACGCGGTGGCGCACCGGCCGGTCCAGCAGCCCGTGCGTGCCTTCCTCGATGCCCAGCACCTGCCAGCTGTAGGTGGTGACGGCGCGGTGGACCACGGCGCGGATGACGGCGTTCAGGCCGGCGCAATCACCGCCGCTGGTCAGGATGCCGATGCGCTTGCCGCTGCTCATACCTGTGCCCATCCTTTGACGAAATGATGATCGAGACGTGAGTTTGAGGAAAACCGGACCTGCCCGCAATCGCCGAGAGGCATGCCGAAAGGCAGCACCCCTATCGCCGGATTTCTGGTATAGATCGCCCGGTGATCGAGATCAGCGAACGCTAAAAGGCACGGATGACTGAACAACACACCCTGAAGGAGAAGCTGGCGACGCTTCGGGTGGAGCATCGTGACCTCGACGACATCATCACCCGCCTGACGGGCCAGTTCCCGGTGGATCAGTTGCAGATCCAGCGGCTGAAGAAGCGCAAGCTGCTGCTCAAGGACTTGATCGCCCGCCTGGAAAGTGAACTGCTGCCCGACATCATCGCTTGATGTCATTTTCCATCCTGGGCAGGCCCTGCGGGGCCCCCGTCCGGGCGTGGCCGGCATGCGGTGCCGGCACTTGCAAGGCCGCTTGCCCTTCCTATAATCCGGCGCTTCCTTTAGTCCGGGGGGAGCAACACCGGTGAGCCAGAAGCCTGAAAGCGCGCCGCTGGTCGGCATCATCATGGGCAGCCAGTCTGATTGGGCGACCATGCGCCACGGCGCCGCCGTGCTTGAGGAATTGGGCGTCCCGTTCGAGACGCGCATCGTCTCCGCCCATCGCACCCCGCACCGCCTGGTCGATTACGCCACCACCGCCCGCGATCGCGGCCTGAAGGTCATCGTCGCCGGCGCCGGTGGTGCCGCGCACCTGCCGGGCATGGCGGCCGCCATGACCCCGCTGCCCGTGTTCGGCGTGCCGGTGGAAAGCCACGCGCTGAAGGGCATGGACAGCCTGCTGTCCATCGCGCAGATGCCGGGCGGCATCCCTGTGGGCACCCTGGCCATCGGCAAGGCCGGCGCCATCAACGCCGCCTTGCTGGCCGCCGCCGTCCTGGCGCTGAACGACAAGCGCCTGGCCGACGCCCTGGACGCCTGGCGCGCCGCCCAGACCGATCGCGTGGCCCTGGAACCCCGGGACGAGGAATGACCCTTCCCCCCCTCACCGTCGTCCCGCCGGGTTCGACCATCGGCATGCTGGGCAATGGCCAACTGGGCCGCATGACGGCGTTGGCCGCCGCCAACCTGGGTTACCGCACCCATGCCTACGGGCCGGACAGGGACAGCCCCTGCGCCCAGGTGGTGTCGGTTGAGACCCTGGCAGCCTTCGATGACTGGGCGGCGCTGGAGGCCTTCGCCAAGGCCGTCGATGTCGTGACGCTGGAGTGGGAGAACATCCCCACGGCCACCATCGACTTCCTGGCCGCCCGCGTGCCGACCTTCCCGGGCGCCCACGTCCTGGCCGTGGCCCAGGATCGCCTGGAAGAGAAGACCTTCGCCAACAATCTCGGTATCGGCACCGCGCCCTTCCGCGCGGTGACCGGCGTCGACAGCCTGCGCGCCGCCGTGGCCGACCTGGGCACGCCGGCTATCCTCAAGTCCGCCCGCATGGGCTATGACGGCAAGGGCCAGGTGCGCCTGGGGCCCGACAGCGACCTGGTCGCCGCCTGGGAGGCGCTGCGCACCGACAGCGCCGTGCTGGAGGGTTTCGTCACTTTCGCCTGCGAGGTTTCGGTCATCGTCGCGCGCCGCGCCGATGGCGTCATGGCGGCCTTCCCGGTGGTGGAGAACCGCCACGCCAAGGGCATCCTGGATGAGACGCTGGTGCCGGCGGCCGTGACCCCGGCGGTGGCGGCCGAGGCCGCGCGCATCGCCCGGACGCTGACGGAGGCGCTGGGCGTCGTCGGCCTGCTGGCGGTGGAGATGTTCGTGACGCCGGACGGCCAGGTGCTGGTGAACGAGGTGGCGCCCCGGCCGCACAATTCCGGCCACTGGACCATGGATTTCTGCGCCACCAGCCAGTTCGAGCAGCTGGTGCGCGCCGTCTGCGGCCTGCCCTTGGGCGCCACCGACATCACGGCGCCCTGCATGATGAAGAACCTGATCGGCGACGCCGCCGACCAGTGGCACGACCTGCTGGCCGAACCCGGCGCCCGCCTACACCTCTACGGCAAGGCGGAGGCGCGGCCAGGCCGCAAGATGGGGCATGTCAACCGCCCGAGATAATCGGGCGGGCGTTACCTTGGCTTTGGCTATCGAATTGCCGCTTCGATGACCGCATCGATGAAACGGTCGTCCATCCCCTCCTTGGCGAACCAGCGGCGGAAGAAGAAGGGCCCGACCAGCAGGGCGACGACATCGTTGGTGACGCGGTCCCGGGGAACCTCTCCTTTAGCCTTGGCGCGTTCTATAATGGCCTCAAATGGCGCCATGAAGGTCTTGTGCAGCGCTGCCTGCATGGTGCTCAGCTCGCCGTCGCGCTCTGCCGCGTCAATGATCGAGGGATAAACGGAACCCCAGTTCGCCGTCTGCAGCTGATGGGCGAGGTGAGAGAGCAGGGCCCGGGCATCCCCTCGCAGGCTGCCGGTGTCGGGCGCGACGGGCGTGCCCCCCAGCCGGGAACAGGCATCGATCAGCAGGGCCGAGCGCGAGGGCCAGTGGCGATAAATTGTCGTCTTCGAAATCCCCGAGATGCGGGAAACTTCATCGACGCTCACCCCGGCGATCCCGCTGTGCACCAACTGCCGGTAGGTTTCGGCCAGCACTTTCGCTTTCGAGCGCTCGACCCGCTTATCCGTGATCTGCGTAGGCCCCGACATGGGACTCCTTCCTCTCTTGACAGGAAACAGTACGCTACCGTAGCGTATCATAATAACGATGGCGTTCACTATCGAAGCCCCGGTATGGCGCCGCAAGTGGAAAGGATGCCCCCATGAAGTTCGCCTACACGCGCCTCGTCACCGAAGACGTTCCCAAGCTCGCGGCGTTCTACGAGAAGCTGCTGGCAACGCCATCGACCGGTAACGACGATTATGTGGAGTTCCGCCCTGGGGGCGCGATCCTCGCGCTGGCCAGCCGGAAGGCCTGTGAATTCATGCATGGCGGGGATTGGGTCGCCGGTTCCAACCAATCGGCGATCCTGGAATTTCAGGTCGATGACGTCGATCGGGAGCGTGACCGTATCGACACCCTTGTGACCAACTGGTTGCAGCAGCCCAAGGACATGCCTTGGGGCAACCGCTCCATGCTGTTCTGCGACCCTGATGGCAACATGATCAACTTCTTCCGGCCTTCTGCCGCGAACAGCTGAGTTTATCGCTGCCTGGGATGCCTGGAACCTGTTCGGCTTCCTGTCCCTAGTCGTCGCTGTCGGCGGGGTCCAGCTTCTTGCCATCCAGGTCCGCCATCTGGCTGTCCTGGCGTTTTTGCTCGGCCGTGCGCTCGGCCTTGGTGCGGCCGTGGACGACGCGGTTCTCGGCCGCCTTGGCCTCCCGCTCTTCCTTGGCCTTCTGCTTACGGAACCGGTTCAGGTTGACTACGTCGCCCACGGCCGTCTTTCCCTCGTCATGATGCTCTGGAACGCCTGATCGCTGAGGATGGCGGTCGGGCGTCGTCCCCAAAGGGCGGGCCCGGATGTCCCCGGATGCCATTGCGTCTCAAGTCACTAACCTAACCTTAACCCAGGTTCAGCATTGTTCAAGACGGGTTTGTTCCGCCACCCGTATCGCGGTATGAATTAGCCCACGAATTGGGCGGCATTTTGTCGATAAGCCCAGGCAATTGTTAACCATGTTGGTCCCGGCGGACCGGCGAATTCTGTGCTTCGCCTTCAATGCTGGGCCGCTTTTCTTCGAGGGTCAGGGCGGTATGGACGGTTCTGTGGGCGATGTGGCCAAGCGGCGGCGGCGGGCGACACCGGTGTCTCCGACTCCGGCGGCCCCTCCGGTAACCGGGGCGCCGGCGCGGCGCACGATCAATCTGGCGCTGCAGGGCGGCGGCTCCCACGGGGCCTTCACCTGGGGTGTGCTGGACCGCCTGCTGGAGGATGGCCGGCTGGATGTCGAAGGCATCAGCGGCACCAGCGCCGGCGCCGTCAACGGCGCGCTGCTGGCCTATGGCCTGTTGACCGGCGGGGCGGAGGGGGCGCGCGCCCTGCTGCACCGGCTATGGCGGCGCATGGCCAAAAGCTCCGCCACCGGTCCGCTGCAGCCCACCTGGCTGGATTGGATGACGGGCGGGGCCGGACGGCGCAACCTGGACCATTCCCCCGTCTATGCCGGCCTGGACATGATGGTGCGTATGATGTCGCCCTATCAGTTCAACCCGCTGGGCCTGAACCCCATGCGCGACGTGCTGGACGGGCTGATCGACTTCGACGTGCTGCGCCGGTCCGACAGTGTGCGCCTTTTCGTCAGCGCCACCAACGTCAACCGCGGCCAGCTGCGGGTGTTCAAGGGCGCGGACTTGTCCATCGAGGCGCTGCTGGCCTCGGCCTGCGTGCCCATCCTGTTCCAGGCGGTGGAGATCGAGGGCGAGCCGTACTGGGATGGCGGCTATATGGGTAACCCGACGCTTTATCCCCTGCTGCATGATTGCACGGCGACCGACATCCTGGTGGTGCAGGTTACGCCGCTGCAGCGGCCCGCCGTGCCCACGGCCCCGAGCGCCATCGTCGATCGCATGAGCGAGATCGGCTTCAACGCCACCCTGTTGCGCGAGCTCAAGTCGCTGGAGCTGGTGAACCGCCTGTGCGCGGACCACGGCATCGACCCGGCGGAGGCCGGCGTGCGCCCCGTCTACCTGCACATGGTGGAGCCTGGGCCGGGCATGGCGGATCTGGGCGTCTCCAGCAAGCTGAACGCCGACTGGGGCTTCCTGACCGAGCTGCGCGACATGGGACGTGCGGCGGCCGGAGACTGGCTCACCCGCTGCTATGGCCAGGTGGGCCGTGAAAGCAGCTTCGCGGCGGGCCGGGCGATCATCTGACGTGCCGTCTGTCGGGGCACCACCTTGGACGTCACGGTGGCTTCGCGCCCCTTCTTAAGGGGCGGCGGCGGACGCCTGGCTATACCGTCCAGCCGATTCGACTGATCTTTCAAGTCCTTTGGCGCCCCAGCCTTCTCCCACATGCACGTCCGCCCTATGCCACCCGCCGCCGCACTGCCCTGTCCTTTCGGGTGAGCGGGGCGGTTTCGTGTTGGCCCTCGTCACCGAGCCGGTAAGATGAAGGCAGGCCGTTGATCTGTCTCATGGTCGTCCCCCTGGGCGGCCTGCGATGGTGGCGGGACCAAGTAAGAATAGGGGGCCTCCGGGGTCCCTAAAGGGGGGTAAGCGGATGAGCGGACGCTATGCGGAAGTGTACAACCGGTCCCTGGACGATCCCGAGGGCTTCTGGGGAGAGGCCGCGCGGGCCATCGACTGGATCCGCCCCTGGGATCATGTGCTGGATGATAGCCGCGCGCCCCTGTTCCGCTGGTTCGCTGGCGGGCAGCTGAACACCTGTTGGAACGCGCTGGACCGTCACGTGGCGGCGGGGCGGGGGGACCAGGTGGCGCTGATCCATGACCGGCCCATCACCAACACCGTGGTCACATACACCTATCGCGAGCTGCTGGACCTGACGGCGCGCTTCGCCGGCTTGTTGGCGGCCCAGGGGGTGGGGAAGGGTGACCGGGTCATCCTCTACATGCCCATGGTGGCCGAGGCGGCCGTCGCCATGCTGGCCTGCGCCCGGTTGGGCGCCATCCATTCCGTCGTCTTCGGTGGATTCGCCGCGCGTGAGCTGGCCACCCGCCTGGACGACGCCAAGCCCAAGGTGGTGGTGTCCGCCTCCTGCGGAATCGAGGGCGCCCGCGTTATTCCCTACAAGCCCCTGCTGGACAGCGCCATCGACCAGGCGACGCACAAGCCGACCTGCTGCATCATCCTGCAGCGGCCGCAGGAACAGGCGCCCCTGAAGCCTGGCCGCGACATCGACTGGACAGAGGCCGAAACGGCGACGCCGCACGATTGCGTGCCGGTGGCCGCCACGGACCCGCTGTACATCCTGTACACCTCCGGCACCACGGGTCAGCCCAAGGGCGTGGTCCGCGACAACGGCGGCCATGCCGTGGCCCTGAAATGGACCATGGAACATTTTTATGGGCTGAAACCGGGGGAGGTGTTTTGGGCGGCCAGCGACGTGGGCTGGGTGGTCGGGCACAGCTACATCGTCTATGGCCCCCTGCTGCAGGGCGCTACCACCGTGTTGTATGAGGGAAAGCCTGTGGGGACGCCGGACGCCGGCGTTTACTGGCGGGTGATCAGCCAGCACAAGGTGGCCATGCTGTTCACCGCCCCCACCGCCCTTCGCGCCATCAAGCGTGAGGATCCGGAGGGCCTGCTGCTCAAAGGGCATGACCTCAGCCATTTCCGCCAGCTGTACCTGGCGGGGGAACGGTCGGACAGCGACACCCTGCGCTGGGCGGAAGCCCATCTGAAGGTGCCGGTCATCGACAATTGGTGGCAGACGGAAACCGGCTGGCCGGTGGCGGGCAACCCGGTTGGGCTGGGCCTCATGCCCGTCAAGCATGGCTCCGTCACCCGGCCGCTGCCAGGTTGGGATGTGCGGGTGCTGGACGGGCAGGGGCACGAGGTGCCGGCGGGCACGCTGGGGGCGGTTACCATACGCCTGCCGCTGCCGCCGGGTGCCCTGCCCACGCTGTGGAACGCGGAGGAGCGCTTCATCCGCAGCTACCTCTCCGAATATCCGGGTTTCTACCAGACCTCGGACGCCGGCTATGTCGATGAGGACGGCTACCTGTTCATCATGGCGCGCACCGACGACATCATCAACGTGGCCGGCCACCGCCTGTCCACCGGCGCCATGGAAGAGGTGTTGGCCGGTCATCCCGACGTGGCGGAGTGCGCCGTCATCGGCGTGCACGACGCGCTGAAGGGTCAGCTGCCTCTGGGCTTCCTGGTGTTGAAGGCTGGGGTGACCCGCGGTCACGAGACCATCGTGGCCGAGGTCGTGCAGCGGGTGCGGGAGGTCATCGGCCCTGTCGCCGCCTTCCGCCAGGCCCTGGTGGTGGAGCGGCTGCCCAAAACCCGCTCAGGGAAAATCCTGCGGGCGACCATGCAAAAGATCGCGGACCAGGAGGCCTGGGCGATGCCGGCCACCATCGATGATCCGGTTGTTCTAGAGGAAATCGGGGCGGCCCTGACCACTGCCGGATTCGGGCGGAAAACGATTTAGAATCAATGAGGTGTGAGCCTGCACCTGCCGCTTCTGGGTGCCTTCCATGTGGCAAAATTGTGACGGTGCGTTGACTGATCTGCGGTCTTCGTTGCCGAAGTGGGTTGACTGGCCCGCGTGCCCTGCATACCGTCCGTTTCGAAGTTTGGTACGGGTTGAACGGGCGGGCAAAATCAGGCAGCCGGAAAACCGGCGCCGCTGGGAATGCGAAAGGGCCGCAGCGCAATAGCTGCGGCCCTTTCCATTTTTACGTTCCGAAAACGCGGTGGCTGGAAGGGTCAGGACGATTACCCGTCCTGACCCTTCCCGGCCTTGTGAAGGCTTAGTTGGCCGCCTGCCCGGTGGGCAGGGCGGTCGAGCTCTGGCCCAGGTTGGCGATGGGGATATGGCGCGGCTTTGCCGTCTCCGGCACCTCCCGCACCAGGTCGATGTGCAGCAGGCCATTTTCCAGCGCCGCACCCGTCACCCGGATATGCTCGGCCAGCTGGAAGCGCCGCTCGAAGGCGCGGCCGGCGATGCCCCGGTGCAGGTACTGTGTCTGCGGGGCGGCCTGGTCATCCTTGCGGGACTTGCCGATGACCGTCAGCGCGTTCTCCTGCGTCACGATGTCGATCTCTTCCTGGCTGAAGCCCGCGACCGCCATGGTGATGCGATAGTCGTCGTCCCCGCGCTTCTCGATGTTGTAGGGCGGGTAGGCGTTGCCCTGGTCCTCGGTCTTCAGCGCCGACTCCATCAGGCGGGTCAGGCGGTCGAAACCGACGGTGGAACGGAACAGCGGGGACAGGTCGTAACTGCGCATGATAATCCTCCGGTAGAGCGATCACCCCGGCCCCTTGGGCGCCATCCTGGCCGTCCCGTTGGGTGGGGTTTCATGCCGGCTCTAGGAACCCCTCCTGGGCATTCCCGCCGACGCAATTTCATCTGTGAACGCCCTTCGCGGATTTCAATAGGGGCCGGAATCCGAAAAATGGAGGACGCCCGGGCTTGGAAACCCGCCGCCCTATTTCCGAAGATTTAAGCCTTTGGTGGCACCCTGAAGCGTCATCGGCTGTGATCAGAAGGTGACCCCAACCCGCCGCGTATTGCGGGTTTGGGCATTTCGACCCTACAGTTGTCGTCCGTGCCCGGGTTATCCCCCGCCTGAGTTACGCCCAAGGGACCACCCCCCGTGCGGCATCCAGGTCCAGCCCGGAGAAAGGTTCCTCGTTGCTCGAGTCCAATGCCTTTTTCGACCGGACGTACGAGGAGACGATGGCCCTCCTGGTTGAGGCGCGCAACTACGTGGCCTTCCAGGAAGCCAAGGACCAGCGGGGGTTGCCACCCCAGGTCCGATTGCAGATCAGCTACGAATCGCTGCGGGTCACCAGTCGGCTGACCCAGGTCATGGCCTGGCTGCTGGCCCTGAAGGCCGTGCATGCCCATGAGCTGACGGCTGACCAGGTGCTGGGCGAACAGTTCGCCCTGTCCGGTGGCACCATTTGCAGCGACCCTTCGGGTCCCGACAATGGCGAGCTGCCGACCGGCCTGCGCTCCCTGCTGCAACGCAGCCACAGCCTGTACATGCGCGCCGAACGCCTGGAAGACCAGTACCGCCGCAGCGTGGCTTGACGCTTTCGCCTCAGGCGCCGGCAGGCGCATCCGCGCCTTTGGCTGTCCTCGATTTCCAGTCCGCCTTCGGCTCCCCGAAATCTCCTGGGCCGGCGGCCGCAGGCCCAGGCGTCTTTCACTGGCGCGCGGGCAGCAAAAAAGAGCGCCCCGAATGGGACGCCCTTTTTTGAAAGCGTGAGCGACGTGCGGCGTGGGCCGCCCGCAGCTTACTTCAGGCCCAGGCCCGAGAAGCGGCGGTTGAACTTGGCGATCTGGCCGCCGGTGTCGACCAGCTTCTGCACGCCCGTCCACGCCGGGTGCGACTTCGGGTCGATGTCCAGGCGCAGCGTGTCGCCGGCCTTGCCCATGGTGCTCCGGGTCTTGAACGAGGTGCCGTCGGTCATGACGACGGTGATCTCATGGTAGTCCGGGTGAATGTCAGCTTTCATGATCGCCCAAGTCCCAAAACAAAAATCTCGAAATGCGAAGCCGGGCTTATAGCCAAAACCGTCCCCGGGATCAACACCCGATCGTGCGCTTCTCATACGCACGACACCACAACCACGCATGGCTGACGCCCCGTGGCGATGAAGGAAAGGGTTGGCGATGGTTGCCCCACGGCCTTGGACGCATTACCTAAGCCATCACGCGCGCGGGGCCAAGCTGATTGTTCGGGGACGCTTGAATAATGGGACGGTTCCGCGCCCCGCTCAGACAGATTGGGAACATCGCCGGTGACCGACGCCACCCTGACACCCACCCCGGGCACGCCCGCCCCGGGGCGCAAGTCCCTGCGGCCCCTGGCCTTTCTGCTGCCCTTCGTGCGGCCTTACATTTGGCGCTCGGTGGGGGCGGGCATCGCGCTGCTGCTGGCGGCGGCCACCACCATCGGCATGGGCCGCGGCCTCCAGGCGGTGGTGGACCAGGGCTTCGTCACCAGCAACCCGCAACTGCTGGACCACGCGCTGTTGGTCATGCTGGGCGTCATCCTGGTGCTGGCCGGGTCCACCTACGTGCGATTCTCCCTGGTTTCTTGGGTGGGCGAGCGGGTGGTGGCCGATATCCGGCGGGCGGTTTTCGACCATCTGGTGACCTTATCGCCCGGATTCTTCGAATCGACCCGCACGGGTGAGGTGCTGTCGCGCCTGACCACCGACACCACCCTGCTGCAGACGGTGGTGGGCTCCACCGTTTCCATCGCCCTGCGCAATTCGCTGATGCTGATGGGCGGCCTGATCATGCTGGCCATCACCAGCGCCAAGCTGACGGGTCTGGTGCTGATCGTCGTGCCCCTGGTGGTGCTGCCCATCGTCATTCTGGGCCGCAGCTTGCGCAAGCTCAGCAAGGCCAGCCAGGATCGCGTGGCCGACGTGGGCGCCCAGGTGGATGAGACGCTGGGCGGCATCCGCATCGTCCAGGCCTTCGGGCATGAGGCCATCGAGACGGCGCGCTTCGGCGACCGCGTGGAGGATGCCTTCACCACCGCCGTGCGCCGCATCCGCGTGCGGGCATTGATGGCCATGATCATCATCTCGCTGGTGATGGGGGCCATCGGCGTCATCCTGTGGATCGGTGGGCACGACGTGCTGGCCGGCCGCATCTCCGCCGGCCAGCTCTCCGCCTTCATCTTCTATTCCGTGCTGGTGGCCGGCGCCGTGGGCGCCATCTCGGAAGTCACCGGCGAACTGCAGCGCGCGGCCGGCGCCATGGAGCGGCTGGTGGACCTGCTGGAAACCAAGCCTGACATCGTCGCCCCGCCCAACCCGGTGGCGCTGCCCACCCCGGCCATCGGCACCGTGGCGTTCGAGGGCGTGCGCTTCCACTACCCGGCGCGGCCCGACCATGCCGCGCTGGAGGGCCTGGACCTGACGGTGGCGCCGGGCGAGACCGTGGCCATCGTCGGCCCCAGTGGCGCCGGCAAGACCACCCTGTTCCAGCTGCTGCTGCGCTTCTACGACCCCCGGGACGGCCGCGTGCTGGTGGATGGCGTGGACGTGCGCACGGCCACTCCGGCCGACGTGCGCGCCCGCCTGGGCATCGTCCCGCAGGAGGCGGTGATCTTCTCCACCAACGCGTGGGAGAACATCCGCTACGGCCGTCCCGACGCCACGGACGAGGAGGTGCGCGCCGCCGCCCGCGCCGCCCACGCGCTGGACTTCCTGGAGGCCTTGCCCGAGGGTTTGGGCACCTATTTGGGGGAAAAGGGCGTGCGCCTGTCCGGCGGCCAGCGCCAGCGCATCGCCATCGCCCGCGCCATCTTGCGCAACCCCAAGATCCTGCTGCTGGACGAGGCGACCTCCGCCCTGGACGCGGAGAGCGAGCGTGGGGTGCAACTGGCCCTGGAAACCCTGATGAAGGACCGCACCACCCTGATCATCGCCCACCGCCTGGCCACCGTGCTGAATGCCGACCGCATCATCGTCCTGGACAAGGGCAAGATTGTCGCCAGCGGCCGGCACGAGGAACTGATCCGTCAGGGCGGCCTCTACGCCCGCCTGGCGGCGCTGCAGTTCGATGCTGCCGGTGGGGCGGCCAAGGGGGCGGGTGAGGGAGCCGGCGAGGCGGCGGAGTAGGGCCACGCTCGAATGGACTGGAATTCATAGCGCTGTGTACTATAGTTTGTGGTGCTATGAGGTGGCGATGTGCGGATTTTCAAGACCAAGGGAGTGACGCGATTCACCCGCCGCGAGGGGATCGCCGACGCCTGTTTGAAGGAGGCGATCGAACGGGCCGAGCGTGGCATCATCGACGCTGACTTGGGCGGTGGCCTCATCAAGCAGCGTGTCGCGCGGCCGGGCCAAGGCCGGTCTGGTGGCTTCCGGATGGTCGTGGCCTATCGGGCCGCTGGCCGTGCCGTGTTTCTTTATGGGTTTGCCAAGAACGATCGTGAGAACATTGAGGACGATGAGTTGCAGACCCTTCGCACCATCGGCGCGATCTGGCTGGCGGCGGCGGCTGAAAATATCGCACAGGCCGTGGAAGATGGAGAGTTGAAGGAGATCGCCGATGACGACCAAGAAACCTAGTCGGTTGACCCAAGAGCTTCTGGAAATGGCTGCTGGTCAGCGCCGCCTTGGGATCATGGACGAGGCCATGCATCGCAAGATCACCGTGCGTCATTTGGGTTCTGACGCCTTGCCCATGGCGGAACCTATCACGGGTGACGAGGTCAAGGCGATGCGGGAACAAGCGCACCTGAGTCAGGCCGCGCTCGCCAAGTATCTGAATCTGACGACTGGTTATGTCTCGCAGCTTGAGCGTGGCACCAAGCAGGCCAAGGGAGCGGCACTCGTGCTGTTGAACGTGATTCGCCGCAAGGGCATCGAGGCGCTTCTATAAGTTCAATGCGCCCCACCCTCCAGGTAGGCCGCGCGCACCTGCTCGTTCGCCAGCAGTTCCCTGCCCGAACCCGTCAACACCACTTCGCCCGAGGCCAGGACATAGGCGCGGTGGGCCAGCTTCAGGGCGTGGTAGGCGTTCTGCTCCACCAGCAGGATGGTCATGCCGCGTTCCCGGTTCAGCTGCTCGATGACCTGGAAGATCTGGCGGATGATGAGGGGGGCGAGGCCCAGCGAGGGCTCGTCCAGCAGCAGCATGCGCGGCCGGCTCATCAGCGCGCGGGAGATGGCCAGCATCTGCTGCTCCCCGCCCGACAGGGTGCCGGCGCGCTGGGCCTGGCGCTTCTCCAGGATGGGGAACAGGCCGTAGCAGATGGCCAGATCCTCGGCGAAATGGGCGGGGTCGGCCAGGGTGGCGCCCAGCTGCAGGTTTTCCAGCACCGTCATGCGCGGGAAGATGCGCCGCCCCTCCGGCACCTGGGCGATGCCCTGTCTGGCGATCAGGTGCGGGGGCATGCCCACCAGGCTCTTGTCCTGGAACAGGATCTGGCCCTGCGCCGGCTTCGGGTTGCCGCAGATGGTCATCAGCAGCGTGGACTTGCCAGCGCCATTGGCGCCGATGAGGGTGACGATCTCCCCCTCGTTCACCGTCACGTTGACGCCGCGCAGGGCGTGCACGGGGCCATAGCTGGCGTGGACGTCGGACAGTTGCAGCAGCGGGCCGGCCATCAGGGCGCGCTCCCCCCGGCGGCCATGTCTTCGGCGTCAGGCTCGCCCAGATAGGCCTTGATCACCCGCTCGTCATTGCGGATTTCGGCCGGCGTGCCGGCGGCGATGCGGGCGCCATGGTCGACGACGAAGATGCGGTCGGAGATATCCATGACCAGGCCCATGTCATGTTCGATCAGCAGGATGCCGATGCCGTGTTCAGCGCGGATGCCGGCCAGCAGCTCGGCCAGCGCCCGGGTTTCGCGGGGGTTCAGGCCGGCGGCCGGCTCATCCAGGCACAGCAGCAGCGGGTTGGTGCTCATGGCGCGGGCGATCTCCACACGGCGCTGCATGCCGTAGGACAGGTTGCCCGCTTCCTCATCCGCCACCGCCAGCAGGTCCAGCCGGTGCAGCCAGTCGCGGGCGGTGTCCACCGCCGCCTCTTCCGCCGCGCGCCAGCCCTTCAGGTTCAAGAGGCCGGCCAGGGAGAAGACGGACTTGGGCATCAGCGCCTGGTGCTGGGCCACCAGCAGGTTTTCCAGCACCGTCATGCTGGGGAACAGGCGAATGTTCTGGAAGGTGCGCACCACGCCCGTGCGGGCGACACCGTAGCCCTTCAGCGTCTGCAGTTCGATTTCCCCCCGGGTCGGGTGGCGCAGCAGCAGCCGGCCGGCCGTGGGTTTGTAGAAGCCGGTCAGGCAGTTGAAGATGGTGGTCTTGCCGGCACCGTTGGGGCCGATCAATGCGGTGATGCGGTTGCGCTCCGCCGTCAGGTCCACGCTGTCGACGGCCAGCAGGCCGCCGAAGCGCATGGTGAGGCCCCGGACATCCAAAAGGGGCGTATCCAGAAGGGGTTCGGTCATCTCAGGCAGCCTCCGCCACGGGCTTGGGCTTGGCGGTGGACAGCCGGATGGTGGGCAGGCGGCCGGACAGCAGGCCGCCCGGCTTCCAGATCATGATCAGGATCATGGCCAGGCCGAAGGCCAGCATGCGGTAGTCGGCGAAGCCGCGCGCCAGTTCCGGCAACACGACGATGAACAGCGCGGCGATGATCACGCCCGCCTGGCTGCCCATGCCGCCGAGCACGACGATGGCCAGGATGGTGGCCGACTCCATGAAGCCGAAGCTCTCCGGGCTGACGAAGCCCTGGCGGGCGGCGAAGAAGCATCCGGCCAAGCCGCCCATCAGGGCGCCGGTGGCATAGGCGGAAACCTTCACCATGGTGGGGTTGATGCCCAGGGAGCGGCAGGCGATCTCATCCTCGCGCAGCGCCTCCCAGGCGCGGCCGATGGGCAGGCGGCGCAGGCGGGCCACGGTGTAGGCCGCCAGCACGGTCAGCGCCAGGATGACCAGGTAGAGGAAGATCAGCCGGTGTTCGGGGGCATAGGCGATGCCCGTCACCTCGCTGAAGGTCTGGCCCCCGGCCGGCGCCCGCCGGTCGAAGGTCAGGCCGAACAGGGTGGGGCGGGCGATGCCCGACACGCCGTTGGGCCCGCCGGTCAGGCCCTGCCAGTTCAGGATGATGATGCGGGTGATCTCGCCGAAGCCCAGGGTGACGATGGCCAGGTAATCGCCCCGCAGCCGCAGGATGGGCAGGGACAGCAGGACCGCGAACAGGCTGGACGCCAGGCCGCCCGCCGCCAGCGCCGGCCAGAAGCCCCAGTGCAGCTGCGTGGTTGTTAAAGCGCAGGTGTAGGCGCCGATGGCGTAGAAGGCGGCGAAGCCCAGATCCAGCAGGCCGGCCAAGCCCACCGTGATGTTCAGGCCCGTCGCCAACAGGATGTAGATCAGCGCCGTGGTGCCCAGGTCGATGACATAGCGGTTGGCGAAGGGCAGGAAGGGGAGAGCCATGGCTGCCAGCACCAGCAGCGGCCCGCCCCAGGGGCGCAGGCGCTGGGCGCTGGCGGGTGGGCGCCACGCCGTCAGGGGCGCCACCGCCTTGGCCAAGGGCGCCGCCAGCAGGCCCAGGATCAGGCGGCCCAGGAAGACGAGGACGCCGGCCAGGGGCACATAGGCCAGGTTGGCCTGCACCACCAGGCCCTGGTCCAGGTTGACGGTGCGCAGGCCCAGGAACGGGATGGCCAATACCATGGCGACCAGACCGGCGATGCCGGCGTCGCGCAGGCGATGGGCCAAGGGAAACGGGGTGCCGGTGGACGGGGATGCGGGTGCGGCCATGACCTCACACCTTCTCGATGTCAGGGCGGCCCAGCAGGCCCGAGGGGCGGACCACCAGCACCAGGATCAGGATGGAAAACGCCGCCACGTCCTTGTAGGCGCTGGAGACGTAGCCGGAGAAGAAGGCCTCGATCAGGCCGATCAGCAGGCCGCCCAGCATGGCGCCCGGCAGGCTGCCGATGCCGCCCAGGACGGCGGCGGTGAAGGCCTTCATGCCGGCGAGGAAGCCGATGTAGAAGTCGATGACGCCGTAGTAGAGCGTGACCATGACGCCGGCCACCGCCGCCAGCCCGGCCCCCAGCACGAAGGTGAGGGAGATGGTGCGGTCGACATTGATGCCCAGCAGGGCCGCCATGGTCCGGTCCTGCTCACACGCCCGCTGGGCGCGGCCCAGGGCCGTGCGGTTGATGACCAGCGTGAAGCCGGCCATCAGCGCCACGGTCAGCAGGATGATGAACATCTGGATGTTGGTCAGGCCCAGGCTGAAGTCGCCGTCGTGCCACAGGGTGACGCCGCCCGTCATGACCGGGGGCAGCGACTTCGACCGCGCGCCCTGGGTCAGCATGACGAAGTTCTGCAGCAGGATGGACATGCCGATGGCGGAGATGAAGGGCGCCAGCTTGGGCGCCGTGCGCAGCGGACGATAGGCCACGCGCTCGATGGTCCAGCCATAGGCGGCGGTAAAGGTGCAGGAGATGGCCAGCACGATGACCAAGGCCAGCGGCACCGAGGTGACACCGGCCCCCAGCAGCAGGGTGAAGGTGGTGACCGCGATGAAGGCGCCGATCATGTAAATCTCGCCATGGGCGAAATTGATCATGCGGATGATGCCGTACACCATGGTGTAGCCGATGGCGATCAGTCCATAGATGGCGCCCAGGGTCAGGCCGTTGATCAAATGCTGTAGGAATGTGCCGACTGCCAGCGTGAAACCCATTGCCGCCTTAACCGCCCCCATCCATGGCTGTCCGGCGTGCTTCGGGCCGATTCCCGCGCCGGCCTTGGCGCGGGTCCGCCATGCCGGGACCGGCTGCGACCTTAACCTCAGCGCGCGGGGGCGGCAAGGCGGCGGGGGTAAAAACACGGGCGCCGCAACATTTTTTACTGATGGCGACGGGTAATTGCGGGGTCTGACGTCGGCCAGGCGGCGTAATTCTCCGATATTTAAGCTGTTAAATGCTTGTACAGCAGGGTCGTCGCCAGGGCCGAACCATCGACATGGATGGCATAGCCCGGGATGTCGCCCACGGTCTGGAACCCGGCGCTGCGGTACAGCGCCCGGCCTTCATCACTACCCGTATCCAGCAGCAGCAGGGTGCGGCCTTCCGTCCGGGCCAGCGCCTCGACGGCGGTCATCAAGGCCCGGCCGATGCCGCGCTGGCGGGTGTCGGGATGGACCAGCATCTTGGCCACCTCCGCCCGGTGGCGGCCGTTGGGCGGGCCGGCCAGCAGCAGTTGCACCGTGCCCACCAGGCGGTCACCCAGCCACGCGCCCAGCAGGCGCCGCCCGCCCGTCTCCAGGCCGGGCCGCAGCCCTTGCCAGAAGGCGGTGGCCTCGTCCTCGGCGAAGGGCAGGATGAAGCCGACGCTGGCCCCGCCCAGGACGCAGGCATGCAGGATGCGGCTCAGGGCGGGGGTCTGGGCGTCCAACTCGGTGGCGGGGATTTCGCGGATGGCCAGGGCGGTCATGGTGGCTCGGGGGGCTTTCTCAGGGGCGGGTGATGGCGATGACGTAATGCGCGGCCTCGGGGCCGGGGCAGTGGAAGCGGCTGCCGCCGGTCAGGCGGTAACGCAGCGTGTCCCCCGCCGACAGCGCGTGGGGGATACAGTCCAAGGCCAGTTCCAGCCGCCCAGCCAGCATCCACAAATGATGCTCCAGCCCCGCCACCGGCGGCGCCTGATAGGCGATGACGGCGCCCACGGGCAGGGTGCCCTCCACCATCTCCGTCATATAGCCGCCGGCGGGCGGGGAGACGCCCCGGCGGTGGAAGCCGGTTTCGGGGTCGGTCCAGGTGGGCTGGGACTCGCGGGGGATGAACTGCTGCGGGTCGGCCTCCACCTCCGCCAGCAGGCGGGACATGGGGCGTTCGTAGGCGGTGCACAGCCGCCCCAGCAAGGCGGCGGTGGGGCTGGTCTCCCCCCGCTCCAGCCGGGACAGGGTGGCGCGGCTGATACCGCTGCGCTCCGCCAACAGCTCCAGGGTCCAGCCGCGCTCCAGGCGCAGGCTGGAGAGGCGGGCGGCCAGGCGTTGGTCGAAGGGATCGGGAGTCTGTTCCATAATGGGAATATTTCCCATATATGAGATAATCGTCAAGCCCCGCTGATCATGCCGCACCGCAAAATCATCTTATCTTTCGCCCGCGACCTGGGCATGCTGGTTTCTCCCGGCCGGCAGGCGGGACAACGATTCCAGAACAAGAGGGGTGACCGATGCGGGCCTGGCAGAGTGGCAAGGGGCAATCGGGTAAGGGCATCACGCGTCGTTGGGTCAATGCGGCCGCCGCGCTGGCGCTGGGCGTGGCGCTGGTCGGGCCCATCAGTGGGCCGCACGCCAAGGAGACGGCGACTGCGCCGGCCGCCCTGCTGTCGGGGGGCGTCGTGGCCTCGGCCGACACCTTCGGCACGGGCGCCGGGGCGGAGATCCTGAAGGCGGGCGGCAACGCCGTGGACGCCGCCGTGGCCACCGCCTTCGCCCTGGCCGTCACCTATCCCGAGGCCGGCAATATCGGCGGCGGCGGCTTCATGACCCTGTTCGTGGACGGCAAGCCCTATTTCATCGACTACCGCGAGGTGGCGCCCAAGGCCGCGACCCGCACCATGTACCTGGATGCCCAGGGCAATGTGGTCCCCAAGCTCAGCCTGGTGGGGGCCAAGGCCGCCGGCGTGCCCGGCACCGTCATGGGCCTGTGGGAGGCGCACCACCGCTTCGGCACGCTGCCGTGGGACCGGGTCATCCAGCCGGCCATCACCCTGGCGGAGAAGGGCTTCCTGCCGTCCGACAAGATCATCGCCTACCGCACCGACATGATGGCGCAGTTCGCGGGCACCAACTTCGCCCAGTACTTCGGCAAGATGGCGCCGGGCAGGACCTTCACCCAGCCGGAATTGGCCGAGACGCTGAAGCGCATCGCCAAGGACGGGCCCAAGGAGTTCTATACCGGCAAGACGGCGCAGCTGCTGGTCGCGCAAATGAAGAAGGACGGCGGCCTGATCACGGCGCAGGACCTGGCGGACTATAAGGCCAAGTGGCGGGAGCCCATCCGGTTCACCTGGCAGGGCAACGTCGTCTACACCGCGCCGCCGCCCAGCTCGGGCGGGGAGGCGCTGGCCCAGTTGCTGAAAATGAAGGAGCTGCGCGCCGCGGACTTCAAGGACGTGCCGCTCAACTCCGCCAAATACATTCACCTGCTGGCGGAGATCGAGAAGCGGGTGTTCGCCGACCGCGCCGAGTACCTGGGCGACCCGGACTTCTACAAGGTGCCGGTGGAAAAGCTGATCAGCGACGATTACCTGGCCAAGCGGGCGGGGGAGATCAACCCCACCGCCATTTCCCCCACGCCCGACGTGAAGCCGGGGCTGGAGCCCAACGAGACCACGCACTTCTCCGTGGTCGATAAGTGGGGCAACGCCGTTTCCAACACCTACACCCTGAATTTCGAGTTCGGGAATGGCGAGGTGGTCAGCGGCGCCGGCTTCCTGATGAATGACGAGATGGATGACTTCAGCGCCAAGCCAGGCGTGCCCAACGGCTTCGGCGTGGTGGGCAAGGACGCCAACGCCATTCAGCCGGGCAAGCGCATGCTGTCCTCCATGACCCCCACCATCGTCACCCGCGACGGCAAGGTCAGCCTGGTGCTGGGCACGCCCGGCGGCTCGCGCATCTTCACCGGCGTCTTTCAGGTGATGAGCGACGTCTATGACTTTCACATGCCCTTGCAGGCGGCGGTGGCGGCCCAGCGGGTGCACCATCAACTGCTGCCCAAGGACACCATCTACTACGATCCCTACGCGCCCCTGAAAGGGCCGGAAGCCGACGCGTTGAAGGCCATGGGCTACACCCTGGTCGACCAGGGCTGGAACATGGGGGATGTGGAGGCCGTGCAGGTGACCGGAACCGAGCTGCAAACCGCGTCCGATCCGCGAGGGCGCGGGGCGGGGCAGGTGGTGCACTAAGAATAACCATTTGTTTTTGTTGATGAATTGGCTGGTCACACAAAGTTCCCGGCCAATTCATAATTACGGTCGCATTAAGGCAAACATCGCCCTTAAATCGTCAACATCCGCCTCCAAGATACGAGCCATGGGAAGCCGATGACGGCACGAGCCGACAAGCGAGCATCCCCTTTTTGGAGGTAAGATCATGACGAGCGATTTCCTGCGTCTGGCGAAGGTGAAGCGCTTTGCCGCGGTTGCCGCACTGGTCGTGGTCGGGGTCGCCGCATCATCCGGTCTGACCGCGACCAAGGCGAAGGCCGACGAGTATTGGCGCCACCATCACCACGACTACTACCGCTACCACGACTACTATCGTGGCCCGCGGGTCTACGTGGCCCCGCCGTACTACTACGGCCCGCCGCGTCCGGTGTACGTGCCGCCCCCGGCCTACTACGCCCCGCCGCCGCCCCCGGTCTACTATCCGTCGGCTGGCCTGAACGTGGTCATTCCCATCCGTTAACGCCAACCCCTTAACGCCCCAACCCCTAACGCCAATGATTTAGCCGGCATCAAGCCCGGCCCCGGGGCGGAGCCCTGCCTGGTTCCGCCCCAGCCTTGGAAGCAGTGAGGCCATCATGTTGAAGAAAGCTGTCATCGTCGTCGTGGCCGGGTCCCTGCTGGCCGGCTGTTCCGGTCTGAACGCCCGCCAGCAGCGCGCCCTGTCCGGTGGCGCCATCGGCGCCGCGGGTGGTGCCGCCCTGACGGCCATCGTCGGTGGCCCGGTCCTGGCGGGCGCCGCCATCGGCGCGGCCGGTGGTGCGGCCGTGGGCGCCCTGATTAAGCCCTAAGGGGATCAAGGCCCGAGGTTGGTTCCAGTTCATTTCCCTGTAGTTCTTCTCATTCCCTGTTTCCCGTCCCATACCCTTGCAAGCCCGGCCGGTTTCGACCCGCCGGGCTTTTTTCTGCGCCGGTTTCCTGGAGGGGGTGGGGCATTCCCCAGGATTGTTTGCGGGATAACGCCGAAGGGGCATGCGCCTTGGGAATTCCGGCTGATCTTGTCCGGCTGGCAACAAGCTGCTAGGGTCCCCGCCGCTCGCAAACACCCAGGTTAAAGTTGAAGCACCATGAAGGTTAACGCCAACACCATGCGCCCCGGCCACGTTATGGAGAATAACGGCAAGCTGTGGGTGGTCGTGAAGACGCAGATCGTGCAGCCCGGCAAGGGCGGCGCCTTCATCCAGATCGAGATGAAGGACGTGCGCACGGGCACCAAGACGATCGAGCGCTTCCGCACCCAGGAAAGCGTGGAGCGTGCTCGCCTGGACGAACATGAGATGACCTTCCTGTTCGCCGAAGAGGGCGACAGCTACACCTTCATGGACAAGGAAACCTTCGAGCAGGTCTCCATCCCCGGCGATGTCGTCGGCGACGGCAAGGTCTTCCTGACCGATGGCATGGAAGTGACGGTGCAGACCTTCGAAGGCGCGCCCCTGTCGGTCGAGCTGCCGCAGACCGTGACCCTGCGGATCACCGAGGCCGACCCGGTGGTGAAGGGCCAGACGGCCTCTTCCTCGTACAAGCCGGCTGTGCTGGAAAACGGTGTGCGCATTCTGGTTCCGCCGCACATCGAGGCCGGCACCCGCGTGGTGGTCAGCACCGCCGAGGGCGAATACATGGAACGCGCGAAGGACTAAGCCTCCTTCCGCCGTCGCCCTCGGGGCGACAGGTTCGTTGCCAGAGCGAATTCCGCCTTCCGGTGGAATTCGCTCTCGGCTTTTATGGTAGGGCGGTCCCCCGGGGACCTGCCTGTGATGAGATCAAAAGGGACACCCCATGGCCGCCCGTTCCGCCATCCTCAACGTCATGACCAAAGCCGCCGAGAAGGCGGGCCGCGCCCTGGTGCGCGACTTCGGTGAGGTGGAGCAGCTGCAGGTTTCCCGCAAGGGCCCGGCGGACTTCGTATCCGCCGCCGACCGCAAGTCGGAAAACATCATCCGCGAGGAACTGTCCAAGGCCCGCCCCAGCTTCGGCTTCCTGCTGGAGGAAGCGGGCAGCGTGGCCGGCAGCGACCCGTCGCACCGCTGGATCGTCGATCCGCTGGACGGCACCACCAACTTCCTGCACGGCCTGCCGCACTGGGCCATCACCATCGCGCTGGAGAAGGAAGGCGAAATCGTCGCCGGCGTGGTGTACGAGCCGGTGCATGATGAGATGTTCTGGACGGAGAAGGGCGCCGGCGCCTTCCTCAACCACACCCGTCTGCGCGTCTCCGCCCGCCGCAACCTGCCCGACGCGCTGATCGCCACCGGCATCCCCTTCAAGGGCCATGGCGACCATGCCGCCTACCTGCCGCAGCTGCAGGCGGTGATGGGCGAGGTGGCCGGCATCCGCCGCCTGGGCGCCGCCGCCCTGGACCTGGCCTATGTCGCCGCCGGCCGCTTCGATGGCTTCTTCGAGACCAACCTGAAGCCTTGGGACGTGGCCGCGGGCCTGCTGATGGTGACCGAGGCCGGCGGTTTCGCCACCGAGATCGGTGGCGGCAAGGTTCCGCAGAGCGGCGCCAGCGTGCTGGCCGCCAATTCCCACCTGCACCTGCCGCTGGGTACCCTGCTGCGCAACGCCGGCAAGAAGAAGGCCGCCGGCTGACAGCCACGGCTTTTGCCTGGTTTTTCGCAAACAGCCCGGACATCAGCGTCCGGGCCGTTTGTCGTTTCAGCCGGCCGGCAACGTCACCCGCGCCTCCAGCCCACCGGCAAGACGGTTGCTCAGGACGATGTCGCCACCGTGGCCGCGTACGATGGCCAGCGCCGCCGTCAGGCCCAGGCCCACGCCGCCGGACACCCGGTTGCGCGACCGGTCCAGGCGGAAAAAGGGGCTGAACACCTGCTCCAGCGCGTCGTCCGGAATACCGGGGCCATCGTCCCGCACGATGATGGCCACCGTTCCCGGCGGTTGCTCCCCCGACACCCGCTCCAGCGTCACGGCCGGCGGGGTGGCGTGCTTTACCGCGTTCTCGATCAGGTTGGTGACCGCCCGTTTCAGCGCGAAGGGCCGGCCGCGATAGACGGCATGGCTGGGCCCCTCATAGGCGACGGCCACGCCCTGGTCGGCATACTCGTCGGCGATGGTGGTCAGCAGGCCGCCCAGGTCGAAGGCGGTCACCGCCTCCTCATCCGCGTCGTCGCGGAAAAAGGCCAGGGCACCATCGACCATGGCCTGCATCTCGTCCACGTCGCGGAACAGTCGCGCCTGCTGTTCCGCATCTTCCACGAACTCGCCGCGCAGGCGCATGCGGGTCAGCGGCGTGCGCAGGTCGTGGGAAATGGCGGCCAGCATGGCGGTGCGATAGCCCACGAACTTCTGGATTTGCCCCTGCATGGCGTTGAAGGCGCGGATGACGCCGCGCAGTTCGTGCGGGCCCGACTCGACGATGGGCGGGGCCTTGGGATTGGTGCCGAATTGCCGGGCGGCATCGGCGATGCGCTCGATGGGGCGGGACAGCTGCCGGGCGGCGATCAGCGACACCGCGGCGGCCGACAGCAGCAGCAGGATCAGTGCGATGCCGATGCGGAAGGCGCGGATGGTGTCGCGGCTGTGGCCCAGGGGAAGGTAGACCAGCCAGCTGTCGTCCTTCAGCCGCACGGCCAGGAACTTGTCTGGGAACCGGGCTGGGAACCGTACATGGGAACCGTATGAAAGGTCGTGCCACAGCAACGCCGCCGCCGGGTCGGTTCCGGTTGCCTGGAAGAGGCTCAGCCACGCGCTCTCCAACGGATGGAAGTCATCCAAGCTGATCTCCTGGCGAAGCAGCGCCGCTATGGGATCATCAGCCGGGTGCCATTCAATGCTGTAGAGCCGCGCGCTCGCGGCTGCGGCCAACGAGGGTCGCAGGGGCGGCGGGGCGGCCTCGATGGCGTGGGTGACGCTGGCCACGACCTGTACCAGCCCGGCGTCGTTGGCCGGCGTCGCCAGCCAGGCGCCGGCCAAGCTGACCACCAGGGCGCTCAGGATGACGGCCACCGTCACGGCCGCCATGATGGTCAGGGCGAATCGCCGTGCGATGGTGTCCTGCGACCAGGTTGGTACACACCGGCGCGGTATCATTGGCGGCGGACCTGCGGCGTGAAGATATAGCCGCCGTTGCGCACAGTGCGGATCAGCGCCGGACTCTTGGGATCTTCCTCCAGCTTGTGGCGCAGGCGGCTGACCTGCACGTCGATGCTGCGGTCGTAAGCCGCATGGCTCAGGCCGCGCGCCAGGTCCAACAGCTGGTCACGGGTCAGCACGCGCTGGGGATGCTCCACGAAGGCCAGCAGCAGGTCGAACTCCCCACCCGACAGCAGCACCAGGGTGCCATCCTCCGATCGCAGTTCCCGCCGCGCCACGTCCAGCCGCCAGCCGGCGAAGCTGAGGCAGGGGCGGGTTTCCGCCGGCCAGCCGCCGGCCTCGCCCGTCCGGCGCAGCACGGCCTTGACCCGGGCCAGCAGCTCACGCGCGTCGAAAGGCTTGGTCAGGTAGTCGTCGGCGCCGATCTCCAGTCCCACGACGCGGTCGGTGTGGTCGGCCATGGCGGTCAGCATGATGACCGGCACGCGCGACGCCGCGCGCAAGGTGCGGCACAGGCTGAACCCGTCCTCCCCCCGCAGCATGATGTCCAGGATCACCAGGTCGATGGGGCCCGCCGCCAGGGCTGCCCGCATGGCACCGCCATCCTCCGCCACCCGCACGGCATAGCCGTGCCGTTGGAAGAACAGCGTCAGCAGGGACAGGATGTCCTCGTCATCGTCGACGATCAGCAGGGTCGGCTGCTGGGCAGGGGCGGGCAGTGGGGCGGGCGGTAGCGTCATGGGGCGGCATGCTAGCACGCGCCGGCGCCGCCCGTTGTGTCGGTTGTCCCAAGCGATTGTTTCAGTCTGGACACATTGTGCCCATCCGGCAGCAAAGGCGACATCAGCCATCAAAAATCGGGGCTTAGGGTCCAGCCTCGTTCCGGGGCCGGTGGGTTGGGGCCTGGCCGCCGGGCGCCGTTTCCCCAAAGCCGAGAGGCCACGCGCCCCATGCTTTTCCGCACATCCGTTTCCGTTTTTGGCGTCGCGCTGCTGGCCGGCACCGCCCTTTCCGCCGGCCCGGCCCTGGCCGACGATTCGGTCACTTCCCAGGCCGCTCCCCAGGCCCGGCAGCCGCCGGTCTGGGACATCACCGTCGGCGGCGGCGTCGCCGTGCGCCCAAACTACGAGGGCAGCGACCGCTACCGGACGACACCGCTGCCGCTGGTCACCATCCGCTATGACGACATGCTGGCCCTGGGGCCGGAGGGGCTCAGCGCCTATTGGCACCAGGGCAATGTGCGTGTCGGTGCCGCCCTGACCTTTGATCCCGGCCGGAATGACAGCAATACCAACGGCCTTTTCAGCAACGGCGATGATCGCCTCAAGGGCCTGGGCGACATCGACACGTCGCTGGGCGTCAAGCTGTTCGGCGCCTATCAGCTGGGCCGCATCAGCCTGGACGCGTCCGTCACCAAGTACACGGGCGACCAGAACGACGGCGTGGTGCTGACGGCCGGTGCGGGCCTGCCGTTCAAGCTGGCCGACCATTTGATCCTGACGCCGCACGTGGGCACCACCTGGGCCAACGACAATTACATGCAGACCTACTTCGGCGTCACGCCGGTGCAGGCCGCCCATTCCCGCTTCGCGGCCTACACCGCCGGCTCCGGCTTCAAGGATGTCAGCGCCGGTGTCGGCGCCCTGTACCGTTTCAACGAGCACTGGTTCGTCACGGGCGACGTGTCGGTGAAGCGCCTGTTGGGCGACGCCGCCGACAGCCCCGTCACCTACGACGCCACCAGCGCCCGCGCCTTCGCGGCGGTGGGTTATCGCTTCTGAAAGCGGAACGCCCCCGGCGCCAGCGGCTCCGGGGGCGTTTTCATCCATCCGCGCAGACGCTTAGGGTCTGTTGATAAATTATCGCTTCAATCTGGTCGGTGTGTTTGGCGAAATGGTGTAGTTCCATTCGCCATGGAAGTCATGTCGACGGA
>NZ_VITN01000004.1 GCF_007828045.1 Nitrospirillum amazonense | reverse complement strand
AACGCCTAAACCACGCTTCATGAACCGCCGTATACGGAACCGTACGTACGGTGGTGTGGGAGGGGGGAGGTGTGAACCTTCCCCCTACCCGATCCAGTCGAAACAACTGGGGCCAAACGGCTGAGGGATCAGCGCTTGGAGAACTGGAAGCTACGACGGGCCTTGGCCTTACCGTACTTCTTACGCTCGACCACGCGCGGATCGCGGGTCAGCAGGCCGGCGACCTTCAGCGGCGGGCGCAGGGCCGGCTCGAAGTAGGTCAGGGCCTTGGAAATGCCGTGGCGCAGGGCGCCGGCCTGGCCGGACAGGCCGCCGCCGGACACGGTGCACACGACGTCGTACTGTTCAACGCGGCCGACGATCTGGAACGGCTGGTTGATCATCATGCGCAGCACGGGGCGGGCGAAGTAGACGGTGATGTCACGGCCGTTGACCGTGACCTGGCCCTTGCCCGGCTTAATCCAGACGCGGGCGACCGCGTCCTTGCGCTTGCCGGTGGCGTAGGAACGGCCCTGGGCGTCGATCTTCGGCTGAGCCGGCTCGGCGGCCTCGGTCGTCACGACGGCGGCGCCCTGCTTCAGGTCGGCCAGGCTGTTGATGGTCTGAGCCATGGATTAGGCCCCCTTGTTCTTGGGATTCAGGGCGCCGACGTCCAGCACCTCGGGGTTCTGCGCTTCATGCGGATGCGTCGGACCCTTGTAAACGCGCAGGTTACCCATCTGGCGACGGCCCAGCGGACCGCGGGTGATCATGCGCTCGACGGCCTTCTCGATGACCCGCTCCGGGTACTTGCCGTCCAGGATCTGGCCCAGGCTGCGCTGCTTGATGCCGCCGGCGTAACCGGTGTGCCAGTAGAAGATTTCGTCGCTGCGCTTGTTGCCGGTCAGCTTCACCTTCTCCGCATTGATGACGATGACGTTGTCACCACAATCCATGTGGGGGGTGTAGGTCGGCTTGTGCTTGCCGCGCAGGCGCATGGAGATGATGCTGGCCAGGCGGCCCAGCACGAGGCCGTCGGCGTCGATGAGAAGCCACTTCTTCTCGATCTCAGACGGCTTGAGAGATAAGGTTTTCATCCGCGCACTCACTCAAAATGAGGTCCGGGCCCAAATGGGCCCCAGGGGCACCGCTCCTGGGACCGGCACCGAAGTGGGCGGTTTTTATGTCGGTGACGGTCGGGTGTCAACGGGAAAAAGACACCATCCGTCAAATGCTTATCACTGCGGTATCATAATACCCATGCCACAATCCCCTTGATTTCATTGGCTTTTTTTAAAGCTGATGAAACGGCGCTGTTTCCGTTTTCCCCAATGAATCCAGGCTATTGGCGAAATGGTCCGGCGGTGCCCTCCTCCGCTCCCTGTCAGCCCCGCGGAATCGCATAGGTGCCCGTCGCGTGCGCCACGGGATCGTCCTCGCCCTCGGAATGGACGGTGACCTCGCCGTAGGCCAGGCTGCGGCCCATGCGCACAATGCGGGCGTAGGCCAGCAAGGGCTTGGCCGGCGGGCGGCGCAGGAAGGTGATGGTCATGTTGCTGGTGACGGCCAGCACGATGTGCCCCGCCATGCTGAGCACCGCGCCATAGAGCGCCACGTCGGCCAGCGCGAACATGGTGGGGCCGGAAACGGTGCCGCCCGGCCGCAGGAAATCCTCCGACACCGGCATGGTCAGGGTGATGGTGCCGTGCCCCATCTCCTTGGTCCGGATGCCGGCGCGATGGGCCTGGGGCAGCCCCTTTTCCAGCAAGCGGTCGAAATCCACCGGCGTGAAGACGGGCGCCTTGCCCATGGCCGCCAACTTGTCGTCCGCCGGGCTGTCCAGTTCCGCATCCGGGCCATCCGTCATTCCAAAACCCCTCCCCTCATCCCATTTATGGTGTCCGGTATACCCGTCCCCCGGCGCCCTGCACACCCTGCTGTGGCGGCCTATCGCATAAGGATCCCGTAAGCCATGAGCGAGAAAATCACCGATGACATCCTGCGCGACGTCTTCCTGAAGACGAAGACGGTGGCCATCGTCGGCATATCGCCCGACCCGGCCAAGCCCTCGCACTATGTGCCGGCCTTCATGCAGCGGGAATACGGTTACAAGATCATCCCGGTGCACCCGGCCCATGTCGGCACCACCATCCTGGGGGAACCGGTGGTGGCCACCCTGGCCGACATCCTCCCCCAAGAGGATGGTACCGGCGTGGACTTTGTGGAGATCTTCCGCGCCGCCCCGGCCATCGCTCCCTTCGTGGTGGAGGCGGCGCAGCGCGGCATTCCCTATATCTGGATGCCGCTGGGGGTGAGCCATGAGGAATCGGCCGCCCAGGCGCGGGCACTGGGCGCCACGGTCATCCAGGACCGCTGCCCCAAGATCGACCTGCCCCGCCTGTTCCCCGGTGGTCTGCCCAACAGGAGCTTGCCGACGCGCGACTGACCCTAGTCCCCGGTGGGGGCGGGTGCTGCCGAGGCGGCGATCCATTCCAGGAAGCCCGGATTTCCCGACACCACCGGCAGGGCGATGATGCAGGGCGTGTCGTAGCTGTGCAGGGCCTTGACCCGTTTGGTCAAGGCCTCGAACCGGTCGGCGCGGGTCTTGGCGATGAAGGCCACCTCCGCCGCCGTCTCCACCCCATCCTTCCAGCGATAGATGGACTGGCTGGCGCCCAGGATGTTGACGCAGGCGGCCAGCCGCTCCTCCACCAGCGCCCGGCCGATGGTCTCCGCCTCCTCCCGCGAGGCCGCCGTCATATAGACCAGGAACGCCGCCATCACCCACCTCTCGGTTCGAAGATATTCCGCCCGAACGCCGCCGCTAGCCGTCCGGTGCCGCAAGCACCTGGCGCAGGGGGCCGTTTGACGCCCGGTCCCGTCAGCGTAAGATACCGGCAGGCCCCGCGCCATGCCCAAAGGGAGTGGCGATTCCGAATGGGCCGATTGAATGGGCCGATTGGTGATGGGGCCCAACTGATGGGGAGAGTGGGCATGGCGCGCGGCAAGGCAGCTGTTCCTGAAACACCCACGCACGAGGCCCCGCCCCCGCTTCTTCCCACGCCCGTACAGAAACGCTGGCTGCGGCGCGGCCTGGACCAGGCCGGCGGCAAGCTGCCCCTGTTCTGGGCGGATGGTAGCAAGGTCACCGCCGCCACGGTGAAGGCCTGCCTGGAGGCCGGCTGGGCCACCCCCTGGTTCAGCAACCCGCTGAAACCCGATTGGTTGGTCTGCCGCCTCACGGACGCCGGCCGCGCCGTGTGCGGCAGGGCCCCGGCGCGCAGGAAGGCGGACGGAATGGTGGCCACAGAGGAAACAAGCGCCTGAAATGGAAACGGCGCCTGGTCCATCACGGGACCGGCGCCGTCTTCATGGTATCGAGAGATGGTCGGAGCGACAGGATTCGAACCTGCGACCCCCAGACCCCCAGTCTGATAGTCATGGATGACAGCTCGCGACACGATGTGAGCGGACCCGACAAAACCCTTGGCATACTGCGCCTTTCAGCGTATCGCACCAGACACGTCGTGACGAGACGCGACAAAAAATGTCGTCCGGCGGGGTCCGCTATAGGTCCGCTCATTCGGAGCGGACCCGGGAAAGGCGGGAAATCTGGTGCGCTGAAACGGGGGTCGAAATGCGGTTCACGACACGGGTAATCGACGGGCTGACCTGCCCTGAAGGTGCGCGCGACAAGCTCTATTTTGATGAGGTTCAGCGGGGCTTGGCCGTGCGCGTGACCGCCGGCAGCAGCAAGACCTATCTCTGCCAGTACACCCTGGCCGGCGCCAAGAAGCGGGTGCCCCTTGGTGCTGTCGACGCAATATCCCTCGCCGCCGCCCGCGAGGCCGTACAGGCCATCCTGGGCGAAGTGGCCAAGGGCAACGACCCCGCCGCCAACCGGAAAGCCGCCGCCGCCGCAGTGAAGGCGCAGAAGGCCCACGAGGCCCTGACGTTGGACGTGTTGATCGCGGAATGGCACCGGCTCGGCTTGGCGGCCAATAAGCCAGCCTACGCCGCCGAAGCCGTCCGGGCCTTAAGGAAGGCCTACGCCGACCACCTGGCGAAGCCGGCGGCGGACATCGATCGGAAACTGGTGCTGAAGGTGCACGACAAGATGGTGGCGGCCGGCAAGGGCACGACCGCCGCCCGCGTCGTCGCGTATGGGAAAGCCTGCTATTCCTGGGCCAACAAGCGCGGCACGCTGTCGCTGAACCCCTTCCTGGGCCAGCCAGTTCAGGCACCAAAGGAGCGCGATCGCGTTCTGTCTAACTCCGAACTCGCGGAGATCTGGGCCCAGGCTGGGGCTGACACCACCTTCGGTGCGATCATCAGGATGTTGATGCTTACCGGCCAGCGCCGGGATGAAGTGGCCGGCATGACATGGGACGAGTTGGCGCCTGACCTGGCCACCTGGACCCTGCCGGCCGACCGCGTGAAGAACAGCACTCCGCACCTGGTGCCCCTGCCCGCCCCCGCCCGCGAACTCATCGCGGCACAGCCCCGGCTCGTTCGAAAAGCCGGTGAGGACGATTTCGTATTCCCTGGGCGGGTGGGGCAGTTTTCGGGCTGGAGCCGGTGCAAAGAAAGGCTCGACGCCGCGATCAACGCTGCCCGGGTCAAGGCCTCCGAAGAGGCCGGCGAAGACCCGGCGCTGGTGAAGCCGATGGCACCGTGGGTGCTCCATGACCTGCGCCGGACTCTGGCCACGGGCCTCCAGCGCTTGGGTGTAAGGCTGGAGGTGACGGAAGCCGTCCTGAACCACACTTCGGGCAGCCGGAGTGGGATCGTGGGGGTGTACCAGCGCCACGACTGGCGGGAGGAGAAGGCGGCCGCGCTCGAGGCCTGGGCGGCGCACGTTGCCGCCGTGGTCACCGGCCAGGCAGTGGCGGGCAACGTCGTGAAGTTGAGAGCGTAAAAGGCAAACACAGATTGCAAATTAAAGGTCAGGGGCATGAACTCCTGGCCTTTTGCATTTTTGGCATACCAGAATTGAAAATCGCGATTTATCGAATATACGCAGAAAGTACAATGTTCAAATTCATCGTCTTATCGGTCAAAACTCATTAAAGAATGATGCTCATATCTTGGAGTAAGCCGACACATCTACCTGTTGTAGAATTTAAGCGGAAATGTTCGTCTTGCCTGAGTTTTGGCAATTATTTAGCCTCTGACACACAAAATGACACAAACGAGGCTAAAATGACCAAGCGTATTAACTCCATGAAAGATGTCGCAGAGCGCACCGGCATTTCTGTGAGGACTTTGTACCGCTATATCGCTGATGGGACCGGCCCGGCTACGGTTGTTCTTTCCAACCGGCGCGTTGGCGTCCTTGAGGACGATTACACCGCGTGGATCATGTCGCGTCGTCGCACTTCTCCCAGCCAGTCGGCTGCCTGATACATCCCGCGGGCGCGCTGGCGGGGCTGGCGCAGCACGTCACCGGTCGGTGGCCGGGTGGGGACCCCAACTTGGAGGAGTCCCATCATGAATTCTCGCGATAATTTCGATCACTTGGGCGACATCACGGCTTCGCTGATTGGCGAGCTGGCCTTGCGGGCGCTCGACTATCACGCCGACCAGGCTGCCGATAGCAGCAAGTCGCATGACGACCGTCGCCGATCGCTGTGTGAAGGCTTCCACTGTTTTTATCATGCGGCGAAGGCTGGCGCGTTCTCCCCCTGAAATATTTCGTACTGCACGAACCCCTACCACGGGAGCGAACATCAAGAAATTCGTCAGCGGGAGCTTCCGGTGAGTATCCAGGTTCTTAATTTGGTCTGGGCAGTGCGGGGGCTCGACGCCACAGCGAAACTTGTTTTGCTCCGCCTTGCCGATTTCTCGGACGATACAGGCGGCCAGATCTTCCCGTCCGTTGGGCGCGTCGCCGATGACACCGGGCTGTCCGAACGCGCCGTTCGCCAAGCTCTCCGGCGCCTCGAGGATACAGGCGCCTTGCGCCTAGTGGCGAAGGAGGACTCGGGCAGGCACCGCGCGCGCGAATACCGCATTGAACTCTCGTTCTTCGCGGGGGGCAGCACGTGCCGCCCGGAAGCTGGTGCCGGGCGGAATGAGGTTCCGGGCGGCACGTCGTTCCGGGTCGGGGGGCACGACGTGCCGCCTAGGGGGGCACCAGATGCCCCCAGATCCGTCATAGAACCGTTAGAGAACCGTCAGGGCGTCAGGCCCTATGCCTTCGAGGGAAAAGTCGTCCGGCTGAACTATTCGGACTTCGACAACTGGACCGCCACGTACCACGCCATCCCTGACATGAAAGCTGAATTGGCAGCGATAGACGCCTGGTTGGTTGGCCAGCCCGAGACGAAGCGCAAAGGGTGGTTCCACAGCGTCCCCGGCATGCTCAGCCGCAAACATCAGGAACGCCTTGCCGCAGCACCGCCGACGCCCAAGCGCCGGCCTCAGATCACCGACCTGCCGGAGTTCGCCCCGCGATGACCGTCGCTGATGAAATTTCCTCTACCCCCGCGATACAGCGCTTGGTCGCCGCCCTCGCGTGCAATGACGTGGAACAGATGCTGCTGGGGGCGCTCCTGAACTTTCCGACCGCCTACAGCAAAGCGCTGGGCCGGGTTGACGCCGACGATTTCTTCGATCCTGTCCACGCCCGCTTGTTCGCCGGGATCGCAGAGCGCCGGGGCGCCGGCAGGATGGCGGATGCGGCGCTGATGGCGGACATGGCGAGGGCCCTGGATGGCGAGTTGCGGGACCATGGCGGCGGCATTGCCTACCTGGCCCAAGTCGTCAGCGCCGCGTGCCCCCCGATGGCGGTTCCTGATTATGCGGCCAAGGTGCGAGATGCGGCGCGGCGTCGGCGCCTGATGGACGCGGGGTTGACTGCGATGGTGGCGGCGGTCGAGGGGGAGGATGTGAACGACACCATTTCAGCGACGATTTCAGCGGCCGAATCCCTCATCGATGGCGGCGGCTCCCGGTCTCGCTTGGAAGTCCTACGCGCTGTGGTGGCTGGGATGGAACGTCCGGCCGCTGTCTACGCCACCGGTCTGCCGAAGCTGGACGTCGCGATGGGGGGTGGTCTGGAGGCGGGCCGGGTCTACGCTTTTGCCGGCAAGGGCAAAAGTGGCAAGAGCCTGCTGGCGGGCACTATCTCCGCCAACCTCAACCGCGTCGGTATACCCCATGCCTACATCGCCTTGGAGATGGGGGCTCAGGAAATTGAAATGCGCAGCATGGCGCGCGACCTGGGTGTGAACAGCCTGTCGCTTCGCGGCAACGTTCCGACGGGGTTAGTGAGCAGGGCCGGACGCTATGCGGCCGACACGCCGGATCACGTCCGGTACGTCGACCTGCCGGGCGGGACTGCCAACCGGCTGCGGAGCGAGATCCTGACGGCCAAGCACCGACACGGCTGCATCGGTGTCATCCTGGATTACTGGCAGTTGGTGGGCGGCCGGGACCGCGCTGTGACCGAGGAGGAGCACCTTCGCCGCGTCGCCGAATGGCTGGCCGCCGCTGCCAAGCGCCTTGGGATTTGGGTGCTGGTGCTGGCCCAGCTCGCAGATGACGGGGAGGCGACGGCAGTCAGCCGCACCGGCCTGACCCGCAACGCCGATCAGATCTTTTTCATCCGTGGTGACCAGGACGGCAACACACGGTGGATGGAAATGCGCGCCAGCCGCTTCACGCCAACCGCTGATGTTGGTTCGAGGGATCGTCCCGCTTTCGTCATTGAGGGCCCTGGTCCACACTTCCGAGACCTGAGCTCGCTTTCGAGCGCAACCTTCTGATGGTGATGTAGATGCAACTGGCTCCAGTCCACGAGGAAATTCTGTTGCTGGCCCGCGCGTTGGTCGAACACCGAGCAACTAGACCGAAAGCGGAAGCGGAAGTCGAAAGCATCAGCTTTGCAGAGGCAGCTATGCGCTCAATCGCAGGGCGCTACACCCCGCCAGAAAACGGAGTTGGTATAGCCGACTGGGGGTTAAAGCTCGCAATTCGAACGGCAGGAATCGCCCTTCATGCAGTTGGTGGCATGAAAGAACTGCAGAAGGCCAGCGACTATGTTGAAAACGAACTCGGCCACAAGGGGGTTTCCATTATCGACAGTGCCTTCAACGGGATCGGCACCTGGGCAACTTGAAAGGAACTATCATGACTTCTAACTACATCTTCCAGCCGGCCACCGCCGAGCAGGCCCAGGCCCTGACCGAACTTCGGGCCGCCTTCGGCCGCTTCGCCCTGACCGGCGGCTTGGATCTGGACCGCACGCACATCCTTGGCAGCGCCCACCTCGCGGTCCTGGACCTGTCCGACCGCCTGGCCGGCGCTACCGTCGATGAGGAGGCCAAGCCGTGATCGACCGCAACACTTTCGCCGCCGCCGTGGCGGAGTTGGCCGGCGTGCTGAAGACCGCCACCGTTGGCGCCAACCAGCCGGTCGAGGTCGCGCTGGCGGCCAGCGTCAAGACGGCCATCGACCTCCATGCTGCGACTGTCGACGGTCAGGCCGCGGCGTTTCGGGCCTTCGTGGTCTGCACCGCAGCGGCCATTGAAGCTGAGCCGGCGCTGGCCGTGGCGCTGGCCCGCGATCTCGACCGGCTCCGCACCGCCATCCTGGCCGCCACAGTCACGGCGCCCGCCGGCGCCCTGTTGAATTGAAAGCACACCATGAACGAACAAGACCAAACCATTTCGACCATCACCGCGTGGGCCGTGAACATGCTCAGGGCTAATGCCCAAATTCCCGCAGGCCTTCGCGCCGGCTGCTTCCTCGAGGCGGTCAAGGTGGTCGTGGGGGAGGAGATCGGACGCACCGAGGTCATTCGGATCCTGCTCGTCGAATTGCTTGGCGAGCTTGCGGAGAACCCTGAATCCATCCCGACGTTATCGAAGGAGCTTGCCGACTTGCGCCGTATCACCGCCGGCCTTCGGGTCGTGCAGTAATCTGCAATTATGGATTGCTTGTACTTAGGGCGTACAAGTGAATATGAGTTTTGTTCATAGTATAAAATGCGCTGCCGGCGCATAACAACTTGCTAACCGAGATCCTATGCCCCAGAATTGACCAGAAATCTGGGGCGCAAAATGGGCCGTATCCGTCAATTCTTCGGACTTGAAAAGCGCAGCGGCTTTGATGAGCTGGAGGCCTTCCTGGCCGCTGCCCGGTCCACGGCGGCGGGTATCGGCGTCGACCCCGAAACGGCCTTGAGATACCCGCCGGTGTTGGCCGCCGTACGGCTCATCTCGGAGAGCGTGGCCCAACTCCCTGTCCACCTCTTCCAGAAGGACGGCGAAGGACGGCAGCGGGCCGACGACCACCCGGTCGAGGCGATCATCGCCCGGCGACCGAACCCCTGGTCGACGCCCTGGCAGGTGAAGTCGGACCTGACTTCCCAACTGCTGACCAGGGGCGAAGCCTTCGGGCTGGTGGCCAGGGCCGCCGATGGTCGGGTGCTGGAGTTGATCCCGCTCCGCCGCGGTGCCGTCTGCGTGACGACGGCCGACGACATGTCGCCTATCTACACCCTTACCATGCCCAGCGGCGCCCAGCGGGTGTTGGACCGGTCGGAGATCTTCCACCTGCGGGGCATGTCCCACGGGTGCGGCCGCCCCCTGTCCCCTGTTGTCGAAGGCGCCGATGCAATCGGCCTGGGTCTGGCCTTGGAGCAACACGCGGCAAATCTGATGAAGCGCGGCGCCAGGCCAGCCGGTGTCGTTTCGACCCCCAGCAAGCTGAGTGATCCCGCGATTGCCCGTATGCGCGCCAGCATCGAGGCGGCACACGCTGGCGCGGCCAGCGGGCGAACGCTGGTCCTGGAAGAGGGCAGCACCTTTACGCCGCTGACGTTCGCCAGCACGGATCTCGAGTTCGCGGCGATGCGGAGTTTCCAGGTCGCGGAGGTCTCGCGGCTCTTCCGCGTGCCGCTGTCCCTGCTGTCCGAAATGGATCGCGTGACCCACGCGAACGCTGAATCGCTTGGTCAGCAGTTCTTGACTTTGACCCTACTCCCGATACTGCGATTGTGGTGCGAAACCATCGCCCGTGACCTACTGAACGAAGATGAGCAGGCCAGCTATTACGCTGAATTCCTGACCGCTGGCCTCGAAATGGCCGACCTTGCCAACCGGGTCGACGCCTACGTGAAGAGCATCGCGGGCGGCCTGATGACGGCCGACGAGTGCCGGGCCCGTGAGAACCTGCCGCCCGAAGGTGGCGAGGCAGCCAAGCTGCGTTTCCCGTTGAACACCGCCGCCGACGGCGCCGCGCCCGCCACAGATCCGGGGGCCGCGAATGGCTGACCCAACCAGCGTGCCCCAGCAGATAGAGGATGAGGCCCGCGCTCTGGCCCAGCGGTTGGCCGAAGTGGCGCAATCCGCAGTTGCCAATGCGTTGAAGGCCGGCGCGATCGTCACCGTGCCCGATGTGGTGAACTCCTTGCAGGGGCTCACAGAAACCCTGCCGCCGGCGCTGGTCGCGGTCATAGCGGACGCCCTGCCCGGCATCGCCGACCGTGCCATCGAACTGGCCCAGGTCGAGATCGCCCAAGCCCGGGATGAATCTGGCCAGCCCTATCCCCCCACCGCCCGGCCGACGCCCGGCGACTTTACCGGCTGGGCCAGCACTGCCGCCACGGCCCTGGTCGCCGCGCTGGTGAAGGCCGCAACCGATGCCACCACGCCGGCCGACGGCAAGGTCGCATCGGACACCGCCGGCCAGGTGAAGGCCGCGCTGGACGCGGTCAATGCCGCTGCGGCCGACGCGGTGACCCAGGTGGGCCCGATAGGTGATACCGCTGCAGCCCGTGCCGTCGGCGACAGTCGCATGGCGGTGTTCCGGGACAACAGCGACGTCGTGCCGGAGCTGCGCTTCACCGCGATCGAGGACTCGAAGACCTCCCAAGTCTGCCAGCATCTGGACGGCGCCACCTTCTCCACCACCGCCAACGGCATCCCCCAGCCGCCGATTCATCCGGGATGCAGGTCGCATCTTGCGGCGGTCATGGGCATCAAGCGCAAGGCAGGCGCCACGGCGAAGGAGATTGATCGGCAGGATTGGGCCGTCTATCGGCGTCTCCAGCGCCAGGCCGCCGCCGACCAGGCACAGGCGGAGGGTCGTGCGGTTGAGCATCTGGAGGTCCGGTTTGCGCCTGCCCAGGGTGAGCCCGGGACCTTCACGGGCTATGCCGCCACGTGGGGTGAGCTGGACCGACACGGCACCGCTTTCGCGCCCGGTGCCTTCTCCTCCTCGCTGGCGGAGCATCGTGCACGCAATTCTCGCTTGCCCATGCTCTGGAACCACTCCCCCGACCAGGTGATCGGATCGTGGGACGCTGTCGAGGAAGACGGCAAGGGCCTGAAGGTCGCCGGCAGGCTGGTCACCGAGACCCGCGCCGGTGCCGAGGCCTATGCCCTGCTGAAGGCCGGCGCTCTGAACGGCTTGAGCGTCGGCTTCCGCCGTCTCCGTGACCAGGCCCGCCCAGGTGGCGGCCGCACCATCACCGCCGCCGACCTCGCTGAGATCAGCCTGGTCGGCATCCCATCGAACGCATCGGCGCGGGTCAATGAGGTCCGCGCCGCGCCAAACGCCGGCCCCGACCCGGTGTGCGCCCCCGACTGCCACCATCATCACCACAATCGAGAGGAGGCCGTGATGGCCGACGAGACGACGGCCGGCACCGGCCAGACTGAAACCCGCCAGGACCCCGGCGCCGCCCAGGCCGCCGTCGAGGCCCTGGCCAAGCGCCTGGACCGCCTGGAGGCCCGCTCGGCCCGCACCGGCCTGGGCGGCGGTGATGCCAGCACCGACGCCGCCGCCGACCTGGAGCGCCGCGCCTTCGCTCGCTACCTGCGCACCGGCACCGCCGGCATGGGTGCCGACGAAACCCGCGCCCTGCGCCTGTCCGACGACGAGGCCGCCGGCTACCTGGCCCCCCCGGACTTCCAGGCCGAAATCGACAAGGACCTGACCCTGTTCTCGCCCATCCGGGCGCTGGCCACCGTCCGCACGACGGGCCGGAGCGAGGTCAACACTCTGCGGCGCACCAGCCCCGCCGCGGCGACGTGGGTGGGGGAAGACGACGACCGCCCCGAGACCGAGGTCAAGTACGGTCAGCAGTCATTCCAGGTGAAGGAACTCGCGACGTTCGTTGACTGCAGCCTATCGCTCCTCGAAGACGCCGCCGTGGACGTGGCGGCTGAGCTGGCCAGCGAGTTCGCCGAAGCCTTCGGCGTGACCGAAAGCCAGGCGTTCGTCAACGGCGACGGCGCCCTGAAACCGATGGGCTTCATGGCCGATCCCAACCTGTCCTACACCCCCGGTGGTGACGCCAGCGCGGTGAAGGCGGATGGCCTGATCGACCTGTTCCACGCGCTCAAGCCGGCCTACCGGCAGAATGGTGTGTGGCTGATGAACAGCACGACCCTGGCCGCCGTGCGGAAGCTGAAGGACAGCCAGGGCCGCTACCTGGTGGACATCGGCGGAATGGCCAACGCGCCCTCAACCCTGCTGCTAGGCCGCCCGGTGGTCGAGGCGGTAGACATGCCGGACGTGGCAGGCGGGGCCTTCCCCATCGCCTTCGGTGACTTCGGGATCGGCTTTAGCGTGTATGACCGCGTGGCTCTCTCAATCGTCCGGGACGACTTCACCCAACGGACGAAGGGCCGGGTTCGGTTCCACGGCCGCCGCCGCGTCGCTGCGGGCGTCCGCCGGCCGGAAGCGATCCGGAAGCTGAAAATCGCCACGTCGTAAGGAGGCCCTGACCATGCGCGACCTGCACAACAACATCGGGGCCGTCACGGCCCTGTCCGCCCAGGTGATCACCACGTCGGCCGTGAACGGCTCGATCATCGACACCCTGGGCTTCAACGGCCTGGAGTTCGTCGTCACCGCCGGCACCATCACCGATGGCACGGTGGCCGCCACCCTGACCGAGGGTGACGCGGCCAACCTGTCCGACGGCGCCGCGGTGACCAACGACGGCATCCTGGGCACGCTGCCCACCTTCGCCGCCACGGACGACAACAAGACCAAGCGGGTGGGCTACTCCGGCTCCCGCCGGTATGTCCGCCTGACGCTGACGCCGACGGGCGCCACGTCGGGCGGGACCTACGCCGCTGTCGCCGTTCTGGGCCACCCGGCCAGCGCGCCGGTGGCTTAACCGGATAGGGAGCAGGGGAAAGGGGCCGCCGCAGCCTGGCCCAGCAAACCAAGAACCGTCGCCGCTCCCTACTCCATCCAGGCGAAACGGTTCAGGGCTGCACCCGCTACGGCCTGTCCCTCGCCCCAGGAGGTGGACAGGCAAGTCGGCCGGCGGCGTCTCCCCCAGCGTCGCCGGCCGGCGCACCTAATTGAAGAAGGGCCGCACGATGCATCAGTTCGCCAAGGTGGCCGACGCGGCCTTGATTACCGGGCTTCTCACCAGTCCCGCATGGGCGGCGCTGCTGGCCAATGTGAATGCCATCCTGACCAGCGCAACCCTGTTGATCGGCATCATTCTTGGCCTTCTGCGCCTGCGCCGCGAGCTGCAGAAGATGGACGGCGATGATGCTTGAAGTCCTGACGCCGCCCGCCGCCGACCTCGTGACCCTGGCCGATGCAAAGGCTTGGCTGAACATCACCGACAGCTCGACCGACGACCTGCTGTCGTCCGCCATCAGCCGCGCCAGCGCCGCAGTGACCTCCTACATCGGTAGGCAGGTCCTGGCGGGCAGTTACCGCGAAACCATCGAGCTGCCGCCGCTGGCCAAGGAACTGGTGTTGTCCCGCTGGCCGGTGACCACCCTGACCGCCGTGACCGTGGACGGCGACGCGCTGGACGTGGATACCGCTGCGCGCCTGGACGGCGACACGGGCACGCTGGCGCGCCTGGACAGCACTGGCCGGTCGCGGCCCTGGTCCTGGGCCTGCCGCGCCGTGCTGGTGGTGGAATACACGGCCGGCTTCGACACGGCGCCGGCGGACATCCAAGACGCCGTGCTGCAGCTGATCATCGCTGCCTGGTCGGCGCGAGGCCGCGACCCAGGCTTGCGGAGCATCGGCATCGGCGACATCAGCCTGTCCTACCTGGCGCCCACCGCCCAGCCGTCCGTCGACACCGTCGCCAGCCTGCTGGCGCCGTACCGCATCCCGGGCATCGGGTGACGCCATGGCGTTCCGCGCGCCCACGCTGTGCCCCCGCTGCCGCCAGCCTAAGCCGGCTGGCCAGCGCTGCACCTGCACGCCGGCAGCACGGACGCCCGACCCTGGCAACGTCGACCGGGCGCGGCCTTACGCCGATCCGGCATGGAAGGCGCTGAGGACGGTCCACTTGAAGGCCAACCCCGTGTGCTGCCGCTGCGGCACACGCGCCAGCGTCGTGGATCACATCCGGCCGTGGCGCGGCGACCGCCGCCTGTTCCTGGACCCGGCCAACCTGCAGTCGCTGTGCCGGTCCTGCCACAGCGCCAAGACGGCGGGCGAAGACGGCGGCTTCGGCAACCCGCTGGCCAACGACCGGCCCGACGGCTGCGATGCGACCGGCCGACCGCTGGACCCGTCCCACCCATGGAACCGCCCCGGGTAGGGGGGATCAGAATTTCGCTTGGGGGGCGTTTTGCGCGACGGGGAGTGTCGCTCGCGATTTTCAGGAATTGAGCAAATCGAGGTCAGAGGTCATGCGCGGTCGGAAACCAGAGCTTCGGGCGATTGACGGGGGCCTTGCCAAGGCGCCCCCGGCGCCGTCCTGGCTGCCGGTCGAGGCCAAGGCGGAATGGCGCCGGATCTGGCCCGGCCTGCTGGCCCGCCGCACGGTCACGCGGGAAGATCTGCCCATGGTGGAAGCCTACGCCCTGGCCATCGGCACAGTCCGCCGGGCCCAGGCAACCATCGCGGTTGAAGGCGATACCGTGAAGGGGCCGACCGGCCCAAAGCGTCACCCCGCGTTCCAAACGATGTTCCAAGCCATGACGGAATCGCGGCGCCTGGCAGCTGAGTTGGGCTTGACCCCGGCCAGCAGGAACAAGGCCGTGGCCCGCGACCCCGGTGATGACGATGATATCGCGGGGTACGACCTGTGACCGTGCCCGCGACATTCCCTGCATGGGTGTTCGACGACAGCCCCATCCCCGACCCGCTGGGACACGGGCAGCGGGCCGTCGATTTCCTCCGTGTGCTCAAGCATCCGAAAAGCACCGCCCGGGGCAGACAATTCCAGCTTGCCGATTTCCAGGAACGGATCGTTCGCCGGATTTATGGCCCCCGCCACGACGACGGCCGCCGGAAGGTCCGCACGGTGTTCATGCTGCTGCCTCGGGGCGGCCGGAAGACGACGCTGGGCGCTGGCCTGTCGCTGCTGCACACCATTGGCCCGGAGCGCACCCCCGGTGGACTGGCGCTGAACGCCGCAAGCGATCGGGAACAGGCCCGTATCGCCTTCGAGGAGGCGGCCATGATCTGCCGCGAGGACCCCCGGATCGCGGACAAGGTCGACATCGTCGATTACCGTCACCGCCTATCGCACCCGAAGTCGGGGGCGGTGTTGCGCGCCGTCAGCAGCGACGCCGGCCGCCAGCATGGCAGCACGCCCGTGTTCGCCCTGCTGGACGAACTGCATGCCTGGCCAAAGCGCGACCTGTTCGACGTGCTGCGCACCGGCCTGGTGAAGACGGCCGGCTCGCTGCTGGTGGTGATCACCACAGCCGGCAAGGGCCAGGCGAATATCGCCTTCGACCTCTACAGCTACGCGGTGAAGGTGGCGACGGGAGAGATCGAGGACGAAGGCTTCCTGCCGATCCTGTTTGAGACCGGGCCGAACGAGGACTGGCGGGACGAGTCGGTGTGGCGCCGGGTCAACCCGGGCCTGGAGCTGGGCTTTCCCGACATCGACGGGCTGCGCCAGCTCGCCCGCGAGGCCGAACAGCGGCCCGCCGACCGCGAGGCGTTCCGGCAACTGCACCTGAACGTCTGGCTGGACCACAGCGCCACGCCCTTCGTCGACGCCGCTGTGTACGACCGCGGCGCCCGGCCGGTGGACCTGGAAGCCATCCGCGATTTCCCCTGCTGGCTGGCGGTGGACCTGTCCAGCGTGCGCGACCTGACCGTGGTGCTCGCCTGCTGGCGGCTGGACGACGACAGCCTGGCCGTGTGGCCGTGGTTCTTCTGCCCAGCGGAAGCCTTGCGCCAACGCTCGGAGCGGGATCGTGTGCCCTATGTGACCTGGGCCGAAGCCGGCCACATCACCCCAACGCCCGGCGATGTCGTCGATTACGGTGCCGTCGAGGACTGTATACGCGACCTGAGCGACCGATTCGATGTCCGCGAAATAGCGTTCGACCCCTACCTGGGCCAGCAGATGATGGCCGCGCTGGGTGACGATGGCTTGCCCGTGGTGGCCATGCGCCAAGGTGCCCTGACAATGGGCCCGGCGATCCGCGATCTGGAGCACGCGATTGTTGGCGGCCGGCTGGCCCACGGCGGCCACCCCATCTTGCGGTGGAACTTCGCGAACGTCGTGGTCGAGACCGACAAGGCCGGTTTGAAGGCCTTCAACAAGGGGAAGGCCCGCGACCGCATCGACGGCGCCGTGGCGTGCGCCATGGCCGTCAGCCGCGCGATGGCCGGCGATAGCGGCCGCTCGATTTACGACGACGAGTCCGCCCGCCCCGACGGCATTTTGATCCTGTGAGGGAGACCCGACTATGTCCCTGCTGACCGATGGCAAGCTGGCCGCCACCATCGCAACCGCCCTGGGCGGGATCGTCTACCCGATCACCATCCGCCGCACCACCGCCGGCACCTACGTTCCTGGCGTGGGTGTCACGCCCGGCACGACGACAGACCACGCCGCCCGGGGCTTCCTGGGCGCTTTCAGCGCCTACGAGATTGCCAACGGCCTGGTGCAGCCCTCGGACGTGAAGGTGACGCTGCTGGCGGCCGGCATGGACATCAAGCCGACGCCGGCGACGGACACGGTGCAGGCCGATGGCCGGACCCTCACGATCGTCACCGCCAAATCCGATCCCGCCGGCGCGACTTGGAGCCTGCAATGCCGGTGACGATCCACGAAGCTGACCTTGCCCGGGTAAAATCGGCCATCAAGGTGCAGTTCAAGACTTTAACCGCCTTCGAGCGGGCTACAGGGCTTGCGTTCAACGCGATGCACGACTTCGCCAAAGGTGCCGTCTCAGCGGGGCGGGCTGCTGAGATTGCGGAGGCGATACGGGCAAGCACAGGAGTAATGGTTGCGTTCGAGGTAAATGCCGACCGGCGCCTTGTGCCCAGGACTGGCATGCCACGATCAGCGCCAAGTGACCCCTTGGCGGAGTTGCATCAAGCCGGGCGAATTACCCGCCGGGAAGTGGAAGCGGGCCGCGCCTTGCGAGCTGTGGCGGCTGATGGCGACTATCCGGGGCGGCTTCCGCCTTCCTACGTCGCACGCCTGTGGCCGCCAGCCCTTGCCGCGTGCTGGCGTGCCCTGGCAGCCGCGGATGCGGAGACCGACAGCTTCCGCCCGAGATACCCCACCGCCAGCTTAGTCGTTTGGAACGTGGCTGTCGGGCGGGAGAGGATTGAGCTGGACCCGCGGGACAATCCGCTTGGCCGCGTGGCGGTCGACAGCTTGCGCATTGGTCTACAGCATCTGGAGGACGCGCTATGAGCTTCGACGCGGACATCGCAAAATGGGTGGCCAAGGCCAAGGGGAACATCGACAAAGCGGTTCGCGAGGTGGCCGTTGAAGTCGCCACCCGCGTGGTGGAGCGAACTCCGGTCGACACCGGCGCTGCCCGTGGCAATTGGCGGGCGGACGCGCGTGGCTTCACCGTACGCCCCACCGGCCGGCTTGACCCGGACGGCGCCGACACCATCGCGCACATCACCGAAGCCGTTGGCGGGATGAAGGCGGGCGACCTGATCTACATCACCAACAGCAGCGCCTATATCTTGGACCTGGAGCACGGGAGCTCGAAACAGGCGCCTTCCGGGATGGTGTCCGTCACCGTCCAGGAATTCGCCGCCATCGCTCAACAGGCTGCCCAGAAGGTGGCCAAATGAGCCGGATCGCCATCCGCGCGGCCCTGGAGGCCCAGCTGGCCACCCTGGCGCCGGCCTGGCCCACCGCCTGGGAAAACGTGCCGTTCACGCCGGTGGAGGGCGTTCCCTGGCAGCGGGCCAAGGTGCTGTTCGGGCAGACCCGCGCCCTGGGCTTCAGCGCCACGGCGCCGCAGGAGTGGACCGGGGTGTTCCACATCACCGTCTGGACGCCCGCCGGCGGCGGCCCCCAGGCTGCCGAGGAGCGAGCGGCCCTGCTGCGTGGCGACGCCGCCGTAGGCGCCCAGGGCCTTTTCTACCGCGGCCAGGCCCTGCACAGCAGCGGCATCGACGTGATCATCACCACGCCATATGACGGGCCCGTCCTGGATACGGACCCGGCCTGGTACGGCCTGCCCGTGCTGGTGCCCTTCGTCTGCCATCCGGCGGGGTGACCATGGCCGCGCTCTCAATGCTGATGGACAGTATCACCGACCAAGGCACCTTCACCGGCCTCGGTGCCGGCTGGGTGGAGACCGGCGGCTTCAGCGTGCGCAACCTGGTGACCGACGACGTTCAAGCCATGGCGCGCAACACCGCCGTCGGCCCGCTGCCTTTCGCCTTCACTATCGACCTGGGCCGGCCCCGCGCCATCGGTGAGGTGGCATTCGTCAACCACAACGCCAGTAAGACGGCCTTCTTCAGCCTGGTCATCTCCAACAGTCCGGACTTCGCGACGCAGGTCTATGAGTCGGTCGGGAACAAATTCTGGCAGCAGACGGAGCTTTGGGGCTCCCGTCCCTTCGGCGAGTTCCCGTTCGACGGCATCGACCTGGAGGCGTTCCCCACTATGCCGATCGCGTTCCTGAACCTGGGCCAGCTCTATGTCGGCCGGTACATCAAGGTGACCGTGTTCGAGAACGACACCACCGCCGGCGGCTGGCAGTGCGGCCGCTTCCTGGCCGGCGTGCCCTTCACGCCGCCGATCAACATGAGCGCGGGCAGCAGCGTCACGGTGGTGGACCCGTCGAGTAGGAGCCGGACCCGTGGCGGCCGGCGCATCGTGTCCCGCCGCCCGCGCTACCGCCAATTCAAGATCGTGCTGGCCAACCAGAGCAAAGCGGCGGCCATGACCACCTACCACGACTTCATGGTCCGCCGCGGCGTCGCTGGCGACATGCTGGTTATCTGGGACCCGGACGACGCCGCGCCCGTCCGCAACCGCCTCACCCTGTACTGCGCCCTGACCGACACGGCGGAGATGGCGGCGAACGAGAACGGGACGTGGGGACTTACGCTGCAGGTCGAAGAGCTGGTGTGACACAAAGGGGCGCTGGACACGGATCCGGATCGGTATTTGTGTGCCATCCGGGTTGAACCGTCTACGTGACTATGAGTCACGAATCCCGAGAAGCACGTCCCATCCAATGCCCGCGTCATCCTGCAAATCAAAATAGCTCACTTCCAGAGCGGGGATAGCGCCGAACCCCGCAGCCGCTGACGCCATGAAGCGGTGATAGCCATCCTTGAGCCTGAATACGGCTGGTCCAACTCCGGGAGGACGATCCACCTTTACCGGGGGGAGTGGATCGCCATCTGCGATCCCCTTCAGCACCGAACGCATCCGAGCTTCATCAAAGCCCCGCGCCCTGACTAAGGTCCATACCTCGCTCATAGGCAATGTTTGCGCTTTGTCACAGTCACAGCGGTAAGACCGGCCATTGGCCCCGAAGCCTTTCATGCCGGTTCCAGCCCACCACTCGTCTGGTATCTCGAAAGGCGTGCCGTGTAGGTAAAATATCATGGATTCGCTCAATCGTTACCGCCCAGGTACTCGACCCTTACCACGGTACGTAGGCCCCTTGCGGTCATAACATGGGCTCCTACTCCGATCGCCGAACACCTTACAGTGACCAGCTTTCCCCAGAGCCGGGGGACCACCGACACCGCGCTCCATCCTGGCTTCCCTGGGTGCTCATCTCGGAGACCTGAATTGCAGACCTGCCGGGTATCGTCTTCGGAGCAAACTTGTTCCTCACCATCATCGAAAACGATCTTCATAGCGCCCCCCCTCCCGCTGCACCGTTCGCGTGTTCCCGCGCCGGCTCAGCCGTATTGATGGCGCGTGCTGCTTCCATCCCGCTGGCGTGATCGATCAAGCCGGCGAACTGCGCCTCGACAATGAAGCCCAGGGCGTCGGCCCCTACCCTGTCGATGATTGATCGGACCATGCTGGCCGTCCGCGATTCGCCCGGGAACGCGTCCTTGATCTTGGCCATGGTTTCCGCGATGGCTTGATCGGCCTTGGCCCTCGCCTCAGGCGTGCCGGCTATCCGGGCGTCCCGCTCAGTGCGTGCGAGGATGGCGGTCCAGCCCCATATCGTCGAACGGTCGTCCAAGGCGTCGCCTCCGCTGGTGTTCTCCAGCGAGTGTCCGGAAAACCCCGGGCGGACACAACCCTCCGCTGGCGACGCGATTCGAGAATAATTCGGGGTGCCGGGCGCGATTTCAGCGCCTGGGTCCGCTCTCGGGCTGGTCCCGGGGAGCAATGTCATGCGACAGGATATGTCAGGAAGGGATGGCTGGCCGGGTCCGCTGTGGGTCCGCTTGGCTGCCGGCGGTTTTGGGGGAAACCGCTAAGTCCTTGTCGAGAATGGTCGGAGCGACAGGATTCGAACCTGCGACCCCCAGACCCCCAGTCTGATGCGCTACCAGGCTGCGCTACGCTCCGACCTCTCGAGTGAACCGCGGTGGGCTGCGGTTCGGGCGCGGACTATAGCCACGAGATTCACCAGATGCAACGGCGTTGGAACACTTATCGCAAAAAAAATGCGCCCTCTCATTAATATGTTATTTATCAATAAGTTAGCCCGGACTCTCCAAGAGCCAGACCATCACTTCGCAGCAAAAGGGCGCTGAGGGCGGCGTAAATTTCCATAAAGGATTCCGGCACGGCCCCAAGCTGCGCTGCCCAAATTATACGCCCGGGTGACTAGCTCTCTTTGCCTTTGGGATCGGGTTGGTAAGCACCTACTGCCGCTAGGCCTGCTCAGACAATCAGGCGTAGCTCAGCATCTCGAATATACGACTAGAAAAAATCATTGATTGATCCGGTTCCCTATGAAATGCCTCTAAAAGGAGAATTTACTCACCTATCCTCTAAGGAACCTAGCGTTGCAATTCCGCATTCCGAGCCATAGGTGTTGGCGCTTCGCCCTAGCCAGCCTATTGGTCGTCGCGTGCCTTTGCGCTGACTTCGCGCTGTCTCCAGTGCTGTTGGATACGTTCGTGGAGCATGAACACGTCGATATATCAGCGGTGCTGCGGCAGGGCGCGGTTCATATAGGGAATCTGCGCGGCCATCCGATTTTCGTTTCGGTGGATGACTTGGCTGACCCCGATTTCCTGGCCACTGTCGGTCCCGGTAAAAATGCCCTAGTCGTCACGGTGTTTCAGCAGGCTCAAGACGAGGAGGATGGGCCCGCCCCTGCTTATCTTCTTGGCGCCCTTGCTAGAGGGGTCCTGTCCCGCCTGGAGCCGTTATCGCCTGGGGACCGAATAGGATTTATGCAACTGGTGGAAAGGCTGCATGGAAGAGCCCCGGGCCAAGCCTATCTGTTCCCGGTGCATGTCCCACCGGAACACCGAAGGCAACTACCGCTGGATGCCATCATCGCGGTCACCCTTCCATCCACGGATATCAAAGAATCCTTGGAGGCAGGGGCCAAGAAGGCGCTGTCGGTCGCTGATGACAGTTCAATCAATAACGTTATCGTTCCTGGTCTTGCCGTTAAATGGAAAAATTCAAATAATATTAAAGATATTAAATCTAATACTTATTTTATGACTTTGCTCTCTAGTGTCTCTGTCGCTGAAAATCCGCCAAATATATACGTGTCTATCTATAAATCTTTTCCATCCATAAAAATTGAAGAGATGACAGCAGCATTTAATCAGCAATGGGAAATAATATCCGCTAACGAGATATCCGGTATCGCGCTTCATCATAGGGATTTGCGATTGATACTGCTTTTTCTTATAATTTTCCTCGCCACGTGCATCTTTCATTTGAATATAGAGGTAAGAAATATGCCGTTTGCGGTTTTGGCATTTTTTACTGCCGCGTATGGCTTCATTGAATTCACCGAAAATATTACCGAATCGCAGAGTGGCTGGCCAAAAACAACATTTATTATCCTGGGACTTGGCGTCATATCTGTGTTTCTTCCCGCAATTATCAAGAACACTCCTGAAAAAATCTTCGTTCGTAGGAACCATTAAATGAATATAGACCTCACGAAATTCCCTATTTCTCTGGCGATAAGACAGTTAATCGATTACGTATCCTATAGCAATGCCGTTCCTGATTGGGTGGATCCGCTGGTGATCGATTACAACACTCGGGAACAGGTTATCAGAAATCTTCTCGTCCAATACCACTCCGGTCGAAGCCCAGACGCCGCTTTTGAGATCCCAATTCCCAAGAAGACGGGTGGCGACAATGTCTGGGTGGTTCCGTCCATCAACGACCAGATCGCCCTGCATGCCTGTGTGTCTGCGATCGCCCCACTCATCGAAAACAGATGCATAGACCGCTCCACGTACAGCAGCCGTCTGAATACAGTGCCGGAAAGCCTTGCCTTCATCGAAAATCAGGTCGGCGCCTGGGCCACGTTCAAGACGAAAATAGAAGGCATCTGCCGGCAAAAGCAGTGCTTGCTCCAGCTCGATATCCGTGCCGCTTACGCCTCCATCAATCTGGATAATTTTTTCGACTTTCTTCATGATAACACCGACCGCCATGCTGCGGTGCCCATTCTCGACACCATGATCCGAGCCTATTCCAAGGGGCGGGGACTGCCATTTATCAATGACTCCGTATTTTTTCTCGGCAATGCTTATTTCAGCAAAATCGATACCGTCGTCAGGAAGCACGGCTTTCGTTTCATTCGCTTTGCCGACGACTATAAAATTTTCGCTGAATCGACCGATCGATTGGAACGTCTTCTGCATGATCTTAGGACACAACTGGGAGAACTTGGCTTCTTCATCAATGACGACAAGTTAAGACTGGGAACCGACGAGGAGTTCCTGGACGCAGTAGCGAGCCAACAATATTCGGAAACGCTCCAGTCCGCCGACTACGCTGGCGGAGGTGGCGATAAGGAGATACCCGGTCAGAAAAAAGTCGAAGCGCTGTTCAAGCTGATAATGGGCTGTCTTGAGGAACCCGATCTGCGTTTGCACCAAGGCTTCGGACGCCTGCTGATCGCGTCGATCCGCCGGCTACGCACGGAAGGCGCCTACATCGGGAAGCGCGGCAACGCTATGTCGCCGTCCCCCAGTGAACAACTCGACGCGTTGCTGTACCGCAGCCCGGAAGCCCTGGTTCTGGCCTGCAAGCTGTTGGAGGAGTACTCCAAGGATAATCAACACACATGGCGCCTGATTTGGGTTCTTTACCTCTGCAGGAATCTCCTGTCAGCAACAGCCAACCAATGGGCGGACACGCCCGAGGTTGAAGGGGACGGCCAGGCGACGCTCCAGGCAACAAGGGACCGGATCGTTGCCATCATGGAGTCGCTCAGCACATCCTCAACTGTGCCCGGTGTCATCAGGGCATGGGCCGCCAAGCCAGTCGAAGCCGGTGATGACATCCAAACCCTGCAACTGATCGAACGCGTCCATCGCGCTGATTATGAGGAAGGAGGCCGTCTCTGGTATGCGCGCTAACATCCCTCCCCCTGCGGCACCATATGCCTTGAAGGGCCGTAAACGCCATCCACGCCGGCGCGCCGTCCTGACAGCCGCTATCGCCGCCGGTTCCCTTCTGCTGCTGCCACGGCGCATCTGCCTAGACAGCGGGGGCCAAGCCTCGCCGCTGTCCTTCTTCGTGGCCGGTGTGCGCTATCAAAAGGTGGCAGTGAGGTTGCAAGAAGGCGATCGGGTCAGGGTGGTTCCCGGCACGTTCGACGGCGCCCGCAGCTATACCGTCCTTACCACCATGGGGATAAGGGTGGGCTTCGTGCCCAAGGGGGAGATCGCCGCGCTTATGTCGCTGTCACCGGCCAGTGGTGGGGAGCACTCTGCCCATGTTCTGATCGCCGACCACAACACCGTGCCCTGGAAACGTTACAAGCTGGTTTTGGACACGTGACCCTCATCGCTGCCCGGCGAGGGGCGTTTCTTCAAACAACCCGGCGCAGCAGGTCGCGAATATCTTCCAGGTCCGCCAGCACCTGGCCCAGCGCCTCACGCTTCGGGGCTGACAGGCCCCTCTCCACCTTCTCCGTGGGGGCCCGGCGCGGCTCATGGGCGCGGGGAAGCGTGGGCTCCGGCGCGGATGGCGGCGTGCGCGACCATTCGGGGTCGGCCTCGGGATCGTGATCGAACAGGCCGATGATGCGCAGCTTCTCTTCCGGCTGCGCGCGGGGCGCGGGCGGCGGGGATGGCGGTGCCGGTTCGGCCCAACTCTCATCCGCGGGCTCGGCGGCCTCTTCGCCGCCGCCGGCGGGCTCACTGGCGGAGCCATTGGGGGACAACGCGCGGCCGCCACCGGCGCGCAGCAGACGCTGCACGCCCTTGATGGTGTACCCTTCCTTATAGAGCAGCACCTGGATGCGGCGCAGCAGTTCCACATCGTCCGGGCGGTAGTAGCGCCGGCCGCCGCCGCGCTTCAGCGGACGGATGTGGGGGAACTTGGTTTCCCAGAAGCGCAGCACATGCTGCGGCACGTCCAACTCCGCCGATACCTCGCTGATGGTGCGGAAAGCGGTGGGCGACTTGGCCCCCGCGCGGCCGCGATCAGCCACCGGCGTCTCGTTTCCCGCCTCATCCGGGCCCACCTCATCCAGGGTGTCGGATTCAATGTCCGTGTCCGCCTCCACCCCGTCGGCCGCATCCGTCATGTCGGGCGCGACGAGATCGTCCCCGGTCTCGACAGCATCAGCCGACATGTCTTCAGCCGGTATCCGGGGCTCAGGCGCGGGCATGCCAGACATGGCTTAGTGCTCGTTGGCCGACAGGACTTCGTTGATGCGGTTCTTCAGCACGTGGCTGGCGCGAAACACCAGGACGCGGCGGGGCAGGATCGGCACCTCTTCACCCGTCTTGGGGTTGCGGCCGATGCGCTCGCCCTTGGACCGCACGGAGAAGCTGCCGAAGGAAGAAATCTTGACCATTTCCCCCCGCCCCAAGGCGGAGGCGATCTCATCCAGCACGCTTTCCACCAGATCGGCGGACTCATTCCGCGACAGCCCTACCTCTTGGTAGACGGCCTCGCTCAACTGAGCGCGCGTGACGGTGTGATCTCCCATGGGTGCCCTCCCTCAACCAGTGGCCCCTTCGCCAACTGCGGGAACGGTAATGCCAGCCGGGAAAGCCGTCAATTCCAAAGGTTTGCCAAAGTTTTGTCAGATTCGGCTAGACCATCCGTCAGGGCGAAACGGCTGCTGCAGAGCACCCAAGAATGGTGCGCCGCGAAAGCGGTAGGGCGGTCCCCGCGATGGCAAAGGGGCGGCCCTGCGGGACCGCCCTTGAATACGTCGGTAAGCGGATTGACGGCCAGCGGCCCGGCCTAGAAGCGAACCAGCGCGGCGCCCCAGGTGAAACCGCCGCCCATGGCCTCCAGCAGGACAAGCTCGCCCCGCTGGATGCGACCATCGGCCACGGCCTCGCACAAGGCCAGGGGGATGGACGCGGCCGAGGTGTTGCCGTGGTGGTCCACGGTCATCACCACCTGGGCGGGGTCCATCTTCAGCTTGCGGCCGGTGTTCTCGATGATGCGGCGGTTGGCCTGGTGGGGCACCAGCCAGTTCAGGTCGGCGGGTGTCAGGCCGTTGGCCGCCAGCGCCTCGCCCACCACCTCGGCCAGGTTGACCACGGCGTGCTTGAATACCTCCTGCCCCGCCATGCGCACATGGCCCACGGTCTGGGTTGAGGACGGACCGCCGTCGACATACAGCAGGTCGTGATGGCGGCCGTCGGAATGCAGGTGGGTGGACAGAATGCCGCGATCGGCGGCCGTGCCTTCGCCGTCCTCGGCGCGCAGCACCACGGCGCCGGCGCCGTCGCCGAACAGCACGCAGGTGGCGCGGTCGTTCCAGTCCAGGATGCGGGAGAAGGTCTCGGCGCCGATCACCAGCACCGTGCGCGCCTGGCCGGCCTTGATGAAGTTGTCGGCCACCGACAGGGCGTAGATGAAGCCGGAGCAGACGGCCTGCACGTCAAAGGCGGCGCCCCGGGTCATGCCCAAGGCCGCCTGCACCTTGGCGGCGGTGGCGGGGAAGGTCTGGTCGGGGGTGGCGGTGGCCAGGACGATCAGGTCCACCTCATCCACAGCGACGCTGCCGTGGGCCAAGGCGGCCTTGGCGGCGGCCAGCGCCAGGTCGGAGGTCTTCTCGCCCTCGGCGGCGATGTGGCGGCTGCGGATGCCGGTGCGCTGGGTGATCCACTCGTCCGAGGTGTCGACCATCTTGGCGAGGTCGTCGTTGGTCACGACGCGGGCGGGCAGGTAAGAGCCGCAGCCCACGATCACGGAGCGCATTACCATCGTTCAACCAGCCGTCAGGGGATGGGCCGTCACTGGGCGACGGCCTGGGGGTCGGAACCGGAAGCGGCGGCGGATGCCGCCTGCAGGCTTTCCTGCAGCAAGGCCAGCTCCTTGCGGATTTTCTCGTTGAAGCCGTGCTGGACCAGATCCACCGCCACGCAGATGGCGTTGGCAAAGCCCAGCCCGTCGGTGCCGCCGTGGCTTTTCACGCACACGCCTTGCAGACCAAGGAACATCGCGCCGTTGTAGCGGCGGGGATCCATGCGCTGGCGCAACTTGTTGAAGGCGGTGCGGGCCAGCAGATAGCCCAGTTTGGCCAGCAGGGAGGATTGGAAGGTGCGGCGCAGGAATTCGCCGAAGAGCTTGCCGGTGCCCTCGGCCGTCTTCAGGGCGACGTTGCCGGTGAACCCATCGGTCACGACCACGTCCACCGTGCCGGCGGCGATGTCGGTGCCTTCCACGAAGCCGTGGAAGTTGCGGGCCAGCGGCGTGGCGCGCAGGGCGGAGGCGGCGGTGCGGATGGCCTCATGGCCCTTCTGCTCCTCCGACCCCACGTTCAGCAGGCCGATGGTGGGTTCCAGCAGGCCCAGCACCGTCTGGGCGAACACGGTGCCCAGCACGGCGAACTGCACCAGGTTGTCGGCGTCGCATTCCAGGTTGGCGCCCAGATCCAGCATCACGCAGTCGCCCCGCATGGTGGGCAGCATAGACGCGATGGCCGGCCGGTCGATCCCCGGCAGGGTCTTCAGCACGAACTTGGCCATGGCCATCAGCGCGCCGGTATTGCCGGCGGAGACGACGCTGGCCGCCTCCCCCGACGCCACGGCGTCGATGGCCAGACGCATGCTGGAACCGCGGCCAGAACGAAGGGCCACGGACGGCTTCGCGTCCATGGCCACAACGTCAGCTGTATGGCGAACCTGAGAGATCGCCTTCAGTGCCGGCCGGGCGTCGAGCAGCGCGTTGATGCGCTGCTCGTCACCGACGAACAGGAAGTCGACGTTGGGGCAGCGTTCGCGCGCGATATCCGCGCCGTCCACCACCATGTCCGGGGCATGATCGCCGCCCATCGCATCCAGGGCGATTCGCAGGCGTGTGCTCACCGGACGGCGACCTCCTCAAGCACCGGGCGAACCGGATCAGGCGGCAGCGGCAGCAGTGTCGACGACGACCTCACGGCCGTCGTAGTGGCCGCAGGAGCCACAGACGTGGTGCGGGCGGGTCAGCTCACCGCAGTTGCTGCACTCGTGGTGCGCACCGGCGCTGATGGCGTGGTGCGAACGGCGCATGTTGCGGCGAGACTGGGAGGTCTTTTTCTTAGGAACGGCCATGATCGTCTACTCTCTACTCGATTAAGACGACCACTCGCGTGCCGTCTTGCTAACCATCGTCAGGCCCCATGCTTTAGCGAAACCGCCATCCTTTTCCCACCCCCAATTTACTGGGGACGGGCTTGCGGAAAACGATACGGGGTCAAACGACAACGAACCCGGCCCAACCCTGGACCGGATCAAACAGGGCGCCTTAAGTACTCGAAATCCCCGGCAAGGGCAAGCGCCAAAGACCAAATTAAGTCTTAGGCACCAGCTTCGCAAGGGCGGCAAAGGGATTCGGCTTCTCCCCACCGTCGGCGTCCTGGGCGGGCGGCGCGCCACTTGCGGGCGACTCCGCGTCCTCGCCACCGTCCATATCCGGCGGTGGCTCGTTGGGCGCGTCGGGGAATTCGCCCTCGCCCTCCCAATCCTCGACATGCACGAAGCGCTCGGCATCCGCCTTGCGGGGATAGGGGTCGAGAGCCAGCGACAGGTGCTGGGCCACCAGTTCGCCGATGTCGATGCGGCCGTTCTCGATGGGTTCGGGCGGGTCGGCCTCATCGTCCAGGCCCAGGTTGTCCAGCTCGTCCTCGTCCTTGGGCACCAGGTGGGCCGGGGCGAACAGGGCCTGGAAGGTGTCGCGCACCTGGGCCGGCAGCGGTTCCAGCGTCACCACGCAGCTCTGCACCACCTCGGCCTCCAACTCGCCGGTGACGCGCACCATCTGGCCGCCCCGGATGCGGCGCAGGCGCACCAGGGCCGTCAGGCTGTCCAGCGACACGAGATCCAGGCGCTTGGCCAGCGCGGCGCGCTCCGCCGGACCGGCCGTGATCTTCTCCACGCTTTCGCGGGCGGACACCTTGTCGGCGATGACGGGTCGGGAAAATTCAGGGGCCATGTCGGCCATGACGCATGCTCCAGACTCACAAGGAAACAATGGTAGGGCTTCATAGCCGGGGTGCGGCGGGGAACGCCGGACCATCAGCCAGCAAAGATTCAAGTGGGTACGCCGCCAGACGGGCGGCTGCGGCCATGACATAGTCGGCCATTGCCGTTACTTCCGGCCCATCTGGCAGGGTGGAGCCGAAAAGGTTGCGGTCCAGCGCCTCTTCCAGCACCGTCCTGTCCCCCTCAGCCTCCTCCTTCAGGCCCGATTCGTACGCATCGGCCCGGCCATAGAAATGTGTGCCCAGGTCCTTGACCTTCTTGCCCACCACCATCTCGCTGGCGCCCAGTTCGCGCAGGCTGAAGTCCAGGTCGGTGAACATGTGGTCGAACAGTGCTTGATTGAGGCCCGCCAGATCCGGCCCCTCGGCCGCCAGGCGGCGCATCACCAGCCATGCGTGCAGGGTCATCACCTCGAACCGGCCCTCCACCGTGTCGGGCACCCCGCGGGCGTGGCCCGCCGCCGCCGTGTAGAATTGGGGCTGGCGCGCCTGATCGACGATGCCGGCATAGAGGCGCAACACGGCCGCCTGGTGGCGGTTGCGGCTGAACAGGGACTTCAGCAAGGCGATCACGGCGCGGAACCCGGCTTTCGTTGACAGGACAAAGCGGCTGGTGCGATTGTCACCGGCCAGATGGGGGGTGGTCGTCCACCGGTCAAGCGTGACACGGGATGTCACGCCGGACGGGGATGGCCTGGAACCCGGGCCGGTTGGTCCTCAATCTCCGGATTATCGCATCCCCCGCGACGGACGGGCGGTGCCTCAATCGTGGAACGGGGCCGACCCGCGATCAACGTTCTTGGGATTAACGTCTTAGACCATGCCGAACAAGACCCTTAAGTTGCTGTCTCCCGCCGGCCTGATTGGCGTGGGCCTGCTCGGGATCGGGCTGACGGCCTGCACCCCCACGGTGAACAACCGCGGCAACCTGGTGGAAGACCGCCGCCTGGCCGACGTCCATCCGGGGACCAGCACCAAGGAAGACGTCCAGAAGGCCCTGGGCTCGCCCAGCACCACCAGCACGCTGGACGCCAACGTCTGGTACTACATCGGCGCCATCACCGAGAACGAAGCCTTCTTCGATCCCGATGTCGTGCAGCAGCGGGTGCTGCAGGTCAGCTTCAACGACCAAGGCGTGGTCAGCACCGTCGGCGACGTGGACCTGACGCAGCAGCAGGACATCAGCCCCGAGGATCGCGAAACCCCGACGGCCGGCCATGAGGTCACCTTCCTGGAGCAGTTGATGGGCAACCTCAACCGCGAGAAGAAGAAGGACGACAAGAAGAAGAAGGGTGGCGGCAGCTGAGGCGCCCTGCCCGTCATTTCAGTCTTCGAGATAAAGAAAACCCCGGAGCGGCCGCCCCGGGGTTTTTGTTTGAGGCTGTACGGTGCCCGTCAGCCGTGGGCCAGGATGGCCAGCAGCAGCAGCGCCACGATGTTGGTGATCTTGATCATGGGGTTCACGGCGGGGCCGGCCGTGTCCTTGTAGGGATCGCCCACGGTGTCGCCGGTCACGGCCGCCTTGTGCGCGTCCGAGCCCTTGCCGCCATGGTGGCCTTCCTCGATGTACTTCTTGGCATTGTCCCAGGCGCCGCCGCCTGACGTCATGGAGATGGCGACGAACAGCCCGGTGACGATGACGCCCAGCAGCATGGCGCCCACCGCCGAGAATGCCGCCCCCTTGCCGGCGATGGCGTTGATGACGAAGTACAGCACCACCGGCGCCAGCACCGGCAACAGCGAGGGGATGATCATCTCCTTGATGGCGGCGCGGGTCAGCAGGTCCACCGCCTGGCCGTAGTCCGGCTTGGACGTGCCGGCCATGATGCCGGTGTTCTCGCGGAACTGGCGCCGCACCTCCTCCACCACCGAGCCGGCGGCGCGGCCCACCGCCGTCATGCCCATGGCGCCAAACAGGAAGGGCAGCAGCCCCCCCAGGATCAGGCCCACGACGACGAAGGGGTTATCCAATCCGAAGTCCAGCTTGCCCGACAGGTCGGCGAAGTAGGGATAGTCGGTCGGGTTGGCCATGAAGTAATGCAGGTCTTCGTTGTAGGCGGCGAACAGCACCAGGGCGCCCAGGCCGGCCGAGCCGATGGCATAGCCCTTGGTCACCGCCTTGGTGGTGTTGCCCACGGCGTCCAGCGCGTCGGTGGTCACCCGCACCTCCGCCGGCAGGTCCGCCATCTCCGCGATGCCACCGCCGTTGTCGGTGACGGGGCCGTAGGCGTCCAGGGCCACGATCATGCCGGCCAGGGCCAGCATGCTGGTGACGGCGATGGCGATACCCATCAGGCCGGCCATGAGGTGCGTCACCAGGATGGCGGCGCAGATGACGACGGCCGGCAGGGCCGTCGACTCCATGGAGATGGCCAGGCCCTGGATGACGTTGGTGCCGTGGCCGGTGGTGGAGCTTTGCGCCACCGACTTCACCGGGCGGTAGTTGGTGCCGGTGTAGTACTCGGTGATCCAGACGATCAGCGCCGTGACCACCAGCCCCACCACGGCGCAGCCGTACAGCGTCTGGCCGGTGAACTCCTTGCCGTTGACGGAGAAGGCGGTCTGCAGATGGTCGGGCAGCACCCAGTAGGTGACGGCCCAGATGCCCGCCAGCGACAGCACGCCGGTGGCGATCAGGCCCTTGTAGAGCGCGCCCATGATGTTGCCGCTGGCGCCCAGCCGCACGAAGTAGGTGCCGATGATGGAGGTGATGATGCAGACGCCGCCGATGGCCAGCGGGTACAGCATCAGGGGCGCCAGCAGGTCGGTGCCGGCGAAGAAGATGGAGGCCAGCACCATGGTCGCCACCGTGGTGACGGCATAGGTCTCGAACAGGTCGGCGGCCATGCCGGCGCAGTCGCCCACGTTGTCGCCCACATTGTCGGCGATGACGGCGGGGTTGCGGGGATCATCCTCGGGGATGCCCGCCTCGACCTTGCCCACCAGGTCGGCGCCCACGTCCGCCCCCTTGGTGAAGATGCCGCCGCCCAGGCGCGCGAAGATGGAGATGAGCGAGGCGCCGAAGCCCAACGCCACCAGCGCATCGACCAACGGCCGCCCCGTGATCTCCAGTTGGGAAAGCAGTCCGAAATAGCCGGAGACGCCCAGAAGCGCCAGGCCCGCCACCAGCATGCCGGTGACGGCGCCGGAGCGGAAGGCGATGGACAGGCCTGCCGCCAGTCCATGGCGCGATGCCTCCGCCGTACGCACGTTGGCGCGGACGGAGACGTTCATGCCGATGTAGCCCGCCGCCGCCGACAGCACGGCGCCCACGACGAAGCCCAGGGCAACGTACCATTTCAGGGTGACGTACAGCAGGATGGCGATGACGACGCCGACCAAGGCGATGGTGCGGTACTGGCGGTTGAGGTACGCCCCCGCCCCCTCTTGGATGGCCGCCGCGATTTCCAGCATGCGGGGATTGCCCGGGCTGGCGGAGAGCACGGACCTGGCGGTGAAAAGACCATAGAGCACGGCCAAGGCGCCGCACCCCCACACGAAGGGAAGCACTCCTGTCATGTCGTTTCCTTTTCCCAGACTGGTTTCCCAGAGCCGGCGCCGCCCCAATTCTGAGCGCTGGGTGTCGGTCGCCGTTTCAGCCTGAAAAAAGTGACATGGAAACAGGGCTTAAGCAATCGCCCCGCAAGGTGGCGTCTAAAGGGTCAGAAAGTAAAACCGGGTGTCGACCGCCATGCGTGGAAAGGATGGGGGTAACTCGTCAGGGGTAATCTGGGAAAAACCGCATTTCTCATAAAATCGATGGGCCGCCAGGAACTTAGCGGTTGTGCCCAAACACACGGACCGCAGCGCCCGGTCCCTGGCATGTGCCAGCAAAACCGCCAACAGGCGGGCGGCCAGCCGATGGGGCGCGCCCCGGTGACTGGCCGCCACGAACATCTTGCGCAAGGCGGCCGCGCCGTCACCGATGTCCTTCATCGCGATGGTGCCGACGATGCGCTCCCCCTCCTCCGCCACCCAGAATTCCCCGGCGCCCTGCTGGTAAAAGCCTGGAATGTCGCGCAGATCGGGCTGTTCGGCATAGGTGATGGGAATGTCGAACTCTTCCCGCTGGATGGGGACGATGAGTTCGGCGATGCCCGACTCGTCACCGGGGCGGTAGGGGCGGATGACCATGTCCGCCATCGTCAGTAGGCCGGGTGCTGGTTGACGGCCTGGATCAGCACATCATCGACCACGCCCTCGCCCATCACCTTGGGCGTGGCCTCGATCAGCCAGCGGCGCACCGCCACCACGTCGATGACCTGCCCGGCCTTGATCTGCTGCTGGCCCAACTTGCCGTATAGAGTCTCGATGTAGGCGTTCTGCAGGATGTAGCGCCGTTCCTTGACCTTATCCTTGGCCTCGTCGCTGGCCACCTGGATTTGCACCTGCAGTAACAGGTTCTGCTCGATCTGCTTGTCGCCCATGACGGGCAGGACGAAGGGGCCGATATCCACGAACTGCGGCGGGCCCACGGGCTTCTTCTTCTCCTCCTCCGCCTTGGGCTGACCATCCTTGTGGACCAGGAAGATGTAACCGCCCACGCCGGCACCGATCAGGGCCAGCAGCGCCACCACCAGGAAAAGAATTTTTTTCATCGATATGCATCCAGGGGACAAGCATTCAGGGAAAAGACCGCGACGGGGCGGAATTCCCACCCCTGGGCGCCATCCTGACGCCAGGGCGTTAAAAAACCGTGCCCAGCCAAGGGCAAGGCTCCCCACCGCCACAATAGACCAGGATCAGAAGTGCTGCCAGCCGGCGGCGCGGGGGGTGATGTCCCGGCCCATGGCGTCCACCAGCCGGGCGGGACCGGTGCCGTCGGTGTAGCCGCCGCCGGCCGCCAGGGGACGCAGGCTGCCGATTTCGGTGATGGTCAGCTTGGCCTTGGCCGCCGCGGCCATGACGGCGGCGCGCTTGGCCGGCGGGACGGTGAACACCACCTCGTAATCCTCGCCGCCCGTGGCCAGGTCGGTGATGGTGCACGCGTGCCCGGCCAGCATGCGGCGGGCGGGCGGCGACAGGGGAATGCGTCCGGCCTCCACCACCGCCACCAGGCCGCTTTCACGCACGATATGTCCCAGGTCGGCCAGCAGGCCGTCCGACACGTCGGCCGACGCGGTGGCGCCGGCGCGCAACACCGGGCCCACACCCAGGCGTGGCCGGGGGCGGTAGAAGCGGTCCAGGAGGAACTGGCGGTCGTCCTCGGGCACGGGCCCCTTGCGCTGGCGGACCAGGGCCAGGCCCAGCGTGGCGTCGCCGATGGTTCCGGTGACGAAGACCAGGTCGCCCGGCCCGGCGCCGACGCGGCGGACGGCTGTACCGGTGTCGATCAGGCCCAGGGCGCTGATGGCCAGGGTGATGGGCCCATCGGTAACGGTGCTGTCCCCGCCCAGCAGGTGGATGCCGAACTCCGCCTGGTCGGCGGCCAAGCCGCTGGCGAATCCGGCCAGCCATTCCTCCGGCAGGGTGCGCGGCAGGCTGGTCACCAGGCTGTAGGCCAGGGGATCCGCCCCCTTGGCCGCCAGGTCGGACAGGTTGGTGCGCAGCAGCTTGCCGGCCACCAGGCCGGGCGCGTCGTCGGGGAAGAAATGGACGCCGGCCACCATGGCGTCGGTGGTGACCACCAGTTCCTTGCCCGGTGGCACGCTGACATAGGCGGCGTCGTCGCGCAGGCCCTGCGCCCCGGGGAAGCCCTGGGCCAGCGGGCGGAAATAGCGGGCGATGCGGTCGAATTCCCCCAGCGGCTGGTCGGCGCCCTTGTCCGGCTTGGCGGCGGCAGGCGCCGGGGCGCAGGGATCGGTACCCGTGTCCACCATCCGCTGGGTCAACCTCTCAACGTCGGGGCGGGCGTCAGCCCTGGGCGCCCTCTTGGCCGCCGGCGCGGGACGCCAGCTCATCCGGGCGGACGATGCGGGCGACCTTGTCCAGAACGCCGTTGATCATGCCGGGTTCCCGGCCGGCGAAGAAGCCGTGGGCGACGTCGATGTAATCGTTGATGACGATGCGGGCGGCGGTGTCGCCACCGGCCAGCAGTTCCCACGCGCCGGCGCGCAGGATGGCGCGCAGCAGCAGTTCCAGCCGGTCCAGGTGCTGGCGGTCCAGCGCTTGGCTCAGCACCGGATCGATCTCATGCTGGCGCGAAGTGGCGCCGCGCACGATGGCGGCGAACAACTCCCCATCCGCCGAGACATAGCGGTCGCCGTCCAGTTCCTGGCCCAGGCGGAAATTGGCGTACTCGGTGATGATCACCTCGGGCGAGCTTTCCGTCAGCTCGATCTGGTACAGCGCCTGCACGGCGTTCAGGCGGGCAGCGCTGCGCCGCGCCTTGGCGGAACCGGCCCGCTTGGGCGTGGGAAGTTTCACTTCCGGCGTGGGCGCGGGGGGGGTGACCTTTTTGCGGGGAGCCATGATGTCGGGAACGCTTTTCGCCAGGAAGGATGGGGAATCGGAAAGTAGGGAAAGATGCGGCAGCCGGACCCGCCGGCCAACCGAAAAATCATCCGGCATAGCGGGCCTGCCCGTAAAGCGGCCGCTCTCCCCTGCCAACTAAAGAAAATACCAACGGAATTCATGCCATTGTAGGCCGCGACGGCGGCCGCCGCAGCGAGCACCGAAGGACGCGAGCCGAGGATGAGCCAAGCCGACGGATGTCGGCGCCCGGCGCTTGAGGGCGAAGCAAACCCCGCCCGCCGCTTGAGGGCGCACAGACTACCGCGTGTTCAGCCGGAACTGCCGCTTCAGCTCGATCATCTCCAGGCAGGCGCGGGCCGCCTCCCCACCCCGGTTCTTCTGCGCCACCGACGCGCGGGCCCAGGCCTGCTCCCGATTCTCCACCGTCAGCACGCCGTAGCCCAGCGCCAGGGTGTGGCGCAGCACCAGCTCGTTCAGGCCGCGGGCGCATTCGGCGGCCACGGTATCGTAGTGCGTGGTCTCGCCCCGGATGAGGCAGCCCAGCGCCACATAGCCGTCGAAGCGGCGGCGGCCGGAATAAAAGTCCATGGACTTCACGGCATACTGCAGGGCCGCCGGCAGCTCGAACGCTCCCGGCACCTGGAAATGCTCGTACGTCGCGCCGGCCCGGCTGATCTCGGCCACGGCCCCGCGCACCAGTTCCTCGCCGATGTCCTCGTAGAACCGGGCCTCGACGATCATGATGTGGGGGGCTTCGGCCAAGCGGCGGCTCCTTTAGGCGACCGGCGGACGTGGCGGGATGGCGCGCTGGCTGAGGATGGTCAGGCCGTAGCCCTCGACACCCACCAGGGTCTTGGGGGTGTTGGTCAGCAGGTGCAACTCCTTGACCCCCAGATCCAGCAGGATCTGCGCGCCCACGCCATAGTCGCGCAGCTGTCCGCCGTCGGGCGCGCCGGCGCCGTCCAGCGCCCGCAGCCGGTCCAGCAGCGAGAAGGGCTGCGCGTCGCGGATGACGACGATGACGCCCCGGCCCTCACGCGCCACGGTGGACATGGCGATGTCCAGGTCGCCGGCGCCCTGGCGCCGCACGTCGCCCAGCAGGTCGTGCACCACCTCCAGCGCGTGCATGCGGGCCAGCACCGGCCGGCCGTCGGCGACGTCGCCCATGACCAGGGCCAGATGCTCCGCCCCGGTGATGCGGTTCCTGTAGACGTGCACGGTGAAGTGGCCGCCGTGGCGGCTTTCGATGGCGGTGGTGTAGGTGCGCTCCACCAGCGTCTCGGTGCGGCGGCGATAGGCGATCAGGTCGGCGATGGTGCCGATTTTCAGGCCGTGTTCGGCGGCGAAGGGCAGCAGGTCCGGCAGGCGGGCCATGGTGCCGTCGTCCTTCATGATCTCGCAGATCACGCCGGCCGGCAGCTTGCCCGCCAGGCGGGCGAAGTCCACCGCCGCTTCCGTATGGCCGGCGCGGACCAGCACGCCGCCATCGCGCGCCACCAGCGGGAAGATGTGGCCGGGGCTGGCGATGTCCTGCGGGCCGCTGTTGGGGTCGATGGCGACGGCGATGGTGCGGGCGCGGTCGGGTGCGGAGATGCCGGTGGTGACCCCTTCCCGCGCCTCGATCGACACGGTGAAGGCCGTCTGGTGGCGGGACGCGTTGTCCCGCGACATCAGCGGCAAGTTCAACCGGTTGATCTGGGCCGTGTCCATGGACAGGCAGATCAGGCCGCGGCCGTGACGGGCCATGAAGTTCACGGCGGCCGCGTCGCAGCACTCCGCCGGGATGACCAGGTCGCCCTCGTTCTCACGATCCTCGTCATCCACCAGGATGAACATGCGGCCGGCGCGGGCCTCCTCGATCAGTTCCTCAGGGGTGGACAGGGCCACGGAGACCGGCGTGTTGCTCATCATTTCGTTTCCGCGAGACGGGCGACGTAGCGCGCCAGCATGTCGACTTCCAAGTTCACTACCCCGCCGGCCTTCAGATACTGAAAGGTCGTCTTTTCCTGGGTATGGGGGATGATGTTGATGCCGAAGCGCGTGCCCTCGACCGAGTTCACGGTCAGCGACACGCCATCCAGGGCGACCGAGCCCTTGGCGGCGATGAAACGGGCCAGGTGCGGCGGCGCCTCGAACCACCAGCGCTGGCTGCCGCCGTCCGGCTGCACGTCGACGATGTCGATCACGCCGTCGACATGGCCGTAGACCAGGTGGCCGCCCAATTCATCGCCCAGGCGCAAGGACCGCTCCAGGTTGACGGGCGTGCCGGCCTGCCAGGTGCCGGTGGTGGTCTTGGAATGAGTTTCGGCGGACACGTCCACCTTGAACCAGCCCTGGCCTCCCCCCGGGCCGCCCCCCTGGCCTTTCTCGACCACGGTGAGGCAGACGCCGTTGCAGGCGATGGAGGCGCCGATGGCGATCGTGTCCAGGTCGAACCCGGTGGCGATGGTGAAACGGGTATCGCCACGCCGTTCAACAGCGGTGACCTGCCCGACATCCGTGATGAGTCCGGTAAACATGGGCGACAAACTAGGCCGGGGCGCCCCGGCTGGCGAGTAGAAAATGGCGGCGTTTCTTGCGCAGAACCGCAAACCGGTCACCCGGTGCGGCGATAGCTCTCGGCCTTGTCATCACCAGCGGGACGCACGTCCACCAGCGTGAAGCGCGGGGCCGCGTTCAGCCGCTCCAGCCCGAAGCCATGGGCCGCCGCCAAGCCGTCGCCGCCGATGACCTTGGCGGTGCGATACCATTCCAGGCGGTCCACCAGATCCTCCTTGAAGAGGGAGGCAGCCAACTGCGCCCCGCCCTCCACCAGCACCCGGGTCAGGCCCCGCGTGCCCAAGGCCGCCAGCACGTCGGCCAACGGCATGACGCCGTCGGCGTCGGCCGGGATCTCGATGATGTCCACCCCGCATTCCTGATAGGCGCGGCGACGGGTGGTGTCGCCGCCGGCCAGGGTCGCCACCCACACCGGTACGCGGCGGGCGTCGCACACCAGGCGGCTGGTCAGCGGCAAGCGCAGGCGCCTGTCCACCACGATGCGGATGGGGGACCTGTCCTCCAGCCCCGGCAGGCGGCACGTCAGCTCCGGATCATCGGCCAGGGCCGTGCCGATGCCCACCATGATGGCATCGTGGATGCTGCGCAGGCCATGCCCCCAGGAGCGCGCGACGGGCCCGGTGATCCACTGGCTTTCATGCGCCTTGGTGGCGATGCGGCCGTCCAGCGTGGTGGCCAGTTTCAGGGTCACCATGGGCCGGCCCTCGGTGACGCGGCGCAGGAAGCCCTCGGTCACCAGCCGCGCCTCATCCTCCAGCAGGCCCAATTCCACGGCGATGCCGGCGTCGCGCAGGCGGGCGATGCCCCGGCCGGAGACGCGCGGATCGGGATCGCCGATGGCGACGACGACGCGCCTGATGCCGGCCGCCACCAGCGCGTCGGCGCAGGGCGGCGTCTTGCCGACATGGCTGCAGGGTTCCAGCGTGACGTAGGCGGTGGCCCCTTCCGCCGCGTTGCCGGCCTGGGCCAGGGCCACGGTCTCGGCATGCGGCCGCCCGCCGGGCTGGGTCCAGCCCCGGCCCACCACGCGGCCGTCCTTGACGATGACGCACCCCACCGCCGGGTTGGGCCAGCAGCGCCCCAAGCCGCGCGCGGCGAGCGACAAGGCCGCGCGCATGTGCGCGACATCGTCGGAATCAAATTGGATATGGAGCGTGGACATGGGATGCGGCCTCTCCTCAGTCCACAGGATGGGCCGTCAGGCGGGGCCGTTTCAAGCCCCGCCTGAAAGTGTGGGACGTATCGTCAGACTTCAGGATCGGTCTTAAGATGGCCGACGAACTCATTGAAATCGGCCACTTCGCGGAAGTCCTTGTAGACCGACGCATAGCGGATGTAGGCGATCTGGTCCAACTGGGCCAGCGTATCCATCACCATGCTGCCGATCTGCTTGGACGGGATTTCCGTCTCACCGGACGATTCCAGCTGGCGAACGATGGAGTTCACCACCCGGTCGATGCGGTCGGCATCCACCGGCCGTTTGCGCAAGGCGACCCGCATCGACCGCAAGACCTTCTCGCGGTCGAAGGGTTCGCGCTGCCCGGTCGCCTTCACCACGGTCAGCTCGCGCAGCTGCACGCGCTCGAACGTCGTGAACCGCGCGCCGCAGGAGGGGCAGAAGCGGCGGCGGCGGATGGCGGAGTTATCCTCGGTGGGCCGAGAATCCTTCACCTGGGTGTCGTCGTTACCACAAAACGGGCAGCGCATTACTCCTGGTCCCCCTCCGTGTAAGGCCGTTCAACCGGCCTTGTTTCAGTAAATCGGGAAACGGCGGCAGAGCGCCTGAACCTGTTCCCGCACCCGCGCCTCGGCGGCCGAGTTGTCGCCGTTGGACTTGGCCAGCGCGTCCAGCACCTCGATGATCATCTCGCCGACCTGGCGGAACTCCTCGGTGCCGAAGCCGCGCGTAGTGGCGGCCGGGGTGCCCAGGCGGACGCCGGAGGTCACCATCGGCTTTTCCGGGTCGAAGGGCACGCCGTTCTTGTTGCAGGTCATGCCGGCGTGTTCCAGGCTGACCTCGGCATCACGGCCCGTCAGCTTCTTGGGACGCAGGTCGACCAGCACGATGTGGCTGTCGGTGCCGCCGGAAACGATGTCCAGCCCTCCCTTGATCAGCACGTCGGCCAGCACCTGGGCGTTGGCCTTCACCTGGGCGGCGTATTCCTTGAACTCGGGCTTCAGCGCCTCGCCGAAGGCCACGGCCTTGGCGGAGATGACGTGCATCAGCGGGCCGCCCTGCAGGCCGGGGAACACCGCGGAGTTGATCTTCTTGCCCAGGTCCAGGTCGTTGGACAGGATCATGCCGCCGCGCGGCCCGCGCAGGGTCTTGTGCGTGGTGGTGGTGACGATGTGGGCATGCGGCACCGGGCTGGGATACACGCCGGCGGCGACCAGGCCCGCGTAATGGGCCATGTCCACCATCAGGTAGGCGCCGATCTCATCCGCGATGGCGCGGAAGCGGGCGAAGTCGATCTCACGCGGGTAGGCGGAGGCGCCGGCGATGATCAGCTTGGGCTTGTGCTCGCGGGCCTTGGCCTCCATCGCCTCGTAATCGATGCGGTGGTCTTCCGGCCGCACGCCGTAGCTGACGACGTTGAACCACTTGCCGGACTGGTTGGCGGCGGACCCATGGGTCAGGTGGCCGCCATGCGTCAGGTCCATGCCCATGAAGGTGTCGCCCGGCTTCAGCAGGGCCATGAACACCGCCTGATTGGCCTGGGCGCCGGAATGCGGCTGCACGTTGGCGTAGGCGCAGTTGAACAGGGCCTTGGCGCGGTCGATGGCCAGCTGCTCGGCCACGTCGACATACTCGCAGCCGCCGTAGTAGCGCTTGGACGGGTAGCCTTCGGCGTACTTGTTGGTCAGGACGGAGCCCTGGGCCTCCAGCACGGCGCGGGAGACGATGTTCTCCGACGCGATCAACTCGATCTGATCCTGCTGGCGGCGCAGCTCGTCACCGATGACGCGGGCCAGTTCGGGATCGGCCGCCGCGAGCGTGTCGCTGAAGAAGCCGGCGCTTTGAGTAAAAGCCATTCTGACAACCCTCTCTAATGCGGATCCGCGTCGTCTGGACCCGCGCCGGGGCGCCGGTCCCGGGAAGCGCCTCAGCCCAGCATGGCAACGCGCCGGGCGTGACGTCCCCCTTCATACGGCGTGGACAGGAAAGCCAAGGTGCAATCGCGCGCCACCTCCAGCCCGACGATGCGGGCGCCCAGCACCAGGACGTTGGCGTCGTTGTGCTGGCGGCAGAGGCGGGCGGTGGTGATGTCGTGGCACAGGGCCGCGCGGACATGGCGGTGCCGGTTGGCGGCGATGCTGATGCCGATGCCGGTGCCGCAGATCAGCACGCCCGCCTCGGCCCGGCCGTCGGCCAGGGCGGCCGCCACGGCGTCGGCGAAATTGGGGTAATCGACGCTGGCGGGGCCATCGGTGCCCAGGTCCAGGACGGTCACGCCCTGCTCCTCCAGCAGCGCCTTCAGCGCGGCCTTCAGCTCGATGCCGGCGTGATCGGAAGCGATGGCGAACGTCTTGGCGGTCATGAGGCCCAACCCGTTTCGTGAATGCGCGAACCCGGGGCGCGCCCGCATGGCCCGCCCCTCCGGCGCCGCCCCCGGGCCCGGGCGCCCGCTAATAGTGCGGCGCCACAAGAAGTGGGGGCTAAAAACCGTGTGGACACTACCAGATGCGCCCCGCCGGCACCAGTTCCGGGATCCGCTGGCGGCGCAGCCAGGATATGCCCGGCACGCCGATCTAAACCCGGCGCCCGCGGCCGAACGCGGCGGGGCGCCAGGCCCGTACGCGCCGGTGGTCGTGGCGACCATCCGACAACGTCCAGTAGAATCGCCTGCGCCCGCAATAGCCCGCCAATGCAGCAGCTCAACGGTGAAGCCCGCAATCCGTCTAAAATTGTCCACATGTGATGGACATCACAATCAACGGAATCCGGCCCAACTATCCCGATCCAAGTCAACACGGCTAAACACTTGATGAAGGGCATGAAGACCAGCCCTACGTCGATAGGACAAGCCGAATTAACATTGACATAACATTATGACTGTGCGAGGGGTACACCCACTTCGTTCCAATGTGTCAAGGCAGTTGAAATGATTGAACAACAGGACGGCGACCTGCGCACGTCTCAACTTCTCCGGATGACTTCGGAAATCGTCTCTGCCTATGTTGGCAAAAATGCCCTGCCGGCCCAGCAGATTCCCGAGATCATCAGCACGGTTTACAGCTCTCTGGCCGGCCTCGACACGCCGCAGGTCGAAGCTCAGCCGGAGCCGCAGCGTCCCGCCGTACCCGTGCGCAAGTCGGTCACCCCCGAATACATCGTCTGCCTGGAAGACGGCAAGAAGCTGAAGATGCTGAAGCGGCATCTGCGCTCGACCTATAACATGACCCCTGACGAATACCGCGCCAAGTGGGGCCTGCCGGCCGACTATCCCATGGTCGCCCCGAACTACGCCGCCCAGCGGTCGGAATTCGCGAAGAAGATCGGCTTGGGCAAGGCCCCGGCGGACCAGCCGCGCCGCCGCGCGTCCTAAGTCACCGAGTTACGGCCCAGCCCTTCCGGGGCCGGGCCGGCCCAAATGAAAACCGCCGCCCGATGAGGAGCGGCGGTTTTTTTATTTCTGGCTCGGGACAAAGACTTGGCGGATGGTTCAGGCCAGGATGCCGCGCGGCTTGTTGCGCCTTTTCGCCAGGACGTAGCGCAGCTTGGCCACCACAACACGGCGCAAATGTTCCTGCGGCAGGTTGGCCGGCCCCTGAATCGAAACCTCGACGCCCGTGTTGGCGTCGATGGCGGTCGCCTTCACGATCTGACCGATCCGATGGTATTCGACATAGACTTCGTCGTTCCCGGCCATCATCCGGCACCCTGCTTGGAATAAACGCCGACGTTCAGGCGGCGGAACTGGCAGGATAGTTGGTGTAGTCCAGGGCGGAAGTCCAGAACCGCTCCAGCTTGCGCATCAATTCATTGGCCTTGTTCAGCTCATCCGTCGACAGGCCGGCCTCACCCAATGCGCCCACCTGCCGCTCGAACAGGGTGTTGATCTTGTCGCGCAGCGCGATGCCTTTTTCGGACAAGCGAACGCGCACGGACCGGCGGTCATGGGCCGACCGCTCCTGCGTCAGGTAGCCGTTTTCATGCATCTTCTTGACGTTGTAGGAGACATTCGACCCCAGGTAGTAGCCCCGGGCGGTCAATTCCCCCACCGTCAGCTCATCCTCACCGATATTGTATAGAATCAAGCTCTGGACGTTGTTGATGTCCTGCACACCCTGCCGGTCCAGTTCCACCTTCAGCACTTCCAGAAAGTGCCGATGCAGCCTTTCGATCAACAGGATGCTGTCGTAGTAAGGTTGCTTCAAAGCCCTCTCCTTCACACTGAACCGACGACATAGAGTGTCCACCGGCAAGTAAACCGGCACGAACCATTTGGGATACGTAGATTCCATTGGACGGACAAGACTTTAACGCATCGCCCCGGGGTAATCGACCCGATAATGTAAGAAATGCTCAGAATCTGGGGGCTAAGCCGACGCCAACCTACCCCTAAAGGACAGGTCGCTTACCCATTTGTCCGGCGTATATCTTCCGGAGGGATAGCCGGGCCGATTCCCGCCCGGCCTGCCGCTTCGGTGTACGTCAATCGGTGAAGATGAGATCCCCCGACGGCACCGGCTGGAAGTGCCGTGCCACCTCAGACTCGGATACCTCGGCCAGGGTCGCCGGCCGCCATTTCGGCTGCCGGTCCTTGTCCACCAGCTGGGCCCGGATACCTTCGTAAAAGTCATGGCCGGCCATCACCGCCTGGGTCATGCGGTATTCCATGACCAACACGTCCTCGATCTCCAGCGATACGCCCCGGCGCAGCTGGCTCAAGGTCACCTTCAGGCTGGTGGGCGACATCTGCGACAGGGTCTTCACCGTGGTCGACGCCCAGGTGTCGTCGAAGCCCTGCGTTTCATCGCATAGGCAGGCCAGGATCTCCTCCACCGTTTCGGCGTTGAAGCTCCGGTCGATCGAGGGCGTGTGGGCGGCCAGCGGCGCCTCGCCGGGGAAGGCGGCATGGCGGGCCAGGATGGTATCGACGGTGGCGTGCGCATGCGCGCCGTAGCTGGCGGCGGCCAGATCCTCCAGCAGCGCGCCCAACCGGGCGGAGGGGAGGTGATGGGTGGCGATTCCGGCATAGGCGGCGTCGGCGGCGCCCAGGCGGGCGCCGGTCAGCGCCAGATAGGTGCCCAGTTCCCCCGGCAAGCGGGACAGGAAGTAGCCGCCACCCACGTCGGGGAACAGGCCGATGCCAGTCTCCGGCATGGCCAGCAGGGTCTTCTCCGTCGTCACCCGGTGGCTGCCGTGCACCGACAGGCCCACGCCGCCGCCCATGGTGATGCCGTCCAGCAACGCGATGTAGGGCTTGGGGTAGCGCTTGATGCGGCGGTTCAACCGGTATTCCTCACGGAAGAAGTCGCGGGCGATGGCGCCGTCCCCCTCCCCGGCCCGCAGGGCCTTGCCGCTGTCCCACACGGCGCGCACGTCGCCGCCGGCGCAGAAGGCGCGGTCCCCGGCCCCCTGGATGACCACCGCCTTGACGGCCGGGTCCCGGGCCCAGGCGGCCAGCTGCGGATCGATGACGCGGATCATGTCCAAGGTCAGCGCGTTCAGCGCCTTGGGTCGGTTCAGCAACACATGGCCGATGGCGCCGCGCACGGTGCAGATGACGTGGGGCTGTTCCGCCGCACCCGGATCCACGGTTTCGCTCATTCCCTCATCCCCTGAAGGTTGCCGAGGCCCCTCGGGGACCTTCGGATTTATCTGTGGGGCGGCGGCCAGGAGCCCCGCCCGTTGCGGGTGATCATAGGGAGCGGCACCGGGCAATGCCAGCCCAGCGGCCATCGCCGCCCCCGGCAGGGCAGCGTTGACCTGGGCGGGCGGCCCACCGCCGTCCACGCCCTTGAGGGGCGGGGATCCCAGGCGTAGCATTCCCGGCACCGGTTCCTTACCCAACGTCATTCCCAAACGTCTCAAGGACTTGGAGACCTTCCCATGGTTGATCATGCCTCCCTGCCCCGCCGTTTCGGCGGCGATCCCCGCCAGCGTCCGCGCCGCAACCGCGTCGACGCCTGGACGCGCCGGCTGGTGGCGGAAACCCGGCTGTCGGTCGACGACCTGATCTGGCCCGTCTTCGTGGTGGATGGTGAGAACCAGCGGGAGCCTGTCGCCTCCATGCCGGGGGTGGAGCGGCTCAGCATCGATCTGCTGGTGCCGGCCGTGGCCGAGGCGCGCGACCTGGGCATCCCCTGCGTGGCCCTGTTCCCCTGCCTGCCGGCGGACCAGAAGGACCCCATGGGCAGCGAGGCGACCAACCCCGACAACCTGATGTGCCGCGCCTTGCGCGCCATCAAGCGCGAGGTGCCGGACATCGGCACCCTGGGCGACGTGGCGCTGGACCCCTACACCAGCCACGGTCACGACGGCATCGTCACCGATGGCCGCATCCTGAACGATGAAACGGTGGCCGTGCTGGTGCAGCAGTCGCTGGTGCAGGCGGCGGCGGGCTGCGACATCATTGCCCCGTCCGACATGATGGACGGGCGCGTCGGCGCCATCCGCGACGCGCTGGACGAAAGCGGGCATGAGCTGACCCGCATATGCGCCTATGCCGCCAAGTACGCCTCCGCCTTCTACGGCCCCTTCCGCGACGCGGTGAAGACCGGTGGCCTGCTGAAGGGCGACAAGCGCACCTACCAGATGGACTCGGCCAACACCAACGAGGCCCTGCGCGAGGTGCAACTGGACCTGGAGGAAGGTGCCGACATGGTCATGGTGAAGCCGGGCCTGCCCTACCTGGACATCGTCCACCGGGTGAAGGCGGAGTTCGGCGTGCCCACCTTCGCCTATCAGGTGAGTGGCGAGTTCGCCATGATGAAGGCGGCCGCCCGGAACGGCTGGATGGACTATGAGAAGTCGCTGCTGGAAACGCTGCTGGCCTTCCGGCGCGCCGGGGCGGATGCCGTCCTGACCTATGGCGCCGTCGACGCCGCCCGCCTGCTACGGGCCGGCCACTGACCGGGCAAGGCGCGGACCGGACGCGTGTCCGGTCCGCGCCGCCCTTTCCGTCATTCGGGGTCGTGGCAGACGGCCTCGATATTGTGGCCGTCGGGGTCCAGCACGAAGGCCCCGTAATAGTTGGGATGATAGTGCGGGCGCAGGCCCGGGGCACCGTTATCCCGGCCGCCGGCGGCCAGGGCCGCGGCGTAGAAGGCATCGACCGTCTTGCGATCCGCCGCCGCGAAGCAGACGTGCAGGGCGCCGCCCTGCAGGCGCCGCCCCGTTCCGATCCAGAAGTAGCACTTGTCGTCACTCCCATAGCCGGCATGGGCGCCGGCGCCCGTCATCTCCGCGGTGATGTCCATGAGGCGGGTGATGCCCAACGGGGCCAGGGCGTGATCGTAGAAGGCGGAGGAGGTCGCGAAGTCGGCGACCGAGAAGCCGATGTGATCCAGCACAGGAATGACCCTCCCATATGTTTATTATCGCGCCTCCATCATGCCAGCGTTTCCAGAAAACGCACCAGGCATCGATCGAGCCATCCACCACCTAAAATAGCGCCCCGCCCCGCGCGCGCGGCATGAAATCCGACATGCCCCCCTTTGGTCACGATCAGGGGCACCAGGGCCGGGTGCGCCGCCCAGTCGAAGGTCAGATAGGGCTCCGGCGCGATCCAGGGATCGTCCAGCGCGTGGATGACCAGGGTGGGCCGGGTGATGGCGGGCAGGAACTGGAGCGCGCTGTTGACCCGGTAGTATTCCTCCGCGTCCCCCCAGCCGTTGGCCGGCGCCACATAGCCGTCGTCGAAGTCGTAGATGGTGCGGGCGCGGCGCACCGCCGCCTGGCGTTCCGCCTCGGCGCTTCCCGGCTCGGCCGGTGTGGCCAGCGTCTCCGCCTTCATCTGTCGCAGCAGCCACAGGTGGTAGGGGCGGTTGCGCGCCTTCAGGAAGCGGCGGGACGTGGCGGACAGGTCGATGGGCGCCGACACGGCCACGCCGCCGCGCACCATGGGGGGCAGCGCCCCCACCTCCCCCATCAGCTTCAGCACCATGTTGCCGGCGAGGGAATAACCCACCACCACCACGCCGGCCGCCGTCAGATCCGGCAGGGTGGTGGCCAGGTGCGCCAGCACGGCGCGGGCATCCTGCGAGCGGCCGGCGTGATAGCGCTGGCGCGTCCGCCCGACGAAGGGACCGGCGCCGCGCAAGTTCAGGCGCAGGACGGCATGGCCGCGCGCCAGCACCGCCCCGGCGGCGGCGCGGATGTAGGGGCTGTCCTCCGACCCCGCCAGCCCGTGGATCAGCACCACCAGTGGGCGAGCGGCCGCCGCCGCCGCCGGGCGATGCAGCGTGCCGGCCAGGCTGTCGCCGCTGCTGTCCGCCATGGGGAAGATAAGCGCCTGTCCCGCCGGCAGGGGGTGCCGGGGCTGGCGCAGCGTGTTGCGCAAGGTCTGCAGGTCGGGACCCAGCCACGGCAGGCGTGGCCGGAAGGGCGGATAGCCCGGGGGCAAGGGCGGGAGAGGCACCCTAGCGCAGGAAGTCGCGCACGGCCGCCAGCTGCGCCGGATCCATCAGCGCCGGGGCATGGCCGGCGTCGGCCACCTCGAACAGCGTGGCCTTGGGGCCCCGCTCCGTCATCGCCCGCGCGATCTCCGCCGTCAGCAGGTCGGACTGCAGGCCACGGACGGCCAGGACGGGGCAGCGGATCATGCCCCACACCGGCCATAGATCGACATCGGTGATGGGCTGGGTCTGAAAGGCGCGGGCGATGCCGGTGTCGTAGGCCAGGCCCAGCGTGCCGTCGGGTCGCGTCCAATAGCCGTGCTCCGCCAGGTGGCGCCACTGCGCTTCCGTCAGGTCGCCGAAGGGGGCGTAGACCAGGCTGAGGTAGCGCTGCACCTCCTCCACCGTCCGGAAGACCGGGTTGGTGCCGACATAGGTGCCGATGCGTTCCAGCGCCGCCTTGGGCACCAACGGGCCGACATCGTTCACCACCAGGCGGGTGACGGGGGTGTCGCCCTGGGCTGCCAGGATCATGCCGATCAGGCCGCCCATGGAGGTGCCGACCCAGTCCAGGCTCTCCACATCCAGGCGCGCGATCAGGGCCGCCATGTCCGCCAGGTACTGCGGGTAGCCGTAGAGGTCGGGATTGGCCAGCGTGCCGCTCTTGCCGCGGCCCACCACGTCGGGGCAGACCACCCGGGCGCCCAGGCTGTCCGCCAGGTCCGCCGCCAGCACGTCGAAGTCGCGGCCGTTGCGGGTCAGGCCATGGCAGCAGACGATGGTGCGGCTGGCGTGTCCGGTATCCGGACGCCACTGCGTATAGGCCAGGCGGTGGAAGCCCAGGGCGGAGAGACCCCGAAGGGTATGTTCGGTCATGGTCGCCATGGGCAAAGCGATACCATGGCCCCCGGCTCGGGGAAAGCCCACCCTTGGCCACGGGGCGAAGCGTGACCATATGGCGCCCACGATTGCTCGTTCGGGGGTGTTCGTTCCGGCTGGGTACCGATCCCGGCCGGATGCGCGGGGCTATCCCGCAGGCGATCCATTTAGGATCTGTCGCGGTGGCCCCGGCCCCGGTTACACTGCCCTGGTCACAGTGTTCGTCCAAGACTTCGAGGCATAAGGGGAAATCGGCTTGGCCAGCGCGGGGGGCGACGAGAAGGCGCCCATCATCATCAAGAAGGTGAACAAGGGCGGCGACGGGCACCACGGCGGCGCCTGGAAGGTGGCGTACGCCGACTTCGTCACCGCGATGATGGCCTTCTTCCTGCTGCTGTGGCTGCTGAGCGTGACCACGGCGGAGCAGAAGCTGGGCCTGGCCGACTATTTCAGCCCCGCCACCCCGTCCAAGCAGGAAAGCGGCGCCGGCGGCGTGCTGGGCGGCAAGACCATCACGGTCAACGGTGCCGCCATGAACAACAGCTCCCCCACCTCGGTGGCGGTGCCGCTGCCCTCCCGTCCCCAGGCCTCCAACGCCTTCCAGTCGGTGGAGGACGCCACGGACGAGGCCCAGGGCAAGCCCGACGGCAAGGATGAGAAGACCAGCGGCACCACCGACAACAACGGCGGGCGCAGCGACGGCAGCAAATCGGGCGACGGCCGGCTGGACATGGACCAGAACGGCGACGGCAAGGTGGATGAGCAGGAGTTGAAGCAGGCCCTGGCCCAGCACGAGGACCAACAGTTCAAGGAAATCGAGAAAGAGGTCCGCCAGGCCATCCAGCAGGTGCCGGAACTGAAAGCCCTGCAGCAGAACGTCATCATGCAGCGCACCCCGGAAGGGGAGCGGCTGAACCTGGTGGACCAGGACGGCTACTCCATGTTCCCGTCCGGCAGCGCCAAGATGAACACGCAGACGGCCCAGCTCTTGTCGCTGGTGGCGCAGGCGGTGGCCAAGCTGCCCAACAAGGTGTCCATCACCGGCCACACCGACAACACGCCCTTCGCCAACAACGGCAGCGGCAACTACGGCAACTGGGAACTGTCGTCGGACCGCGCCAACGCCAGCCGACGCGCCCTGGCCGCCGCCGGCGTGGCCGAGGATCGCATCGCCTCCGTCGTCGGGCTGGCCGACCGCGACCCGCTGTTCCCCGAGGATCCCAAGTCGCCGCGCAACCGGCGCATCAGCATCACCGTACTGCGCGAACATCCCCTGACGGCAACAGCCATGCCCCCGGGTACGGCCACCACGCCCGCCGGCACCCAGACCACACCGGCCGGTCAGCCCGTGCCGCCCCCGCCGCCCTCGGTCACCAGCCGGCCGGAAGGCGGCGGGCGCTGAAGAACACGATTACCCCCAAAGGGAATGCCTCTGGCATGGCTCTACATCTCCCGGTAAAGTTCATCCGGTCGCCGACATCGGGTATCGTTTTGGCCGGCATGGTTCTTGAGTAGGCCCAGTATTCGCTCGCTTGCCCCCGGGGCAATGTCCCAGGGGCCCTGACCGTTCAAGAAAGGCGCGGATGTCCGTCATCCCCCCCCATTCCCGGCCGTTGCAGCAATTCTACCGCTCCGGCCCCATGCCCTGCCCCTACCTGCCCGGGCGCATGGAGCGCAAGCTGTTCACCCGCCTGGTGGGCCAGCAGGCCAGCGGGGTCAATTCCGCCCTCTCCCGCGCGGGCTTCCGCCGCAGCCATGACATCGTCTACCGGCCCGTCTGCAGCGGCTGCGCCGCCTGCGTGCCGGTGCGCATCCCCGTCGCCACCTTCACCCCCAACAAGACCATGCGCAAGGTCATGCGCGCCAACGCCGACCTGGTGGCGGGCGTGCAGCCGGCCAGCGCCACGGCGGAACAGTTCCAGGTCTTCGCCAGCTATCAGGCCGCGCGCCACAGCGACAGCGACATGAGCCGCATGGGCATGACCGACTACGCCGCCATGATCGAGGAAGGCCAGGTCGACAGCCGGCTGTACACCCTGCGCGACGGCGGCGGCACCCTGATGGGCGCCATCCTGACCGACCGGCTGGATGACGGCTTTTCGGCCGTCTACAGCTTTTACAACCCCGACATGCCGGAACGCAGCCTGGGCACCCACCTGATCCTGACCCTGGTGGACCAGGCCCGCCGCGAGGGCCTGCCCCACGTCTATCTCGGCTATTGGATCGAGGGCAGCCGCAAGATGGATTACAAGCGGCGCTTCCAGCCGCTGGAAGCCTTGGGCCGCGACGGCTGGCTGCCGCTGGATCCGGCGTCCTGACGCCGGCTTTCTGCCGTCACACGCCGTCGCATTTCCAAAATTCATTGCACAATGCAAAAGCCCTCTTTCATTGAGCAAGAGGTGCCAGCCCGCACGCGAGTCGGCGCTGTCATACCGCCGCTGAATTAACGGCATGTATATTGCTTTATTGCGATATGCCAGACAGCGGCACCCATGGGGGGTGTCGCTGTCAGGACCTTGAGAAAAGGATGCCTGCGTTCCATGCGTGCGGTCAGCGGTTTCATCCGCCCTGCGTTCCTGGCCTTGGTTCTGGCGTTGCCGGCGATGAAGCCGGCGATGGCGCTGAACATCGCCGTGAAGGGGGTGGTGGAATCCAACTGTTTCGTGTCCATTTCCACCGATGACACCAGCCTGTCGACGGATGGCGGCAGCGTCACGCTGGGTGACCTGGGCGAGCGCTGCAACGAGTCCGCGGGCTACACCGTGGTGCTGTCGTCCAACAACGGCGGCGCCCTGGTCGACGCGCGGGGCAACAAGATCCCCTACACCATCTCCTACGACCAGGTGGATGGCCGCCCGCTGAGCGAGCCGCAGGTGATCAACCGCCTGGATCCGCAGACGGAATTGCGCACCGGCAGCATCCTGCTCAGCCTGCCGCGCCAGACGGTACGCCAGGGCGGCTTCTTCAGCGACACCGTAACGATCACGGTTCGGGCACGGTAATCCGGTTCCCGTCGGGCGTCGGGCGCTGGCATCCGCTGGCCGGACTGCCCCATCCCGCAAGTCCACTCTATTCCCCGCAAAACTCCGGCGCCTGCGGTCGCGGACCGCATGGCCGTGGAAAAGGCCCGACCATCGGGGCCACCTGGCCCTGTCACGGCGGCCATGACAGGGGGGTTGTGCCCGCGTCCGCTTTGCCGCACAGTGTGGGCAAAATGGTACCGTTAACATAAAAATGTTAACGCTAACGGGAGGGACATCCATGCGGGCAGTCTGGTTCGCCGCCGCCTTGGCTATTCAGCCATGGCTTATCCAATCATGCCTTGCCGCCACGCCGCCGGCCATCGCCGGCTCTCCGGGACTGACCGTCAGCCCGAACGAGACCCTGGAAATGCAGGGCCTCAGCGTCATCGTCGACCAGATGCACTTCCACCCGGTGTTCCGCGACGAAAAGAACGCCGGCATCCAGATCGTGCTGCATGGTGAGCGCATCGCCACCGATGGCGCCGTGCGCCTGAACCCCACGCCGGAACAGTGGGACCCCGTCCCGGCCTTCGTGAAGCGCGAGCGCGGCCCCGGCCCCGACCAGCTGACGGTGTACAGCAACTTCCCCGAACAGGGCTTCAGCTACCGCCTGGTCATCACGCCGGAGGGGACCGGGTTCCGCGTGGCGGTGAACATGGACCAGCCGCTGCCGGCGGAGTATGTCGGCAAGGCCGCTTTCAGCCTGGATTTCCTGCCCACCAGCTATTTCGGCAAGACCTACGCGCTGGGCAATGGCACCGGGGGTGACGCGACGGGCCTGTTCCCGCGCAATCCCGCCGGGCCCATGGCCAAGGACGGCTCGGGCGACCCGCTGCCGCTGGCCTCCGGCGGCTCCTCCATCGTGCTGTCGCCGGAAGACCCGCTGACGCGCGTGGCCATCACCTCCGACACCGCACCCCTGGCCCTCTATGACGCCCGCAACCGGGCCCAGAACGGCTGGTTCGTGGTGCGCGCCCTGATCCCGGCGGGCAAGACCACGGACGCCATCGTCTGGCACGTCCATCCCAACGTCATCAAGAACTGGGTGCGCGACCCCGTCGTCGCCTTCAACCAGGCGGGCTACACCCCCGACCGGGCCAAGGTCGCGACCGTCGAACTTGACCCGCACATGAAGGCGCCCAAGGACATCCAGCTGGTGCGCATCGGCGCCGACGGCAGCCAGACCGTGGCGCTGAAGGGCACCATCAAGCCCTGGGGCAAGTGGACGCGCTACGACTACGCCACCTTCGACTTCTCCTCGGTGCGCACGCCCGGCATCTACGCCATCTCCTACGCCGGGCACCTGTTCAATCCCTTCCGCATCGCCCCCGATGCCTATGACCATATCTGGCAGCCGTCGCTGGACACCTACCTGGCGGAGCAGATGGACCATATCGCGGTGCGTGAGCAATACCGCGCCTGGCAGGGCCTGTCCCATATCGACGACGCCCGGCAGGCCGCCCCCGACATCCACCATTTCGACGGTTACAAGATGGGGCCGCATCTGGACTCCCCCTTCAAGCCGGGCGAGCACATTCCCGGCCTGAACGTGGGCGGCTGGCAGGACGCCGGCGACTACGACATCCAGACATCCGACAACGCCTGGGTGGTGCGCGACCTGGTGCGGGCGCGCGAGCTGTTCGGCATGGACTGGGACGAGGACACCATCGACGAGGCCGCGCGCCAGGTGGAGATCCGCAAGCCCGACGGCATCCCCGACGTGCTGCAGCAGATCCGCCACGGCACCCTGCAGCTGCTGGCGCAATACAAGGTCTTCGGCCATGCCATCGTCGGCATCATCGAGCCGACCTTGAAGCAGTACACCCACCTGGGCGACGCCGGCTCGCAGACCGACCGCCTGATCTATGATCCCAAGCTGGGCCCCAACGAGAGCAACGGCACCTATTCCGGGGTGCCCGACGACCGCTGGGCCTTCACCTCCGACGTGCCGGCGGATGATTACCACGTGGCCGGCGCCCTGGCCGCCGCCTCACGCGTGCTGGGGGAGATCGATCCCGACCTGGCCGCCCAGGCGCTGGCCGCCGCCAAGGTGATGTGGGCCAACCAGCAGGATCCCAGCGACCGTATGGACCGGCCGGAACGGGGCGATTGGAATCCCGCCGATCTCCTCGACATGGCCGCCTTCTCCGCCACGGTGGATCTGGTGATCACCACCAAGGGCGCCGACCCGCTGTACACCAACAAGCTGAAGTCCCTGCTGCCCACGATCAAGCAGCGCTTCGCCTTCCTGGGCGGCATGGCGACGCTGGCCCTGCCTTACATGGACGCCGACTACCGCGCGCAGCTGACCCAGGCGGTGACGGAGGCCAAGGCCGCCATCGACGCCGAGGCCGCCAAGACGCCCTTCGGCGTACCCGTGGCCATGGGGACCTGGGCGGGTTCGGGCCAGGTGGCCGGCTTCGGCACCAACATGTACCTGCTGCACAAGGCCTTCCCCGGCATCATCGGCACCCAGTACACGCTTGATGCCCTGGACTACGTCCTGGGCCGCCACCCGGCGACCAACCTGTCCCTGGTGTCCACCGTGGGCACCGAGTCCAAGATGATCGCCTACACCCACAACCGCGCGGACTATTCCACCGTGCCGGGCGCCATGGTGCCGGGCGTGCTGGTCATCAAGCCGGACTTCCCGGAACAGAAGGTGGCCTGGCCCTTCCTGTGGTTCGAAAACGAATCCACGGTGGCCACCACCACCTCCTACATCCTGGCGGCCAACGCCGGGATCATGGTGACCAGGGGTCAGTAAGCTCTCATCGCCCCGCCCAAAATGAAAACGCCGGAGTGAGGCCCACTCCGGCGTTTTCTTTGGGTCTGACCGGGAGGTTCAGAAGCGGTTGTTACGCGGAAAGCCATTGGGCGGCAGCTTGCCCTGAGTGCCGCGCGCGCCGCGCCAGGGCGACAGGTCGGTCTCCACCCGGGTGCGGTCGCCGGCCCCGCCCATCTTCCATGACAGGCCCTTGGCGCCGTCGAACACGCAGATGTCGGACAGGCTGGCGTCCTTGTACTTCTGCAGGGCCACGCCCTTGCCACGCACCATGACGGGCAGTTCCTCCAGGGCGAAGACCAGCAGTTTGCGGTTGTTGCCGATGACGGCGATGGTGTCGCCTTCCACCGGCACGCAGGCCAGCGCCGTGGCGCCATCGCCCACGTTCAGCACCTGCTTGCCCGCACGGGTCTGCGCCACCACCTCGTCCGCGTCCACCTGGAAGCCACGGCCGTCGCTGGACGCCACCAGCAGGCGCTTGCCCGGACGGTAGGGCAGCACGGTGACGATGTCGGCGTCGCCCAGATCGACCATCAGGCGCACGGGCTCGCCAAAGCCGCGACCGCGCGGCAGGCGGTCCACGCCTATGGTGTGGAACTTGCCGGTGCTGGAGAACACCAGCAGCTTGTCCGTCGTCTCGGCATGCAGGACGAAGCGTTCGGCATCGCCCTCCTTGTACTTGGCCTCCGCCGTCTCGGTGGGCGGTAGGTGGCCCTTCACGGCGCGGATCCAGCCCTTCTCCGACAGGAAGACGGTGACCGACTCACGCTCGATCATGGCCTCCACCGGCACCACCACGTCGGTGGGGGCGTCGCCCACGGCGGTGCGGCGGGCGCCCAGCTCGGTCGCCTGGCCGAAACGCTTCTTGGTCGCGGCGACCTCGGCGGCAATGGCCGTCCAGCGCTTGCCCTCGTCGTCCAGCAGGGACAGCAGTTCCGACCGCTCGGCGGTCAGGCCGTCATGCTCCTTGCGGATCTCCATCTCTTCCAGCTTGCGCAAGGACCGCAGGCGCATGTTCAGGATGGCTTCCGCCTGCACGTCGGTCAGGCCGAAGGCGCGCATCAACTCGGCCTTGGGCTCATCCTCCTCACGGATGATGCGGATGACCTCATCCAGGTTCAGGTAGGCGATGAGATAGCCGCCCAGCACCTCCAGCCTATGGTCGATCTTGGCCAGGCGGTGGCGGGAGCGGCGCACCAGGACCACGTTGCGGTGGTCCAGGTAGGCGCGCAGCACCTCGTGCAGGGTCATGACGCGCGGCACCTGGTCGGCGTCCAGCACGTTCATGTTCAGCGGAATCCTCACTTCCAGGTCGGTGTTGCGGAACAGCTGTTCCATCAGCACCGCCGGATCGACGTTGCGGCTCTTGGGCACCAGCACCAGCCGCACGTCCTCCGCCGACTCGTCGCGCACATCCTCCAGCAGGGGCAGCTTACGCTCCATGAGGAGTTCGGCGATCTTCTCCACCAGGCGGGACTTCTGCACCTGGTAGGGGATCTGGGTGACGACGATCTGCCAGGTGCCCTGGGCCAGCTTCTCGCTTTCCCACTTGGCGCGCAGACGGAAGCCGCCGCGGCCGGTGCGGTAGGCCTCGCGCACGGCGTCGCGGCTTTCCACCAGCACGCCGCCGGTGGGGAAGTCGGGGCCGGGCATCAGGGTCACCAGCTCATCCACCGTCACCGGCCGGCGGCGGTCTTCCGGCACCAGCAGCTCACGGTCGATGATCAGGCTGAGGGCGTCGCAGATCTCGCCCGCGTTGTGCGGCGGGATGCTGGTGGCCATGCCCACGGCGATGCCGGCCGAGCCGTTGGCCAGCAGGTTGGGGAAGGCCGATGGCAGCACCACCGGCTCCTCACCATCACCGTCGTAGGTGGCGCGGAGATCGACCGCGTCCTCGTCGATGCCGTCCAGCAGGGCCTTGGCCACCTCGGTCAGGCGGGCCTCGGTGTATCGCATGGCGGCGGCGTTATCGCCGTCGATGTTGCCGAAGTTGCCCTGGCCCTGAACCAGGGGATAGCGGGCGGCGAAGTCCTGGGCCAGGCGCACCAGCGCGTCATAAACCGAGGCGTCGCCATGGGGGTGGAACTTGCCGATGACGTCGCCCACCACGCGGGCCGACTTCTTGGGCGGCGTGGTGGGTTCCAGCTTCAGCTGGCTCATGGCGAACAGCAGGCGGCGGTGCACCGGTTTCAGCCCGTCGCGCACATCGGGCAGCGACCGCGACACGATGGTCGACAGGGCGTAGGACAGGTAACGCTCGCCCAGCGCGTCGGCCAGGGGCTTATCAAGGATCTCGGTGGCATCGGTCATGATGCGCGGACACTACCAGATATGGTGGACCGATTGCCAGCCGTCCCACAGCGGTAGGAAAACTTAAGCTTCCTGCGGTTCCGCCCCGTCGCCCCCGGGGGCCGGAAGGCCGTTTGTCCGCAGGTAACGCTCCACCAGGCGCTGGCGGGCCGGCGGCACCTCGGCATGCCGCTGGGCGAAGACGTGGCGTTCCAGGAAATAGCCGGTCAGGCGCAGGCCGGCGGCCACGTCCTCTTCCCCGCCGCCCTGGAAGCCCAGGCCGACGAGGAAACCCGGCAGGGGCAGCAGCTTATCGCGGTAGGGCTCCCCCGCCGAGGCCGACACGGCGCGGCCGGTGCGGGGGCTGACGTAGGCCAGCTGGTCGTTGGCGTTGCCCACGGGCTGGCCGGTGCTGGCGCACTGCGTCAGGTCCAGGCCGAAGCCCACCTCCTCCAGCAGTCCCACCTCCCACCGCACGTAGACGGCCGGCCAGATGTCGAGGTCCAGAGCGGCGAACAGGGCCAGGGTGGCGTCATAGAGGCCGGGATGGGCCTCGCGCTCCGCCAGCATGGCGTCCATCAGGGCGGTGGCGGCGACGATGGCCGCCAGGCGCAAGGGATCGTCCAGGTAAAGGCCGGTGGGGGAGCGCACGGGCTCCACCGTCCAGGTGCCCAGCTGGTCGGCGGTGCGGGCCCGCCAGCGGGCGGTGACCTGCGCCCCCGGCTCCAGCACGCCGCGATAGCGTGACGACTGCCCGCCGTGCAGCACGCCGGCGTGCCGGCCATGCTCCCGCGTCAGCATGACCACCAGCGCGGCGGTGTCGCCGAACGGCCGGGCCGAAAGCACGATGGCGTCGTCAGTCCATTCCATGGAAGCCTTCTAGCAGATTGCGCCCCGGACGGTGTATGCCAATGCTCTCCCGCCGCCGTTTAGGCCAACGGTGTCACTCCTGAGTTTTTTAGTATACCCTGCATTAATAACCCTTGAACCGAGCGCCCGCGTGCACAGCCCATCTACTGGCAATCATTGGACTATGGGGGCTGGTTCACCGCGCGGACTGGTCATGGCGCGTGTCACGCCGCCGGTGTTGACATGAGCGCTGGCAAGCCCGCTCGCCTGAAGGGTCCCTCCCCCGCCGCCGTACCGGTCTTGAGCGACGACGAGCGCCTGACGCTGGAGCGGTACAGCCTGGCGGCGGCGGCCAGCAATGAGGGGCTGTACGACTGGGACCTGCGGACCGACCGGGTCTATTACGGTGAGACCTGGAAGGCGCTGCTGGGCTATGCCGAGGATGAGATCGGCACCTCGCCCGACGAATGGCTGAACCGGGTGGACCCGGATGACCTCATCTGGCTGCAGGCCACCCTGGACGCCCAGGCCAGCGCCGGCGGCAAGCCCTTCCAGATCGAATACCGCATTACCCACCGCAACGGCCATGTGCTGTGGATGATGTGCCGCGGCATCGTCGTGCTGGATGACGAGGGAGAGCCCATCCGCATCGTCGGCGCGCAGCGCGACGTCACCGACCGCAAGAACGCCGAGGAACAGCTGCGCCTGAGCGAGGAGCGCTACGCCCTGGCCGCCCAGGGCGCCAACGACGGGCTGTGGGATTGGCACGTGGCCACGGACCGGCTCTACTGCTCCCCCCGCTGGACGGCCATGCTGGGCATCGGCGGCGGCGCGCGCACCAGCACCATGGAGGATTGGTACGCCCAGATCGACGGTGAGGACCGGCCCCGCCTGCGCGCGGCGGTAGATACCCACCTGGCCGGCGGCAGCGCGCACCTGGAAGAAGAGGTGCGGACCCGCCACGCCGGCGGGGCGGAGCTGTGGGTGCTGATCCGCGGCGTGGCCATCCGCGATGAGGAGGGCGAGGCCATCCGCATGGCCGGCTCCATGACCGACATCACGGCGCGCAAGCGGGCGGAACAACAGCTGCTGTTCGACGCCTTCCACGACGGCCTGACCCGCCTGCCCAACCGCATGCTGCTGCTGGACCGCATCGGCCAGGCGCTGGGCCGCCGGCGCCGGCCGGAAGAGGCGCAGTTCGCCGTCATGATCTTCGATATCGACCACTTCAAGACGGTGAACGACAGCCTGGGCCCCCTGGTGGGGGATGAGGTGCTGTGTGCCGTGGGCCAGCGGCTGGACGGCGCCCGCCGCAGCGGCGACACCGTGGCCCGCCTGTCGGCTGACGAGTACGGCGTGCTGATGGACGGCGTGCTGGACGTGAAGGCGGCGGTGGACGCGGCCGAGCGCCTGGCCGGTGCCGTGGCCGAGCCCCTGACCTTGTCCAACGGCCAGGACGTGGTGATGAGCGTCACCGCCGGCATCGCCCTGTCCGGCTCCGGCTACGCCTCGGCCGGGGACATGCTGCGTGACGCGGGCCTGGCCATGTTCCGCGCCAAGACCAGCGGCCGCAACCGGGTGGAGATGTTCGACGACGCGCTGCGCGAGCGCGCGCTGACCCGGCTGCGCCTGGAATCGGACCTGCGCCATGCCGTCGAGGGCCGGCAGTTCCGCCTGTTCTACCAGCCCATCGTGCGCCTGGCGGACGGCACGGTGGCGGGGTTCGAGGCGCTGATGCGCTGGTTCCATCCCGAGCGCGGCATGATCCCGCCCAGCGACTTCGTCCACCTGGCGGAGGAAACGGGCCTGATCCTGAAAATGGGCCGCTGGGCCCTGGTGGAGGCCACGCGCCAACTGGCGGAGTGGCAGGGCCGCTTCGGCCCCGACCTGTTCATGAGCGTCAACGTCTCCGGCCGCCAGCTCATGGAGGATGACCTGGTGGCGGCGGTGACGGAAACGCTGGACACCCACCGCATCACCCCCGGCACCCTGAAGCTGGAGATCACCGAAAGCCTGCTGCTGGACGACCCCGGCCGCTGCCTGAGCATCATGGAGGCCTTGAAGCGCAAGGACGTGAAGCTGTCGCTGGACGATTTCGGCACCGGCTTCTCCTCGCTCAGCTATCTGCACCGCTATCCCATCGGCACGCTGAAGATCGACCGCAGCTTCGTGCGCGCCGCCGGCGAAAGCGACCGCCGCAGCGCCATCGCCCGCATCATCACCCTGCTGGCCCAGGCCCTGGACCTGGAGGTCATCGCCGAGGGCATCGAAAAGGAATCCGAGGCCGAGTTCCTGCGCGGCCTGCACTGCCAGTACGGCCAGGGCTATCACTTCGCCCCGCCCCTGCCCAAGGAGGCCGTGGAAGACCTGATGGACGCGCGCCGCCGCAGCCGCGAAGTGCTGGAGGGCCTGTCGGCGCTGCGGGGATTGCCGCCCAAAGGGCGGTAGAGCCTGCCGGCCGGCGTTTCCATGGTCCCGTGTATTATGTGCCGGAGCCCGCCCGTCCGGCGAAGTCGTGAGGACCAGCGGGATCGGACATCAGGACGACCTGAGTTCTAATCTCGGCGCAATCAAACTCGATGATGCGGTAGCCGAACGTACCCGTGTCCAATCGGATCTCATCCGCGTGCTTCACGACCTGATAGGAAACCGCCGGGGTGACAAACTGCCGAATATTCGCCTCGCAGCGTTCGTCGATCATGTGATAGTGGCCACAAAACACGGTCACCTCGCACGTCGCGCCGCTGAGAAGCGACTGGAGAGCGGCGCGATCCCGCAGCGCCGCACCCGAATGGTCGATTGGCGTGCCCATTTCCAAGATGGGATGATGGACGAAGATGACGGCCCGGCGCGCCCCCTCCAGCGCCCCTGCGAGCCAGGCGAGTTGAGCTTCACCGATCAGGTTGTCCGATGAATCAAGCGTGATCCGGCGCCACCCTCCCACATCGGTCGATGAACACAGCTTTCCCGCAACCCCATCGGCTTCGCAATAAGGTGCGACGCTGGCATGGCTGTCGTGGTTGCCAAGGACGATCAACGGGGTGAAACCATGATCGTGCATGGCGTCGAAAAATGCCGGCACGGCAGCGTCCGTCCCGATATCGCCGCCAAACACCACATCGGTGATGCCCTTCCGCGCGATGTCGTCGAGGATTCGCCGCAGATGCGCCTTGTGCGCGCCCGGATCCGCCACGTATCGCATCTTGTCGCCCGCCATGGCTCCGCCCCCCGCCAGACGCTGTCCAAGATGGGTGTCGGTGATATGGGCGATGACGGTAGCGGTCATGGCCGGATCTCCCCCTGAAAAAGCGGGGCCGCTTCGGCATGCGGCACCACCAAGGCATCGAGTCCGCGTGCGACGATCCCCTCCTGCCAGCGGTCATGGGCCCAGCGGCCATGGGTCCAGCGGCCATGGGTAAAGTGGCCTTCGGCACTGGTGTAATCGGTCATTGGCAAATTCCGTGATCAGGTATCCCGTGAGGAAACCTACGATGCGGAACGATCGAAATGTTTCGACCTCGATCGAAGGATGGCGACGCCTCCTTGTGCTACCGTGGCGTTTGATATCAGGGAGCCTCGACCATGGGTCCTCAGCCAAATATCGCCACCTCGGCGTTCCTTATCGGTGATCCCGCCCGCGCTGCCATGCTTGTCGCTTTGCTTGATGGCCGGGCGATGCCGGCCGGGGAGTTGGCGCAGGCTGCGGGAGTTACGGCACAGACAGCCAGTTCCCACCTCGCTAAGCTTCTCGCTGGCGGCCTCGTCAAGGTCGAAGCGGAAGGGCGTCATCGCTACTATCGCCTCGGTGGCGCCAATGTGGCGATGGCGCTAGAGCATCTCGCATCCATCGCTCCAAGCGAACCCGTGCGCCGCAAAGTGCTGACCCTCGAGGCCCGGCAACTCCGGTTCGCGCGTTGCTGCTACGACCATTTGGCCGGCCGTTTGGGCGTGGCGGTGACTTGCGTCCTGCAGGAACGCGGCTTCCTCGAGCCGACGGCCAACAAGCAATTCACGGTGACCAGCGCCGGCGCAGCTTGGTTTGGGGGCCTGGGCCTCGACATAACAAAGATCCCGGCGAGCCGGCGCGGCCTCGCCAGGCAGTGCCTCGACTGGACGGAAAGACGCCATCATGTCGCTGGTCCACTCGGGGTCAAGTTCACGGACCTTCTTTGCGCAAAGGGTTGGATCCGCCGCGCGCCTTCATCACGTGTCGTTGAAGTAACGCATGAGGGCTGGAAGAAATTTGAACAAGAATTCGGCCTCTATGAGTGCGACTTGAAAGCGGAGAGCCGCATTTGACGCCAGTCACGGCCGGGCTTCCGCGCCACCGGCACCGCTATTTCCGAAGCCGCCGCCGCATGTCCTGATAAGCTGCGGCGATCAGCGCCGTGAGCGCCGCGGCGTCGTGCGCCTGGCCCCAGCGCAGCTTCACATGGCGCATGCGCTTGCCGGTGCCCCGCAGCAGACCGGCGGGGTCGTCCAGGTCGGCGCCATGGAAGAAGCCCACGCTGGCGTGCGCCGTGTAGGCGCCGACATAGGCGAAGGCCGCCTCGCCCACGCAGACCGTGGGCTGGCGGTCATGGATCAGTTCCCGCACGTCGTCACCACAGCCGCGCAGCGTCTCGAACCACGGCTGGATCACCAGGCGCAGGGGATCGCCCTGGGCGAACCAGGCGTCGATCTCGGGATCGCGCCGCACGGCGCCCGGCAGGAGGAAGAGAGCGTCCATGGGCGTAGTTTGGCAGGCCCGTTGGAAAAGTCGAGGCGGTCACGCCGGCGGCGCCCTGTCCCCACGCCATTCGGCACGCCGTCCTGATCCGCGTCTACAAGGTCGTCTGAGCGGCCCCGCCCAAATCCTCCAGGATGGGGCAGTCGGGGCGGTCGTCGCCGGCGCAGCAATGGGCCAGGTGGCGCAGTGTGTCGGCCATGGCCTGCATCTCGTGGATACGGGTGTCCAGGTCGGCCAGGTGACGCTGGGCGATGGCCTTCACCTCGCGGCTGGGACGCTCCCGGTCGCGCCACAGGGACAACAGCTGGGCGATCTCCGTCATGTCGAAGCCCAGGCCCCGCGCCCGCTTGATGAAGCGCAACTCATTGATCTCGCGGGCGTCGTATTCGCGGTAGTTGCCCTCCGTCCGGCCGGAAGGCCGCACCAGGCCGACCTCGTCGTAATAGCGGATCATCTTGACGCTGACGCCGGACGCCTTGGAGGCTTGGCCTATGTTCATGACGCACGGTCCCCCTGGAAGGTCGCCAGGGCGGTGCTCATGGCCGCCACCACGGGTGCCCACTCCCCCAGCGTGGCCTGGCGGAACAGTCGCATGCTGGGATACCAGGGCGTGTCCGCCCGCTGGTCCATCCAGCGCCAGTCCGCGTCGGTGATCACCATGGTCCATACCGGGCGGCCCAGGGCCCCCGCGACATGGGCTGGCCCGGTGTCCGGGGTGATCACCAGGTCCAGCAGGGTCATGATGGCGGCGGTGTCCGCCCAGTCGCGCACCTCCGGCGCCAGGTCCAGCAGGTTGGGCGGCAGCGTCAGCCCATCGACGGCACCCCTGCCCTCCGGCCGCTGCAAGCCGATGAAGGTCACGTCGGGATGCGCTTCCAGCAAGGGCAGCAGGGCGGCCAAGCCCGGGGAACGCCAGGCATCGACGGGGAATTGGGGATTGCCGGCCCACAGCAGGCCCACCCGGCGCCCCGGCACGTCCGCCAGGCGCGCCCGCCACGCCGCCACCCGCTCCGGCGTCGCCTCCAGATAGGGGCCGTTCCACGGGATGGTATCCACCGTCAGGCCCAGGGCCTCCGGCAGTTCCATCATGGCGATCTGACAATCGGGTGCCAGCGGCAGCGGCCGGCCGCGCAGCACCACATCCCCCGGCTGCTGGCCGGGCCACAGCGCGGGTGGCCAGAGCACCGACAGGGCATGGGGAGATTCGAACACCAGCCGGCCCACGCGGGCCGCCGCCTGGGGCAGCAGCCGCAGCATGCTGATGGTGTCACCCGCCCCCTGCTCGTCCCAAACCACCAGGTTCTTGCCGGGAAGGGCGCGGCCATCCCATTCGGGCACGGCCTGGTGCCGCCGCGGCAGGGGCGTCAAATGCCAGCGCCGGCGATACAGGGGGAAGCCGGCGCGGAAATCGCCCAGGCGCAGGTGGCAGTGCGCCAGGCTCATGGCCACCTCGGGATCATCCGGCGCCAGTGCCAGTTGACGGGCGCCGACCTTCAGGGCGTCCGCCGTATAGCCCTGGTAGCGCAGCGCGCGGGCCAGGATGCCGTAGGGCTCCGGCCGGCCGGGATGGGCGGCGATCAGGCCGCGCGCCATCTCGGCCGCCGCCGCCATCTCCCCCGTCGTCGCGTGCAGTTCCGCCCGGCTCGCCGCCGCCTCGAACAGGCCGGGCCGCAGCCGCAGGGCATGGTCCAGCAGGCGGGCGGCCTCGGCCTCATGCCCGCCCCGCTGGCGCAGCAGGTCCCCCAGATTGACCAGGGCCACCACCTCATCCGGCGCCAGGGCCAGGACGGCGCGGAAGGCAGCCTCCGCCTCCTCCTTCCTGTCCAGGCGCAGCAGGCAGCGGCCCAAGCCCAGCTGGGCCTCGGCCTGCTGGTGCGGCAAGCCGGTCAGCAGCCGATAGGCGTCGGCCGCCGCCTCCACCCGGCCCAGTTCCTCCAGGATCTGGGCACGGGCGAGGTGCGCCGGGCCATGGCGCGGCGCCAGGGCCACAACCTCGCCATAGGTGGTCAGGGCGGCCCCCTGGTCGCCCCGCTGGCGCTGGGCCTGGGCCAGGTTGGCGCGATAGTCGATGTTGCCGCCGTCCAGCGCGATGGCCTGGGCGATCAGACCCTCCCCCGCGGCAGCGCGACCCGTCTGGACGAACAGCACGCCTTGCAGGTGCAGGGCGTCAGCGCAGTCCGGCATGGCGCGCAGGATCTGGCCGTACAGATCCTCCGCCTGGTCCAGGCGGCCGGACTGGTGATGGTCCAGGGCCACGGCCAAGACCTCTCCCACGGTGGGCATGCGTCGCTTTCCTACGTCAACCAGGGGCTAAACCACCCCAAGACCGTACACCAGGCGCCGGGCCCGACGCACGCGCCTCTGGCGGCCCGTCACGGGCCGGGCGCCTGGAAGCGGCGCAGGCGCAGGGCGTTGGTCAGCACGCTGACGCTGGACAGCGCCATGGCGCCGGCCGCCACCATGGGCGACAGCAGCCAGCCGGTGACGGGATAGAGCACGCCGGCGGCCAGGGGGATCAGCACCACGTTGTAGCCGAAGGCCCAGGCCAGGTTCTGGCGGATGTTGCCCAGCACGGCGCGGCTGAGGGCGATGGCCGTGGCCACGCCCCGCAAATCGCCCCGCACCAGCACCACGTCCGCCGCCTCGATGGCGATGTCGGTGCCGGCCCCCATGGCCAGGCCGACATCCGCCGTCGCCAGGGCGGGGGCGTCGTTGACCCCGTCACCGGCGAAGGCGACGCGACCGTGGCGACGCTGCAAATCCTTCACCGCCGCCACCTTGCCCTCGGGCAGCACCTCCGCCGCCACCTCATCGATGCCCAGCGTCTTGGCCACGGCCTCCGCCGTGCGGCGGTTGTCGCCGGTGACCATGATGACCGTCAGGCCGGCACCGTGCAGCGTGCGCACCACCTCGGCCGCCTCGGGCTTCACCGGGTCCGCCACGGCCAGGATGGCGGCCAGCCGGCCGCCGATGGCGGCGTAGAGCGGGCTCTTACCCTCCCCGGCCAGCCGGGCCGCCATCTCCGCCACCGGCGCCACGCCGATGCCCAGGCGTGTCATGTAACGGTCGGCGCCCACGGCCACCACGCGGCCCTCAACCGTGGCCTGCGCGCCGAAGCCGGGTTCCGCCCGGAACCCCTCGACGGCCGGCGGAACCTGGCCGCGCGCCCGGGCACCGGCCACGATGGCCTGGGCGATGGGATGCTCGGACAGCGCCTCGACCGCCGCCACCAGGCGCAGCACTTCGTCCTCGGCCTGGCCGTCCACCACCACCAGGTCGGTCAGGGCGGGCTGCCCCAGGGTCAGGGTGCCGGTCTTGTCGAAGGCCACGGCGCGCACGTCGCGCAGGCCCTGCAGCGCGTCGCCCTGGCGGAACAGGATGCCCAGTTCCGCCGCCTTGCCGGTGCCCACCATGATGGAGGTGGGGGTGGCCAGGCCCATGGCGCAGGGGCAGGCGATGATCAGCACCGCCACGGCGTTGACCAGGGCGTAGCTGAGCTGCGGCCCCGGCCCGAAAAAATACCAGGCGGCGAAGGTCAGCAGGGCGGCCGCCATGACCGCCGGCACGAACCAGGCCGTCACCTGGTCCACCGCCGCCTGGATGGGCAGCTTGGCGCCCTGGGCCGTTTCCACCATGCGGACGATCTGGGACAGCAGGGTGGCCGCCCCCACCTTCTCCGCCCGGAAGCGGAAGGCGCCGGCCTTGTTGACCGTGCCGCCCACGACCAGGGCGCCGGGTCCCTTCTCCACCGGCAGCGGCTCACCGGTGATCATGCTCTCATCGACGAAGGACGCGCCGTCCAGCACGGCGCCATCCACCGGCACCCGCTCACCCGGACGCACCAGCACGACATCGCCCACCACCACTTGGGCGATGGGCAGTTCCACCGTCTGGCCGCCGCGCTCCACCCGGGCCGTCTTGGCCTGCAGGGTCAGAAGGCGCTTGATGGCCTCGCTGGTGCGGCCCTTGGCCCGGGCCTCGAACAGGCGGCCCACCAGGATCAGGGTGACGATGACGGCCGCCGCCTCGAAATAGACGTTGTCGGTGCCCGCCGGCAGCAGGTGCGGCGTCACCGTCGCCACGGTGGAATAAAGGAAGGCGGCGCCGGCCCCCAGGGTGACCAGGGAATTCATGTCCGGCGTGGCCCGCAGCAGGTTGGGCACGCCCTTGGCGAAGAAGCGCCCGCCGGGCACGGCCAGGACGAAGGCCGCCAGCACCAGGCTGACCCAGCGCCAGGGCTGTTCCCCCACGGCACTGATCAGCCAGTGGTGAAAGCCGGGAACGGCATGGCGCGCCATCTCCACCGCGAACAGCGGCACGGTGGCGATGGCGGCGAGCGCCACGGCCCGCTTCAGGGCACCGATCTCAGCCGCCCGCGCCGCCCGCTCCCGGTCCGTTTGCGCCGCCGCGTCCTCCTGCATCAGGGGCTTAGCCTCATAGCCGGCCTTGGCCACGGCGGCGGCCAGGGCGCCCACGGTGGCGCCATTGATCAGGAGCACGCTGGCCCGCTCTGTCGCCAGGTTGACGGTGGCCTCGACCACGCCGGGCGCGGCACGCAGCGCCTTCTCCACCCGCGCCACACAGCCGGCGCAGGTCATACCCTGGATGGCAAGCTCAGCGGTATGGGTGCCGGCGTCATAGCCGGCCTTGGCGATGGCCTGGACCACATCGGGCAGGCGCCCGCCTTCGGCCAGTTCCACATGCGCCTGCTCTGTCGCCAGGTTCACGGTGGCGGCGGCCACGCCCGGCACGGCGGCAATCGCCTTCTCCACCCGGCGCACACAGCCGGCACAGGTCATCCCGCCGATGGGGATGTCGACGGCCTGGCGGGCGGAGGGGGCAGTGGCGGCGATATGGGACATTCCAGTCTCCTCGACGAGATGTCCCTGATAGATAGACCCTCCTACCGTGGGAGGGTCAAGAGCTACAGGCAAATCAGCTAGAAATTTTCTTTCGTGATTTAGAGTGGCAAAAACTCTTTGGCTTGACCCAACTTTGAGTATAGAGATCAAGATATAACTCAATCAAGAATCTGATGAATGATGGTAAGGAACATGGACGCGAATAAATTTCTGACGCTTTTGCAAAAGGCTACATTCGACTGCCCGCCTACAGGTCTGGGCGCGACGTGGACCACTAGCATGGACCGGATATTCGATCACATCGCGAAAGCAGCTAAAATGAGAATCAGATCAAGACGGATCGGTGGAGAAATCGGCCGCATTGATTATGCTTTTGTAAAATCAGAAAGCTCACACCCGAGAATTGAGATAGCCGTCGAGCATGAAAACTATTGGTCATCCAAAGAGTCTTTGCGTGACTTTCACAAGCTATGTACGGTATTGTCGCCACTGCGTGTTATGTTTTGTTACAGGTCAAGAGAATCTCAAGTTCAGTCCAGCATTCAAGATTTAATTAATCATTATGAAGCGGAAACACATCATGAAATACCAAACTCTCAGTTTCTAATTTTAGGTGGCTGGAGGCAGGACGATCTGCCCAATTTTCGTTGGCACGTGCACCTGAAAGACCCCCAACGCGGAGAGAATTGGGATTCAATCCCCTATCCCCCTCGTCGAAATAGCTAAGGTGACAAAAGAGGGGCTGGCAGTTATGCAAACTACCGCCCCTTAACCCATTCCAGAAACGCTGCAAAATTTATTTAGGCGTTGAAGTCCAAACCCCACTGGTTGTAGCTGTCGGGCTTCTCGGCCCAGTCCTCGCGTACCTTCACGAACAGCATGACGTGCACGCGGCGGTCCAGGATTTCCTCAAGTTCCACGCGAGCGGCGGCGCCGATGGACTTGATCTTGCTGCCCCCCTTGCCCAGTACGATGGCCTTCTGGTTGGGGCGCTGGACGTAGACGACCTGGGAGATCTTGACGGAGCCGTCCTCGAACTCCTCCCACGCCTCGGTCTCCACCGCGATGGCGTAGGGCAGTTCCTGGTGCAGTTGCAGGAACAGCTTCTCCCGCGTGATCTCCGCCGCCAGCAGGCGCTGCGGCATGTCGGACAGCTGGTCCTCCGGGAACAGCCAGGGGCCCTCCGGCAGGCGGGCGGCCAGCTTGTCCAGGAAGTCCTTCAGGCCGTCGCCGGTCAGGGCGGAGATCATGAAGATGTCGGTGAACACGCCCGTCTCGTTGAAGCGCGCCGCCAGTTCCAGCAGGCGTTCATAGGGGATCAGGTCGATCTTGTTCAGGATCAGGATGGCCTGGCGCTTGCTGTCTTTCAGGCGCTGGATGATGCCATTGGTGTCGTCATCCACGCGGCGCGAGGCATCGACCAGCACGGCCACCAGGTCCGCCTCCTCCGCCCCCGACCAGGCGGCGGCCACCATGGCGCGCTCCAGCCGCTTCTTGGGCGTAAAGATGCCGGGCAGATCGACGAACAGGATCTGGGCGCGGTCATGCATGCCGATGCCCAGCACGCGCGACCGGGTGGTCTGCACCTTGGGGCTGACGATGGACACCTTGCTGCCCACCGCCGCGTTCAGCAGCGTGGACTTGCCGGCGTTGGGCGCGCCCACCAGGGCCACGAAGCCGCAGCGCATGGGGGCCAGGGCCGGGCCCTCCTCCCCCTCGTCCTCATCCTCGTAATCGTCTTCATCGTCCAGATAGTCTTCCTCACCCTCGGGCGCGTCGGCGTCATGCGCCTCATCGTCATGACCGGCGGCACCGGCCATCGTGTCCTCATCGGGGGGAAGGCCGTCCGGGCCGTGTTCGACGTCGCTCATCACTCATATCCTCAAAGGGAACGGCGGGCCCGGATGCCCCTGGCACCCGCCCGCCGCCGCATGCGCGGCTTCATGACACAGACCGCGCCCCGGCACCAGCGGCGGCGCGGCATCCAAGGATTGCGCGGTTGGGCGCCTTGCAGCACCGCCTTGGAAATTTAACAAGGGCTTAGGGGATGCCCGGGCTATAGCTCGACCGCGCCGGCTTCGGCCGGTTCACGGTACCAGTCTATCAGGAGCCCGCTTCGATGTCCCTGCCGCACCGTTTGGCCCCGCGTTGGCTGACCCTGGCCGCCCTGCTGGCCACAGCCGCTGTGTTTTCCACTCCGGGGCCCGCCCAGGCCCGCGACCTGGATATCGAGGCGCACCGCGGCGGCCGCGCCCTGTGGCCGGAGAACACGCTGCAGTCCTTCGCCCACGCCCTGTCGCTGGGCGTGACCACCTTGGAGATGGACATGAACATCACCAAGGACGGCACCGTCATCATCTCGCATGAGCGGCACCTGAACCCGGACCTGGCCAAGGGGCCGGACGGCGCCTACGTCACCGCCCCCACCCCGGCCTTCTTCAGCCTGACGCTGGATGAGATCAAGAAGTACGACGTGGGCCAACTGCGCCCGGGCAGCGCCTATGGCAGCCATTTCCCGGACCAGCGCCCCATTCCCGGCACGCCCATCCCCACCCTGAAAGAGGTCATCGACCTGGTGAAGCGGTCGGGCAACAAGACCGTGAAGATGAACATCGAGACCAAGATCGACCCCACCCACCCGGAGGACAGCCCGTCGCCGGAGGTGTTCGTGGACAAGGTGCTGGCCGTGCTGAAGGCCGAGAAGTTCGAGGACCGGGTGATGATCCAGTCCTTCGATTGGCGCACCCTGCAGGTGGTGCAGCAGAAGGCCCCCACCATCCCCACGGTCTATCTGACGGAGCAGGACCCGCGCGAGCCGTCTGTCAGCCTGACCGCCAAGCTGCCCTGGACCGCCGGCTTCGACCCCGTGGACCATGGCGGCAGCGTGCCCAAGGCGGTGAAGGCCGCCGGCGGCAAGGTCTGGTCGCCGCTCTACACCGACATCGACGCCGGCCTGGTGGCGGAGGCGCACAGCCTGGGCCTGACCGTCGTGCCCTGGACGGTGAACAAGCCGGAGGACATGGCCAAGCTGATCGACATGGGCGTGGACGGCATCATCTCCGACCAGCCGGTGCTGCTGCGCGCGGCGGCCGCCGCCAAAGGCATCGCCCTGCCCAAGGCCTTCCCGGTCGAGGCCGTGCCGGGCAAGAAGCACTGAGCCAGCCCCTTCTCACAAATTTTTCCGCCACGCCCCGGCCGGGTTCGCCCGCCGGGGCGTTTTCTTTTCAGCTTCCTCTTGTCGGCCCCATATCGTTCGCTATATCGTACAATATGTTTTCCGATCATACGACATCCCATCCCCCTTATCTGGCCATGGGCGGGCGCGGCGGGTGGCACCATTGGAAGCACGGTGGCGGCTTCGGCGGGGGCGGCGGCTTCTGGGGCGGTGGCGGCATGCCCGGCAGCCGCAAGCTATCCTCCGCTGACCTGGAACTGCTGCTTCTGACGCTGCTGGAGCGCAAGCCGGCCCACGGCTATGAGCTGATCCGCGCCGTGGAGGAGCAGTCCGGCGGTTTCTATACCCCCAGCCCCGGCGTCATTTACCCGGCGCTGACCTTCCTGGCAGAGATCGGCTACGCGGCGGCGGAGCCGGAGGGCAACCGCAAGCTCTACCGCATCACCGACAGCGGCCGTGCCCATCTCGAGGGCCACCGCGGCACGGCGGTCGCCATCCTGGAGGGCCTACGCCGCATCGGCGGCCGCATGGAGCAGGTGCGCGAGGCCTTCGCCGGCGTCACCGACGCGGATCCTGCGGCATCCGAAGACCTGCATCAGGCCCGCCATGCCCTGAAATCAGCCCTTTACGGCAAGCGCGGCTGCGATGCCGCCGAGGCCCGCCGCCTGGCCGCCATCCTGCGGCGCGCCACGGCGGAGATCCTGGCCTCCTCCCCCTCCAATGACGGCGGGCCTACCGTCCCCGCCCCCCAACCCGACAGACCTGACCCAGGTGACCGAATGACCGATACCCCCCGCCACCAGATCGGCCGCATGCGCTTCGACACCCGGCGGCGCACCCTGACCGTGACCGGCGTGGCGCACCTGACGCCCAAGATGCTGCGCGTCGTCCTGACCTCGCCCGAGTTGGCGGACTTCGACAGCCGCGGCGCCGATGACCATATCAAGCTGTTCTTCCCCGGCCCGGATGGGCAGACGCTGATGCGCGACTATACCCCCCGCGCCTTCAGCCAGGCGGACCGCACGCTGACCCTGGACTTCGCCCTGCATGACGCCGGCCCGGCCACAGCCTGGGCCCTGGGCGCCAAGGTGGGCGACACGCTGGAGATCGGCGGCCCGCGCGGCTCCATGATCGTGCCGGACGATTTCGACTGGTACCTGCTGGTCGGGGATGAGACAGGGCTGCCCGCCATCGGCCGCCGGCTGGAGGAGTTGCGCCCGGGCGTGCCTGTCCACACCGTCGTCGCCATCGACAGCGCGGCGGAGGTGCAGGCCATCGAGACCAAGGCGCGCTGGACCGCCCACTGGGTAACCCGCGACAGCCAGGGCGCGGACGACGCGGCCACCCTGCGCCACGCCATCGAGGGCATCCAGCTGCCGCCTGGTGACGGCTATGTCTGGATCGCGGCCGAGGCCGCCGTGGCCAAGGCCTTGCGCGCCTACATGCTGGAGGACCGCAAGCATCCGGCGCAATGGATGCGGGCGTCCGGCTATTGGCTGCGTGGCGAGGCGGGCGCGCACGAGAACCTGTGAGCTTCAGCCGTGGAGGTCGGTGCGCACGGCATGATCGTAATGCGCATCGATCGCCTCTGCCTCCGCCGCGCGTTTGCGGGTCATGGCGGCCAGCATCTGGCCAGGCGGCGGCCTTGAGGCCGGGTCCCATGGGCGGGCCCGGTTCAAGGCCTTGCCGCGGTGGAACGGAACCTCGTCCACCATCACGATGATCGCCGTCTTGGGCGCCTTGCCACCCTCGGCCAGTTCCATGCGCACGGCGGCGTCGTCCGTGGCGCACGGAGCCTTCCCGCGCATCTGCGACATTCAATCAAACCCCGACGCACCTCCTACGCTTGCCGCCAGGCGGACGTAATGGCGGGGAGCGCTGCCCATCACGCGCTTGAAGGCGAAGCTGAACGCGCTTTCGGATTCATACCCGAGCGAGCGGGCGACGGCGCCAATTGGTTCGCCGCGCGAAAGACTGCGGCTGGCGAGCAACATGCGCCAGCGTGTCAGATATTCGATCGGTCCATCGCCCACCAACTGTGCAAATCGCGCCGCGAAACCGGATCGCGACATCCCGACTTCAAAGGCGAGCGTCGCCACGGTCCAACGCCGCTCCGGCTCGCGGTGGATAGCCGCGATCGCTGCGCCGACCTGCCTGTCGGAGAGCGCAAACAGCCAGCCGACGCCGTTGCGCTCGTTGAGGTGGAGGCGGAGCGCCTGAACAAAGATCATGGAGACGAGTTGCTGGAGGATCAGGAAGCTTCCTGGCCTAGACTCGCTCAGCTCCTGTCCCATCTGGTCAATGACCCAGCGAAGCATCTCGCGCTCAGTCTCCGTCCGCAGATGGACGATCGGCGGCAGTATGCCGAGCAGCATCTCCAATTGTGGCCCGGCGAGCTGGAAATGGCCGCCGAGCACGGTAACTCCGTCCCCGTCGTTCAATTTGACAAGCTCGCCGTCGCGGGAGCCAAGGAAATAGCGCTTCCAATCCCCGGATGGCAGCGCCAGGTCGCTTGCAACCCGGAACGGCCTGCCGCGGGGCAATAGGAAACAATCGCCCTGTCCGAGACGCACCGGCTCTCCGGCGCCTTCAACCGCAATCCAGAGAGACCCCGCGGTCACGGCATAGCATTTGACCCCCTCAAAGGGTTCGAAGCGGATCGACCAGTCACCGCCGGCTTGGAAGCCGCCGACGAGGTAGCCTCGCGGCTCCAAAAGCGAAATGACTTGGGATAGCGGATCCACCTTTGGACGATCTCCAACGAACAATAGACGTTATAGCATAGATCGTCTGGCCGCAACGATCCATGATTTTCAAGCGCAGTCGCGAGTCGTTGCGCAAAGTCACCAAGGCGCGTGGGAGACCGGCAATGACATTTCAAATCATGGCGCTTGTCATGGCATTCGGCGGCTGCCTTCTCGGCCTGCGTTTCATCTTCGCCGGCGTTTCCGTGCTCAAGGAGTGGGGGGTCGAGGCGACGGCGGGCTCGATAATTTTGCTCCGCAGGATGGGCGCAATCTATCTGGCCCTCGCCCTCGTGTTCTTCCTCGGTCGAGCCGCAGCCCCGTCGGAACTGCGCTCGGCGGTTTGTCTGATCGCAGGCGGGGCGATCGCGCTGCTCTCGTGCCTGGGACTGTTCGACTTTCTGACCCGACGCGTCAGCGCCGGCATCTTTCGTTCAGTCATCGCGGAGGCGGTGCTCGCGGCGGCCTTCTTCTGGGTGTGGTGGGTTGGGCGATGACTATGTGGAGATCGGCGGCGCTGTTCGAAGGCGGGTTCCTCGTCACCCCAGAGGGCGGCGATCCAGAGAGCGGCGATCCAGAGGGCGGGGTTCCAGAGGGCCGGCGACGGCCATGTCTGGATCGCCGCCGAGGCCACCCGTGGCCCAGGCCCCGCGCGCGTATGTGCTGGAGGAACCCAAGCACCCGGCTATTGGCTGCGTGGCGAGGCCGGCGCGCACGAGGACCTCTGATGAGGGCCCCTCAGAAGCCGGTGACCGCGTTTTCCGCCGGTAACTGCCCGTGGCGTGATTGGGGCGTCTGGCTTGCCGTCCAGGCGCCGCCCGCGTCGGCGGCGGCCGTATCGGCCACCACGCCCAGCAGGGTGAAGGCATCGAAGACGAACGGCAGGCCGTCGGTGGCGGCGATATGCCCACTATCCCCCACCTGGAAATGCAGGTGGGGGGCGTCGGATTGACCGGAGTTGCCCAGCCGGCCCAGCACCTCGCCCTTGTGCACGGCCTGGCCCGGGCGCACGGGGATGCTGCCCGGGATGAGATGGGCATAGAAGGCGTACGCGCCCCCTTTCATACGCAGGGTCACCTGGTTGCCGGCTATGGTGTCCAGCGTGACCTTCTGTGCCGGCGGCCGGCCGGGCACATTATCCGGAAACCCGTCGCGCACACTCTCGACGACGCCATCGGCCACGGCCAGCACCGCCTGGCCATAGCTGGGCCAGGACTCGTTGCGCGCCTGGTCCCCGCCGAACTCCCGCCCATCCCCTGTCAGCCTCATGAAGTCGATGGCATAGCGTTCCGGCACCCGCGCCTGCCCGTCCACCACCATCACGGTGGTCCGGTGTATGGAGGCGGCGGACAGGCCGTTGAAGGCCACCCACCCCGTGCCGGCGACGGGGGCGGAGACGACGACCGGCGGCGCCCGGTCCACTGGGACGGCGACCGCCGTGTTCAGCGTGGACTCGGGCAGGCCGGGCTTGAACGGCGCGATGGTGAGCGCCAGCCGCAGATCCCCTACCTCGGCATCATCGCCAAGATGCACGTCGAACAGGGCGGCAGCGAAGGTATTGCCCTGTATGACCGTCACCGGCGGCTGGCCGTCACCGCCCGCCCGCCCGGGCCGCGACAGCAGATCCGTCAGGGCCGCGCCCTCGAATCGCGCCAGGGCGGCCGGTTGTGCCGCCGTGCCCAGCCGCACGGCCGCCAACGTCATGGGCACGGGGGAGAAATTGCTGATCAGCGCCTCGAACACCAGATGGCGGCCGTCCGTGGCCGGCACCACGCTGGCCGGGCGCAAGATCCGGATGTCCAGGGGGGTGATGGAATGGGTATCAGGCTCCGCCCTGGCGCCGAAGGCGGCGGCCAGAAAACCGCTGGCGACAAGGATCTGGGCGAGACGGCGGCGAAGCATGGCGGCTCCTGACGGGGTGGAACACCCGCAGGATGCCGCACAACGCGTCGCCGTCAACCGCCTGTCGTCAATCGCCCGCGGGCTCAACCCAACCGCTTCAGCATCTCCAGCGCGGCGGCCTTCTCGGCGGCACGCTTGGATGGGCCGCTGGCGGCCTCGCTGCCCTTGCCCTGCACGGCCACGCGCACGGTGAATACGGGCTCATGGTCCAGGCCGGTACGCCCCACCTGCTCATAGACCGGCAGGGGCAGGCCCCGGGCCAGGGCCCATTCCTGCAGGGCGGTCTTGGGTTCCACCGGCGGCTGCTCGGCGGCGTCGATGCGGCCGGCCCAATGCTTGCGGATGAAGGCGCCGGCCACGTCCAGGCCGCCGTCCAGATACAGGGCGCCGATCACCGCCTCGCACGCATCCGCCAGGATGGCGGGCTTGGTACGCCCGCCCGCGTCCGACTCGCCCGGGGCCAGGCGCAGGTAGCGGCCCAGGTCCAGGGTCTCCGCCACCCCCGCCAGGGCTTCGGCCCGCACCAGGGCGGTGTGGCGCTTGGCCAGGCCGCCCTCGTTCTCCTCGGGGAAGCGTTCCAGCAGCCACTGGGCGATCACCAGGCCCAGCACCCGGTCCCCCAGGAACTCCAGCCGCTCATAATGGCCGGTGGCGGCACGGGGGCCGCGCCCGATGCCGGCCACGCTGGGGTGGGTCACCGCCTCCAGCAGGTGGCGGGCCTCGGTGAAGGTGTGTCCCAGGGCCTCGGCCAGGGTGGCGATGTCGGCGCCGCCGGTGTCCAGCGGGCCAGCGGACGTGGCCATGGCGTCAGTGCGCCTTGCTGAAGATCTGGCCGAAGCGGATGGATGTCGGCCACTTCCAGATTTCCCAGAAGTGCACGCCCTCCTCCAGCGAGAAGAACTTGAACTGGGCCTTGCCCACCACGTTCTCCAGCGGGACGTAGCCGACGACGTTCAGGACGCGGCTGTCCTGGCTGTTGTCGCGGTTGTCGCCCATGCAGAAGATGTGGCCCTCGGGCACGGTGTAGACGGGTGTGTTGTCCAGCCCGCCGTCGTCGCCCATGATCTCGATGATGGTGTGCTTCACGCCGTTGGGCAGGGTCTCGATGTAGCGCGGCACGGCGCTCTGGCGGCCGAACGGCGTCTCCATGGTGTAATCCTCGACCCGCTCGCGCTTCACCGGCTCGCCATTGATGTGCAGGATGCCGTCGATCATCTGGATGCGGTCGCCGGGCAGGCCGATGACGCGCTTGATGTAGTCCTGGCTGGTATCCGTGGGCAGGCGGAAGACCACCACGTCCCCCCGCTCCGGCACGCTGCCGAAGATGCGGCCGTGAAACAGCGGCAGCCCCAGCGGCAGCGAGAAGCGGCTGTAGCCGTAGCTGAACTTGGACACGAAGACGTAGTCGCCGATGAGCAGCGTCGGGATCATGGAGCCCGAGGGGATGTTGAACGGCTCGAACGCCACCGTCCGCACGCCCAGCGCGATGATCAGGGCGTAGATGACGGTCCGCACCACATCGCCCCAGCTTTCCGCCTGGGGCTGGGGGGCCGCGCGGCTGACGCGATCATTCTGCTGGCTCATGGAACGAAACAACCTCGTGAGAGTGGGTGGCACCGATCTAGCGGGCCCACCGGGATTTTCAAGCGATACCGTTGGCGGCGCCATCGGCCGGGGCCGGCGTCGCCGTGATGATGACGAAGGCCTCCGCCATGGGCGGCTCATCCGTCAGCGTCAGATGAATCTGCGCCACCATGCCCGGCGGCGTCATCGCCCGCAACCTCTCCAGGGCGCCACCGGTGAGACATAGTGTCGGCTGCCCGCTGGGCAGGTTGACGACGCCCATGTCCTTGTGGAACACGCCCTCGCGGAAACCCGTTCCCAGCGCCTTGGAACAGGCCTCCTTGGCGGCGTAGCGCTTGGCATAGCTGGCGGCGCGGCCGTTGGACTTGGCGCGGCGGTCGGATTTCGCCTGTTCCACGTCGGTGAAGACCCGCTCGACGAAGCGCTGGCCGAACCGCGCCAGGGTCTTCTCGATGCGGGTGATGTCGATCAGGTCGTTGCCGATGCCCAGGATGACGCTGCCAGGCTGAAAAGCGCCGACGGACATTATGGCGTCCCGGTCCCGGCGGGACGGGCCTGGTCCATCAGCGCCCGCATCTGGCGGATGGCGGTCTCCAGCCCGACGAACACCGCCTCGCCCACCAGGAAGTGGCCGATGTTCAGCTCCCGCACCTGCGGGAGCGCTGCGACCGGCACCACATTGTCGAAGCGCAGGCCGTGGCCGGCATGGCACTCCAGGCCGATCTGGCCGGCATGGGCGGCGGCCTCGGTCAGGCGCGCCAATTCGGTCTCAAGCTCGGCGGTGGTCTCGGCATCGGCGTAGCGGCCGGTGTGCAGTTCCACCACCGGGGCGCCGATGCGCTTGGCCGCGTCCAGCTGCGCCCGGTCCGGCGCGATGAACAGCGACACGCGCACGCCGGCGTCGTTCAGGCGACCGACGATGGGGGCCAGGTGGTCATAGCCGCCCGCCACGTCCAGCCCACCCTCGGTCGTCCGCTCCTGCCGGCGCTCCGGCACCAGGCAGGCGGCGTGCGGGCGGTGGCGCAGCGCGATGGCCAGCATCTCCTCCGTCGCCGCCATCTCCAGGTTCAGGGGCAGCGAGATTTCCGACATCAGGCGGTCGATATCGCTGTCGCGGATGTGGCGGCGGTCTTCACGCAGATGGGCGGTGATGCCGTCGGCACCGGCGTCGGCCGCCAGGTGGGCGGCGCGCAGCACGTCGGGGTGGACGCCGCCACGGGCGTTGCGGATGGTGGCCACGTGGTCGATGTTGACGCCCAGGCGCAAGCGCTGGCTCTGGGTTTCAGACGTCATGTCAATCTCCGGCCGGCTTGGGCTCATGGCCCAGAACCGGGTGATGATGGCTGGCGGCGATGCGGTGGTGCTTGTAGCGCGCGATCAGGGGGCGCAGCACCAGGAAAACCAGGGGCCAGGTCAGGGCGGCGGACAGGAAGCCGCCAACGGTCATGGGCGCCACCACCTGCCAGGCGCTGTGGCGCAGTACGCTCCACGACAGCTCCATGGGGCCGTGGCCGGGGTGCATGTGCAGGACGAAGCAGCCCAAACGGTAGGTCGCCAGCCAGATGAAGGGCCAGGTCACCGGGTTGCCGAACAGCGTGCCCAGCAGCGAGGCCGCGATGGAACCGCGCAGCATCCAGGCCAGACCGATGGACAGGGGGAAGTGCACCCCCATGAAGGGCGTCATGGCCATGGCGACACCGCTGGCGAACCCGGCGGAGATGCCATAGGGCGTGCCGGGCACGCGGCCGATGCGGTGCATCCAATAGCGGCCGGCGCGGCGCCAGCCCATACGGGGCCACAAGGTCTGCTTCACAGCTTCGGCGAACGGCCTTTTTTCACGACGGCGGAACATAAGCCTGCTGCCCCTGGGTGAGTCTCTGGGCGATGGGTGTCGGCCCCCCGACAAACTTGCACTGTTCTAGACCTGGGCACGCCGCCACGCCAGCGCCGTATGACCTTCGTCTAGGCCGGTCGTGCCGCACGCCCCGCGGACCGACCGGTTCCTCCCCTATGTCCATCCCTGGCACGGCGTCCCCTAGCACCACGTCTGGGGCCACCGCGTCAGCGGCCCCGCGCCCGGTCAACGGAATTGATGACCGGCGTGGCCCGCAGCGCGGCGATGATATTGGTCAGATGTTTCACGTCATGCACGTCGATATCGATCAACATCTCGAAAAAGTCGGTCGTGCGGTGGGTGATCTTCAGATTGGTGATGTTGCCGCCGTTCTTGCCGATCACCGTGGACACGGTGCCCAGGCTGCCCGGCTCGTTCGCCACCACCACGGTGATGCGGCCCACCTTCTCGTCCGCACCATCGGCCTCGTTGTCCCAGGAGACGTCGATCCACCGTTCCGGGCTGTCGTGGAAGCTTTCCAGCGTCTCGCAGTCGATGGTGTGGATGGTGACGCCCTTGCCGGTGGTGACGATGCCGACGATGCGATCACCCGGCAGGGGGTGGCAGCAGCGGGCGTAGTGCACGGCCATGCCCGGGATCAGGCCCTTGATGGGTAGCGGGCTGTCCTTGCCCTTGGGCCTGCTGGTCTTGCCGCGGGTCAGCTGAACGATCTTCTCGTCCGGCGTGACCTGCTGCACCACCTTGTGCCCTGGGAAGACGGCGTTGAAAACGTCGCGGGCGCCGGCCAGGCCGGCACCGATGGCGGCGATCAGGTCATCGGCGGACTGGTACTGGAAGATCTTGAGGACGCCTTCCAGCGCCTTGTCGGAATAGTCGTAGCCTTCCTGCCGGAAGATCTTCTGCACCATGGCCCGGCCCAGCTCGATATGCTGAGCGCGCTGCTGGGTGCGGATGTAGCGGCGGATGCGGGCGCGGGCCTTGCCCGTGACGACGAAGTTTTCCCAGTCCGGCGACGGCGTTTGCGCCTTGCTGGTGACGACCTCGACCTGATCGCCGTTCTGCAACTGGCTGCGCAGCGGCTGGATGCGGCCGTTGATCTTGGCGCCAACGCAGGTGTCACCGATCTGGCTGTGCACGGCATAGGCGAAGTCCACCGGCGTGGCGCCGCGCGGCAGGGCGATCAGGTCGCCCTTGGGCGTGAAGCAGAACACCTGGTCCTGGAACAGTTCCAGCTTGGTGTGCTCCAGGAACTCTTCCGGCCGGACCGCATGCTCCAGGATGTCCAGCAGCTCGCGCAGCCAGCGGTATTGCCGCCCCTCGGTCTTGGGCTGGCTGCTGCCATCCGACTTGTAGGCCCAGTGGGCGGCGACACCCAGCTCGGAAACCTCGTGCATCTCGGTGGTGCGGATCTGCACCTCGATGCGCTGGCGCTCCGGGCCGATGACGGTGGTGTGCAGCGAGCGGTAACCGTTGGGCTTGGGCGTGGAGACGTAGTCCTTGAAGCGCCCCGGCACCACCGGGTAGCGGGCGTGGATGACGCCCAGCGCCTGGTAGCACTGCTCGATGGATTCGACGGTGATGCGGAAGGCCATGACGTCGGACAGCTGCTCGAACGTCACGTTCTTGCGCTGCATCTTGCGCCAGATGGAATAGGGCGCCTTGCGCCGGCCCGACACAGTGGCCTGGGGCAGGCCGTTCTCGTGCAGGGTGTCCACCAGTTCGGTGATGATGCGATCGACGCGGCCCGCACCCTGCTCTTCCAAATCCTGCAGGCGCTTGGTGATGCTGTCGTAGGCGTCCGGGTTCAGTTCCTTGAACGACAGCTCTTCCAGCTGGTCCTTCCAGCGCTGGATGCCGATGCGCTCGGCCAGGGGCGCGTAGATCTCCAGCGTCTCGCGGGCGATGCGCTTGCGCTTCTCCGGCTTGGACAGGTAGTGCAGCGTCTGCATGTTGTGCAGGCGGTCGGCCAGCTTCACCAGCAGGACGCGGATGTCTTCCGACATCGCCAGCACCAGCTTGCGGAAGTTCTCCGCCTGCTTGGACTGGTCGCTTTCCAGGTTCTGCAGCTCGATGCGCGACAGCTTGGTCACGCCATCCACCAGGCGCGCGATCTCCGGCCCGAACAGGCGCTGCACCTCGTCCAAGGTGGTCAGCGTGTCCTCGACCGTGTCGTGCAGCAATGCCGTGATGATTGAGGCGCCGTCCAGCTTCAGCTGGGTCAGCAGCCCCGCAACCTCCAGCGGGTGGGAAAAATAGGGGTCGCCCGACGCGCGCTTCTGCGACCCGTGCGCCTTCATGGAGAAGACGTAGGCGCGATTGAGCTTGTCCTCGTCCGCGTTGGGATCGTAGGAGCGGACCCGCTCAACCAGTTCATACTGGCGCATCATGGATGCCCTGCCCGGCCCCAGGCCTGGTGCGCACGGCGGGCCGCGGCGGGCGCGGCACGGCCGTTCAGGGCGCTATCCATGAAAAAATAGCCAAGGGGGACGGGTCGCTTACCCACGGCCTGCCCCACCACCGGCTCAGAGGCCCTCGTCGTCGCCGAGGTCGTCACCCTGCGCCGCATCCTCGGCGGCATCCTCAGCCCCCAGGTCGTCATCCTCGCCGGCGGCGCCCTGCACGGCCCAGGCTTGCTCACCGGCCATCAGCTCGATGATCTCTTCCTCGGGCTCGTCCTGCTCCTGGACGCGCTGATGCCCCTTGATCAGGGAGTTCTTCAGGCTGTCCAGCACCACCGTCTCGTCCGCGATCTCGCGCAGGGCGACGACTGGGTTCTTGTCGTTGTCGCGATCGACCGACAGCGGCGCGCCAGCCGCCACGTCCCGCGCCCGCTGGGCCGCCATCATCACCAGCTCGAACCGGTTCGGAACCTTCAGGACGCAATCTTCAACGGTAACGCGGGCCATACCTTGCTCACTCCAACAACGAAACGGGTGCCGGGAATAGGGGCACCGAACACCATCCCGTAGTTATAAGGACCTGTTTTCACGGTTGCAAGGAAGGCGACGCCCGATCCGCCGCATTCCTGCGTTTCGGTGGTGAGGAATGGCCGGGGAAAGGGCTTGCCCCCCGCCCTCCACCTAGTCGTCGATGCGCTCCGTCACCTGGCCCGGCGGCAGGCACGCCACCAGGCTTGCCACGTCCATCCCCGTCACCGGGTGCCGCCACCCGGGCGCCAGGTCGCGCAGCGGCAACAGCACGAAGGCGCGCTGGTGCAGGCGGGGATGGGGCAGCACCGGCGCCGCCGCCCGAACGTGGTCGTGGTAGGCCAGCAGATCCAGGTCCAGCCCCCGCGCCTCGTTCACCAGCCGCCGCACCCGGCCGAACGCGGCCTCCACCCGGTGCAGGACGGCCAGCAGCGCGGGGGCGTCCAGGCCTGTTTCCACCCGCACCACGCCATTGACGTACCAGGGCTGATCGGACATGGGCACCGGGGCGCTGCGGTACCATGGCGACACCGCCCCCACCGTCACCCCTTCGCCAGCCAGCGCACGCACCGCCGCGGCCACGACATCGCGTGGGCCGCCGACGCCGGGAACCGACAGGTTAGATCCCACGCCCACCAGAATCATTCACCGTCCCTCTACCACACCCCTACGCCCCCCCTGCGCCACGCCCCTCAGGGTGCGTATCGCGCGGGGGGACGCCGGCATTACCCTTAAGGCCTAAATACCGTGCCCGCCCTTGGGCGCGACATCCCCAAAAGGCAGATGTGGCTTTAAATACACCGGCTGCGACCATATCTCGCTTGAACGCGTTAACCCATTCACTTTATGTAGGCGCTTGTCAGCGCGCCATAAAGACGGCACGCTACCGATAATTGTATCCGCCGCATTACTCTCCCAAATAATATTCAAAGGAATATAAAATGTTGCATTATCCGGAGGAACGCCTCGCCCTCTTCATCGATGGCGCCAATCTATTCGCTGCTGCACGCGCATTAAATTTTGATATCGACTATAAGCGTTTGTTGAATTTTTGTGGGAAACGCGGGCGGCTGATTCGCGCTTTCTATTATACCGCGCTGGTTGAAGACCAGGAATATTCGCCGATTCGCCCGCTGGTCGACTGGCTGGACTATAATGGTTATACCATGGTCACGAAGCCAACCAAGGAATACACCGACGCATCCGGTCGCCGGAAGATCAAGGGCAACATGGACATCGAGCTGGCCATCGATGTCATGGAAATGGCGCAGCATTTAGACCACATCATGCTGTTTTCCGGCGACGGCGACTTTCGCCGCCTGGTGGAGGCGGTGCAGCGCAAGGGCGTGCGCGTCTCGGTTATCAGCACCGTGCGCTCCACCCCACCCATGATCGCCGACGAGTTGCGCCGCCAGGCCGACAATTTCATCGAGCTGATGGATCTGGCGCCCGACATCGCCCGCGCCCACGCCCCACGGCCGCCGGTGGAGCACGCGCAGCTTATCGACACCACGCCGATGGAATGATATCCGGCGCCTACACGACACGTAACGGGCGCCCATATCCCATGACCCAGAACCTGACACCGCCGGGGCATGATTGCCCCTTATGCCCCCGGTTGGTGGATTATCGCCTGCGCAACCGCGCGGCCTTTCCTGACAAATTCAACGGGCCGGTGCCATCCTTCGGCGGCCTGGACGCCCGCTTGCTGGTGGTGGGTCTGGCCCCCGGCCTGCGCGGCGCCAACTTCAGCGGCCGCCCCTTCACGGGCGACTATGCCGGCGACCTGCTGTACGCCACCCTGCTGAAGTTCGGCTTCGCCACGGGCCAGTATCTGGAGCGGCCGGATGACGGCCTGACCCTGATCGACGCGCGCATCACCAACGCCGTCCGCTGCGTGCCGCCCGAGAACAAGCCCACGCCGGAAGAATCGCACACCTGCCGCCCCTTCCTGGTGGCGGAACTGGAGGCGATGACCAGGCTCAAGGCCGTGGTGGCCCTGGGCTCCGTCTCCCACACCAGCGTCATCCGCACCTTCGGCCTGCGCCAGGCGGCCCACCCCTTCGGCCACGGCGCCCGGCACGACCTGGGCGGCGGGGTGACGCTGTTCGACAGCTATCACTGCTCCCGCTACAACACCAACACCGGCCGCCTGACCGACACCATGTTCGAGGACGTGTTCAAGGCGGTGCGCCAATACCTGGGCGCCTAAGCCCCCCAGTGCAAAAGGCCGGAGCAACGCCCCGGCCTTCCCCATTTCAAACCCTTCCCGCTTTCCAAACAATGAATGCTTCAGCCCTTGGCCCGCATCAGGCGCGCCTTGTCGCGCTGCCAGTCGCGTTCCTTCTCCGCCTCGCGCTTGTCGCCCTTCTTCTTGCCCTTGGCCACGCCGATCTCGACCTTGGCATAGCCGCGGTCGTTGAAATAGATCGACAGCGGAATCAGGGTGACGCCGTCGCGGCGGATGGAGGCGAACAGCTTGTCCATCTCACGACGGCGGACCAGCAGCTTGCGCGCCCGTTTGGGCTCATGCTGGAAGAAGCGGCCGGCCAGCTGGTACTCCGGGAAATGGGCGTTGATCAGGTACAGCTCCCCATCCCGCTCGCCGGCGTAGGACTCGGCGATGCTGACCCGGCCGGCGCGCAGCGACTTGACCTCCGTCCCGGTCAGCATGATGCCCGCCTCGATCGTTTCGGTAATGAAAAAATCGAAGCGGGCGCGCCGATTTTGCGCGGCGTATTTATGTTCGTCGGCACGTGCCATGGCGGCTATCCGGCCCCTTCCCTCAGCTCAGCAGGCCGGCGTGGACCAGGGCCGCGCGCACCAGCTCCTGAGTCGCCGGCGTGGTTTCGACCAGCGGCAGGCGCAGTTCCGGACGGCACAGGCCCAGCAGGCTGGCGGCGTACTTCACCGGCGCCGGGCTGGTCTCCACGAACATGGCGTGGTGCAGCGGCATCAGCAGGTCGCGGATGCGGGCCATTTCCGCCAAGTCGCCGCGCACCCAGGCGTTCTGCATCTCGGCGCATAGGCGCGGCGCCACGTTGGCCGTGACGGAGATGCAGCCGACGCCGCCCTGCGCCAGAAAGGCCGTGGCGGTGGCGTCCTCACCCGACAGCTGGATGAAGTCGGCGCCCAACTCGACCCGTGTGCGCAACGGCCGCACCAAATCAGCGGTGGCGTCCTTCACGCCAACGATGTTAGGCAACGCCGCGAGGCGGGCCATGGTGGCGATCGACATGTCGATCACGCTGCGGCCGGGAATGTTATAAATGATGATGGGCAGGTCGGCCGCATCATGGATGGCTTTGAAATGCTGGTAGAGACCTTCTTGCGTCGGCTTGTTGTAGTAAGGCGTCACCACCAGGGCGGCGTCGGCGCCCACGGCCTTGGCGTGCCTGGTCAGGCTGATGGCCTCGGCGGTGGAGTTGCTGCCGGTGCCGGCGACCACGGGGACGCGGCGGTCCGCCACCTCGACACACAACTCGACCAGGCGGCGGTGCTCCTCATGGCTCAGCGTTGGCGACTCGCCGGTGGTGCCGCAGGGGACCAGGCCGTGCGTGCCCTCTTTCACTTGCCAGTCCACCAGGGCCTGGAAAGCGCGCTCGTCCACTTTACCGTCGGCGAACGGCGTGATCAGGGCGACGAGGGAACCGGCGAGGGCGGGCGTGGCGGTGGTCATCTCTGCAATCTCCGTGGGCATTCGACCCGAAAGGCGCGAACCTTAGCGGCCCGGCACCTGGGTGACAAGCGACGAGAAAAGGCCCCCTGGCCCCCGTTCCGGCGGGGGCTGGCGGCCTTGATCCTGCCGCTTTCCCTGCTGTGCGCACCGATGGCGGCCATGGCCCAGTCCTCCAGCGATATCAACACCTACCGCGCCGCCTTCAAGGCGGCCGACAGGGGCAAGTGGGCCGACGCCCACAAGCTGGCCGAGCGCGGGCATGACCCGCTGGCCGACAAGGTCCTGACCTGGATGGATCTCGTCCGCGCCGACACCGACGCCAGCTTCCAGGATCTGACGGACTTCATCGACAAGAACCCCGACTGGCCCGGCCTGGCGGCCCTGCGCCGCAACGCCGAAATCCGCATGCCCAATTTCGGCGACACGCCGACGCGCGACTGGTTCGACAAGCACCCGCCCCTGACCACCACCGGCTTCACCCGCTACGCCGACAGCCTGCTGAACCTGGGCGACAGCGAGAGGGCCATCGCCCTGATCCGCGAGCGCTACATCAAGGGCAACTTCGGCGTGGTGGACGAGCGGACGTTCCGCACCAAGTACGTGGCCATCTTGCGCCCCGCCGACCATTGGGCCCGCCTGGACCGCCTGCTGTGGGAGAACGACGAGGAAGACGCGCGGCGCATGCTGCCCATCGTCGATCCGGGCCACCAGGCCGTGGCCCTGGCCCGCCTGGCCATGGCCGACCTGGACCCGGGTGTGGAGCGCCTGCTGCAGCAGGTGCCCGCCCCGCTGATGAGCGAGCCCGGCATCACCTATGAGCGGCTGCGCTGGCGCCGGCGCAAGGAGATGGACGCAAGCGCGCTGGAGATTGTGGAAAATCTGCCCAAGGACGCCGGGAAAGACCTAAGCCATCCCGAGGCCTGGTGGACGGAACGCCACATCCTGGCGCGCCACCTGATGGACCAGGGGCAGATGCAGCGCGCCTATCGCCTGGCGGCCAACCATGGCGTGACCGACGGCCTGGGCTTCATCCAGGCGGAGTTCCTGGCCGGCTGGCTGTCGCTGCAGTTCCTGAACAAGCCGGAACAGGCGCTGGAGCATTTCACCCGCCTGTATGAGGGCGTGTCTTCGCCCGTCGGGCAGTCGCGCGGGGCCTATTGGGCCGGCCGCGCCTGCGAGAAGCTGGGCAACCCGGAACGCGCCCGCCAGTGGTATGAGCTGGGCGCCCGCTACGGCAGCACCTTCTACGGCATGATGGCGCAGGAAAAGCTGGGCCAGGCGGAAGCCATCCCCATCGCCCCCACGCCCTCGGCCGACGCCCGCGCCAAGTTCGAAAAGAACGAGTTGGCGCGCGCCGCGCGCCTGCTGGACAAGGTTCTTAGCGAGGACGACGACCGCGTCGACCTGTTCCTGCGCAAGCTGTCGCAGGATGCCAAGACGCCGGACGACTTCGTGCTGGTGGCCAAGGCGGCGCTGGAAATGCACCGCCGCGACCTTGGCGTGGGCATCAGCCGGCTGTCGCTGAACAAGGGCATCGTGCTGGCCGACGCGGGCTATCCCATCATCTCCAGCCACCTGCCGGCCCAGCCGGAGCCGGCACTGGTCCACGCCCTCATCCGTCAGGAAAGCAGCTTCAAGGTGGACGCGGCCAGCGGCGCCGGCGCCTTGGGCCTGATGCAGCTGATGCCGCCCACGGCGCAGCAGCTGGCCAGGCGCGAGGGCATGAAATACACGGTCGCCAAGCTGACCCACGATCCTGACTTCAACATCCGCGTGGGCAGCGTGTTCCTGCAGGATCTGCTGGACCGCTTCGGCGGCTCCTACATCCTGGCCATCGCCGCGTACAACGCCGGCCCCGGCCGGGTGGCCAACTGGCTGCGCGACTATGGCGACCCGCGCATCGAGGCGGTGGATCCGGTGGACTGGATCGAGACCCTGCCCTTCTACGAGACGCGCAACTATGTCCAGCGCGTGCTGGAGAACCTGCACGTCTACCGCATCCGCATGGGCGGGCGCCAAATGCCCATGACCACCGATTTGAAGCGGGGCACGGCCGGTTGATGTCCAATCGGCAACACTATTTTGGTTAATTCGCGCAAAAGGTTAGGGAGGAAACTCTCAGGCCCAATGTTAACTTGCGATTAACGACGGGCGCCATATCCTACCCGGGTAACCAGTCCCCGGTAGGTACGCGCCATGGCCTCTGTTCCCCTGGCTCCGCAGCCGCTTCCCGCCGCCCTGCTGCGGGCAGCCGTCATTCATCATCGTCTGGTCGATGCCTTCATCCAGCTGACGCGGACTGAGCTGGCGCGCCAGCGCGATGATTACGCCCGCGACAGCCTCAATGAATTGCTGGATGTGTTGAAGGCCCAACTCGCCGTTTACGGGCCGGACGCCGTAGTCCCCGCGCCGGCGGGGATGCCAGCGGGAATGGAAGCCGCCAATCTGCCCTAAACTACGCGATTAGGACGCGCCGGGGCTTGGGCGTCCACGGAACAGTGGTGCGAGTCGGCGCGCATTTCCGTCCGCGCCTGAACTTTTCGGCCGCGATACCCCTGGCATCACTGCCTCTCCCCGGTGTCCACGATTGTTGCGGGGACCGAAAAGATGAATACTATTGTATTCTATCAGCTAAACAGCTCTAAAGAAGGAACAGCGGGGAAAGGTTGAGTGTGGGGAGACAATGCCAGTTGTCAGCGCCAAGGCGCCTTCATACTCTCGCCCCAATTCAGGCTTCCTACCTTAGTAGGTTATGCTGTCTTCCCATCCGATGAACTCAGATGGCGCGTCATCGACTTGGAGTAGTGCCCATGCCCCGTAGGACTAAGAACACGGTTGTTGCCGAACTTGAAGGCAAGATTGAGAACCACGTCGCCAGCCGCATCCGTTTGCGCCGCGGTCTTTTGGGGATGAGCCAGTCGGATCTGGCCCGCGCCTTAGGCATCACCTTCCAGCAGGTGCAGAAATACGAGCGGGGTTCCAACCGCGTCTCGGTGGGCAAGCTGTATCGCCTGGCCGAAATCCTGGACGTGCCGCTGACCTTCTTCTTCGACGACCTGGAGAGTGGCGCCGATCGCCCGGCCCCCACCACCTTCAGCGCACCGGACGAGGGCTCGCCGCTCCTGTCGCGCCGCGACCTGGACCTGCTGCGCGCCTGGCGTAACGCCCCAGCGGACATCGCCGACTGCGTCGCCGGCCTGCTGCGCGCCGTGTCGCATGACGATGACGGTACTGAAACCGCGCCGGCCGCGGTCTCCACCGCTGCCTCCGGCGACGGTGTGGAAGACACCGGCGGCGACGCCAAGCCCGCCCGCCGCCGCCGCGGCGCCGTGTGGGACCCCGCCGACATGTACAAGGCGACCAAGGCCCCGAAGCGCGGCAAGTCGACCCTCACGCCGCCGTAAGCGGACGCGGAGCGAGACCAATGAAAAGGGCTCGGGAGGGGAAACCTTCCGGGCCCTTTTTCATTCGGGCCGCCCTACCCTTTCTTCACGAACTCCGCCCGCAACACGAGGCCCTTGATGGTGTCGTGGCGGCAATCGATCTCCTGCGCGTCGCCGGTCAGGCGGATGGACCGTATGACCGTGCCGCGCTTCAGCACCTGGTTGGCGCCTTTCACCTTCAGGTCCTTGATCAAGGTAACGCTGTCGCCGTCGGACAGCAGGTTGCCCACGGAATCCCGCACCTCGACAATGGCGGTGGCCGCCGCGGTCGCCGCCGCCTGGCTGGCCGGAATCCATTCGCCGCTGGCTTCGTCGTAAACGAACTCTTCATCGGCCGAACTGTTCATCAGGAACCTCAATCTCTGGGTATGAACCGCCGACACCCGGGGACGCCGAGGTGGCGCGGGCGCGGTAGCGTGGGTGTGCCTATCGCTTGGCCGGTGGATCAGGGCGCCGGCATGCCGCCGCGGGGAAGGTAGCGGACGGACCGGCGGCCGTCACTCCCGAAAGCCCCGCCGGTGCTACAATGGCCGCGCAACGGCATTGCTTCGCACAACGGCATTGCTTCATTCAGGAGCCCCACCTCATGAGCGATCTTCCCCAGGACCTCCAGGGCACGCGTGTGCTGGTCTGCGCGGCGGAGGGGCCGCTGCTGACCGGCGACCAGGACGCCGTGCCCCTGATCGGCTTGGCGTGGGAGCATGGCGCCCGGGTGGTGGCCATCCCCCTCGGCCGCTTGGGCGCCGGCTTCCTGGCCCTGGCCACGGGCCAGGCCGGGGCCATCATTCAGAAGTTCGCCAACTACCAGCTGCTCCCCGTCATCGTGGGCGACGTCAGCGCCTGGATGGCCGGCAGCGGGGCCCTGCGCGATTTCATCCAAGAGGCCAACCGGGGCGAGGTCGTATGGTTCGTGGATGATCTGGCGGCCCTGGAACGGCGGCTGGCGCCTTGAATGGCCGGCATCGTTACGTGCCCGGAACCAGAAACGACAAAGCCGCCCCGAGGGGCGGCTTGTCCGTTCACTTAGCCCATGACGTGGCCTGGGCAAGTGATGGCGGAGGGGATGGGATTCGAACCCACGGTACCAGTTTCCCGGTACGACGGTTTAGCAAACCGTTGCCTTCAGCCACTCGGCCACCCCTCCGTCCGCCGACTGTCGTCGGCGGTTCGCGTATGTACTCGGGCGGCGGCCCCCTTGTCAACGATAACGGTGAGGAAAAATCGTCGGAAAATGAAAAGGGGGACCAACCGGCCCCCCTGCCCATGCCGCCCCCGGGAAAACGCCGGGTGGCGCGCCATTTTTTCCTGCCGGACCAAGGCGCAAGGGCCCGGTCCTAACCTTAAGCCTGCGGATTTCAGCCTTTCAGCTTGGCGGCCAGGATCTCGTTCACCAGGGCGGGATTCGCCTTGCCCTGGGTGGCCTTCATGACCTGGCCCACGAAGAAGCCGAACAGCTTGTCCTTGCCGCTGCGGAACTCCGCCACCTTGTCGGCGTTGGCCGCCATCACGGCCGCGATGGCCTGGTCGATGGCGCCGGTGTCGGTCACCTGGCGCAGGCCCTTCTCCTCCACGATCTGGGCGGCGGGCTTGCCCGTCTCCAGCATGTCGGCGAACACCTCCTTGGCGATGCGGCCGGAGATGGTGTTGTCCGCGATCAGGTCGATCAGGCCGCCCAGCGCCGCGGCGCTGATGGGCGAGCTGTCAATGTCGGCACCCGTCTTGTTCAGCGCGCCCAGCAGGTCGCCGATCACGAAGTTGGCCGCCATCTTGGGATCGCGGCCCCGGGCCACCTCTTCATAGAAGTCGGCGCGCGACCGTTCGGCCACCAGCACGCCGGCGTCATAGACCGGCAGCTTGTAGTCGGCCATGAAGCGGGCCTTCTTCTCATCCGGCAGTTCCGGGAGGCTGCGCTTGATCTCCTCGACCCAGGCGGCGTCCAGGTCCAGGGGCAGCAGGTCCGGGTCGGGGAAGTAGCGGTAGTCGTGCGCATCTTCCTTGGAGCGCATGGACCGCGTCTCACCCTTGTTCGGATCCCACAGGCGGGTTTCCTGGACGACCACGCCGCCGTCCTCGATCAGCGCCACCTGGCGCTGGGCCTCATACTCGATGGCCTGCTGGACATAGCGGATGGAGTTGACGTTCTTCGTCTCCGTCCGGGTGCCGTACTCCGCCCCCGGCTTGCGCACCGACACGTTGATGTCGCAGCGCATGGAGCCTTCCTCCATGTTGCCGTCGCAGGTGCCGAGATAGCGCAGGATGGTGCGCAGCTTGCGCAGATAGGCGGCGGCCTCCTCCGGCGTGCGCATGTCGGGTTCAGACACGATTTCCATCAGGGCCACGCCCGACCGGTTCAGGTCGATGTAGGTCTTGGTCGGGTTCTGGTCGTGCAGGCTTTTGCCCGCGTCCATCTCCAGATGCAGGCGCGTGATTCCCACCTCGCGGGTGGAGCCGTCCGCGAGATCCAGCACGATGGTGCCATGGCCGACGATGGGCTGCTGGAACTGGCTGATCTGGTAGCCGGAGGGCAGGTCGGCATAGAAGTAGTTCTTGCGGTCGAAGACCGAGCGCAGGTTGATCTGCGCCTTCAGGCCCAGGCCCGTGCGCACCGCCTGCTCCACGCAGACCTCGTTGATCACCGGCAGCATGCCGGGGAAGCCCGCGTCCACGAAGCTGACTTGGCTATTGGGCGCGGCGCCGAAGGCGGTCGCCGCCCCGCTGAACAGCTTGGCATTGGAGACGACCTGGGCATGGACCTCCAGCCCGATCACCACTTCCCATTCGCCCGTCTCGCCTGCAATCCGATAAGCCATCGTCTTCGCCATCAAGTCCAATCATGGAGTGAGGGGTTTTCATGGCCGGAATCGCGTGAAAACGCAACCGGCTTGGGCGACGATGCAGCCCGGCGCCTGTCAAGGCCGCCCCCGCCGCCGCTACGATTAACCCACTAAAAGTTGCGACGGAAGAACCGGTATTTTATTTTCAATGGTGAATAAGCATGGAAATTCGGCGCGAAAATTAAGACATCATCAACCGGTTGCCCATTACCTACGGCCTAACCCTTTCCGTAACAGGATTGTCACGATGCTCCAGTCCCTCAAAATCGCCCACAAGCTGGGCCTGGCCGTCCTGCTTTTCCTGATTCCCGTGGGCTACCTGCTGTACGCCTTGATCGCCCAGCAGCAGATATCCATCGATTTCGCGGCCAAGGAGTTGGCCGGCACAGCCTACCTCAGGGGCTTGCAGACCATCCAAACCCGGCTGGCCACCGCGGAAACGGGCGGGGCCGCGGTGGATGCGGCCGGCAGCGCCGCCACGGTGCGCCAGTTGCAGGCCGCCTGGGGCCAGGAAATGGAGAGCGCCGCCAAGGCGGACGACCTGGTGGCCGCCCTGGGCAAGAAGGACGGGGGTAGCAGCCCCGCCACCCGCGCGGCCTTGCGCGCGCTGATCGCCCAGATCGGCGACAAGTCCAACCTGATCCTGGATCCGGACCTGGACAGCTTCTATGTCATGGACATCGTCCTGGTCAAACTGCCCGACCTGCAGGACCAGACCACGGGCTTGCGGGCGGTGACGCATCAGGCGGGGGACAACAAGGTCGACCTGTTCGTCGCCCTGGGCGGGGTCAAGGCCCTGCTGTCCGGCGTCGATTCCTCCGCCACATCGGCTTACGGCGGCAATGCCGACGGCAGCGTGAAGAAGGCTCTGGAGGCGCCGGTCGCCGCCCTGCAGAAAGCCGCCGGCGCGCTGACCGCCGGCGCCGAGAAGGGCAGCGTCGCCGACGCGGAAACGCTGTCGGCGCTGAAGACGCAGGACGCCCTCTACACGGCCGCGTCGGCCGACCTGGAACGCCTGCTGAACGCGCGGATCAGCGGCTTCAAGGCGACGCAGCTGCGCGTGCTGCTGATCTCGCTGGCGCTGTTCGCGGTCGCCGGCGGCGCGGTCTACCTGGTGGTGCGGCGCTTCGTCATCACGCCGCTGAGCGACCTCACCGGCGCCATGTCAGGCCTGGCGCAAGGCCGCCTGGACACCAGCATCGCCCACGCCGACAACGGGGATGAGGTCGGCGCCATGGCCCGCGCCCTGGTCGTCTTCAAGGAAAACGCCCAGCGCACCCACGCGCTGGAAGCGGCCCAAACCTTGGAACAGGAAAAGCGGCTGCGCCGCCAGCAGGCGCTGGAAACCCTGACCAAGGATTTCCAGCTGGCCATCAGCGCCGAGTTGCGTGGCATGGCCGCCGCCGCCACGGAACTGGAGGCCACCGCCGGCTCATTGGCCAGCCAGGCCGATAACACCGCCGCCCGCACCCAGGCCGCCGACGACAGCGCCGCCCGCGCCACGGCCAACACCCAGACGGTGGCGGCGGCGACGGAGCAGCTGGCCGCCAGCAGCAACGAGATCGGCGCGCAGGCGGAACAGACGGCCGCCACCACCAAGACGGCGGTGCAGGAGGCGGACCACGCCCGCACCGTGGTGGATGAACTGGCCACCGTGGCCGAGAGCGTGAACGAGGTGGTGCGCTTCATCCAGACCATCGCCGCGCAAACCAACCTGCTGGCGCTGAACGCCACCATCGAGGCGGCGCGCGCCGGCGAGGCTGGCAAGGGATTCGCCGTGGTGGCGACCGAGGTCAAGAGCCTGGCCAACCAGACGGCGCAGGCGACGGAGGACATCCAGGCGCGGGTCGGCGGCGTGAAGGCCGCGGCGGACAACGCCATCGGCATCATCAACCGCATCGCCACCACCATCGGCGTGGTCGACGGCAATTCCGGCGCCATCGCCGCCGCCGTCAGCCAGCAGAGCGCCGCGACCAGCGAAATCAGCCGCAACGTGGCGGAGGCCGCCGCCCGCACGCAGGAGGTGACGGAATCCCTGACCCTGGTGCGGGACAGCGCGGAATTCACCAAGGAAGCCTCGGGGCAATTGCTGGTCGCGGCCAACGAGCTGTCGCGGCAGTCGGAGCAGCTGCGCACCGACGTGGAACATTTCCTGGTCGCCATGCAGACGGCCGAGGATCGCCGCCAGTTCGACCGCCACGACATCGATCTGCCGGCCCGCGTGGGGGCGCCGGGGGCCGCCCTTTCCGGTCCCGCGACGCATCGCCTGGTCAATATCGGCCGGGGTGGCTGCGCCGTGATCGGCCCCGCCATCGGCGGCGCCGGCCATGAGGTCGAGATCGACCTGGATGGCCGCCGGTTCCGGGGACGCGTCACCGCCCGGGAGGGCGACACCACGCGCGTCCAGTTCCGCCTGACCGATGACGCCGCCCAGGCGGTGGATGACCTGGTGGCCCGATACCTGGCCGCAGCCTGATCAGGCGTCTTTTCGGGCGGGGGAATATCCATGAAAGACGGGGCGGCCGAACCCCTGGAATCCAAACGATCGGGAATCCAATACCTATAAGTATAGAGTTAGGGAGGTGGGGTTAATCCTAACGATTTGTTCAGGCTAACTGGCAAAGATGGCCGCTGAAGAATCGTGAGGTCGGGATGCGTTTTCAGAATTCGCCGTCATACTCCAGCAACGGCGATATCCGTCCCGCCCCTTTCCTCTGGTGGCTGCCGGGCGCCGATGGCGCGCCTGTCAGCTCCAGCCGCCTTGCCCTGCTTTTACCCTTGCTGGTCCTGGCATTGGCGCTGATCGGCGGCGCGGTGGTCGCGCGGCTTACCGATGCCGATAACCGCGCCCTGGCCGCCGACAGCCTGTCGGCGCGCGCCAGCGAAATGACGGAAGACCTGCGCCAGCAGCTGACACTGTACCAATACGGCCTGCGCGGCGCCCGTGGCGCGGCGGTCGTCGCCGGGCTGGATTCCCTGACCGTGGACCAGTTCCGCCGCTATAGCCAAACACGCTCCCTGGAGACGGAATTCCGGGGGGCTGCGGGTTTCGGCATCGTGCGGCGGGTGCCTGTCGCCGAAGAGAATGCCTTCGTCGAGCGGGAGCGTCTTGGCGGGCGCCCCGGATTCCGCATCTGGGAACTCCAGCCACACGATGGCGAACACGCCGTCATCCAGTTCGTTGAGCCTGAAGGCGTGAACGCCACCGCCGTGGGCCTGGACATCGCCTCGGAACCCGCGCGCCATGCGGCCGCCATAGCCGCCATGCGGTCGGGCGAGCCCCGCCTGACCGCCCCCATCTCCCTGGTGCAGGCCCCGGAGGACAACGGCGGATTCCTGCTGCTGCTGCCCATCTACCGCCAGGGGGTGGAACTCGACACGCCCGCCGCGCGCGAGGCCGCGACGGTGGGGTGGGCCTATACCCCCTTCCTGATCGGCAAGATGATCGCCGGATCGGAACTGATGCGGGCGGACGTCGGCTTCACCCTGAGCGATGTGACCGACGGCGCGGGTGCCCTCCCCTTCTACCAAACCCCCGTTCCCGCCATAGGCTTCGTCAATGCCTTGGTCCACGATGATCGCCTGTCCATATTCGGCCGCCAGTGGCTGATCCATTACCAGGCGACGCCTGTCCTGCGGCAGGCCCTGAACCTGACGACGCCCCTGCTGGCGGCGGGCCGCGTCGGCGTCGCCGGCATCCTGCTGGCCTTGCTGTCGCACCTCCACATGGCGAACCGCGCCCGCCGGCTGGCCACCGGCCGGGAGCAGGCCCGCCAGACGGACATGCTGGAGCGGGAGGTCAAGGCGCGCACAGCCGACCTGGCGCAACGGGAGGCCCGGTTCAAGACGCTGACGGAGCTGTCCACCGACTGGTATTGGGAAACCGACGCCGATGGCCGCTTCACCGCCGTGTCGCAAGGCGTCTCGCGTATCGAGCAGGATCACCGAAGCCTGATCGGCAAGACCCGGCGTGAGCTGTCAGCCAACGCCCAGGACCCGCGCCTGGACCAATATGAGGATTTCGTCCGCCGCGGGCAGTCCTTCCGTGACCTGCGGTATGACCTGATGGGCAACGACGGCGCCTTGCGCCATATCGTCATCAGCGGCACGCCCATCCTGGACGCCGCGGGCGCCTGCATCGGCTATCGCGGATCGGGGCGCGACGTCACCGAACGGCTGCGGGCCGAGGAGGCGCTGCGCGCCACCTCGTCACGCCTGGCTTTGGCCACCAAGGCCAGCGGCATCGCCATCTGGGAATACGACGTGGCCACGGGCCGCCTGGATTGGGACGACCAGATGTTCCAACTCTATGGCGCGCGGCGCGATGGTGCCGACTGCTTCTCCATCTGGCGGACCCATTGCCAGCCGGACGACGCGACGCGCGTGGTGGCGGAATTCCGGCGCGTGCTTGACGGCGGCGCCGATCTGGATACGGAATTCCGCGTGGTGCGGCCCAACGGCGGCATACGCCATGTGAAGGGCGCCTCGATCACCGACAGGGACGCCGGCGGCCGGCCCGTCCGCATCATCGGCGTGAACTGGGACATCACGGAGGTGCGCGACCGCGAGGCCGCCCTGGTCGCGGCCCAGGCCGCCGCCGAAGCGGCCAGCCGGGCAAAGACCGATTTCCTGGCCAACATGAGCCACGAAATCCGCACGCCGATGAACGCCGTCCTGGGCCTGACCCAACTGCTGGCCGACTCCCGGCTGTCCGCACAGCAACGGGACTTCGTCACCAAGATTTCCTCGGCCGGCCGCAGCCTGATGGCGCTGATCAACGACATCCTCGATTTCTCGAAGGTGGAGGCGGGACAGCTGGATCTTGAGCACACCCAATTCAAACTGCCTGACCTGGTGGACGGGCTGGTGTCGCTGGTGTCGGTCAACGCCGATGAAAAGAAGCTCGCCCTGGCGGCGACCATCGCGCCCCACACGCCGGTGATGGTGGTGGGCGACCGCCTCCGCTTGCAGCAGGTGCTGCTGAACCTGCTGGGCAACGCCATCAAGTTCACCCAAGCCGGCGGCGTGACGCTAGATGTCCGCGCCGTCGCCTGGCCCCGCTCGGACCGGGTGGCGCTGCGTTTCTCGGTAACCGACAGTGGCATCGGCATTCCCGCCCACGCCATCCCCACGCTGTTCAGCGCCTTCACCCAGGCCGATAGCTCGACCACCCGGCGCTATGGCGGCAGCGGGCTGGGGCTGGCCATCAGCAAGCGCCTTGTCAACCTTATGGGGGGCGAGATCGGTGTGGAAAGCCAGCCCGGCGCTGGCAGCACCTTCTGGTTCATCGTGCCCCTGGACGTGGCGTTGCCGGCGCACACGGCAGGTCAGGCGAACCGGACCGCGCCGCCGCCGGAGGCCGCCGCGAGCGCTCCCCGGTCGCGTCGGACCAAGCGGCTGAAGGGGCTGCGCCTGCTGATGGTGGAGGACAACAGCATCAACCAGGAGGTTGGCCGGCTGATCCTGGAGCGCGAGGGGGCCAACGTCACCATCGCCGCCGACGGCGCCCAGGCCCTGGCGCGGCTTCGGGCCCGCCCCGATTCCGTGGACCTGGTGCTGATGGACATGCAGATGCCGGTGATGGACGGCTATGAGGCCACCCGGCTGATCCGGGAGGAGCCGGGCCTGGCCACGCTACCCGTGGTGGCCCTGACCGCCGGCGTCCTCGATACCGAACGTGCCCGCGCCTATGCGGCTGGAATGACCGACTTCATGACCAAGCCATTCGATCTGGAGCAGATGGTCGCCACCATCCTGCGCCATACGCCGACGATCGCGGCACCTCGCCACGGCCGCCGCGTCGCGACCGCGCCATCGCCCGACCGGCTGGCGCCTTTGCGCGCCGTCCTGACCGACCTGGACGAACGCCTTGAGGCCATGGGCCTTGAGGACAATCAGGACCTGTACCTCAGTCTGATCGAGCGTTTCGTACAGGAGTTCGCCAACGCGGCGCAGGAACTGCGCCAGGCAGTGGCGGATGGCAGGCCCGACGCCGCCGCCCGCCGGCTTCACACCCTGCGCGGCACGGCCAGCCAGATCGCCGCCCACGGCGTGGTCACGGCCGTGGCGGTGGCGGAACATGCGCTGGCGCACGAGAATTGGGTGGTATGGGACGCCAGCCTCAACATACTGGCGGCAGCCATGGGCAAGCTGGCGGCGGCCGTGAGGTGACGGTCGCCGCTGTCGCGCCTGAGGCTCAAACCTGCTGGATGGCCGACAGCAGCCAGCGCCCGCCATCCGCCCGCACAAAGGTCCAGAGTTCCTGCACCTCCTCCGCGTGACGGTCATCGCCGGACACGACGCGGCCGGTGTTCTCATCCACCGTCCAGTCGCGGGCGCGCCAGCGCAGCAGGGCCGTGCAGTAGGTGCGGCCGTCCTCGTGCCAGCTTTCCACCACGTCGCCCTTCACCAGCTGGACATCGGCCACCAGGTTGCGGATGCCTCGGCTTTGGTTCTCCGTCATCTCCTCGCCGTAATAGGACAGCATCTCCGGCGTCAGGTGGCGGCGCAGGGCCGTCAGGTCCCCCTTGCTCCAGCTGTCCATGATGCCGGTCAGGATCTGCTCGAACGCCGACAGGTCCTGGCCCTGCATCTGCACGCCGATGGCGGGCACCGGTGCCGGCGGCGGCATCGACGCCGACCCGCCGAAGGGCATGGCCTGGTAGGGCGCGTCCTGGGGCGGGTACATCTCATACGTCATGCCTGACGCCGGAGCCGTGCGCGGACCGCTGATGGCCATGCGCACCAGGCGGTAGATCAGGTAGGCGATGCCCAGCATGATCAGCAGGCGGAGAAAGCCGCCGAAGGCGCCCCCCGAGCCGCTGCCGTAATCGCCGCTCACGCCATATCCATGATGGCCGAACAGCGAGTTGTACAGACTGGCACCCAGGAAACCGCCCATCATGCCGGACAGGAAGGGATGGCGCTGGGTGAAGCTGGGTTGGGCGAATCCCGGCTGGGCGAACGGCTGCTGGAAGGCCGGTCGCGGCTGATAGGCGGGTGCCGCGGGCGCGGCGGCCGGCGGCGGGGTGATGCTGCGCTGGATGGGCTGGCCCGTCACCGACGGGGTGGCGGGCGTGGTGTAGGTCCGGCTGCCGCGGCTGCCGGAACTGGAACTGCGGCCCGGGCGGGCATCGGCGGCCAAAGGCGCCAAGGCCAGGGACACCGCCAGCACGGCGGCGACCGCACGCGAACCAAACCGACCGAACATTCTCTCTCCCCCTAAAAAAGGGACCGATTTTTCAGTCCCACCCAAACATGGCCACTCTAATGTGGGCCCCCTTTGCAAATTTGCGAGGGCCACTTTGCGAGGGCCATTTTGCGAGGTCCACTGCCGCATGAGCACGCCATACCGCTTTTCCCGGTCCGTTTTTGCCGACCCGCGACAGACGGGACCTTTGCCCGCGAGCCTTCCCCATGTCTAGACTACACCCAAGCCCGGGCCGGCACTGCGGGGAAGCGGCGGACGCCGGGCAACAACGAAACCAGGGGTTATGGGGGTTCCTACACATGTCCGCACCGAAGTGGAAGCTGGCGGCCCTGCTGGCCGGCACGGCCATGGTCTTGCTGACCACGCACATGGCCATCACCAGCACGCCCGCCAACGCCGGCGACAAGCCGGCGGCCGACCAGGCCAAGAGCGACGACAAGGCCGGGGGCGACAAAGCCGGGGGCGACAAAGATTGGACGCCTAAGCACTTCACCATCGACCGCAGCGGCACCTTCAACGGCAAGCGCGTGGACTATCAGGTGCTGGCCGGCGAAACCCACCTGGTGAACGACAAGGAGGAGGACGCGGCCACCGTCTTTTCCACCGCCTATGTGAAGAAGGGCGTGAAAGATGCGACCCAGCGCCCGCTGATCTTTCTGTTCAACGGCGGCCCCGGTTCGGCCAGCCTGTGGCTGCACATGGGCGCCTGGGGCCCGAAGCGCGTGGACGTGCCCAGCGACGCCACCAGCGCCGGCAGCCCGCCCTACCCCCTGAAGGACAACCCGCAAAGCCTGCTGGACGTGGCCGACCTGGTCTTCATCGACCCGGTGGGCACCGGCTACAGCCGCCTGCTGCCCAAGGGGGATGAGAAGGACTATTACGGCGTGAAGCAGGACGCCCACTCCATCGCGCAGTTCATGCGCCGCTGGCTGACCGACCACAAGCGCTGGAACTCCCCCGTCTTCATCGGCGGTGAGAGCTATGGCGGCATGCGCATCGGCGCCCTGCTGCCCGAACTGCTGGAGAATGGCGCGCCGGTGGGCCTGAACGGCCTGATCGTCGTCTCCGGCGCCGTCGACTATGGCGCGTTCGAATTCAACCGCGGCAACGACGTGCCCTACCCGGCCTTCCTGCCGACCTACGCCGCCGTCGCCTGGTACCACAAGAAGATCGCCGACACCTCCATGGGGTTCGACGCCTTCATGAACCAGGTGCGCAAGTTCGCGGTGGAGGAATATCCGGTGGCCCTGCTGAAGGGCAACCGCATGACCCCGGCCGAGCGCAAGGGCGTGATCGACAAGCTGTCGCGCTACACCGGCCTGTCGCCCGCCTATCTCGACCGCACCAACCTGCGCGTCCGCGACGTGCGCTTCGCCAAGGAGCTGTTGCGCGACCAGGGCAAGGTCGTCGGCGTCTACGACGGGCGCTACACCGGCCAGGAATATGATTCGGCGGGTGATTCGGCGGAAAGCGATCCCTCCGGCTATGGCGTGGGTGCGGCCTTCGCCACCACGCTGCAGAGCTATCTGCTGAGCGACCTGAACATCAAGATGGACCGGGAGTACCGGACCAGCGGCGACGTGGGCAAGAACTGGGATTGGAAGACCTGGGGCGACGAAGGCGGCGGCTACGCCAACGTGGCGCCCTGGTACGGCGACGCCATGCGCCAGAACCCCAAGCTGAAGGTGTTCATGGCCGGCGGCTGGTACGACATCTGCGTGCCCTTCTTCTCCAACGAGAACGCCATGAACGCCAACGGCGTGCCCACCGACCGGGTGACCTTCAGCTATTACGAGGCGGGGCACATGATGTATCTGAACCGCGCCGCCCTCGATAAGCTGACCGACGACGTCCGCCACTTCGTCAAGGCGGCGGCGCCGGGAGCAAGCGAGTAAGTTCAGCAGCCGGCGGGTGGCGATTCCTTCATTCCATGGTCGGAATGGGGGATGCTTCCCGCCGGTGCCACCACCCTCCGCCCAACGCGACATAGAGAGCCGCCGTGTCGGAGAACCGGGACGCCATCGCGCTCAGGCGGGCGATGGTGGCGCTTTGATATTGCTCCTCGGCGTTGAGGAGGTCCGCGTAGCGGATCTTGCCGTACTGGTACTGGACTTCCGATATTTCCAGGCTCTGGCGCGCCCGCTCCTCCTGGCGGGTGGTGATCGACAGGGTCTGGGCATCGGCGTCGATGGCCGCCAGAACGTCACAGACATTTTGCAGGGCGCTGAGAACGGTCTGCCGATAGGTTGCCACCGCCGCGTCATAGGCTGCCCTGCTGGCGTCCTCGCGCGCCGCCAGGGCGCCGCCATCGAAAAGGGTCTGGGTGACGCTGGCCCCCAAGCCGATGAGGCCGCTGGAAAACAGGGTCGGCAGCGCACCCGAATTCGTCGACAGCGCCGCCGTCAGGCCGACGTCCGGAATCCGGGCGGCAACGGCCACGCCAATCGCCGCCGACGCCTGGTGCAACGCCGCCTCCGCTTGGCGGATATCGGGCCTCCGCTCCGTGAGCTTGGCCGGGACGCTGGATGGCAAGTCCGTCGGCAGCGTCAGGCCGGAAAGCGTCAGGCCGCCGCCAGCGAAGGTGGCGGGGTCATCCCCCAGATAGACCGCCAGCAAGTGGCGTATCTGCGTCCGCTGGGTCCGGAGCGTCGTCAGCGCGGACTCCGTGCCCAACAGCACGCTTTCCTGCGTCAGCACGTTGGCCGGCGATTCCGCGCCGCTCTGCTCCCGTATGCGGATGATCTCCAGCTGCTTGGCCTGGCGCGACCGTATTTCCTCCTCCGCCGACAGTTCGGCCGAGAGCAGCGCCTCCTGCAACGCCGTGGTGATGACGTTGGACGTGAGGGCCAGGTAGCTGCTTTCGACGGAGAAGCGCTGCAGATCCAGCGCCGCCTGCTGCATCTCGATCATCCTGCGGACGCCGCCGAAGACGTCCACGGTATACGACGCCCCGACGGACGCGCCGTACTGCGACGCCGTCGACGCATATTTTCCCGTCGTCCTGCTCTCGTTGGCCGAAACGGTGGCCGTGGCGATCGGCAGCAGGCCCGCCCGGGCGGCCGCGAGGTTGGCACTGGCCGAGCGCAGCGTCGCCTGGGCCGCCTCCAGCGTCGGACTTCCTGCGATGGCGTGGGCGATCAGGGCGTCCAGCTTCCGGTCATGGTACAGCGTCCACCAGTCGCCCTGGATATCGTCGCTGACGCCGAAGCCCTGGGCGGCGCCGGCGGGTCCCTGGGAGGCGACAGTGCGGTCGGGATGCGGCGCTGGCGCATAGCCGTCGGACGGGGGCTTCACGAAATCAGGCCCCACGACACACCCCGCCAAAGTGGCGGCAAGCGCAAGGGGGAACAGCCTGAACGGTTTCAGGACATCGGCCATCAGTTTTTCCCCAGGGCGTCAACGGGATTGAGCCGGGCGGCGTTGCGCGCCGGGACAAATCCGAAAATGAGGCCGATGCTTGTGGAACTGGCGAAGGCGATCAGGATCGTCACCGGCGAGATCACCATGGCCGTGGACGGGGCGGCCTTCGCCAGCACCTGGCCGATGCCCACCGCGCTCAGGACACCCAGCACACCGCCGATCAGGCATACGAACACCGCCTCCAGCAGAAACTGGCTCAGGATATCGCTTTGCCGGGCGCCGACGGCCAGGCGCACCCCGATTTCCTGCGTGCGCTCCGTCACCGATACCAGGGTGATGTTCATGACGCCGATGCCACCGACGATCAGGGAGATGACCGCGATCATCGATGTCAGCAGGGTCATGGTGTTGTTGGCGCCCTCGATCGACTTGCGGATCAGGTCGACATTGTAGGTGTGGAAATCCTTCCTTCCGTGCAGCAACGTCAGGAGCTTGGTCACGGCCTGCTCGACAACCTCGGTCGAGTAGGCGGCCTTGGGCCGAACCGTGATGCCATCCAGCCGGGCCGAGCCCGTTAGCCGGCCGGAAACGGCCGTATAGGGCGCCCAGATATTCAGATCGCCCCGCTGGATGGCACCCAGATTATCCTCATCGGCGACGCCGATGATCCGGCATGGCACCGTGCCCACCAGGATGACCTGGCCGAGGGGGGCCGTCCCGGACCCGAAGAACTGGTCGCGCACCTTGGAGTCGATGATGACGACGGGCGCTAGCTGGGAAACCGCATCATCGTCAAAAACCGCCCCGGAGGACAGCCGGACCCCATGGACCCGGAAATACTGGCTTCCCACGCCGCTGATGATGGCGTTCGCGGCGAGGTTGCCAAAGCGCAGCGTGACCTTGCCCGTGACCATGGGGGTGACGCTGTCGATATAATCGTGGCGGCCCAGCGCGGCGACATCCTTCGCCGTCAAGGTCGTGACGGCGCCGGCGCGCATACTCCCCCAGCCGACCCCCGCATAGATATCGAGGGTGTTCGTTCCCAGGGTGCTGATGTTGGCGATGACCCGCAGGCGGGCGCCTTCACCCAGCGCCGCCACAGTCACCACGGCCGCGGTGCCGATAATGATGCCCAGCATGGTCAGCAGTGTGCGCAGGCGGTGGGCGTTCAAGGACGCCAGCGCCATCCGGGCCGCTTCCAGATGGCGCCACAGGCCCATCCAGCCGGATGACCGGGCGTGGGACGCGGCTCGCCGTCCCTCACCCTGTGTCACCCGCCGGCCGGAATCCGCGATGATGGCGCCATCCCGGATCTCGATGATCCTCTCCGCATGCTGCGCCACCGTCATGTCGTGCGTGACGATGATGACCGTGTGCCCCTTCGCATGCAGTTCCTTCAGCGCCAGCAACACCTGCTCGCCGGTATTCTGGTCCAGCGCCCCGGTGGGTTCGTCGGCCAGAATGACGGGCCCGCCGTTCATCAGCGCCCGCGCGATGCTGACCCGCTGCTGCTGACCGCCGGAGAGTTGGTTGGGTTTGTGGTCGGCCCTGTCCTTGAGCCCGAACTGTCCCAACAGCATTTCCGCCCGGCACAGCCGGTCACGGCGCGGCAGGCCGTCATAGATCGCCGGCATGGAAACGTTATCGGCCGCCGTCAAGCTGGACAGCAGGTTGTAGTGCTGGAACACGAAGCCGACCCGCTCCCGGCGCAGCCGCGCCAGATCATCGGACGACAGCATGCCCGTTTCCTGCCCCGCCACCCTATAGCTGCCCGACGTGGGGCGATCCAGGCAGCCCAGGATATTGAGCAGCGTGGATTTCCCCGAGCCGGAGGCGCCGACGATGGCGACCATCTCACCCGGTTCTATGGTCAAGGAGACGTCCCGCAAGGCGGCGATGGTATTCGGGCCGGAGATGTATTCCCTGGTCACGCGCGTCAGTTCGAGCCGCGTGTCGTTCATCGCCGCCCCCTATCGCCGTGTGGGCTTCTGGGGCCCGTCGCCCGGCGTCATCTCCCCGACGATCACCTTTTCACTGGCCTCGAGCCCGCTCAGGATTTCCGCCTGCTCGTTATTGTCGATGCCGACGCGCACCGTCCGGGTGGAGACGCCCTCCGCGCCAAGGACCCGCACGGTTCGGTCGCCGCCAGCGGTGCCCGGCCCCAGCGCGGCCGATGGGACGACCAGGGCGTTCTCCGCCTTGGCCAGCACGATGAAGACCTCAGCCGTCATGTTGGGCCGCAACTGCCCATCCGGATTTTCGACGTCGAAGCGGCCGTTGTAGTAGACCGGGTTGGCCGTGGCGGCCGTACCGCCGCTGCCGCGGCTGCTGGAACTGGTGTCCATGGAGGACTCTATATCCTCCGGCGCCGGATCTATGAAGCGCAGGGTCGAGTAATAGCGGTGCTCATTGGAGGCCAGGATTTTGAAATACAGATCCTGGCCCGGCTTCACCTTCACGATATCCGCTTCGGAGATTTTGGCCTTGACCGTCATGGTCTTCAGGTCGGCCAGCAGGATGATGGTCGGCGCGGTCTGGTTCGCGTTCACGGTCTGGCCTTGCTCCGTCACCACGGAAACGACCGTGCCGTCGATGGGGGCGGAGATCTTAGTGTAGCGCAGATTGACGTTGGCCAGGTCGACGGCGATTTTGGCTTGGGAGATCTGGGCGTTGAGCGCGGCGACATCGGCGCGCGCATTGTCGTACGCCGCCCGCGCCGTCTCGTAATCCAGCCTTGAATTCGCGTTCCTGGCCGCCATGGCGGCCTCACGTTCGAAGTTCAGCTTGGCCTGTTCCAGGGTCGCCTGCCGCCCGCCGAGTTCGGCCTGAACATTTTCCAGCGCCGCTTCGGCGGCCTTCAGGGCGTTCACCTGCGGCGCGGAATCGATTTCGGCGATCAACTGTCCCTGGGTCACCTGCTGGCCAAGCGTGACGTTCAGCAGCTTCACCTGGCCGGAAACCTGGGCGCCGACGCTCACCAGCTTTTTGGGAAAGAGGACGCCGCTGGCGAGCACCGTCTGCTCGACGGCGCCGCGCTTGACCGGCACCGTGACATATTGCGGTGCGGCGTGCGACGGCCACACCACAAACTTTATCAGGACGCCGGCCACCACCACGCCCGCGATGATGCCGATATAGGTCAGTTTTTTCACGTTAAGATACGCCCATCATGCCCAGGGTCCGTTGCGTGCACGAGCCGACGCCCCGCCAGCCTCGCCCTCGACCGCATCCAGACAGGTGATTCCACCGCATTGAAAAACGCCCCCTGCGTTTTATCAGCGAAGATTCGACATTATCGCTTTGCGCAACATGTGACGCATCGATCTCTTCAAGTCAATAATTCTAATTATCCAAACAAAGTCTTCCTTATGACGTCATAAGAAAATTATATGCCCCATTTGTGCTTTTTAAGTTGATGGGGAATCCAAATTTCACTGATATCTATTATTCATACCAAATAATGAAAAATTCCCAACCTCACGCCTGGACCGACGAAGAGAAGGACATCCAAGTCTCGGTGAGCAGCCGGGCGAACGGATTGGATCGGCTTACGCAAACCGTCAGAGCCTGGGCCAAGCGCTGTGGAATCCATCCGCCTCATGTCGCCATAGCGATCCGGCAGGACGTGTTCGCACCTTAAAACCACCCGAATTTTAAAATTAACTCCAGGCGAAGGAGATCACTTTGAGCCTCTTGCAGATCGATGGCGGGCAGTTCGAGGAAAAGGTGCTCGCCGCCAAGGGGCCGATACTGCTCGACTTATGGGCGGACTGGTGTGCGCCCTGCCATGCCCTGATGCCAACGGTCGAGCGTTTGGCCAAGGCTTTTGGTCCGGCGCTCACGGTCGCGCAAATGGACATGGACGCCAACAAGTCCTTCTGGGATCGCCTGGCGGTCCGCGGCATTCCCACCCTGCTGCTGTTCAAGGATGGGGGTGAAGTCGCGCGCATCACCGGCGTCCACCCTTATGGCAAGTTGGTCGCCTGGCTGGGCGCCAATGGCGTGGCGCCACCGGACGGCAACGCTCAATCTGTTCAAAAGGACGGGGAGTGGTGCGCCTTCCACGGCGATGCGGAGTTGAAGCGATTTTTCCTCGACAGGGTCTCGGCCCATGCCGAGGCCGGCGACATCGCCAACGGCCGCATGTCCTATTGGGGGCCCAAGGGGGGCTCGATCTCCTCTGCCTTCATGCGGCAGGCGAAGCCATCCGTTTTTGAGCGGGCCACGGGTCTGCCGATTTCGTTGGGCTTGGCCATGGAGTTCGCCGGCATCACCACCGCCGAGCAGGTGGGCCGGGTGTTCGACGCCATCCCGCTTGGCGCCGACGTGGCCAACGTCGCGCGGCGCCTGATGCTGGCCTGGCTGGGCGACCCGGCCACCCTGTCCCCCGCCTACCTCGACGAACCCCATCTCGATGCGATCCGCATGGATTGGGCACGGCATCTGCGGGCGGTTTTGGCCGGGGAAACGGTCGCCCCCGCCCTATGGGTCGAGCTACGGCAGCGGGCGGCGAATCTTCGCAAAGAAATGCCGCGGGACCGCTCGGTGCCAAGGCATGTCGCCGCGATGCTGGCCGATCTCTCTCCTCCGCCCCAGCCGGATAACGGCGTTGAATGGGCGGGCATCCTGTTGCTCCTGGGCAAATACACGATATCCACCCACCTCCTATTCGAGGCGGGTTATTCGCACTACCATCTTTCGCTGGAAGATGTCCGGTATCAGTTTTGCGAGAAAGTCGCCGATGGGCGTGACCCCACCCCCGAGGTCATCGCGGAAATTCACCAGAAATGGGAGAGCCAACACGGGGATCTGCAAAATCTCATCGAGACGATGCAGGCATTCTCCCATGCCAATGGGAATGCGGAATCCAGCCATTTGATCCCGATGCTCATCACCGCCATCGAAGCAACCGTTTCCCCCTGATAGGGACGTGTCAATCAGGTTGCCACCCTGGCCTCTGGAGTGCGATCGCGTCAGCGAAAATTAGGGCAAACTCTATGCCATCGCCCGCTGGGGCCGGGTGACGACGAAGGCCAGCCCTAATGCCGCCACCAGCAGCACGGCCGCCAGCAGGAAGGGTGATCCCTGGGGCAGCATGGCGAAGGGGCCGACGCTGTCGGCCAGCACGCTGGTGAACAGCATGGGGCCGATCATGCCGGTGATGCCGCGGATGCTGACCAGGGTGCCTTGCAGCAGCCCCTGTTCCGTCGCCGCCACCTGGGCCGACATCATGCTCTGGGCCGAGGGGCCGACCATGCCCCACAGCGCCACCAAGGGAATGCCGCAGAGAAGGCCCGCGCCCACAGGGGAGGCACCAAAGGTGGTAAAGCCGGCAACACCCGCCACCAGGCCCACCATCATGGTGCGCCGCGCGCCGAGGCGCTTGACCACGCGCCCCACCAGGCCGCCCTGCACCACCGTGCTGCACACGCCCACGCCCGCCAGGGTCAGGCCCACGGTCTCCGGCCCCCAGCCGTAGCGGTCATTGACGTAGATGACAAAGGTGTTGTTCAGCACCTCATGCGCCAGATAATAGAGCCAGACGATGCCGCCCAAGCCCAGCAGCCCGGGCGCGCCGCGCAGCAGGGCGAAGGCGCCCAGCGGGTTGGCCCGCCGCCAGGAGAAGGCGCCGCGCCGGTCGGCCGGCAGCGATTCCGGCAGCACGAACAAGCCGTAGCAGGCATTCAGCAAGCTCAAGGCCCCCGCCACCCAGAACGGCAGGCGCGGCTCGATCCCGCCCAGCAGGCCGCCCGCCGCCGGGCCGACGATGAAGCCCAGGCCGAAGGCGGCCCCCAGCATGCCGAAGGCGCCGGCGCGCTTTTCCGCCGGGGTCACGTCGGCGATATAGGCCGAGGCGGTGGTGAAGCTGGCGGCGGTGATGCCGGAAACGATGCGGCCCACGACCAACCAGCCCAGGCTGGGCGCCACGGCCATCAGCAGGTAGTCCACCCCCAGGCCGAAGCAGGAGACCAGCAGGATGGGCCGCCGGCCGAACCGGTCGGACAGCGCGCCGATGAAGGGGGAGAACAGGAACTGCATGGCGGCGAACAGAGTGCCGAACAGGCCCACCATATGCGCCGCCCGGGCATTGTCGCCCCCGACGAAGCCCTTCACCAGATCAGGCAGGACGGGGATGACGATGCCCAGGGCCAGAACGTCCAGCAGCGCGGTCACGAAGACGAAAGCCAGCGCGGCACGGCGCGGCGTGGGGGATGCGGTCATGGTCAGGCCCGGAACTGGAACCCGGCGTTGCGGGCGCCGGGATGAGGTGGTCATTCTTTGCAGGGCCTACCCTTAATCCTTTTGCCCGGCGGCGGGGAGTCCTGAAAACGCCGCCGGTCATTCTGTCCAATCCGCCCACGCGCCTAATCCGGTCCAAGTGCCCAATCCGGTCCGAGGGCGTTGGCGCGCTGGCCTTGGCCGGCCCGCTGCCGGTATGGTGCCCGCCGGTCACGAGCTTAAGTCAACGAGGACGAACGATGCGTGAAGTCAGCTGCGTTCTGGACGCCCAGGCCCAGTTGGGCGAATGCCCGCGTTGGGATCCCAGCGGGGGGGACGCTGGGAGGGGCGTGCTGTACTGGGTGGACATCCCCGCCAAGACGCTGCACCGCTTCGACCCCGCCACAGGCCAGGACGTTCGGCGCGGCTTCGCCCAGCCGGCCGCCTGCCTGGCCCGTCACGGCGACCGGGGCTTCGCCCTTGGCATGAAGGATGGTTTCGCCCTGCTGGCGGATTTCAGCGCCGCCCCCGTGCCCCTGGGCGCCCAGGTGGAGGAGGCGCGCGCCGACAACCGCTTCAACGACGGCCGCTGCGACCGGCTGGGCCGGTTCTGGTCCGGCACCCTGGACGGCACCAAGCAGCACCGCAACGGCACGCTCTACCGCCTGGACGTGGATGGCCAGGTGACGGACGTCGCCACCGGCTTCCTCACCAGCAACGGCATCGCCTTCTCGCCCGACGATCGCACCTTCTATCTGTCGGACACGCCCAACCACGTCGTCTACGCCTACGATTTCGACCTGGCGTCCGGCCGCATCGCCAACCAGCGTGTCTTCCACCAGTTCCCGCACGGCTTGGGCCGACCCGACGGCGCCTCGGTGGATGCGGAGGGCTGCTACTGGACGGCGCTCTACGACGGCGGCCGGGTGGTGCGCCTGTCGCCGCAGGGCGAGATTCTGGAGGAGGTGGCCATCCCCGCCCGCCTCTGCACCATGATCGCCTTCGGCGGCCCCGACCTGAAGACCGCCTACGTCACCACCGCCCGCCAGAAGCTGGATGAGGCCGAACTGGCCCGCCACCCGCAGTCCGGCGGCATCTTCAGCTTCCGCGTCGACGTGCCGGGCCTGCCGGAGCACAAGTACCGGGGGTGAGCGGAACAGGGGGGCATGAGGCCGCCCCTCGCCTCAATCGTCCCCGGCGGCATGCTCCGTCGCCGGCCGCAGCGGATGGCTGTGGTGGCCGCTCACCTCGGCGCCGGCGTCCGGGTCAAGGCGGATGAAGAAGAGGAACGAGGCCAGGCCGATCGCCATCACGGTCAGGAAGGCCACCATGAAGTCGTGCGGCTCCAGCTTGGTCCCGCCATGCAGGGCCAGGGTGGTGTGCAATAGCAGGGCGCCGGTGGCGACACCCATGCCCAGCGACACCTGCTGCACCATGGACGACAGGCTGGTGGCGGCGCTCATGCGGGCCGCCGGCACGTCGGCGAAAGCCAGGGTGTTCAGGCCGGTGAACTGCAGGGACCGGAAGAAGCCGCCCACCAGCAGCACCAGCAGGATCAGCGGTACCGGCGTGTCAGGACGGAACAGCCCGATGGCACCGGTCAGCAGGGCCGACAGCACGCTGTTGATCACCAGCGCCTGGCGGAAGCCGTAGCGGCGCAGGATGGGGCCGGCCGTCATCTTCATCACCAGGGCGCCGGCGGCGGTGGCGAAGGTCAGCAGGCCGGAGACGAAGGCCGTCATGCCGAAACCCACCTGCAGCATCAGCGGCAGCAGAAAGGGGATGGCGCCCATGCAGATGCGGAACAGGGAGCCGCCCAGCACGCTGATGCGGAAGGTGGCGGTCTTTAGCAGGTCCAGGTCCACCAGCGGGTGGGGATGGCGGCGCGAGTGGCGCACAGCGACGATGCCGACCAGCACGCCGAAGGCCAGCAGCGACGGCGCCACGCGCCAGTCCACGCCATCGCGGCCGATGGACTCGAACCCCGCCATCAGGGCCGCCAGGGCGACGCCGGAATTCACGAAGCCCCAGCCGTCCAGCTTGGCCACCGCCTCCTCCCGATGATCGGCGATGTAGCGCCAGGAGAGGTGGAGCCCCAGCAGGCCAATGGGGATATTGATGAAGAAGATCCAGCGCCAGGACAGGTAGGTGGTCAGCAGGCCGCCGATGGGCGGGCCGATCAGCGGGCCCACCATGGCCGGCGTGGTCAGGTAGTTCATGGCCCTGACCAGTTGGTCCTTGGGCACCGTGCGGAGCAGCACCAGGCGGCCCACCGGCACCATCATGGCGCCGCCCACGCCTTGCAGCAGGCGGGCCAGGGCCAGTTGCGGCAGCGACTGGCTGAGCCCGCAGGCGATGGAGCCCAGGGTGAACAGCACGATGGCGGCGCGGAAGACGCGGCTGGAGCCGAAGCGGTCGGCCACCCAGCCGCTGATGGGGATGAAGACCGCCAGGCTGAGGATATAGGCGGTGATGGCCAGGCTGAGATGGATGGGGCTGACGCCCAGGCTCTCCCCCATCGCCGGCAGGGCCGTGGCGAGAACAGTGGCGTCCAGGTTCTCCATGAACAGGGCGCACGATATGATGAGGGCGACGAGCATCGTCGTCACAGTGCCTTTCATCCGGGGGCCGCAGGTGGCCGAGGAAGACGCTAGAGAATCGCTACCTGCCGTTTGAGAATCTGGGCAAAGCCGGGCCCCTGACAAGCGCCGCCCGGGCATGGCAGACCGTCATGCATGCACATCTATTCGGCACGCGTAAAAATTCGGCGGCCGACGGAATAAGGCCCCGGCCGGGCGCGTCAACCGAGCGGTCCCATAAGGACCAATGGCTCGATCATGGGAGGAATCCAGGATGCTGAAACAGATCATCGCCGCCACCCTGCTGGCCGCGGGCATCGCCCTTGCGGCGCCAGCCTTCGCGCAAGGTCCAGGGGGTGCCACCATAGCGGAAACCGCCAAGGGCAAGACCCTGGTGGATGCCAAGGGCATGACCCTCTACACCTTCGACCATGACATGAGCGGCCAATCCAACTGCATCGCCGCGTGCGCCAAGAACTGGCCGGCCCTGCCGGCCGCCGCCGATGCCGGATCCAAGGGCGACTGGACCATCATCACCCGCGACGACGGATCCAAGCAGTGGGCCTACAAGGGCAGGCCGCTCTACACCTTTGTGAAGGACGAAAAGCCGGGCGACATCACCGGCGACGGCCTGGCGAACGGCGCCTGGCACGTGGCGACACCGTAAGGTGCGTGGGGCGGCGGGGTGTCAGGCCCCCGCCGCCACCTCCTGCACAAAATCCAGGAAGGCCCGCACCTTGGCCGGCGGCAGGTGGCGGCTGGGATGATAGGCGTAGAGGGGATAGCGCTCCTCCGCCCAGTCGGGCAGCACCTGCACCAGCTGGCCGGACGCCAGCCAGGGGCCCAGGCCCAGCTCGAAGCTTTGGAACACCCCCTGCCCGGCGACGCAGGCCGCCACCGCCACGGACGGATCGTCCATCACCACCCGGCCGGCCACCGCCACCGTCACCCGCTCCGCGCCGCGATGGAATTCCCAGCCGAAGGGCAGGCCCGTCTGAGGGTTGCGGAACAGCACGCCCTCATGCCCCTCCAGATCCCGGGGCGCCATCGGCGTGCCGCGGCGCGCCAGATAGCCCGGCGCGGCGCAGGTCAGCACCCGCGTCTCCAGCAGCTTGCGCGCGATCAGGGAGGCCACGTCCGGCGGGCCGAAGCGCACCGCCACGTCCACGCCGGCCATCATCTCCTCCCGGTGGTTGCTGACCGTCATGTCCAGGACCAGCCCCGGATAGCGCGCCGTGAAGTCCGGCAGGCGGGGCGCCAGCACCATGCGGGCGAACCAGGGATCGACGGAGACGCGCAGGCGCCCGTCCACCGTGGCCGCCGCCCCGGCCGCGTCCAGCGCCGCCTCCTCCAGCCCCGCCAGCAGGGGCGTCACCTGGGCGTGGAAGCGCCGCCCCTCCTCCGTCAGGGTCACGGCGCGGGGGCTGCGATCGAACAGGCGCACCCCCACGCGCGCCTCCAGCCGGGCGACGGCGCGGCTGACGCCCGAGGGCGTCAGGCCCAGCACCTCACCCGCGCGCACGAAGTTCCCCGTCTCCACCACGGCGGCCAGCACGCCGATTCCGGTCAACAGACGCGCGTCGAAGCCCATCGCCTTCCCTCTTTCCCACGGCTCAAGCCACAGTGATTATAGATCATCTTTCTACTGACAAGGATGCGCCTGATTCAAATTCCTCCCGCGCCTAAAACAGGGCAGCGGCCCCTGCGGCCGGCATCGGATCGAGGAGAGGATCATGTACGTCATCACCGGCATCACGGGTAAGGTCGGCGGCGCGGTGGCCGAGGCGCTGCTGGCGGCGGGCCTGCCGGTCCGCGCCGTCGTGCGCGACGCCGCCAAGGGTGCCGCCTGGGCGGCCAAGGACTGCGAGGTGGTCCAGGCGACCATGGAGGACACTGCCGCCCTGACCCGGGCCTTCCAGGGTGCCACCGCCGTCTTCGTCCTGCTGCCGCCCAACTTCGATCCCGAGCCGGGCTACCCCGCCACCCGAAGCATCATCGAGGCGGTGGCCACGGCGCTGGCGGCCGCCCGGCCGCAGCGGGTGGTCAGCCTGTCCACCATCGGCGCCGACGCCCCGCACGACAACCTGCTGAGCCAGCACACCTTGAGCGAACGGCGGCTGGCGGCCCTGGGCTTGCCCATCACCTTCCTGCGCCCCGGCTGGTTCATGGAAAACGCCGCCTGGGACGTGGCCGCCGCGCGCGAGACGGGCGTGCTGCACAGCCACCTGCAGCCGCTGGACCACCCGTTCCCCTTGGTCGCCACCCGGGACGTGGGCCGTACCGCCGCCCGCCTGCTGCAAGAGACGTGGGCCGGCCTGCGCGTGGTGGACCTGGAGGGGCCCGTCCGGGTTTCCCCCAACGATCTGGCCCAGGCCTTCGCCCAGGCGCTGGGCCGTCCGGTGACCGCCCTGGTCGTGCCGCGGGCGAGCTGGGAGGCGCAGTTCCGCGCCCAAGGCATGCGGCACCCGGGCCCCCGCATGCGCATGCTGGACGGCTTCAACGAGGGGTGGATCGAGTTCCGCGACGCCGGCGCCCACGCCCTGAAAGGGGAAACCTCGCTGGACCAGGTCATCGCCGCGCTGGTGGCGGGTGATTCCGGGCAGTAAGGGGGCGGTGAGCGCGGCCATTTCGCCGCTTGGCATCCGGCAGCGCCGCCCTTAGGAATGGACCCCTCGTCACACTTCCCAAGGGCGGCCCTGGACCCAGGGCCCAGAAATGGCAGAGGAAATTCCATGAAGCTCTACTACAAGCCCGGCGCCTGCTCGCTCTCCCCGCATATCGTGGCCCTGGAGGCCGGCCTCGACATCGGCATCGAGGCGGTGGACCTGAAGACCAAGGTGACGGAGACGGGCGCCAACTTCCTGGAAATCAATCCCAAGGGCTCCGTCCCGGCGCTGATCCTGGACGACGGCAGCCTGCTGACCGAGGGCGCGGTGATCGTGCAGTATCTGGCCGACCGGGCCCCCGCCAGCGGCCTGATCCCCGCCGCCGGCAGCGTGGCACGCTACAAGGTGCAGGAGTGGCTGAACTTCATCGCCACGGAACTGCACAAGGGCTTCAGCCCGCTGTTCAACCCGGCCACGCCGGACGACTACAAGGCGGTGGCCAAGCAGAACCTGGACCGCCGCTTCACCCACCTGGAGCGGACGCTGGCCGATGGCCGCACCTACCTGACGGGCGAGACCTTCACCGTGGCCGACGCCTATGCCTATGTGGTGCTGGGATGGGCGGGCCAGGTCGGCATCGACCTCGCCGCCCATCCCAAGGTCGCCGCCTTCTTCACCCGCGTGGGCCAGCGCCCCAAGGTGCAGGCGGCGCGGAAGGCCGAGAGGTTGATGGCCGCCTGAGCGACCAGCCCGTGAAGAGGGGCCGTCATCACTCGCAGCGCGGCAGCGGAACGGTGACGGCGGCCCCGGTGTAGACGATGGTCTTGGCGTCCGCCGCCCCCGTCGCGGCACCACAGACGACGCGGAAGCTCATGGACGGCGCCATGCCCGGGAAGGCGCCGTCCCGCGCCTGGATCGTCAGGCGGCGCTGCGTGTCCGACCAGGCCATGGCAATGACCGCGCGCTTGCCGGCCTGGTAGCCATAGCCGTCGCCCTCGTCGTCATACAGTTCGTACGCGGCGTCACGGCCGGGGTAGACGCGCAGCTCCAGCGGTTCGTCGCTGGGGGCGTCGGCATAGGCCTTGACGGGGCCCAGCGGCACGATGCTGCCCGCGCGGACGAACAGCGGCAGCGTCGCCAGGTCCGCCTTCGCGTCCACCCACCGGCCGCCGGCCTGGGCGGCGCCCGTCCAGAAGTCGAACCACCGGCCGCCGCCCGGCAGGTAGACGCGGCGCGTCGTGGCCCCCGCCTGCAGCACGGGCGACACCAGGAACGCCTTGCCGAACATGTACTGGTCGGTGACGCGCAGGGCATCGGCATCGTCGGGGAAGTCGAAGGCCAACGCCCGCATCATCGTCCCGCGATGGCTCAGCACGTCCCAGGACAGGGAATAGATATAGGGCAGCAGGCGATAGCGCAGCCTGACGTCGTCGATCAGGATCTTCTGGATCGCCGGGTCGAAATTCCAGATCTCCTTGCCCTGCCCCGCCCCATGGATGCGGAACATGGGATTGAAGACGCCGAACTGGTGCCAGCGCACGAACAGCTCGGCATAGGCCTGGTCCTTCGCCGGGTCCGGGCTGAAGAACCCGCCGATGTCCGCCGACCAGTAGGGCTCACCGCTCAACGAGAAATTGAGCGCCGCCGGGATCTGCTTGGCCAGCGTCTCCCAACTGGCGTGGGTGTCCCCCGACCAGGTGATGACACCGTTGCGCTGCTGGCCGGCATAGGCGGAGCGGGACAGGATGAACACCCGCTTGTCCGGCTGATCCCGCCGCATGCCGTCATGGACGCCCCCGGTGTGCATCAGGGGGAAGCTGTTGTTGACGACGATGCCGGGGCCGGCGGCGGTCAGCTGCTCCCGCATCTCGCCGGTCTGGCCGCCCAGCTCGGCCTCGTCCCCATCAAGCCACCAGCCGTCGAAGCCCAGGACGCCCAGGTTCCGCATGACCTGCGACCAGTAAATCTCCCGGCCCTTGGGGTTCCAGGCGTCGTACCAGCGGCCGACGCCGGCCGGGTAGACGTTGTTGAAGGTGTCCGGGAAGGCCGCGCCCGCCTGGTCCAGTTCCGCGAGGTTGGCGGTGCCGAGGTCGAAGCGCGGCCACACCGAGATGATGGTGTGGACGTGCAGGTCATGGATCGCCCCGACCATGGACTTGGGGTCGGGATAGCGCGACGCCTCGAACCGGTGGCTGCCCCACTGGCCGGGCGCCCAATACTGCCAATCCTGCACCACGGCATCGATGGGCACACCCATGTCCCGGTACCGGCGTGGGATGGCGACCAGTTCATCCTGGGTGCTGTAGTGCTCCTTGGATTGCCACATGCCCCAGGTCCAGCGGGCCATCAGGGGCACGTCCCCGGTCAGCGCGCGATAGCCCGCGACCACGTCGTCCAGCTTGGGACCCAGGATGAAGTGGTAGTCGATGCCGGGGCCCGCCTCGGACCGGATGCCCAGCGGCGCCTTGCCGGTGGCGACATCGACATCGGTGACGGAGGCGTTATTCCACAGCAGGCCGAAGCCCGTGGGCGACACCAGCATGGGAATGCCCACGTCGGTATTGGCCTGCTGCAGGTGGATGGTGTGGCCGCTGTAGTCCAGCAGCCCGTTCTGGTGCTGCCCCAGCCCATAAACCGGCGTCGCGGTCTTGAACCATTGGGTGGCCCCCACCCCGGCGTCACGATCCCCTTCCTCCAGGATCACATGGTCCTTGGCATCCAGGAAGGTCACGGCCGCCGTCCGCTTGGCGACGCGGACATGCAACCGCGTGGTGGTCAGCACATAGGCATCGGGCGTCTCATTCACATGGAAGGCGACGTCACCGGGGTGGGCCCCCGGGTGGCCGATGACAGCCGGATTGGATGATGCCGTCCTGCCAGGGTTCGAGGGTGAGGACGCCGCGCTCGGTGCGCAAGGCCAGCGCGCCGGTATCGTCCAGCTTCCGCACCACGGTATCGGCCCGGGCCGCCGAGGTGAGCGCCAGCGCCATGCCGATGGCCGGCAGGAAACGCCTGGACATGAAATCCTTCAATGGTGAGCGCATGGCCATCCCTGTCGTTGTTTGTTCATGGAGGTGTCGCGTCCGCGTCCCCTGAAAAGCGGGGTCACAGGGGCCGTGGGGCCAGCCCCATGACCGGGCCGTCATAGGACAGCTCGACAATGGCGACGCCGTTCCGCGACGCCCCCGGGGGAATGCGGATGTCGGTGCCGCCCTTCCCCTTGCTCACCGTCACGCTGTCACCCGTCCCGACCAACCGCGCCCGCAGCAGCGCCGGCCCGCCGGGGAACGCCGGGACCGTGATGGTCGTGGGAAGGCGGTCGCCTTCCCCGCCCAGCAGATGCAGGAACACGGTGCTGGCCACGCGGGTGGACCCCAGGGTCGCCGTCGGCAGGAAGGGCCCGCCCCGCGTCCCGTATATGGCCCGGCCATATTTTCGCAGCCAGCCGCCCAGTTCCCCCAGGCGGGCGATCTGGTCCGGGGGGATGTGCCCATCCGGCGCCGGGCCGACGTTCACCAGAAGGTTGCCGTCACGGGTCGCGGTCTGGACCAGCAAGCGAACCAGGTCATCAAGCGACCGCGGCGTCGCCCCCGGCTGGTATCCCCAGGTACCGGCCAGGGTGATGCACAACTCCCAGGGTTGGACATCGTCGAAGCCCCCCAGGTTGGCCGCGTTTTCACGGGTTCGCCAATCGCCGGGAACCGATGTGCGGTCATTGACCAGGATGTCCGGCTGCAACTGGTGCAAACGTTGGTCGACCTCCGCGTCCCGCCAGGAAAATCGCCCCGCATAGGGCTTGCCCCGGTCGCGTGAGGCCCATTTGGCGCCGTCGAACTCCAGGCCGCCGAAGCCCAGCCATTGCTCGCCGCCGCCGTCGTACCAAAGCAGGTCTATCTTGCCGTAGTCCGTCGCCAGCTGCTCAACCTCGCGGTGATACTGGTCGCGCATCGCCTCCGCCGAATCCAGGTACAGGTCCGGCATGAAGTATCCCGGGAACCGCCAGTCCAACGGTGAATAATACAGCCCGACACGCAGCCCTTCGCGGCGGGCCGCGTCCGTGTAGTTTCTGACGACGTCCTGCCCGTTGTTGCGGGTGGCGACGTTGAAATCATTGGCCCGCGAGGCGAAGATAGAGAAGCCGTCGTGGTGGCGGGCCGTCAGAACCATGTACTTCATGCCCGACTGCCGCGCGACCTTCGCCCATTCGGCAGGGGCCCCGGGATCGGGATGAAAGCCCTCCGCCAGCTTCGCGTAGTCGTTCCTGGGAATATGCTCGCTGAACATGGCCCATTCGCCATGACCCAGCACCGAATAGACGCCGAAGTGGATGAACAGGCCCAGGCGGGCCTGCCGCCACCATGCCACGCGCTGGTCCGCGACGGGCCCGACGTGCACGTCGGACAGGCCGAAGGGCGGCGGCGGCAAGGTCACATCGGCGGCGGTCCCAGCGCCGGCAGCGGCACCGGCAGCGGCCCCAGCAGCGGCCAGGATGCCGCCGCAGAACAAGGACACCGCCAGAAAGCGTCGAACGCGCATGACCACCCCTGTTCCCGCCGCCTCAAGGGGCGACGGCGTTCAATGTGACGCGCTGCGGCGGCAGGCCGGGAAGGGCGACATCCACGGTGATGGCGCCGGCCTGGGTCCCGGCCCGCACCGCCGCGACCACCCGCCCGTGGAAGGTGCGCCGCTCGTCCGCCTGGAAGCTGCCGGCGTCCTGCGGGTCGCCATTGCCCAAACCGGCCAGCGCGCCGGCGCCCGCGACCCGCACGGTCACCAGGCGGTCGGCATCCCGCGCATAGACGGGCGTCCCATCGGCATCGGCCAGTTCCACCGTCAGATAGGCCAAATCCGCGCCATTGGCCCGCACCATCGACCGGTCCAGCGACAGCCGCGCCTGGACGGGCACGCCGGCGGTGCGCAGTTCCCACCGCCCCGCCGGCTGGCCGTCGCGATAGCCCACGGCGACCAGGCGGCCGGGCGCGTAGGGGACCTGGAAGGTCGCCTTGTACTCGCTGTCCACGCCCACCGGACGGCGGCCCAGGCTACGGTCGTTCAGGAACAGCTCCACCTCCGGGAACTCGGAATAGACCACCACCTCCAGCGGCTTGCCCTCCTGCCCCGGCCAGGTCCAGCTGGGATGGACATCATCCAGCGACCAGTCCAGGTGCGGCGGCTGGATGGGGAAGTAATGGCGGTCGGGCAGATCCTCCGTCCCCGGCGGCTGGCGGACGAAGGCGGAAATGGGGTCGATGCCCGTCTTCCACAGCACCTCGCGGTAATACGCCGCCGGCCGCTTGCGACCCGTGGCGTCGATCTCGCCGCAATAGGCCAGGGTCCAGGGATAGGGCGCCAGCTGCTGCCAATCCTGGCTGTAGCCCATCCAGCCGATGCCGGCCTCACCGATGTAATCGACCGCCGTCCAGACGAAATCGCCGATGACCCAGGGCATGGTTTCCACAGGCCGCCAGTACTGGAAGGCGTCCTTGGGCGTGGACTCCGTGGTCAGCATGACCCGGTCGGGGAACTGCGCATGATCCGGGCCGAACAGGTGGGCGCGGTAGTTGTAGCCCGCCACGTCCAGCACGGCGAACTGGCGGGCGTTGTCCGGCCCGTCGATGCTGACCGCCTGGGTCACGGGGCGGGTGGGGTCCAGGCGGCGCACGCGCTCGGCCAGCCGCCGACCCGTTTCCGCCCCCTGCTGGGTCCCCTGCTCCGGTATCTCGTTGCCGATGCTCCAGAACAGCACGCTGGGATGGTTGCGGCCGCTGACCACCAGACTGTCCAGGTCGGCCGCCCAGTCTTGCGCGAAGAAACGGGCGTAGTCCTGGGCGCGCTTGGGCTTGTCCCAGGCGTCGAACGCCTCGTCGATGACCAGCATGCCCAACGCGTCGGCGGCGTCCAGCGTCGCCTGGCTGGCGGGGTTGTGGGCGCTGCGGATGGCGTTGTAGCCGGCTGCCTTCATCAGCGCGACCTTGCGCGCGTCCGCGTCCGGCAGACCGGCGGCGCCGATCATGTAATTGTCGTGGTGGATGTTGCCGCCCTTCAGCACCACCTTCCGCCCGTTGATGCGCAGGCCCTGGCGCGCGTCGACGGTGATGGTGCGGATGCCGAAGCGGGTACGCCGCTCATCCTTCAGCGCGCCGCCCACGCGCACCTGCAGCACCAGGGTGTAGAGATTGGGCGCGTCGGGGGACCACAGCGCCGGCCGGTCCACCACCAGCGGCTGGTCCAGATCCGCGTGGGCCTTGGCCGCCACCGGCAGCGTCCGCCGCGCCTGGGCGACCACGGTGCCGTCGGCCGCCACCACCTGGGACAGCAGCTCGACCGTCGCCGCGCGGGCCGACCGGTTCACCACCGCCGACCGCACCGCCACCTCCCCCCGCTCCGCCGTCGCCATCGGCGTGGTGATGGCCGTGCCCTCCGGATCGAGGTGGACGGGGTCCAGGATGTCCAGGCTGACCGGGCGGATCAGGCCAGTGCCGGCGTACCAGCGCGACGACGGGTCGGGATGGTTGACCCGCACGGCGATGACATTGTCGCCGGGGCGTACCTTGCCCGTCAGGTCCAGGCTGAAGGCGGTGTAGCCATAGCGATGCCGCGCCACCGGCTGGCCATTCAGCCAGATGTCGGCATCCATGTAGACCGCCTCGAACGTCAGGCGGACGACACGGGCCGCCTGCGCCGCGTCCAGCACCAGATGCCGGCGATACCAGGCCTGCCCCCCCGGCAGGTAACCGGAATCCTGCCCGGCGACCGCCTGCGCGTCGAAGGGCGGCGTGCCATCGGCATGGTCGTCGATGGAAGCGTCATGGGGAACGGTGACCGGCCGCCAGTCCTTATCATCGAAGGCCACGGCCTCGGCCCCGGTGGCCTCACCCCGGTGGACCCGCCAGCCGGATACCAGGGGCAATTGTTCCGCCCCCGCGCCGGTGGACAGGACGGCGAGAAGCGCCGTCAGCGCCAGGACGCGGCCGCAGCTTCGTGGCATCACGCTGTTCTCCCCGGGCCCGCCTCCCGTATCACAACGGGCCCTTGTTTATTCTGGCGCCATCGCGCGGCCGCCGCCGCGGGTGATAGCGCTAACATCCGCGCCCATTTGTATGAGTAATCAGCTTAATGTCAACAGGGCACGGTTTGACGGGGGCGAGCCGGCACGGCGCCCCGCCGGCGCCGGTCACGGCAGGAAGGCCTCGTTGTCCCGCATCTGCCTCAGCATGTCCTTGCCGGCGTCGTTCACCACCTGCCCGAAGGTGCCGTACATCATGTCCAGGCTGGCGCGGGCGATAGGGCCGCCGGGGTCGGTCTTCTCCGGCGGTATCCAGGGGTATTCCCCGCCATCTTCCTCCCCCGTCTCCGGATTAACCAGGGACACCAGATGCCGGGTTTCGACATAGCCATGGTCGGCCATGTCCTTGGTCTGGGCCAGGAGGTACAGGGTGGGGCCATTCAGGCCGCCGCTGGGAAAGCTGGACATGAAGCGCTGACGGTCCACCGCCTGCGTGCCATCCGCGCTCAATTTCCCATACAGCGCATCGGCATCGGCCTTGGCGCCCTGGCCGCTGCCGACAGCGGCCTCCACCTCCACGGCACTCAGGACGCCATCCTTGTCGGTATCGCTGACCTCGAAAATCTGGTTCAGCGCCGATTGCCGGGCGGCGGTGTCGTCGCCGGGCGGCCCCGGATGGTTGATACCGACCGAGACCCCACAATTGACGACAGGCATCATTTTCATCGTTCCCCTCCCGCAAATCTATCGGCGAGTGATGAACGACAAACATGCAGCTTTTAAGCCAAAGCCAAGCCCCCGATTCCCGGGGCCTCCCCAGCCGGCGACACCGGGAAGAACGGGTATCGCCGGTCAAAAGCTGCCGGGTCGGACGGCGAAAGCTGCCTCACGCCACGAAGGCGTTGTCGACGCCGGCCCAGCCGGGCAGGCCCTCGGCCACCACCAGATGGTCACGCACCTCCCGCACGCCGGGGCCGTTCTCCGCCACCACGCGGAACGCCTGGGCCACCCGGGCGTCGTAGACGGCGCCGGTCAGGGTGACGATGCCATTCTCCACGGCCACGTCCACACGGCTGTCGGCCCACCAGCGCTTGTCAGCCAGTTCCATCAGCAGGCGGTAGCGGATCTCCGCGTCCAGCAACGGCGGTTCCTCCCCCTGAGGGGTGGCCAGGTCGAAGGTGTGCAGCAGGGCCCGCACCACGTCGGCGCGGCTGATGACACCGGCCAGGTGGCCGTGGGCCAGCACCGGCAGGCGCTTCACCTTGCGGCCATCCATCAGGGTGACGGCGGTGGCGATATCGTCGTCCACGTCCACGGTCAGGACGTCGCGGGTCATCACCTCCTCCACCCGGCGGCCGTGCATCTTGCTGTACTGGTCCGCCTGATCGCCCGGGGTGGTGAACATGCGCTGCCACCAGCGGTCGTGGACCTCGGTCCCCGTTTCGGCCCGGCGCATCAGGTCGCCCTCGGTCAGGACGCCGACGACGCGGCAGCCGCCACCGTCGGCGGCAACGTCGTCCTCCACCACGGGCAAGCCGCTGATGCGGTTGCGCACCATTAGGCGCAGGGCGTCAACCAGGGGCGTGTCCGGGCGAACGGTCAGGACGCCGGGCGTCATGATCTGGCGGACGGCGGTGGGCTTGAAAATCTCTAGGGTCGGGGCGGGCGCGGCCATGACGGCATCCTCCGGTTGGGATGTCGCCATAGTGGGCTTAAGACCGGGGCGCGTCCTTGATGCGGGTCAATTCGGCGGCCGCATGTGTCCCGGAAAGAACGGTGACCTCAGCAGGCGGCGCCGGCATCCAGGATGGGCGCGACCAGGGCGTGCAGGGAAACGGCGTCCGGTGCCGCGCGCAGGGTGGCGGCCAGGCCGGGGGTGCGCAGGGCGCGGCTGATGCGGGCCAGGGCCTGCAGATGGGCGTTGCCGCAATGGACGGGGGTCAGCAGGCCGAAGACCAAGTCCACGGGCGCGCCGTCGATGGCCTCGAACTCCACCGGTTTGGCCAGGCGGACGAAGGCGCCGATGGGGCGGGTGATACTACTGAAGCGGGCGTGCGGGATGGCGATGCCGGCGCCCACGCCGGTGGAGCCCAGCGCCTCACGGGCGCGCAGGTCGTCCAGGACGGCGCCCACGTCCAGCGCGCCGGCGGCGGCGATGCGCAGGGCGATTTCCTTCAGGACGGCGTCCTTGGAGGCCACCGTGAGGCCCAGCCCGACGGAGGACGGCGCCAGGGAGGAACCGGCGCCGGCGGGGGCGGATGACGGATCGGATGAGATCGACGCCATGACGTCAGCGACCTTGGGAGCGGCGAAGGCCCATCGGGACGCCACGCTGGAGCGGAGCATGAAAACAACCGTACTGGTGACCGATGGCCGTCAAATAAGCGATCTCGGGGCCTTTGGGAAGCCCCAACTGCGACAGCATAACGCGCCTGCCCGCAGGGTATGGATGCCCGTCCATGATTCGTTTCCTTAAGATCCCTATTGAATCAAAGGGATTCGTCACTAATGACCAGGCGGTAGCCGATGCCGGGTTCCGTCTGAATGATTCCCGGTGCGTTGGGGTCGCTTTCAATCTTCTGGCGCAACATGCGGATATAGACCCGCAAGTACTGTACCTCGTCTTCCTTGGCGGGGCCCCAGACTTCCTTGAGGATTTGCCGGTGGGTCAGAATCTTGCCGGCGTGCGCCGCCAGGAAACGCAGCAGGTCGAACTCCGTGGGCGACAGGTGCAGCTTTTCCTCACCCCGCGTGACCTGCCGGTTGATGAGGTCGATGGCCAGCCCGCCGGCGTTCACCACCGACCGGCCGCCCTGCTGCTGCACGGCGTGGCGCAGGGCCGCCCGGATGCGGGCCATCAGCTCCGCCGTGCCGAAGGGCTTGGTGACGTAGTCATCGGCCCCCAGGTCCAGCGCCGCCACCTTGTCCTCCTCCTGGTCGCGGCTGGACAGGATGATGATGGGCGTGGGGCGCTCGGCCTTCAGCTTGCCCACCAGGTCCAGGCCGTCGCCATCGGGCAATCCGAGATCCAGCAGGATGAGGTCCACGCCCGGCAGGCGGGCCTGCACCAGCCCCTCCTGCGCCGTCGCCGCTTCCACCAAGGTCCAGCCCTGGGGCGCCAGCACGGCGCGCAGCAGGCGGCGGATGGCCACCTCGTCCTCGATCACCAGGATGCGATGGGGTTTGCTCATGATCTCAACTCTATTCCAACATCCAGGCATCAAGCGCGTCATCGGTGGGCAGCGTCAATTCGAACACGGCGCCGGTCTTGTCCGTGCGGTTGGCGGCCTTGATGGTGCCGCCCAGGGCCGTCATGAAGCCGCGGCAGATGGCCAGCCCCAGGCCGGTGCCGGCCTGGCGGTGGTCCCGCGCCTCCACCCGGTAGAACTTGTCGAAGATACGCTCCAGGCTGTCGGGCGGAATGCCCACGCCCTCATCCATCACGCGGATGACGACATGGTTGTGCCGCCGCGCCGCCGACACCGCCACCCGCGCCTCGGGCCCGGAATACTTGGCGGCGTTGTCCAGCAGGTTGAACAGCACCTGTTCCAGCAGCAGGTAATCGGTACGCACCAGCGGCAGGTCGGCCGCCAGGTCCAGGTCCAGCGGACGGCCGGCCAGGACGGGCTTGGCCCGCTGGGTGGCGGTGTGCACCACGTCCACCAGGTCCGTCGGCTCGCGGCGGATATCCAGCCCGGCCTCCAGCCGCGTCATGTCCAGCAGGTTGCGCACGAAGCGGCCCATGCGCTCCGCCTCCACCAGCAGGTCGCCGGTCAGCTGGGCGCGGGTGGCGGGCTCCAGCCCCTCGCCCCCAGACGCCAAGGAGTCCGCCTTCAGGGTGGTGGCGGTGCCGATGATGGCGGCCAGCGGCGTGCGCAAATCGTGCGACAGCGAGGTCAGCATGGCGGAGCGCAGGCGTTCCGTCTCCCCCTCCAGCCGGGCCTTGTCGATGTCCTGCACGAGCTTCACCCGCTCGATGGCCACGGCCGCCTGGTCCATGATGGCGTCCAGCAGGCGGCGCTGGTCCGGTGTCAGGATGGGGCCGGGGTCGTCGGTATCCACGCCCACCACCGCCACCACGCCGCGTTCCGTGCGAACCGGCAGGAACAGGCGCTGGGTGCCCGGCAGCGTCGGGGCGCCGCGCCCCGCCGGCTTGGCGTTGTCATAGGCCCAACGCGCGGCGGCCAGATCCATCTCGCCCACCTGGTCTTCCGGCGGATAGCCCGCCCGCACCTCCAGCGCGCCATGGTCGTCGGGCATCAGCAGCACGACGCGCACCTTCAGCAGCAGTGCCACCTGGTGGGTGGTGGCCCACAGCAAATCCTCCATCTCGCCGATGCCGGCCAGCTTGCGCGCAAAAGAAAACATCTGGGCCGTGATGCGGGCGCGGTTGGCGGCGATGGTCGCCTGTTCCCTCACCCGCGCCGTCAGGCGGCTGGTGAAGACGGCGACGATGGTGAAGAACACCAGCGCCACCACGTTGGACGGGTCGCGGATGGTGAAGGTGTACAGCGGGGGCAGGAAGAAGAAGTTGTAGGCCAGCACGCTGAGGCAGGAGGCGAACAGCGAGGGGCCGTAGCCGTGCAGGATGGCGCTGGCCAGGACGGCCGCGATGTAGACGAGCGACAGGTTGCGCACGTCCATGGTGTTGCCCAGCAGGCTACCCATCACGGTGGCCAGGCCCACCATCAGCGTCGCCACGCCGTAGGGCTGCCACGCCAGGCCGCTGGATTCCGGGCGGGTGCGCACCATCTTGGGCGGGATCTCATCCGCCTCCACCGCATCACCGGCGATGACGTGGACGGAGATGGTGCCGGCCTTGCGCACCAGCTCGTGCACCACCGAGCCGTGCACGATCTCGAACCAGCGCGGCCGTTCGGACTTGCCGATGATGATGTGGGTGAAGTTGTTGGCGCGGGCGTAGCCCAGCACGTCGGCAGCGATGGTGCGGCCGGGCACGGTGATGGCCTCGCCCCCCAGCTGCTCCGCCAGGCGCAGCGTGTCGGCGATGCGGTCGCGCGCCGCCTCCGTCAGGCGCTGGGTGCGCGCGGTTTCCACATACAGGGCGGTGAAGCGGGTCTTCAGCCGGTCGGCCAGGCGCTTGGCATAGCGCACCAGGCCGCCGGCGGTCTTGTCCTCCGACACGCAGACCAGCACGCGGTCGCCCGCCGCCCAGGGGCCCTGGATGGCGTGGCGCTGCATGTAGGACAGCATCTGGTCGTCCACCCGCTGAGCCGTCCGCCGCAGCGCCAGTTCGCGCAGGGCCGTCAGGTTGCCGGGGGAGAAATAGTGTTTCAGCGCCCGCTGCGCCTGCTCGCGGATATAGACCTTGCCCTCGTTCAGGCGCTTGATCAGGTCCTGCGGCGGCAGGTCGATGACCTCGATCTCGTCCGCCATCTCCAGCACGCTATCCGGCACCGTCTCGCGCACGCGGATGCGGGTGATCTGCGCCACCACGTCGTTCAGGCTTTCCACGTGCTGGATGTTCAGCGTGGTCAGCACGTCGATGCCGGCGGCCAGCAGCTCCTCCACATCGGAATAGCGCTTGGCGTGGCGGCTGCCCGCCGCGTTGGTGTGGGCCAGCTCATCCACCAGGGCCAGGCGGGGACGGCGGCGCAGCAGGGCGTCGATGTCCATCTCCTCCAGGGTGCGGCCCTTGTATTCCAGCACCCGGCGGGGCACGACCTCCAGCCCGGCCAGCATAGCCTCCGTCTCGCGCCGGCCGTGGGTTTCCACCACGCCCACCACCACGTCCACGCCTTCCGCCTTCAGCTGCCGTGCCGTTTCCAGCATCTGATAGGTTTTGCCCACACCCGGGGCGGCACCCAGGTAGATGCGCAGCTTGCCCCGGCGCTCCTGCATGGCCTGGCTCAGCAGGGCATCCGGCGATGGGCGGTTGGTGTGGTCGTGGCTCACAGCAGTCTTTCAGAGGCGGTACAAACGGCAAAGGCCGCCGCCCGGGATCCCTGGCGACAATAGCGCCAACGATCCAGGAACGGCGAGCCTTTAACCTTTCAGGACAAGAACTTACTCACGGATGCGCCGCGTCCAGGGCGCGGTTCAGCGCCAGGACGTTCACGTGCGGCTCCCCGATCAGGCCCAACAGGCGGCCTTCGACGTGGGCGTCCACCAAGGCGCGCACGGCGGCCTCGGTCATCCCCCGGGCCTTGGCCACGCGCGCCACCTGGTAATAGGCGCCGGCGGGCGAGATGTCGGGGTCCAGGCCGCTGGCCGAGGCCGTGACCAGATCCACCGGCACCGGATGATCCTTGGTGGCGCCGTACTTCTCCGCGTCGCCGGCGATGCGGTCCACCAGGGCCTTGGAGGTGGGACCCAAGTTGGAGCCCATGGAGTTGGCGGCGTTGTAGGGGGCGGCCACCGTCTTGGTGCTGTCGTTGGGGTCGGTGTCGGTGGTCACCGACGGGCGGCCCCAGAAATACTTCTCCGACGTGAAGTTCTGGCCGATCAGGGTGGACCCGACGACCGTGCCGTCCTTGGCGGTGATCAGGCTGCCGTTGGCCTGGCTGGGGAAGAGGACGCGGGCGATGCCGGTCATGCCCAGGGGATAGATCAGGCCGCAGACGATGGTGAAAAAGACGGCCAGCGAAAGGGCCGGGCGGATTTGCTTGAGCATGGCTGCTGGGCCTCCTTTAGGCCAGGCCGACGGCGGTCACGACCATGTCGATGGCCTTGATGCCGATGAAGGGGATGATGATGCCGCCCAGGCCGTAGACCAGCATGTTGCGCGACAACAGGCTGGCGGCCGGCAGGGCGCGGTAGCGCACGCCCTTCAGGGCCAGCGGGATCAGCGCGATGATGACCAGGGCGTTGAAGATGATGGCCGACAGGATGGCCGACTGCGGTGTGGCCAGGTGCATGATGTTCAGCGCGTTCAGCGCCGGGTACAGCCCCGCGAACATCGCCGGGATGATGGCGAAGTACTTGGCCACGTCGTTGGCGATGGAGAAGGTCGTCAATGCGCCGCGGGTCATCAGCAGCTGCTTGCCGATGCCCACGATCTCGATCAGCTTCGTGGGATCGCTGTCCAGGTCCACCATGTTGCCGGCCTCGCGGGCGGCCTGGGTGCCGGTGTTCATGGCCACACCCACGTCCGCCTGGGCCAGGGCCGGGGCGTCGTTGGTGCCGTCGCCGCACATGGCGACCAGGCGGCCCTCTGCCTGTTCCTTGCGGATCAGGGCCAGCTTGTCCTCCGGCGTGGCCTGGGCCAGGAAGTCGTCCACCCCCGCCTCGGCCGCGATGGCGGCGGCGGTCAGCGGGTTGTCGCCCGTGATCATCACCGTGCGGATGCCCATGCGGCGCAGCTCGGCGAAGCGGTCGCGGATGCCGCCCTTGACGATGTCCTTCAGGTAGATGACGCCCAGCACCCGGTCGTTGCGCACCACGGCCAGCGGCGTGCCGCCGGCCTTGGCGATGCGCTCGGTGATGGCCTCCAGCTCCGGATGGCGCACCGGCTGGCTGCCGCGCAGGGCCGCCACGTGGCGCAGCACGGCGTCCACGGCACCCTTGCGGATCTGCACCCCGCCGTCCAGATCCACGCCGCTCATGCGTGTCTGGGCGGCGAAGGGGACGAAGCGGGCGTTCAGGGCCCCCATGTCCTTGCCGCGCAGGCCGTACTTCTCCTTGGCCAGCACGACGATGGAACGGCCCTCCGGCGTCTCGTCGCTCAAGGACGACAGCTGCGCGGCCTCCGCCAGTTCCTTGTCGGTGACGCCCGAGACGAGGATGAACTCCGCCGCGTGGCGGTTGCCCAGGGTGATGGTGCCGGTCTTGTCCAGCAGCAGGGTATCGACGTCGCCCGCCGCCTCCACCGCGCGGCCGGACATGGCCAGCACGTTGAAGCGCACCAGGCGGTCCATGCCGGCGATGCCGATGGCGGACAACAGCGCGCCGATGGTGGTGGGGATCAGGGTGACGAACAGCGCCACCAGCACCACCACCGACACCGTGCCGCCGGCATAGGCCGCGAAGCCCGGGATGGTGACGACCGCCAGGATGAAGATCAGGCTCATGCCCACCAGCAGGATGTTGAGCGCGATCTCGTTGGGGGTCTTCTGCCGCTCCGCCCCCTCGACCAGCGCGATCATGCGGTCGAGGAAGGTGGAGCCTTGCGCCGCCGTGATGCGGACGATGATGCGGTCCGACAGCACGCGGGTGCCGCCGGTGACGGCCGAGCGGTCGCCGCCGCTCTCCCGGATGACGGGCGCGGATTCACCGGTGATGGCGGACTCGTCCACCGTGGCGATGCCGTCGACGATCTCACCATCGCTGGGGATGATGTCGCCGGCATCGACCACCACGTGGTCGCCCACCTTCAGGTCGGCGGCCCCCACCGTCTGAAAGCTGGTGACGGCCGCCCCCTTGGCGACCATGGGGCCGGTCAGGCGCTTGGCCACCGTCTCGGTGCGGGTCTTGCGCAGGCTGTCGGCCTGGGCCTTGCCCCGGCCCTCGGCCACCGCCTCGGCGAAGTTGGCGAACAGCACCGTGAACCACAGCCACAGCACGATCTGGAAGGAGAAGCCGGTGCCCTGGGCGCCGGTGGCCAGGTCGCGCGCCAGCAGCACGGTGGTCAGCAGCGCCACCGCCGCCACCAGGAACATGACGGGATTACGCACCAGGGTGGCGGGGTTCAGCTTGGTGAAGCTGGCCGTGACCGCCGGGCCCAGGATAGCCGGATCCAGCAGCGCGGACTTGGTGCCCCGGCGGGTCGGTGCGTCCGGCTGCTGGGGGGCCGCCGGCTGCTGCCCCGGGTGGAACATGGAAGGGGATGACATCTCGAAATCTCCGAAGAACGGATGACGCCAATGCAAGGCTTCTACCCGGGGGTCAGTAGGTGGTGCCGGCCATCATCTGCAGGTGCTCGACCACCGGCCCCAGCGCCACGGCGGGGAAGTAGGTCAGGCCGCCCACGATCAGGATCACGCCCACCAGCAGGCTGACGAACAGCGGGCCGGTGGTGGGGAAGGTGCCGGCGGAGGCGGGCACGGACTTCTTCGCCGCCAGGGCGCCGGCGATGGCCAGGGCCGGGATGATGATGAAGAAGCGGCCCACGAACATGGTCACGCCCAGGGTCACGTTGTACCAAAGGGTGTTGGCCGACAGGCCGCCGAAGGCGCTGCCGTTGTTCGCCGCACCGGAGGAGTAGGCGTAGAAGATTTCCGAGAAGCCGTGCGGGCCGTTGTTGGCGATACCGGCGACACCCACCGGAATGGCGGAGGAAATGGCGCTGAACACCAGGATGACCAGCGGCATGGCCAGGATGGCCAGCACCGTCATCTTCACCTCCTTGGCCTCCAGCTTCTTGCCGATGTACTCGGGCGTGCGGCCCACCATCAGGCCGGCCACGAACATGGCGATGATGGCCATCAGCAGGATGCCGTAGAGGCCGGCGCCCACGCCGCCGACGATGACCTCGCCCAGCAGCATGTTGACCATGGGCACCATGCCGCCCAGGGGCATGAAGCTGTCGTGCCAGCCGTTGATGGCGCCGCAGGAGGCGTCGGTGGTGATGGTGGCGAACAGGGCGGTGTTGGCGATGCCGAAGCGCACCTCCTTGCCCTCCATGTTGCCGCCCGGCGACAAGGCGCTGACCGTCTGGTCCACCGGCAGGCCGGCGAACAGCGGGTTGGCCTGGGACTCGGCCCAGTAGCAGACGCCGACGCCGACGATGAACATGGCGCCCATGGCGGCCAGGATGGCCCATCCCTGGCGCTCGTTGCCCACCATGCGGCCGAAGACGTTGGTGAGGCCGGCGCCGATGGCGAAGATGCTCAGCATCTGCACCAGGTTGACCAGCGCGTTGGGGTTCTCGAACGGGTGGGAGGAGTTGGCGTTGAAGAAGCCGCCGCCGTTAGTGCCCAGCATCTTCACGGCCAGCTGCGAGGCCACGGGGCCCTGCGCGATGATCTGCTTGGCCCCTTCCAGCGTGGTCGCCTCGGTATAGGCGGCCAGGTTCTGGGGCACGCCCTGCCAGACGTAGAACAGGGTCAGGACGACGCAGGCGGGCAGCAGCACGTAGAGGGTCGCCCGGGTCAGGTCTACCCAGAAGTTGCCGATGGTGCGGGCGCCGCGCCGGCTGAAGCCGCGCACCAGCGCCAGCGCCAGCACGATGCCCGTGGCGGCGGACATGAAGTTCTGCACCGTCAGGCCCGCCATCTGCACCAGGTAGCCCATGGTGGTCTCACCGCCATAGGACTGCCAGTTGGTGTTGGTGACGAAGCTGATGGCGGTGTTGAAGGACAGGTCCGGCGCCACCGCCGCCTGGCCCTGCGGGTTGAAGGGCAGCAGGGCCTGGAAGCGCATCAGCGCGTACAGCAGCAGGGCGCCCACCAGGTTGAACAGCATCATGGCGACGGCATAGGTCAGCCAGTGCTGCTCCGCCGTCGCATCGACACCGCAGACGCGGTAGATGGCGCGCTCGATGGGGCCGAAGACGCGGCCGAGCAGGGTGTTCTCACCACTGAAGACACGGGTCATGAAGCCGCCCAGGGGCCGCGTCAGGACCAGGATGATCGCCGCGAACAGCGCGATCTGTAGAATGCCGTTGAACGTCACGGGTAAGGTCTCCGCATACGCGAGGCCGCGCTCAGAAGCGCTCGGGCCGGATCAGGACGTAGACGAGGTAGATGGTCAGGCCGACCGAAACGGCCGCGCCCAGGATCAGGTCGAACATGGTGGTCACAGCCTTTCGCAGGCGTAGGCGTAGGCCACGCCCAGGCCGAAAAGCCCCACCATCAGGGCGAGCAGGATGACGTCGAGCATGCGGATGTTCCTCACGAACGAAACCCGGAAGGCCCTCGACGGGGCGCTTCCGGGCAGGATGGGTCGATGCTGAGGAGACAGCCGATGGCCATCAAAATTCGATGGCAAAGCCGGGGGCTGGAAATAAAAGGATTTTAACGGCGGGCGGGGCGGGCGGCGTGGACCAATAGAAAAAACTGCCATTTCTTCAATAGGTTGGCCGCCTATTTCGGTTGGGTATGCGGAACATCCGGCATGGAGGCGAATAAAGGGCGGGGGAACGGAGCCCCGCAATCCCTTTGGCAATTTCAGGCAAACGGCGGATAAGATCTCCCTGGAAACGGGAGCGACGCCCCAGCGCTGCGGAAAAGAACATATGACGACACGCCTTCGCTGGCTGGCCGCTTTGATCGCCTTGACGATGGCTGGCGGCGCCCAGGCCGCCGATGCCCCGCCCGCCGCCAGCGCACCCGCCGGCACCCCCGCGGCCAGGGCCGACCGCCTGGCCCAGGCCGATGCCGCCCGCCAGCGGCAGACGCCCGCCGATATGAAGGCGGCGCGGGCCCTGGCGGCGCAGGGCGACCGGGCCTATCGCCGGGGCGAGTATGGCAAAGCCTACGCCGCCTACAGCAGCGCCTATCCCAACAGCCCCTTGGCCTACGCCTATGTCATGGCCAGCGATGCCCATTGGCGCGCCGTGGTGCAGGCCCACGCGGCGGCGCGCAAGAAGGGCGGCAAGCGCTGCGACCCGGTGGGCAGCGACCGCCTGGCCGGCGACCTGGCGCAAAGCCTGGAGCAGGAGTTGGACTTCGGCCTGGCCCTGGCCGACCACGACAAGGACCGCGCCTTCCTGGACTCGCCCCTGGCCATCCGCGCCGGCGGCATCGCCACCTGCCTGCGCGACCTGACCCAGCGCCTGCGCGCCGGCGCCCCCCGCTGCGACGACACGCGCGCCATCGAGCATTGCCTGGGCGATCCGCTGCCGGTGGGCGGTGGGTAAAGTCGGCGGCTGGCGGGCGCGCGGCTGAAGGGCACGCGGCTGAAGGGCCCGTTGACGCGCTGGGGCCCCTGCCCTATCGTCCAGGCGTGCGGTCGCCAAGCCGCCACCGGACCCGCGGGAAGGGCTGAGCCCACTGGCCATATCCCACGCGGTCGCACCCGACCTTTGTGCAGCCGGATTTGCGGGTCGTCGGCGCCTCATGCACGGAGGTTCGCTCATGGCAAAACCGCTTCCCGACCATCCCCATATCGATCAGCTGAAACGCCAGGCCAAGGAACTGCTGGCGTCGTACCGGCGCGGCGACGCCGACGCCCTCGGCCGCTTCCGGGCCGGCCTGCCGGCGGCCCATGGCAAGGACGACGCGGCCCTGGCGGCGCTGGCCCTGCGCCTGCACGACGCCCAGTCCTGCGTGGCGCGCGAATATGGCTTCCCCTCCTGGGCCGAGCTGGACGCCTTCGTCGCCAGCCGGCGAGCCAATTCGTCCGACAGGGCGGAGGCCCGGCTGGAATGGCTGCGCCTGGTGTATCCCGGCGACATCAGCGGCAGCATGCGCCGCCCGCGCCCGGCCGCCGCCCTGCGCCTGCTGGCGGAGAACCCGGACCTGGCGGCAGGCGCCCCCATCCTGGCCTGCGCCATCGGCGACGTGGGCCGCGTGCGCCAAGCCATCGTCCAGGACCCCACGTGGGTCAACCATGCCGACGGCCCGCTGCAACTGCCGCCCCTGGTGGCGGTCACCCACTCCAGCCTGGCGCGGGTGCCGGAGGTCGCCGGGCGCCTCCACGCCTGCGCCCGGGCCTTGCTGGAGGCGGGCGCCGATCCCAACCAGGCGGTGGGCAACCGCTGGCCGCCCGCCAGCGTGGCCCAGCCGTCGGCGACGGAACGGCTGTCGGCCCTTTACGGCGCCGCCGGCCAGAATCATGACCCGATCCTCACCGCCCTGCTGCTGAACGCCGGGGCCAACCCCAATGACGGGGAGTCCCTCTATCACGCCCTGGAAAGCCCGGCCTGCGTCGAATTGCTGCTGAAGGCCGGCGCCGTGGTCGCGGGCACCAACGTCCTGTACCGGGCGTTGGACCTGGATAACCTGGCGGTGCTTCGGCTGCTGCTGGCCCATGGCGGCGACGCCAATGAACCGGCGCGCAACCGTCCCATCTCTGATTGGGGATCGCCGCTGCTGTGGGCCATCTACCGGCGCCGCTCCGCCGCACACATCGCGGCCTTGCTGGCGGCGGGCGCCGACCCGGCTGCCCGCCTGCCGGACGGCACCAGCGCCTACACCGTCGCCTTGCGCTTCGGCCTCACGGAGGTGGCGGACGTGCTGCGCCAGGCCGGCGGAGGTGCTGCGCTGTCGCTGGAGGACCGGTTCGTCGCCGCCTGTGCCGCCGGGGATGAAGCGGCGGCGCGCGCAATCCAGGCCCAGCGGCCCGACCTGCCCGCCAGCCTGTCGGACCGGCAGCGGCGCCTGCTGCCGGAACTGGCGGCGCAGGGGGGCTGCGACGGCGCCATCGCCGTCATGGTCCGCCTGGGGTGGCCCCTGGCCGTCCAGGCGGGGGACTGGAACGCCACCGCCCTGAACCACGCCGTATTCCGGGGCGACGCCGCCCTCACCCGCTTCCTGCTGGACCACGGCGCCCGCTGGACGGAGCAGCACGGCTACGGCGACGACGTCAGCGGCACCCTGTCCTGGGCGACACTCAACCAGCCGGAGGACAGCGGGGATTGGGTGGCCTGCGCCCAGGCCCTGCTGGCCCACGGCATGCCCGTGGCCCAGGCCCCGGCGGACGGCCAGGGCGGCGTCGTGATCGACGGCCACAGGAAGTGGTTTTCGGAGGAGGTGACGGAAGTCCTGCTGGCCGCCATCACCTGAAAAGGAAAGAAAGGGCCGGCGCGCATCGTGCCGGCCCTCGTCAAGGTGGGGATCGCCCGGACGCCCAACAGGCATCAGGGCGATCCCGCCTCCGCCACCTGTTGCGGCGCCGCATCGCACGCGCGGTTGGCGGGGCAGACGGCGCCGGTGGGGCGGATGTTGACCACGGCCGTGCCGGTGCGGTCCAAGCCCAGCACCCGGGCGGCCGCGGCCGACAGGTCCAGCACCCGGCCCTTCACGAAGGGCCCCCGGTCGTTCACCCGCACCTGCACCACCTGGCCATGGGCCGACACCTCGATCACCGTGCCCAAGGGCAAGGTGCGGTGGGCGGCGGTCAGGCCCTCGGGGTCGTAGGCCTCGCCGCTGGCGGTGCGGTGGCCCGCATGCTCCCGCCCATACCAGCTGGCCTTGCCAACCTGGCCGCCGACCGGGGCATGGTCATCCGCCGCCACGGTGTTTCCAAGGGCCAGGGCCGGCGCAAGCGCCAGCCCGGCGCCCAAGGCCAGGCAACCCCATCGCAGCGTCCTCATGGGACCCTCGCCGTCGTTGTTGGAATGTGTCGGGACTTAGCCGCCGAAGGGGATCAGCATGTCCAGGCCGAAGGTGGTCTGCCCCTGATCGCCGGCAAAGGGCCGGGCATTGCCCAACGACCGGTCGTAGCGCACCTCTGGCCGCAGGGCGAAGCCGTCCGGCAGCGCATCCCAGCCCAGGGCCGACGCCGGCTTCCATGTCACGCCCGCGGTCAGTGCCATATAGGTCGCCCCCTGGCCGGCCGACAGCACCGGCGCGCGCGTGGGCTGCCCCGCCTCCGCCAGGACATAGTCCTGGTTGCCCTGATAGGCCGAGACGTAGAAGCCCTGGACATCGCGGAACAGCTCGGTCCGCAGGGTCAGCGACACGGCGTCGCTGTACTTCCAGGTGGCATATTGGGCGGCGCCGAACGCCTCAGCCTTCACCAGGTCGTCGCGGACGTAGTTCAGCTCGGTGATCAAGGTCAGCGCGTCGCTGGCCTTCACCGTCAGCACGGCGTCGTTGATCCAGCGCGCCTCGTCATTGGCACGGGCCAAACCCAGCGGGGCTTTGGTGCTGGCGTTCTCCGGCCCGACATGGGTCAGGGCCACCAGGGTGACGGTGCTGTCAGCATTGGCATAGCCGAAGCCGAAGATGCCGGACCAGGCGTCGTTGTTGTCGCCGTCGCGCCCCAGGCTGGTGTTCACGCCGCTGTCGACGCCGCCATAGAGGTCGATGCCGCCGGACAGGTGCAGGGTGGCCAGCGCGCCGGTGTGCTTGAACGGCAGGCCGAAGTTGAAGATGTAGCTATGGCTGTACAGCGGGTTGCTGGACGCCACGATGGTCTCGGCGCCCAGGGGCGAGGCGTATTGCCCCACCTTCAGGTCCAGGCTGCCGCCGGCGATGTCGGGCACGTGAAAGGCCACGTTGGCCTCCACGATGTCCAGCTGCGTGCGCTCGCCGATGGTGCGGTCCAGTTCACCCAGGAAGTGGGTGTAGCGGGCGTCGGTGCCGTACATGCCCTGCAGCTTGAAGCCCCAGCCGAAATCGTCACCGTCCTGTGCGTTTTGAGGGGCCGCGTCCTTGGCGATGGTGGCCACGGCCTGGTTCAGCACCAGCTGGTCCGTGCGGTCGGTGAACAGGTGGCCGTAGTTGGGCCCGCGGTCCAGGCCATGGTCCGCTGCCGTAATGCCGGCCTCCACCAAACCGCTGACGGTGATGCCGGCAGGCGCCGCAGGGGGCGCGGCGGCATCCTCATCCGCGCGGGCGGCGCCGGCCCCCAGCATCAGGGCGCAGGCGGCCGTGGCCGAGGCGATGCGCAGCGTGGTGCGGCGGCGGGGAATGGTGGACTGGATGGAATGCGACATGGGAAGGCATCTCTTGATCTTCTTGGCCGGCGGGGTGCCGGCTTGGACGCCAAGAGACGTCAACACCGCCTTAAAGTTCGATGCGAAAGCCGGCGGCCGAAAATCAAAAAGCCTTTATTCAAGTCGTCACCGGGGCGCGCCCCGGCGACGGTCCCCTCGGGCTAACGGTTAGTGACGCCTACCCCCATTGTTGAACAATGTAACCCGCGTCATCTGTCACCCTTGGCAAACGCCTACCGCTTGTGAAAGCATAGCGCCGACTAACCCCGCCTCGGCATGAAGGCGGGCGCATAATGGGAGGAGACCAGCGCATGACCATGCTGTGGGAAAAGTCCTATCCGCCGGGCATCGAGTGGAACAGCGAACCGCCCCTGCCCACCCTGGTGGAGGATTTGGACCACGCCGTCGCCACCTGGCCCACCAACCCCTTCCTGATCTGCATGGGCCAGACCGTGGATTTCGCCACCTTCGGCGCGCTGTGCGCCCGCGTGGCGGCCAACCTGGCCAGGCTGGGCGTGGGCCCGGGCGTGCATGTCGGCCTGCATCTGCCCAACACCCCCCATTTCGTGCTGGCTTTCTATGCCGTGCTGAAGGCCGGCGGGGTGGTCGTGCCGCTGAGCCCCCTGGATGCGGAGCGGGAACTGACGCACAAGCAGGCCAAGGCCGACATCCGCCTGGTCATCAGCTTCGCCGGACTGGCGGACAAGCTGCCCCTGGCCGAGGGCGTGCGCCTGGTGGTGGCCGGCCCCACCGACTTCGCCGGCCAGGGACTGCCGGCGGGGGCCCTGCCCGCCGGCGCCTTGCCCTACACCGCCCTGCTGGCCCCCACGGAACCGCCGGCTGACGGCTGGCCCAAACGCGCGCTGGACGACCTGGCTTCGCTGCAGTTCTCCGGCGGCACCACCGGCCTGCCCAAGCCCGCCATGCTGACCCACCAGAACCTCAGCGCCTCGGCCGGGGCCTATGACGTGTTCAGCCGTTTCATGGGCCTGACGCCGGGCCAGGAACGCATGATGGTGGTGCTGCCCCTGTTCCACATCTACGCACTGGACACGCTGATGGTGCGGGCCATGCGCAACGGTTATTGCATGATCCTGCACCCCCGCTGGGACACCGACGCCGTGCTGGACAGCATTCGCGACCACCGGCCGACCCTGTTCGCCGGCGTGCCCACCATGCACCGGGCCATCGCTTCCAGCCCCCGGGTGAAGGACATCGACTTCAGCAGCCTGAAGTTCGTGGGCAGCGGCGGCGCACCCCTGCCCGTGGAACTGGCCCATGAGTTCGAGGCCGCGACCGGCAAGCCCGTGCTGGAAGGCTGGGGCATGAGCGAGACCAGCCCCGCCGGCACCATCACCCCGCCGCACATGAGGAAGGTGGGCTCCGCAGGCATCCCCATGCCCGGCATCACCATCGAAATCCGCGACCTGACCGACCCGCACAAGGCCCTGGGCGCGAACGAAAAGGGGGAGATCTGCATCAAGGGCCGTAACGTCACCCGGGGCTATTACAAGCAGCCGGAGGAGACGCGCGACGCCTTCATCGACGGCCTGTTCCGCACCGGCGACATCGGCTACCTGGACGATGACGGCTTCATGTTCATCGTCGATCGGCGCAAGGACATGATCCTGTCCGGCGGCTACAACGTCTATCCCCGCATGGTGGAGGAAGCAATCTACGAGCACCCCGCCGTGGCGGAGGTGATCGTCATCGGCATCCCCGACAGCTATCGCGGCGAAAGCGCCAAGGCCTTCGTCACCCTGCGCCCGGGCGCCGCCGCCTTCAGCCTTGAGGAGTTGCGCACCTTCCTGGCGGACAAGCTGGGCCGGCATGAACTGCCGGCGGCGCTGGAATTCCGCGATGTGCTGCCCAAGACCGCCGTGGGCAAGCTGTGGAAGCAGCCCCTGGTGGCGGAGGAGCGCGCCAAGGCCGCCCAGGCCACGGAAAGGACGGCGCCGGCGGCGGAATGAGTCCGCCTAATGACCTGAGATGCGACGGCGCCCCGGTGAAACCGGTGGCGCCGTCGCCGTCTTCGCGGGTATCTCCTGAAGCGCGTCCGCCCCGTATTCCCAAGGAACCTTGATGAGCACTCCGGCCACGAACACCCCGGCCACGAACACCCTGGAAAGCCGCGCCGACTATCGCCACTTCCAGCCCATCACCACCCGCTGGGCCGACAACGACGCCTATGGCCACGTCAACAATGTGGTCTACTACAGCTATTTCGATACGGCGGTGAACCAGCACATGATCGAGAAGGGCGTGCTGGCGCCGGACAAGGGTAGCGCCATCGCCCTGGTGGTGGAGACACAGTGCCGCTATTTCGCGCCCATCACCTTCCCCGACCGGGTGACGGTGGGGGTGCGGGTGGCGCACATGGGGCGCAGCAGCGTGCGCTATGAACTGGCGCTGTTCCGCAATGACGAGGACGCGCCGGCCGCCGCCGGGCACTACGTCCATGTCTATGTCGATAACACCACCCGCCGCCCCACCCCAATACCCGAGGACGTGGCCGCCGTGCTGCGCACCATGGTGGTGGCGCCGGCGGAAAAGGCTTAAGGCGCGGGGTTGGCCCGGGCCGCCAGTGTCCGGGCGCGGCGGCCGGCCAGGCCGGTGCTGAGGGCGAAGCCCAGGCCGGTCACGGCCAGCACCAGGTCGATCATCAGGGCCGCCACCGGCAAGCCCGTGCCATGGCCAGCGGCGTGGGCACCGGCCAGTAGTACCAGGGCGGCCCCCAGGAGCAGGCGCAAGGTCCGCGACGCCCGCTCACCCGTGGGCGCCGCCAAGCTGAACAGCGGCAGGGCCGCGACCAGCCCCCAGAAGCTCCAGAGATAGACCGCCTCCCGCGCCAGGCCCGGCACCAGGGTGAAGGCGGCGGAGACGGTCGCCGCCAGCGGCACGCCCCAGGTCACGCCGGCCCAGGCCCGCTCCAGCCGGGGCAACGGCCGGCCCCGGTCGCGCCGCCGGGCCAGGAAAATGGAAAAGCCCGTGGCGGTGACAATGCTGAGCGCCAGGCCCAGCACGCCATAGACCAGCCGCACCGCCAGGCCGCCGTAGGTGGCGCAATGCAGGGCCAGCGAGGCGCCGTACACGCGCATGCCCACGGGCCCGTCCAGGAAGCCCAGCGGCGCCAGCAGCTTGCCCCCGCCATCGAAATAGTTGCGGTCGCCCTGGGTCAACCCGTCGTGGCGGGTCATGTCCAACAGGATGCGCTGCCCCTTGGTGCCCGGCCGCTCGACATAATAGAAGCGGGAGACGCGCGCCGCCCCGGGAGTGGGGTCGGCCACCTGGGCCTGCAGCCACGCGAGGGGCGGCAAGGGCCGCGGGGTGGCGTCGGCCGCGACCTGCACCCCGCTCAAGGGGGCATAGGCGCGGGCCAGGTTGCCCTTGTAGCCCACCTGGGCCACGGTCAGGACCATCAGGCTGGCCAGCGCGAACAGCGCGCCGGTGACGGTGATGGCGATATGGAAGGGCAGCCCCCAGACGCTGAGCCGGTTGTGCAGGTCGGCCAGGCCCAGGCGCCGCGCGCCGGTCAGCCGCAGGGCGAAGGCGTCGCGGAAGATGCGCGGATGGGCCAGGATGCCGGAGAACAGCAGCGACAGCAGCGCGATGCCGACGGTGCCCACGGCCAGGCCCGCCCACACCCCCGGCAGGCTCAGTTCCATGTGGACCTCGCCGATGAAGTCGGTCCAGGCGTCGGATGGCGTGTCGGCCAGCACGCCGTCGGCGCCGGCCCGCCAGGTGACAGCACCAGCCAGCGTATAGGCGCGCACCGCCAGGTGGGGCCAGTCCGGCCGGGGCAGCAGGCCGTACAGGCCGGTCACCTTCTCCACCCCGCCGGCCTGATCGGCCGCGCGCGCCAGGCCGGTGGCCAGGGCCTGGTCCACGACCTCCGGCGCCAGGGCGGCGGTCTCCGGCGTGCCGGCCCATTCCCAGCGGCTGAGGTCGTCGGCGAAGACGGCGACGGCCCCGCTGAGGCAAACGATGTAGATCAGCGCGCCCAGCCCCAGCCCCAGAGCAGAATGCCCGGCCAGGGAGGACTGGACGATGCCGCCCTGGGCGCGGCCCCGGGCGTGGGAAGTGGCGCCAGGCTTGGCCGTGGCGGCGGTGGGGTCGGCCTTGCGGCGGGCCAGGGCGCGGGCGGCGATGCGCTTCAGCATGTCTTCCCCTCCTTCAGACGCGGGACAGCCAGGCGGCCGCCACGGCGGCGCCGGCCGTCAGCGGCAGCAGCAGGCCCACCCGCGCCAGGCGCGCGTCCACCAGCGCCCAGGTCATGACGATGCCCCAGCCGATGGGGCCGATGAAGCCGGCGGCCACCAGGCGGTCGGCCTCCATCCCGCCGGCGCGCACCGCCACCAGGGCGGCCACCGACATACCGATGGCGGCGGCCAGCGGGCCCGCCAGCAGAGTGCGGGCCGCCCCGCGCAGGAAGGTCACCCAGGCCCGCCGGCCCGATTCCACCGGCATGGCCACGGGGGCCTTGGGCACGCGGTGCGGCCGGCGGCGCCGGTCCCGGCCCAGGATCACCACGCCGTAGCCCACCAGGGAGAAGGCCAGGAAGCCGATGACGACGGCCTTGTCGGCGTCGGCCACGGCCAACCAGCCGGCGAAGCCCGCGGCGATCAATGCCCAGCCCGGCAGGGCATGCCAGCGGGGGGCCGTGGCCGACGCCCATACCCGCCGCAGCAGAACGATGCCCAGCACCGTCAGGGCCAAGCCCCCCAAAAAGCCCATCGTCGCCGTCATGCCGTCGCCCAGTTCCCAAGGATGTCAAGGGCATCCGGCCGATTTCCCATTCAATGGTCCCTTTGGCCGGCGCCCCTCAGCGTCCGGCACTATAAATAAGAGTAATTCGCAATTGCAACTTCGAACATCATTCCCAGACGGCGCTGGCGCCGCCCAGCGGCCCCGCCGGCCGGTTCCAAGCCAGCGGCGCCCCGGCCACCGTCACCGGCGGTGCCAGGCGGCGGGCGGGGCCCCAGGCGGTCTGTTCGAGGACAGGATTGAAGTCGGCATCGGTCTCGGGCGCCAGAGGGGGCGCGTCCGCCCCCCCCGCCCCGCCGTCCAGCAACAGGCGGGCGGTGCTGGCCAGGGCGGTGCGGCCCACTGTGCCCTGGCCGGTGCGCGCCCGGTGCGCCAGGCCGCGCAGCGCCATGGCCGCCAGGATGTAGCCGGTGGCGTGGTCCAGCGCCTGCACCGGCAGGGGCGTGGGCTTGTCGCGGCCCAGCAGGCGCATGCCGGCCTCGGCGACGCCGGCGCTCATCTGCACCAGGCTGTCGAAGCCGCGCCGCCCGGCCCAGGGCCCGTCCCAGCCATAGGCGTCCAGGCAGACGTCGATCAGGCCGGGGTTGAGCGCGCGGCGGCTGTCCGCATCCAGGCCCAGGCGGGCCAAGGCTTCCGGGCGATAGCCATGGACCAGCACGTCGGCCTGGGCCAGCAGGCGCTTAAGGACGGCCAGGTCGTCGGCCCGCCGCAGGTCCAGGCGGGCGCAGCGCTTGCCCAGGGTCATGTCCGGTTCCAGGTTGGGCTCCTCCCAGCCGGGCGGATCGATGCGCAGCACCTGGGCGCCGCAGCCGGCCAGGAAGCGCGTGGCCGTGGGCCCGGCCAGGATACGGGTCAGGTCCAGCACGCGGATGCCGGCCAGGGGCCGGGTGGGATCGGGGCGCCAGTCCCGCGCGCCCTGCCCCGCCGTTTCCTGGGTCAACAGGGGGGAGGCCGCCACGGCCCGGCCCTGGGGATGGTCGGCCCAGGCCTCGGCGCTGCGCATCGCCGCGGCGCAGCCGCCGGCCGCCACCACCGCCGCCTCAAGGTCGCCGGCCGCCCAGCCCGCCACGGCCCGGGCCACCGCGGCCCGCTCCACCGGCACGCCGAGTACGGACAAGGCGGCGGAGCGGTGATGCGGGGCGTTGGTGTGCAGGCGGATCCAGCCGTCGGCGGCGGGATAGTCACCCGCCACCGCATCCCAGGCGGGCGGCAGGTCCCAGCCCTGGGGCCGCAGGGCGTAGCCGAACCAGGCGGAGGACAGGCGGCGGTCGGCCACCGCCCCGTCCGCGCCCGCCAGCTCGGCCAGGGCCAGGCCGGCGGCGGCCACCGAGGCCACGGCCAGGTCGCTGACGGCGAAGACGGACGGCAGGCTGCCCGTGCCGGTGAAGCGCACCCGGTCCAGCGCGTCGGGCGCGCCGCCCAGGGCCCGCCAGATGCCGGCCAGGAAGCGGTGCTCGGGTGTGGGGGCGGGTGTGGGGGCGGGGGTGGTCATGGTCGGTTCACCTCTGGCTTCAGGGACGGCCCGACGATGAACCGGTGACAATAATCGTCAATGTTGATTAACTAATTCAATATTGATTGAGACGATCAACGAGGGGATGCCCATGGCCGACCTGCTGACCGCCGCCCAGGCCGCCACCCGGCTGGGCGTCTCCCGCCAGACGCTGTACGCCTATGTCAGCCGGGGGCTGCTGCGCGCCCAGCCGGAGGGGGACACGCGCGAGAGCCGCTACCTGGCGGCGGAGGTCGACCGCCTGGCCCTGACCCGCATCCGGGGCCGCCGGCCCAAGGACATCGCCAAGGCCACGCTGGACTGGGGCCTGCCCGTGCTGGAGTCGGCCATCACCCTGATCCAGGACGGCCACCTCTATTACCGGGGCCGCGACGCGGTGGACCTCTCCGCCCGCGCCAGCGTGGAGGAGGTGGCGGGCCTGCTGTGGCGGGTGGCGCCGGAGGAGGCGTTCGGCGGCCCCCCGCCCGCGCCGGCACCGGCCTTCGCCGTGGCCCAGGCCGCCTTCCACGGCCGCCGGGCGGAGGAGGCGCTGCTGCCCCTGCTGGCCCTGGCCAGCGAGGACGCCGACACCGCCGCCTGGCAGCGGGCGCCCGGCCGGCTGGCCCAAGGGGCGGCGGCGCTGGTGCGGCTGCTCACATCCTGCCTGCTGGGCACGGCCCCCGCCGCCACCCCCATCCACAAGCAGTGCGCCAAGGCGTGGAAGCTGGACAAGGACGGCGCCGACCTGGTGCGCATGGCCCTGGTGCTGTGCGCCGACCATGAGCTGAACGCCTCCAACTTCACCGCCCGCTGCGTCGCCTCCACCGGCGCCAGCTTGCGGGCGGCCGTCATCGGCGGGCTGGCGGCCCTGGGCGGCCCGCGCCACGGCGGCCTGACCGCGCGGGTGGAGGCCCTGTGGGACGAGGTGGGCGCGGATGGCGAGACCGCCGCCCGCCTGCGCCAGCGCCTGGCGCGGGGGGAGGACATCCCCGGCTACGGCCACCCGCTGTACCCCGCCGGCGACCCGCGCGCCGCCGCCCTGCTGGCCCGCATCCTGCCCCTGCACCCCACCTGGGCCGTGGTGCAGGCGCAGACCCAGCGCCTGGTGGGCCAGCCGCCGGTGATCGACACCGCCCTGGTGGCGCTGCGCCGCCATCTGGGCCTGCCCATGGGCGCCGCCTTCGGCCTGTTCGCCCTAGGCCGCTCGCTGGGCTGGATCGCCCACGCCCTGGAACAGCACGCCGACGCCCAGCTGATCCGCCCCCGCGCGCTGTACACCGGGCCGCGGCCCACAGGCCGGCTTGCTTAAATGACCGGGGTTAGCTAAGTTGGTCCAACATTGGAGGCAGCCATGCGCCAGGTCACCATCCACGCGGCCAAAACCCATCTGTCCAAGCTGATCGAAGCGGCCTTGAACGGCGAGGAGGTGATCATCGCCAAGGGCAGCAAGCCCGTGGTTCGCCTCACCCCCATCAGCCGGGGCGGCTTCAAGATCGGCATCCTGGAAGGCAAGCTGGGCGCCGGCCCCGACTTCCTCCAGCCCATGGCGGAGGATGAGCTGGACCTTTGGGAAGGCGGGCGGTGACGGCGGTCCTGCTCGACACCCACACATGGGCCTGGAGCTTGAATGGGGACAGCCGCCTGTCCATGGCTGCCAGGACGGCCATGCAAACCGCCGGCGCCGTCCTTGTCAGCCCCATCACCTTCTTTGAAATCGCCCAGAAGGTCCGGCTTGGGACATGGCCGGAAATGGAACCGTTCGTGACCCAGCTCCCCGCGTTGCTGGAGCAGCAAGGCGGCCTGGTCGCAACCCTTGAGCCTGCGATCAGCATCACCGCCGGCACCATGGACTGGTCCCACCGCGATCCCTTCGACCGCCTGCTAGCGGCAACGGCCCTGCATCACAACCTGCCCTTGGTATCCGCCAATACCATGTTCGACGGCATCATTACCCGCCTCTGGTAGCCCCGCTACATCCTGTCGCAGGAACCGGCGGCGCCGCCGCGCGCTTCCCGTCCTGGGTGGACCCGCATCGGGGCCGCCCTTGGCACCATTCGCGAGAAGGCGGCGACGATGCCCGGCAGAAAGCTTTTCCCCAACAGCGTGATCCCCTTGCCCGCCGGCCAGGGCCTGGCGACCCAGGGCCTGCTGATCAGTCCGGCGGAACCCCGCCACCGGGCGGCGGCCATGTCCCTGCACTTCTCCCTGGGCCTGCCCGAGGGCAAGCAGCGGGAGCTGGAGGACAGGGTGGCGGCCGGTGAGCTCATCCCCTTCGAGGAACAGGCGCGGGACTATGCCGCCGACCCGGCCGCCGCCGACCGCCTGGCGCGGTGGCTGACGGCCCAGGGCTACACCATCGACCAGGTGACGCCCGACCACACCACGGTCTACGCCACCGCCCCCGCCGGCACCATCGAGGCCAGCCTGGGCGTGCGCATGGTGCGGGTGACGCGCGACGGCCACGCCTATACGGCGGCCTGCGACACCCCCAGCCTGCCCGACGACGTGGGCGGCCCGGTGTTCCACATCGGCGGCCTGCAACCCTTCCTGCGGCCCAACAAGCACTATCGCATCAGCCATCACAAGCCGGCGCCGGATGAGGCCCCCGGCAGCGACATCGCCGGCGACCTGGGCACGGCCGCGAAGAAGCAGAAGAAAAAGAAGAAGCCGGCGGCGGCCAATCCCACCCAGCCGCCCTACACCGTGCCCGCCATCCTGAAGGCCTACGGCGCCGACGGGCTGGGCCTGACGGGCGCGGGGCAGGAGATCGCCATCCTGATCGACACCGTGCCGCTGGACAGCGACCTCGCCCTGTTCTGGCGGGCCAACGGGGTCAGCACCGACCTCGGCCGGGTCACCAAGATCAACGTCGCCGGCGGCACCCTGCCCTCGCCCGAGGGGGAGGAAAGCCTGGACGTGGAATGGACCAGCGGCATCGCGCCCGGCGCCGGCATCCGCGTCTACGCCTGCGGCTCCCTCTCCTTCACGGCACTGGACCAGGCGCTGGACCGCATCATCGCCGACGCCGCCCAGCGGCCCGCCCTGCGCCAGCTGTCCATCAGCCTGGGCATCGGCGAGACCTATCTGCAGGGCCCCTCGGGCGAGATGGCGACCCAGCACCAGAAGTTCCTGAAGCTGGCGGCGGCGGGCGTGAACGTCTTCGTCTCCAGCGGCGACGCCGGCTCCAACCCCGACGACACCGGCCATTCCTCCAAGGGCCCCCTGCAGGTGGAGTACGAGGCCAGCGACCCCTGCGTCATCGGCGTGGGCGGCACCTCCCTGCGCCTGGGCACCGACGGCCATGTGGCGGCGGAGGTGGCCTGGCCGGGCAGCGGCGGGGGCAAGAGCGTGGACTTCCCCCGCCCGGCCTGGCAGGTGGGCAACGGCGTGCCGGCGGGCGGGCAGCGCCTGGTGCCCGACGTGGCCGGCCCCGCCGACCCCAACGAGGGCGCGCTCTTGTACCTGAACGGCCAGAAGGAACAGATCGGCGGGACGAGTTGGAGCGCGCCGCTGTGGGCCGGATTCTGCGCCCTGATCAACGAGGCGCGGACCAAGGCGGGCAAGGGCGCCCTGCCCTTCCTGAACCCGCTGCTCTATCCCCTGCTGGGCACGCCCTGCTTCCGCGACATCACCCAGGGCGGCAACGGCGCCTACAGCGCCGGCCCGGGCTATGACCTGGTGACGGGCCTGGGCGTGCCCAACGTGACCCAGCTGGTCAGCCGGCTCCGCGATGCATGAAGGCGGGAGGCCTGAGGGCGATCAAACCGGCTGGGCCGTCACCTCCAGCATCCTCTTCACCAGGCCGATGCGGTCCACGTCGTGGCGGCGCGCCATCTCCCATTCCCCCACCATGATGGAGCTGTCGACGATGAAGCGGCAGCGCTCATACCGCCGTTCCATGTAGCGGGCCAGCAGGTCGCCCAGCGGCGCATCCTGGGGCAGCAGCTCGGCCAGCACCACGGCGTCCTCGATGGCCATGCCGGCCCCCTGGCCCAGGTGCGGCGTGGTGGCGTGCACGGCGTCACCCAGCAGGACCACCCGGCCCCGGTACCAGGGGGCCGGCATCATCAGCACCTCCATGGGCTTGTACACCACCTGGGCGGGGTCGGTGATCTGGTCGCGCAAGGCCCCGATCAGGCCACCGAAGCCCCTCATCCGGTCGCGCATCAGGGTGTGCAGCTGGTCCGCCGGCATGCGGGGGTTGCCCGGCTCCTCCGACGTCACGAACAGGTACATCAGCTCGTGGGACAGGGGGCAGAGGCCGGCGTTGCCGTCCGGCCCGGTGAAGGCCGCCAGATGGTCGATCTCCACCGGCCGGGGGAAGTTGTGGCGCCAGACCGACTGGCCGGTAAAGCGCGGCCGATTTTTATCGCCGAACAGCAGGCCGCGCACCTTGGAGTAAAGCCCATCCGCCCCCACCACCACGTCATAGCGGCCGGCGGTGCCGTCGCTGAAGGTCACGTCCACGCCCGTCTCGTCCTGGTCCAGCCGCTCCACCGTCGTGCCCAGGCGCACGGCCGTGCCCTTCTCGATGGCGGCACCGCTCAGCACCGTGTGCAAGGCCAGGCGTGAGATGCCCAGGTTGGCGGGATATTGCGGCCCGGCCAGGCGCTGGCCCGGGATCTTGGCCAGCAGCCGGCCGTCGGGGGCGTACATGCCCACCGCCTCGAACGGGAACCCGGCGTCGAGGTAGCGGTCCACCAGGCCCAAGTCGGCCATGGCGCGCACGACGTTGCATTGCTGGATGATGCCGACGCCGTAGACCGTCCATTCCGCCTGCAGTTCCACCAGGTCCACGGCCAGGCCCCGGTCGCACAGGGCCGACGCCAGGGACAGGCCGCCGATGCCGCCCCCCACGATCAGCACCCGGCTCACACGTTGCGCCATCGTCCTCCCTCCCGTTCGCTTGTTGAGCGTTTGTTATGGCGGCAACGGTACGGCGGGCGGCGGCATCGGTTGAGGCGTATTTTCCGATGCGCGGCCATCGGCGTGGCCGATATCAGCAAGCGCCATCGACGGGGCCTTGCGCCCAATGAAAGGCTCGCCCATCTATCGGTTCGGTCGTACCAAAGTGCGACGAGGTATCGCCTCAAACAATAAAATAGGGAGGATGGGCGCCCATGCGCTTTCGCCGTTTCGACCTGAACCTGCTGGTGGCCCTGGACGTGCTGCTGGAGGAGCGCAACGTCTCGCGCGCCGCCCATCGCCTGCACCTCAGCCAATCGGCCATGAGCGGTGCGCTGGCCCGCCTGCGCGATTATTTCGGTGACGAAATCATGGTGATGGTGGGCCGCACCATGGTGCCCACGCCCCTGGCGCTGGCCTTGGTGGAACCGGTGCGCGACATCCTGATCCGGGTGCAGACCACCATCGAGGCGCGCCCCACCTTCGACCCCGCCACGGCCCAACGCGTGTTCCGCGTGGTGGCGTCGGACTATGTGACCGAGGTGGTGCTGGCCCGCGCCATCCGCCGCCTGCGTCGCGAGGCGCCGGGCCTGCGGCTGGAGATCAGCGCCGTGGCCGACGGCATCCATGATCGCCTGAACCGGGCCGACGTGGACCTGGTGATCTCCCCCGACGCCTACCTGACCAGCGACCAGCCCAAGGAAGTCCTGTTCGAGGAGACGCACAGCTGCGTCGTCTGGCGCGGCAACGCGGCCGTGGGCGAGACCCTGTCGTTCGAGCAGTACCTGGACATGGCCCACGTGGTGGTGATCATCGGCGACAAGCGCACCCCGGCCTTTGAGCAATGGTTCCTGGACCGCTACGGCTACGCCCGCAAGGTCGGCGCCGTCGCCCCCGACTTCTCCTCCGTCGCCCCCATCCTGGTGGAAACGGACATGATCAGCACCATGCACACCCGCCTGGCCCGCCTCTACGCCCAGCACCTGCCCCTGCGCGTCCTCCCCGCCCCCATCGAGTTCCCCGTGCTGACCGAGATGATGCAGTGGCACTACCAGTTCGACCGCGACCCCGGCCTGATCTGGCTGCGGGGATATTTGCGGGAATGCGCGGGGGCGTGAGGATCTGCGTCACGCCGGGCGCACGGTCACCATCAGCCCGGCGCCCAATACAGTCAGGCCGAAGCACAGCACCAGCATGACCTTGAGGAACGGCCGCCGCTGGCTCCAGCGATTGCCGGGCAGATCGGCCGCCAGCAACAGCCCCCAGGCACCGAGCGTCGCGGCGGCCATGCCCAGGGTGGCGACCTCATACCGCTTGTCCGCCTGGGCGAAGAACGCCAGCAGGGCACCCAGCAACATGAACCACTGGCCATAGCGGCCGATCCAACCACGAAGGTCCAAGAGGGTCATCGCATCATCCGCCGATTATACTCGTTCATATACCGGGGCCACAGCCGCCCGAGGCGGGCGGCTTCCCAAGCGCCGCCGGGCATGAGGTGGCTTGTGATCGCGCCCAGGGCCGTGGAGACGGTGGCCCTCGCCGTCGCGGTGCTGAGCGCCGCCCCGCTGAGCGCGGCCGCCCCCGCCACCTCCGGCAATATGGTGGTGGCCACGGCCCCTACGACGACACCGGCCCCCACGGCGAAGATATCCTGCGCCAGGGCGGAGTAGAAGCTGGGCGGATTGTAGATGCCTTGGATGTCCGGCATCTTCCCGCCGAAATTCTTAGTGGCGTAGTAATCGAACTCCCGGTCCGTCAGGGCGAAGGGCCATTCGTCCGGATCCTGGGTCACCTGGAACTTGGTCATGATCATCCAGGAATAGAACGGCCCCCATCCCGGTTTGTGGCGAAGACCATCCAGTTCCTTCTCGAAGGCCTGCCGGAACGTATCGCTTCTGCGGATCAGACACAGCCCCGCCACCAGAATGCGTGCACGCTGTGGGTCGGAGGTCTGGTTCAACAGCGCCATGTCGCAATTGGCTTCGTTCAGCAACAACGCCAGGGCGTCGTCCCTGAGCCAACGATGGTTCACGGTGACGGTGTCAGCCATCTTGCATCCCCCTCCGTTTGCCCGTCATGCGATAGGAAATATGAACTACCCGTCAAATATGGCTCAGCCACAGGCCGTCAAGCTGGCTGTCCGGAAGAGGTGCCTGGGCTAAGCCGGATGTTATAGATGATCAGGTATCATTGAACGGCTGGGATAATGGTCCATGAACCCCGCAGCAAATAGCGGTAGCTAGGCCGAAGCGTCAGGGTCTGCTTTGGTCACCCGTGTCCAAGCAGAATGCAACGAAGCCTTTAGCAGCATCGCTCCGACGCCGTTTCACGATGCAGAAGGAGGAGCATGTGAATTTCACTTTGTATTACCTATTACACCATACCACCCACAGAAAATCAGATTATTATTTTTAAAGTCGAGGAAAATTATTACAATAATCGTGACATTTACTGAATATTTATTGAAAAATATTTGCTCATAATGTTTTATTATTGTTGTCCGCTAAAGGCTTGGCAAACGCCTTCGCAACAGCCATGCTACATGCACTTAGAAGGATACTGAACATGCCAGAAGTTATTCATAAATCTGAAGAAGTATTCGGAATCGGTCGCGAACTCCCGCTGAATTACGTTCAAAGGAAAGACGTAGATGAACCATTTTTTGAAAGCCTAAGCAGGGGAAAGCATATTGTAATTTACGGATCCTCAAAACAGGGCAAGACGTCCCTGCGCAAAACTTGGCTAACAGACAGAGATCACCTTACTGTCAGCTGCCTCAGCTCCATGAATCTTTCTCAACTGAACGCTGCTATTCTGAAAACGGCATGGTATCGACTTGAACAAACTATATCCAAGTCGACAGATGGATCATGGAAATTTTCTGCGGAGCTAAAGGCAAAAGCAGGAATTCCCCTCCTGACCGAAGCGTCTGGAGGTGGCGGCGTCGAACGCCAAACTAAGGGCACAGAACAGCAAACCACCACTCGGATCGAACTTGATTTGGGTGATGTTAATGACATTATCCAGTCTCTAAAGGAAGCCAATGCACCAAAACATATAGTTTTAGAAGATTTTCATTACTTACCATTCGATACACAGTCACAATTCAGCATCGCCTTGAAGGCGTTTCATGAGAACTCAGATTACACTTTTGTTGTTATAGGCGTTTGGCGCGAAAAGAATAGATTAATCTATTTTAATGGAGATCTCACGAGTCGAGTTGTTGCAATTGATGCCGATGCTTGGACTAAAGAGGAATTGAAATCGGTTGTTCGGGCAGGAGAGCCGTTACTAAACGTTCGTTTTGACGATGAGTTTGTTGAAGGAGTTGTCGAGAATTCGCATAATGCAGTGTATCTGGTACAAGAGGGATGCGCATTAGCTTGCCACAAAGCTAAAGTCTATCAAACAGGTGATCAAACTGTTCAAGTTGGCAAAAACGTAGATACTGCCGCCCTTATTAAATCAGTCGTTGACGAACAAGCTGGCAGATATATTGCTTTTCTTAACAACGTATCTGAAGGATTTCAGAAATCAGAACTAGAAATGTATCGTTGGCTTCTTTATGCTCTACTTAAGTGCAACATAGATGAATTACATCAAGGACTTAGAATGTCTGCTATATCTACAATCGTAAAAGAACATCACCCACTCGGAGAAACCCTTAACGAAGGAAACATTACTCAGGCACTAACCAGCATCGCATCACTTCAGGTAACAAAGAACATTAGACCTATTATCTTAGATTACGACCCAAACAAATCGCGTTCTGAATGTCGTTGATCGGGCGTTTCTTGTATGGTTGGCATATCAAGATTCGAATGAATTGGCACGCGATCTAATAAGTTAGATAGGCTTCGCATGAATGAGCATCATCACCTCCCCCGATACACCCCTATCCGGTCTATCGATTTGATGAATGCATAGTTGCGATCTACCTTTGCCTGTAGCGGCACAACAGGCGCCCGGGAACCGGCGCCCCGGCCTTTAGTCCCTTGGAAGAGCACGGGGTTTTCCCCCGTGGGGGCTGGGGCCGGCCAACAGAGGCCGCGCAGGGAGTGAACACATATGCACCGGATCGTGCGTCCGACGACGGCTGCCGTCGCCCTCTTGCTGACGCCTGCCTTGGGCGCCGCCCTCCTCTCCTCAACCGCGCTGGCGCAGAGTGCCGCGCCAGCGGCGAAGGCAGACGCCGCCGCACCGGCGGCCGAGCCGGCGCAGCTTGAGGACATCGTCGTCACCGCCGAGCGGCGGGAGCAGAGCCTGCAGAACGCGCCCATCGCCGTGTCGGCCCTGGGCGGGGCGGCGCTGAAGGACGCGGGCGTGGCCGACGTGTCGGACCTGACGCGCAGCGTGCCCTCGGTGGTGATCGCGCCGGCGGCGGGCGGCGTGCCGCAGGTCTATGTGCGCGGCATCGGCACCTTCGCCAGCAACCAATATGCCGAGCAGTCGGTGGCGGTGAACCTGGACGGCATCTACATCTCCCGCCCCGCCGGGGCCAACGGCTTCTTCTACGACATCCAGCGGGTGGAGGTGCTGAAGGGCCCGCAGGGCACGCTGTACGGCCGCAACGCCTCGGGCGGAGCGCTGAACGTGCTGCCGGAGACGCCGAAGCTGAACGCGCTGTCGGCCGCCGCCACGCTGGACATCGGCAATTATGACCTGCGCAAGGGCGACGCCTACGTCAACGTGCCACTGAGCGACAAAGCGGCACTGCGCGCCTCCGGCATGGTTATCGACCGCAAGGGCTACCTGACCGACGGCTACAACGACGACCAGGGCCAGGCCGGGCGCCTGCAACTGCTGCTGGAGCCGACGGAGGATTGGCGGGTGCGCCTGTCCGGCGACTATTACCACCGGGGCGGCAAGGGCTCCGGCCAAGTACAGTACCCCTACGCCGACGCCGACAATCCCTGGATCGGCCCGTCCGACCCGCGCGAGGTCGCCGCCTATTACGCCGGGCTGCCGCCGGCCTCCGCCCACAACCCGCTGATCAGCAACGCCAAGGGCGACGGCTTCATCGATGACCAGTTCTGGGGCACGCATGCCGAGATCAGCCATGATTTCAGTTTCGCCACCCTGACCGTCATCCCCGCCTATCGCGAGGTGCATGAGGATTACCTGTCCTACATCCCCTCCGCCTTCCGGGTGGAGAGCGACGCCAAGCAGAAATCGGTGGAGGCGCGGCTGGCGTCCAGGGACGGCGGACCGCTGACCTGGCTGGCCGGCGTCTATTACTTCACCGAGGATGTGGCGGCCAACCAGGACTATGACCACTGGGTCCAGGAGACGGTGATTGACAGCGCGCTGACCGATGAGACGGTGGCCGCCTTCGGCCAGCTGACCTATGCGCTGACCGACACCCTGCGCCTGACGGCCGGCGGCCGCTTCACCCATGAGGAGAAGACGCAGGACAGCCAGTTCGGCACCGCCACCTTCAGCCCGGCCAAGCCCACGCTGGCCACCCGCGCCGACGACCGCATCTGGAACGCCGCCACCTGGAAGGTGGGCGTCGACTATGACCTGGCGCCGCAGTCGCTGCTGTACGCCAACATCGGCACCGGCTTCAAGGCGGGCGGCTTCTTCGCCAGCGCCGGGCCCGACACCTTCAACCCCGAGCACCTGACGGCCTACAGCGTCGGTGTGAAGAACCGCTTCTGGGACAACCGGGTGCAGCTGAACGTCGAGGCCTTCGACTATGAATACCGCGACCAGCAGATCAGCTACCTGGCGCCCTCGCTGACCGGGGTGTCCAGCTTCCCCTACGCGCCCGTGTTCGTGACCCAGAACGTGGGCCGGTCGCGCATCCGGGGGTTCGAGGTGGAGGGGCGGTGGAAGGCCACGGCGCAGGATCTGCTGACCGCCACGGTGCAGTACATCGACAGCCGCTACACCAGCTTCACCTACAGCTATTTCTCCAACTTCGGCGCACCGCCCTCCGTCGGCTGTCCGGCCATGCCGGCCGCGGGCGCCAACCCGGCGCCCGTCCCGCCCTCCGCCATCTATGCGGTGAACTGCAGCGGCAAGCCCGGCACCAACGCCCCGCGCTGGACCGCCAACCTGGGCTATGAGCATGAGTTCAGCTTCGCCGATGGGTCCGGCCTGACGGCGGCGGCGGACGTCTACCTCTCCGCCTCCTACTACACCGCCTATGATTATTTGGCGGAGCAGGTGCAGGGCGGCTATCACATGACCAACCTGCGCCTGACCTACAACGCGGCGGACGACCTGTGGTCTGTCACCGGCTATGTCAACAATGTGGAAAACCAGGCGGTGGTCAGCACCAGCTTCCAGCCCAACCAGGCCTTCGGTAACGGCCTGAACTACGCCAACATCCGCCCGCCGCGCACCTACGGCGTGCGCGCCACCGTTCGGTATTGAGCGGCCGGCGGTATTGAAGGGCCGAACGCATTAATAAAACCGTGTTTCACAAATACTGATTGAAGCAGCGGCGCCGTTTCCGCCCACCAGGCAAGGTCAGGGGGCGGGGCGGCGCCGCGAACCCGTGTGTTCCCGCGGCACCAGTGACAAATTCTTATAAAGTCGTATTATTATTTCGTTGCGCGGAACGCTTCTTTTCTGTCTCCTGCCCCCCGTCTGCATAGGCACGAATGGCGTCCGCCCAAGCGGCGCCCCGGCCCCCGCCCGGGTCCGGCCAATGGCGCCATGCGTTGGGGACACAGATGAACCGACTGTTCCGGCCGGCGACGGCCATGGCCACCCTTTTTCTGGCCGCCTCCCCCTTTGCCGCCCCCTATGCCGCCGCCGCGGGCGCCACCGGCGGCGCCGACCCGGCGGACGCCGCATCCGACGCCGTGCTGAAAGACATCGTGGTCACGGCGGAACAGCGGGCGGAAACGCTGCAGTCGGCCCCCGTGGCCGTGCAGGCCGTGACCGGCGACAGCCTGGCGGCCGGCAGCCTGACCAACACCGCCGACCTGGCCCGCGCCCTGCCCGCCCTGGTGGTGGCACCGGCCGCCGGCGGCACGCCGCAGCTCTACGTGCGCGGCATCGGCAGCTACATCATCAGCAGCTATGCCGAGCCGTCGGTGGCCTTCAACCTGGACGGCGTCTACGTCCCCCGCCCAGCCGGCGCCAGCCTGGCGTTTTATGACCTGCAGCGGCTGGAGCTGCTGCCCGGGCCGCAGGGCACGCTGTACGGCCGCAACGCCTCGGCCGGCGTGCTGAACGTCGTGCCGGAGGTGCCGGTGCTGGGCCAGACCTCGGGCCACGCCTCGCTGGAGTTCGGCAACTACAATTTGCGCAAGGGCGAGGGCGCCCTGAACGTGCCGCTGGCCGACAAGGCGGCGCTGCGCGTGGCGGCCCAGGTGGTGGACCGCAAGGGCTATCTCTCCGACGGCTATGACGACGACCAGAGCCAGGCCGGCCGCGTGCAGGTGCAGCTGGAACCGGCGGACGATCTGCATGTGCGCCTGGCCGCCGACTACGCCCACCGGGGCGGCAAGGGCGACGCCCAGGTGCAGTATCCCTTCGTGAACGGCGACAACCCCTGGATCGGCCCGTCCGACCCGGCGGCGGTGAAGGCCTATTACGCCGCCCTGCCGCGGCTGGCCCGCCTGAACCCGCTGATCCGCAACGCCCGGAACGACGGCTTCATCGACGACAAGTCCTGGGGCCTGAAGGCCGACATCGTGAAGGAGTTCAGCTTCGCCACCCTGACCCTCACCCCGGCCTATCGCGGCATGGATGAGGATTACCTGGCCTATGTGCCCAGCGCCTACAGCCTCACGGGCCGCTCCCGCGCCACCTCCGTCGATGCGCGCCTCACCTCTAACGGCCAGGGACCGCTGAGCTGGGTGGGTGGCGTCAGCTATTTCAACGAGAAGCTCTACGCCAACCAATATTACGACAACTATATCCAGCACGCCGTGGGCAAGGGCGACCTGAACACCGAGTCCGAGGCCGCCTACGGCCAGGTGACCTACGCCGTGGCGCCGGATCTGCGCCTGACGGCCGGCGGCCGCCTGTCGCATGAGGAGAAGGCGCAAACCATCCTGTTCGGCAGCAACACCTTCACCGCCGCCTTCCCCACCCTGCTGCCACGCCAGGACAGGCACGACTGGAACAGTGCCAACTGGAAGGTGGGGGCGGATTACGACGTGGCCCCCGGTTCCCTGCTGTATGCCAGCGTCGCCACCGGCTTCAAGGCGGGCGGCTTCTTCTCCTCCCCCGTCAACCAGCGCGACTACTATGGGCCGGAGCATCTCACGGCCTACACCGTGGGCCTGAAGAACAGCCTTCTGGGCGGCAAGGCCCAGGTGAACCTGGAGGCGTTCGATTACGAATACCGCGACCAGCAGATCACCTACACCGCCCCGGTGCAGACCGGCGTGCCGCTGGCGCCCTACGCCGCCCTGCTGGTGACGCAGAACGCCGGGCGGGCGCACATGCGCGGCCTGGCCGTGGACGGCAAGTGGCAGGTGACGGCGGACGACCTGCTGACCGCCAGCGGCCAGTATCTGGACACCGCCTACGACGACTTCCACTACCGCTACTACAGTGGCCTGGGGGCCCCGCCGGCCGTGGGCTGCGCCTACGCCAACGCCTCGGCCGCCGCCGTGCCCAAGCCCATCGGCGCCGCCAAGATCTGGGCGGTGGATTGCGCCGGCAAGCCGGCCATCAACGCCCCGCGCTGGACCGCCATTGTCGGCTACCAGCACGACTTCCGCCTGGACGGCGGCGGCACCGTCACGGCGGCGGCGGATGTGCACCTCTCCTCCTCCTACCAGACCGCGTACGATTACGCGCCGCAGCAACTGCAGGGCGGGTACCATATGACCAACCTGCGCCTGACCTACACCCCGGACCATGCGTGGTGGAGCCTGACCGGCTACGTCAACAACGTGGAGAACCAGGCGGTGGTGACCAGCGGTTTCCAGCCGCCGCAGGGCCTGGGCGCGGGCTACAACACCGCCAGCATCCGCCCTCCCCGCCTGTATGGCGTGCGGGTGCGGGTCGCGTATTAAGGGGTTATGCTGCGCGGCGGGGTAACGCTGGGGAAGCCCATGATCCTGGTTTTCGTGCACGGCTGGAGCGTCACCAGCACCGCGACCTACGGCGGCCTGCCTGACGCCCTGCCGGCGCAGGCGGCGCTGACGGCGCCCGGCCTGAACCTGACGGTGGTGCAAATCCACCTGGGCAGCTACGTCAGCTTCCAGGATGCCGTTACCATGGCCGACGTGGTGCGGGCCTTCGACCAGGCGCTGCGCGACGCGCTGCTGCCGCCGGGCGCCCCGGCGGGGACGCCCCTGCCCGACTTCTCCTGCGTCGCCCATTCCACCGGCGGCCCGGTGGTGCGGGAATGGGTGACGCGCATGTTGGATACCGGCGCCGGACTGGGCCCCTCGCCGCTGCGCCACCTGGTCATGCTGGCGCCGGCCAATCACGGCTCCCCCCTCGCCACCCTGGGCAAGGAGCGGGTGGGCCGCATCAAGGCCTTCTTCAACGGCGTGGAACCGGGGGAGCGCATCCTGGATTGGCTGGCCCTGGGCAGCGCCGACCAGTGGCGCCTGAACGGCCGTTGGCTGGACTACGACCCCATGGCCGTGGACCTCTACCCCTTCGTGCTGACCGGGCAGACCATCGACACCCACTTCTACGACTTCCTTAATTCCTACCTGGCGGAGGAAGGGTCGGACGGCGTGGTGCGCGTGGCGGGGGCCAACCTGAACTGCCTGTTCCTGAGGCTGAATGAGACGGCGGCGGCGGTGGTCAACCCGCACCCGCACTTCGACGCGCAGCCGGCCGCCGCGCTCAGCCCCGACGGCGGGCCCCGGACGCCCCAGCCGCCCCTGGCCTTCGGCGTCATTCCCGACGCCAGCCATTCCGGCGACAGCCTGGGCATCATGGGCAGCGTCACCCCGGGCAACGCCGCCGCCAAGCCGGTGGTGGCGGAAATCCTGCGCTGCCTGCAGGTCGACAGCCCGGCGGCCTATGGCGCCCGCGTGGCGGCTCTCTCGGCCCTGACCGACGCCACCCAGCAGGCCGTGGCCCTGGCCCGGCCGGATGAGGGGCAGCGCCACAGCCAGCTGGTCTTCCGCATTCGCGACGACCAGGGCGACGCAGTGAACGATTTCGACCTCTACCTGCTGGGCGGCCCGGACTACACCCCGGACGACCTGCCCAAGGGCTTCTTCGTCGACCGGCAACGCAACAGCGTCTCGCCCAACTGCCTGGTCTACTACCTGGATTACGACGTCATGGCGCGGCTGCCCGGCGCCCATTTCGGCCTGCGCGTCCAGGCGCGGCCCGCCGCCGGCGACGGCTTCGTCGGCTATGCCCCGGTGGAGTTCCGCACCGACGGTGCCGGCCTGGCCGTGGCCCTGCGGCCCAATGAGACGACCTACATCGACGTGGTGCTGAGGCGCCACATCGACCGGGCGGTTTTCCGCCTGGGCGCCGTGACGCCCGCCCCGCTGGACTTCAAGGACCGCAAGCCCAGCGGGACGGACGTCGATACGCCCTGATACTCATGGTCCGCTGATGCTCCCCCCAAAGGTCCGGCGGCCGCAGTCGCGGCCTATAGCGGCATGAGGCCAACCTCATGCCGCTGGTATGAGATCAGCCGGCCTTGTAGCGGTCGGCGGCGTGGTTGCGCGACAGGTTGGGGCCCAGGGCGTAGCGGGCCTGATTCAGCGCGTCGAACTCCGCCGGGTTGGGCAGCGAGGGGATGGTAACCAGCTCACCCTGGTCCAGGCCGGCCAGCGCCGCCTCCACCATCTCGCCCACCTCCATGACCATGTTCGGGTCCATGTCGTCGAAGGACCTGCCCACGCGCTCGAAAATCTCCGTCCGCGTCAGGCCGGGCAGCACGGCCTGGAACTTCACGGCCTTGCCGGCCTTGGCGGTCTCGGCCTGCAGCGACTGGGTCAGCGCCAGGACGAAGGCCTTGGTGCCGACGTAGGTGGCGCTGAACATCTCCGGGATCAGGGCGACGACGGAGGCGACGTTGACCACCGTGCCGGCCCCCTTGGCGGCGAAGGCGTCGGTGGCGGCGATGGCCAGCCGGTTCACCGCCGTGACGTTCACCGCGATCATGGTGTCCTGGTAGGCGATGTCGCTGTCCAGCGAGCCCCCCTTGGGGCCCAGGCCCGCGTTGTTCACCAGCAGGGTGATGGCGGCGTCGGCGCGCAGGCGCCGTTCCACCGTCTCCACATCGGCCTGGACGGACAGATCGGCCGGCAGGACATCGACCTTGACGCCGGTCTCGGCCCGCAGGCGGGCGGCGGCCTCCTCCAGCCGGTCCTGGTTGCGCGCCACCAGGATCAGGTCATAGCCGCGGCGGGCCAGGCGGTCGGCATAGGTGGCGCCGATGCCGGAAGAGGCGCCGGTGACGAGGGCGGTACCTTTGGTGCTCATGGGAGTTTCCTTTTGGAAGAAGCGGTGGAAGCAGGGCGCCGTCGGCGTCGTTGATCACGAAACTGGTATATGCTACTATTATCATGCAAGTCAATCGGGCTTGTGAACCTCAAGCCCCGCGCCGGGGGCATTGCAGGGCGGGCGCCGTCGCCGGGCTGGCTGGCCCATATGACGACGCACGGGGATGGGTGCCCCCCTGTGACGGTGGGAATGGCCCTTGCCGCCGGGGGCGCCTATTCTGGCCCGCTGGTCTTGGAAACGCCGGTTTTGAAAGGATCACGGAATTGGATGAGCCCGCCCCCACAGCCGCCGCTCCCACAGCACCTGCCCCGGCGGCGGCGGCGTCGAATGAAGGCCAGTCGGACCGCTGGGGCTGGGACTATTGCACCAACACCGCCGTGCGCCGCGCCGCCCGCCGCCTGGGCCAGCTCTACGGCGACATATCGGCGCCGGCCGGCCTGATGCCCACCCAGCACACCCTGCTGACCCACCTGAAGCTGGCCGCCGCCGCGTCCGACCCCGCCGCCGGCACGCTGCAGAACCTGGCCGCCGCCATGGTCATGGACCTGTCGGCCCTGGGCCACACCCTGAAGCCGCTGATCCGCGACGGCTATGTCAAGCTGGTGCCCGACGCCCGCGACCGCCGCGTCAAGCGCGCCCGCCTGACCGAAAAGGGCGAGGCCAAGCAGGCGGAGGGCCAGGCGCTGTGGCACGTGGCCCAAAGCCGCTTCGACGCCCTGTTCGGCGTGGAGGAGTCCGCCGCCCTGCGCCGCGCCCTGGCCATCGTGGCGTCGGAGGAATTCGCCGAGGCGTTCAAGCGGGGGAAGTAGCTAAAACCTTTTCCAATGCTCAACCGTCGTGCCCAAGGATGGCAACGGCATACCGGCGCATGATTGCATCGACGGATACCAGCGTCAGTCCTTCGAGTTGCGCTTGAGCGACAAGCATGCGGTCGAATGGATCCTGGTGATGCGGCGGCAGGGTGCCTGCCCTCGCCGCGTGGGCGACATTGATACCGAGTGGCGTGAAACCCGCTTTCGCCAGCTGTTCTTCAATGCCGTCCAATGGAAACTTCAGTCGACCCAGGGCCTGCTTGATTGAGATTTCCCAAATCGATGCCGCGCTTACGAAGATTTGTGAACGTCGGTCTTGGAGAGTCGCTTTGGCGATGGCCGGTAGCGCCGGATCGTTCGTCATCCACCAAAGCAGGATGTGCGTGTCGATCAATAGTCTCACGACACGCCACTTCCGAAAGCGCGGGCGATTTCGTCCGGCAATGGCGCGTCGAAGTCGGGACCGATTTCAATTTCGCCCTTCCATAAGCCAGGCACGCGTGGCCCCTCCAACGCCTCCAGCGGCACGAGACGGGCCATGGGGCGTCCAGCCTTCGCTATGATGATTTCCTCACCCGCGGCGGCCCGCTCAACCAACTGCGACAGATGCGTCTTAGCGTCGTAAAGATTAACGGGATCAGCCATGGCACCTCTCCTGACCAACTTGACCAAATATATCACAGGGGCGCCAATTGGTCGAGTTGGTCAACATCACCGGAAGTTCCGTCCATCGGGGAAGGTCGCGTCCGCGCGGCGGGCGGGGGCGGCGCCGGTGGGTTCGTCCAGGCGGGACAGCAGGTCGGAATAATCGATCAGGCGTTCGGCGCGCACATGGGTGACGGGGGTGGCGCTGGGGCCCTGGTCCTGGGTGGGGGCGATGACCTTTTCCACCCGCCCCAGGCACAGCAGCAGGCGGCTGCCCAGGATGTGGCGGCGGAAGGCGGTGAAGGTCTCGGGCATCAGCACCAGGTTGGCGATGCCGCTCTCATCCTCCAGCGTGATGAAGATGACGCCCTTGCTGCTGCCCGGCCGCTGGCGCACCAGCACCAGGCCGGCCAGGGCCACGCGGCTGCCGTCGGCCAGGGTCTCCAGCGTCTCCATGCGCATCAGGGGATAGCGGCGGACCATCTTCTCCTGCGGCTTGGCCGCGAACCGTTCCAGCCGGGCCACCACGTCGTCGCGCACCAGGCTCATGGGGTGGCGCTTCAAGGACAGGGACAGGCGGGTGTAGTCCTCCACCAGGTGCTCGCCCAGGGTCATGGCCGGCAGGGTGGCGATGGACGGGTCCTCCGCCCAGGGGTCGCCAGTCCCCTCCTCCTCCGCGTTCAGCGCCAGGTCCAACAGGGGCGGCAGCCGTTCGCCCAAGGCGCTGACCGCCCACAGCGCCTGGCGCCGGTCCAGGCCCATGGACTGGAAGGCGTCGGCCTCCGCCAGCAGTTCCAGGGTGCGCGGCGCCAGGCGGGCGCGGCGCCACAGGTCGTGCGGGCTGGCATAGGGCTCATGCCCCCGCGCCTCCAGCAAGGGCTGCACCGCCGCCTCGCTCAGGCCCTTGGCCAGGCGCAGGCCCAGGCGCAGGGTCTGGAACCGCTGCCCCCGCGCCGGCGGCTCCAGCCGGCTATCCCAATCGGAATGGTTCACGTCCGGCGGCAGCACCACCACATCATGCTCCCGGGCGTCGCGCACGATCTGCGCCGGGGCGTAGAAGCCCATGGGCAGGCTGTTCAGCAGGGCGCAGGCGAAGACATCGGGGTAGTGGCACTTGATCCAGGCGGAGACGTAAACCAGCTTGGCGAAGCTGGCGGCATGGCTTTCCGGGAAGCCGTAGGTGGAGAAGCCCTTGATCTGGTTGAAGCAGCGCTCGGCGAAGTCCGCCGTGTAGCCGTTCTTCAGCATGCCGGCGCGGAACTTCTCCTCGAACGTGTCGATGTCGCCCAGCTTGCGGAAGCTGGCCATGGCCCGGCGCAGGGCGTCGGCCTCGGCCCCGGTGAAGCCGGCGCCGACGATGGCGATCTGCATGGCCTGTTCCTGGAACAGGGGCACGCCCAGCGTCTTCTTCAGCACCTTCTTCAACGCTTCGGACGGATAGTCCACCGGCTCCAGCCCCTGGCGGCGGCGCAGGTAGGGATGGACCATGCCGCCCTGGATGGGCCCGGGGCGGACAATGGCCACCTGCACCACCAGATCATAGAACTCGCGGGGGCGCAGGCGGGGCAGCATGGACATCTGCGCCCGGCTTTCCACCTGGAACACGCCCAGGGTGTCGGCGGCGCACAGCATGTCATAGGTCGCCACATCGTCTGGCGGGATGGTGGCCAGCGTCAAGTCGCGGCCATAATGATCCCGCAACAGGGTGAAGGCCCGGCGCAGGCAGCTGAGCATGCCGAGGCCCAGGACATCGACCTTCATCAGGCCGGCGGCGTCCAGATCGTCCTTGTCCCATTCGATGTTCTGCCGGTCCTCCATGGCCGCGTTCATGATGGGGCAGAAGGTGGCCAACGGCTTGGGCGTGATGACGAAGCCGCCGACATGCTGCGACAGATGGCGGGGGAATTTCGAGATCTTCCCCGTCAGATCCAGCACTTGGCGCAGCAGCGGGTCGTCGGGGTCCAGCCCGGCCTCCCGTGCCCGCTCCTCCTCCGGCGTGCCGGTGCCCCAGCCGGAGATCATGGCCGACAGCTGGCCCACCGTGTCCTGGCTCATGCCCATGGCCTTGCCCACGTCGCGCACCGCGCCGCGCGAGCGGTAGCAGATAACGGTGGCGGCGATGGCGGCGTGGTCGCGGCCGTACTTGCCGTAGATGTGCTGGATCACCTCCTCCCGCCGCTCATGCTCGAAATCCACGTCGATGTCCGGCGGCTCGTTGCGCGCGCTGGAGATGAAGCGCTCGAACAGCAAACCGCTTTCCACCGGATCGATGGAGGTGATGCCCAGGCAGTAGCAGACGGCGGAATTGGCGGCCGATCCCCGCCCCTGGCAGAGGATGCCCTGCTCATTGGCGAACCTCACGATCTCAAAGACCGTCAGGAAGTAGGAGGCGTAGCCCAGTTCCCCGATCAGGGCCAATTCCTTGTCGATCTGCTTCTGGACATCCTCCGGCACGCTGTCCAGACAGCGCTCCTTGAGGTAGCGCTTGTCCGCCCCCTCCGCCGTCAACCGCGCCAGGCGCGCCTGCGGCGTGTCGCCCGCGTCCACCTCCGCCGGGTACAGGTAATCGGCCCGCAATTCGCTGATGGAAAAGGTGCAGGCCTCCACGATGTCGCGGATGCGGGCCAGGGCGCGGGGGTGGCGGCGGAACAGGCGCGCCATCTCCTCCGGCGGTTTCAGGTGGCGCTCGGCATTGGCGGCCAGCCGCCAGCCCGCCGTCTGGATGGTGCAATGCTCGCGGATGCAGGTCATCACGTCCTGCAACGCCCGCCGGTCGGGATGGTGGTAATGCACGTCGTTGGTGGCCAGCGGCGACAGGCCGTGCGCCTCGGCCAAAGCCGCCAGCCGGTCCAGCCGCCGGGCGTCGTCGCCCTGGTAGCGATGGGTCAGGCACAGGCTGAGGGTGCGGCCGAAGCGGCGGCGGTAATCGGCCAGATCCTCGATGAAACCCGCGTCGAGACTGTCGGGTGGCACCACCGCCATCATCTGGCCGGCGGCATGGGCCTCGACATCCGCGCGGGTCAGGAAGCATTGCCCCTTGGGCGCCCGGCGCATGCCCACCGTCAGCAGGGTGGACAGGCGGCCATAGGCCGCGCGGTCGATGGGCCAGCACAGCAGCGAGGGGCCGTCCGTCAAATCCAGCCGCGCGCCCACCACCAGGCGGAAGTCCAGGTCGCGCGCCGCCGCATGCGCCTGCACCACCCCCGCCAGGCTGTTGCGATCCGTCAAGGCCATGGCGCGATGCCCCAAGACCTTGGCCGCCTCCACCAGGTCAGCGGCCTTGGAGGCGCCGCGCAGGAAGCTGAAATTGCTGGCGACTTGAAGTTCTGAGTAGCTTTGCATGTTCCCTCAGACGCCGGGCGCCAGCATCCGCTGGCTTGGCTTGTCCTCAGTTTCCGGTCCGCTGCGCTCCCCAGAAACTTCCGGCGGCCGCGGTCGCGGCCTAGTCGCTGTGCTCCGGGATAAATTCTTGGGGGGTGGTGAGCATCACCCGAAAAAGCCGTGCAGGAACCAGCGGGGCGGCGGGCCGCCGGCGTGGTAGAGGCCCAGGCGATAGAGCCAGAAGCGCCGGCCCTCGGCATCCTCCACCCGGTAATAGTCGCGGGGCTCGGGGTTCGGGTTGGGGCGGCGCTCCCCCCCCTCCCACCATTCCGGCAGCAGGCGCTCCGGCCCCTCGGCCCGGCCCACGCGATAGGTCTGGTCGCGCCAGCGGAACAGCAGGGGCGGGTCGTCGGGGATGGGGGCCACCACCTCCACCGCCTCCGGCCGGGGCAGCAGGCGGATGGGGCGCGGCCGGTCGGCCGGCCAGGCGAGCGGTGCGGCCGCCGGCGGGGCCGCTGGCGGGCTGTTGTCCTGCGCCTCGGCCGGCACCGCCCGCACCGCCTGTTCCGGTATCCAGCTTTGCCGGGGCAGCAGGCGCAGCACCCGGCCATGACCCAGGCGGGCGCCCAGCCGGTCCACCAGTTCCGCGATGGGCGGGTCGGCCACCAGGGGGTTGCCGGCACCGGCCGCCGCCCCCGCCTGCGCCGCCGGCGGCCCCGCCAGGTCGGCCAGCCCGTCGCCGCTCAGCACCGCCTGGCCGCCATCGAAGGGGGCGGCGTGGGTGACGGAAATGGCCATGGTTTCAAAGCCCGCCCCCGGCTCCAGTTGGTCCATGCGCGGTTCCAGCAGGCGCCAGAGATGGGCGGGGTCGCGGTTGGGGCGGCTGGCGCCCACGCTCAGCACCTGGGGCGGGGCGTCATGGCCGGCGTCGATGCGCCAGGCCTCCAGCTCCAGCGACCGCGCGCCCTCCCCCGCCGCCGTCAGGCTGGCCGCCACCCGGCCCAACAGGTGGCGCACCGCCTGGGCCAGGCCTTCGGGCGTGGAGAGGGGATCGACCACCGTCAGGCGGGCGGTGTGGCGGGTGGGCGCACGGCGGGGCGACAGCGGCTCATCCACCCAACCCAGGGCCTGGTCCAGGCGCAGGGCGACCTGGGCGCCGTAGCGCGCGGCCAGCGCCGCCCGATTCTTGGATCCCTCACCCCCCCTGGTTCCTTGGGCCATGCGCATCAGTTCGCCCACCCGGCGCAGGCCCACGCGGCGCAGGCTGGCCACCAGATCGCCGCCCAGGCGCAAAGCCGGCAACGGCAGGTCGGCCAGGGCCTCCGCCGCCCCGCCCGGCGGCACCACCAGTTGGACGCCGAAGCGGGCCTGCGCCCAGGCGGCGCCGATGCTGTCGGCGATGGCGGCCCGCGCTTCGAACCCCGCCTTGACCAGGCGGCGCTCCAGGTCCAGCAACAGCTCATGCTCCCCACCCAGCAGATGGGCGCAGCCGGTGATGTCCATGAGAAGACCGGGGCCCCCACCAAGACCCTTTGGGCCGAAGCCGGGCGGATCGCTGGGGTCCACCGCCGTCCAGGGCGTGTAGCGCCGGGCCCAGTCGGCCAGCCGCTCCAACGCCGCGACATCGCCCTCGGGATCGGCGTCCACCACCCGCACCTGGGGCTCCAGCGCGCGGGCGTCGGCCAGGCCCATGCCCGGCACCAGGCGCTTGGCCCGCGCCGCCGCGTTCACCGCCGCCACGGTCAGGCGCCCCCGGTCCGACAGGCGGATCACCAGGGGGGCGTCAGTCGCCAACGGCGGCGTCAGCCCCCGGCGCACGCGGTCGGTGGCGAAGGTGGGCAGCCAGAGGGAAAGGATGCGGCGCATGGCTCAGCCCACCGCGCGCCAAGTCGGGGGAAGCGGGGTCGGGGCGAACGGAACCACCGCCGAAGCTGGTGGCGGCGTCTCCGGCGCCGGCACGGCCACCTCGCCCGCCGCCTCCAGCCGCAAACCCTCGCGTTCATACAGGGTCCATGCCCCCGGCCGGCCGCCGCGGCAGCGCAACAGCTCCACCCGCCAAGCGGGACCGGTGAAGGCCGAAGCGGCGCTGCCATCATCGTGGATGGGCGCCGTGCCGACCTGCCAACGGGTGACGGCGGCGGTGGCCTGGGTGCTGCCCCGCCCGCTGCCCCGCCCAGCACCCTTCAAGCCCTTCATGGCGCCCCCCTTGTCCGCATTCAGGCGCAACAGCAGTCCCGGCACGCCACCCGTTTCCGCCGCCAGGTGCAGGCGGCGGCTGGCCGTCAGGTCCAGCCCGCCGGCCTCCCCCACCACGGCGCCCACGCGCGGGCAGCGCAACGCCTCCTCCATGGCCCACAGCAGATCGACCTCGCTTGTGGCGTGCACCACCACCAGCCGGCCGGGCCCCACCCCCTGGGCGTCCAGCCCGGGGGCGTAGAGGTCCGGTGCCCGGGTCATCCACAGGATGGGGCCGCGCACCTGTTCCGCCAGCCGGGCGGCCAGCAGGGCGGTGAAGGCGGTCGCGGCACCCGCGTCGAGATCGCCCGCCGCCGCCACCTCATGCAAGGCGGCGCGCGGCAGGCCGTTGACGCCCCCCGCCGCCGGCAGATGCGCATCCACCGCCGGCACCCCCAGCGGCACGACGCCCCGGCCGGTCCCCGGCGCCTCCACCGCGCGCACCTGTTCCCGCAACACCGCCAGCAGGCGCTGACGGTCCAGGGCACCCTCAGACTGTCCTTCTTCAGGGCAAGGTGTTGGCCTGGTTGCGGAAATGGGGGGAGGAATGGCGGGCATGGGGATGCTGCCTTGGTCTCTCAGGGGCGCGGGATAATGTTCTTGTTATGTTCTAATCCGGAGTCGCCGGCCCGGTCAAGATGAGTCGACACCCTAAAATCGGACTATCCGGAATCGACAGCGCCGGTTGACGCCCCCGAACCACTCCCTATATGAAACGTATACGTTTCATATATCGGAGAGCCCCATGGGCATCGTGAAGATCGACGACGACCTGCATGAGGAGGTGCGCAAGGCCAGCACCGTGCTGTGCCGGTCCATCAATGCCCAGGCCGAATACTGGATGAAGATCGGCATGCTGGCGGAAGCCAACCCCACCCTGTCGCTGAACGACATCCTGCGCATCCAGCTGAAGATGGCCTCCGTCCATCTGGAACCGGAACCCCGCCCGTTGGAACCCACCCCATAATGGTCAAGCGCCCCGACGAGATCGAAAAGCTGGGTGAGGCCGGGCGCCTGCTGGCCAGCGTCTTCCACATGCTGGACGACATGCCCCTGGCCGGCCTCAGCACGCTGGCGGTCAACGACCGGGTCGAGGACTACATCGTCAACGAGTTGAACGCCCGCCCCGCCAGCAAGGGGCAGTACGGCTATGGCTACGTCCTGAACTGTTCCCGCAACGACGTCGTCTGCCACGGCGTGCCCTCCGCCACCGACATCCTGGCGGACGGCGACATCGTCAACTTCGACATCACGCTGGAAAAGAACGGCTACATCGCCGATTCCAGCAAGACCTACCTGATCGGCGCGGTGGCGCCGGCCGCGCGGCGCCTGGTGCAGACGACGTACGAGGCGCTGTGGCACGGCATCCGCCAGGTACGCCCCGGCGCCCACCTGGGCGACATCGGCCATGTCATCGAGCGCCACGCCAAGCGCAACGGCTATACCGTGGTGCGGGAATATTGCGGCCACGGCATCGGCCGGGAGATGCACGAGGAACCGCAGATCCTGCACTTCGGCAAGCCAGGCACGGGCCTGCGCCTGAAGGCGGGCATGGTCTTCACCATCGAGCCCATGCTGAACCAGGGCGGCGCCCGGGTGGAGACGAAGGACGACGGCTGGTCGGTGGTGACGGTGGACGGCAAGCTGTCAGCGCAGTTCGAACACACCGTGGCCGTGACCGCCACCGGCGTGCGCGTCCTGACCTTGCGCGCGGAGGAACGCAAGCGGCGGGCTATCCCCCCCCTTTAACAATGGTTGTGAAGTCGGACCAGTTTTCGACGCGGAACGCTCGAATGTCGCGAACAGACAGCGGAAACCAGGGCAATGCCTTCAGCGCCGAAATAGCGGCAAAGATCGATGCCATGCTGTCGTTGTCGGTCGTATAGAGACTACCCTGTCGCCACTCGAAGCCAAGACCAGTCAAGGTCGCGCGGATATCAGCGTAAGCCTGGGAGGCATTATGGCTAGGGTGATGCTGAACCGTGTCGGCCACTATCAGATCAAAGGCTATGGCGAACAACGTTAGCGCTCCTTCGGGTCATCCAAGATATCCGTCAACTTGTATGCAACCTCTTCACCCGTCTCAACAACACGGACACGCATCAACGTGTCACCGTCGGGAAGATCTTTTTCCTTGCTGACGATTTCATAGACTGGGCCGACAACGCCGAAGCGCCGCCAAGTCCCAATAATGCCTTGCGGCACGAAGCCCTGAAGCTGCATCGCACTATCCTCCATTGATCCTCATGATAGTCCATCGTCCTGCCATCTCCAAACCCGCTTCACGGATTTCGATCTCATCGCCTTCTTTCAATTCCAGAGCGTCGACCGCCGCCACGGGCAGCCGGACGCAAGGCTATTCCCCCACTTCGCGACCCGCATGGCCCCCTCCCGGCTATAGATCGCCAGCGTGTATCCGACCGCTTCCGCCGATCAAGCACCTTGAAGGTCTTAAGGCTTTTACGCGACACAGATTGGATATTATATATTATCTAAACCGCCGCTCCTGGGGACGCTTGCCATGCCCGACTTGACCCGCCGCCGCCTGCTCGCCACCGCCGCCACGCTGCCCACCCTCGGGGCGGCACTGGGTGTGGCGCCGGCGGGGGCCGCCCCGGCACCAGCGGCGATCCCCCAGGTCGCCGCCGCCACACCCGCCCCCGTTCCCGCCGACCTGGCCCCGCGGGAACGGCTGCGCATGAACGAGGGCTGGCGCTTCCATCTGGGCCATGCCGCCGACCCGCTGCAGGATTTCGGCTTCGGCACCGACCGCAGCACCTACGCCAAATCCGGCGACCTCAGCGCACCGGTAGCCAAGGCCGATTTCGACGACAAGGACTGGGCCGCCGTCACCCTGCCGCACGACTGGGCGGTGGACCTGCCCTTCACCCAGGCGCGGCTGCCGGGCAAGGAAGCGGCGGAGGCCATGGCCTACCAGGGCTTCAAGCCCCTGGGGCGACAGTTTCCCGAGACCAGCGTGGGTTGGTACCGCCGCAGCTTCACCCTGCCCGCCACGGACGCCGGCCGGCGCCTGTCGCTGGAGTTCGACGGTGTCGCCCGCAACTGCCTGGTGGTGCTGAACGGCTTCATCGTCGCCACCAACGAAAGCGGCTACGCCCCCTTCCGCGTGGACATCACCGACTTCGTCCTCCTGGGCGGCGCCAACACCCTGGTCATCCGCGTGGACGCCACCCTGGGCGAGGCCTGGTCCTATGAAGGCGCCGGCCTTTATCGCCATGTTTGGCTGGTGAAGACCGCGCCCGCCCATGTGCCGCAATGGGGCACCTTCGTGCGCAGCACGGTGACGCCCGGCAGTGCCGACCTCACCATCACCACCGAGCTGGCCAACGAGGGCCCGGCGGCGGAGATCAAGGTGCGCAGCACGGTGCTGGCCCCCGACGGCACGGCCGCCCTGCGGCTGGACGCGACACCCCTGGCGCTGGGCGAATGGGACACGGGTGCCGTGGTGCAAACCGCCACCCTGGCCTCACCCGCCCTGTGGTCGCTGGAGGCGCCCAAGCTCTACACCCTGGTGACGGAGGTCAGCGTGGGCGGGGCGGTGATCGATCGCTATCACACATCCTTCGGCATCCGCACCCTGCGCTTCGACGCCAACGAGGGCTTTTTCCTGAATGGGCGGCCGGTGAAGGTGAAGGGCACCTGCAACCACCAGGACCATGCCGGCGTGGGCTTCGCCGTGCCCGACCGGCTGCACGCCTATCGCGTGGAACGGCTGAAGGAGATGGGCGCCAACGCCTGGCGCACCACCCACCACCCGCCGGCGCCGGCCTTGCTGGACGCCTGCGACCGGCTGGGCATCCTGGTGATGGAGGAAACCCGCCAGATGTCCAGCAACCCGGAGGGCATGAGCCAGCTGGAGCGCATGGTGCGGCGCGACCGCAACCGCCCCTCCGTCTTCCTGTGGAGCATCGGCAACGAGGAAATCCACCGCGGCACGGAACAGGGCGCCCGCATCGCCGCCAGCATGAAGCGCGCGGTGTACCGCCTGGACGGCACCCGCCCGGTCACGGAGGCGTTCAACGGCAAGTTCGGCCAGGGCGCCAGCCCGGTGCTGGACGTCATGGGCTTCAACTACTACCTGGATGAGATCGACGCCTTCCACGCCCGCTTCCCCAACCAGCCCATGATCGGCACGGAAACGGCCAGCACCGTCTGCACCCGCGGCGTCTATGCCCACGACGACGCCCGCCATTACGTCCCCGCCTATGACACCGAATACCCCAAGTGGGCCAGCACGGCGGAACAGTGGTGGACCTTCTACGACAGCCGCCCCTTCCTGTCCGGCGGCTTCGCCTGGACGGGCTTCGACTATCGTGGGGAGCCGACGCCGTTCATCGACTGGCCCAACACCGTGTCCAACTTCGGCATCCTGGACCTGTGCGGTTTCCCTAAGGACAACTACCACTACTACCGCGCCTGGTGGCGGCCGGACCAGCCGCACCTGCACCTGTTCCCGCACTGGACCTGGCCGGGGCGGGAGGGCCAGGACATCGCCGTCTGGTGCCACAGCAATCTGGACGCGGTGGAGCTGTTCGTGAACGGCCGCAGCCTGGGTCGCAAGGATGTCACCCGCAACCGCCACCTGGAATGGACCGTGCCCTACCAGCCGGGCGCCATCGAGGCCCACGGCTACAAAGACGGCCGCCGCGTGCTGACCCAGCGGCAGGAAACCGCCGGCCCGGCCCATGCCCTGACCCTGACGGCCGACCGCGTGACGCTGCGGGCCGATGGCGACGACGTGGCCGTGCTGTCGGCCAGCGTGGTCGACGCCAAGGGCCGCCTGGTGCCCGACGCCGACCATTTGGTGACCTTCACCATCGAAGGCGGCGCCCGCCTGCTGGGCGTCGGCAACGGCGACCCCACCAGCCTGGAACCCGACCACGCCCCCTATCGCAAGGCCTTCAAGGGCCTGTGCGGCGCCATCGTGCAGACGGGCAAGCAAGCCGGCACGGTGCGCGTGACCGCCAAGGCCGAGGGGCTGAAGGCGGCGACGGTGGAGCTGTCGCTGGAAAAGGCGGCGCTGGTGGCCAGCGTCGGCCTCGCCTGACGACCTATAAGCCCCCTGGCGCGGCATGGCGTCCGCGCCAGGGGGCCGTCTTCGCTCAGAACGGCGCGTCGATGTCGACCACGTCGATCAGCTTGTGGTTCACGAACTCCTTGATGCCCAGGCCCAGCAATTCGCGGCCATAGCCGGAACGGCGGATGCCGCCGAAGGGCAGGTCGGCCTTCACCATGGTCGGGTGGTTGACGAAGACCATGCCGGTGGAGATGCGGGCCGCCACCGCCGCCCCGCGCCGGGTGTCGCGGGTGAAGACGGAGCCGCCCAGGCCGAAGGGGGAGTCGTTGGCGATGCGCACCGCGTCGTCCTCGTCCTTGGCGCGGAACAGCATGGAGACGGGACCGAAGAATTCCCAATAGCGGGCGGGGTTGTCCTCCCCCACATCCGTCAGGATGGTGGGCTGGACGAAAGCGCCCTGGTTGGGAACCCTGGGGCCCACTTCCGTCGCCTTGGCCCCATGGGCCACCGCCTCGCGGATTTTCTGCTTCACCTCGTCGGCGGCCCCTTGCGACGACAGCGGCGCCAGGGTGGTGGTGGCGTCGAAGGGATCGCCCGCCTTCAGGCCGGCGACGCCGTTGATGTAACGGTCCAGGAACTGGTCATAGACCTCATCCACGATGATCATGCGCTTGGAGGAGACGCAGACCTGGCCGCCGTTCCAATGCCGGCCGAACACCGCCCAGTTGACGGTCTTGTCCAGCTCCGCGTCCGCCAGCACGACGAAGGCGTCGGCCCCACCCAGTTCCATGGTGGATTTCTTCAGCGCCTTGCCCGCCTGGGCCGCGATCACCGCACCCGCCGCCTCCGACCCCGTCAGGGCCACGCCGTGGACGCGCGGGTCGTTCAGGATGCGCTCGATCTGGTGGCGGGTGGCGTACAGGTTCTGGAAAGCGCCGTCGGGCAAGCCCGCCTGACGCATCAGCACCTCGAACGCGGCGGCGCACTGCGGTACGTTGGAGGCGTGCTTCAGCAGCATCGTGTTGCCGGCGGACAGCTGCGGGGCGATGATGCGGGCGATCTGGTAATAGGGGAAGTTCCACGGCTCGATGGCCAGCAGCACGCCCAACGGCTCGCACACCAGCACGGCCTCGCCCTCCGCCGGGTCGGCCACCGGCAGCTTCTCCGGCGCCAGCAGCGTCTCCGCCTTCTCGGCATAATATTCGAAGATGCGGGCGGACAGCTCCACCTCCGCCTTCGCCTCGGTGAACAGCTTGCCCATCTCCAGCGTCAGCAGCCGGGCATAGGCGTCGGCCTCGGCCCGCAGGATGTCGGCCGTCTTCCGCATGATGCCGGCGCGGTGGGCGAAGGGTGTTTCCCGCCAGGCCAGAAAGGCGGCATGGGCGTCCGTCAGGGCGCGGTCCACTTCCGCGTCGGTGGCGTCGGGAAAGGTCTTCAGCAATTCGCCGGTATAGGGATTGGTGGTCGCGTACGGCATGGCGTCGTCCTCCGTTGGGGGCCGGCCCCGGGGCCGGCCTGCGCCATCCGACCACCCGCGCCCGCCGGGGGCCATGAGGTGCATCAAAGGCCTCCACGGGGGTGCGGACCGACCCATCCCTAGCGACCACCACGCCCCACATCCGCGCGGGGTAGCCCCCCACCCCGGCACCTTGCATTCACTGGGCGGCGCGGCTAGCTTCCGCCCCACAAGACGACGGGTGCAGCGCCGGCTTAAGATCGGCGGGAATCCCGCCTTCCCCGGCCTCCAACGATTGGATATGCGGCCCCCATGAAGTCCGCCGTCATCGTCTTTCCCGGTTCCAACTGTGAACGGGACATCGCCGTGGCCCTGGAACAGGTTTCCGGCCATAAGACCTTCCACGCCTGGCACCGCGACACCGACCTGCCCGAGGTCGACGTCATCGCCGTTCCCGGCGGCTTCTCCTACGGCGACTACCTGCGCTGCGGCGCCATGGCCGCCAACTCCCCCGTCATGCGGGTGGTGAAGGAACGGGCCGCCAAGGGCGTGAAGGTCATCGGCGTCTGCAACGGATTCCAGATCCTGACGGAGGCGGGGCTGCTGCCCGGCGCGCTGATCCGCAACCAGTCGCTGAAGTACATCTGCAAGACGGTGGACCTGAAGGTGGAGAACACCGACAGCGCCTTCACCCGCCACTACACCCCGGGCCAGCACATCGGCATTCCGGTGGGCCATGGCGAAGGCAACTACGTCGCGGACGAGGAAACGCTGAAGCGCCTGGAAGGCGAGGGCCGCGTGGCCTTCCGCTACACCGACGCCGACGGCGTGGTGAACGCGGCCGGCAACCCCAACGGCGCCACCAACAACATCGCCGGCATCTTCAATGAGACGCGCACCGTCCTGGGCATGATGCCCCACCCCGAACGCGCCTTTGACCCGCAGCACGGCAACACCGATGGCCGCGCCCTGTTTACCAGCCTGCTGGAGAGCCTGTCGTGAGCCATACGCCGGCCAAAGAACCCGTCGTCACCGCCGAACTGGCCGCCGAGCACGGCCTGAAGCCCGACGAATACGCCTCCATGCTGGAAAGCGTGGGCCGCACGCCCACCCTGACGGAACTGGGCATCTACTCCGTCATGTGGTCGGAGCATTGCTCCTATAAATCCTCGCGCGTGTGGCTGAAGAAGCTGCCGACGACGGCGCCCTGGGTCATCTGCGGCCCCGGTGAGAACGCCGGCGTCATCGATATCGGCGACGGCCAGGCCGCCATCTTCAAGATGGAAAGCCACAACCACCCCAGCTTCATCGAGCCCTACCAGGGTGCCGCGACGGGCGTGGGCGGCATCCTGCGCGACGTCTTCACCATGGGCGCCCGCCCCGTGGCCAACCTGAACGCCCTGCGCTTTGGCGAGCCCGCCAACCCCAAGACCCGCCACCTGGTGGCGGGCGTGGTGGCCGGCATCGGCGGCTATGGCAACTGCGTCGGCGTGCCCACCGTGGGCGGCGAGACCAACTTCCACAAGGCGTACAACGGCAACTGCCTGGTCAACGCCATGACCGTGGGCGTGGCCCAGACGGACAAGATCTTCTATTCTAAGGCCGCCGGCGTGGGTAAGCCCGTGGTGTACGTGGGATCGAAGACCGGCCGCGACGGCATCCACGGCGCCACCATGTCCTCCGCCGAGTTCACCGAGGACAGCGAGGCCAAGCGCCCGACGGTGCAGGTGGGCGACCCCTTCACCGAGAAGCTGCTGATCGAGGCCTGCCTGGAGCTGATGGCCACCGACGCCATCGTCGCCATCCAGGACATGGGCGCAGCCGGCCTCACCTCCTCCTCCGTCGAGATGGCGGGCAAGGGCGGCCTGGGCATCGACCTGGACCTCGACGCCGTTCCCCAGCGCGAAGCCGGCATGACCCCCTATGAGATCATGCTGTCGGAAAGCCAGGAGCGCATGCTCATGATCCTGGAGCCCGGCCGCGAGGAAGAGGCCAAGCGCATCTTCGACAAGTGGGAACTGGACTTCGCCGTCATCGGCAAGCTAACGGACAATGGCCGCATGGTCATCCGCATGCACGGGGCGACCTGGTGCGACGTGGAGCTGGCGCCCCTGTTCGACAAGGCGCCGCTGTACAACCGCCCGACCGAGCCCACCCCGCCGCAGCCCGAGATCGCCGCGGCGGACGCCCCGCTGAAGGCGTCGGCCCGCGACACCCTGCTGGCCCTGATGGGCACGCCGGACCTGGCCTCCCGCCGCTGGATCTGGGAGCAGTACGACAGCCAGGTGGGCGCCGACACCATGATCGGCCCGGGCGGCGACGCCGCCCTGGTGCGGGTGCACGGCACGCCCAAGGCGCTGGCCATGACCACCGACTGCACCCCGCGCTACTGCTACGCCGACCCGGTGCGCGGCGGCGCCCAGGCGGTGGCCGAGGCCTACCGCAACATCATCACCGTGGGCGCCCTGCCGCTGGCCATCACCGACAACATGAACTTCGGCAACCCGGAGAAGCCCCGCATCATGGGGCAGTTCGCCGGCTGCATCGAGGGCATGGCGGAGGCCTGCCGCGTCCTGGACTTCCCCGTCGTGTCGGGCAACGTCAGCCTGTACAACGAGACCAATGGCGAAGGTATCCTGCCCACCCCCGCCATCGGCGGCGTGGGCCTGCTGAAGGACAGCACGCTCGCCATCGGCAGCGGCTTCAAGGCCGAGGGGGACGTGGTCCTGCTGCTGGGCAAGACGGAAGGCCATGTCGGCCAGTCGCTGTACCTGCGCGAGGTCCACGGCCGTGAGGAAGGCGCCCCGCCGTCGGTCGACCTGGCGGCCGAGCGCCGCGCCGGCGATCTGGTGCGCGGCCTGATCGAGGCCCGCAATCTCACCGCCTGCCACGACCTGGCCGATGGTGGCCTGGCCGTGGGCCTGGCGGAGATGGCGCTACGCGGCAAGAAGGGTATCACCCTGACCGGCCTGGCGAACGCCGACGCCGGCCTGCTGTTCGGTGAGGACCAGGGCCGCTACCTGGTCACCGCCGCCGCCGGCGACGTGGCCGCCGTCACCGACGCCGCCAAGGCCGCCGGTGTACCGGTCACCACCCTGGGCACGGTGGGCGGCACCGCCATCACCGGCCTGGGCGGCGGCGCCCTGGCGCTGGCCGACCTGCGCCAGGTGCACGAAGGCTGGCTGCCCGGCTACATGGCCGGCGACGCCGCCTGATCAAGGCATGAGCTGCCGGCGTGGGCTTGCCCATGCCGGCCGTAGCCCGCGACTGCGGGCGCCGGAGTGAGCACCGCCAGGAGCGGAACGAGGATAGCCAAGGGGCGGATGCCCCGCCGGCGATTGAGAAAAAGGACAAACCACATGGCCATGGACGCCTCTGAAATCGAGCGGCTGATCCGGGAAGGCATTCCGGGCGCCGAGGTGCGTATCGAGGATCTGCGGGGCGACGGCGACCATTATGCCGCCTACGTCACCGCGGCTGCCTTCAAGGGCAAGAGCCGGGTGGCGCAACACCAGATGGTCTACGCGGCCCTGGGCGGCCGCATGGGCAATGAACTGCACGCCCTGGCCCTGACCACGGCGGCCACGCAAGACTGATCCGCGACCATCGCGGGGCGATGTGCCGGCTATTCCCTCTGGACAGACGACCGGCGCGCGCTCATTTATGACGGGTACACGTTGTTGGGTGAACCAGGCCGCCGCCAGCGGTATCATGGGCGCCAGCGACACCGGCCCCGTTTGGCCGGCTTGGTTAGACCGCCGACCGTCTTCCCCGCGTGAGGAAGGCGGCCCCGGCACCAGAGGATCGATCGTACATGGACAAGACCGTCGAAGAGCGCATCCGCCGCGACATCACCGAAAACGACGTCGTGCTCTACATGAAGGGCACCCCCGTTTTCCCGCAGTGCGGCTTCTCCGCCGCCGTCGTGCAGGTGCTGAGCCACCTGGGCGTGAAGTTCAAGGGCATCGACATCCTGGTCGATCCGGCCCTGCGCCAAGGCATCAAGGAATTCACCAACTGGCCCACCATCCCGCAGCTGTATGTGAAGGGTGAGTTCGTAGGCGGCTGCGACATCATCCGCGACATGTATGAGTCGGGTGAGCTGGTGCAGCTGCTGGCCGAGAAGGGCGTCGCCGCCCAAGCCGCCGCTTAAGAGGCCGCGGTCTAAGGCTTAAGGCACCCCATGGACGAAGGGCCGCCCCGGGAATTCCGGGCGCGGCCCTTTCGCTTTCAGCACGCTGGAATGCCGCCTGACGCGGTTGCGGCGTACCCTGCCTTAATGAAACATCAAATAGATGATGATCAGGACGGGTAACGGCACCCCCAGCAGCCATAACAGCCCATATCGCATCGCCGCGATCTCCTTGTTTCTCGGTTCTCGATCTCTCTGTTCTTGAGAGCGGCCCCACGAGACTGGGCCAACGCCGACAGAAACGCCGCGGAGACGGATTTTGTTCCAGGCGACGACGTCGGGTGTGCCGGAACAAAGAGGCGCGGCGCCCCGTTTAAGTCGGGCTTGCCCACCCGGATCGCGGAGACACCGATGGCGAAGAACGCCTGGATGCGCAATGGCTTCGACAGTTGGCTGCTGGGCGTGGAGGCCCTGCAGGTCATCACCCTGCGCACCATGAAGCTGGCGGCCGGTGGGGCCGCCGCGCAGACGGAGGCGCAGCGCATGGTGAGCGAGAAGATCGCCGCCGGCCTGGACCTGCAGATGCGGGCGCTGGCCGGCGACCTGGGCACCACCGCCGACGGCGCCGCCGCCAAGGTGCTGGCCCATTACCGCCGCAAGGTGCGCGCCAACCGCCGGCGCCTGAGCAAGGCCGCCGGCTGACCCACGCCGGCTGACCTATGGGCGGCGCCCCCGCAGCCGCCCCCAGCCCTTGCCGGCCTCGCGCAGCACGCTGTACCAGCGCTCCCGCAGGCGCCACAACAGCGTGGGCTGGCTGGGCGCCTCCAGATATCCCAGGGACAACAGCGTGGGCTCGATCAGGCGCACCACCTGGCGCCGTTGCCGGCGGTGGCGATGGTGCTTGCCGATGGCGCCCTTGCGCACGGAGGCGGACCGCCTCATCAGCGCGGCCTCGTCCGGCCCCTGCCCCAGGAAGGCCAGGATGCGGCGGGAGGTGGGGATGAAGTCCTGGCACAAATCCTCGTACCGGACCTCCAGGTAGCGTTCCTGCAGCATGGCGCCGTAGGTCCGCCCCACCTCCACCGAATTCATCCAGTGCAGGGCATTGTAGACGTGCGGCCGGCGGACGTAGGCGCGGTTGGTCATGGACAGGCCACGCCAGCCCAGGATATCGCCATTATTGAAATAGACCTTGCGCCAGAAGCGGGCCTGGGGCGGCACATGGTCGCTGAAGGCCACGTCCAGCCCGTCGCGCAGCAGGTGGATGAAGCGCGCCTTGGGGAAAACGGCGGCGATGATGGGGACGATGTAGGTGGTCTCGCATAGCTTCCAGCCCCAGGGCGAATGCCCGTCATAGCCCGTCAGATGCTCCATCATCGCGGTGACGAACAGGGCCTCCAGGTCGGTGGGCCACTCCTGGTTCCAAAGCGCGTGGTAATCGGGGTAATAGTCCTCCACCAGCCGCTCGACCAGGGGCAGGATGGCCATGGCGTCGTTGGACTCGTTCAGCTTTCCGCCGATGAACACACCCTGGTCGTCCAGCATCTGGGCCAACAACCGGCTGCCGGAATGCGACTTGTTATAGACGATCACCGGTGCCGGCAAATCGGCGAAGCGCCGCCGCAGCCGTTCTATCGTGCCGCCCTGGCTACGAACGGGCCGCGCGCGGGGGGACACCGGGGTACCGGCGCGACTTTGACTGTCCCAATTCTTGGCATAGGCGTTCGACAAGACCAAATCCCCGTTACAGTGATTGGGCGAACGGCAACCTTCTCCGGATCAATCCAGGCTGGGATGCGTCCACAAGTCACAGGTTCTCTATGTGACTTTCCTGTTACGTAAGAAGATTAAGAATCCTGCTTTCATTTATGCTCAAGAAACGGATTCTTCCGTCTAGGATTCCCGTAATCGGAATATCCATTGGATATACATGAGGCACGACCATCGTTATAGGCCGCACCCAATAAAGCAATTCATATTTGCAAATATTATTTACTTCGGCGTAGGCCCTGGCCTGAACTCCGCCACATCCATCCACCCGGGCGTGCACACATCCCCGGCGCCAGGCCAGAAAGTTTCATTTTTCAGACAGGATGGTGGAGGCGCGCAGCCTTCGCCGCAGCCTTCGCCGAGGCATTCCGCAGGCGCAGGCCGGCCTGCCGACAGACGCACGAGGCCCGCCAGCAGGCAGGCGGGGCGCGAGGTTAACGGAACGCGGGATTACTTGCCGGGAGGCGGTTCCCACAGCTCGACCCGGTTGCCTTCCGGATCCATGACCCAGCCGAAGCGGCCGAAGTCACTCTGCTCCACCCGCTCATCCACGGCGGCGCCGAAGGCCCGCAGCTGCGCCAGCATGGCATCCAGGTTGTCCACCCGGAAATTGATCATGAAGGGCGCCGTGGACGGGGCGAAGTAAGTGCTGTCCTCGGGGAACAGGCTCCATGCGGTGGTGCCCGGCCGGTCGGGGCGCTGCCCCTCAGGCCAGCTGAATTTGGCGCCGGCGAAATACGGGCTGAGTGGAACGCCCAGGGCGTCGCGGTACCAAGCGCTCAACGCCTTCACATCCCGCGCCTTCATGAAGACGCCGCCAATGCCCGTGACCCGTTCCATGCCGCTTCCCCGCTGGCCCTGCCGGCCTCTGCTGGTATGACGGCGCAGCATCGCATTGCCACAACCAAAAGAAAAGACCACGCCCCGGATGACCGCGCGACAAAGGGGCGCGACAAAGGGGCGCGGCAAAGGGGTGCGGATGGCCGGCGCCGGGCCCGAGGGACGGAGATGCCATCTGACCTGAATCAACGCCGCCACCCCGGTCCCAGCGCACACTGCGGTTGCCTGAATACCGCATGAGCCCCGGTGCCATGATGCCGCGCGACCCCGTTCCGACCGCCGGATTGTCCGCCACGGAAGCGGCACGCCGGCTGGGGGCCGACGGCTACAGCGAACTGCCCCGGCCGGACAGGCGCCCCTTCCTTCGCATCCTGCTGGGTATCCTGGCTGAACCCATGTTCGGCCTGCTGGTGCTGTTCATGGCGGCGTTGAACGGCGGCATGCCGGCCGACCAGGCCCGCGCGCTGGCCTTCGTCGCCCTCATGCTGATTAATTTCGGCTTGGTGCTGGTCAACCGCTCCTTCGCGGCCTCGCCCCTGACGGCGCTGCTGCGGCCCAACACCGCGCTATGGACGGTGCTGGGGGTCATGGCTGCGGTCATGGCGGCCACCCTCGCCTGGCCGCCCGCCGCCGACCTGTTCGCTTTCGGGCCCCTGCATGCCGACGACCTGGCCGTAGCCTTCGTCGCCGCCATTGTCATGGTGCTGGCCCTGGAAATGGTGAAGCCCCTTTGGGCTGATCACCTGCGCCGTTGACCTGGAAGGAGGAAACCATGACCCACACAGCATCCCAGCCGGAATACGGCGGCGCCATGAAGGGGTTCCACTGGCTGGTGGTGGCCCTGCTGGTGGTGCAATACGCCTTGGGCTGGACCATGCCGGAGCTGCGCCGCGGCATGCCGCCGGAGGGCCTGGTCAACCTGCACCTGTCGTTCGGCGTGGCCATCGGCGCCCTCATGGCCCTGCGCCTGGCCTGGCGGATACTGACGACCCAGCCGCCGGCAGATCCCAGCCTGCCCCGCTGGCAGCACAAGGCGGCGGCGGCCGTTCACGGCCTGCTGTACCTGCTGGTCTTCATCCTGGTGCTGACCGGATGGGCCGACGCGTCCCGGCGCGGCTGGGCCGTGACCCTGTTCGGCGTGCTGGACCTGCCGGCGCTGGTGGCCATGGGCTCAGCCGTCGGCCGGGCCTTGGGCGAAGTGCATGAAACCCTGGTGACCGTGCTGCTGATCGTGGTGGGTGCGCACCTGGCCGCCGTGGCCGTCCACGTCCTCCTGTGGCGCGACCGGATCATGGATCGCATGACGCCCCGTCTCCGCCACCGGAGCTGAAGGCCTGGACCGCACCAAAAGAAAAGGCCGCGTCCCGAGGGGCGCGGCCTGATCTTGTCGGTTCCCGAAGGACCCTGGATTAGCGCGAGTAGTACTCGACCACCAGGTTCGGTTCCATGGTCACCGGGTACGGGACGTCGGCCAGGTTCGGGGCGCGGACGAAGGTGCCCTTCAGCGCGCCGGTATCGACCTGCACGTACTCGGGGATGTCGCGCTCACCCGAGGCCACGGCCTCCAGGATGATGGCGAACTGCTTGGCCTTCTGGCGAACCTCGATGACGTCGCCGTCCTTAACGCGGTAGGAGGCGATGTTCAGGCGCTTGCCGTTCACCAGGATGTGGCCGTGGTTGATGATCTGGCGCGACGCGAACGGCGTCGGCGCGAACTTCATGCGGTAGACCACGGCGTCCAGACGACGCTCCAGCAGCTGGATCAGGTTCTCGCCGGTGTCGCCACGGCGACGGACGGCTTCCTGGTAGATGCGGCGGAACTGGCGCTCGCCGATGTTGGCGTAGTAGCCCTTCAGCTTCTGCTTGGCCATCAGCTGCAGGCCGAAGTCGGACGGCTTCTTGCGGCGCTGGCCGTGCTGGCCGGGGCCGTATTCGCGGCGGTTGACCGGGCTCTTGGCACGGCCCCACAGGTTGACGCCAAGGCGGCGGTCAATCTTGTACTTGGACTCTAAACGCTTGCTCATCTCTAAGCTCCAGAGTGCCGCTGTCGCGGCTTGTTGTCCCGGTAGTTCCAGGGCGCCCCTTTCCGGCGTAAATCCGGATTGGAAACCATGGACGGGGACAAGGGGAGAGATCCCCCGGACCCACCTTCCCGGGAAGGGAAGGCCGGCACTATAAGCAGCGCGGAACCGAAGTCAACGGAAACCGCAGCCTTCGAGACGCGCGCGCCGCAGGCGGGCCATGCGGGGACGGGTTTAGCCTGCCCGGCCCCGAGCCGCAAGGCTTCCGGCCTCATTCCGCCGCGCGACTGGCCCTGTCCTTCGCCACCCCATCTTCGACAATGAGGGCGCGCACGGCGTCCAGCACAGGGCCCGGCTCGGTCCGCGCCAGCCAGTCGGGGCTGACATCGGCATAGCGCACCACGCCGTCGCGCCCCAGCACCACCACCGCCGGCATGGGCAGGTCCCAAGTGCCGGTGCCCGTGACCTCGCCCAGCGAGGTGCCCTTGGCCTGCTGGCTGGCCTGGGAGGCGGCGTTGGCGGTGAAGACGATGCCCAGACGGCGCCCCAAGGCGTTGTCGCGGTCGCTGGCCACGGTGAAGGTCAGGCCATGGCGGCGCCTGATCTCCACCAGGCGTTCCGGCACCTGTGGGCTGACCGCCACCAGCTGCGCGCCCAGCGCCCGCAAGCCCGGCTCCAGATGGCGCTGGTAATAGGGCAGCGCGATGTTGCAGGCGGGACAGGTGGCGAAGCGGAAGAAGACCAGCACCACCGGCCCCCGGGCCAGCAGCGCGCCCAGGTGCAGCGTGCCGCCCTCCACATCCTGCAGCACCTCGCCCACCAGCCGGTCGCCCGGCCGGACAAAGGCGGCGCGGTCCGCCGTCTCCACCAGTTCCCGCCGCTGGTCGATGTTGATCCGCAGCTGGGCCGGATCCATGGTCGCCACCCGGTGGGCGTGCAGGTCGGCGAACAGCTGGCTCAAGGTGGGTTCGGCGGATTGGGTCATGGATGGGCTCCCAGGTTTGAAGGTTGCCGCCACTGTGCCAGCGGCGGCCCTTTGAAAAACCCGAGGAATCCTTGAGCGTCTTATTGGCCGGGATGAAGTGGCCCGGTCAGCGGCTTTGGGCCCGCTGGCGCTGGATCTCGCTCAGTTCCATCTGCGCCAACGCGTTGCCCGGCAATACCTTGAGGCAGCGCCGATAGGTCGCCTCGGCCTCATCCAGCCGGCCCATGGCGACGTAGGTGCTGCCCAGGCCATAAAAGGCGTCGGCCGTTTCCTGCGGTTTGGTTTCCGGCGGCGACAGGTCGGCCGCATCCACCGCCGCCTGGAAGGCCTCCTGCGCCTGAGGCAGCTTGCGCTGGGCCTTGTACGCGGCCCCCAACTGCAGCAGGACGGCGGCATTGGCGGGCGACAGGGCCCGCGCCCGCTCCAGCCCGGCCTGCGCCCCCGCCAGGTCGTCCAGGGTCATCAGTTCGCGGCCCCGGTAGACATAGGCCAGGACCAGCCCCGCCTCGACCACCCGCGCCGGCTGATGGTTGCGCACGGCATCCTGCATGTAGCGGGTCGCCTCCGCCATGGTGCGCGCGCAGTAGATCCGGCCCGGTGTGGCCCTGTATCGCATTTCATAGGCATTGACGACCGGATTGAAAGAGCCGTCGACCGCCCGCCGGGGATTCCCCGCCCGCACCGCCAGCAGCCCCTCCACCAAGGCCTTGCCCAACACCGGATCAGGGGTCAGGTCGGCGGTCGGCAAGGAGGCGTTGGCAGATGGGGCGGCAGATGGGGCCGCAGATGGGGCATTGGCCGGCTGCGCGGTGGACGTGCCCGTCCGCCGCGCGTCGCTCCCCGGCGAACTGGCGCAGGCGGCACAGGTCAGCAGCGCCAGCACCGCCAGGGGATGGCTGCGGCCGCTCCTCATTTTCAGTGAATCTGCGCCTGCTTGGCCTTCTCCTTCACCACATAATCCAACTCGTGCTGGGCGTAGGCGTCCTGTGGGTTCTTGGCCAGGCACTGCTTATAAATGGCCTCGGCCTCATCCAGCTTGCCAGTCTCGGAATAGACGAAGGCGATGCCGTGCAGGGCCTTCATTTCGTCCGTGTCCTTGGCCTGCGGAAGGGAGAAAGCGGCGGAATGCTCCTTGGCCGCTTGATAAGTCTCCAACGCCAGGGGCCAGTTCTTCTCGGATTTGTACAGGTTCGCCAGTTCGATCAGGAACTGGGGATTATAAGGTGAGAGGTCGCGGGCGTGCTCCAGGCTGGCCTTCGCCCCCGGCAGATCCTGCAATTCCACCTGCGCATATCCTTTCAGGAAATAGGCGATGGCCCAGTTGGGCGTCACGGCGATGGCCGACTGCTTCTGACTGGCCGCCAACACCATGTAGGCCAGCGTCTCCGCGGTCGTACTGGCGCAATAAACCCTTTCCTTGCGTTCCTTGTATCGTGCCTCGTAGGTCGCGATAACCTGATCGTAGGATGCGATGGCTTGGCGGGGCTGGCCTGAGCGCATCGCCTGCACCCCCTCCCTCAGCAGCCGCACCATGGTCTGATCCTCAGCGTCTTCCGCCGCCTTCTTGGGATCGGCGGGCGCCGGGGCCGCCTGGCCTTGGGCCTGGGACTGAGCGTCCCCTTGGCTCTGAGCCCACGCGGAACCGGCCGAAAAGATCAGACCAGGCATCAACAGAACCGCCAACACCCCAGCGCGCATGTTTCCCCCCAAAGCATTCCCATCACCACGATCATCGCGGCCTGGCAATCATACTATCAGGGCGATTGTGGCGCGCCAGAGGCGCAACCTGCGGGGAAGGCCCCGAACCTTACTTTCCCGCCCCATACACCCTCTTGCCGTCCACCCAGGTGGACAGCGGCTTGATGTCGGCGATCTGGCGCGGGGGCACGGTCAGGGGGTCGGCGCTGAGGATGACGAAGTCGGCGCGCAGGCCCGGTTTCAGGCTGCCCACCTCCCCCTCCATGAACCCGGCATAGGCGGCGTCGCGGGTGAAGCCGGCCAGCGCCTCCTCCCGCGTCAGCTTCTGGTCGGGCAGCCAGCCGCCCGGGGGCTGGCCGGCCAGGTCCTGGCGGGTGACGGCGGCATAGAGGCCCAGCATGGGGTTCACCTTCTCCACCGGGAAGTCTGAACCCAGGGCCAGCCGCGCGCCGGCGTGGCGCAGGCTCTGCCAGGCATAGGCGCCAGCCAGGCGGTCATGGCCCAGGCGCTTTTCCGCCCAGGGCATGTCGGAGGTGGCGTGGGTGGGCTGCATGGAGGCGATGACGCCCAGCTGGGCGAAGCGCGGAATGTCGTCCAGGGTCAGGATCTGCGCATGCTCCACCCGCCAGCGATGGTCGCTTTTGGCGTCGGCGCCCAGCACCTTGGCGTAGGTGTCCAGCACCAGGCGGTTGCCGCCGTCGCCGATGGCATGGGTCGCCACCTGTAGGTGGCAGCCCTTGGCCTTGGCCACGATGCGGGGATAGTCGGCGGGGTTGGTGACGTAGATGCCGCTGTTGCCGGGATCGTCGCTGTAGGGACGCAGCAGCTTGGCCCCCCGGCTGCCCAGCGCGCCGTCGATGTACAGCTTCACCGCCCGCATGCGCACGCGGCCCGTGGGGTCGGTGTAGCCGCCGTTCTGGGTGCACAGCCACGCCAGCGCCTCATGGTCGCCGTCGGCCATGGTGTAGAGGCGCACCGGCACCTCCCCCTTGGCGGCCATGTCCTGCAGCACGCGGAAGGATTGCAGGTCGATGCCGGGCTCATGCGCGCCGGTCAGGCCCAGCGACACCATCTCGGCAAAGGCCAGCTTATAGTTCTGGCGTATCTGGTCATCGGTGCGCGGCGGCAAGGCCCCGGCCACTAGGTCCATGGCGTTGTCGATCAGCACGCCGGTGGCCTTCTTGCCCTTGCGCACGATGCGGCCGCCTTGCGGCTGCCAGGTGCCGTCCAGGCTCTTGGCCTTGGGCTGGGCCGCCATGACACGCAGGGCGGCGCTGTTGACCCAGACGGCGTGGCCGTCGATACGCTCCAGCCGCACCGGCCGGTCGGGGAAGGCGGCGTCCAGGTCGGCGGCGGCGGGAAAGGCCTTATCCGCCCAGCGGTTCTGGTCCCAGCCCCAGCCCTGCAGCCAGTCGCCGGGCGGCAGCTTGGCCGCCTGCGCCTTCAGGCGGGTGAGGATCTCGGCCTTGCTGGCGCTGCCCGACAGGTCGGCGGTCAGCAGCGCCGCCCCCTCCTCCTGCACATGGCCGTGGGCGTCGATCAGGCCGGGCACCACGGGCGCGCCGCCGGCATCCACCATGGCGGCGCCGGGATAGCGCTGCGTCAGGTCCGCCGTTTCCCCCACCGCCAGCAGGATGCCGTTCTCATCCCAGGCCAGGGCGCTGGCGGTCGGGTGGGCCGTATCCTCGGTGTGGATCAGGGCGTTGACCAGCAGCGTGGGCGCGGCCCAGGCTTGGCCGACTATTTGCCCCGCCAGCAGCGCCAGCGCGGACATCAGACTTATTGCCAACGCCCACCGCCTGCCCACCATTATTCTCAAGTCCCAATTTCAATCCGGCACATTCCGGGAAGCATTTTCGCAAAAGGGATAATAGCTGCAAGGAAGATGAATCGAGCAGCACAGTCAGCAAGGCGCTCACTTTAAATCGATAATAAATTAATTAAATTGGCAGCGGTTGTTTAAATATTATTAATCCCATTTAATATAATAGAAAATCCCCTACTTTCAGAACTCGATATACGTTCACACCATGATACCGGAATATCAAAACAAACGTTTCCATCACGCATCGCATAACGTTTCAGCCCCATCGACCTGACCCTCTCCAAATTTGCTATATAAAAGTGAGCATAGTCTCCCGACGCATAAAACACCACCCATATTGACATTCTCGATAATGAACTAAATCCACAGAGCTTATTCAATTCCGCCTGACTAATGTAAAAATTATATGGCCTCAAGAACGATCTTTCTTTTACATCCACCGCAATAGAACCAACAAATGGAACTATGACGATATAATCGGGTCGCCCAACCCCATCCATTCTTAAATAATTAGAATATCCATTTCCAGGCTCTTGATCTAAAAATATCCATGGAAAACTATTGCGATCAAGCCAAGAGCGGAACTCTGACTCAGCTTTCCGCCCGTCGTTTCCAGAAAGGAACTTCTGCGCCTCCATAATCACTCCTTTGCAAATATGCAAATTATGCTAAAATTATCAGACGCTCCTCTTAATTTTATTTCACGAACAATCATATCAACAAATTGACGTGGATTTACACAAGACCGGACCATATGAAACATTTCTTTAAGGAAAATCTTCTCATGAACACCATCTGTGGTATATATAAAAACATCATCCGGATTTACTGTAAAATTAATTTCATCTATTCTTGGATTACCACGCATACCAAGCGCACTCTCTAATATATTTTTTCTGCGGTAATTATTGTATTCATGCTTTGTAATTACTTTATATTTAAACAATCTCTGCGCTTCTGTATGATCTTCCGTCAGGCGCTTAATCCCATTTTCGCGGACAACGACCAATCGAGAATCTCCGCAATGGATCCCTCGCAATTTTCTCTCACAAAATACTGATGCAATAAGGGTAGTCGCCATCCCTCTTCTTTTCTCATCATTCTGAGAAGATATTATGCATTCATGAATTTCTTCCCCAATCTTAGAAAAATTTTCTTCCGAGTTTTCCGCAACTTTATCGAAGAAAACTTTAACCGCCAAAGAAGACGCAATCTCGCCACCAAAATGCCCCCCCAATCCATCAGCAATAGCAACAACCAAACTACTATCTTTTAGAAACCCAACATCCAAATAATCTTCATTGCGATCTCTCGGCCCCTTATCTGTGTACTTTGCAAAAATGTACTTCATGAGCACACGTCCTTTAAAGCTGCAACCAATAATGGATGCAGCACCGCTCTATTTGCATTAATGGACCATTCAATGTGCCTGATAGCTCCACATATTTCTGCACCTAAAATACGAAACTCCATAGCTAAACGTCCAGCAAGCTCTCCCTTCATGGAGGGGCCACATAGAGACATAAATTTTCGCTCAACATACCAACGATTATGACTCGTTCCTAATTCCAGCATCGCCAATAAACAGTCTGCCTGTACATCTAACGGGCAGCACTCCATAAAAGTTTGCAAACGAACCGCAATCTCGTCACATCTCTCGAAGCCAAATGAAGTACTCTTGACCCACTCAGCATAAAGCAAACCAAGTCGACGTCCCCTTTCAGGGAAATTTGAGCATATCTCTACTATATTATCTTGCTTCATTCTCATCATTATTGCTTCAGCATCAGAACTCCCCTTCTTCCTATCAAGAATATCAATTAGTGCGCGCACCTGCTCATCTCGCATTCCGCCTGCACATTCGAGATATCCTGCAATTGTTTCCGCAACCGGATCTGTTAGCTGAGCAGAAGAAAGATCTAGCGCCAATAAGGCTTCTCTAACCGCAGCTACCGTCTTAAAGCGCCGTTCAGGCTCCTCCCGAGTACACCCAAGCAACAGACCGCCAAAATGACCATGCTCATCAATCGGAAAAAGCGGCCGACGGTCTCTGAGGCCCACCATATCATGCAGTATACACCCCAGAGAGAAGATGTCAGATTGAGCTGTGGAATTTCTCAAATCAACACACACCTCCGGCGCCGTATAAAAATCGGAACCTCGCGCCATGCCAGTGGTCGACAGACGAGAAACAGTCGAATCTTTCACCGATATCAATCCAAAATCACTAATGGCGTAATAGCTTTCCCAACCATCAACCCCATTCTGATTTAAAAACCTCAATACATTGTCAGGCTTTAGGTCTCTGTGATAAATACTAAGCCGATGCATTTCTTCCAGGCCAGCAATAATTTCCATTACGGCCACTATAAAATTCCCACCAAGCTTTCTATCAAATTCTAAATCATTTGATAATTTGCTTTCAGCAACTGGCATTAAATAATATGGAGGATCTACATCCAACCCATCACCGAGAATTGGTACAATATTTCTATGATTAAACTGCTTTTGTATCTTAACTTCTCTTTTAAATCTTTGACGCACATTATCAGCTAGCCCGACATCTAGCGGCTGATTGACATTAAATGTTTTTCGAGCGAAATACATACCGAATTTATCCACAACAAGATCAACGTTGCCAAATCCTCCATATCCTAGAGGCCGAACTGAACGTAGGCTCATTTAAGCACCCTATATTAAGGCAGTATGAAATTTTCAATTTTCCGGACTTATTACCATTAAAAATGGAAAAAGTCATGCGTAATCTCAACATGAAAAAACATACGCGCAAACACAAATGTAATCAGATAAGCTCCTTATAAATTCCCTTACAGGAACAGCGCGATCGCCGCCAGGAAGGCCTTGGGCGTCTCGATCATGGGGGCGTGGCCGCTGTCGGGGATGGTCACCAGCTTAGCACCAGGGATGCCGTCGGCGTAGAACTGGCCATCCGCCGGGGGCAGCAGCTTGTCCTCCGCCCCCCAGACCACCAGGGTGGGGATGGTGATGTCCTTCAGCTTGCCGTCCACCGCCTCGTTGAGCAGCGCCGGGTTGCTGTAGACGGAATGGATGGTCCAGGCGTCGCCCTTGGACAGGCTCCAGGCGAAGCCGCGCTTCAGGGCGGCCGGCCCGTTGGACCAGCGCGGATCATGGAAGATGGCGCCCAGCAGCGCCTTCTGCCCGGCCAGCGAGGCGGCGGGCGGCGGGGCGTCGGTACCAGTAGGTTTGGGGCCAAAGGTCTTGGCCATGGTGTCATGCCGGCCGGCGGCGTCGCACAGCACCAGCCGCGACGGCTTGGGCAGGGCGAAGGCGGGATCGGCGGCGACGCCGTCCAGGGCCTGGATGGTGTACTGCGCCGAAATCCAGCCGCCCAGGGATTCGCCCATCAGGGTGAAGTCCGTCACCTTCTTCTGGCGTAGGAATTCCCCCAGGAAATCCACCCAGGTCTGGATGGCGTAGTCGATCATGGGCTTGTCCGAGGCGCCGAAGCCCAGCTGATCCAGCGCCAGCACGTGGTGGGTCTTGGCGAGATCGGCCATGACCTTGCCCCAGTCGCCCTGCGCGCTGCTGCCCAGGCCGTGGACCAGCACCAGGGTGGGGCCCCGCCCCACCTCGTAATATTTGATCGAGGCGCCGAACAGCTGGATGGTCTGGGCCTCGGTCTTCGCCGCCCGTCCGGCGGCGGCGGGCGTCATGCCTTCAGCCGCATGCCCATTCCGCAGCGCCATAATGGGCGTCACCGCCAAGGCGGCCGCCAGCAGCGCCGCCCGTATCATCATCCCTGACCGCATTGGGTTCCCCGCATCGTTGGCCGACCCGCTGGGGCCGGCAGGGCAACAGGGTGCCTCCCTCTCCCCTAAAACAGCAAGAGCGGTCAGGACGGGGATGTCGGCATTGGTCATAGTGGCGGCATGAACCAGCCACGCCCCGACCGCCTCGCCGACCTCTTGTCCTGGATCGAGGACAATTTGGACCAGCCGCTGACACTGGACGACATCGCCGCACGCATGGCGCTGTCGCCCTATCATTTCTCCCGCCTGTTCACCGCCCGCATGGGCCGTGGCGTCATGGCCCATGTCCGGGGGCGGCGGCTGGTCAAGGCGGCGCAGCGCCTAGCCAGCGATCCCGCAGTGCGCCTGATCGACTTGGCGTTCGATTGCGGTTTCGATTCCCAGGAAGCGTTCACCCGCGCCTTCGGGCGTCTTTTCGGAGTGGCCCCCGGCCGGTTCCGGAAGGGCTACGCCGCCACCCCCTTTGAAGGACAATATCCCATGAGCCTGCCCGACAGCATCGACGTCGATGTCATCCATCTGCCTGACTTGGTCCCCCTGGACGCCTTCACCGTCGCCGGCCCGTCACGACGCTTCGACGGCGCCACCAAGGCCACCATTCCGCAACTGTGGCCGGCGCTGATCGGCGCCCTGCCCTTCGCGGGACAGGAACCCAGCTGGGCCACCTACGGCGTGGTGTGGGCGGCGGACCGGGCGGAAGGTAGCTTCGATTACATGGCCGGCGTCCGCGTCGCCCCCGACGCCACGCCGCCGACGGGGTTCACCACCCTGCGCATCCCGGCCGCGACCTACGCTGTGTTCCGCATCACGCTGAACGGCGGCCCCCTGCACCCCCAGGTCAAGACGGCCATGGCCCGCATCTGGGGCGAGTTGATCCCGGCGTCAGGCCTCAAGGTGGCGGACAGCCCGGACTTCGAGCTTTACGACAGCGAATTCGCGCCCACCCGCCCCGGCGCCATCATCGACTTCCACGTGCCGGTGGTGACGTGAGGCGGCCTTTGGCGATCAGTGCCCCTTCACCGGGCCGCCGTCCTTGCGCCGGCCGGTCAGGGCGGCGATGACGCCGTGCAGGGTGCGCACCTCCTGCTCCGTCATGTGCGCCCGCTGCAGCATGTTGCGGATGTTGCGCACCATGCTGGGGCGCTTCTCCTCGCTGGTGTAGAAGCCGGTGGCGTCCAGCTCCAGCTCCAGGTGCTCGAACAGGTTGACCAGTTCCTCCTTGGTCGCGGGGCGGGAGTTGCCGGTGTAGAGCTGGCGCTCCGGCCCTTCATAGCCCGCCTGGAACCATTCGTGCGCCACCAACAGCACGCACTGCGCCAGGTTCAGGGAGGAAAAGCCTGGGTTCAGCGGGATGGTGATGATGGTGTCGGCCAGCGCGATGTCGTCATTGACCAGGCCCGTGCGCTCCGGCCCGAATAGGATGCCGACGCCGCGGCCCACCTGGGCATGCGCCCGCATCTCCGTCGCCGCCTCGCGCGCCGTCAGCACGGTCTTGACCATGTAACGGGGGCGCGCCGTGGTGGCGTAGACCTTCTGCAGGTCGGCGATGGCGTCCTTGGTGCTCTCGTACACGCGGGCCTGGTCCAGCACCAGGGTGGCGCCGGCCGACGCCGACACCGCCTTCTCGTTGGGCCAGCCGTCGCGCGGGTTCACCAGGCGCAGGTCGGTCAGGCCGTGGTTCAGCATGGCCCGCGCCACGGTGCCGATGTTCTCCCCCAACTGGGGCTCCACCAGGATGACGGCCGGGCCCGCGCCCTCCTCCGTCCCTTCAGCCTGGGATTTGGCGAGCATACGGCGGTCGGTTCCACTCATGGCAAGGGGGTCCTGAACTGGCTTTCGTCCCTCACGCGGTGGGGACGGTGGCCCCCGCGCGGTAGAGACAATAGGTGATGCTGTCGAACAGCGCGTTGAACGAGGCGTCGATGACGTTGGCCGATACCCCGACGGTAACCCAAGGGGCGCCGTCCGGCATCCGCGTTTCAATCATGACGCGGGTCACCGCCTTGGTGCCGTCCTGGGGGGTCAGGATGCGGACCTTGTAGTCGACCAGCCGCATCCCGTCCAGATGCGGGTAGGCGGGGATCAGGGCCTTGCGCAGCGCCGTATCCAGCGCGTTCACCGGGCCGTTGCCCTCCGCCACCATCATCAGGGCGTCGGCCACGCCCGGCACCTCCAGCTTGGCGGTCGCCTCCGACAGGGTTACCAGCTGCCCCTGGGCGTTCCACCGCCGCTCATCCAGCACGCGGAAAGAGATGAGGCGGAAATAGTCCGGCAGGGTGCCCAGCGTGCGCCGGGCCAGCAGTTCGAAACTGGCCTCGGCGCCATCGTAGGCATAGCCCTCGAACTCCCGCCGCTTCACCGCCTCCACCAAGGCACCCACGCGCGGGTCGCCGGGTTCGATGCTGATGCCCACCTCACGCAGGCGGGCCAGGACGTTGGAGCGGCCGGCCTGGTCCGACACCACGACATGGCGCCGGTTGCCCACCGCCTCTGGCGGCACATGCTCATAGCTGGTGGGGTCCTTTTCCACCGCCGAGACGTGCAGGCCGCCCTTATGGGCGAAGGCGCTCTCCCCGACATAGGCGGCGTGGCGGTTGGGGGCGCGGTTCAGCCGGTCGTCCAGCAGGCGGCTGACATGGACCAGGCGGCGCATCCCCTCCCCGTCCACGCCGGTCTCATACCCCATCTTCAGGGACAGCGTGGGGATGAGGGAGATGAGGTTGGCGTTGCCGCAGCGCTCCCCCAGGCCGTTCAGGGTGCCCTGGATCATACGGGCGCCGGCGCGCACCGCCGCCAGACTGTTGGCCACGGCGTTCTCGGTGTCGTTATGGCAATGGATGCCCAGCCGATCGCCCGGAATCTCCCGCGCCACGGCCGCCACGATGGCCTCCACCTCGTGCGGCAGACTGCCGCCGTTGGTGTCGCACAGCACCACCCAGCGGGCCCCGCCCTCATAGGCCGCGCGCACGCAGGCCAGGGCATAGTCCGGATTGGCTTTATAGCCGTCGAAGAAATGCTCCGCGTCGAACAGCGGCTCGCGCCCCCGGGCGGCCGTCTCCGCCACGCTGTCGCGAATGAGGTCCAGGTTTTCCCCGCGCGGGATGTTCAGGGCCACGTCGACATGGAAATCCCAGGTTTTGCCCACCAGGCAGACGCCGGCGCCCGGCACCCCGTCCGTGGCGTTGAACAGGGCGTTCAGCCCCGGGTCGTTGCCGGCGCTGCGCCCTGGGCGGCGGGTCATGCCGAAGGCCGTCAGCCGCGCCCGCTTGAAGCGGGGCGGCTCGGCGAAAAAGGCGTCGTCCGTGGGGTTGGCGCCCGGCCAGCCGCCCTCGATATAGTCGATGCCCAGCGCATCCAGTTCCCGCGCGATGGCCGCCTTGTCAGCCGCGGTGAAGTCCACGCCCTGGGTCTGCGCGCCGTCGCGCAGCGTGGTGTCGTATAGGTAGATGCGGGGGCGATCGGTCATAACCAGGCCAGATAACGTAATGGAGTTGCGACAATGGCCCATCGCACGCAACGAAGCAACCTTGGAAGCCCTCAAGGGCGGACATGGCGGCCCTGCCGGACGCGGCGCGCGCCTTTATTTGCCCGTTCCGGGGAGGGGCGGCATGGCCCCGCAGGCCCGATGCCGCCCGCCGGCGCTTATTCGACTTGGCAGCCCTGCTGCTCGTAAGCGAAATCGCCGCTCTGCAGAGAGATCTTCATTTTGCAGGCCGAGGCCTGCACCGGGCGGATAGGGCCCAGGCAAACGGCGCCATTGGGCGTGAACGCCTCCAGATACCAGATGTGGCCGACATACGAGATGAAATCCACCGACTGCTTCGGCTGTAGCGTCGTGTAGTGCGTCAGGACCCCGTCAAATCCCGCCCACAGCACATTGATCTGGCTGTTGGTGGTGTTCTGCAAGCTCAGGCCGGACTTCACGCGCGACTGCGGCGACGCCTCCTGTTGATTGTCGCATTGCTGCGCACTGGCATACGAGGCGGACAGCAGGGGGAAAGCGAGGGCGCAGAAGAAAGAGAATTTACGCATGATCGATCTCCTAAATACTTGACATGTTCATTAGGTTTCAGCATATAGCGGCCACAGAAACCTTTCCTGCCAAGCTTTAATTTTTTAATTATTCAATACACTGAAGCATTAGGTCCCAACGCCAAGTCGAGCCAAGCATCATACGGCGCATATAACGGGGAGCTGCTCATATTTTGCTGATTTGTACATCAGTTCGGGCAACTACGCAAAATCAGAGCGCGAAACGCCCCCGATGGCCAGATGAAATGTAGGATTCAGCCACACCGATCCAGCTATAGGAAATTTTCCTTCCAGGAATATGCTTTATAATTCTAATTTCCGATTCACGTTCCTTCAATTCACAGGGAACAACAGCGTCGAATCCACCATTTTTGATAACGACTCCTTTCATTCAGAATAAACGGCGCGCCAACGGCTCCGTTGGGCCGGACAATCGACTTTCACCTGGACACTTCTCCTGGCCGAATGTCGGCACGACTGGCGACGGCTGATGCCGGCCCATGTCCTATGCTGGATGGCTGCTTGTCGTAACGGGATGGAGTGGCGCCCCCGCCCGCGCCGGTGTCAGCCGGAAGAGAAAGCAGGCCCGGGTAGCGCCCGAGCCTGATCGAAAGGGAAAGGACTGCGCAGGGGCTGTAGGGGCCTCTTGGTCTTTGGTGGGGTGGGGTATGACGCGCGCCATATTCCTTCCTCCATAGCCTCGATCCGGCGCCCCTGCCCAGAAGGCCCCCCGCCCCGGCCGCGCGTTGACAGCCCTGCAGGCAGTCCCCACCTTTGGCCGGCCCCCTTCGCAGGAAGCCACCCCTCGCATGCCGGCGCACACCGCAATTCCCTTCGCCGATCCCGCCTTCATGAATCCCGACGGGTTCCATCGGCAGGGGCGCGGCCTGATCGACCAGGGCCGTCCCGAGGACGCGCTGCCCGTCTTCCAGCATGCGGCCCTGTTGGCCCGGCAAGGCGGCGGCCAAGGGGTCGTGGACGCGGACCGCCTGGGCCGCATCCTCTATGACGTGGGCTATTGCCTCTACGATCTGGGCCGCATCGACGAGGCGCTGGCGGAGTTCCAGGACGCCGTGGCGGCGGCGGAACAGGGCGACGCCCATGGGCTGGTGCACGGCGACAACCTGGCCGCCTGCCTGCACCTGGTGGGTACCTGCCTGGCCCGTCTGGGCCGGGATACGGAGGCGCTGGCCTGGTTCCAGCAGGCGGCGGAGGCCGCCGGCCGGGGCGATGCCCAGGGCCGGGTGGACCGCGAGGCCGTGGGCCACAGCCTGCACCAGGCCGCCGCCTGCCTGGCGCGCCAGGGTCAGCCCGACCAGGCCCTGCCCTGGCTGCAGCAGGCCGTGGCCGCCAAGGAGCAAGGCGACGGCACCGCGCGCGTGGACCACGCCAGCCTGGGCGCCAGCCTGCACCTGATGGCGGACTGCCTCTACGCCCTGGGCTTGGTCGAGGATGCGCTGGTCTGGTTCCAACGCAGCGTCCAGGCACTGGAGCGGGGCGCGCCCGATACCCCCATCAACCACGACGATGTCGGCCGCGCCCGCCTGCGCGTCAGCCACTGCCTGACGGACCTGAAACGCCCTGCCGACGCCCTGCCCTGGGCATTGGCCGCCGTCACGGCGGTGGAGGACGGCGACGCCGCCGGCCGCGTGAACCTGGAAGGCCTGTGCCACGCCTTGCAGGCGGTGGGCGACACGCTGGCTAGCATGGGCCGCTTCGACGAGGCCATGGACTGGTACCGCCACGCCGCCGAGACCGCCGAACACGGCGACCCCGCCGGCCTGGCCGCCACCCTCACCGCCGGCGCCGCCTGCCTGCGCAAGCTGGGCCGGACGGAGGAAGCCGGCGCCTGGGAGCTGAGGGCCAGGGCGCCGGTGGGCTAATTCAAAACCAGCCCTACGCCCGCTTCCACGTCGTGCCTTGCGGCCCGTCCTCCAGCACCACGCCTTGGTCCAGCAGCGCCTTGCGGATGCGGTCGGCCTCGGCGAAGTTCTTGGCGGCGCGGGCGTCCTTGCGCGCCTGGATGGCGGCCTGGATGGCGGCCTCGTCCAGGCCTTCCGCGCCCTTCGGCGTCCAACGGAACCAGGCCTCGGGGTCCTGGGACAGCAGACCCATCAGATTGGCGGCGGCCTTGAAGCTGGCGGCCACGGCCTGGCGGGCGGCGCCGTCCGCCTCCTTATGGAAGCGGTTGGCCAGCTCGTGCAGCAGACTGAAGGCCAGCGGCGTGTTCAGGTCATCCTCCAGCGCCGCCAGCACGTCGGCCGGGACCTCACCTGCCGGCACAGTACCGGCGGCGCGCAGCACGCCGTACCAGCGGTCCAGCGTGGCCTTGGCCTGACGCAGGCCTTCCTTGGAGAAGTCCAGCGGCTGGCGGTAGTGGGCCTGCAGCAGCGCCAGGCGCAGGGCCTCGCCCGGCACCTCGTCCAGCAGTTCCGCCACCGTGAAGATGTTGCCCAGCGACTTCGACATCTTGTCGCCGGACATGGTGAGGAAGCCGGCGTGGACCCAGTAGTTGGCCATGACCGGGGTGCCGTGGGCGCAGCGGCTCTGCGCGATCTCGTTCTCATGGTGGGGGAAGATCAGGTCCAGCCCGCCGCCGTGCACGTCGAACACCGGGCCCAGGTGGGCGGCGGTCATGGCGCTGCACTCGATATGCCAGCCGGGGCGGCCGCGGCCCCAGGGGCTGTCCCAGCCCGGCTGGTCCGCCGCCGACGGCTTCCACAGGATGAAGTCGGCCGGGCTTTTCTTGTAGGGCGCCACCTCCACCCGCGCGCCGGCGATCATCTCATCCTGGCTGCGGCGCGACAGGCGGCCGTAATCGGGCATGGACGGCACGTTGAACAGCACGTGGCCCTCGGCGGCATAGGCGTGGCCGCCCGCGATCAGCCGCCCGATCATGCCGATCATGGCGTCAATGTGCCCGGTGGCGCGCGGCTCCACGTCCGGGCGCAGCAGGTTCAGGGCGTCCATGTCGGCATGGAACTGCGCCGTCGTCGTCTCCGTCACCGTCTCGATGGACTGCCCCAGGGCCTTGGCCCGGTCCATGATCTTGTCGTCAACGTCGGTGATGTTCCGGGCGTAGGTCACGACCGGGTACAGGTGCTTCATCACCCGCGCCAGCAGGTCGAGGGCGGTAAAGGTGCGGCCGTTGCCGATATGGGCGTAGCTGTAGACGGTGGGACCGCAGCAATAGATCCGCACATGGCTGGCGTCGACGGGCACGAAGACTTCTTTCGCGCGGGTGAGCGTATTGTAGAGCTGGAGCGCCATGTGGGGTTAACCTGGGTTGGAAGATAACGACGATACTGGTTTGATAACACGAACGATTTAAGCGGTGATGACTTAAGCCATCTGGCCGGACAGCCGGGCCAGCGCCCGTTCCCGCCCGATGAGCGGCAGCAGGGTCTTCAGTTCCGGCCCATGCTCCAGGCCCGTCAGCGCCAGGCGCAGGGGCATGAACAGGGCCTTGCCCTTGGCGCCGGTGGCGGCCTTCACCGCGTCCACCCACTGGCCCCAGGTGTCGGCGCCCCAGGGTGCCGGGGGCAGCACCTGGGCTGCGGCGGTCAGGAAGACGGCATCGGTCACCACCGGCGCCAGCGGCGCGTGGGTGATGTCCCACCATCCCTTGGCCTCCGCCACGTGGGTGATGTTGGGGCGCACGGCCAGCCAGAAGGCCTCATCCGCGCCCGGCATGCCCAGGGCCGGCAGGCGGTCCGCCACCGCCGCGTAGGGCAGGTGGTGCAGGATCTGGGCGTTCAGGCGGTGCAGGTCCTCCGCATCGAACTTGGGCGTGCCCCGGCCGACCTTGGCCAGGTCGAAATCGGCCACCAGTTCATCCAGCGTTCCCTTGGCCTCCACCGCGTCCGACGTGCCGATCTTGGCCAGCAGCGACAGGATGGACAGGGGCTCCAGCCCCGATTCCTCGCGCAGGCTTTTCAGGCTCAGGCTGCCCAGGCGCTTGGACAGGCCGGCCCCGCTGGCGTCGGTGATCAGGGGGAAATGGCCGAAGGCGGGGACGGGGCCCCCCAGCGCTTCACAGAGCTGAATCTGCACGGCGGTGTTCGCGACGTGGTCTTCACCCCGGATAACATGGGTGATGCCCAGCTCGATGTCGTCCACCACCGAGGCGAAGGTGTACAGCGGCTGGCCATCCTCGCGGATCAGCACCGGGTCGCTGAGGTCCTGGCCCTGGAATCGCTGAGGTCCACGCACCAGATCGTCCCAGACGACGGGGATGTGCTCCAGTTTCAGGCGCCAATGCGGGCGGCGCCCCTCCGCCTCCAGCCGCGCGCGGTCGGCGTCGGTCAGGCGCAGGGCGGCGCGGTCGTACAGCGGCGGGCGGTGCTGGGCCAGCTGGGCCTTGCGCTTCAGGCCCAACTCGTCCGGCGTCTCATAGCAGGGGTAGAGGCGGCCGGCGGCCTTCAGTCGCTCGGCGGCGGCGGTATAGCGGTCCAGCCGGTCGGACTGGCGGGCGTAGCGGTCCCACGTCAGGCCCAGCCAGCGCAGGTCTTCCTCGATGCCGGCGGCGTACTCGGCCGTCGATCGCTCCCGGTCCGTGTCGTCCATACGCAGCATGAAGCTGCCGCCTTGGCGGCGGGCGAACAGCCAGTTCATCACCGCCGCGCGGGCGTTGCCGATGTGCAGGCGGCCGGTGGGGCTGGGAGCGAAACGGACGGCGACAGGGCTCATGGGACGAAAAAGCCTTCAGAAAACCGGACGAAAACCAAGGGTCGCAGCGATACCATGAAGCGGCCGAAAAGCAAAAGGCGGAGCCACCGGCCCCGCCCTGTCTTCTGCCAGCCCCTCAAACGCCGGGCGCCGCCATCTTCGACGCCCGCTGGGTCTATGCAAGGAACCGTTCAGAATTTTTTGCGGTGGAAGGCGGCGGCCAGCGCCTTGACGGAGGCCGCCTGCTTCACCGTGCCCTCGCTCTTGGGCGGCGGGGCACCATTCAGGATGGGCGGCTGGTTGGCCAGGCGGGTGCCGCCCATGCGGGCGACGATGGCGTCCAGCTGGGCCTGGGTCAGGCGTTGCGGCGCCGGGGCCCGGCGGCTGGTGGCGCCGCCGGGGGCCGCGGCGGCGGGGGCCATGGCGGGCACGGCGGGGCCGCCCCGGTACGCCCGCTCGATGGCGGCGCCGGTGATGCCCTTCAGGAAGGGCTTGCACAAGCCGCGCATCAGTTGCTCGTCCGCCAGGGCCCAGGCCATCAGGATGCGCTGCGCCTGGGCGCGGCTGCCCTGCGCCTGGGCCATCGCCTCGCGGATTTTCATGGTGACGTAGGTTTCGCTCATGGAACGGGCCCCCACCGGGCGGCGGTCCACGCCGGACCAGCCATTCTAAATCGCCGCGCACTCACCGCCTGGCGCCATCGACCACGGCCGGCGGCATGCCCATATAAGGCAGAGATAAGAAAAGTTTAGCGCAGGAGCCCCCGAACCGGAACGGAAAAGACACCGACCGCATTCGCCGGCCGACCCTGCCTTGTAACCATCCTTGGTGTATAAACCATCGGATGAGGCTCGGCAGGCCGGCACCACCGCCGTATAGTCCCTCCACGCTCGCGACCTGGCCCCCACCACGACACCCCCATGCTGATCGAGATCGTCGCCGACTTCGTCTGTCCGTGGTGCTACATCGGCAAGCGCCGGCTGGAGCGCGCGCTGGCCCAGCGCCCGACGCAACAGCCGGAGGTGCGCTGGCTGCCCTTCCAGCTGGACCCCGACACGCCGCCCAGCGGCATCGACCGCACCATCGACCAACTGGCCAAGTTCGGCAGCGTCGAGCGCATCCGCCAGGTCAACACCCTGCTGGAACAGACGGCGGCGGCCGAGGGCCTGACCCTGAACCTGGACCGGATCCGCCGTACGCCCAACACGCTGGACGCCCATCGCCTGCTGCGCCATGCCGACGCCAACGGCCAGGGCGGCGCCCACACCCAGGAGCTGGCCGCCGCCCTGCAGGCCGCCTTCTTCCGCGACGGCCGCGACATCGGCGACCGCGCGGTGCTGGCCGCCATCGCCGGGGAAGCGGGACTGGACGCCGATGCCGCCGCGGCCTTCCTGCACAGCGACGCCGACCGCGACGCCCTGCGCCAGGCGCTGGCCACCGTGCGCCAGCTGGGCATCCAGGCGGTGCCCTGCTTCATCTTCAACCGCCTCTATTCCCTGTCCGGCGCCCAGGAACCGGGCGCCTTCCTGCCCCTGCTGGACCTGGCGGGGTCGGAGGGCGTGGTGGCCAGCGCGGCGGGCTGAACCGGAACCGTCGGCACCTCAACGAGGTTGAAACGGCATGCCTCCAACCGAACCCGACACCGCGCCCGAGATCGCCCATATCGCCACGCCGCTGCTGGACGTGGCCTACATCACCGGCGGGCCGGCCGACGGGCCGCCGGTGATGCTGCTGCACGGCTGGCCGGACGACGCCCACACCTGGGATCGGGTGGCGCCGGCCCTGTGGGAAGCGGGCTACAAGACGGTGGCGCCTTGGCTGCGCGGTTTCGGCCCCACGCGCTTCCTGTCCAGCCAGACCACCCGCTCCGGCCAGATCGCCGCCCTGGCGCAAGACGCGCTGGACCTCGCCAACGCCCTGGACTGGCAACGCTTCAGCGTCATCGGCCACGACTGGGGCGCCCGCATCGCCTATTTCCTGGCCGCGGTGGCGCCGGACCGCCTGCACCGCATCGCCGCCCTGTCGGTGGGCTGGGGGCCGGGCAGCCTGCCCACGCCCTCTCTGCCCCAGGCCCAGCGCTATTGGTACCAGTGGTTCCTGACGACGGAGCGCGGGGCGGAAACCATCTGCCACGACGGCAAGGCGTTCGCCCGCTATCAATGGGACAGTTGGAGCCCCGCCGGGTGGTATGAGGAGGCGGCGTTCGAACGGACGGCGGCCGCCTTCGAGAACCCCGACTGGGCCGCCATCACCCTGCATTCCTACCGCGTGCGCTGGGATGAGGCGAAACCCGACCCGCGCTATACCGAGATGGAAAAGCGCCAGCGCGCCGCCCGCACCCTGGCCGTGCCCACCCTGATGATCCAGGGCGGCGACGATCGCTGCACCCTGCCTGCCACGACGGCGGTCAACGAGGGCCATTTCACCGGCCCCTACCGCCGCGCGGTGCTGCCTGGCGTGGGCCACTTTCCCACGCGCGAGGCGCCGGAGGCGGTTAGCCGCCTGTTGCTGGACTTCCTGGCGACGGGAACGGCGGAGGCCTGACGTTCAGTTCTTGATCACCCTGGGCAGGCTGGTGATCGGCTCCAGCGTGATGCGGCGGAAATAGGTTTCCGCCCCTTCGGACTGCAATTGGATATGGCCGTGGGTCAGGGGCGCCCAGCCCTCGCCCTCCCGCATCCGCAGGTCGCGCACCACCATCACCGGCACGCCGTTCACCACGTGCACCGCCTAGTCGCCCAGGACATAGAGGTCCAGCACGTTCCATTCCCCCACCGGCTTTTCAGCGTCGCTGCCCGCCTCCACATTCCAGGCCGGCGGCCCCACGGTGACCGCGCGGCCGCCCATCATGTAGCGGCGCTGGGGATCGATCCGGGCGCGGTCGCGCCCCACCTCGGTCACCGCCGTCACGTTGGGGCCCACGGGCACCACCATGCCGACGGAGCCCAGCATGATCTCGAACTCCGCCGCCGCCATCCAGGTGCCGTAGACGGCGCCCGGCGCGCCATGGCTGTGGTACAGCAGGCCATTGTTCCACGGCAGATCCCGGCGCGGGGCATAACGGGTCCTGCCCCACTTGTATTCCAGGCGCAGGTGATAGTTGGCGTGGTCGCCCCGATTGACGATGCCGCCCCAGGTCTGCCCGGTGATGAAGATCGCCGGCTCCCCCTCCTCCGTCACCACGTGGAAAATCTTGGCGACGGTGGCCTTGTCGGCGCCGATGGGCGTCTGCCCGGGCTGGGCCAGGTAGGTGCGCGCCGGATCGGGATAGCCCAGCCAGGCGTCCCAGCCGTCCAGGTCGCGGCCGTTGAACAGGCTGACCGCCGGCCCGGCCGGCGCCGGCACGTCCACCAGGCGCAGATGCTGCGCCTGGAACGGCGGGTCACCCGCCAGCACCGCCTCCAGCGCCGGGTTGGCCGAAACCTTTTCCGCCTGGGCCGAAGCCGTGCCGCCCAGCCCCACCGCCAAAACCAGTGCCCATGCCACCCTCATCGCCATACCGCCTCCCCAACTTTCCTGATTATCTCGATGTTATCGATTTCATAGCAGCGAAAGCGGCAAAACGGCAGGGGTTTGTAGGCGCACGCGTCATTCCTCGCTGCGGACCGTCGCGAAGTGGCCCCATGACCGCCCACCGAGATGGCCGTTGCCCCGGCGTCGAGACCTGACGAGGCTGTGGCCCTCAACGAGAAGGGAACAGCGGCATGAACGGATGGCGGTGCGACCGGCGCAGGGTGCTGGGGGGCCTGGCCGGCCTGGCGCTCACCGGCACGGTGCCGGCGATGGCGCGGGCCACGGAATCGGCCGCGTCCGCCCCAGCCAGGCTGGCCGCGTTGCTGGAGCGCTGGCGCGATGATCCCCATCCCGACCTCAAGGGCGTGGTGGTGCTGCGGCACGGTCAGCGCATCGCCGAGGCCTATTACAACGGCGATGACGCCACCACACTGCACGACATCCGCTCCGCCACCAAAAGCCTGACCAGCCTGCTAATGGGCATCGCCATCGATCACGGCCGGGTGGCGGGCGTGGACGCCCCCATCACCCGCTACCTGCCCGGCCCCCTGCCAGGGGGATGGCCGGCGGGATGGGAGTCCATCACCATCCGCGACCTGCTGACCATGCGCTCCGGCCTGGCGGCCGACGACACCAACCCCGCCTCCCCCGGCAATGAGGACACGCTGGACGAGGCCGGGGAGAAGACCGGCGACTGGGCCACCGCCGCCCTGGCCGTGCCGGTGCGCGAGCCGCCGGGCCGCACCTACCAGTACTGCTCCCTCAACGCCTTCCTGACCGGCCTGATCGTGGAGCGCGCCACGGGCCAGGGCCTGGACGCGTTCGCGCAAGAGGCGCTGTTCGCCCCGCTGGGCATCGCGGTCCACAGCTGGCGCCAGCTTCCCGGCGGCCACGGCACCGGCCAGGGCAACCTGTCGATCACCGCCCGCGACGCCGCCACCATCGGCCAGTTGATCCTGGACGACGGGCTCCACCAGGGCCGGCGCGTCGTCAGCCAGCGGTGGCTGAGCGACAGTCTGGCCCGCATCCATCCCATCGCTGCCAGCGACCCCTACGCCGACTTCTATGGCTACATGTGGTACGCCAAGGATGAGCCCGTCGGGGATAAGCAGGCGGGCGACGGCCGCACCGTGCCCGTCCACTTCGCCTCGGGCAACGGCGGTAACAAGATCTACGTGGTCCCGTCGCTGGACCTGGTGGTGGCCATCACCTCCAGCGCCTACGGCAAGGGCTATGGCCAGCGGCGATCGCAGGATATCCTGCTGGGTATTCTGGCGGCCCTGTCCTGACGCCCCGGGGCCTGACGAACAGCGGCCGCCCAATATGCCACCGGTGTTCGCCGCGGGATGAGAGCGCCGAACCGGCCGGGTTCGGACCAGGGCGACCGCGTTGCGCATCCGGTCCCCGTCGCCCATTTCCCGGCCCCATTAACAACGCCCACCAAGCGGCGTACACTGGCCCAAAACCGGGAGCGGCGCTTAACCGCCCTGCGCGGCTGGGTCGCCGACCATCGCGCCTCCGCCGCCATGACACCCTCCGCCTTGGGCCCCAGCGATCTCTGGGCCCCTGCCTGATACCGCAACGCGTTCAGGAGGATCAGGGCATGACACAAGAAACCATACGCAATCCCGTGGAATGGACATGGGAACGGCTGGGTGAGGCGGCGGCGGGCGTGGCGTCCGTTGGCAGGGCCATCGGGCATATGGAGGACATGCGGGCGCGGGAGGCGCCCACGGTGCGGCGCATCGGCGTGGCCGACCTGGGCGAGGCCATCGCCGCCGGCTTCCGCGACTTCGGCGCCTTCCGTACCGACGTCTTCGCGCTGTGCATCATCTATCCCATCCTGGGCTGCGTGCTGGCCCGGGCGGCGGTGAACCTGAACATGCTGCCGATGCTGTTCCCGCTGGCGTCCGGCTTCGTGCTGGTGGGGCCGGTGGCGGCCATTGGCCTCTTGGAGATGAGCCGGCAGCGGGAACGCGGCGCCCAGCCCAGCTGGCGCGAGGCGTTCGGGCCCCTGCGGTCGCCGGCCATCGCCGCCATCGCGGCCCTGGGCTTCCTGCTGACGGTTATTTACTTCGCCTGGCTGTACGCCGCCCAGGGCATCTATGACGCCACCCTGGGCCCGCAGCCTCCGGCCTCGGTGGCGCAGTTCGCGGCCGACGTGGCGGGCAGCGGCGCCGGCTGGACCATGATCGCGGTGGGCTGCGCCGTGGGCGCCGGCTTCGCGGCATTGGTGCTGGCCATCGCCGCCATCAGCTTCCCCCTGCTGCTGGACCGCGACGTGCCGCTGCACACCGCCGTCGGCACCTCCATGCGGGCGGTGGCACGTAACCCGGGGGTCATGGCCCTGTGGGGCCTGATCGTGGCGGGAAGCCTGCTGGCGGGCACCCTGCCCGCCTTCGTCGGCCTGATCGTGGTGATGCCGGTGCTGGGCCACAGCACCTGGCACCTCTACCGCCGGCTGGTGGCGTAATACGCGTGGCATTTGATCGTGACCGCTCAAATGCCCCCTCAGTCGCCGGGCGCCAACATCCGCTGGCTTGGCTTCCTCGCTGCGCCCTGCGGTGCTCGCTCCGGCGGACGCGGTCGCGTCCTATAGCGGCACGAGTCAAAATCTCGTGCCGCTATACCCTCGGGCTCGGCCGTCCCGACCTTCCCTTGCAGACGGCACGCCGCCCCAACCGGCGCCCCGCCCCCTGGGCTTACTACGCCTGCGCCAGGGCCTGGCTGAGATCGGCCAGGATGTCGTCGATGTGCTCGATACCGATGGACAGGCGGACATAGCCGGGGGTGACGCCGGTGGCCGCCTGGTCCTCCGCCGACAGCTGGGAATGGGTAGTGCTGGCCGGGTGGATGGCCAGGCTGCGGGCGTCGCCGATGTTGGCGACGTGGTAGAACAGCTTCAGCGCGTCGATGAAGCGGCGGCCAGCGTCGGCGCCATCCTTAAGCTCGAAGCCCACCAGGGCGCCATGGCCGCCCCTCAGCACCGCGTCCGCCCGGCGGCGCAGCTCTCCCGTCTGCCGGCTGGGGTGGATGACGCCGGACACCTTGGGGTGCTCCGCCAGGAAGGCGGCGACGGCGCTGGCGTTGCGGTTATGCTCCCGCATGCGCAGCGGCAGGGTTTCCAGCCCCTGGATGGCCTGGAAGGCGTTGAAGGGGCTAAGCGCCGCGCCGATGTCGCGCAGCAGGGTGACGCGGGCGCGCAGGATGTAGGCGATAGGGCCCAGCGGCTTCACCGCCTGCGTCCACACCGCGCCGTGATAGCTGGGGTCCGGCTGGTTCAGCAGGGGGAAGCGGTCGGCATGCGCCTCCCAGTCGAAATTGCCGCCGTCGATCAGGGCGCCGCCGATGCTGGTGCCATGGCCGCCGATATACTTGGTGGTGGAATAGACGACGACGGCCGCCCCATGGTCCAGCGGGCGGGCGATGATGGGCGTCGCCGTGTTGTCCATGATCAGCGGCACGCCCAGCTCCCGCCCAATGGCGGCCACCTCGGCGATGGGGAAGACGCGCAGCTTGGGGTTGGGTAGCGTCTCGGCGTAATAGGCGCGGGTACGGTCGTCGGTGGCGCGGCGGAAGTTCTCCGGATCCGACGGATCGACGAAGCGCGCCTCGATGCCCAACTGCTTGCAGGTGTTGGCGAACAGGTTCCAGGTGCCGCCATACAGGTCGGTGGAGGTGACGAAGTTGTCGCCGGCGCTGGCCACGTTCAGGATGGCGAAGGTGCTGGCCGCCTGGCCCGACGCCACCGCCAGGGCCGCCACCCCGCCCTCCAGCGCCGCCAGCCGCTGTTCCAGCACGTCGGTGGTGGGGTTCATGATGCGGGTGTAGATGTTGCCCAGTTCCTTGAGCGCGAACAGGTTGGCGGCGTGCTCCGTGCTTTGGAACTGGTAGGATGTCGTCTGGTAGAGGGGCACGGCCACGGCGCCCGTGGCGGGGTCGGCGCGGTACCCGGCGTGCAGGGCCAGGGTCTCGGGGTGCTTGCTGTCTACGGCCATGGTGACATCCTCCGCTCATTATTCGACGTTGCGGCGATTGTTGCCTCAGCCGTTCGGAAATTGCATCCACCGATCCGCGCTTATTAAATTATTTCATTTATGGCGGAAAACGGGGGGCCGGCCGCACCGTGCAGCCGCTTTCCTTAGGCTGATCCGGTCGCCCGCCCGCGCCGCGATCTAGCCGTTTCGCGATATCGGTCTCGCCCTTTTCCGGCCACACACAGTCCCTACCCTTCCTTGCAGCCGTAAGACAGTTCAGCTGCCGGAGCGTGAAAATGCCCAAGGTTTCCCTGCTCAAGAATCCCCTGGCTAAGATCGGCCTGTTCGCGACGCTGCTGGTCCTGGCGGGCGGCGCCCACGCCGAGGAGATGATCGAGCCGGTGTTCGGCCTGATCTACGACCCGCAGACCGTGGTGTTCGAGCAGGCGCCGGACACCCTACCCGGCCGCTGCCCCGGCCTGGCCCAGGCCGACCTGGGGGATCGCATCCGCGTCTTCGGCCGCACCGAGGTGGATGGCACCCAGTACTGGGCGCTGGGCGGCGAAGTGGTGGTGCGGCGCAAGGACCAGCCCATCGTGGTGCCCAAGGGCGCCGTCGTGGCGCTGACGGCCGACGGCTGCACCCTGCTGGGGCCCATCCGCGTCTTCTTCCAGTTTCCCAACGGCATCCCGGCCGACGCCGTTTCCCGCCTGGCGGATGAGGTGGTTGAACGCTACCAGTCCGCCTATGGCGGCGCGCCGGCTTTCACCGCCGTGCTGAAGGCGCAAGGCGCCGTGCCGCAGGCGCCCATGAAGGGCTTGCTGCGTGCGGCGCTGGAGCGGCATGGGGCCCTGTAAGCCTATCTGCTGGAAGTCTACCGCCGGCTGCGCGACAGGCGGGCCGGCGCGGTCACCAGAACGGCTTCCACCGTCTGTCACGGCGGCATATTCCTTCCGTGCTCATTGAAAAGCACACCGCCTTCTTCACTTCAATTTCGCATAACATCACCGTACTCACGTTAATTCATTAACGGAGGGAACGATTGCCTCAATTTGATAAACAAAAATTTGCGAACTATTTGAACACTCATCAAGTCGGTGGCTTCGGCAAGCACGCATGCGCCACATTTGTTCGTGAGGCGATAGAGGCGGCAGGGCTGAATACGGCAGGGCACCCTGGTCAGGCGAAAGATTGGGGACCGACCTTATTGCGTCTTGGGTTTTCCGTGGTCTCCCAAGACAATTATATTCCGACCCTAGGCGATATCGTGGTCATCCAAGCGACATCAAAGAGCAGCGCGGGACACATCGAGGGCTATGATGGAAAATATTGGATCTCCGACTTTATCCAACAGGATTTCTGGCCAGGACCATCGTACAGAGTGGAGAAGCCCAGTTACACAATTTATCGCTGGAATTATTAGTTTACTCCTGCTTCTGACACCAGCGGCCGCGCTCGCCAAAGCTGGCATCAAACTCATCGACCCCGTCTTCGGATTGAAATACGACGCAACCCGCATCAAGTTCGAGGAAGCCCCTCCATCGTTAACGACGCGCTGCCCTGCACTGACCAGCCAGATGTGGGACAGCCGTCTCTGGATCTATGGCAAACAAGATAATGAGGGTACGCAATATCTGCTCGTGGGGGGGCTGCTGGTGGAACGGGCAACCGGCCGATCCGAACCCAATCCGGTTGGTTCGATCGTCGCCCTGACACCTGAAAAGTGCACGCTGGTCGGCCCCGCGCGCGAAGAACTGGACGTGCCCATTGACCTTCCGGCCAATTTGGCGCCTCGCCTGATTGATGACGTCGTGCAACGTTATCGCACAGCCTTTGGCGGCGCTTCCGCCTTAGAAACCGCGCTGAAGGCGCAACACATCGATCTCAGCAATGCTGAAGAGCTGCGCCGCGCCCTCGCCAAATAAAGCGCGCGCTACCGCCGGCTGCGCGGCGGGGCGGAGAAGCCCGGGCGGTTCAGCTTGCTGGCAGGCAGGGGCGGCTTGTGGCCCCAGGCGGAGACGGGCTTGCCCTGGGGCTTGGGCGGCGGGGGTGGCGGCGGTGGCGGGGGCGGATCGGTCTTCACCGTTTCGCCGGCCGCCATCTTCGCCAGGTCGCTCATCAGCTTGCGCACACCGTCCATGCGGGTCTCGGCGCTGTCCCAGGGGCGCAGCAGCACCAGCTTGTGGTCCGGCCGGATTTTGGCCGTGCCCGCCTGTTGCTGGATGAATCCCACCAGGGCGGCGGGGTTCTTGAACTCATTGTTGCGGAAGCCGATGACGGCACCCTTGGGCCCCGCGTCCAGGGACTGCACCCCGGCGTCGCGGCACAGGCGCTTGATCTCCACCAGGCGCAGCAGGTTCTCCACCTCCCCCGGCAGGGTGCCGAAGCGGTCCACCATCTCGGCGGCGAAGGCGTCGATCTCCGCCCGGTCCACCAGGTCGGCCACGCGTCGGTAGAGCGACAGGCGGATGCCCAGATCGGCGACGTAATCCTCGGGGATCAGCACGGGCATGCCCAGCTGGATCTGCGGCGTCCACTGCTCCTCCGCCGCCTGCGCCTCTGTCAGGCCGCCACGCGCGGCCGCCACCGCCTCCTCCAGCATCTGCTGGTAGAGTTCCACGCCCACCTCGCGGATCTGGCCGGACTGCTCCTCACCCAGCAGGTTGCCGGCACCACGGATGTCCATGTCGTGGCTGGCGAGTTGGAAGCCCGCCCCCAGGCTGTCCAGCGTCTCGATGACGTGCAGGCGCTGCTGCGCCGTCTGCGACAGCACCGTCTTGGGCTGGTAGGTCAGGTAGGCGTAGCCGCGCACCTTGGACCGGCCAACGCGGCCGCGCACCTGGTACAGCTGCGCCAGGCCGAACATGTCGGCGCGGTGGACGATCAGGGTGTTGGCGCTGGGAATGTCCAGGCCGCTCTCGATGATGTTGGTGGCCAGCAGCAGGTCGTACTTGCCCTCGTCGAAGGCGGTCATCACCTCCTCCAACTGCGCAGCCGGCATCTGGCCGTGGGCGGTGATCATCTTCACCTCCGGCACCAGCTCGGCCAGCCGTTCCTGCAACTTGGGCAGATCCTCGATGCGCGGGCAGACATAGAAGCTCTGCCCGCCCCGGTAATGCTCACGCAGGATGGCCTCGCGGATCACCACCGGATCATAAGGCAGCACGAAGGTGCGCACCGCCAGGCGGTCCACCGGCGGCGTGGCGATCAGCGACAGCTCGCGCACGCCGCTCAAGGCCAGTTGCAGGGTGCGGGGGATGGGGGTGGCGGTCAGGGTCAGGACGTGCACATCGGTGCGCAGTTCCTTCAGCCGTTCCTTCTGCTTCACGCCGAAATGCTGTTCCTCGTCCACGATGACCAGGCCCAGGCGCTTGAACTGGATGCTCTTGGCCAGCAGGGCGTGGGTGCCGACGACGATGTCGACGGTGCCGTCGGCCAGGCCTGCCTTGGTCTGGGCGGATTCCTTGGCCGTCACCAGGCGCGAAAGGTGCCCCAGGCGCACGGGCAACCCGGCGAAGCGCTTCTCAAAGGTGCGCGTGTGCTGACGCGCCAGCAGGGTGGTGGGTACCACCACCGCCACCTGCAGGCCGCTCATGGCCGCGACGAAGGCGGCGCGCAAGGCCACCTCGGTCTTCCCAAACCCGACGTCGCCGCACACCAGGCGGTCCATGGGTTGGCCGGAGTTCAAATCCTCCAGCACATCCTCGATGGCCTTCAGCTGGTCATCCGTCTCGGCATAGGGGAAACGGGCGGCGAACTCGTCATAGACGCCGTCCGGCACCTCGATGGGCGGGGCCTTGCGCAGGGCGCGTTCGGCGGCGATGCGCAGCAGCGCGTCGGCCATGTCCTTCAGCCGCTTCTTGACCCGGGCCTTGCGCGATTGCCAGCCCACGCCGCCCAGCTTGTCCAGTTGCGCGCCCGATTCCTCCGACCCGAAACGGGACAGCACCTCGATGTTCTCGACCGGCACGTACAGCTTGTCGCCACCGTCGTAGAGGATGCGCAGGCAGTCATGCGGGGCGCCGGTGACGGTCAGCGTCTCCAGCCCGTCATAGCGGCCGATGCCATGGTCGACGTGCACCACCAGGTCGCCGGGCGACAGGCTGGCGGCCTCGGCGATGAAGTTGGCGGCGCGGCGCTTCTTCTGCGAGGGGCGGGCCAGGCGGTCGCCCAGGATGTCCTGCTCGGTGATGACCGCCAGGTCGCCGGTGGTGAAGCCGCTGTCGATGCCCAGCACGATGACGGCGGTGGCCCGCGTCTCCTGCGCCCCCACCTCTGCCCAGGTGTCGGCGGTCAGCGCCGGATCGATGCCGTGTTCCTTCAGCATCTTGGCCAGGCGGTCGCGGGCGCCCTGGCTGTAGCCCGCCACCACCACGCGGCGGCCGTCGGCGTGCATCTGGTCGATGTGCTGGCCCAACGCGCGGAAGACGTTCACGTCCGGGTTGGCGCGGGCGTCGGCGAAGTCGCGCCCCCGGCGGCCGCCGGCGTCGGCCAGGTTGGGGTTCCTGCCGCCCTTCTCGTCCTCACGGGCCACCGCCGCGAAGGTCGATAGCTGGGCGACACAGCGCAGGGCCAGGTGCCGGTCCCAGGCGTCGCCGTCCAGGAACATGGCCGAGGCCGGCACCGGCTTGTACACCGGCGTGCCGGACTTCTTCTCCACCTCCTGGAAGGTGCGGCGGGCCTCGTAGAAGTCCGCCACCTGGGACAGGCGGGCGTCGCGCGCCTCCTCCGCCTGGGCGTCCAGGCTGACCATGGCGGCGGGGACGTAGTCGAACAGCGTGTCCAGGCCGGCGTGGAACAGGGGCAGCCAGTGTTCCATGCCCGGCATCTTGCGGCCGGCGCTGATGCCCTCGTACAGCGGGTCGCTGTCGGTGACGGCGCCGAACAGCTCACGATAGCCGGTGCGGAAACGCTGGACGGAGGGGTCGTCCAGGAACACCTCCGACATCGGCTTCAGGTCCACGCCCGACCGCTTTTCCGTGGTCATCTGGGTCATGGGGTCGAAGGCGCGCACGCCTTCCAACTCATCCCCGAACAGGTCCAGGCGCAAGGGCTCCGGCGTCGCCGGGGGGAACAGGTCGATGATGCCGCCGCGCACGGCGTACTCACCCGGCTCCCGCACCGTCTGGGCGCGGGTGTAGCCGTTGTTGGCCAGGAAGCGCTGCAGCTCATCCACATTGAGGCGCCCGCCCACCTTGGCGCTGAAGGTGGCGTTGCGGAAGGCCAGGCGCGGCGGCACCCTCTGCAGGGCGGCGTTCAGGGTGGTCAGGACGACGAAGGGTCCTTTCGGACGGGCGCCCAGCAGGGTGGTCAGCGTCTCGATGCGCCGGGCCACGATGTCGCCGTTGGGCGAAACGCGGTCATAAGGCAGGCAGTCCCACGCCGGGAAGGGCAGCACCGCCACATCGGGCGCGAAGAAGGCCAGGGCCTCCTGCACGCGGGCCATGCGCGTGTCGTCCAGCGCGACGTGCAGCAGGCCGGAGGCCCCGGCCCGCCGCGCCAGGTCGGCCAGCACGCGCGCGTCATGCCCCTCCGGCGCGCCGGCGACCAGCAGGCGGCGTGGCGTGTCGGGGTTCAGGCTGGAAAGCAGGGCGGACGGCAGGACAGTGTCGGGCATGGGGCAACAGCCAGGCGTTAGGCGGTGACGAAAAAAATCAGGCGACGCGGTGGGCCTGCAGCAGGGCCATCAGGTCCGCATCCAGGTCATCCGGGAAGGGGGCGCGGCCCAGCAGCCAGTCGAAGACATCCGGGTCGTTCAGATCCAGCAAATGCTCATACCGGTCCAGCTGTTCCACCGTGAAGGCCGGCACATGCTTTTCGGCGAAGGTGCCCATCAGCAGGTCCATCTCCTTCATCCCGCGATGCCAGCTGCGGAAGATCAGGCGCTTGCGCCGCACGGCGAGGGCGTCCCCAGGGGCGTTTTCTTGGGCATCGGACAGGGGGTCGGTGGACATGACTGGAAAGCCTTGATGATGGGAACGCGCGAGCGGCCGAACTTATTTCAAGGCATCCGGCCAAAGCTGCCGGCCATGAAGTACGCGCAGAATGTCGATCCTGTCACCCCGTATCCTGTAGGCGATCAGATAAGGAGTGCAGGTAACGACAAGCTCACGCGTGCCGGCGTGCCGCCCCGGCCTCCCCATCTCCGGAAACCGGAGCAACCCCTTGGCCGCCATAACAACTTGCCGAAGCTGACTTTCCGCAGCCTGCGGATCATGCCGAGCGATATGGGCTTGCAAGGACACCACGTCCCTCAAGGACGACGGGGACCAACGGAGGCGCATGCCAGACCTTATTTCGGCTTGGGCATGGGTAATTCGCCGGGGGTGCCGAGCGATTCAATCCACGCGGCAACCTCTTCATGCGGAATCAGCAAGCCCGCGTCAGCCTCCCGCAGACCCTGGTCAATAGCCGCCAAGTGCCCTTCCTGGACCGCGAGATAATCCCGAACCGCTTGCTCAACCACCCAGGACGGAGACCGGTCCAAAGCTTCCGCCAGCGCGGTCACTTGGTCGTTGAGCCCAGGCTCCAGCCTTATGCTGTCAGACATCATCTTGGTCATGTCGGCTCCGCCGCTTGGAATGGTCCCACCATACCCCAACAAGAACACATCGTAAACATGACTCGCCGCCCCAGAGAAACCACGAGGGTAGCCGGTCGACAAGCGGGCCCGCTAACATATAGGCATATGCCCACGGTTTTGCGTCCTGGAGCCTGCCCCGTTGCGTCCGCCCGTCCTCTATCCCCTGTTCGCGCCCATCACCAGCCTGCCGGGCCTGGGCCCCCGCCTGGGCAAGCTGGCGGAGCGGCTGACCGGCCCGCATGTGGCGGACATCCTGTGGCACCTGCCCACCGGCGTCCTTGACCGCGCCAACGCCCCCAGCATAGCCGAGGCGCCGGAGGGCCGCATCGTCACCCTGACGGTGCGGGTGGATGGCCACATGCCGCCGGTGCAACGCCACCGCCCCTATCGCGTGCGCTGCACCGACCATACCGGGGAGATGGAGCTGGTGTTCTTCCATGTGAAGGGCGACTGGCTGGAGAAGAAGCTGCCCCAGGGGACCATGGTGGTGGTCAGCGGCAAGGTGGAGCGGTTCAACGGCCTGCTGCAAATGCCCCACCCCGACCATTTCGCCCCCGTGGAGGAAGGCGCCCCGCCGCAGGAGGTGGAGGCGGTCTATCCCCTGACCGGCGGCCTTAACCCCAAGCCGCTGCGCACCGCCATCCAGGCGGCCCTGGCCCGCACGCCGGAGCTGGAGGAATGGCAGGACCCGGCATGGCTGGAGCGCCAGGGCTGGCCCGCGTGGAAGGCGGCGCTGACGGCGGCGCACGACCCCAAGGGCGAGAAGGACGTCAACCCGCTGAGCCCCCTGCGCCAGCGCCTGGCCTATGACGAGCTGTTGGCCAACCAGTTGGCCCTGGCCCTGGTGCGCTGGCACCAGCGTCGGCTGGCCGGCCGCGCCACGGTGGGCGACGGGCGCCTACGGGCCCGCATCCAGGCCGCCTTGCCCTATCAGTTGACGGGCGCGCAAACCCAGGCCCTGGTGGAGATCGACGCCGATATGGCGCAACCGGAGCGCATGCTGCGCCTGCTGCAGGGTGACGTGGGCAGCGGCAAGACCATCGTGGCGCTGATGGCCATGGCGACGGCGGTGGAGGCCGGCGCCCAGGCGGCCCTGATGGCGCCCACGGAAATCCTGGCGCGCCAGCACGCCGAAAGCCTGGCCGACCTGGCCGACGCCGCCGGCATCCGCCTGGCCCTGCTGACCGGCCGCGACAAGGGCAAGGCGCGCCAGCAGGTGCTGGACCGCCTGGCGTCGGGGGAGATCGACATCCTGATCGGCACCCACGCCCTGTTCCAGGAGGATGTCGCCTTCAAGGACCTGGCGCTGGCCATCATCGATGAACAGCACAAGTTCGGCGTGCACCAGCGCCTGGCCTTGGCGGCCAAGGGGCGCGGCGTCGATACTCTGGTCATGACCGCCACCCCCATCCCCCGCACCCTGACCCTGACCGCCTATGGCGACATGGACGTCAGCCGCCTGATGGAGAAGCCGCCGGGGCGCAAGCCGGTGGTAACCCGCGCCGCCGCCGCCGACCGCCTTGAGGAGGTGGTAGAGCGCGTGGCCGCCGCCATAAAGACAGGCCAGCGGGTCTATTGGGTCTGCCCCCTGGTGGACGAGTCGGAAACGGTGGACCTGGCCAACGCCACCCTGCGGCATGCCACCCTGATGGAACGGCTGGGTGACTGTGTCGGCCTGGTGCACGGCAAGATGAAGGGCACGGAGAAGGATGCCGTCATGGCCCGCTTCGCCGCCGGCGAGCTGTCGGTACTGGTGGCCACCACCGTCATCGAGGTGGGGGTGAACGTGCCGGAGGCCACCATCATGGTGGTGGAGCATGCCGAGCGCTTCGGCCTGGCCCAACTGCACCAGCTGCGCGGCCGGGTGGGACGCGGCGAGCGCGCGTCCGCCTGCCTGCTGCTGTACACCGCCCCCCTGGGCGAGACCGCCCGCGCCCGCCTGGACGTCATGACCTCCACCGAGGATGGCTTCGTCATCGCCGAGAAGGATCTGGAGCTGCGCGGCGCCGGCGAGGTGCTGGGCACCCGCCAGTCGGGATTGCCGGAGTTCCGCATGGCCGACATCACCGTGCACGCCGACCTGCTGGCCACCGCCCGCGACGACGCCAGCCTGATGGTGGCCCGCGACCCCGACCTGGAAACCCCACGCGGCCAGGCCCTGCGCGTGCTGCTCTACCTGTTCCAGCGGGACGAGGCGGTGCGCACGCTGCGCTCGGGGTGAGACCCGTCCGCCGGGCTACATCCTTCGGCCAGTTGCGGGAAGAAGGGAGCAACATATCTCGCGTCCCGTCACTTTCCCGTGAAAGGTCGCCCCCATGTCCGACATTTCAACCACCGCGCCGTCCGACAAGGTCAGCCTGCGGACGCTGACGGTCATCAGGCACGCCCTGTTGGGTCTTGGGCTCGGCTTGATACCGATGATAATTCCCATCCTGAGACATGAGCTGCCAACCAGCCGCGGTGCCCTGGTCGGCTCCATCATTGGCGGGGCGTTGGGCGGCATGGCGATCATGATCTTGCTCGGCGTGTATCGCGCTCGCTCCATTCCGCCCGACCAGCCCAGCCGCATCGGCCGGCTACGCCTGACCCTGGGCCTGGCGCCGCTGGCCCTCATCTTTGTCGGCTTGGTGGTCCTGATGGTGATGAAATGATCATCGCCAGCCAATAGCCCAGCCCGAGGGTGAACGCCTTGGCCCACCCCCAGATGGGGGTGGCCGGCACGATGCCGTAAAGGCTGAGCCGTTGGACCGAACGCCCTTCGCCCCGCAGGTGGGCCATGGCCTGGCGGACCAGGGGATGGAACAGGTCGACCGCCCTCACAGGGGCGCGGGTGCCGTCCGGATTTTCCCAGGCGTTTAACGTCGCGTCCGTTTCATCATCATAGCCCCGGGCGATCAGGACACGGGTCCCCCCGTCGGAAAAACGCCAGATCGTGTAGGCGTAATAATAATCGTAATAGCCGTCCGGCCCGATGTCGGAACAGTCGACATGGTGTGAGGCTTCCACGTTCACGGGGCGACCTCTTTCTCATGGTGGATCCGCAATGACATAGGAACGGGCCGCCATCCTGACAGGCGGGGACGGCCCTTCCGGCACGTCTTGACGAAGCGGCACCCGGGTTTATTCCAACCGTTGCCGGACGGCCCACCCCGCCAAAGTGGCGGATGTTGGGGACACCCCTTCCCCTTAGCATGATGATGCCCGGGCCACGCCACGCCCCGGCAACGCCACATGAACCATCGCCGGTCGGTGGCCGTATTACAGGCTGACACAAGGGGAAGGACGAACATGACCATGGCCAGCGGCACATCCGGACCCAACACCCCCGCGGCCACCCCACCGGCCCCCGCCCGGCTGGTGTCCATCGCCACGGCCCTGCCCCCCTATCGCCTGACGCAGGAACAGGCGCTGGCCGGCGCCCGCCAGGTCTTCGCCCACCGCCTGCGCGATTTCGACCGGCTGGCCCCCGTCTTCACCCATGCCGGCATCGAGGGCCGCGCCTCCTGCGTGCCGCTGGACTGGTATCTGGAGCCGCACGGCTGGGCGGAGCGCAACGCCCTGTACCTGGAGCATGCGGTCGATGTGCTGGCCCGCGCCGCCACCCAGGCGCTGGAGCAGGCGGGCCTCAAGCCCACCGACGTGGACGCCATCGTCGCCGTCTCCTCCACCGGCATCGCCACGCCCAGCCTGGACGCGCTGATCATGCAGCGCCTGGGCATGCGGCCGGATGTGGAGCGCATGCCCCTGTTCGGCCTGGGTTGCGCCGGCGGCGTGCTGGGCCTGGCGCGGGCCGCCACCTGGGCCACCGCCCGGCCCGGCGCCAATGTCCTGCTGCTGGTGGTGGAGCTGTGCGCCCTCAGCTTCCGCCGGGGCGACCTGTCCAAGGCCAACGTCATCGCGACCGCCCTGTTCGGCGACGGCGGTGCGGCGGCCATCCTGCGCGCGGACCCGGCAGGCCGCGATGCGGACCATGAAGGGCGCCCCGCCTTCCTGGCGTCGGCCGAGCATCGCTGGCCCGACAGCCTGGGCATCATGGGCTGGCAGGTGGAGGACGACGGCATGGGCGTCATCTTCGCCCAGAGCATCCCCACCCTGGTGCGGGAGAAACTGCCCGAGGTGGTGGCCGGCTTCCTGGATCGCCAGCGCATGACCCTGTCCGACCTGGCCGGAACCATCTGCCATCCCGGCGGCACCAAGGTGCTGGACGCGCTGGAGGAGGTCCTGGCCCCGGCCACCGACGGGCTGGCGTACGCCCGCGACGTGCTGCGCCAGCATGGCAACATGTCGGCCGCGACCGTGTTGTTCGTGCTGGAACGCCGTGTGCGCCAAGGCGCGCGGGGCCTGCACCTGCTGTCCGCCCTGGGGCCCGGCTTCGTCGCCGCCCTGGGCCTGATGCGACTCTAAAAATGCAAAACCAAGGCCGGCGACCGCCGGCCCCGCAAGCGAGCACCGCAGGGCGCAGCGAGGATAGCCCAGCCGCCGGATGGCGGCGCCCGGCGATTGAGGGAACACGAAAATGACCATCCCTTTCGGCCCCCCGCAAATCGTGGTCCTGCTGCTGGCCGTGCAGCGCCTGGCGGAACTGCGGGTGGCCAACCGCAACACCCGCCGCCTGCTGGCCCAGGGCGGCCGGGAGGTGGGGGGCGCGCACTACCCGCTGTTCATCGTGCTGCACAGCGCCTGGCTGGCCGCACTGTTCCTGTTCGTCCCGGCCGACGCGCCCATCGTCTGGCCCCTGGTGGCCCTGCTGATCCCGCTGCAACTGGCGCGCTATTGGGTCATCCGCACCCTGGGCCCTTATTGGACGACCCGCATCATCACCCTGCCCCAAGCCCCACTGATCCAGGGCGGCCCCTTCCGCTGGGTGCGGCATCCCAATTACTGCGTGGTGGTGGCGGAGATCGCGACCGTGCCGCTGGCGTTCGGCGCCTGGCACCTGGCCCTGATCTTCTCCGTTGCCAATGCCCTGCTGCTGGCCCACCGCATCCGGGTGGAGGAGGCGGCGCTGGCCCCCCGCCGCGGCGCGATGGCGCAACCCTGAGCGCCGGCCCGGCCTCGGACCCCTCCCCCTCTTTGGTTAACAGTCACCACCAAAGGGCGTGGGGCCGTTTACGGCGGGCGCGCGGATCGTTATTGTCCGGCCAGCCCTTGTGTAAGGCCCCCGGATCTGTGCGGGGGCCGGGCGCGGATGCCGGACCGGCAGCCACGCCGCAAACGCCCTATCCGGAGCCCACCCCGTGATCGAAGCCGCGTCCCTCGACAGCATCGAACTGCTGGCCCCCCTGACGGCGGACCAGCGCGCCAGCCTGGCCAAGCAATGCAGCTGGCGCCATTTCCACCCGCAGGAACAGGTGATCGACCGCGCGTCGGACAGCCGCGACGTCTGCTTCATCGTCGAGGGCCGGGTGCGGGTGGTGAACTATTCCCTCTCCGGCCGCGAAGTCACCTTCGACGATGTCGAGGCCGGCGGCTATCTGGGCGAACTGTCAGCCATCGACGGCGAGGCGCGGTCGGCCAGCATCGTGGCGCTGAGCGAGGTCATGGTCGCCTTCATGTCGCCGCGCCTGTTCCAGCAGGTGGTGACCCAGAACCCCACCATCGCCTGGGGCGTCATGACCCGCCTGGCCAGCATCGTTCGTTCCGCCACCGGACGGATCATGGATTTGTCGACCCTGGGCGCCAACAACCGGGTGCATGCGGAGCTGCTGCGCCTGGCCAAGCCCACCCTGAAGGACGACAACACCGCCGCCATCTCCCCCATCCCGATTCACAGCGACATCGCCGCCCGGGTCAGCACCACCCGCGAAACGGTCGCCCGCGTGCTGGGCGACCTGTCGCGCGACAAGCTGGTCATCCGCCAGGACAACTCCCTTTTGGTCCGCGATTTCGCCCGATTGGAGGAGATGGTGGAGGAAGTGCGCGGCGACTGAGCCTTTGGGGTTAACCATGAGGTCAGTTTTTTGAAGTGTGACACGCTTGCCACGGTTTTTTAACTTTTCATCAATCGGCGTCGGAGTTATATAAGAGGGGCTTGACCGTGACGGATTTGACACTCTCAAGCCTTCAACCTCCTTATGAGGCTCCCTTCATCTTCGCCGGCTGTCCTGAGACAGCCGGCGTTTTTTTGGTCCGCGCAGGCCGCCGGCCGTCACCCATCCGTCCCTTTGCACCTTTCGCGCGGCACTAAGCCGCCCCGTGCATTCGTGGATGCGAAGCACTACAAAAACGGATACATTGATCCCTTGAATGCAATCCTGTGATTGGCATCGCGTCGCCCGGTCATGGCGACCCCAAAGGGGCGCCGGGGTGATCGTGTCTCAGTACCTTTTCCCACGCATCCAGTAGGGGGCGGGGGAAAAGGCGGACGTCATCGCCACCGGTCCGTGGCGACACCCAGAAGGGGTGTGGGTTTCGCCGAATACGAAGCGTCTCAAAGAGATGCGGTCGGAGGTGGGTATGGTTTCGCAGATCGGTCTTCTGACGCCGGCGCAGTTCGCCGCCATCACGACCACGAATATCCAGCGGCTGACGACGCAGGACGTCCAGGCGCTGACGACCGCCCAAATCAAGGCGATGACGACGCAGCAGGCGGCGGCCTTCCAGGTCAGCCAAATGGTGTTCAGCGCGACTCAGCTGCAGGCGTTCAGCGAAGCCGACATCACGGCGTTGGGCACGGACGATTTCAAGGCCCTGAAATCCACCCAGGTCGCCGGCCTGACATCCAACCAGATACAGGCGCTGAGCACCGACCAGCTGGCCGCCCTGACCACCGCCGACATCCAGGAATTCAGCAAGGCGCAGATCGGCGCCCTGACCACCGACCAGTTGGCGGCCCTGTCCACCGCCGACATCCGCGCCCTGAGCGTCACGCAGCTGAGCGGCCTGACAACGGCCCAGCTGGCGGGCCTGGGCTCTGACAACCTGTCGGCCCTGAACAGCACGCAGACGGCCAGCTTGACCGCCGCCCAGGTCAAGGCCCTGACAACCGACCAGCTGGCGTCGCTGACCACCGCCGACATCCGGGAATTCACCGCCACCCAGATCGCGTCCCTGACCACCGGCCAGACCTCCGGCCTGACGAGCGACGCCGTTGCCGCCCTCACCACCGCGCAGGTGGCCGGCCTGACCACGGCGCAGATCCGCTCGCTGACCTCGGACCAGCTGTCGGCCCTGTCCACGGCCGATGCCAAGGCTCTGTCGGTGACGCAGCTGTCGGCGCTGGGCACCGGCCAGGTCCCCTTCCTGACCAGCAACGTGCTGTCGACGCTCAGTTCCATCCAGGTGGCGGCCTTCTCCACCGCCCAGGTGCGGGCGCTGACCACCGATCAGCTGAACAGCCTGACCACGGCCGATATCCGCGAATTCACCAGCCTGCAGGTGGCGGCCCTCACCACCGCGCAGATCTCGGCCCTGAGCACCGGCAACCTGGCCGCCCTGACCACCATCCAGACGGCGGCGTTGAGCACCGCCCAGGTGGCGGCCCTGGGCACCGACCAGGTCGCGGGGCTGACGACGGCGCAGGTGGCGAACCTGTCGGCCAACCAGATCAAGGCCCTGTCCACCGACCAGCTGGACGCGCTGGGCACGGCCGCGGTGCGGACACTGACCAGCATCCAGCTGGCCGCCCTGACCACGGCGCAGATCGCCGGCATCAGCACCGACAACCTGTCGGCCCTGACCAGCGCCCAGGTGCAGAAGCTGTCAACCGCCCAGGTCCGCGCCCTGACCACGGACCAGCTGAACGGCCTGACCACCGCCGACGTGCGGGAATTCGCCGCCACCCAGGTGACGGCGCTCAGCACGGCGCAGATCGCCACGCTGGACACCGATAATGTGGCGGCGCTGACCACGGCGCAGCTGACGGGCCTGACCTCGACCCAGGTGTCGGCGCTGACCACCGGCCAGGTCGCCGCCCTGAACACCGCCCAGCTGGCCAGCCTGACGGCCGTGCAGCTGAAGGGCCTGGGTTCCGACCAGTTCAGCGCCCTGGGCACGGCGTCGGTGCAGAAGCTGACGCCGGCGCAGGTGGCGGCGCTGACCACGGCGCAGATCGCCGGTTTGTCCACCGACAACCTGTCGGCGCTGAACAGCGCGCAGGTGGCCGTCCTGGGCAGCCTGCAAATCCGCGCCCTGACCACCGATCAGCTGAACGCGTTGAATTCCGCGGACATCCGCGAATTCACCGCCACCCAGGTGGGCCAGCTGACCACCGACCAGGTGGCGGGCCTGGGCAGCGACGCGCTGGCGGCGCTCAGCACCGCCCAAGTCGCCAACCTGACCACGGCCCAGCTGCGCGCCCTCACGTCGGACCAGCTTTCCGCCCTGTCCACGGCGGACTTGCGCGCCCTCACCTCTCTCCAGATTCCGGGCCTGACCACGGCACAGATCGCCACGCTGGGCACCGACGCCCTGTCCGCGCTCAACAGCGCGCAGGTGCAGAAGCTGACCAACGCGCAGGTCCAGGCGCTGACAACCGACCAGCTGAACGCGCTGGGGGCCGCCGACCTCAGGGAATTCGCGCCGGGCCAGATCGCGGCCTTGACCACCGCCCAGGTCGCCGGCCTGCGGACCGGCACCCTGGCGGCCCTGACCACCGCCCAGGTCGCCGCCCTCACCACCGCCCAGGTACGGGCGCTGACCACCGACCAGCTGGGCACGCTGTCCACCGCCGACGCCCGTGCCCTGACCGCCACCCAGCTGGCGGCCGTGTCCACCGCGCAAGTGTCCGCCCTGGGCAGCGACGCCCTGTCAGCGCTCAGCGCCACCCAGGTGACGGGTCTGACCAGCGCCCAGGTCAAGGCCCTGACCTCCGACCAGCTCAACAGCCTGACCTCCGCCGATATCCGTGAATTCTCAGCCGCCCAGGTGGCGAGCCTGACGACGGACCAGGTGTCCGGCCTGGGCACCGCCAACCTGTCGGCGCTCAGCAGCACCCAGGTGCCCAGCCTGACCAGCGCTCAGGTCCAGGCGCTGACCACCACCCAGCTGAACGCGCTGACCACCGCCGATGTGCGGGAGTTCAGCGCGACCCAGGTGGGGGCGCTCACCACCGCGCAGCTGTCCGCGCTGGGGACCAACCAGCTGACGGCGCTGACCTCCCTGCAGCTGGCCGGCCTCACCACGGCCCAGGTGGGGGCCTTGACCACCGACCAGGTGACGGCCCTGACCACGGCGCAGCTGGTGACCCTGTCGGCCAACCAGGTCAAGGCGCTGACGACCGACCAGCTGTCGGCCCTGCCCACCGCCAACCTGCAGAAACTGACGGGCCCCCAGATCGCGGCCCTGACCACCACGCAGGTGGCGGGCCTGGCCACCGGCACGCTGACGGCCCTGACCACGGCCCAGGTGGTCAGCCTGACGGCGGCCCAGGTGGGCGCCCTGACCACCGACCAGCTCAACAGCCTGTCAACGGCGGAAGCGCGGGCCCTGACATCCCTGCAACTGACCAGCCTCAGCACCGCCCAGGTGGCGGCGCTGGGCACCGGCTTCCTGACGGCCCTGAGCAGCACCCAGGTGGCCAGCCTGTCGGTCCCGCAGATCAAGGCCCTGACCACCGATCAGCTGGGCACCCTGCCCACGTCCGACGCCCGCGCCCTGACCGCCACCCAGGTCACGGCCCTGACCACCAACCAGGTGGCGGCGCTGGGCAGCGACGCCCTGTCGGCGCTGAATGCCACCCAGGTGGCCGGCCTGACCTCCGCCCAGATCCGGTCGCTGACCACCGACCAGCTGAACAGCCTGTCCACGGCGGATATCCGCGAGCTGTCAGGGGCCCAGGTTGGCTTCCTGTCAACGGCGCAGATCGCCGCCCTGGGCACCGTCAATCTGGCGGCCCTCAGCAGCGCCCAGGTGCCCAGCCTGGGCAGCGCCCAGATCCAGGCCTTGACGAGCACCCAGCTGAACAGCCTGGGTACCGCCGACATTGGCGAGTTCAGTGCCACCCAGGTGGGGCAGCTGACCACGGCCCAGCTGTCGGCCCTGGGCACGGCCCAGCTGACCGCCCTGTCCGCCACCCAGATCGGCGGCCTGACCACCGCCCAGCTGAATACCCTGACCACCGACCAGGTGGCCACCCTGACGACCGCCCAGGTCTCCAGCCTGACCGCCGCCCAGGTCAAGGCCCTGACCACCGACCAGCTGGACGCGCTCAGCACCGACACGGTGCGGACGCTGACGGGCACGCAGGTGGCCGCCCTGTCCACGGCCCAGCTGGCGGGCCTCAGCACCACCAACCTGTCGGCCCTGACCACCGCCCAGGTGAGCAGCCTGACGGCGACGCAGGTGGCCTCGCTGACCACGGACCAGTTGAACACCCTCTCCTCGGCCGACGCCCGTGCCCTGACCGCCACGCAGATCCAGGCCCTGACCACCACCCAGGTGTCCCAGCTCAGCACCAACTTCCTGGCGACACTCAGCACCACGCAGATCAGCAACCTGTCGGCCGCGCAGATCAAGGTGCTGACGTCCGACCAGCTGAACACCCTGTCCACCGCCGACGCCCGCGCCCTGACCGCCACCCAGGTCCAGGCCCTGACCACGGCCCAGGTCGCCAGTCTGGGCAGCGACGCCCTGTCGGCGCTGAGCGCCACACAGGTTGGCACCCTGAACAGCGCCCAGGTGCAGGCCCTGACCACCGGCCAGCTGAACAGCCTGACCACCGCCGACGTGCGTGAGTTCACGGCGGCCCAGGTGGGCCAGCTGACCACGGCGCAGCTGTCCGTCCTGGGCACCGACCAGTTGACCGCCCTGTCCACCAGCCAGGTGCCCAGCCTGACCACGGCCCAGGTCGGCGCCCTGACCACCGGCCAAGTGAGCGTGTTGACGACGGCGCAGGTCACCAGCCTGTCGGCCGCCCAGGTCAAGGTGCTGTCCACTGACCAGATCAACGCGCTCAGCACCGACACGGTGCGGACGCTGACGGGCACCCAGGTCGCCGCCCTGACCACGGACCAGATCAGCGGCCTCGGCATCTCCTTCCTGTCCACCCTGACCACCAGCCAGGTGGCCAGCCTGACCACGCTGCAGCTGCACGCGCTGGGCACCGACCAGCTGAACGCCCTGCCCACGGCGGACATACGGGCCCTGACGGCGACGCAGCTGGGCAGCCTGGGCACCGATCAGGTGAGCGGCCTGGGCACCGACTTCCTACAGGCCTTGAGCAGCACCCAGGTGTCCAGCCTGACCGCCGCCCAGGTCAAGGTGCTGTCCACCGACCAGCTGGACGCGCTGTCCACCGCCGACGCCCGCGCCCTGACCGCCACCCAGCTGGCCGCCCTGTCCACCGACCAGATCGCCGGCTTCAGCACCGACAATCTGTCGGCCTTGAGCGCCACGCAGGTCAACAGCCTGACCAGCGCCCAGCTGCAGTCGCTGGGCACCGGTCAGCTGAACGCCCTGACCACATCGGACATCACCGAGTTCACGGCGGCCCAGGTCGCCCTGTTGACCACCAGCCAGCTGTCCGCCCTGGATACCGCCCACGTCGCGGCCCTGACCACCACCCAGACCGCGGCGCTGACCACGGCGCAGGTCGGCGCCCTGACCACCGCCCAGGTCGGTGGCCTGACGACGGCCCAGGTGGCCGGCCTGTCGGCCACCCAGGTCAAGACGCTCAGCACCGACCAGTTGAACGCCCTGTCGACCGGCGACGCCCGCGCACTGTCCGCCACGCAGCTGGCCGCCCTGACCACAGCACAGCTCTCCGGCCTCAGCACCACGGTGCTGACGGCGCTGAGCAACACCCAGCTGAGCAGCCTGTCGGCCGCCCAGTTCCAGACGCTCAGCACCAACCAGTTGAACGCGTTGAGCACGTCGCAGATCAGGGGCCTGTCGCCCACCCTCATCGCCGCGCTGACCACGGCGCAGATATCGGGGTTGGATACCGACAATCTCTCGGCATTGAGCGGCCCGCAGGCCACCGTGTTGACCACGGCGCAGATCCAGGCGCTGACCACCAGCCAGCTGACCGCGCTGTCCACCGCCGACATCCGCGAACTGTCAGCCACCCAGCTGGGCGCGTTGACCACCAGCCAAATATCCGGCCTGACCACAGACGACGTGTCGACCCTGACGGCGGCGCAGGTGGCCGCCTTGGGCACGGCGCAGATCGGGGCTTTGACCACCACACAGGCTGCGGCGCTGACCGCCACCCAGGTCTCCGGCCTGTCGCTGGCCCAGGTGAAGGCGCTGGGCACGGCGCAGCTGGACGCCCTGGCCACCGACCGCATCGTGACCCTGACGCCGGCGCAGGTAACGGCCTTGACCACGGCGCAGTTGGCGGCCCTCAGCACCACCAACCTGTCGGCGCTGAGCGGCACCCAGGTCGCCCTGCTGAACAGCACCCAGATCGACGCCCTGACCACGGCGCAGATCAGCGCCCTGACCACGGACGACATCCGCGAGTTCACGGTCAGCCAGGTGCCGATGTTCACCACCGACCAAATCCCGGGCCTCAGCACCGACCAAATCCTGGCGATGTCTTCGGACCAGGCCAACGCCTTCAGCGGCGACCAGCTGGGCGTGTTCACCTCGGACCAGACCAACGCGTGGCAGACGGCCCGCACGTCCTGAGCCTGAGGACCGAAAGGCGGTTCTCAGGCGCCGGCCAGGCTCCACAGGGCGGTGCCGGCCACCAGGGGACGGTCGCCATCGTGGATGCGGACCTCGGTCACCAGCTGTGACCAGTTGCGGCGGATCAGCCGCGCCTCCCCCTGCACCAGGGTGCCGCGCGGACCGCTGCCCAGGTGGTTCAGCGTCAGGTTCAGCAGCACCGCCTCCCCCTCCGGCACGCCTTCGTCGCTGATGGCGCGCAGGCAGACCAACTCGGCAAAGGATGAGAGGACGGAGGTGTGGATCTGGCCCGTGCCGGCCAGGTGGCGTTCATCCGCCACGAAGGCGCGGACCCAGCCGCCATCCCCGCCGCCACGGGCGGGCCGCCCCTCCCAGAAGGGGCCGATATGGGCGATGAAGCCGGGCGTCACGGGGCACAGGGCCCAGCCCTCCGCACTCGTCTCCACCGCGCCGCCGTCCGCCATCATGTGCCCCGCCCCCCTGGTTCTCAGGTGCTGGTTCTCAGGTGAACGACATCAGCCGTTCACCCGCGTGAACTCGCGGAAGGTCACGGCGATCTTGTCCTCGACGATGGTGACCTCGCCCCGGCCGACGGTGCGGCCGGAAACGATAATGTCGGACAGGTCGTCGATCTTGCGGTCCAGCTCCACGATGGCGCCGCGGCCCAGCTTCAGCAGGTCGCGCACGCGGATGGTGGAGGTGCCCAGCACCACCGACACCTCGACCACCGTGTCATAGATGGCCGACAGTTCGGGGGGCGACGACATGGTAGCGCCGCCACCGCCGAACATGGCGTCGATATCGTCCTGGTTGCTCATGTCGCCGGATCCCGTATTCGCAAGTCCCGCCCGTGGGATACCGGATGACATTACCATGACCCGATAGCCAAGGGAGCAGCGATTTGGATGGATGCCCCGGCGAGAGCCGCGCGGGATGATGTATGTCTATATCCAGCAGGCTGCGGCCAGTCCGGGGGCTTCCACGCCGGCATCCGGCACCGCCTCGTCCCACAGATGCGCCTCCACCCGGTTGCGGCCGCCGGTCTTGGCGCGATAAAGCGCCTGGTCGGCGGCATGCACCAGCGCGGCCCAATCCATGCCGGGCGCCAGAGTGGCGCGGCCGACGCTGACCGTGCAGCGCAGCGGCGTTCGCGGGTCCACGACCAGGTCGGCCACCGCCTTGCGGATCCGCTCCGCCACGGCGGCCACCGTGGCCGCATCGGCGTCAGGCAGGGCCACCGCGAATTCCTCGCCACCGACGCGGCCCAGGATGTCCGTGGCGCGGATGACGCCGGCAATGGTTTGCGCGACACGGGTGATCACCGTGTCACCCACGCCATGGCCCCACCGGTCGTTGATGGCCTTGAAATGGTCGATATCGACCATTAGCACCGCCAGCATGCCGTCCCGCTGCCGCGCCCGTGCCACCATGCGCTCCCCCTTTTCCCAGAGGACGCGGCGGTTGGCGATGCCGGTCAGGGGGTCCTGTTCCGCCAGATGGGTCAGGCGCGTCTGCAGCCGCCGGCCCACCATCCACAGGTAACCCAGGGTCAGCGTGAACGTGACGCCGACCCGCAGCAGCAAGGCCATCGTCGACGTAGGCTCCCTCAAGTCACCGATCACGACGGCGTCATGCGGCAGCACCTGCAGCGCTTCCCAAGCCATCCTGGTCAGCAGCACCAACGCCCATGCCAAATTGAAGCCGGCCATCGTCCAGGCGGCGATCCGCAAGTCCCGTTCTGCATGGCGCAGCAACAGCCAGGCGCTGCCGGCGGCCAACAGGAAGCGGCAACCGCATCCCAGGATGACGTTGATGGGCATGTGCAGACCGAACGTGAGAAAGACGCCGATCTTGGCGCACGACAGGGCCGCCGCGGGCACCAGCAGCCACAAGGTCCGCCGCGAACGGCTCAGGAATGACTGGATGCCGACGAACGCCAGCATGGTTCCCCAGTCGATCTGCAGGTTGCCGATCAGGCTGAAAAGCGGCGTCGGCCGGGTCGGATAGGGCGCCAGCACCATCAACAGGCCGGCGGCATGCAATAGATTTGACAGGACCCAGAACCAAACCGCCCTGCCCGCCTTCAGAGTGCGCCCCACCGGAAACAAACAGAAGGCGGCGACGACATGAAGCAGAATATTGACGATGAGAAGTGTCAGGATTTGCATCTCGCGTCCGCCGTCCCGCGACACTGAAAATCGATGGATACCGCCCGTTCCATTAATCGGGGACATCGGCGACGGGACATCGCGCGCCTATCAAATAACCATCAGGCCTGGCGATGGTAATAACACACAACCGTTACCGGAGTGGACAGTGCCGGCGCACCACCTGGAAATGCAGATCTGCAAAATCAGGGGAGCGGGACGGAGGCGGCCCGGCGCGCGGCCACGAAGGCGGCCGCCTCCCGCCACGGCTCCAGCGTGAAGAAACGCCGCGCCTGGCCGGAGGGGGACGGCAGAACGAACAGGGCGGTGCCCTCCAAATCCTGGGCCTGGCGGCCATACACCGGGCTGCCGACCAGGCCGAAGTGCCCGGCCAGGAAGACGGACGCCGCCGTCTTGCTGGTGAAGGCCACGGCGCCGGGGCGATGGCGCCGCATCTTCTCCACGAAGGCCGCCACGTTATAGGCGGCAGGATCCAGGTCCACATCGTTGCCGAACTGGGTCTTGTTCAGGTCAGTCAGGCCCAACCCCAGGCCCGGCAGGGTGGGGTATTCCTGGGGCGTCAGGCGCGTGGGCGTGAAACCGGCGGCATGCAGGCTGGGCCAGAAGGCGTTGCCGGGCTTGGCGTAATAGGCCTTGGCCGCCATGGAGGCGCGGCTGGGCGCCGTGCCGCAGAACACCAGGTGAAGGCCGGGAACAAGGACATCGGGGATCAGCATGGCGCAAAGATAGGGATGGCCCCCACCCCGCGCCAGTGCCTACCCCTCATGCAACCCTCAGACGCCAGGCGCCGGCGTCACTCCGCCGGCTGCTGCGCCAGCTCGTCCGCATGCCCGCCGATGGTGCGGGCGATGGTGAAGAAATTGACCAGCACGCCGAAGGCGACGAACAGCAGGCCGTCGATGTAGCCCGCCAGGTCGGTGGATCCGGCGGCGAAGAACAGGCCCAGCACGGCCACGATGATGCCCATGCCATGAACGATGACGGCCGGCAGGGTGTTGGACGCTTTCATGACTCACTCCATCAGACTAAACGGGATCAGGTGTGCCGCTTGGGCAGCGGCGTTTCATCCTCGTACAGGATGCGGGTGGCGGAGCCGTCGAGGTCCTCGAACTGGCCGTCGCGCACCGCCCAGAGGAAGGCGCAGAGCCCCAGCCCGCCCAGCAGCAGGGCGGCGGGGATGAGGAAAAGCAGGCTGTTCATCAGTAACCTCCATCGCGGGGCTTTTTGCTTCCCAGGCGCAGGGCATTGGCCATCACCGCCAGGGATGATCCCGACATGGCGGCGGCGGCCACGAACGGCGTGGCGAAGCCGGCGATGGCCACCGGCACGGCGCACAGGTTGTACAGCAGGGTGAAGGCCAGGTTCTGGCGCACCAGGGCGCGCGCCCGCCGGGCCACGGCCAGCGTCTCCGCCACCGCCGCCAGGCCATCGCCCTGGAACACCACGTCAGCCGCGGTCTGGGTCACGTCCACGGCGCTGGCGGGGCTCAGCGAGACGTCGGCGGCGGCCAGCGCCGCGGCGTCGTTCAGCCCGTCGCCCACCATCAGGACGTTCCGCCCTTCCGCCCGCAGCGCCGCCAGGTGCGCGCACTTGTCGGCCGGCCGGGCGTCGGCGCGCACGATATCGATGCCGACCTCCGCCGCCAGGGCCTGGGCGGTGACGGCGCGGTCGCCGGACAGCAGCTCCACCCGGTAGCCGGCGGCCTTCAGTTCCGCCACCACGGCGGCGGCGTCGCGGCGGGGCCGGTCGGCGAACAGGAAGCGCCGGGGCGCCTGACCGCAGCGGGTGAACCACAGCTCCGGCCCCGCCCGCCCCTCGTCCACGCCGCCGTTGGCAGAGTCCGCCACGCCGCAGAAGGCGCGCGACCCCAGGCGGACGAAGCCCTGCGGCCCCATCCAGCGCAAGCCGCCGCCCGGCACCTCCACCACGCCATCGGCCACCGGGCCGGGCCCGGCGGCGCGGGCCAGTGCCCGCGACAGGGGGTGGCGCGACGCGCGGGCCAGGCGGGCCGCCGGTTCCAATTCCTCCGCCGCCAGGGTGGGATCGGCCACCAGGTCGGGCCGGCCCAGGGTCAGGGTGCCGGTCTTGTCGAACACCACGGTGTCGATGGGGGCCAGGCGCTCCAGGGCGGTGGCGGACTTCAGCAGGATGCCCTGGCGCATCAGCCGGCCGCTGGCCGCCACCTGCACCGCCGGCACGGCCAGCGCCAGGGCGCAAGGGCAGGTGATGATCAGGACGGACACGGCGATCAGCAGCGCCTGGTACCAGGCGGCGGATCCCAAGAACACCCAGGCCAGGAAGGTAGCCAGCGCCGTCAGGTGCACCACGGGCGTGTAGGCCCGGGCGATGCGGTCGGCCAGCAGGACATGGCGCGCCCGCCCCTGCTCCGCCGCCTCCAGCAGGCGCACCATCTCCGCCAGCAGCGTGCCCTCGCCACTGGCCGTGGCGGTCAGGCGCAAGGGGGCGGTGCGGTTGATCATGCCGGCGAAGACCTGGGCGCCCGGCGTCACCGCCAAGGGCAGCGTCTCGCCCGTCACCAGGCTGGCGTCCAGATCGGAAACGCCCTCGGCCACCGTGCCGTCCACGCCGATGCGCTCCCCCGCCGCCACCAGCACGGTGGCGCCCAGGGGCACGCGGGCGGGCGGCAGCACCTGCGGCAGGCCATCGGCGCCCAGCACCGTCACGGGCGCCTGGTTCAGCGCCAGCAGGTGGGCGGCGGCGGACCGGGCCCGGCCGCGCGCCCGGCTGTCCAGGTAGCGCCCCACCAGCAGGAAGAACAGCAGCATGACGGCGCCATCGAAATAGGCGTGCTCCCCATGCTGGACCGTCATCACCACGCTCATGCCCGTGGTCAGCAGCACGCCCACGGAAATGGGCACGTCCATGTTGGTGCGGCCGGCGCGCAACGCCGCCAGGGCCGACTGAAAGAAGGGCTGGCCGGCGATGGCCACCGTGGGCAGGGCGATCAGGGCCGACACCCAGTGCAACAGCGTGCGGGTGGCGTCGCCCATGGCATCGGCGCCGGACCAGACCGACACGGACAGCAGCATGACGTTGGCGGCGGCGAAACCCGCCAGCGCCAGGCGGCGCAGCAGCGCCCGTTCCTGCGCCGCCGCCGGGTCGGCCCCCGCGCCGGCACCGCCGAAGGGCGCCACGCGATAACCCAGGCCCGTCACCAGCCGGGCGTACTCCACGGCCTGGGTGGGCGTGCCCGTCCACCGCAAGGTCAGGCAGCGCGTGGTCAGGTTGGCCCGGGCGGAGCGCACCTCGGGATGGTGCTTGGTCACCGCCGCCTCGATCAGCCACAGGCAGGCGCCGCAGTGCAAGCCGTCGACGCTGAGGCGCAGCAGGCAGCTGCCGTCCGGCGCCACCGCCACCGCATCGGGCAGGCCCAGCAGGGGATCGGCGCCATCCCCGTCATCCGCCACGGCGGGGGCGGCGGCCTCCGCCGGCCGGCGGTCGTAATAGGCATCCAGCCCCAGGTCATGGATCAGGGTGTAGGCGCCGGCGCAGCCCTGGCAGCAGAAGGCGCCCCGCTCCGTCGCCGCCCCCAGCAGGGGCTGGCCGCAATGCCGGCAGTGCGTCGTCAGGCTGTCCAAGGGCATGGGTTGCGTCCTCTCCGCCTTACTTCACGAACAGCCGGCGGGTCAGGTGGTACCAGTGGGGGCCCTTCTCCGCCTTCAGCTTCAGGTCCCACTGCCCATGCTTAGGCAGGGTGACGATGGCCGTGTAGCGGCCGTTGCCGCTGGCGGTGAAGGTCAGCGGCATGTCGGGCATGATGTCGATGGGCCGCACCAGGCGGCCGGTCAGGGTCATGCCGTCCAGGACGGCGCCGTCGCGGTCGGTGATGCGCACCGTCAGCACACCCGTCCCCTTCGCGCTGTCGGCGGCCGGCTCGATATCCGCGTCGAACACCCAGCCCAGGGCGTCCTGCTGGGCCTGCGCCTCCAGCACCTTGTTGTATTCGATGCCCCGCTCATAGGGCTTGGCGGTAACGATGCCGGTCCAGCTGTGCATGGCGTAGTAGATCAGGATGCTGTTCACCACGATCACCACGCCCATGCCGCCCACGAAGATCCAGGGGATGAGGGAGCGCTTGGGCTTGAGCGGCTGGCGGCGGGGCATGTCGATGACGGTCATGACGATCACTCCTCGGGATCAGGGCCTCGGGATCAGGGCTTGGCGCCGGGGCCCATGAAGACGCCCTCGTAGAAGGTGGGGCGGGCGGGGGCGGGCCCCTGCTCCGTCAGGCTGAACACCAGGGGGATGGAGCCCTGGGCGCCACCGTCACGCGTCATCGACTGGCGCGGCAGGCTGACGAAGACGCGGAAGGTGGCGACGGCGTCGCCCGGCACGGTCAAGGCCACGCCCTCCGTGCCGTGGGCCTCGCCCACGTCCTGCACCGCCACGGTGGCGCCCGGCTGGCCGACCACGCCCAGCCGGAACTCGCTCTCGCCCCGCCGCTTGTTGATGACCTTGATGGTGTAGCCGTTGCGCAAGGCCCCGTTGGACAGGGTGACATACAGCGGCGCCCGGTCGCGCAGCACGCTGATGCCCATGGTGGTGCGCGTCTCCAGGGCCGTCAGCATCACGCCCCCCACCACCGCCAGCACCAGGGCGTAGATCACAACGCGCGGCCGCATCAGGCGATAGCGGTTCGACTGGCCCTGGGCCTTGGCTTCCTGGTTGGCCAGGGTGTCGAAGCGGATCAGGTCGGGCGGGCGGCCGACCTTGGCCATAATGTCGTTGCAGCTGTCGATGCACAGGCCGCAGCCGATGCATTCCAGCTGCTGGCCATCGCGGATGTCGATACCGGTGGGGCAGACGGCGATGCACTGGCCGCAGTCGATGCAGTCGCCCCGGCCTTCCCAGCTGGTGCCGGCCTTGTGCGGCCCGCGCCGCTCACCGCGCCAGGCCTCATAGGTCACCACCAGGGAATGCACGTCCAGCATGGAGCCCTGGATGCGCGGCCACGGGCACATATAGGTGCAGACCTGCTCGCGGGCCCAGCCGGCCAGGATGTAGGTGGTCGCCGTGAACAGGCCGACGAAGAAATACTCGCTGACCGTGGCATGCCCGGTGAACAGGCCCTTCAGCGCCGTGGGCGCGTCGTCGAAATACAGGATCCAGGCGCCACCGGTGGCCAGCGAGATGGCCAGCCAGGCGGCGTGCTTGGCCGTCTTGCGCAGCAGCTTCTCACGGGTCCAGGGCTGGCCGTCCAGGCGGATTCGCGCACCGCGATCGCCCTCGGTCCACCGCTCCACCGCCATGAACAGGTCGGTCCACACCGTCTGCGGACAGGCGTAGCCGCACCACACGCGCCCCGCCAGCGCCGTCACCAGGAACAGGCCCACGGCGGCCAGCACCAGCAGGCCGGTGATGTAGTAGACCTCCTGCGGCCAGATCTCGATGCCGAAGAAATAGGCGCGCGGGGCCGACAGGTCGATCAGCACGGCCTGGCCGGGCGCCCCCGGCCCCCGGTCCCAGCGCAACCAGGGCACGGTGTAGTAGACGGCCAGGCAGAGCGCCAGCACGGCCCATTTGATGGTGCGATAGCGGCCGGACACGGCCTTGGGATAAATCTTGATGCGCTCGGCATACAGGCTGCTGGTGTCGCCGTTCTCCAGATCCACCTTGACGGAACGCGGGCGGCCATCGCGGGCCGCGGAGGCCCGGGGTGCCTTCGCGGCGGGGCGGTCCAGCACCTCGCCGTCCTGTCCCTCTTTGGCGGGGCGGCCATCCGTGGGGGTCGTGTCCATGGGTCGGTCCATTCCGTGTCGACCGCGTGGCGGAGCCCCAATTGTTGGGCCACCAACGCGGATATGGACGGACCCTATGCCCGCACCGCTTCCCTCGCCTTGCGATAGATCAACCGCCCGCCGGCCATTGCCGCGCCGCGACGGCAGGTCACAGCCGTAAAAACAACCGCTTGCAAAGCGCCGCAACTGTGATCCGGGCAAAGAAAAACCCCCGCCGGATGGGGTGCGGCGGGGGTTCTCTCGTGCGGACCCTGGGCGGGGTCCCTTGGAAGGGGCGTCAGGGGGCGGGGGGAAGGATGGTCCCGCCCCCGTCGGCCTTACTTCCCACCGCCCAGGGTGTGCACGTAAGCGGCCAACAGCTTGACAGTGGCGGGATCCAGGCGCTCGCTCCATGCCGGCATGCTGCCACGCCGGGCGTAGGTGATGGTCTGGACGACCGTGGCCTTGTCCCCGCCATAGAGCCAGATGGCGTCGTTCAGGCGGGGGGCGCCCACGTCGGGGTTGCCGTCGCCCTTTTCACCGTGGCAGGCGGCGCAGTTGTCCGCGAACACCTGGGCGCCACGGCCGGCGGCCGCCTTGTCCGTACCGGTGTTCGACAGGCTCAGCACATATTCCGCCACGTCGTTGATCTGCTCTTTGGTCAGCAGGCCATCGGCGCCGAAGCGCGGCATGTCCGACACCCGGGAGTCCGGGTTGGAATTGCGCACGCCGTAGGTGACGGTCTGCAGGATCTGCTCCGGCGTGCCACCCCACAGCCAATCATCGTCGGCCAGGTTGGGGAAGCCCTTGCCCCCGGCGCCGCCGGCGCCGTGGCAGGCGGCGCAGTTCTCGGCGAAGGCGATGTGGCCGGCGGCCTGCACGTAGCCGCGCAGTTCCGGATCCTTCTCCACCTCGCCGATGGGCGTGGCCAGCAGCTTGGCCTTCAAGGGCGCCAGCGCCTGCTGGCGGGTGTCCAGCTCGGACTTCACCGTGTCACGCCGGGTCCAGCCCAGCACGCCCTTGGTGTGGGAGTGCAAGGACGGCCAGGCGGGATACAGCACGGTGTAGACCAGGGCGAAGGCGATACAGGCGTAGAAGGTGTACAGCCACCATTTGGGCAGCGGCGTGTTCAGCTCCTTGATGCCGTCCCATTCATGGCCGGTGGTCTCCCGGCCCGTATGGGCGTCTTTTTCCCTGCCCGCATGGGCATGGTTGTCAGTGTTGGTCGACATGGGGGGACCTCAGCCTTTCATAGTCGGCACCGACCGCCGCCGTGCAGGCAGGGGGTGGTCGGCGTCATCCAGCAGCGGGATACGGGCGCACTCGTCCAGGCGGCGGCGGCGCGAGGGCCAGTAGGCCCAGATGCCGATGCCGCTGAACAAGGCCACGAACCACAGCAGCCAAACCTGCGAGATCAGGGCGTGGAACTCTTCCATGGCATCCCCCTCACTGGTGCAGGTCTTCGGGCTGCAGCTTGCTGAACTCGACCAGCGTGCCCAGCATCTGCAGGTAGGCGACCAGGGCGTCCATCTCCGTCAGCTCGGGGCTTTCGGTGTTGAACTTGCCCACTACCGCCTTCGGGTACCGCTTCAGCAAGCCGCTGGCGTCGGCGTCCGGATCGGCCTGGGCCTTCAGGTCGGCGGCGGCATTGGCGATCATGTCGTCCGTGTAGGGAACGCCCACGGTGCGCAGGGTCTTCAGGTGATCCTGGATGTTGGGCACCGACAGCGGACGGCTGGCCAGGAAGGCGTAGGTCGGCATGATCGATTCCGGCACCACGGCGCGCGGGTCCTTCAGGTGGGCGACGTGCCAGTCGTTGGAATACTTGCCGCCGACGCGGGCTAGATCCGGACCGATACGCTTGGACCCCCACTGGAAGGGATGGTCGTACATGCTTTCCGCCGCCAGGCTGTAGGGGCCATAGCGCTCCACCTCATCACGGAAGGTGCGGATCTGCTGGCTGTGGCAGACGTAGCAGCCCTCGCGGATGTAGATGTTGCGGCCCATCTGCTCCAGCGGGGTGTAGGGGCGCACCCCGCCCACCCGCTCGATCGTGGTTTCGATGGAGAACAGGGGCACGATCTGCACCAGGCCACCGATGGACACGGTGATCAGGGTCAGCAGCGCCAGGATGACGACGTTCTTTTCGACGATGGCGTGAGAGAATTTCATTTTCGGTCCCTCCGCTCACTCGGCCGCGACCAGGCCCGCGGGCCGGTCTTCCGCCAGCGGCTGGCCATGCTTGATGGTGCGGAACATGTTGAAGGCCATGATGATGGCGCCGGTCAGGAACAGGACGCCGCCCATGCCGCGGATGATGTAGTAGGGGTGCATGGCGGCCACCGTCTCGACGAACGAGTACTGCAGGAAGCCCATGTCGTCGTAGGCGCGCCACATCAGGCCCTGCATGATGCCCGACACCCACATGGAGGTAATGTAGAGCACGATGCCCAGGGTGGCGGTCCAGAAGTGCCATTCCACCAGCGTCTGGCTCCACAGCCCCTTACGCCGCCACAGCACCGGCACCAGGTAGTACAGGGCGCCGAAGGTGACGAAGGCGACCCAGCCCAGGGCGCCGGAGTGCACGTGGCCGATGGTCCAGTCGGTGTAGTGGCTGAGCGCGTTCACCGGCTTGATCGACATGACCGGGCCTTCGAAGGTGCTCATGCCGTAGAAGGCGACGGCGGTGACCGTGAAGCGCAGGGACGGGTTGGTGCGCAGTTTGTCCCAGGCGCCCGACAGGGTCATGATGCCGTTGATCATGCCGCCCCAACTGGGCATCCACAGCATGATGGAGAACACCATGCCCAGGGTCTGCGTCCAGTCCGGCAGGGCCGTGTAGTGCAGGTGGTGCGGACCGGCCCAGATGTAGAGGAAGATCAGGGCCCAGAAGTGGATGATGGACAGGCGGTAGGAGTAAACCGGCCGCTCCGCCGCCTTGGGGATGAAGTAGTACATCATGCCCAGGAAACCGGCGGTCAGGAAGAAGCCCACCGCGTTGTGGCCGTACCACCACTGGATCATCGCGTCCTGCACGCCGGCGAAGGCGCCGTAGCTCTTCGTGCCGGTGAAGCTGACGGGCACCGCCAGGTTGTTGACGATGTGCAGCATGGCGATGGTGATGATGAACGCCAGGTAGAACCAGTTGGCCACGTAGATGTGCGGCTCACGCCGCTTGATCAGCGTGCCGGCGAACACGATCAGGTACGCGACCCAGACGATGGTCAGCCACAGGTCGGTGTACCACTCGGGCTCAGCATATTCCTTGCCCTGGGTGATACCCATCAGATAGCCCGTGCCGGCCAGCACGATGAACAGCTGGTAGCCCCAGAAGATGAACCAGGCCGGCAGCGCGCCGCCGAACAGGGGGGCGCGGCACGTGCGCTGGACCACGAAGAAGGAGGTGCCCAGCAGCGCGTTGCCGCCGAAGGCGAAGATGGCCGCGGACGTGTGCAGCGGCCGCACGCGGCCGAAGCTGGTCCATTCCAAACCGAAATTCAGCGCGGGAAACGCCAACTGAAAGGCAATGAGGACGCCGACCGTGAAGGCGGCGATGCCCCAGAACATGGTCGCGATGGTGAACGCGCGGACCACATCCTCCACATAGGCTTCCCGGCTGGCGGGACGGGCCGCCGTGATGGGCACCCCCCCGGAAACCGCTACACTCATGACACCCCCCGAATATGGGCTCAAGCGGCAGGGGCCCGGGTTGAACCCCGGACCTCGTCTCTTAAGACAACGATTGCGGGCATCGGCGGGCCTGGTTTCCCAGGCGGTGTCCGTCGGGCGACGGGGCCGATGCTCCTCAGCGTCGGCACTGTGATGGTGGGCACACCCTGCCGCATTGACCTGCGTCAAGCCGCCATCCATCAACTTGGCGTATGGTTGGGTGAGTGACGGAAGGCCCGGCAAGAAGGCCTCCGGAACGCGGTTGGCGTTGCAACCCCTGGGCGGAGCGGCACAAGGCCATGACGGCGATGACGGACGGAACCCTGATTCCGGTTTTCACCCACCCCTCGCCCGCGGTGCGGCGGGTGCCGATGGACCGGCCCTGGCACTGGCTGCGGCTGGGGTGGGACGACATGGCCGCGACGCCCCCCATCAGCCTGGGCTACGGCCTGATACTGGCGGCGGTGGGCTTCTTCGCCACGGCCGTGGCCATCCTGGACGGCTGGCTGGCCCTGCTGTTGCCGCTCACCGGCGGCTTCATGCTGCTGGCGCCCCTGCTGTCGGTCACCTTCTACGAGGCGTCGCGCCGGCGGGAACGGGGGCTGCCGCCCGACGCCGCCGCCTGCCTGAACGCCTGGCGCGGCAATCTGTCCGCCATCGGCGCCTTCGGCGTGGTGCTGCTGCTGATGCACCTGTTCTGGGTGCGCCTGGCCACCCTGCTCTACGCCCTGATGCTGGGCGATGTGCATGTGCCGCCGGACGGCTTGGCCGCCGTGCTGCTGACCCCGGCGGCCCTGCCCTTCCTGATCGTCGGCACCCTGCTGGGCGCCGCCCTGGCGCTGGCCACCTTCACCATCAGCGTGGTGACCCTGCCCCTGCTGCTGGACCGCGACGTCGGCGTCCTCACCGCCGTCGCCACCAGCATCACGGCGGTGCGCGCCAGCCCCCGCGCCATGCTGCTGTGGGCCGCCCTGATCGCGGGGGCCGTCGCGCTGGGCATGGTCACGCTGTTCATCGGCCTGGTGCCGCTGCTTCCCCTCATCGGCCACGCCAGCTGGCACGCCTACCGCGACGTGGTGCGGCTGCCCGCCGCGATCACCCCGGTCACGCCGAAGGCATGAAGCGAGGCTTGGAAGGTCAAAAAACTCAGCTGAACTGCAGCATGGACGGGGCCTTGTCGATGATCTCTTCCAGGATCATCTCGGCCGTCTCAAGCTCGCTGCGGATCGATTCGTTCAGGCGGCTGGCATATTCGGGCTTACGCAGCTTCTCGCTGGCCTCATAGAGGCTGCGCAACTCCGTCACGAAGATTTCGCGGGCGCCCAGGGGCAGCACGGTCTTGGCCGACAGCACGAAGAAAAAGCGCATGCTGGCCCGCACCAGCAGGCTCAGCATCAGGGTGTCCAGCTGGGCGTAGCGCTCGCGCACGTCATCCACCGGACCGTCCATGCTGCGCAGGCGGCCTTCCACCAGGATGCACAGGGCGCGGAACTCCCCCACCTTGTTGCGGAAGGCGTTGTAGGCCTCGAAGCTGTCGCGGGCGGCGGCGGCTTCAGCCTGCTTGGCCAGCTGGGTGGATTCGCGCGCCTGGCGCTCCAACGCGTCCAGCAGGCCCACCACTTCCTTGCGGGAATAGACACGTCTGACCACCGGTATGCCATCCTGTCGCTAGGGCACCGCACCCTTCCTGTATACTCAGGCCCCCCGCCGGATCAAAGCGCCGCCGACGGGCGGGCGGGCATGCGCGGAAGGGGGATGGAACCGCCTCGACAGCGCTTATCACGGCGCCGGCGACAAGGTCCCCTCGGTGAACAGCGTGAAGGACGGTTGCGGCCCCGGCGGCGCGATCTCGAACCGGACGGCCAGGCGGCCGCCCGCCAGCCCCTCATATGTCAGGCGGAAGGTGGGGGCCGTTGGCGCCGGATCGCTGGTGAACTGGACGCGCCGGCCCGGCGCCAGTTCCGTCACGTGATAGTGGATGACGTGCCCAGCCGTGTCGAAGAAATCGGCGCGCAAGCGTCCGCCCTCCGCATACATGGTCATGAGCATGTCCAGGTCGCCGCCCTCAGCCATGTGGGTGCGGTCACGACGCACCAGCAGGCTGCCGTTCAGGTCGGGCCTGATCTCAGACGTGCCCCCTTGGTTGGGCCGCCCACCAGGAACGGAGTCGGCAACGCGCTCGCCCACCAGGAAGGAGAGGGCCGCCAGCGACTCCGCCGCTTTCGCCTGGGGCATCAATGTCATCGCCGCCAGCGCGGCCGCGGCCAATCCCCGCTCAAACCGCCTCATCGTAAGCCTCCTTCAGCCACCCCAGCACTTCGGCATCCAGGTCAGCCACGGCCTCCAACTTCACCCGATGAGTGAACATGGCGTTGAAGCTGCCCGACGCCTCCAGCCGGCCTTCCGGCGGACGGGCCTTCAACACCAGCCCCAGGTCCAGGCGGTTGCGTGTCGACGGCTGGATCAAGGCGAACTGCTTGCGCCGGCGGATGCTGACATTGGCCTTCTTGGGCGCCACCTCGACATCGGGGCCGAACGCCATCACCGCCGCGACCAGCGCGTCGTAGAGGGGGCGCAGCCCCGCCTTGACCTCAAACAAGTGCGCCACAGGATCGTCGGTCGAGCGCGGTGCGGCGTCAGCCAAGGCGCGCTTGGCGACATGGTTGGCATAGCCGTGGCCGAAGCCATGTTCCGCTTTCAGCCAAGTCACCATGTCCCCGTGCTTGGTCAGGCCCTGCGCCCGAATGCGTCCCACCCACACGGCCACCGGCTGCCCCGACGCCGCCTCGATGTTCCGTTCCATTGTCGCGATCGCGTCTTCCACCGACGCCATGGCCGCCCCTCCCTTTGTCCCTGGTTCCAGCATCCGCCCCATCTTCCCCGGGGGCGGCGCCGTCATGCATTCTATGGTCAGCCTGTTGACAGCATGGTGGCAAGATGGCGCGTCGCGCGGAAAGGTTGTTGATCCTGCTGGACCTGCTGCGAGGCCGCCCGGTGGTAACGGCGGCCACCCTGGCGGAGGTTTTGGAGGTTTCGGCCCGCACGGTTTATCGCGACATCGAGGCGCTGCTGGCCGCCGGTGTCCCCATCCGGGGCGAGGCCGGCGTGGGCTTCAGCCTTGGCCAGGGCTATTTCCTGCCACCCCTGACCCTGACGGAGGACGAGGCGGAGATCCTGGCCTTCGGCGCCCGGGTGCTGAGCATCTGGAGCGACGGCGCCCTGGCGGCGCAGGCGGAGATGGCGCTGACCAAGATCCGGGCCGTGCTGCCCAAGGCTGCCCGCGACAGCGCGGCGCGGGAGATCCTGTGGGCACCCCCTTGGGTGAGCCGCCACCCGCCTGCGGTGGACCTGCTGCAGTTGAAGCGCGCTGCCCAGCGGCGGCAGTACCTGCGCATCACCTACGAAACCCTGAATGGCACCCTGAGCGAGCGATCGGTGCGTCCCCTGTCGCTCAGCTTCTTCGGGCCTGTGTGGCTGCTGATTGCCTGGTGCGAATTGAAGGCGGACTTCCGCTGCTTCCGCTTGGACCGCCTGCGGGCTTCGGAGGTGCTGGACCAGACCTTCCGGGATGAGCCGGGCAAGCGCCTGGTCGACTTCCGCCGCGCCAAGGGCGAGGCGGTGGCGCGGGAAATGGCCGGCAGCGGGGTTTAGTCCAGCGCCGCCAGCCGCACCGGCCGTTCCTGGCGCGACACCGGCAGTTGCGACAGGGTCAGCGCGATGCGCCGCCGCAGGAACGGGGTGCCGATGACCAGGGGCAGGATGTGGCGGCGCAGCAGCCGGCCCCACCAGCCGTCGGCCAGCAGGCCCACGCGGGAAATCAGGTCTGTGCCCCGCAGCACGCCGCGCGCCACGGGCAGACGGTCCTGGGCGTAGCGGTCCAGCACGCCCTCGTCCTTCCTGCCCCGCGGGCCCCGGCGCAGCGCTTCCGTCAGGCGGGCGCCCAGGTTCAGCGCGTCCTGGATGCCGGTGTTCATGCCCTGGCCGCCGGCGGCGCTGTGGATATGGGCGGCGTCGCCGGCCAGGAACACCCGGCCGTGGCGCAGCCGCTTCACCATGCGGTGGTGGATGGTGAAGCGGGTCAGCCACGCCGCCTCCTCCAGCACCAGGGGCAGGCCGGACACGGCGCGGGCCAGGGTGGTGAAGACGGCCAGGTCGACCTCCGCCTCCGCCGCCGGCGCATCGCCCTTGGGGATAAGCACCAGGCGGCACAGCGTGGGCCCGAGGGTGGCCTGATCCGGATCCTTCAGCGGGAAGAAGGCCATGGCACCCGCCTCCGTGCTGAAGAAGCGCACGGAGTCGTGGCCCAAATCCCCATACCCCGGGCCCCAGTCCAGGCTCACGTCGGCCAGCAGGAAGGTGCCGGGATAGGATCCGCCGGCGAAACCGGCACCCACCTGGTGGCGCACCTCGCTGTGGGCGCCGTCGCAGCCGACGACATAGGCGGCGCGCACCAGCTCGATGCCGCCGTCGGGGCGGCGCACCTCGCACTGCACGCCGTCCCCGTCCTGCCGCAGGGCGGCCAGCTCATGGTTCCAGTCGACGGCCACGTTGAAGGCCGCCGCCTGCTCCGCCAGCAGGCGTTCCGTCTCCCCCTGCGGCAGCACCAGGACGAAGTTGTAGGGGCTGGGCAGGCCGCCCAGGTCCACCGCGATGGGCTGGCGGTCGCCCAAATGGAAATGCACCGCGCGCACCGGCTGGCCCGTGGCCACCATGCGGGCCGGCAGCCCCACGCCGAACACGTCCGACAACGCCTCCAGCGTGCCGGCGTGCACGCCCAGCGCCTTTGATTGCTGTGAGCGCCCCACCGCCTTGTCGATCACCCGCACGGGCACGCCGGTGCGGCCCAGCATGGCCGCCAGCGCGAGGCCCGTGGGGCCGGCCCCCACCACCAGGACCGCCACATCCATATCGCTGCTCAAGTCCGCGTCCTCCCACCCCGTTTCCCCACCACGTTCCAGGAACTGGCCGCTTACTTCTTGTTAGTTCTCTGCCGATATGCTCCCGCTTCACGCGCGCCGCAATGCGCACCTTGGCAATAGGGCGCCTTCACGACAAGCCGGCCCCCGGGATTAAGGTGGACGGCCAACGGCGCCTGAGGGTAAGCATGACGCCGGTTTGTTCTGCTGCCGAACCGGCGCTAAAAGCATTGAGAGGGCGTTCAGTCAATGGAACAGGCGATCGTCACCGTCCAAAACCTAGCCGGCTTGGCGCAGAGCGCCCAGGCGGGCCTGCCCCTGGGCAAGGACGCCCTGCTGTTCGGCGAGGACGGTACGGTCCAGCTGAACCGCCACCGCTCCCCCTCCCGCCACCATTTCTATCTGGACGGCCTGCTGTTCCACGTCTCGATCACGCCGCAGGACGAGAGCACCCTGTTCCAGATCTGGGCCGAGGTCGGCTTCCTGCCCTATACCATCGAGGCGCCGGAGAAGCGCGCCAAGCTTCAGTCCATCCTGCGCGCCACGGCCAGCCTGCGCACCGCCCGCTTCATCGTCGACGAACAGCAGAAGGTGCTGGTGCTGAGCCAGCAGGACGTGCCGGGCCATGTCAGCCTGACCAACCTGATGTACGAGACGGTGCAGTTCATCCAGGAGGCGCGGCCGTACCTGCGGATTTTCGGCAGCTATTTGTAAGGCCAGCCGTGCCCCCCAAAGGCCCCCCAAAGTTAAAACGCCCCGGAGATCGCTCCCCGGGGCGTTTTCTTTGCGAGCACGCTCAGTGATGCCCGCCGGCGCCGCCGGCACCCTGCGCGCCGTTCGCCTGCCCGTTGGTGGTGGGCAGGATGAAGATCTGGCCGGGGTAGATCAGGTTGGGATCGCGGATCTGGTCCTGGTTGGCGTCGAAGATGGTGGTGTACTGGATGCCCTCGCCATAGAGGTGGCGGGCCAGGGTCCACAGGTTGTTGCCGGCCACCACCACCACGGCGCGGCTGTCGCTGTCGGCGATGGGCTGGCGCTCGAACGTCACCTCGGCGCGGGCGGCCACCTTGCCGTCGGCCCCCACCTGGTCCGCGCGCAGGGTGTAGCGGCCGGGATCGACCAGGCGCTCCGGGGTGATGGACCAGCGGCCCTGCAGGTCCGCCGTGGCGTGGCCCACCAGAGTGTTGTCCAGGTACAGCTGCACCTCCGCCTTGGGCGGGGCGTCGCCGCCCACGGTGACGGCGCCGGCGCGGTTGTAGTCGATGGTGTCGATGGCGACGGCCAGCGACTTGTCGGTCTTGACCGGGCTCTGCAGCACGCGGCTGCCGCCCTGGCGCGGGGTGACGACGGCCAGCGCCCCGCCGGTCTCGTTCTGCTTGCGGCCGGCGATGTCGCGCTTGGCGTCCGGCACCACCAGGGTCACCGTCTCATCGGCCGCGACCTCGGCGCCTTCCGCCGTCTTCATCTTCAAGGACAGGGTGCGGGAGCCGGGGGTCAGCGCCTGGGTGGGGGTCAGCACCCACTCGCCGCGCTTGTCGGCGGTGACGGTGCCCAGTTCCTTGTCACCGTCGGAGATGGTGACGGCGGCGCCCGGCATGGCGCGGCCGGCGATGACCGCCGTACCGTCCGGGCTGACCCGCACCACATCGAAGGTGGGAACCGCGCTGGGGCCGGACGGGGCCTCGGCCACGGCCGGGGCGGGGGTTTGCGTCGTGCCGGCGGTGCGGTCGGCCTGCATGTGGGACAAGCCCCAGACCAGCAGCGCCAGCGCGCCCACGCCGACAACGGCGGCAATGACCTTGTTCTGCGTCACAGTCGGTTCCTTTGTCATTCACCCGGCGGCTGACCCCCGGCCGCCGGTTCATGAGCCCCCCAACGATCTTGCCAACGATCTTGGATACGATGCCGGGTGCACCCCGGAATAGCCCGGCGGCGCCCACGCGATCAAGCCTGGAAGATCGCCGCGTCAGGCGAAAACGACCAGACCCGCCACCAATCCGGCGGCGATGGCGGCCAACAGACCGGCCCGCCATAGCGGGACCCAGCCATGGCCCTCCCGTCCCCCGGGCGTCTCCCCCCGGGCGTCTTTGGGGCCCTGTTCGCCATCGGGCAGCAAGGTAAGGCGTTTCCACCCCGTGACCATGGGGAGCACCAGGTTCTCGCGCTTGACCACCAGATAGAACAGCACCGCCACCACGTGGATGGCCACCACCCCCTGGATCAGGCTGAAGTTCATATGGTGCAGGCGGCGCGCCAGCTTGGCGACCGATCCGCTGACACGGTGGGCCAGCGGTCCCTCCTCCATCCCGTCGTCGTCCACGGCGAACAGGCCGGTCCCCACCTGGGCCAGCAGCACCAGCAGCAGGACGACCACGGCCCAGCCGCCCAGGGCGTTGTGCCCCCGCTCCACCGGCAGGGGACCGGGCGCCGCCATGTGGCGCACATGGCGCAGGACCGCCGCCGGCCCCTTCAGGAAGCGGGCGAAGCGCGCCTGGTCGCTGCCCACCACACCCCAGAACAGGCGGAACAGCAGCAGGGCCAGGGCGCCATAGCCCAGCTTGAAATGCAGGGCCAGATCGTCATGGGTGGCCGTCCACCACAGCCCGGCCAGGTCGGCGACCAGCAGCCAGTGGAACAGCCGGATGGGCAGGTCCCAGATGGGGATGCGCGCCCCCGGGAGCCCGCCCTGATCCGCGGGCATCATGCCCGGCTTACTTCTTCTGCCGGTAGGTCTCGTGGCACTGCTTGCAGGTGCCACCCACGGCCTGCACCGCCGGGCCGATGGCGGCCTTGTCGGCGGTGGCCGGCAGGGCCAGGATCTTGTCCAGCGCCTGGGCCAGGTCGGTGAAGCCCTGGCGGAACTTGGCGTTCTCCTGCCAGATCGCGGGCAGGGCCTCGCTTTCGCCCACCCCCACGGCCGTGCCCTCGGTGAACTGGTCGGGCAGGCCCTTGGTCACGGCCTCCATGGCGGCGGCGGCGGCGGCCACGTCCTGGGCGGTGCCCTTGTCATCCTTCAGATAGCCCATGAACACCTTCATGCCGCCGCCCAGCTTTTTCATGTCCTGCTGGCGGGCCTTGACGATTTCCGCCGGGTCCAGCGCGGCGTGGGCGACGCTGCCCCCCAGAAGGGCGGCGGCCAGGGCCAGGCCGGCGGCGACACGCACGGCGGAACCGGCGCGAAAGGCTTGCGGGACATCACGAAAAGCACGCGGCATTCTTCTCTCCTGCCCTGATTGTAACCACTTATCTCTATGGCCTTGCCCGCCACCCGTCCGGGTCGCCTAATGCCATCCGCTGCCTTGCACGGCCTGCCGGATGGCTTGCAGTCGGCTCGCAAGGATGGTGTAACGGGCCGTCACCCGTCCGGCAAGCCCCGCTGGCGGTCATCGGACGGCGGCATCCGGGGCGGGGATGAGGTGGCTGAAGCCCATCCCGCCCGTTCCATAAGCCCGTCCGTTCCATAAGGATGAGAGGAATGTCCAAGGTGCGTAGCGTCTGTGTCTATTGCGGGTCCTCGGGCCAGGTGTCGGAGGAATACAAGAAGGCCGCCCACGACCTGGGCACCCTGATCGGCAACGCCGGCCTGCGGCTGGTCTATGGCGGCGGCCGCGTGGGCCTGATGGGCATCACCGCCGATGCCGCCCTGGCGGCGGGCAGCGAGGTGGTGGGCATCATCCCCGACCATATCCAGGTGCGCGAGGTGGACCACGGCGGCCTGACCGAGTTGCACGTCGTGGACAGCATGCACACGCGCAAGCGCATGATGGTGGAGAAGTCCGACGCCTTCGTCGTCATGCCGGGCGGCCTGGGCACCCTGGACGAGGCGTTCGAGATCATCACCTGGCGCCAGTTGGGCCTGCACGACAAGCCGGTGGTCATCGCCAATATCGGCGGCTACTGGGATCCGCTGCGCGACCTGCTGACCCACATCCGCGCCACCGGTTTCGGTCGTGGCGAAATCGAGAGTTATTTCACCTTCGTTGACAGCGTCCACGCCATCCTGCCGGCGCTGCGCCGGGCCCCGGACGCCCTGCAGAAGATCGCGGTGGAACGGCTGTAGCCGGTTTCAAGGGCGGCCGGGCCTGGTTCATGCGGGGGGACACCGTTGCGGGGACCGCACGCCGGTTCCCCGCCCCGCTTGCTTGATCGCGGGGCCCGAATGGGCTCTTATACCGGCCGTCCGATATACTGGTCGCCCAATCGCGGCCGTTTCTTACCCGGGAAACGGTTCTGGCATATCGAGGCGCGCTCAAACGCGGCGCCGGCTGTCATAAAATTACCTATACGCAGAAGGCATTGAGAATGCAGAAGATCAAGGTTGCCAATCCCGTCGTCGAGCTTGATGGCGATGAGATGACCCGCATCATTTGGCAGTTCATCAAAGACAAGCTGATCCTGCCCTACCTCGACATCGACCTGAAGTACTTCGACCTGGGCATCGAGCATCGCGACGCCACCAACGACCAGGTGACCGTGGACGCGGCCGAGGCCATCAAGAAGTACGGCGTGGGCGTGAAGTGCGCGACCATCACCCCGGACGAGGCCCGCGTGGCCGAGTTCAGCCTGAAGAAGATGTGGAAGTCGCCCAACGGCACCATCCGCAACATCCTGGGCGGCACCGTCTTCCGTGAGCCCATCATCTGCAAGAACGTGCCGCGCCTGGTGCCGGGCTGGACCAAGCCCATCGTCATCGGCCGCCACGCCTTCGGCGACCAGTACCGCGCCACCGATTTCAAGGTGCCCGGCGCCGGCAAGCTGACCATGACCTTCACGCCCGACGACGGTGGCGAGGCCATCACCTACGACGTGTTCAAGTTCCCCGAGGCCGGCGTGGCCATGGGCATGTACAACCTGGACGAATCGATCGCCGGCTTCGCCCGCGCGTGCTTCAACTACGGCCTGCAGCGCGGCTACCCGGTGTACCTGTCCACGAAGAACACGATCCTCAAGGCCTATGACGGCCGCTTCAAGGACATCTTCCAGGAAATCTTCGACGCCGAGTTCGCCGAGCGCTTCAAGGCCAAGGGCATCGTCTACGAGCACCGCCTGATCGACGACATGGTCGCCTCCGCCCTGAAGTGGGACGGCGCCTTCGTCTGGGCCTGCAAGAACTACGATGGTGACGTGCAGTCCGACACCGTGGCCCAGGGCTTCGGCTCGCTGGGCCTGATGACCTCGGTGCTGCTGACCCCCGACGGCAAGACCGTGGAGGCCGAGGCCGCCCACGGCACGGTGACCCGCCACTATCGTGAGCACCAGAAGGGCCGCCCCACCTCCACCAACCCCATCGCCTCCATCTTCGCCTGGACGCAGGGCCTGTCCTACCGCGGCCAGTTCGACGGCACGCCGGAGGTCACCAACTTCGCCAAGACGCTGGAGAAGGTGTGCGTGGAGACGGTCGAGTCCGGCTTCATGACCAAGGACCTGGCCATCCTGATCGGCCCGGACCAGCCCTGGCTGACCACCCAGGACTTCCTGGCCAAGCTGGACGAGAACCTGCGCAAGGCCATGGGCTTCGCCGCCTGAGGCACCTGACGGTTCCCCTGACGGTTCCAATGTGACAGAGACGCCGGGCGGCACCACCGCCCGGCGTTTTGTTTGTCCGGAAGGCTGTTGTCATCGACGGCCGTGGTGGTGCCGGTCTATCGTCGCGGCGAATTTCCCGAACCTTAGCCCCAAATACGAAACCCCCGCCGTCGCCGGCGGGGGTCGCTTAATTCCGTATGCGAAACAGCCTCAGGCCATGACCAGCTTGCGCTCGTCATCCCGCTTCTTGGCGGGCTGGTAGGCCATCTGCGCGTGCTCACGGCAGTAGGGCATGCCGGGCAGCGAGGGGCAGCCGCAGAAATGGAAATCGGCGTGCTTGGGGTCGCCCACCGGCCATTTGCACATGCGCTCGTTCAGCGACAGGATGGTGGCACCCCGCGTGGGCTTCTTCTTGATGGGCGACGGCCGGCCCGACAGGCCCAGCCGGTGCGCCTTGCCGATCACCGCGTTCCGGGTCACGTTGCCCAACAGATCGGCGATCTCGCTGGCGCTCATGCCCTGGCCCCACAGCTGGCGCAGGCGCTCGATACGCTCGTCAGTCCAACTCATCGACGCTTTTTCTTCTTCCATCGAAGCCCTCGCTCCTTAGCCCCCGAGATCGGCGGGCGCGCAAAAACATGCCGTCACCGCCGAGCGTCCCGCTCCAGCAGTCGATACCGGGAAATTCCCACCAACAAGATTTGGTATCGAGATGCCTGTGACACTACCAAACTTGCCAAAGCCTGAACAGGTGATTCCGACTCGTTTTTTGACCGCGGATACAGAATCCACGCCGAAGATCCGCAGGCAGCCTAGGGAAAGCCGCCACCCCTCTCCTTTGTGGGTATATCCCAGGCATGGCCACTATTCCTAGCGGGCCCACTCTCGTTCATCCCCTATTAAAGGGGAGTTAAGAGGGAACGGGCGCCCCAAAATGGCGACGGGCATGGGAACGCTCCCATGCCCGCCACCTAACGCACTTACTGACCGGCGGCGGCCGAGAAGCCGTTGGCGCCGTCGAAGGTGTAGAGGTTGGAACTCTGGACGAAATCCAGCCCTTCCTTGGCGACACGGGCCAGCAGTTCGGCCACCTGGCCGTGCTTCAGCTCATCGGCGCCATCGGCCATGACGCGGCAGCGCCAGTGGTCGGTGCAGAAGGTTTCCGGCGCGCCGTCCGGCCACACCTTCTGGCCACGGTTGGACACCATCACCAGCTTCAGGCCGGCGGGGAGCAGCGGCTGGAACAGCGCGGCCATGTCGTCGCCGTTGCCGCCCTTGCGCTCCAGGAACACGTCCACGCCCACCAGCTTCTTGGCCTGGGCCGGGGCGCCCTTCAGGGCGATGCCGCTGAAGCTGCTGGCGACGCCGGCCGGGTAGCTGGCGGGCACCAGGGTGGCCGGGCGGTCGCCCAGGCGATCGACCAGATTGGCGGCGAAATCGCGGGTGCCGATGCGGGCCTTGCTGACGCCGCGCTTGAAGATATCGACGGTGTGGATGCCGTCCTCGATCATCTTCAGCCAGGCGTTATGGATGCGCTCGGCCGCTTCCGACTGGCCGATGTGGACCAGCATCATGACCGAGGCCAGCAGCAAGCCCGACGGGTTGGCGATGCCCTTGCCGGCGATGGTGGGGGCGGAACCGTGGATGGCCTCGAACATGGCGCACTGGTCACCGATGTTGGAGGAGCCGGCCAGGCCGACCGAGCCGGTGATCTGGGCGGCGATATCGGAAATGATGTCGCCGTACAGGTTCAGGGTGACGATGACGTCGAAGTGCTCCGGCGTGTCTGCCAGACGGGCGGCGCCGATGTCGACGATCATGCTCTCCGCCTCGATGTCCGGGTACTCGGCGGCGATCTCATCGAAGACCCGATGGAACAGGCCATCGGAGATCTTCATGATGTTGTCCTTCACGAAGGCCGTCACCTTGCGGCGATGGTTGGCCCGCGCGTATTCGAAGGCGTAGCGGATGATCTTTTCCGACCCGGGGCGGGAGATCAGCTTCACCGCCTGGGTCACGTCCTGCGTCTGGCGGTATTCGATGCCGGCGTACAGGTCTTCCTCATTCTCACGCACGATGACCACGTCCATGGACGGGTGCTTGGTGGCGACGAAGGGGGAGTAGGAGACGCAGGGGCGGATGTTGGCGTACAGGCCCAAGGCGCCGCGGATGGTCACGTTCAGCGACTTGTAGCCGCCGCCCTGCGGGGTGGTGATGGGGGCCTTCAGGAACACCTTGGTGCGGCGCAGGCTTTCCCAGGCGCTGGGCTCCATGCCGTTCATGATGCCGCGGCGATAGACGCTCTCGCCGATCTGGATTTCCTCATACTCGAGGTTGGCGCCGCTGGCGGCCAACACCTCGAGGGTAGCGTCCATGATCTCGGGGCCGATACCGTCGCCGCGCGCGATGGTGATCTTGGTCGGAGAATTCATCTTCTCTTTCATCCTTGGCACTGGCGCCTTTCCCCAACCATCGGGGGACATGGCGCGGTTCGGGAGGAGCTCCCGCGTCCTGGGTTCAAAAGTTTTGAGCCCGCGCGGACACTATGCCGGGATGCACCGCGCGGCAACTGTGCTTTGGGCGCCCCTGCCCCCCTGCACTTGCGGGGGCGGGCGCCAAGAAACGTTAATAAATCAATGGCTAAGTTCCCGCATGCCCGCCTCCAGCCCCTGCAGGGTCAGGGGATACATGCGGCCCTCCATCAAATTTTTAATCAGGCCGACGCTGGCGGTGTAGGGCCAATAGCCTTCGCTGACCGGGTTCAGCCAGATGGCGCGGCGGTAGACGTCCAGCAGACGCCGCAGCCACACCTGCCCCGCCTCCTGGTTCCAGTGCTCCACCGCCCCGCCGGCGTGGGTGATCTCATAGGGGCTCATGCTGGCGTCGCCCACGAAGATCAGCTTGTAGTCCGCCGGATAGGTGTGCAGCACGTCGAAGGTCGACATCTGTTCCGTCCGCCGGCGGCGGTTGTCTTTCCACACGCCCTCATAGACACAGTTGTGGAAGTAGAAATACTCCAGGTGCTTGAACTCCCCCTTGGCGGCGGAGAACAGCTCCTCGCACAGGCGGATGTGGTCGTCCATGGAACCGCCCACGTCCAGGAACAGCAGCACCTTGACCGCGTTGTGCCGTTCGGGGCGCAGCTTCAGGTCCAGGTGGCCGGCGTTGGCCGCCGTGGCGCGGATGGTGTCGGGCAGGTCCAACACCTCGGCGGCGCCGGTTCGGGCGAACTTGCGCAGGCGGCGCAGCGCCACCTTGATGTTGCGGGTGCCCAGCTCCACCGTGTCATCCAGGTTGCGGAACTCGCGCCGGTCCCAGACCTTCACGGCGCGGCGGTGGCGGCTGCCCTCCTGCCCGATGCGCACGCCCTCGGGATTGTAGCCATGGGCGCCGAAGGGCGAGGTGCCGGCCGTGCCGATCCACTTGGACCCGCCCTGGTGGCGGCTGTGCTGCTCCTTCAGGCGCTGGGCCAATGTCTCCATCAGCTTTTCCCAGCCGCCCAGGGCCTGGATTTGCGCCTTCTCCTCCTCCGTCAGGTGCCGCTCGGCCAGCTTGCGCAGCCATTCCTCGGGCAGCGCGCGCGCGGCGACATCGCCACCGTCACCGCCCGCGGCCGCCTCCAGCCCCTTGAAGACCTGGCCGAAGACGACGTCGAAACGGTCCAGGTTGCGCTCATCCTTCACCAGGATGGTGCGGGACAGGTGGTAGAAGTCCTCCACGCTGTAGCCGGCGACATGCGCCGACATGGCCTCCATCAGGGCCAGATACTCCCGCAGGGTCACGGGAATGCGGGCCTGGCGCAGTTGGAAGAAGAAGGTGCTGAACATGGGTGCAGTCTACGCGACGCCGGGCTTGAGGGCCAGGGGCGCCGGGCCTGGGGCGCCGGGCGGCCTAATTCCACCTGGATTTCCATGTAGGATTGGCGGCGCCCGTACCGTATAGGTAGCATCCCTTCCCCGGCCTCGCGCTCCGGCCCCAGGTCGCCGTCTACCAGATCGCCGTCTAAAAGTTCCCCGCCCAAAGGCCTGCCCAAGGTTATCCAGCATGATATCGACATGGCATAGGACAGGCGGGGCGGGGGCCGTTGGATGGTAGCGGTCACGCGCCGGCAAGGCCGGGGGCCGGATGGCGCCGCGGGCCTTCTTCTCTGTCTGGTCCTGGTCCTTTGCCTGGCATGCCCGGCACAGGCCGGCCACCTGACCATCGACATGATGGTTGGCAGCCGGGACAAGCACACCGCCTGGGCCGCCCTGCTGGACCACTTCGCCGCCGCCAACCCGGACATCCAGATCACCCACCGCGAAGTGCCCATGGACCTCTACTGGCAGCGGGTCGGCGCCAAGGCCGGCGGGCCCGACGCCCCGGATGTCGCGTTCTGGGATTCGGGCAAGGCGCTGCGTGACGGCTGTGCCCAGCGGGTGGTGGCGCCCCTGCCCCCGGATCTGACCCGGCTGGTGCGCGACCGGTTCAGCCCGCCGGCCGTCGACGCCGTCACCGTGGGCGCGAAGGTCGTGGCCGTGCCCCTGTCGACCTACCCCTGGGGCTTCTTTTACCGCAAATCCCTGTTCCGGCGCCTGAGCCTGACGCCGCCCCGGACCTGGGAGGATCTGCTGGCCGTGGCGGCGCGCCTGAAGGCCGCGGGGGTCACGCCCTTCGCCTATGGCGCGCAGGAAAACTGGCCGCTGTTCGCCTGGTTCGACTACCTGGACCTGCGCCTGAACGGGTTGGACTTCCATCGCCGCCTGCTGGCGGGACACATCCCCTTCACCGACCCGGCCGCGCGCGCGGTGATGGCGCGGTGGAAGCTGCTGCTGGACCGGGGTTACTTCCACGCGCCCCAGCCGGCGGACAGCTGGCGCGATACCCTGCCCTACTTCTATCGCCAGCAGGTGGGCATGCTGTTGCTGGGCGGGTTCGCCGCCATGCACTTCTCCCCCCTGGTGCGCGATGATGTGGGCTTCATCCCCTTCCCCACGCTGACCCCCGGCATGCCCCGCTATGAGGACGCGCCGCAGGATGTGCTGGTGGTGGCACCCCGGGCGGCCGCGCGGCCGGAGGTTCAGCGCTTCGTGCATTTCCTGGCGGAGACGGTGGAACTGGACCGTTTCAACAGCGATCTCGCCATGGTGTCGCCGCTGCGCGACAGGCAGGGGGACACGGCGCCCGCGCCGGCGGGCGCCGGCACCTTCTTCGAGGATGCCGGGCGGCAGGTGCTGGAGGATGCGGCCGGATTCGCCGCCTACTTCGACCGCGACGCCACCACGCCGCTAACCGCGGCCGCTGGCGGCGTCTTCCGCCGCTTCATGGCCCCGCCACACGATATCGACGCGGCCCTGGCGGAGCTGGAACGCGCGAGAACGGCGGCGACGGGAGTGGTGCAGCCGGGCGGGCACTGAGGTCGCCAAGGACGCGGCCACCTCAAGGCCGCGCCGCCGGCATCCAGACTCCGAGCCTGTCCTCAGCGCACAAGCACCTGGGCCGCCTCCTTGGTTTTGTCCACGGCGGCGGCGACCTGACCGATGGCGGCGGAGATGGCCGTGACGTTGGTCGTCACCGTGGAGACGGCGCTGGAGGCGCTGTGCATGTTGGTGGACATGCTGCGCGTGACGGCGCTCTGCTCCTCCACGGCGGCGGCCGTTCCGGACACATGCTCGCGCACGGTGGAAACGGCGTCGCGGATGGCGTTCAGGGCGCTGGCGACCTCGGCGGACGTGGACTGTATCCCTTCGATTTCACCCGAAATCTGCTCGGTGGCCTTGGCCGACTGGTTAGCCAGGTTCTTGACCTCGCTGGCCACGACGGCAAAGCCCTTGCCCGCCTCGCCGGCACGGGCCGCCTCAATGGTGGCGTTCAGGGCCAGCAGGTTGATCTGGCCGGCGATGTTGTTAATCAGCCCGACGATGCCGTTCATGGCCTGGGCCGCCGTCGCCAGCCGGTCGGTGCTTTCACCCACCTGCACGGTGCGGTCGAACGCGCTGTCGGTCGCGGTCCGGGCACGCGACATGCTCTGCGAGATCTCGGCGATGGAGGCCGCGAGCTCCTCGGCGCTGGCCGCCACCATCTGCACGCTGTTGGCGGTGCTCCCCGCCGCCGCGCCGGCCGACGAGGCCTCGCGCGTCGACTGGCCGATCGCGCTTTCAATCTCACCGAAGTTCTGGTCGATCAGGACCTTCAGGTTGTCCAGGAGGTTGACCTGGGCCGTCACGTCCACGGCGAATTTCACAACCTTCGTCACCTGGCCCTTTTCATCGAAGATCGGGTTGTAGGCGCCCTCGATCCAAACGGTCTTGCCGGACTTGGAGACGCGCTTGAACTGCGCGGCCTTGAACTCGCCACGTTTCAGCGATTCCCAGAACTGGCGGTATTCCGCCGTGGCGCCGTAGTCGCGGTCGACGAACATCTGGTGGTGCTTGCCCACCACCTCCTCCAGGCGATAGCCCATGACGGTCAGGAAATTGTCGTTGGCCTTGGTGATGATGCCGTCGGTGGTGAATTCGATGACGGCCTGCGACCGCCGGATGGCGGCGATCTGCCCGGCGTAATCCAGGTTCTCCAGCCGCTCCTTGGCGTCGGCCCATTCGACCACGAAGCCGATGCGGCGGCCGCCCTCGCTCAGGGGCGTGACCAGCAGGTCGAACTGATGGCTGGCCACCTTGATGGTGGCGGCGTGGGGCTTGGCCAGCTTGGCCAGCATGCCCCGCTGGTGCGCCGGGTTCTTATGGAAGATGTCGATGTTGCTGCCGACCAGGCGGTCCACGTTCAGACGCGGCAATTCCTTGCGCAGATCGTGCTCTACGTCGCGCAGCAGGGCGACCACGGAAGGATTCACGTAGACGATATTGAGATCCTCGTCCGCCACCATCACCTTGGCGCGCAGCGCGCCGAGCGCCGAAATCTGACGGTTGATGGCATCATTGTTTTTAGAAAATCCGAACATTTTTTCTCTGCTTTCCTGCTATGCCGTCGTGTTCCCGCTCGAGAAGTCCGGCATCGTGATAGTTCATGCGCCCGGGCGGGCCGCGTTCATTCAAGAACGCCTCCCACCCTGGCCCTGGTCCAAGTCATTCCCCGCCTCACGCGGCGCGGATCTCCCGCAGGAAGGTATCGACCTGCTGCTTCAGCAGTTCGCCGTTCTTGCTGAGATCGTTGGCCGCCGTGTGCACCTCCCCGGCGGCCCCCCCGGTCTCCTGCGCCGCGTCGCTGACGCGCGAGATGGTCTGGCTGACGTCGCTGGTCCCCTGGGCCGCCTGCTGGACGTTGCGCGTGATCTCGTTGGTGGTGGCGGCCTGCTCCTCCACCGCCGAGGCGATGGTGGTGGCGGCCTGGTCCACCTGGCTGATGATCTCCACGATGCCCTGGATGGATTTGGCCGAGGTTTCGGTCGCCGCCTGCATGCCGGCGATCTGCGCCCGGATTTCCTCCGTGGCCTGGGCCGTCTGGGTGGCCAGGGACTTGACCTCGGACGCGACGATGGCGAAGCCCTTGCCGGCGTCGCCGGCGCGGGCCGCCTCGATGGTGGCGTTCAGGGCCAAGAGATTGGTGCGGCTGGCGATGTCGTTGATCAGGGTCACCACCTCGCCGATGCGCTGGGCCGACTGCATCAGGCCCTGCACCTCCTCGTTGGTCCGCCCCGCCTGGCCGACGGCGCTGGAGATCATCTGGCTGGACCGCGTGACCTGCAGGGTGATTTCCTGGATGGAGGCGGACAGTTCCTCCGTCGCCGCCGCCACCGTCTGCACATTCTGCGTCGCCTGCAGGGAGGCGGCGGCAACGGTGCCCGCCTCACGCGCCACATGGCCGGATGAGGAATTCAAGGTCTGCGCCGTGGCCAGCAATTCCGTGGCCTGGGCCGTCACGCCGTTGACGATGCCACCCACCCGGCTTTCGAAGGCGCCAGCCAGGTCCAGCATCGCCTGCCGGCGCTCCTTCTCCGCACGCTGTTTCAGCGCCTCCTGCTCCGACCGCAGCCGGTCCGCCTCGATCATGTTGTCTTTGAACACGCCCACGGCCTGGGCCATGCCGCCAATCTCATCCTGGCGCTCGCGGGCCGGAATCTCGACCCGGGTGTCGCCGTCCGCCAGGCGCTTCATCACGCCGGTCATGGTTACGATGGGCGAGGCCACCAACCGGGTCAGGCCCCAAGCCAGGATGACCGCCAGCAGAATGGACAGGCCACTGCTGCCCAGCGCCACCGTCGTGGCCGTCGTGAGCGCGTCGGCCTGGATCGTCGCCCGCTGCGCCAGCAGGTCGCGCTCCACCTTGTCGATCTCCGCCACCTTGGCGCGAATGGGGTCCATGTGCACCTTGCCGATGCCGCTGGCCGCCAGCTTGCGCGCCTGCTCGATGGTTTCCGGCTTCGCCATCAGCCCGATTTCCTGGTTGGCCACCTCCTGTAGCCAGGACTGCTCCAACCGGCGCAGCTCATCCAGGCGCGCCTGCTGCGCGGGGTTGTCCGCGGTCAGGGACTTGACCTCCGCAAAGGCTGCCTCGAACGCCGCCTGGCCTTTCTGGTACGGCTCCAGGAACTTGGCGTCGGCGCCGATCAGATAGCCGCGCAGGCCCGATTCCCGATCGACCATGGCCGCCATGGTATGGCCAAGCCGTTCCAGCACCTTGTAGGTATGGTCGGACCATTGCGTCGTGTCGCGAATGGTGGACAGCGCCCGGTAATTGATACCCGAAGCGATCAAGGTGATGGCGACTATGATCGTGAAAGCGGCCGCCAGCTTCCGCCCGACTTTCATGCTGGATAGGAAGTTCATCATTTCGAGCCTGAGGAGTTAATATCTTAGGCCGGATGATCACCTAAGCGGCATTAACAAAGTGCTAACAGCCCACATCAGGCAAAGTACATCAAACATATCCCAAAGCATAGCATGAGGAATCCGCGCCAGCAAATTGAGAAGATATCTGAAATGACGAACACAATATTACCATCTTATACTTCGCAACATACAATAGTAAATTATGCAACCGATTGCATATCGTGAGTAAACGGGCGCAGATGCGCATAATAAAAAATTGCATATTGGATAAATTGGCCGCCTGAAAGTCTCACCGCATCGAAGCGGGGCACGGCGCGCTCAAGCTTCCGCACCGCGCTGGGGACAGCATCGTCACCCGGCGCACAGCCCTAGCTTTCAGGGGCTCTGCGTGTCCGCCCCGGGACGCAGCAGACGGGCCATGCGCGCGGGTGACGGTTCCGTGGGGTCGCGATAGGCGCGGTGCAGGGCCGCGACCGGGCGGTAAGCGCTTGCGGCCAAGCTCTGGCCAATGACGATCAGCCGGGCTACGGCGGCGGTCCGCATCCGATCCCCCCGCACCGCCAAGTCAGCGGGCAGGCCCGCCAGCAAGGCACCGGCATAGTGGGTATAAAGCCCCAGATCGCGCGCCTCGGCCAAGCCATCGAAGGCCAGCGGCCCCCAGGCGGTGTCGCGCACGGGCCCGGCCGCGACGGGCATTTCAGGGGCAGGCGCCGACTTGCGCGTCCACAGCGCCTGGTATCCCGCCGCGCAGGCGGCCGTGGGCACCGGCGTGGGGTGCGCCGGCATCAGGCCCAGCATGCGGGCGAAGGGGGGAAGCCGGCCCACCATCGGGGCGGCGTTCACCGCGTCGGCGCACACCATCTCCAGCCCCAGGCCGGCTCCGGCGTGGGCCACCTGCGGCACCGCCGCCAGCCCGCCCACCACCACCGCCACCATCCACCGCCGCATGATACCGGCACCCATGACCGCAACCCTTCGCACACTGTTGAGATGTCAACAGTGTTAGCGCAAACGCCGTCGGATGTGCTGTGATGAATGTTGCAGTGCACACAAGCGATGACGCGATGGGTCCGGGACTTCGGACGGAGATGCTTGATTTCCTTGACCTCACCCCTTCAACCTGAGACCGACGCTGGGGAGGTTTGGTTTAAATGCAAGCGTCGCGTTTAGGAAGGTTCAGATGCCAACTGCGGCGACATGGACGCTGCCGCCGCCTTCTTAACTTTCCGCTCCGCCGCTTTGGCAAGCAGCTCCTTATCCAGATAAAGAACTTGCGCCTTTCTCACGCCCGTCATTTCATGGACATGCAGCAAGGTAATTCTGAGCAAACGACCTTCATCAAAATTGTGACTCTTTAATTTCTCCCCTAGAGAAACTCGCATGATTGGAATTTTCTTAGAAGAAGAATAGTAAGCGAACTCCAATTTCCCAATTTCACACAAGTTCAAGAAATTTCCATCAAATGAAAGATCTTCGAGAATAATTTTAATGTCTATATAAGTATCCGCAATAGGGCCTTTCTTAATAAACACAGACAATGCGTTTTCGTGCTCCCCCAGCCAAATGATTAACCCACCGGCAACAAAATAGGGAATTAGCCGGCCACATAAAACAACAAGACAGGTAAATGCAGATATGAGTATGATGGCCGGCGCAATATCCGTCAAAATAATACTTGGCGAACTCGCGCCATTTCCAATTAAATTGATCATGATTTCAAATACATATTTAGGAAAAATCGCACAAACCGCGACGACAGAACACAAAAGAAATATTCCAACCTGAAGAAGCACCTTGCCGGAAAGACGCTCCATAAAACAAATCTCACGGAATGGATCATAACTGGCCGTCAAGCCAATCATTTCCTTTATATCCGCGTGAACTCCACCATTCTCTGTGCTCATGCGCTCTCCCAATTTAGAACATCATTACCCTGGGCAGCTTAGTCCCGCTCCCGCCGCGCCAGGAAGGCCAGGCGCTCGAACAGATGCACGTCCTGCTCGTTCTTCAGCAGGGCGCCGTGCAGCGGCGGGATGGATTTCTTCGGGTCGCGCTGGCGCAGCACCGCCGGATCGATATCCTCGATCATCAGCAGCTTGATCCAGTCCAGCAGTTCGGAGGTGGAGGGCTTCTTCTTCAGGCCCGGCACCTCGCGCACCTCATAGAACAGGGTCAGGGCGTCGCGCAGCAGGTCCTGCTTCAGATTGGGGAAGTGCACATCGACGATGCGGGCCATGGTCTCCGCATCGGGGAAGCGGATGTAATGGAAGAAGCAGCGGCGCAGGAAGGCGTCCGGCAACTCCTTCTCGTTGTTGGAGGTAATGATGACCACCGGCCGCTGCCGCGCCTTGATGGTCTGCCCCGTCTCGTAGACGAAGAATTCCATGCGGTCGAGTTCCTGCAACAGGTCGTTGGGGAACTCGATGTCCGCCTTGTCGATCTCATCGATCAGCAGCACCGGGGCCACGTCGGCCTCGAACGCCTCCCACAGCTTGCCCTTGCGGATGTAGTTGGCGATGTCGTTGACGCGGGAGTCGCCCAGCTGGCCGTCGCGCAGGCGGCTGACGGCGTCGTACTCGTACAGGCCCTGCTGCGCCTTGGTGGTGGACTTCACATGCCATTGCAGCAGCGGCCGCCCCAGGGCGTTCGCCACCTCCTGCGCCAGCACGGTCTTGCCCGTCCCCGGTTCCCCCTTCACCAGCAAGGGACGCTGCAAGGTGACGGCGGCGTTGACGGCGACCCGCAGGTCATCAGTCGCAACGTACGTGTCCGTCCCTTGGAATTTCATGTGCGTGTCCCTCAAGCGCCAGGCGGTCGCGTCCTAAGGTAAAGGGCGCGAGAGGATAGAGCCAGGAACAACATCGGCATGAAGTCGCCCCCACGCCGATGTGTTGTTTCGCATTTTAGCCGGCGATGGCCGCTTCGACCGCCGCCACGGCGGCGTCGGCCTTGTCGGGCTCGCTGCCGCCGGCCTGGGCCATGTCGGGGCGGCCGCCGCCGCCCTTGCCGCCCACGGCCGCCGCCGCGACCTTCACCAGGTCCACGGCGTTGAAGCGGCCGGTCAGGTCGGCGGTCACGCCGGCCACCAGGGTGACCTTGCCCTCACCCTTGGCCACCAGCAGGACGACGCCGCTGCCGATCTGGCCCTTGATCTCATCGGCCAGGGGCTTCAGGTCCTTGGCCTCGATGCCGTCCAGCACGCGGGCCGACAGCTTCACGCCGTTGATCACCTTCTCCGGCGTGGCGGTGGCACCGCCGCCCCCGCCCAGGGCCAGTTGGCGCTTCAGGTCGGCCACTTCCTTTTCCAGGCGGCGGCGCTCCTCCACCAGGGTGGCGACGCGGGCCGGCACCTCGGCGGCGGAAACCTTCAGCGCGCCGGCGGCGGCCAGCAGGCGGCCCTCCTGCCCTTCCAGGTACTCGAACGCGCCCCGGCCGGTCAGCGCCTCGATACGGCGCACGCCGGCGGAGACCGCGCCCTCCGACACGATCTTGAACAGGCCGATGTCACCGGTGCGGCGCACATGGGTACCGCCGCACAGCTCCACGGAGTACTGACGGTTCAGGCCTTCGTCCTGGCCGCCCATGCTGACGACGCGGACCTCATCGCCGTACTTCTCGCCGAACAGGGCCATGGCACCCTGCTCAATGGCCTCGGCCGGCGTCATCAGGCGGGTGACGACCTCGCTGTTGCCCAGGATACGGGCGTTCACCGCCGCCTCGACCACGCGCACGTCGTCGTCGGACAGCGGCGTCGGCTGGCTGATGTCGAAGCGCAGGCGCTCCGCCGACACCAGTGAGCCCTTCTGCGTGACATGCTCGCCCAGGCGCTGGCGCAGGGCCTCGTGCAGCAGGTGGGTGGCGGAGTGGTTGGCGCGGATGTCGCCGCGACGGCGGCCGTTGACGCGCAGTTCCACCAACCGGCCGGGCGCCAAGGCGCCGTGGGTGACGGTGCCGATGTGGGCGAAGACGGCGCCCAGCTTCTTCTGCGTGTCGCTGACAGCCACCTCGACGCCACCGCCATTTCCGGTTCCAGGGGCAAAAATCACGCCGCTGTCGCCCACCTGGCCGCCGGACTCGCCATAGAACGGCGTCTGGTTGACCAGGACGATGACATCCTGGCCGGCGGTCGCCTGGTCCAACTTGTTGCCCTGACGGTCCAGCACGGCCGTGACCTTGCCCTCGGCGTTCTCGGTGTCGTAGCCCAGGAATTCGGTGGCGCCCAGCTCATCCTTCAGCTCGAACCACACGCGCTCGGTCGCGGCCTCGCCGCTCCCGGCCCAGGCCTTGCGCGCCTCGGCCCGCTGGCGCTCCATGGCGGTGGTGAATCCATCGACCTCGACGGTGCGGTTGCGGCCGCGCAGCACGTCCTGCGTCAGGTCCAGGGGGAAGCCGTAGGTGTCATACAGCTTGAACGCCACCTCGCCCGGCAGGGGCTGGCCGGCGCCCAGCTTGTCCTCTTCCTCGTCCAGCAGCTTCAGGCCGCGGTCCAGCGTCTGCTTGAACCGGGTTTCCTCCAGCCGCAGGGTCTCGGTGATCAGGGCCTGGGCGCGCTGCAGCTCGGTGTAGTGGCCGCCCATCTCGCGCACCAGCGCCGGCACCAGGGTGTGCATCACCGGATCGCGGGCGCCGATCATATGGGCGTGGCGCATGGCGCGGCGCATGATGCGGCGCAGGACATAGCCGCGCCCCTCGTTCGCCGGCAGCACGCCGTCGGCGATCAGGAAGGAGGAGGCGCGCAAATGGTCGGCGATCACGCGGTGCGACACGGCGTGCGCGCCGTTGGGGTCGGAATTGGTGGCATCGGCCGACGCGACGATCAGGGCGCGCATCAGGTCGGTGTCGTAGTTGTCGTGCACGCCCTGCAGCACGGCCGCCAGACGCTCCAGCCCCATGCCGGTGTCGATGGAAGGCCGGGGCAAGGACACCCGCTCCTCCTTCGTCACCTGCTCATACTGCATGAACACCAGGTTCCAGATTTCGATGAAGCGGTCGCCGTCCTGCTCCGGGCTGCCGGGGGGACCGCCGGGGATACCCTCGCCATGGTCGTAAAAAATCTCGGAGCACGGGCCGCAGGGGCCGGTGTCGCCCATGGCCCAGAAATTGTCGGCCGTGGGAATGCGGATGATGCGGTCGTCCGACAGGCCGGCCACCTTCTTCCACAGACCGTGGGCCTCGTCATCGGTGTGGTAGACCGTGACCAGCAGCTTGTCCTTGGGCAGGGCGAAGGTCTTGGTGATCAGGTTCCAGGCCAGCTCGATAGCGTCGGCCTTGAAGTAATCGCCGAAGGAAAAGTTGCCCAGCATCTCGAAGAAGGTGTGGTGCCGGGCGGTGTAGCCCACATTCTCCAGGTCGTTGTGCTTGCCGCCGGCGCGCACGCACTTCTGCGAGGTGGTGGCGCGGGTGTAGGGCCGGACCTCGTTGCCGGTGAAGACGTTCTTGAACTGCACCATGCCGGCGTTGGTGAACATCAACGTCGGGTCGTTGCGCGGCACCAGCGGGCTGGACTCGACCTCCGTGTGGCCGTTCTTCACGAAGTAGTCCAGGAAAGCGGAGCGGATCTCGTTGGCGGTCTTCATCGGGCAACAGCCTTAAGCATGCGAAGGAACATCCCCGGGCGCGAAACACCGGGACAGGGTTTGTAGCGTGCGGATACGGGGGCTGTCCATGGGATGGGGGCGATGAAGCCCCGGGCGCGCGGCTTTTCACCGCTTTCCATTCCAGATGGAGCGCGACGGCCCCGTCAGACCAGCAGCAGGGTGTTGTTGGGCGTGGCGATGACCGTGGGTGCCGTGGGCACGGCGGGGGTGGTGCCGGCCGCCAGGTCCTGGTCGGCGGCATCCACCTGCTTGGCGGCGTCGGCGATGTCCCGGGCGCTGTGGTCGGCGTCCTGGGGATCGCCGGGCTTGCGCTTGCGCTCCAGGATGTTCTTGGCCTGGGCATAGACGCTGCGCGCCTGGTCCATCAGGGTGCGGACGTTGCCCATGAACTCCATGCGCTCTTTCCGCGCCGCCGTCTCCTCCTCCGTGCTGGGGACCTGGATGATGCCAGGCTTGTCGGTCTTGCCGTCGTTGGCCGCGGCCTGGGCGTCGCCCGTCTGCAGGGTGGCGTCGGCGCCGGCCCCCTTGACGGCTTGAGCCGTGGCGGCCTGGCCGCCCGCCTGTGGGTTGGACGGGTTCTGGGTACCGGCGGCGGTGGCCTGGATCTGGGCGGCGTCGCTGCCGGCGCCGGCGATGTCGGTGGTGGCGCCACCGGTGGCCGTCCCGCTGGCGCCCGAGGCGCCGGAGGAGTCGCCGCCGGTGCCGCCGACCGTGGCGCCGTTCTTCACGGCGCCGGCATACTCTTGCGCGGCGGAGCCCAGGGACTTGGCCACGTCCGCCGCCTCGCGCGCGATGCGGGCGGCGGCCTGCTTGTCGCCCATGGCGGCGGCCAGCTGGGCGCGCATGCGCAGGGCCTTCAGTTGGCGCTTGGCGTTGTCGACCTTGTCCTGGGCCGCCTTCTTGTCGTTGTCGGCGGATTTCTGCTTGATCTGCTTGTCCAGCTGGGTGGCGTCGGCCTGCAGCTTGGTCAGTTTTTTCAGGGTCTTTTCATCGACGAAGGCGCCGATGGCCCCGGCCGTATCGCCCTTCTGCAAGGCGGCGGCGACTTTTTCGGCGGTGGTTTTGGGAGCGTTGGCGGTGGACGCGCCACCGAACAGCGACGTCTGCTGCGTCACCGAGGAAGCCAGGCTTTGCGCCTGGGAATAGCCGTACGCGCCTGTGGTCGAAACCATCATCCGCCCCCCATTTTGGGTCCGTGGTCTTCGCATTCATGCGATCGGTGCGGATGATACGCTTTTGATCTCAGTTCTGCAATTAAGCGGCATTACGCCTTTGGGGGTGGCGGGGGTAGGATGGGGGCGGACCGTGAGGAGGCACCGCCATGACCGTCCAGGAAATCACCCCTGCGGCCGACACCTGGGCCCTGCTGCCCGGCGCCCAGTTCGCCGACGCCTTTCGCCTGATGCTGGCGCCTGACGGGACCGTCGTCGATGCCCCGGCCGCGGCCCAGCGCATGATGGGCACCTCCCCCGCCTGGGTGCGCCGGCTGATGGCCCTGCGCAACGCCATCGTGGCGCCCCTCGGCCTGAAGGCGCCCCGGCCGCCGGCAGGCTCTGAGTCCCCGCGCGCCGGCCACATCGGCATCTTCCCCATCCTCAGCAGCGGGCCGGACCGGGTGGTGCTGGGCATGGCGGACAAGCACCTGGATTTCCGCGCCGTGATCGACGTGCGCCAGGAAACGGGCAACTGCCAGGTCACCGCCACCACGGTGGTGCGCACCCACAACTGGCTGGGCCGAGCCTACCTCACCCTGATCATGCCCTTTCACCGCCAGGTGGTGCGCACCATGCTGAGTCAGGTGGTATCCCCGTAAGAGGTCAGGGGGCGGTGCCGTCCAGCGCCAAGCCGTCCAGTTCGCGGGCGATGAAGTGCGTCATGCGCCGCCAGGCCTCGTCATTGTCACCACGAAAGGACAGGAAGCGGTCCAGCAGCAGCCTGTTGGTCTGGACGTCCAGAACCTGGACCTTGGTGCTGAGCAGCAGGGTGCTGGTCTTGTGCACATCCCCCAGCACCAGCACCCGGGCGCCGGCCCGGCGGGCGGCCTCCGCCAAGGCGGCGGGATCGGCGGCACGGCAATCCATCCCGCCGCCCGCCCCGCCGCAGGCCAGGGACAGCACCCGATAGCGGCCGCCGCTCCCCAGCTCGGCCTTCAGGCCCTGGGTCAGTTCCGCCAGCCGGGCCGTGTGCGCCGCCTGCTGATCCCCCGCCTCACCCGAGGTGTCGACAAAGCCGAAGTCGGGGATGGCGATAGCCGTGGGCGCCGCCGCCCGGCCGATGGGGACCAACGCCAATGTGGCCAGCAGAACAATGAGTCCGACGCTTCCGAGACGCCCCGCCATCGCCGCCCTCCCTTTCCTCCGGCCCGCCCTCTGGCCCCGTCCTCTGGCCCCGTCCTCTGGGTGGGGTCAGGATAAGGCCGCGATCCCGGCAAATCGACGGCCCCTACCTCACCCAGACCTAAAGAATGAGAACAGGCGTGAAAAAGGCGGACCGTCACCGGCCCGCCTTTTTCATTCACATTCCTCAGGCGCGGTCAGGGCATTCGCCCTTTGTTTGGCCACGACGAAGGCATCACTCGGGGCTGTCGGCGTCGCCGTCGGCCTCGGGGGAACCCACCATCATGGCGCCGGCCACCAAGCCGGCGTTGGCGCGGACCTTTTCCTCGATGGCCTTGGCGATGGCCGGGTTGGTGCGCAGGAACTGCTTGGCGTTCTCGCGGCCCTGGCCGACGCGCTGCCCGTCGTAGGAAAACCAGGCGCCCGACTTCTCGACCACACCGGCCTGGATGCCCAGGTCGATCAGCTCACCCACCTTGGACACGCCCTCGCCGTACATGATGTCGAACTCGACCACGCGGAACGGCGGGGCCAGCTTGTTCTTCACCACCTTTACACGGGTCTGGTTGCCGACGACGTTGTCGCGGTCCTTGATGGCGCCGATGCGGCGGATGTCCAGGCGCACGGAGGCGTAGAACTTCAGCGCGTTACCGCCGGTCGTCGTCTCCGGATTGCCGAACATCACGCCGATCTTCAGGCGGATCTGGTTGATGAAGATGACCAGGCAGTTGGACTTGGAGATGGACGAGGTCAGCTTGCGCAGCGCCTGGCTCATCAGGCGGGCTTGCAGGCCGACGTGGCTGTCGCCCATCTCGCCTTCCAGTTCGGCCCGCGGCACCAGGGCCGCCACCGAGTCCACCACCAGCACGTCGATGGCGCCGGAGCGCACCAGCGTGTCCGTGATCTCCAGCGCCTGTTCACCGGCGTCGGGCTGGGAGACCAGCAGGTCGTCCACGTTCACGCCCAGCTTACGGGCATAAGACGGGTCCAGGGCATGCTCCGCGTCGACGAAGGCGCAGGTGCCGCCGCTCTTCTGCGCCTCCGCGATGGCATGCAGCGCCAGCGTGGTCTTGCCCGAGCTTTCCGGCCCGTAGATCTCGATGATGCGGCCGCGCGGCAGGCCGCCGATGCCCAGCGCGATATCCAGGCCCAGGGAGCCGGTGGAGATGGCATCCACCTCCATCGACGCCTCCTTGGCGCCGAGCTTCATGATGGAGCCCTTGCCGAACGCGCGTTCGATCTGGCCGAGAGCGGCGTCGAGGGCCTTTTGCTTATCCATGGGTGTTTCTACCAGACGAAGTGGTGCCGACATCTTGCTGTCCCCCTCTTGTCGCATACGGCCAACGGGCGTTCAACGGCTGTGGTGAGGGAGAACGTACATGGTCTGTTCTGGTCTGGAAAGAGGGTTTGTTGATCTTTTGTTCTTTTTTGTTCTTGTTATGATGCCCTCAGACGCCGGGCACCGGCGTCCGCCGGCATGGCTTCCTCGGTTTCCAGTCCACTTCGTTCCCCGGAAAGCTGCGGCGGCCCCGGTCGGGGCCTAATCACCGCGTTCCGGATTCGGTTTGTCTTTGAATGCCCTCAAGCGCCGGGCGCGGCCATCCGGCCGCTTGGCTTCCTCGCTCCGCCCTTCGGTGCTCGCTGCGGCGGCCCCGGTCGGGGCCTAGTGGCGCGCTCCGGATTCGCGCGCGGCCAGCCAAGGCCTTCAGCCGCCCGGGCGCGGGGCGCCTTCCATCACTTCCTTCACCTTGGCCGCCAACTGCTTCAGGCTGAAGGGCTTGGGCAGGAAGTCGACCACGGCGCCGTCCTTCAGCGAATGCCGGAAACGATCCTCGGCATAGCCGGAGATGAAGATGACCTTCACGTCGGGGCGGAATCGGCGCACCTGCTCGATCATGGTGGGGCCGTCCATCTGGGGCATGACCACATCGGTGACGATGAGGTCCACGTCGCCGCCCCGTTCCCCCTGCAGCAGGTCCAGCGCCTCCTCGCCGCTGCGGGCCTCCAGCACGGTGTAGCCCTTGTTGCGCAGGGCGCGGGCGCCGAAGACGCGCACGGCGTCCTCATCCTCCACCAGCAGCACGGTGCCCATGCCGGTAAGGTCGGCGGCGGCCTTGTCCTTGGACTCCTCCGCCGGGGCCGCCTGGGCCAGCGCCTTCTCGTCCAGGCGCGGCAGGTGGATGGAGAATTTGGCCCCCTCCCCCGGCTTGCTCTCCACGAACACGAAGCCGCCGGTCTGGCGCACGATGCCATAGACGGTGGACAGGCCCAGCCCCGTGCCCGACCCCACCTCCTTGGTGGAGAAGAAGGGCTCGAAGATGCGCTGCAGGTTTTCCGGCGGGATGCCGATGCCGGTGTCGATCACCTCCACCACCACCCAGTCGCCGGGCGGCATCTCCTCCGTCTCATGGCGGATGGGCTCGGTGGTGTGCAGGTTGCCGGTGACGATGGTCAGCCGCCCGCCCTTGGGCATGGCGTCGCGGGCGTTCACCACCAGGTTGATGATGACCTGTTCCAGCTGCCCCTGGTCCACCCGCACCAGGCCGGTGTCGCGGCCGTGCAGCATGCGCAGCTCGATGTTCTCGCCGATCAGGCGCCGCAGCAGGTTGGACAGTTCGGCCAGCACGTCGGTGATGCTCAGCACCCGGGGCTGCAGCGTCTGCTGGCGGGAGAAGGCCAGCAACTGGCGCACCAGGTTGGCGGCGCGGTTGGCGTTCTGCTTGATCTGCATGATGTCGCTGAACGACTGGTCGCCCGGCTTGTGCCGCAGCAGCAGCAGGTCGCAGAAGCCGATCATGGCCGTCAGCAGGTTGTTGAAGTCGTGCGCCACGCCGCCGGCAAGCTGTCCGATGGCCTGCATCTTCTGCGACTGGACGAACTGCGCCTCCAGGTTCTTCTGGGCGGTCATGTCCACCAGGTGCAGGATCAGGCCACGATCGCCGTCACCCTCGCCGTCGAAACGCCGGGAATAGACGTGCACCACGGCACCGGAGGCCCCGCGCAGCCGCGCCTCCACCGGCGTGCCCATGCCCCCGCCGGCGCCCGTCGGCGGCCGGCCCTCCAGCACCTCACCCAGGCGGGCCAGCAGGTTGGCGCGGTGTTCCGGCTGGAACAGGCTGGCGATGGGCTCGCCCTGCACATCGCCCAGCCGCAGGTCGGCCATGGTGAGGAAGGTGGGGTTGCACTCCGCCAGGCGGAATTCCCCGTCCACGAAGGCGAAGCCGGTGGGCGCGAACTGGAAGAAGCGCTGGAAGCGCTGCTCCGCCCGGCGCAGCTCCTCCTCCCGCGCCGTCTCGCGGGTGAGGTCGCCCAGGAAGATCAGGCTGCCGCCGGACGACGACGCCACGTGCAGCACGCTGGCGCGCAAGGGGGCCGCGCGGGCTGCCGCCAGTTCCACCTCCGCCATGCCGGCCAGGCGCCCGGGAAACAGCTCCCCCAATGGCGGCGTGGCCAGCAGGTCGCGCAGGTGGCGGCTGCCATCCTCCAGCAGGTCGCGGGTATGGCCCAGCCAGTCGGCCAGCGTCAGGTTCACACGCAACAGGGTGCCGGCGCCATCGACCAGCATGACGCCCAGGGGCGCCAGGTCCCACAGCTCGCGCCAGGGATGGCTGCCCGCCACCGGGATGGCGCCGCCGCTGCGCACCCGCCACTCCGACAAGCCGGCCTGGCCCGCGGCGGCCAGGGGCCGCGCCACCACCAGGCGCGGCGCCGGCCGTGCCACGCCGCCCGCTTGGCCGGACGCGTCATCGACGACCACGACGAAGGCCTCGCCCCCCTCGCCCCGGCGCACGGCCTCCTCCAGGTCGCGCAGGCGCTGGGTGTCGGCCCCCTCCCGGCAGTGGTGGGCCAGGATATCGACCACCCGCGTCGCGTCGGCGGCATTGGCCAGGGCCGTGAACGCGCCGTTGGCCGCCAGCAGGCGCCCATCCGCCCCCGCCACGGCCAGGGCGTCGGGCACCGCCTCCACCACCGCGCGCAGCACGGCCAGCTGGCGATACCAACGCCCGCCCATCAGCGCCATTGGCACGAAGACCGCCGCGGCGGCCAGTGCGACCACTGAAGAGAGCGGATGGTCCATTACGCCCCACGACACGGCTGCGGCCAGGAATAATGCGGCCACTGCCAACGGTGCTCCAACCACCAGCGCCACGCCCGCCCCGCCGGCCAGGCTTTCCGGCGGCGTCGCGGACGGGGCGGAGGACGGGCGGGAGGGGGAAGCGGCCACCGGCAGGCACCTCGGGATCGGGGGCCCCGATCCTACCAGCACCGGCCGCGCGGGACGAGATGCCAAGAACGAAATAAAACGGGGGCGCCGGGACCCTTCCGACAGAGCGCTTTAGGTCAGCGCTTGGGAAATGTCTTCTTCTTCAACTTGAAGACATAGGAAATGACCTGGGCCACGGCCTTGTAATGCTCCGCCGGGATTTCGTCGTCCACCTCGGCGGTGGCGTACAGGGCGCGGGCCAGCGGCGGGTTGGGCACCAGGGGGATGCCGTGCTCCTCCGCCATCTCACGGATGCGGGCGGCGATGAAGTCCACGCCCTTGGCCACCACCATGGGCGCGGTCATGGTCAGCGGGTCGTACTTCAGCGCGATGGCGTAGTGGGTGGGGTTGGTCACCACCACGTCGGCCTTGGGCACGTTTTCCATCATGCGGCTGCGGGCGCGTTGGATGCGCAGGGCGCGGATCTTGCCCTTGATCAGCGGGTCGCCTTCCGTCTGCTTATGCTCGTCCTTCACTTCCTGCTTGGTCATGCGCATGTCGCGCATGAACTTCCAGCGCTGATACCACCAGTCGGCGCCGGCCAGCAGGCCCAGGGCGATCAGCACACGGAAGATCAGGCCCACCGCCTGGCTCTTGGTCTCCGCCACCAGGCCCATCAGCGGCAGGCCGATGAAATGGTCCACCGCATGGCCCAGGGGGATGAGGCCCGGCAGCACGATGACCGACACCACCGTCAGCTTGATGACGGACTTGGCGAATTCGAGCAGGTTGCTGACCTTGAACTTGTTCAGCAGGTTGGTGACGGGGTTGAAACGGTTGAGGTCGAAGCTCAACACCCGTTCGGCGCTGAAGACGAAACCCACCTGCAGGACGGAGCCGAGGAAGGCCGCGACCACCAGCAGGGCGAAGGGCACCGACATGGCGACGGCCACCTGGCCCAGCAACTCGGTCAGCAGGTGGCCCAGGCCCCCCCTGTCCACCGGCATGGTCTCCGGCCGTTCTATGAAGGGGACCAGCACGGTGTGGATGCGCCCGAACGTCCAGGGCAGCACGGCCACCACCATCACCAGGATGGCGCCCAGCATGAAGAGGTGTGGCACCTCCTGCGACTTGGGGATGTTGCCCTTGTCCCGGGCCTCGGACAACCGTTTGCCCGTGGGATCTTCCGTTTTGGAATCTGGATCCTGGTCTTCCGACATGGCTCCCTTCCCCTTACGACGACAGGAAGGGCATCATCTGCCCCTGGAAGGCGCGCAGCCAATAGACCATCAGCCCCGACAGGCTGCCTCCCAGTAGCACCAGGCCCAGGGCGATCTGCAGCGGCTGGGTCACGAAGAACACCTGGATGGACGGCACCAGCCGCGCCACCAGGCCCATGCCCAGGAAGAACAGCAGGCCGATGACGACGAAGGGCGCCGACATCTGCAGGCCGATCATGAAGCTTTCCGAGAAGATGCGCGTCAGATGCTCGGTGAAGTCGCCCAGCGGCATGGCCCCGCCGGGCGGGAACAGGCCATAGCTGCGCACCGCCGCCAGGATCAGCATGTGGTGCATGTCGGTGGCGAACAGCAGCAGGATGCCCAGGATGCCCAGAATGGAGTTCACCACCGTCGTCTGCTGCGACATGGCGGGGTTGAAGGCCTGGGCGGAGCTGAGGCCCACATGGTTGGCGATCAGGCTGCCCGCCGTTTCCAGGGCGCCCATCATGGTGCGGGCGATGGTGCCGATGAAGATGCCGATCAGCGCCTCGCCGATGATCAGCACAGCCATGTCGGCGGGCTGCGCCGGCTCCGGCGGCAGGGTGGCGCCCACAGCCGGCGTCACCGCCAGCGCGACCATGACGCCGAACAAGAGGCGGATGCGGGTGGAGACGAAGGTTTCGCCCACGGTGGGCATGATCAGGAAGGCCGCGCCCAGCCGCACGAACACCATGAGGTAGGTGTAGAACTGGCTGACGAGGAAGGTCTGCAACATCACTCGTTGCCCGTTCCGACCCCGACGATCTTATCCATGATGCTTTCGGTGAAGGTCACCATGTGGTGCATCATGAAGGGCGCCAGGAACACCAGGGCCACGAACATGGCGATGATCTTGGGCACGAAGGTCAGCGTCTGTTCCTGGATCTGGGTCAGCGCCTGGAACAGCGAGACGGCCAAGCCCACCACCATGGACACGGCCATGATGGGCCCGCTGACGATGATGACCGTCAGCAGCGACTGGCGCACGATCTCGATGATTTCCTGTTCGTTCATGCGCGAGTCCACAGACGCGAAAGGGGCGGCGGAGGCCCCGTCGGGGGGCAGCTTGCCCCAGAACCATCCGCCCCACAAATGTGAAACAGGGCCAGCCCGGAGGATGCCCCTCCGGTACCGGCATCACATCGGCATGCGCATGATTTCCTGGTAGGCGGAGATGACCTTGTCGCGCACGGCGGTCACGGCCTGCAGCGTCACCTCGGCGTTGCTGACGGCGTTCACCACGTCGGTCAGGTCGGCCTTGCCCACCACGCCGGCGGCGGTCATGCGCTCGCCCTGGTGCATGGTGTCGATGGCGTCCACCGCCGCCTGCTTCATCAACTCGCCAAAGCTGGGGCCGCTGACGGGGGCCGCCATGCCGGGACCGGAGCCCTGGCGGGCGGTGTTGGCGTACGCCGCGATCGCGTTCGGAATGGGAATGGCCATCTTGGTAACTCAGCTCCGGTTCGCGGATCAGTTGCGCAGCAGGTCTATGGTCTTGGTCAGCATGGTCCGCGTGGCGTCGATGACGCCCAGGTTGGCCTCATACGACCGCTGGGCCTCGCGCATGTCCATCGATTCCACCAGGCCGTTGACGTTGGGCATCAGCACATAGCCCTCACTGTCGGCGCTGGGATGGCCGGGGTCGAACTTGCGCTGGAAGTCGCTGCGGTCGACGTCGACCTTCTTCACGTTGACGGTGTTGATGCCCAGCGCCTTGTCCAGGCTGTTGGCGAACAGCACCACCTTGCGGCGATAGGGCAGATCGCCCGGGCTGGCGGCCGTGCTGTCGGTGTTGGCCAGGTTCTCCGCGATGACGCGCAGGCGGGTGCCCTGCGCCTTCATGCCGGCGGTGGACAAGTTCAGCGCGTTCATCAAATCCATCGAAACCCTCGTCCGCAACCCTTTAAGAAGATACAAACCCAACCATCAAGAAGACGTTAACCAGAACCGCTCAGCCGGAGCCCTTGCCCAGGGCCATCTTCAGCATGCCGATCTGCTTGCGGTAAAGGTTGGTCAGCGCCTGGAAGTCGATGGCGTTCTGGCCGATCTTGGTCATCTGGTCCTCCAGCACCACGGCGTTGCCGGTGGGCGAGGTCTCATAGGCCGTGCGTTCCTTGGCGGAGCGGAAGCCGCCCGCCCCCGTGCTGCTGGCCGACAGGTGGGCCGGGTCGGTCGATACCAGGTCCAGGTGCCCGGCTTCGCGCAGCTGATGCTTGAAATCGAAAGGCACCAGGTCCTGCGCCTGGTAGTTCGGCGTGTCGGAGTTGGAGACGTTCTGCGCCAGGACCTCCTGGCGCTGGTTGTCCCAGGCCATCTTGTCCGACATCAGCTTGAAGATACCCAGCCTGTTCAGGTCCATGATCCGTACTCACCTACCCCATAAGGGTCAATCAGGGGGGCACCGTCCCCCAATGCGTCAAACCGCCAGGCCCAGGCACCTCTACCGCCATAGATGGGTCATATGCAATCTGCAAGCCATTGCCTGGAGAATCGCTCTAAACCAAATGGGATTCCAGCATTTTTTGCCGGCCCCCTACATCGCCCCCCTACATCGCCCCCCTGCATCGCCCCCGGACGCCGGTCCGCCATCCCTGCATTTTCCAACGGCGGCGGCAACCGGGCCATTTGCTTGCGTCCGGGCCATTTGCCGGGCCATTTGCGTTGAAGGGCCGGGAGTTATACCCTGGCCCCGTCCCTGCATGCGCCGCCCAGAGCCCCCATATGGCCGGCCGGCGCCGGTTTTCAATTCAACGAAGGACTCATCCGCCTTTGGCCCCCCCGACCTCCGGCCCGACGCCCCCTGGCCCGACGCCCCAAGATCCCATGGGCGACAGCGACAAGCCCCGCCGCCAAGTGGCCGTGGCCTTGCAGCACATGGCCGAGGGCCTGCCCCGCATCGTCGCCACCGGCCAGGGCGCCGTGGCCGAGCAGATCCTGGAACTGGCCTTCGCCAACGGCGTCAAGGTGCGGCAGGACGCGGACCTGGCGGAAATCCTGTCGGTCATCGACATCGATAGCGAAATTCCCATCGAGGCGCTGGCGGCGGTGGCGGAAATCCTGGCCCACGTCTACCGTGCCAACGGGCGCCTCAGCAGCGGCGTCCCGCTGGATGCCGCCGCTAGTCCACACGGCCCCAGCCCATATGGCTCCAATCCCCATGACCGGCCCCCCACGTCGCCGGGGCCCGGCACCACGTCCGGAACACCGCCGCTGAGATGACCACACCCCCTTCCCCCCAAGCGCATGCCTTGGCCATGGCCATGGACGACCTGCTGGCCATCCTGAACCGTACCGCCGACCTTGTCGCGGCGGGCGACGCGGTGGAATTTGCCGGCCTGGAGGATGAAGCCACTGCATTATGCAATGCAGTTGTCCAGCTACCGCCGCAGGAAGCACGATCCTTCCTGTCCCGGCTGGAGGCCGTGCTGGCCGCCCTGGAACGGCTGGAGGCGGTGGTGAGGAAAGCCAACGAGTTGACGCAGGGCAAGGCCACGGTGGGCCGGGCGGCGGCGGCCTACCGCCGGGCCGAAGATCCGGATGTCGGCTGACCCCATGGTCACCTCCGCCGCCTATTACGTCTACGCCGCCCTGATGCTGGGCCTGGTGCTGGGCTTCATCCTGGTCGCGGGCTGGCTGGTGCGCCGCTTCGGCGGCGGCGCCCTCTCGCGCCTGCCCGGCCGGACCCAGCGCCGCCTGGGCGTGGTGGAGGCCGTGGCCCTGGACCCGCGCCGCCGCCTGGTGCTGATCCGGCGCGATGGGGTGGAACATCTGCTGCTGCTGGGCGGCACCCAGGATCTGCACCTGGAGGGGCCCATCCCGCCGCCAGCGACGACCGCCCCCACCTTCCAGACCGTTCTGAACGAGGCCGCCGCGCCGACGGCGCCCGCCCCGGGGCCCCTATCATGAGCACGACCTCCAGCCGCCCCGCCCGCCTGTTCCGCTGGGGCGTGCCCGTCCTGGCCATTCTGCTGACCGTGGCGGCCTCGCTGCTGGCCGGCACCGCCTATGCGCAAAGCCTGAACCTGGACCTGGGCTCGCAAGGGGGCAGTTCCACCAGCCGCATCATCCAGCTGGTGGTGCTGATCAGCGTGTTGTCGGTGGCGCCCAGCATCCTGGTGATGATGACCAGCTTCGTGCGCATCATCATCGTGCTGGGCTTCCTGCGCTCCGCCCTGGGCACGCAGCAGGTACCGCCCAACCAGGTGATGCTGAGCCTGGCCCTGTTCCTCACCTTCTTCATCATGGCGCCCACCTTCCAGGCGGCCTACGACGCGGGCATCAAGCCCATGATCGATGAACAGGTGGATGAGCTGACGGGCCTGAAAAACGCCATCGTGCCCTTCCAGGACTTCATGCTGAAACACACGCGGGAACGCGACCTGCAGCTGTTCACCGACATCGCCAAGATCGACAAGGTGACGACCGCCAAGGACCTGCCCATCCAGGTGGTCATCCCGGCCTTCATGCTGTCGGAGCTGAAGCGCTCGTTCGAGATCGGCTTCCTGGTGTTCGTGCCCTTCCTGGTGATCGACATGGTGGTGTCGTCGGTGCTGCAATCCATGGGCATGATGATGCTGCCCCCGGCCATGATCTCCCTGCCATTCAAGATCATCTTCTTCGTGCTGGTGGACGGCTGGTACCTGATCGTCGGCAGCCTGGTCAAAAGCTTCGGGTAGCGCCTTTCCTTGATGCCGACGCAACAAAGTCGCAGGCGGGCCACCGCTGTTCGGCAGGCTGATCCCGCCTAGATCCGTATAAGGCACGGGCACCAACGCCTTGCCACACGACCCCAAGTTCACACGACCTGAGTGAGGAAAATGAAGAAGGTTCTGACCCGCGGTCTGCTGTCCCTGTTCGCCGTCACCGCCACCGCCGGGTTGGGGGCCGGCCAGGCCGCCGCCCAGGCCGGCCCGCAATGCCCCAAGACCCTGCCGGTCACCGAGACGGTCAAGGACGTGCCGGCCGGCTTCAAGGCGTATCAGGACGGCAACCCGCCCAAGGCGCCGGATGGCAGCGCCCTGCCCCTGCCGCTGGCCGCCATCCTGTTCTGGAACGGCGAACCCGGCGGCCAGCCGCCCCTGCCCCCGGCCGCCCAGTCGCGCACGGCGCTGACCTGGCAGTTCACGCCGGCCCAGGCGCAAAACCTGTGGATGGCCTGCGCCTATGACGCCACCGCCATCATGATCGCCAGCAAGATGCCCGCCACGGTCAAGACCTGCACCGTGACCCTATCGCCCGACGGCAACATGGCCGCCGGCCTGAACTGCCAGTAAGAGACGGCACGAGCCAAGGCGTTCGGCATCGGAAATATTCCATGCCGGATGCCCGCCTCGTTCCCTTACCAGACCACGCCAAAGGTTTAAGCCCAGGCGCCCGAAACCGTACTTAAGTGAAATGGCCCTGGTCGAAGACAGTGCTAATTCAAGGCGAGATTGCATGCTCTGGTTTAGGAACATGTTTCATGCCATACGTTTACGATGACGTGCTGTCACTCTTGACGCAGCCACCGAAGCCAAACGTCGGGACGGGGCAGTGTGTGGCTTTGATTGAGGCCTACACGTCGGTACCAAAGCCAGCGTCCGTCTTTTGGAAGGAAGGATCGGCTGTGCGGGGAAATACGTCCCTGAAAATGGGAACTGCCATCGCCACATTCGTGAATGGGAAATACCCCAGCCACAGCCACGGCAACCATGCCGCCTTTTACATCAGTCAGGATTCCACAGGCATCTGGGTCGTGGACCAATACTCCACCAGTCACGGCATCTTCAAACGCCACCTTTCCTTCAAAGGAAAGAATGAAGACGGCACCTATAAGAACCCGAGCAACAATGGCGACGCCTTTTCGGTGATCGAATGAGAAAAATGAAAACCCTCATTATTCTCGGGCCCCTTATGCTTCCGGTCGGAATCGCATCGGCAGCCGAAGTCGCGCCTCAATGTCCTAAGACATTCGCGGTGACGGAGACGCCAGCGTCTGTACCGGCAGGCTTCGCCGCCTATGCGGATGGCAACCCGCCGGTGGCCTTAAGCACCCAGCCTCTGGCACGCCCTTTAGCCGCCGTACGGTTCTCCGAAGGACCACCAACCGAGCAAGCGACTCTTGCCCCCGATGCCACAACCAAAACAAGCGCCAGCTGGAAATTCGAAACAACGCCAGACAAGAACATTTGGATGTCGTGCGCCTACCTCGCCACCGACGTCATCGTCGTAACCAAATTGCCAGCTGCCATTAAAAGCTGCCGCGTTACCTTGGATAAGGGTGGCAATCTGGTGGAAAGCGTCAGTTGCAGGTAATCCGAAGGCGTCCGCTCAGCGCCGCTGGCTAGTCGGTGCGGGCGGGGCCGCGGCGGGGGTGGAGGGCGCGGTCGATGCCGTCGGCGGCACGGCTCCAGCCGGCGGCGCGGATGGGGTGGCCGGCGGTGTTGCGGCGCTGGGCGCGCCTTCGCCGGCGGGCGCGGCGGCGGCCGGTGTTTCGCCCGGCACGACGGCCCCCTGGGTCTGGCGGGTGCGGTAGCTGTCCAGGAAGCTCTTGAACAGGTCGATTTCCTTGACCTGGTTCTGGATGGTGGCGGCGTCCAGCAGGCCGTTGGCCTCGGTCGGGCGGGTCATCACCTGGAACATGTTGGCGTCAGGCCCCTTGTCCATGGACGGGCCGAAGTCGGTGCGCAGCTTTTGCAGGCCTGGCAGATCCTGGGCCAGCGACAGGGCCACGGCCCGGTTCACCACCAGGCGCGAAATAGTGGGGTCGATCGGCTGGCCTGCGGCTGGCGGCGGGCCGATGACATCGGCCAGGGCCTGGGCCGCCAGCGGCCACTGCTTGGCATGCCAGGCGATGTCGATGCGCATCAGGTTGGCGGGGCGGGAGTTGTCCTGCTTCAACAGGGCCACCGCCTCCGGCCCCTTGTCGGTGCGTGACAGGGCGCGGGCGCGCAGCAGCCGGCGCTCCGCCGCCATGGTATCGGGAATGCCCGCCACCTCCGACTGATCCAGCGCGGCCAGGGCCTTGTCCGGCTGGTTGTTCAGCAGGCGGATGGCGGCCTCGCGCGTGCCGACCTGGGCCTTCTGCTCCCCTTGCAGGCGATACTGCACCTGGCGGTCCAGCAGCTCCGCCGCGCGGTCCAGCAGGTCCACGTCGACCAGCCGTTCCGCCAGCACGCGGATGACCGTGTCCCCGTCCGGGCCCGGGGGCGTCAGTTCCTTGTACTGCTCATACAGCGACAGGGCCTCTAGCGGCGGCATCTTGTCGGCGCCGTTGCGCACGAACAGGCCGGTGAAGGTGTCCGTCATCTGCTTGGTGATCAGCGGCGCCTCGGGGCTGTTGGGGAACAGGGTGATGGCGCGCTTCATGGTGTCGAAGGCCTGGGGGAAGTTGCCGGCCTTGATGTGCAGGTCGGCCAGGCGGCGCAGGATGTGCAGTTCCAGGTCGTCGCCCGTCCAGGCGAAGCGCATCTTCTCCATCTGCTCCGCCGCCTTGGCGGGGGTCAGCTTGCCGGCGGCCAGTTCCTCGTCCACCAGGGCCATGCGGGCCTTGGTGCGGTACAGGCGGTCCGTCCCCTCCGTCGCGGCGCGGTAGGAGTCGATGGCCTTCTCATGGTCGCCCGCCAGGCGTGCCGCCTCGCCGCGCAGATAGTTGATGGCGGTCTCGGCGGGGCCCTTGTTGGCGCCGCGCTTCACCAGCCGGTCCAGCAGGGTGTTGGCCGTATCCACGTCGCCCTTGGCCAGCGCCGCCTCCGTGGCGGCCAGGCTGAAGCGCGTGTTGAACGGCTCAGGATATGTCCGCAGCAGTTCCCGGCGGCTCTGGAACAGGCGATAGGCGGTGTCGTCATCACCGGTGGTATGGGCGGCGTAGGCGCGCCACAGGGCCACGTCAGGCTCATTCTGCAGGGCCGGGGCCGTCAGGTCATCCAGGCCGCCCTTGGCATCGCCCGTCAGGATGCGGGCGGTGCCACGCACGGCGGCGAACTCCGCCCGCTTCTCCAAATCCGGCTGGTCCTTGCGCGCCATCTCCAGCAGGCCCAGCGCTTCCTGACCGAAGCCGTTGCCGGCGTAGAAGCGAGCCAGATCCAGGCGCAGCTTGGGCCTATCGTCCGGCGGGGCCTTGACGATCTCATTCATCACGTGCTCGCGGCCGGCCACGAAGCCGTTGGGGTCCACCTTGGCCCAGCGCTGGAAGTCGAAGAAGCGGTCCGGCTCCACCACCGGCGGCGGCGGGGCGGCGGTGGCGACATCGGTGGAGGGGGAGAGGCGCAGGCCGCCCGGCACGGTCAGCTCAACGCCCTCCTTGGCCGGCTGCACCAGCAAGCGCTCATCGATGGGGCGGATGACCACGCCCTGGGCCGTGGGCAGGAACTGCGCCTCGGCATAGCGCAGCGGCGCCGGCATCAGCTGCGGTGCCGGGCTCATGGGAACGACCTTCAGCGTGTCGCCCACCACCGGGTCGGAAAAGGTGAAAACCTTCACCGGCTTGGGCGTCTTCACCACCAGGCGTGGGCCCAGGGCGAAATCGGGGTCGGTCGCCACCGGCACGCCCGCCGGCGCGCCCTCCGCCGGGGTGGCTGGGGCGTGGTCGAAGGTGATGCGATAGCCGGTGGCGCCCTCGCTCGTCACCTTGGGCTCCAACACGGCGGGCGCCGGCAGGCGGAAGCCGGTGCCGCCGGTGAAGGCCACCGGCTCCACCTGCCCCAGCACGGCGGGCTGGTTGGCCGGTTGCGTGGGCGCGGTGGTGGGCGGCACCGCGCGGTCGAACAGCACGTACAGCCAGCCGGCCCGCGCGAACACCGCCACCGCCGAGGGCTGGCCGGGATCGAACACCAGGGTGGGCGGTGGCGCCGGCGGGGCGTCCGCCCCGGGCTGGGCCGCCGCCTCGGGAGTCGCCGGTGCCACCTCGGTCGCCGGCGATCCAGGCGGATGGGCCGTCGGCGCGGGCGCGGCATGCCCATTGGCCGGAACGGGCTTGGCTTCAGGCGCCTTGGCCTCGACAGCCTTTGTTTCAGGCGGCTTCGCCTCGGAAGCTTTGGCGGGGGCCCCCGCCTGCGCCGCCGCCTTGGTGGCGGATTCTTTCGCGGCGGCGTCCTTGGTGGCCTGCTGCTGTTGCTGGATCAGGTACAGCGGCTGGCCTTCCTTGACCGCGCGCGGGTCGGCCGGCGGCGCCGTCACCGAGGGCGGGGCGCCATTAGCCGCGGAGGCGGTCGCAGGGGCCGCCGGGGGGGCCGCGGATGGCTGGGCGTTGGCCTGGGTGGGCGCGGCAGCGGACGCCGGCGGAGGCGCCTTGGCGGCAGGTGCCGGCGTTGTCTTCTCGGATGCGGACGCCGGGGGCGCCCCCGCCGGCGTCAAGGTGGTGGTGCTGGCCGGGGCCGGCGGCGCGCCGGGCTTACCGTCGCCCACGTCGATGACGACCTTGTCGCCGGAACGGGACTGTTCCACCGTCGCGTTGGCGGGAATGGTCAGGGCAATGGTCAGGCCGGGGCCACCCGCCACCGCCTCCACCCCCGAAATGCGGGGGGAGCGGGCCTTGCGGGCGGCGCCAAGGTCGGCCTTGGCCAGCTTGTCGAAATGGATCAGCAGCTTGGCGCCGTCGCGCTCCAGCGTCGACTTGACCGGTCCCGCCCAGTCGAACACCAGGCGGCTGCGGCCGGGATGCTCACCGGCGCGCACCGCCACGGTGGGCAGGGCGGCGGGCACCTCCGCCGGCTGTGCAGTCGCGGGTTGGGGGGGCGCCTGTGATGCGCTGGCGGCGGGCGGCGTCTCCTTCGTCTCCTGGCGGGCGGCCAGGGCGGGCGTCGCCGCCAGCGCCAGGGCAGCGCTCATCAGCAGTGAGCGGAAAAGCGGGGCGTAAGCAGTCATGACGGGGGCTTGCCGTCCCGGGCGGCGTATTCACGGATGACGATGTCGATGCGGCGGTCGGCCGTGGCCCGGTCGGCGTCGGTCGCGGCGCCCGGGGCGGCCGGACCGGCGCCGTCGGCCTGGCCGCGCACGGTGATGGGCTCGGCATAGCCCGCGCGCGCCAAAGCCAGGGCGATGGTGCGGCCGCGCGCCAGCGACAGTTCCCACATGGAGGGATAGGCGGCGTTGGCGACGGCGCTGGGGGCGACGGCGCCGGAGGCGATGGGGCCAGGATCGGTATGGCCCACCACCTCCACCGCGTTGGCGACGTTGCTGACCACCCCGCCCAGCGCGAACAGGATGGCGGACCCGGCGGAGGACAGGGTGGTGGCCCCGGGGGCGAACAGCACCTCCTCCGGCAGGGCGGCCACCAGGCGGTCGCCCTGGTGGATGACGCGGACGGCCGCCAAGGCCGGGTCGCTGGAGAGCTGGCGTTCCATCACCCGGCCCAGATAGCCCAGGTCGGTGGCCTTGCCCCGGTCCAGGTTGCCGTTGCCGTGCTGCTCGGTGGGGGAACCACCGAAGATGGCCTGCAACACCTGGTCCCGCCGCGCGTCGGGGGCCGTCATGCCGTATAGCATGACGAAGAAGGACAGCATCAGGCAGACGAAATCGGTGAAGGAGATCAGCCAGATGCGTTTGGGCGCCTGGACCTTGGGCGCCAGCGACGGCAGGAAGCCCGGGATGGGCGGCGGCAGGGCGTCGGGTTCGCTCACGGCCGCACCTCCGCCCCGGGGGGCGCCGCAGGCGTCACCGGAACCGCCGGCAGGCCGGCATGCGGCAGCCGGGCGCGGAACAGGAAGCGCACCGTGTCCGCCCTGCCCTTCTCCACCCCCACGGTCATGGCGCGCGGGGCCACGCCGGCGGCGGCCAGGGTGCGGGCCATGGCGCCGGCCTGGAACACGGGCAGGCTGGCGCCGGGGTTGCCGCCGTCGCCCACCAGGAACTCCAGATCGATCTCCAGCCCGGTCTCCTCGTCCGGGCGCACGGCCTCCGCCATCTGGTGCCAGACGCCCTCGCGGCCGGGCAGGACGGTGACGATGGTGCCGCCCCCCTCCGCCGCCGACGTGGCGAACAGGCTGGATGTGGGCATGGTCGCGGCCAGGGTGCCGCCCTTGCCGCCCTGGTCGATGACAGCGTCGGGCATCACGGCCACCAGGCGGCGGCCCACGGCGCCCAGACGCTCATCCGCGCGGGCCAGGGCGGCCTGCGCCGCCGGCCCCTGGGTCAGGGTGACGCCGAACGCGTCCTGCACGGCCTGCACGACGGCGTCGAACTTGCGGTTCTCGAAGGTGGACAGCGAGGTCAGCAGGATGAAGAACGCCAGCAGCAGGAAAAATACCGACAGGTAGAGGACGAAGACCCCGCCCTCTTCCTGGGCGATCTTCCGCCCCCCCGACACCAGCCCCGCCATGGGCCGGTTCCTGGACGCCCCAACCGTCATGCCCGTCGTCCTTGGGGATATCAGTCGAAACTCGCCAGCAGGCGGTCGATCTCATCCTGGTCGATGGCCCGGCCGGGCAGCTGGGGCCCATGCAGCAGGAAGTCGTCATCGGACGTGCCGCCGGCCGGCGTGTCGGCGGCGGGCGGGCCGTCGGGGTGGCGGCGCTGCACGTCCTCGCCGAAGGCGACCAGCATGGCCTCCACCTTGGCCTCGATATGCTTCAGCGCCTTCACCACCTTGGTGATGCGCTGGCCGGTGATGTCCTGGAAGTTGCAGGCCTCATAGATGCCGGTGGTGATGTCCATCATCTTGGACGACACCTCCGGCGTCACATCGCCGGCCATGCCCATCAGCTGGTCGCAGGCGTCCATGATGCGGTTGGTGGCATCCTCCGTGGCGCCCACCACGGCGTCCAGCTCATCCGTGGCGCGGGGAATGTGCTCCGCGTGGATGTCGCTGGGCTGCAGCGCCGCGATTTCCTTCTTGGCGTTGTGGATGAAACGGGCCAGGCCCTCCAGCTCGCCATAAAGCTTGATGTCGTGCTGGGTCACGTCGCCGCCCATGGAGGCGACGACGGTGGAGACGATCTGGGCAACCTCTTCCCGCGACAGCGGCTGGCGGGCCTGGGAGCGGGCGGCATCCAGCCGGTCCTGAAGGATCGGGTCGGCGGCGGGGCGGATCATGGCGGCTCTCGTCTCGTCAAATGGCGCCGGTTATCGGGCCTGGTGGCGGCTGGGTTGGGGTTTGGTGCGGTTTCGGGCACGCGCTCATTGCGGCACGCTGGGCAGTCGCTTGCGGTCGGCCAGCATGGTGGTCACCTGCTCCGCCCGCTTGGGTGTCATGGCGGCCAGCACCGGGGCCGCCTTGGCCTCCTTCATGCGGCTGATCACGTTCAGCAGCACCTTGTCGTCCATGGCCTCGAAGATGCGGGCGGCCTCAGCCGGCTTCATTGTCTCGTAAATCTTCACCAGGCTGTCCAGCTGCTGCGCCTGGTCGGCGTTGACCTGATTGACCAGGCCGTCCAGCTGTTTCTTCAGCGCCTGCATCTCCGCCAGCTTCTGGTCCAGCCGCTGGGTCGCCACCTGCAGCATGGCCTCACGCTGGTCCAGGTCGCGCTCGCGGCTGTCCAGGGCCTCGCGCCGTTCCGCCAGGCGCTGCAGCAGCTCCACGTCCTTGGGCGTGAAGGTCTGGCCGTCGGTGGGGCTGCCCGACGGCTCGGGCTTGCCACCCTCCGCCTTGGCATCCCCTTTGGCGGCGCCCTCGGCAGGCTTAGCGGCCGGGGCCTCCGCCGGCTTCGCCGGGGCGGGGGTAGTCTGGCCTGAGGGCGCTTGGCTGGCGGGCTTCTCCGGGGCTGGGCTCTGCGCCTTGGCGGCCGGCACGTCGGGCGGGGCGGCGCCCACGGTCAGCGTCCACCACATATCCCCCGCCCGCGCGCCCAGCAGCAGCACGGCGGCGAAGATGGTAGCCGGCAGCAGGCGCACACGCAGGCGGCGGCGCAGCGGAACCTTGGGTGTCTCGTTCTTTTTGGTCGCGCGGCCCTTGCCGGCCGCTGCGCGCGTGCCCGCAGGAGCCGGGCGCTGGGTCCGGGGCGCCTGGGGGGCAACGGCCTTGGGGACGGCCCCGGTGGGGGCGGCCCCAGGGGCTGCCGTGAGTCGGCCTTGCCGGGGAGCCGAAGGTTCAGCCGTCATTGACGCATGTTCTCCAAGGCCTGGAGCAATTCACGCTCCGCCCGTGAGCGGGCCTCGGGCTGGCCGGCGCCACTCTGGGAGCCACCACCCGGACCACCGGCACCGACATCACCACCGGAGACGGCGGCACCGGGCGCCGGCAGGCGCGCGGGCGCGGCGCGGGGCGTGGGCCGGCCTTCGTCCAGGCTGGCATCGTTGCCATATCGATCCCCGGACCGCTCAGGTCGGGGCGCGCGTTCTGGCGTCCGCGCCCCATTCAAAGGGTCGGTCGCCGGGCGCTCGCCCGCCAGCCGCTCCGCCATCTGGCGTTCGGCGATCAAGCGTTCCGCCGCCATGCGCTCCGCCAACTGCCGTTCGGCGGCGGAGCGTTCCTGGCCGCCACCCGCCGCGCTCCCGCCGCGCTCCCCCTCCAGCCGGGCCGGCAGGGAGCGTGGGTCGGGACGAATGCCGGCGCCACCACGCGGCGCCTCGGACCGGTGGCCATTGACGCCACCACCTGCCAGGCCGGCCATGCCGCCGCTGGCGACACTGCCGCGCAAGGCTTCCGCCCGAGGGAGGTCGCGGGGCTCGGGCCGGCTGTCGCGCGCCGGCTCCGGTGGCGCGGCGTTGGCGCGGGCGCGTCCGGCGGCGCCCTCAAGGCGCGCGGCCAGGGCGTCGGCCGCCTGGGTCATCTGTTCCAGCTCTTCGCGCATCTTGTCGGCGCGGCCGATCAGGTATTGCAGCGCCTCGCCGGACTCGGCGGCGGCCTTGCGCATGCCCTTCACGCCGGCGTCGGCCTGGGCGGTGGCCTCGCTGAATTCCCGCACCAGGGCCTCCATCTCGCCCCGGCTGTCGCGCAGCTGGGCGATCTGGCGGTTCAGGCGCAAGGCGTAAACGATGGTGGCGACCAACAGGCCGCCGACCACCACATCCAAGGCCAGGGAAAGCAGGATGGTCAGGCTCATGTCGGCGCGGTCTCCGGCTTGGGCGCCTCGCGGTCGATGCGGACCGCGATGTTGCCGCCCTTGCGCCCCATGCGGCCCAGGAACATGGGCACGTCGCCGCACCGCAGCTCGATGGTGTCGTCCGGCGCAACGTTCAGCAGCACACGCGACCCCACCTTCCAGTTCAGCACGTCGTAGAGCGACAGCGTGATTTCATCCAGCACCGCCGACAGGTGCACGTCGGTCATCCACAGCTCGCTGGCCAAGTGGGTTTCCCAGATACTGTCGCGGCCGAACTTTTCACCCATGAACATCTGCAGCAGCAGTTCGCGCACGGGTTCCAGGGTGGCATAGGGGATCAGCAGTTCCAGACGGCCGCCGCGATCCTCCATGTCGATACGCAGCTTTACCAGCACGGCGGCGTTGGCCTGGCGGGCGATGGTGGCGAAGCGCGGGTTGGTTTCCAGCCGGTCGAAGCGGAAGGTGACGGGCGACAGGGGGTCGAAGGCCGCCGACAGGTCGGACAGCACCACATGCACCATGCGCTCCACCAGGTTGCGCTCGATGGTGGTGTAGGGCCGCCCCTCGATGCGCATGGCCGCCGTGCCGCGCCGGCCGCCCAGCAGCACATCGACGATGGAGTAGATCAGCGCCGAATCGATGACCATCAGGCCGTAGTTGTCCCACTCCTCCGCCTTGCAGACGGCCAGCATGGCGGGCAGCGGAATGGAATTGAGATAATCGCCGAAACGGACCGAGGAGATCTGGTCCAGGCTGACTTCCACGTTGTCGGAGGTGAAGTTGCGGAGCGAGGTCGACATCATGCGGACCAGGCGGTCGAAGACCACCTCCAGCATGGGCAGGCGTTCGTAGTTGACCAGCGCCGAGTTGACCAGCGCCATGATGCCGGAATTGTCGCCGTCGCCGGCGCCATCCTTGTCGAAGCCCAGCAGGCTGTCGATTTCGTCCTGGTTCAGGACGCGCGTCGCCCCGCCGCCCATGTCGCCGAAGCCACTGTCGCCGGCGCCCTCGTCCGCCAAGGCCGCCCATTCGGCGGCCATGCGTTCCTCTTCACTCAGCTCCTGCGGATCCGGCATCGGTCAGCGCTCCAGCGTCCAAAACGCGCATGCGGGGCCCCGGCCCCCATAACGGCCCCAGAGGAACCACCCATCAGGAAACCGGGCGGGGCGCCAAATGTTCAGAAACATGCACGTACCAGGCCATTCTACGTTCAGCGGGGCGGCAATATCCATGCCAACAAGCAGGCGCCCCAACCATCCAAACCCCAACCCCAACCACCCAAACGATGACAGGGCCGTTTAAGGCCCCGCCTCATCTCACTGTGATTGTACCAGAATTTCCTCAAACAGCACGTCCCTCACCCGCACCGGGGCGGCGGCCGCGTTCACCCGCTGCAGCAACTCCTCGCGCAGGCGGTAAATGCCGGCCGATCCCTTCAGATCGTCCAGCCGCAGCTCGCGCAAATAGGTCTGGAAGGTATCGACGATGCGCGGCGTGGCCAGGGTCAGCTTGGGCCTGTCCTCTTCCTTATAGATCTCCAGCTGGATCTTCAGCTTCAGGAAGGCCGGGCGGCGCTCATTGGTCTGCAGGTTGATCAGCAATTCGCCCAGCGGGAAGAACACCGGAGGCGCCTTGGGATCGAACGCCTCCTCCGCGGCGGCGGGCTTTTCCTCCACCTCCTCCGCCTTCTTCTTGCCCAGCAGTCCGTCCAGCAGGCCGCTGAAGATCAAGCCGCCGGCGATGAGTGCTATGAGCAGCAGCGGCACCACCACGAACATGACGATCTTCTTGCCGCTGAACTTCTTTCGCGGCAGTTCCTGTTCGCCCCCACCATCCGTTTCGATGGCCGTCATGCTACCCCGCAACGCTCGTGCACCGGGCCCCGTTCGAACACCGTCCGGGTAGGGCCCACCGTCCCGCCCCGGTCCGGGGCAGGTTCATATAATCATGAAGGCGTTAACCCTTCCTTTCAACAAAATCGGGGGAAGGGTCCCCGTCCCGCCCACCCGTCAGCCGCGGGGACGGCCGAAAAACAGGGTGTAGCCGTCGGGATCCCTGAGTTCAAAGCCACGCAGGCCATCGCCCGTGTCTTGCAAAGGCACGGAAAAGACGACGCCGCGCGCCTGGAATTCAACGGCCAGGGCATCCGGTTCGTCGGTGTTGACGTACGAGTCCCATCGCGCGTCCGCGGCGCGGGCGGGATTGGGCAGCGGCGCCACCCCCACCGACTTCAGGAACAGCATCGCGCCGTCGCGCGCGACGATGGCGAAGAAGGGCGCCTCCTCCGGCGCGAGATGCGTGACGGTGAAGCCCAGCGCATCGCGGTAGAAGGCGGCCGACACCTCCACGTCGCGCACGATGAAGAACGGCGCCAGCCCGTTCAGGACGGCCCGCCCGGTCATGACGGCAGGGCCAGCACGCGCTGGGCGGCGGCCACCCCCGTCTCATAGGCGCCCGGCAACCAGCCGGGCCAGGTGAGAGAACAGGCCTCACCGGCGAAGCACAGCCGGTCGCCCACGGGTTCCGACAGGATGCGGCGCGCCTCGGCATGGCCCGGCTTGGCCGCGGTCATGGCGCCCAGGGAATAGGGGTCGGCGCCCCAGCGGCTGACGTGCCAGGCGGTGGCCTGCCGGCGGGTGAGCGATCCGAAGACGTCGGCCACGGCGTCGCGCACCAGGTCCACCGCCTCCTGGTCCTTGGCCGCTTCCAGCTGGCGGGCCAGGTCGCCGCCCACCGTGGCGATGGCCAATTCCCGGCCGAAGGGCCGCAGGCACAGATCCAGCACACGGCCGTCGCCGCGCACCTGGTCCAGGGCGGTGAAGGGGTCGCAATCCAGGCTGTCGGGCTTGTAGCCCAGGGCGATGCGGTTGACGAAGCCGGTGGTCAGGCCGTCGAAGGCGGTGCGCACCCCCTCCGGCAAGGGCGGGTCGAAGGTGACGCCGCCCGAGGCCAGCACCGATATGGGCACGGTGATGATGGCGGCATCGGCGCTGACCACGCCTTTGGGCGTGGTGACCCGCACGCCGCTGCCCGACCAGTCGATGCGGCTGACGGGGCTGGACAGGATGATCTTGACGTCACGCGCCATGTCCTTGGCCAGGCTGGCGACGGCGGTGCCGATGCCGCGCGGGAACCACAGCGCCGCCTCCGCGTCCGGGCGGCGCGCGGCGTCCAGGCTGGACAGGTCCTTCAGCTCGACACCGAAGTCCAGCGGCCCCACCAGGGCGGTCGCCAGCTGGCCCAGGTTCCCCAGGTCGGGCACCAGGTCGGCGGCCGAGCGATCCATCTGGGCGCGGCCTGCGTCCTTCACCGCCCGCTCCAGCCGGTCGATGGCGTCGGCGGCCGCCGCATCGGTGTCGGCGTCGGCCTCCTTGGTGTCGAAGAACAGCAGGTCGTCGGCGCCGTCGTCCGGCACGGTTTCCATGCCGCGCTCATCCAGCAGGCGACGCAGGGGGTTGTCGGCCGTGGCCTCCAGCGAGCCGCAGCCGATATCGTAGGGGAAGCCAAAGGGCTTGGACTCCGTCCAGGCCCTGCCGCCCGCGCGGGCGCGGGCCTCCAGCACGGTGACCTCAGCCCCGGCCTGGCGCAGGACGCCGGCGGCGGCCAGCCCGGCCAGCCCCGCCCCGATCACCACGACCGTGCGGCCGGGACGGATGGGTGCGGGACGGCTGGCCACCGCCCCCGCCAAGCCGGGCAAGCCCCCCGTCAGCAAGGGCGCCAGCGCCAAGCCGCCAACCAGGCCGCGCCGCGACAGCCCAGCACCCGCCAAGAAACCCGGTGATCGGGAAGAACCCGACATGTCACGCCTTCCGACTTACCATCTTCGGCAGGTATGATACCGCCCGGGACGCGACCCTGTCACCGCGCCATCCGGCGGATGCGCCATTTCGTCCTTTCAGGATAAGGGCTTCGTCCTCAAGCGCAGGGCGCCGCCATTAGCCCAGGGCGGAGGTGGTGACGGCGCGGCTCTGCTCACGCGTCTTCTGGAAGCGGATCTTGGGATAATCCTCCTGGGCGCGGTTCAACTGCCAGCCGTTACGCGCCAGGAAGACCAGGGCCCCGTCGTGATCCTCCGCCAGGGCGGAGCGGTTGCTGTCCAGGAAGGACTTCAGCACCACCGGGTCATCGCACTCGATCCAGCGGGCCGAATCATAGCCGCACGATTCGAACTTGGCCTTGATGTCGTATTCGGCATCGATGCGGGCGGCCAGCACCTCGAACTGCAGCGGGCCGACCACGCCCACCACCCAGTCGGCGCCGATCAGCGGCTTGAACACCTGGCTGGCGCCCTCCTCCGCGAAGTGCTCCAGCGCCTTGCGCAGGTGCTTCATCTTCATGGGGTCGTCCAGCTTCACGCGCTGCAGCAGTTCGGGCGCGAAGCTGGGCACACCGGTGTAGCGCAGATCCTCCCCCTCGGTCAGCGTGTCGCCGATGCGCAGGGTGCCGTGGTTGGGAATGCCGATGATGTCGCCGGGGTAGGCGTCCTCGGCCAGTTCCCGGTCCCGCGCCAGGAACAGCACGGCGTTGTTCACCGCCAGCAGCTTGCCCGAGCGCATGTGCTTCAGCTTCACGCCCCGGCGGAAATGGCCGGAGCACAGACGGAAGAAGGCGATGCGGTCGCGGTGGTTGGGGTCCATGTTGGCCTGGACCTTGAACACGAAGCCGGTGACCTTGGGCTCCTCCGGCTGCACCGTGCGGCTGTCGGCCTGCTGCGGCCGGGGCGACGGCGCATAGGCCGCCAGGCCCAGCAGCAGTTCGCGCACGCCGAAGTTATTGATGGCGCTGCCGAAGAACACCGGGGTCTGGTGGCCTTCGCGATAGGTTTCCAGGTCGAAGGGCGGGCACAGCTCCCGCACCATGGCCACGTCCTCGCGCAGCTTGGCCACCTGGTCGGCCGGCAGCAATTCATCCAGCTTGGGATCGTCCAGGCCGTCGCACTGGATGCCCTCGCTGGCGATGTCGCCCTGGCGGCGGTCCAGCAGGACCAGCCGGTCGCGGATCAGGTCATAGCAGCCCCGGAAGTCCGGGCCTGAGCCGATGGGCCAGGAACCGGGCGTCACCTCCAGCTGCAGGTCGCGTTCCACCTCGTCCATCAGGTCGAAGGGGTCGCGGGCCTCGCGGTCCATCTTGTTGACGAAGGTGATGATGGGCACGTTGCGCAGGCGGCAGACTTCGAACAGCTTGCGGGTCTGGGCCTCGATGCCCTTGGCGGCGTCGATGACCATGACCGCGCTGTCGACAGCCGTCAGCGTGCGGTAGGTGTCTTCGGAGAAGTCTTCGTGGCCCGGCGTGTCCACCAGGTTGAAGGTGCGGTCGGCATAGTCGAAGTTCATCACCGACGCGGTGACGGAGATGCCGCGCTCCCGCTCCACCTTCATCCAATCCGACCGGGCGCGCCGCTGCTCGCCACGCGCCTTCACCGCACCCGCCATCTGGATGGCGCCGCCGAACAGCAGCAGCTTTTCCGTCAGCGTGGTCTTGCCGGCGTCGGGGTGCGCGATGATGGCGAACGTCCGACGGTTATGGACTTCCTGGGGGAGCGCGCTCATGGGACCAAACGTAAGGCTGAAGTCTTAAAAGGCGAAAACGGGGCCGTCCGGTGCTGGACGGCCCCGTCATCAAACGCGGGACTTAATTGGCGGAAGAACGCGGGCGGCGCAAGCCCCCCGTCCCGCCGTCACTCTGCACCCGGGCCGGGCGCGGGCCGTTGCCGTGCTTGCGGGCCCCGTCGCGGGCCGGCTTGGCACCGTCCAGCGGGTGGAAGCCGCCGCCATTGCCGCCACCGTGACCGGCGCCATGGGCGCGGGCCGGACGATCCTGGCGGTGCTGGCCATCGGGACGGGGATGACCGTCACGGGGGCCGCCGAACTTCTTGAAGCCGCCTTCCGGGCGATCGCCGCGCTCACCGCGCGGGCCTTCGCCGCGCGGACCGTCGGCACGGAAGCCACCTTCCGGCTTGGCACCACCGAAGCCGTTGCCCTGCTTGAAGCCACCCTGCTTGAAGCCGCCGCCGGGACCGCCGAACGACTTGCGCGGACGGCCGCCGGGGGCGCCACCGGGACCGCCGGCCGGACGCTTGGGCATCTCACGCGGCTCCAGGCCCGGGATGACATGTTCCACGGCGCGGGTCTGGGTGTAGCCCTCGATGCCGCGCACCAGGCCCCACTCATGACGGGTGTACAGGCTGAAGGCATTGCCGGTGTTGCCGGCGCGGCCGGTGCGGCCGATGCGGTGCACGTAATCCTCGGCCTGACGCGGCAGGTCGAAGTTGATGACGTGGGTCACGTCCGGCACGTCGATGCCACGGGCGGCCACATCGGTGGCCACCAGCAGGCGGACGCGGCCGTTGCGCAGGGCCTGGACGGTGCGGTTACGCTCCTGCTGGCGCATGTCGCCATGCAGCGGCGCGGCGGCGTAACCCATCTCCGACAGGCTGTCGGCCAGGCGGTCGGCGTCGCGCTTGGTGGCGGCGAAGACGATGCCCTTGTTCATGGACGGGTCGGCCACCAGGTGGGCCAGCAGCTTTTCCTTGTGCTCCAGGCCATCGGCCCGCAGGAAGCGCTGCTCGATGGCGCTGACGTTGACGCTGCCGCCGGCGACGTCAACACGCTCCGGGTTCTTCAGCAGGTTGCCGGCCAGGCGCACCATGGCCTTGTCCACCGTGGCGGTGAACAGCAGGGTCTGGCGGTTCGCCGGGCAGGCGTTGGCGATCATCTCCACGGGCTCCAGGAAGCCCATGTCCAGCATGCGGTCGGCCTCGTCCAGCACCAGCATCTCGACGGTGGAGAGGTCCAGGCGGCCGCGCTCCAGATGGTCGATCAGGCGGCCGGGGGTGGCGACCACCAGGTCGACCCGGCGGCGCAGCATCTCCAGCTGCTGGCGGTAGGGCATGCCGCCCAGGATGGCCAGGGTGTGGATGCGGCTGTACTTGGAATAGCCACGAACGGCGTCCATCACCTGGGTCGCCAGTTCACGCGTGGGGGTCAGCACCAGCAGGCGGGGCCCGAAGGTCTGCAGGCCCTCGGCGCTCAGCGGGCGCGGGGTGGTCGCCATGCGGTGCAGCGCCGGCAGCACGAAGGCCGCGGTCTTGCCGGTACCGGTGTTGGCGGAGGCGATCAGGTCGCGACCTTCCAGGGCGACGGGGATGGCCCGCTCCTGGATGGGGGTGGGGAACTTGTAGCCGACCTCTTCCAGCGCCTTGGTCAGGGCGGAGGCCAGACCAAGGTCGGCAAAGGTGGTGCGGCCGTCGTCAACGCCCTGGGCGTCGTCGGCGATATCCAGAATTTCGGTTTCGATGATTTCGTTCTCGACGGAAGCGGGCAAATCCAAGGGACTTTCCTTCACGGTATAAAACGGCGCCGCGCCCCTCCCGCCCGGGAAAGGCACGCGAACAAACAAGCCGGCGCCGCGCCAGCCGAACAAACGGCGGGCGGCACCAGCCAACGAAAGAGCGGCGCAACGTCGGAACGTGTGGAAAGCCGGACCATTCCGGCAGACACAACCCCGAAAGAAGCGGGGCTATGGAAGCAGCGCTGGCGTCGCCCCCTGGAAAGCGGGGACGACCATAACCATGCGCCAGGGGGCCCCTCGGCCACTCAGGCGAGGCGGACCATACGGGGGCGGCTGGCAAAAGCCAAGGATTCCGTGACATGCCGCAACGCAACGCAGCGTGGCGCCAGACGCACAGGGTCGCCCCCTTACAAATCGGGACCATCCCGCAGCAGCCGAGCCGCGACCTGCTTTACCGCCGCCTTGGCGGCGTCCGTGGCGGTGGCGTTGGTCAGGATGGTCACGCCCTGTCGCCGCTCGGGGTCGAGGTAGGCCACGGTGAAGATGCCCTCCGCCCCGCCCCAATGCTCCCACCGGTCCACGCCATCCAGCGGACCCACCATCCAGCCCAGGCCCTGGCCGCTCAGCCAGGTGGGCAGGTTGGGCGCCGGTTGGCGCGTCAGCATCTGGCCCATCATACCGGCGGGCAGGACGCGCACGCCCTCCGCCGCGCCATCGTCAGCGCAGGCGGCGATGTAGCGGGTGAAGTCGGCGACGGAGGATTGCAGCATGCCGGCCGACCAGTCGGGGAAGCCCATGGTGGCAACGGGCTTACCGTCCTCATACGGCGTGGCGGCCAGGGCGGGCGGCACCTCGCCCAAGGTCCAATAGCTGTGGCGCAGGCCCAAGGGTGCCATCAGAAACTGGCGTATGGCCATGCGGGCATCGAAACCGCCGACGCGGCCGGCGACATAACCCAGCAGGGCGAAGCCGACATTGGAATAGTCCCAGGCCTCCCCCGGTGCCGCCGCGGCGTAGCAGCCGTTCGCATCATAATAAGTGCCGCCCGGCACCAGATAGCCCACCAGCATGTCGCGCAGCGCCAGCGGCGTGTCGCCGCCCCGGTGCCGGAAATCCACCGCGTAGTACTTCTCATCCGAAATGCCGGAGGTATGGGTCAACAGGTGGCGCAGTGTGATGGCCGCGTCCGGGTGGTGCGGGTTCACGACGGGAAAGTCGAGATGGGTGGCCACCGAGTCATCGAGGGTCAGGCGCCCCTGCCCCGCCAGGCGCAGGATGGCCGCCGCCGTGATGGTCTTGGTGATGGAGGCGATGGCGAACACCGTGTCCGGCGTGACCGTCCGCCGGATGGCCAGGTCGGCGTAGCCATAGCCGCGCACGAACCGAACCCGCCCGTCGCGGGCATAGCCCACCGCCGCCCCCGGAATGCCGGCCTGGGCCAAGGTGGTGCGGATGTCGTGGTCCAGGTGGGCGGGGACTTGGGCCCATGCCGGGCGGGCCAGCAGGGCCCCCGCCCCAGCGGCGATCACATGACGGCGCGTCAGTTCCATATCGTCTCCTACCCCTGATCCTGGACATTCCGGTCCGGCCCCTCTATAATCAGTAGGTGCCTACATATCTGTCAAGGGACCTGTCGCCATGCCCCCATCCAATGAGATCACACCGCCGGAGGATTATTCCCGCCGCCTGGGGGGGGCGGCGCTGGGTGCGCGCCTGCGGCGCCTGTCGGAAACGATAGACGGCGACGCCACCCGCACCTACGACACCCTGGGCGTCACGTTCGAGCAGCGCTGGTTCGGCGTGCTGAACCAGCTGGTGCTGAACGGCCCGCTGACGGTGGGGGAGTTGGCCAGCCGCCTGCGCATCACCCACGTCTCCGTCAGCCAGACGCGCGCCTCGCTGGAGAAGGCCGGCCTGGCCCAGACCACCGCCGATCCGGACGACGCGCGCCGCCGGCGCCTGGCCCTGACCCCGGCGGGGGTGGCGCTGGTGGACACGCTGCGCCCCCTGTGGCGGGCGCTGGAGGCGGCCGCGCTGGAACTGGATGCCGAGGCGCAGGCCGTGACCGCGGCCCTAGACCGGCTGGAGGACGCGCTGGCCCGCCGCAGTCTCTACCAAAGGGTCTTGGACCACCTGGGGGATGATCACCCGGGTGACGGGCCTGGCTGGGTGATGGGCCCCGGGTGACGGAATGGCATAAGGCATAGACGGGCCCCTTCGCCCTTGCGCCGGCCGGCCCCCGTCGTCCATGGTCCGCCGCCATGAAACGCCGCCCCTCCCTCCCCCGACGGCCCGTACAGCCCGCGTTGCTGCTGGGGCCCTTGCTGCTGGCCCGGGGCGGCCAGGGCGACCGCTGGCGCGTCAGCGCCGTGATCGTCACGGACGGCGAGGATGAGCCGCCGGACCTGGCGGTCGGGGGCGTGGGCCTGCCCGTGCCGCCCCGCTGGCTGGGCAAACTGCCCGAGGGCAAGGGCGTCGCCTGGCGTTACGACTTCGCCGTACCCCGGGGCGCGCAGGACGGGCGGGCCGACTATGGCTTCCTGGACCTCGGCACGCCCTGGTCGTTCGCCGTGCCCGGTATGGCGGTGCCGCCGCGCGTGGCGCTGGCCGATGTTGGCGGCGACGCCCTGCTTGCCTCTTCATCCCCTGGTTCATCCCCTGGCGCTTCGGCCTCTGGCCCTTCCGCCTGGTCGGCCCTGCTGTCCCGCCATCGCATACAGCCCTTCCACCTGTTGGTGCTCAGTGGCCTGGTGCCGCGCGGCCTGGCCCCGGACGGCACGCTGGCCGGCCCCGCCCAGGCGGAACGCCGCGCCCTGATGGCCAGCGTCCCCCACCTGGCGGCCTGGACCGGCCCGGGAACACACCATGGCAAGGCGGCCGGGCCCCGCGCCCTGCACCGCCTGCTGGCCCAAGGGCTGGGGGTGGAGGACAAGGCGGAGAACGCCTGGGCCGGCGCGAACGATCTGGTGCAGGGCCTGACGCTGAACCGCCTGGGCGTGCTGGCGCTGGATGCCGCCGCCGCCCCGGACATGCTGGCGGAGCGGCTGGACCGGTTGCGCGGCTGTCGCGCGGCCTTGGTGCTGACTCGCGGCCCCCGCGCGCCCATCACCGGCTGGCGCGCACACCTGGCCCGCTTGCGTCCCGGCGGCGGCGACAGCCTGGGATCAGCGCTGGACCACTTCCGCGATGCCGCCGCCATGGACATCGTGCATCTGCGTCCCGGCGCGCCGCCAACGGCGGGGGAATCCTGCCGCCTGCTGCCCACCCTGGCTACGGACGCCCGCTGGCTGGAGGCGCGGCTGGGCGCCCGGGGCCTGGAACTGACGGCGCAAGAGGCGCGGCCGGCCGTCCTGCCGACAGGCCTTCCGGATAACGGCTCCAATACCGGCGGCGGCCGGTAGAAATCGCGGACCACGCCTGCGCCCATGCCGGTTGACCCCGGTGGCGCGCAGGGTCCAGCTTGACGCCACGATAATCCACATCCACCAACCCCACCGCGTCAGGTGTCCCATGGCTTTCCGCCGCCGGGGACCGCCTTACATGACGGAGTTCGCCATGGTCGGCGCCCTTGCCACGCTGGTGGTCTGCCAGCTCATCGGGGAAATCGTGGTGCATGGCCTGCACCTGCCCGTCCCGGGACCCGTGCTTGGCCTGCTGCTGCTGGTCGCCTGGTTCGCCTGGCGCGGCGGCCCGACCCAGACCATGGGCACCACCGCCGATGTCATCCTCAGCAACCTGTCGCTGCTGTTCGTGCCGGCGGCCGTGGGCATCGTGCAGCATGGCCAGCGCTTCCTGACCCAGGGGCCGGCCATCGTGATCGCCCTGTTCGCCAGTTCCATCCTGACCATCGCCGTCACGGCCTACGCCTTCCTGTGGGCGGACAGGCGCTTTGGCGGCACGGGGGCGGCGCCGGCGGAACCCGCCGCCCGCCATGACCCTTTCGACACCGACACGAATAGCGGCACCGGGGGTGCCCCATGATGAGCAAGAGGGGCCTGGGCGACATCTGGGTCTACCTGTCGGCCAGCCCGCTGCTGTGGCTGGCGGCGACGCTGGTGGCGTATCTGATCGGCGTGCGGATCTACACCCGCACCAACCGCAGCCCCTTCGCCAACCCGGTGGCGCTGGCGGCCCTGTTCCTGGTCATCCTGCTGGTGGTCACGGACACGCCCTACACCACCTATTTCAATGGCGCGCAGTTCATCCATTTCCTGCTGGGCCCCGCGACGGTGGCCCTGGCCGTACCGCTGTGGCGCCACCGCGCCGACGTGCGCCGGGGTGCCCTACCCCTGACCATCGCCATGGTGGCCGGCTCCATAACCGCCGCCGCCTCGGCCGTCTTTGTCGCCCACGTGCTGGGGGCGGACAGGGAAACGGTGCTGTCGCTGGCGCCCAAGTCGGTCACCACGCCCATCGCCATGGGCATTTCTGAGAGCATCGGCGGCATCCCCTCGCTGACGGCCGCCATGGTCATGGTGACCGGCATCATTGGCGCGGTGTTCGGCCCCCTGCTGCTGCGCTGGCTGAAGATACGCGACGACAGGGCCAAGGGCCTGTCCATGGGCATGGCGGCCCACGGCGTGGGCACCGCCATCTCCTACACCATGAGCCCGCTGGCCGGCAGTTTCGCCGGCATCGCCATGGCCCTGAACGGCCTGATCACCGCCCTCGCGGTACCGCTGCTGCTGGCCTTGCTGCTCTGACCCTCACGTTCCCTTGCGCAGGATGAACAGCAGGCCATCCACCGGCCGCCCCTTCTCCCAGCGCGGCGCCACCGGCGCCAAATGTTCCATATCCAGGCCCACTTCCCCGGCCGCCGCCAGCAGATGTTCCCGCGCATGGGCGTAGCGGCGGCTTTCCCGCAGGGCGTAGGGCCCCTCACCCGACCAGCGTTCCACCGTGGCGGCGAAACGGCCGCCGGGCTTGAGCGCCCCGGCCGCCGCCTGGAACACCGGCGCCAGGTCGCCCAGGTAGACCAGCACGTCGGCCGCCAGCACCAGGTCCCAGGCGCCCGGCGCCTCCGCCAGGGCGCCCATCAGGTCGGCGTCCCACAGCCGGTCGTACAGGCCGCGGGCGCGGGCGTGCTCCACCATGCGCGGCGACAGATCGACGCCAGCCAGGAACCGGGCCAGCGGCTTGACCTCCACACCCCCCAGGCCCGTGCCGCACCCGATGTCCAGGACGTCCAGCCCCGCCCCAACCCCCACCGTGTCCAGCGCCTGGCGCAGCAACTGCGGTGCCTGATAGCGCAGCTTCTGCGTCAGGTCGGTGTCGAAACGGTCGGCGTAGCGATCAAACAGTGCCTTCACATAGGTGGGCGTCAGATCGGCGCCACCGGCGGCCGTGGCGGCCTCCAGCGCCGCCAGCAGACGGCCGGCGCCACCGGCATCCTCGGGATCGGCTTCCAGCGCCTGGCGCCAGCAGCGCGCCGCCTTCTCCCCCTCCGCCAGGGCGGCCCACGCCCGGCCTTGCAGCACCAGAGCGCCGGCGCGGGCGGGATCGGCCGGATGGGCGTGGGCCAGCAGCGGCTCCAGCATTTCCGCCGCCGCCAGCGGGTCGCCGGCATCCACCAGCACCTGCCCCACCTCGGCGGCCCCGTCCAAGTCGTGGGGCGCCAGGAAGCGGGCCTCGCGCGCATGGGCCAAGGCGGCCGCCGTCTCGCCGCGCGCCAGTTGCAGCCGCGCGGCCAGGCGGTGGCCGGCCGCGTCATCCGCCCGGCGGGCCAGCGCGGCCCATGCCAGGGCCCAGGCGTCCTCCGTATGGCCGGCGTCGGCCAGGCACGCCGCCTGCTCCAGCGCCCAGGACGCGCGCCCAGGTTCCGCGGTGGTGGCGGCGGCGAACTGGGCGGCAGCCTCCAGGAAGCGGCCCTGGCGGCGCAGCACGGCCCCCAAGGCTCCCCGGGCCTCGGCGGCCTCCGGCGCCAGGGTCACGGCCGCCGTCAGCGCCGCCTCCGCCGCAGCCTCGTCCCCGGCATCCAAGGCGTCATAGGCCTGCGCCATCCGCTGTTCATAATCGGGAAAGCTGTCGAAGGTCATAGTCGGACTCGAGGTTCAGGGCGTGGACCGAGAGCCCCTTATGGCCCCTCCATTCCTGGGGGGCAACCTGCGCCGTCGCGCTATTTGTAGAGGGTCCCGCAGTTCACACGGGGGCAACATGACGCATGCTAAGGGCTTGGAATCCTGAGCCGCATGGGGCATGGTGCCGCCGCTGACAGGGGCGCAGCGTGGCGCGGCTGCCACACTCCGGTCATATTTTTTATTGACCTGCTGCGTTTTGTCTGCAATTGCTATGCGGCCGTTGCATGGATATAGGCCTTACGGACAGACGGCAACGGTAGTTCGACCCATTCGGTTAGGGAGCGGTCACCGCACTGAGTATCGGTGATCTGATGGAATACCCCGCCCGCGAGCGGGGATGTGCTTTGGGGAACCGGCACAGACGCCAGATGGATGTCGCGACACGAGGTCGTCGACGCCAGTGACGATAGATGGAGGACTCTCATGCAGATCGCGCGCCGCCGGAGCGACGCCCTTCTAGGCCGGGAGTCCGAATCCGTGTCCGCAGGCGCCCCTCGCTCCACCACCCGCCTCTTCAAGACCGCCATCGCCGGGCTGTTCGTCGGCTTGGGTTTGCTTGCCGCCGCGCCCGCCGCTCACGCCGCTTGCCTGGATCACATCCTGCAGGCTGAAAAGGAAGCTGGGGTGCCGTCCGGCCTGCTCCTGGCCGTGGCCCTGGTGGAAAGCGGCCAGTCCATTTCCTCGGAGGCCTACGCCGTCAACGTGAAGGGCACCGCCCATTTCGTGTCGACGCCGACCGCCGCCGCCAAATATCTGCGCGATCCCAAGGGTAACCTGCGCCAGGACGTGACCGCCGGCTGCATGCAGTTGTCGCTGTCCGACCACAAGGCGGCCTTCCACCCGGTGGAAAAGATCGTCGACCCCAAGGAGAACGTGCAGTACGCGGCCCGTATGCTGGCCCGTCTGCGCGCCACCGCCGGCAGCTGGGCCGCTGCGGTCGCCCGCTACAACGGCAGCAGCGGCAAGACCGCCCACGCCTACGCGTGCAAGGTTCGCAGCAACCTGGTCAGCCTGAACTCCGTCAACGCCTCGCTGATTGATGGCAACGGCTGCAGCGATGAGGAAAGCACGGCCGTGACCCCGCGTACCCGCCGCGTTTATCAGAGCGCCACGACCGAGCCGGTGGGCTGATCTCCCTTCCCGTTTGATCCACCCCCATTTGACCCGCCGCTGAACAGGCCGCCCCCGATCGGGCGGCCTTTCGCTTTCCTGGGTCGCGGCCACGGCGATTGCCGGTGCCGGCCCTTGCTGGCATGCTCCAGCCCCATGAACTACCGCCATGCTTTCCACGCCGGCAACCCGGCCGACGTCATGAAGCACGCCATCCTGGCGCTGCTGATGACCCGCCTGACCGCCAAGCCCGCCCCCTTCGCCGTCCTGGACACCCATGCCGGTATCGGACGCTATGACCTGACGGGGGAGGAGGCCACGCGCACCGGTGAGGCCGCTCTGGGCATCCAGCGCCTGCTACAGGCCGCCGAGGCGGGAACCTTGGGTGCCGCCGCGGCCGAAGCGCTGGCCCCCTATCTGGATGCCGTGCGCGCCGCCGCCGGCCAGCCCGCCGGGCCCGTCAGCAGCTATCCCGGCTCCCCCTGCCTGGCGCGCACCTTCCTGCGGGAGAACGACCGCCTGATTCTGGCTGAACTGCATCCGGAAGACGCGCAGACCTTGAAGGGCGTGTTCCGGGGCGACCGCCAAGTGGCGGTGCACCACATGGACGGCTGGACGGCGTTGAAAGCCCACCTGCCGCCCAAGGAAAAACGCGGCCTGGTGCTGATCGACCCGCCCTTCGAAGCCACGGACGACTTTGACCGCCTGGTGGCCGGCCTGGCCCTGGCGCACAGCCGCTGGCCCACCGGCATCTACGCCCTGTGGTATCCCATCAAGGACCGCGCCGTAAGCTGGCGCCTGCATCAGCGGTTGGAGGACAACGGCATTCCGAAAATCCTGGCCGCCGAATTGACCTGGAACGACGACGCCCGTATGGACCGCCTGAACGGCTCCGGCATGATTTTGGTTAATCCGCCTTGGCAATTGGATGAAACTTTGCGGCAAATGCTGCCGGCCCTGCACGAGGCCCTTGGCTTCACCCAAGGTATCGCCCATGTTGAATGGGTCGCCGGCGAACATATTGCCTAAGGACATAGCCTTTCGGTTAGGTTCGCCTTGCGCGACATCAGTGGATGCGACGGGGAAAGAGGATCCAGCGGATGGCGCAGAACGGTCAGCGGCCTTTCATGGCGGAAATTCAACGGCAGCGGCGGGCGCAGGACCAACCCGGCACCGTTGACGCCCTATCGCTGCCGGCCACCACGCTGAACCCGGCCGCCCTGGCCCCGCTGACTCCGGCGCAGGAAATTCGCCTGGACACGACGGAGGTGATGGAGGCCATCCAGCACCTGGGCCAGAAGCTGGACCGTTTCCTCAACACCGACCATACCCAGATCGAGGCGATCCATGTCGAGATCGCCGACATCGCCGGCCGCATCAAGGCGACGAAGTTGGAAATGGCGGCCCTGCGCCATCCGCTGGCCAAGGACGACACGTTCATGGAGGCCAGCCAACAGCTGACCGCCGTCGTCGCCTCCACCGAAGCCGCCACCAACAGCATCATCCAGGCGGCCGAAGAGATCGATGACATCGCCAATGAGGTCCGTTCGCAGTTGCCGGAAGGCTACCAGAACTCCCGCCTCAAGGACCTGAACGAGGTCACGCTGCGCATTTTCGAGGCCTGCAACTTCCAAGACCTGACGGGCCAGCGAATCACCAAGGTCGTCCAGGCCCTGAGCTTCATTGAAGAGCGGATCGAGGCCATGATGTCGGTCTGGAACACCAAGGAGTTCGAGACCATGCCCCTGCCCCCCTCCATCCACAAGCATGACGAGGGCCTGGAACTGCACGGGCCCGTCAAGGACGGCGGCCATACCATCTCGCAGGCGGACATCGACGCGCTGTTTGATTGAGCCGTCCCTTGGACCCTGAATACCGGGGACCCTGAATACCGGAGATGCTGGATACCGGTACCGGCTTGAGCCGACGCTCATGCCGGTCGGTGCCCTTTTCCCGCATTCACGGCATAGGCAAACGGCGGGGCGGCGGCCCCAGAAACGGCAACAGGGGCCCGAGGGCCCCTGCACCGTGCGCCGGTCCCCGGAGGGCCGGAACATGCCGTCGATTTAGTTGGTCAGCGTGCCGGCCATGAAGGCCATGCTGCCGAAGCCACTGCGCGCGGCGGCAACGGCCACCTGCGTGCGATTCTTGGCACCCAGCTTCTGCATCACCGCGCGCACGTGAACCTTGACCGTGCCTTCCAGCACGCCCAGTTCGCGGGCAATTTCCTTGTTGGAGCAGCCGGCCAGGATCAGGCGGAAAATGTCCTGCTGGCGTTCCGTCAGGCGGTCCGCCAAGGCGGCCTCGCGGTTGGCCGGGGCCTGGCCCATGGCCGGGCCCGAAGCACCGCGCACACCCGCCAAGGCGGCGGTGAGCGCCTGGCGCGGCATGGCCACATAATTCTCACCCGACAGGATCAGGGTCAGCGTACGCTCCAGCACCTCGGTCGGCCCCGTCTTCAACACATAGGCGCGGGCGCCGGCGCGGATGGAGGCGATGACCTCATCCCCTTCCTGCACGGCGGACACCGCCACCACCGGCACGGAGCCCAGGGCGGAAGTCAGCTGCGCGATGGCCTCGACCCGGCTGCCGGACAAGCTGTCCAGGTCAAGCAGGACGAGATCGATCCCCGGCGCGGACATGGCCTGCGTCAGCGCTTCCTCCACGGTGCCGGCCTCAAGCGCCGACGCACCCGGGAACTGGGTGGTCAGCATCAGGGCGGCGCCGCGGCGCACCAGGGCCTGGCCATCCACGACGAGAAAAGTGCGGTGGCGGGGCGAAGCGCCCACGCCGGCAATTCCGTTTTCCAAACCATCCTCGGCTAGACTGCTGACAGTCCCGGGAAAACGCGCGGTCATGCTCATCATCTGAAACCCCACGTTCGAGTCCGGCCACTTCCGGCCCAGGCCATCCAAAACGCTTCATCCGACATCGGGCCCCGCGTGGCAGGTCCCTGATGATCGCCCGTCGGTTCCGGCACCTTTGGCCCCGAACCGACACTTTCGATGAATGCGTGACCCTGACTGGCTAGCGACATCTTCACCATTATGACCATTCGATCACGGCCAAAATGGGGCAGCCTAACCTTTTTCCCGAGAACCCCATTTCCGCCGTGGTACCCCCTAGGCGGCTTCCGATTTCCCGGGTGGCCAAACGATCCACCTCACGATGTGACAGACTGTGACCCGTTTTCAGACATGCCGCAACAGAAACATGGCGTTCGGGGTCACTTTCCCATAGGATTGTCGCAATAGAACTGGCGATCTATTACCTGGCCGTGGGGCAAATGGGCCGTTAACAGGTTAGCGTCGACATTTCACGAGCATCCATGACAATGTTAGTAAAATTTTTAATAAACAGTCTCCGGTGGGGGAGACCGCAATCACAATGGGGGAATAGGCAATGACAGGCCGCAGCGTTCTTCTGATCGACCAGGATCAGTTGTTCGGGGCGGCACTGGGTACATTGCTGGGGGAAGATAGCTTTCAGCTGTTACCGCCCGTCCCTTCGGTTGAGGAAGCAATGAAGGTGCTGCGGGACATCGCGGCGCCCGATTTGATCATGGTCGATCCTTGGGGCATAGACCCGCCGCGCGTGGCCAGCGAGCTGCGGCGCCTGCGCGCGTCCGCGCCCCAGACCCGCATCGCGGTGCTGACCTCCGACACCAGTGATTCGGTGCTGAAGGCCAGCCTGTTCGCCGGCATGGACGGCCACCTGTCCAAATCATCCGGCGTCGCCACCCTGCGCGACGCGCTGGAACTGATCCTGGCCGGCGATGCCGTGTTTCCGCCGCGCGCCGCCGCCCTGGTGGCCCAGGCGCAGCAGCCCCAGGGGCCCACGCCGGCCGATCTGGTGGCGGCCACCGCCGACCTGTCGCGACGCGAGATTCAAATCCTGGGCTGCCTGCTAGCGGGCCAATCCAACAAATCCATCGCCCGCCGGCTGGAAATCACCGAGTCCACGGTGAAGATGCATTTCAAAAACGTGATGCGCAAAATCGGCGCGCAGAATCGCACCCAGGCCGCCGTCTGGGCCATCCAGCGCGGCATTGGTCCGTTGAGCTGACCGAACCATCCCCGCATGGCGTCGGCGACCATCGCAGCCGACGCGGCCTCAAGCGCAAAAAGAAAAGGGGCGCCGCCCAGCCGGGTGGCGCCCCTTTCTTATTTCCACCGTCCGGTTCCGGCCCCATGGCGGGAGCCTGGGGCCGGAGATCCGAAAGGCGTCGTCTCTCATCCGGCCGGAAAGCCGGGCCTGGGGTTTGCCCAGGCCCGCTCACCGGTCCCCTGACTGGATCAGGGGAAAATGATGACGGCGCGACGGTTGGACGGCTCACGCACGCCGTCCGCAGTCGGGACCAGCGGATCGGACTCGCCCTTGCCGTCGGTGGCGATGGAGGCGCCGACGCCCTTGGACGTCAGGTAAGCCTTCACAGCCTCGGCACGGCGCATCGAGAGCTTCAGGTTGTAGGCGTCCGAACCGGAGCGGTCGGTGTAGCCCGTCACGTTGATCTTCGTGATATGGCCGGTGGCAGCGTCCTTGGCGGCGTTGTCCAGCACGGTCTTGGCGTCAGCCGACAGGTCCGTCTTGTCCCAGTCGAAGAACACCGTGAAGTTCCGCGAGATGGACGGAGCCGGCGGCGGGGGCGGGGGCGGCGGGGGCGGCGGGGGAGCCGGCGGAGCCACGGTCGGGGTCGGCTTGGGCGCCGGAGCCGGCGGGGCACCGAAGGTGTAGCGCAGGCCAACCAGGACCGAGTGGTTCTGGTAGCCGGCCTTGAACTTCGGAGCGTTCGACGGCTCGTAAGTGGTGTCCGGCGTGCCCATGAAGCGGTAGCCGACGGTGAAGTCCAGGTTGTCGCTCAGCGCGTAGGCGACGCCGGCGGCCAGCTGGTAGGTGAAGGCAGTGGTGGAGGTCTCCACCGACAGGCCCGGCGTGTACAGGTCGCCCACGCCGTCGAACTTGTAACGGCCGAAACCGATACCGGCGCCGACATAGGGACGCAGCGGGCTGTCGACGTTGAACTCGTAGTAGGTGACGGCCATGAAGGTCAGGGCGGTCAGGTCGCCGGCGCCGCCGGCACGGCCCGGGCCGCCACCGGTGATGTCACCGACGGTGCTGCCACCGTAACCGATTTCCGCACCGACGCGGACGCCGTTGCCGAACTTGTAGCCACCCTCGACCAGGCCCGTGGGCGAGGTCGTGAAGTCGGCCTTGTCGGTGTAGGCCGGGCCCTTCAGGTCGGTCTTGTCAGCCCAGTTCACACCGGCCTGGGCACCGAGGTAGTAGCCCTCGTTGGTCTGGGCCAGCGCGGTGGCCGGCAGACCGAGCGCGAACACCGCGCACAGTAATGAGTGACGGAGTTTCATTCGTCGTTTCTCCTCCTTCTGACCGAGGGGTACGTCTCCCCAAAGGAACCCTCGGTTGAATTAAGACTACCCTTCGCGCCAGGACATGGCGCCTTTGATTGTCCCGCCGAACGGCAGGGTTAGACAACGTCCTGAGTTAATTCAATCCTTCAACACCGAACGGGGAGCAACCCAGCCTTGTGAGCTACGCCGTTCGGCCCGTCAGGACACGCCGTTGATCGGATGGAAATGAGGTTAAACTGAGGCAGGGATTTTCAAGGGCCGCGGTTTGCATAAGTAGCGGAGGCGCCATCCGCCATTCGCATATTGCACGGTCTTAGGGCTTTAGTTAGCCCCAATGTTATTCACGACCGTAAAATGCCGATTCTGCCGCAGCACGGGCCGCCGCCGCGTCGGCGAAGACTTGCCCATCGAGGGCCTGGGCGCGCACGTGAACCGCGTGGAAGGCCATGCCGTCGGGATGCACCGTCACCAGTCCCATCGCTTCCTCGTCGATTTCAATGACATATGCCATCGGATCGGGCAGCGCCGAACTTATCGGGTGGGCCGGGGGCGCGACTTTCGTTCCATGGTCAGAGGTGGGGTCATGGATGGGCGAAAATTCAATAGGCTCATCACCAGCGGGCGTAATATCCAGAGCCTCGCGGAGAGCTATTCTATTGGGCATAACCCATTCTCCTTTCATCAGGCGCGCCTCACGGGGAGGGCGCCGACTTGCGGAGAGGATTAAACAATCCCCGGCATTACGATTTCCACCACGCTTATGGGCATAGCGTTACTTTGTCACCAGCCCTTTGTTATCCCCCACCCGGGCTGGCTCTTAGGCCCACACCCGGAAATTCGGGCATGGGCCTTATGACCTGTGGCGCTGACGTTAGTGGGACGCGCCACTGGCCGCACCGCCGGCGTCCTTCGCGGCGGCGGTGGGAATCGCGACCGCGGGGGTGGGACCGGTGATGCGGTCGCTGGCCGTGGCGGCAGTCATGACCGGTGGCGGCAGGTCGCAGCGCGGCAGCTCCGACACGCGGACGACGGCGTCGTTGGTGACGGTCTTCACCACGTCGGCGTCGCTCATCAGCTCAGCCTGGGCCAGCATATCGGCATGCTGGGCGCAGTAGATGTCCGTAGAGACAGCAGCGATGTGCTGCGACATCTCATTGGCCAAGTGGGTGCGCAGGGTGTCCAGCGCGCGGTTGGGGTTGCCCTTGGTCGTCTTGCGGTAGTGGGCGATCAGCGAGTCTTCCCAAGCGATGATCTGCGTCCTATGCGCCAGCGTGAACTTCTTGTAGCGCACATAAAGGCCTTCGTAGTTCCCGCCCAGCTGCTGGCAGGTCAGGCCGATCACCATCAGGCGGGTGTGGTAGCGGATGGCCTGTTCGGCATCAAACTCCGTCGGGGAATAGCAGGGCCCGGACACCTTGGCCGCCTTGGGGGGTGTCTTGGCGGCCTTTTCCGGTGCGGCCTTCTTGGATGCCGCGGCCTTCTTGGCCGGGGTCGTCTTGTCGGCGGCGAAGGCCGGCGCGCTTACGGCGGCGGCCAGCGCAAGGGACAGGAGGGGGGCGGCGAGCAAACGGGCACGCGTCATGGCGCGGGTATCCATATCAGTATCGGAACGATCGGCATCGTGGCGGCGGCGCGGCACATCCCCATGAAGACATCCCCCACGCCGGTCAAGGCCAGGGGGAACGCCCGCGATCAGGCCCCCGCATCCACCACATCTTGTACTTTTAGCCCCGCATGCCCACCATGAGCAAGAGTCGGGCGCGACCTAGCCCATAAGGGCGGGGTCCTGGGCATGACCGTTCCATAAAAAATGAGGAAGCGCCATGGCCCGGATTGGCATCGACCTGGGCGGGACGAAGATCGAAGGGCTGGCCCTGGGCGACCAGGGGGAGGAGTTGGCCCGCCGCCGCATTCCGGCGCCCCGCGACGATTACGGCGCCACCCTGGCCGCGGTGGCCGGGCTTATCGCCTGGCTGGATGCCGAGGTCGGGGCGCCGGCCCCGGCCAGCGTGGGCGTCGGCATACCCGGCGTCCTGTCCCCCCTCACCGGCCTGGTGAAGAACGCCAATTCCACCTGGCTGAACGGCCATGCGCTGGACCGTGACCTGACGGCAGCCATCGGCCGGCCTGTCCGGCTGCAAAATGACGCCAACTGCCTGGCCCTGTCAGAAGCCGCCGATGGGGCCGGCGCCGGCTGTCGCACCGTCTTCGCCGCCATCCTGGGCACCGGCTGTGGCGGGGGCGTGGTGGTGGACGGACGCATCATCACCGGCCGGCACGCCGCCGCGGGCGAATGGGGCCACAGTCCCCTGCCCTGGCCGCGGCCACCGGACGCGCCTGGCGAGGAGCCTGGGATGAAAGAGGACGAACGGCCTGGCCCCGCCTGCTACTGCGGCCGTCGGGGCTGCCTGGAAACCTGGGTCTCCGGGCCCGGGCTGGCCGACGACCACACCCGCGCCACCGGCCGCGCCCTGACGGCGTTGGAGGTGGCCGCCCTGGCCGCGGGCGGCGACGGCCCGGCGCAGGCGGCCCTGGACCGCCATGTCGACCGGCTGGCGCGCGGGCTGGCCGGCGTGGTCAATCTGTTGGATCCGGATGTCATCATCCTGGGCGGCGGCCTGTCCAACATGGCCCATCTTTATGAGCGCCTGCCGCGGCGGCTGGCGGCCTGGTGTTTCTCCCCCGATGTCAGCACGCCCATCCGCCCGGCGCGGCATGGTGACTCCAGCGGCGTGCGCGGCGCCGCCTGGCTTTGGCCTATCCAGCGCTAACCTTATCGGCGGATGGCCCGTCCGGGGGCATCATTGGGGGGCCGTCTTGGAAAGGGCGGTCAGGCCTGGCGACGGGCCCGGATCAGGGTGCCGGCCGCCGCCGCGAACAGCAGCAGGGCGACGATGGCCGCCCACAGCGCGGGTGAAGCCAAGATGAGCACCGCGCCGACGATCACCTGGGCCGCCGCCGCCATATGCCACCGGGCCCGGGGCGTGATGCGGGCGGATACCGGCGGGGGCGCGGCCGGCACCTTGCGCGCAGAGCCTGCCGTGCGGCGGGCGCTCTTCGGGCGGCTGCCGCTTTGACGGGCGGATGCGGCGGAACGGGAGGGTGCGGATCGCTTGGCCATGGCCCATGGGCATAGCAGCGCCACCCCCGGACGGCAAGGTGGGCCGGGATAGGGATCCTGAGTCGCGGGAGGATGGGCTTCAAGGAAGACGGTGGCAACGGTGTACAGGCCCCCGGCACCGAAACGCCCGGGGACTCTGGCCTTCCGGGTGAGGCGCCCTCCATTCCGCCTAGGCCGACGGCCTGCCGACACGGCCGTCGGTACGGCCATCCGGGGGGCTGCGGGCGAGTCGGCGAATGAGGTTTTTAAAAAAGAGCGATGACGATGGAATCAGCGCTTGCAGTCCAAGGATTTTCTTTTAAATAAAGGTCAGGACTTGGGTGTCACCGGCCAGCCCTGACGGACATTCGCAACGGCGACCCGGCACTTCAGTTCAACTGGATTTTCATAAACCTTGCGTCGTCGCCCGTCGGGCGCATACCCGTGTGGCGCCGCGTCGGTATCCTGGTCTTTGCTTAAAAAGACACCGGAATACTTAGGGGTTTTGAATATCGCTTTTAAAAGGTGTGGTCCGTCGTTGTAAAACGGCGACGACATCAGGGGCGCCGCCACGGCGGGCTTTGGCCCGTGTCGACGGCGCGCCTTGCACACACCCGTCCGTGACCGCCGGGTCAGCCCCCCATCGTTCGGCTGCCGGCCTTTTGAATGATGTGTGACAGACATGACCCAAGAGCCCCTGTGGCAGCCTAGCGATATCCAGAACCAAGAAGGCGTGGAGAAAGAAGCCGATGGCGACGCCCCCAAGCGGCGCGGTCGCATCCCGCAGTCGGCTTGGCCGTCCATTCTGGAACGGTATCGCGCCGGCGCCACGCTGTCGGCCATCGCCCGTGAGTTCGACTGCACGCCCAGCGCCATTTCGTATATCGTGCGCAAGGCCGAAACGGCGCAGCCCGGTGAGGGCGACACCGCCCCCGCGCCAGCCGTGGAAGCGGCCCCCGCGCCCAAGCCGGCACGCGCCCCCAAGGCGGTGGCGCCCGCCGCCCCCGCCCCGGCCCTGCCCCTGGAGCAGCCGGTGGTAATGGAAGCGCCGGCGGCGCCACAAGCGCCCGCCGCCGCCGTGGAAGCCCCCCCCGTGGCCCCCACCCCCGTGGAAGCCGCTCCCGTCGCCGAACAGCCGCCGCGCCCCCCGCGCGCCGCCGGTGAGCGCGGCCCCCGTGGCGAACGCCCCATTCGTTCGCACGAGGGCCGTTCGCACGAGGGCCGCTCCCAGGAGACTCGTTCCTATGAGGGTCGCGAAGGCCGTCCGGAGCGTGAACCGCGGGCCGAGCGCCCCGAGGGGGAACAGCCCCGGGGCGACCGCTTCGGTGATCGTCCGCAGCGGGGCGAGCGCCGCACCCTGACCGGCGCCGCCGTGGCCAATGCCGCCCAGGAACGCAGCCAGCCGCCGGCCGTCAGCCAGGGCCAGCGCCCCTATGGCGACCGCCAGGGCAACCGCGCCCCGGTCGACACCGACAGCATGGACCAGTTGCTGGACCGTCCTTACAACAGCGATCGTCCGGTGGGTTCGGAATATCCCTACCGCCAGCAGCAGCGCAACGCCGCCCGCCTGGAAGCGGCCGAGACGCCGACGGAACCGGCCGACCAGCGCATGATCGCAGCCGCGCAGCGCAGCGCTGAGGCCTATACCGCCTGGAAGGCCAATCCCGAAGGCGGCATGCAGGGCCTGACCGACGCGCTGCATGAGCTGCGCAAGGTGATCGCCCGCATGGAGATCGAGATGTCGGCCAGCCGCAAGGAAGAGCATGCGGCCCGGCCCATCCCCATCCCCTACCACCGGGCTCAGCGCCGCTGAGCCCGGTGGGCTTATGCCCCGGCTTTCAGCACTCGCTTGCGCTGAATGCGAAAACGCCCCGCCCGGGTTTCCTCGGGCGGGGCGTTTTCATTTGGATCGCCGCCTAAGAGACGGCAGCTCGAAAGAAGTGGCGACTCAGCCGCCCATGGCGGCGCCCAGGATCAGCACGGCGCCGTAGAGGGTGGCGAACAGGCTGGCCAGCGCCAAGAAGTCCCGCACCAGACGCCCACCGTTCGCGCCTGCGCGGCCAAGGGCGCGGCGGCTCAGCAGCGTGGATTTCGGGGCAAAGCCGACACCGTGCATCGTGTCGTGGACCGCAATGTACGCCATTCACCCCTCCACCGTTTGTCTATCCGGAGCCGGCGTACTCTCACGCCCAGCCGTTCATGGGCTTAGTGTTGCCAGAACGTTCCGAGAACCACAAGCGGAAATGTTCTCATCATGTTCCTTTTTTGGACTCGCCGTGAGAACATTCAATCCCTGGGGGCTGGATCATGACCAAGCCCCCAGGAATGGGTTCAGCGCCCGACGCGGGCGAACGCCTCTTCATACCGTTCGGGCTTGAAGCCGGCCATGAGCGTGCCGTCCAGGTCCAGAATCGGGCGCTTGATCATGGAGGGCTGGGCCGCCATCAGGGCCACCGCCTTGGCGGCGTCGAGGTCCTGGCGGTCGGCGTCGGGCAGCGCGCGGAAGGTGGTGCCGGCCCGGTTCAACACCGTTTCCCAACCCAGCGCGGCGCACCATTCCTGCAGCCGCGCCGCGTCTATGCCCACCGCCTTATAGTCATGGAAGGCGTAGTCGATGCCGCGCCGGGCCAGCCAGTCGCGGGCCTTCTTCATGGTGTTGCAGTTCTTGATGCCATAGAGGGTGATGGCCACGGCGGCTGATCCTTCGTTCAATGCGGAATGGAACGTTCTTCGAGGCCGACGCGCCTCATGCCAGCACCGGCGCCCCAGATGCGAACCAGGCGCGGCTGATACGGCCGGCCAGCACCTCATAGATGCCGATGACCTCCACCGTGCCTGGCCCGTCGGCGAAGGTGCGGGTCACCACCTCATGGTCCACGACGGTCGCGCCCACCGCCACGCGATGCAACAGGCGGCCGTGCACGTTGGGCTCCCGGAAGCGGACGACGTGGCGCGCCCGGATCTCATCCGCCCCGCTGGCCAGCAGCGTGTCGGGATGCTGGTAGATGCGGGCATCCAACGCCCAGTAGTCCATGAAGCTGTCGATATCCTTGGCGTTGTAAGCGCGCAACTGGCCGTCCACCACCTGCTCGGGCGTCAGGGTCGGAAGCGGCGCGGTCGGGATCATGGCGACATTCCTCAAGAAGGATGGGATCATCCTTATCCGGCAAGACGCCATCCGTCCGTCGCCCGTATTCGGCATGCCCCCTATTCCCCGCCCCGAAAGCGGCGACACCCCCCCCTTGGCGCCACCAGCCTGGCAAGCCCCGGAAAAGCGGACCCAGGGCTCAAGGCCCCTGCGACCCGCCCGCCGCCGCGGTTCCGCCGCCCACGGTCACCCGGCCCACCACGCGCGTGCCGTCCTCACCCGGCTTCAGCTCGATCTGCATCACCTGCGCCTCCTCCGTCGGCCGCTGGTAGTTGCGGTAGAGGTGGGCGCGCACGGTGATGGGCCCGTTCGGGTTCAGGCGGTCGGTGCGGTAGATGTTGGCGCTGATGGTGTATTCACCGCCGGGCGCCCGGCGCAGCAGATATTCCTCCGGCCCATAGCCCTGGGTCATGTCGTGCGACAGCCGGCCGCCGATGGCGGTGCGGGGATGGCTGTAGATGGCGCGCTCACCCAAGGGTTCATCCACCCACAAATCCATGTCCGTGGCATCCACGTTCCATTCCAGGACCACACGCAGATCCACGTCCAGCTTGTCCCGCAGGCGGGCATCCAGCGGGATGTCGCGCACGCCCAGCTTTTCCAGGCGCGGCAGGATGCGGTTGGCCTCCATCAGGGCCACCATCTCGATGCCGGTGTAGGCGGGATCCCAAGTGCGGGTGATGACCTCGTTCAGCAGGCGCATGGCCCGTTCGTAATCCGCCCGCACCGACGCCGCCGGGGCGCCGCGCCTGGCCGCCCGCTCCGCCCGGTCAATCAAGGCGAGGGCCAGGCTGCGCCGGGGCTGGGGCCGGTCGCCATCCAGGTACAGCACCTTCTCATACAGCCAAATGGCGCGGGCCTCCTGCCCAAAGCGCATCAGGTCGTCGGCCACGATGATCAGCGTGCCGGTGTCGGCGCTGGGCAGTTCCAGGGCGCTCAGCGCCATGGACGCGGCCTCGGCCGCCTTGCCGCTGCGGAACAACAACTCCGCCACGTCCAGGTAAAAGGCCGGCAGGCTGCCGTACCGGGCGGCCTGGGTGGTGACCGCCGCCCGGAACTCCTCGGCGTCCGCCAGATGCTCCTTGAGTTCACGGATATAGGGGCGGTTGGGATCCCACGGCGCCACCTCGATGGCGCCGGCACTGTCGCCACCAGACTGGCCGTTCGCGCGGCTGGCGGTGACGACCACCTGGTCCACCGCGCGGCCGGCGATGGGTGCCCTGGGCGCCGGCGCCGCCATGGCTGGTGGCGGCGGGGTCTCGATATTGACCTCCACCGGCGGCGCGAAGGCGGGTGGGCGCACCGCCTGCGGCGGCGGCGGTGGTGGCGCCACGATGGGCGCCGGCGGCGGCGCCACCACCGGCGGCTTGGCCGTCATGACCACCGGCGGCGGCGCGGGCGCCGGCATGGGCATGGGCGGCGGCACTGGCCGAACCGTGGCGCTGTTCGTGACGACTTGCGTCGGTGGGGGTGGAAGGGCCGGCGGCGGCGGGGGCCGGCGGCCGGCCCACCAGTCCTTCTGCTCCTGCCAGGCGGAAACCACCTGGCCCAGACGGTTGGCGGCGGCGATGTCCTTGATCTGCTGGGCGCGGGCCCGCGCAGCGGCGAACTGGTTCTGCAGGTCCTTGCCCAGGCTGTCGGGCGGGGCGATGTCGGCATCGACATAGTCCTGCAGCCGCTCCAGCACCAGGAAGACGGCGCCGCCGCCGGCGACGCTGTAGCGCCGGGCGAAGCCCACGGCCGCCTTCTGATCCGGCCGGTCGGACGCCGTCATCTCCGCCACGCGGTCGGCGGCCCACAACGCGCCCAGGGCGTCGTCCGCCACCGTTGGCAAATCGTCCAGGTCGAAGGATAGGGCGTACCCGTCAGCCAGCGTCACCTTGACGGCGCCCAGCGACGGCGGGGCGCGACCGACGACGCGCACCCAATCGGGTGCCGCCGGCAGCACCGTGAAGTCCAGCGCCGTGCCGTCCGCCGCCTTCACGTCGATGGCGCGGCTGGCCGGGCTGGTCAGGCGCGCCAGCGCCGCGTCCACACCGCGCGCCCGCAGGTCCAGATGCTCCCCGCCCGACTTGCGGGCCAGCGCCGCCAGGAAGCCGTGGTCGGCGTCGGCGCCGCTGGACAGGGTGAACAGCGGGCAGTTCACCCGTTCCGCCTGGTAGGCGTCCACGGTCACCCGCCCGTCGGAGAAGAACAGGCAGGCGTCGGCCGGCGCCGGCGCCGCCTTTAGCACCCCTTGCAGGGAGGTGGCGCCGCCGTAGCTCACGGCCCGCAGGGCGCCCACCGCCTCGTCCGCCGCCGTGGCGCTGCTGAAGGACAGCACGCGCGGCGTGTCGTCGGCGAACAGCACCACATCCACCACTTTCGGGCCCACCGCCGCCAGATAGCGCTGCAACAGCTCCAGCTCCGCCGGCGCCGTCTCCTGCCGCGATAGCGACCGGTCCCAATAGACGCGCACGCGGCCGGTGGGCTTGGCGCCGCCATTACCGCCGGCGGGCACGGCGGCATAGACCTCGAAAAAGGTATCGCCACTGTGATGCCGGGTCAGCACCACCGGGGCCACCGGCGGCATGCCGCCGATGGTGAGGGCGCCGCCCAGGGTGACACCGCTGGCGTTCGCCCGCGCCTCCAACCCACCCGTGCCGGGGGCCCAGTGTAGGTCCAGCCCGTCCGGCCCCGCCAGGGCCGGCGCGGCGGCGGCATCGACATCGATGACCAGCAGGTTGACCTTGGCCACCGGGTCCAAGGTCGCCAGCGGCAGGATATAGGGCTGGTCCGTGCCGATGGGGGTGGCGAACTCGACCCGCACGGTGCGGCCCCGGTTGGGGAAGATGGGAAAGACATGGGTGCGGAAGGCGTTGTCGCGCGTCACCTCCGCCAGGCCGGGATCAACGCCGCGCCGCACCTGCTTTTGATAGGCCAGCGTGGCGGCGCGCTTAGCCACCAGCACGCTGTCGGCCATCTGGCCGTTCACGTCCAGCGCATAGCCGGTGACGACGGAACCCGCCGGCAGGTCCAGGGTGAAATCGCCCTCCACCGCCGCCATGGTGGGGTTGGCGAAGGTGGCCGACAGCGTGGTGCGCGCCACCCCGCCGATGATCTTCACCGTGATGTCCAGGCTGCCGATGGTCAGCGCATGGGTCGGCTGGGCACCCCCGGGCGCCATGTAATTGCGCGCCACCAATTCGGGGCTGTAGGTCCGGGCCGGCGCCGGTGCGGCCCCGCCGGTGCGCGCCCAGAGCAACAGGCCCAGGAAGACCGCCAGCGTCAGCAGCACCCAGACCGCACGCCCCATTTCCCAGCGCCTGATGAGCCTGTCGCGCATTCCATCCCCCATTTATGCAATACTGTAACGGTCCCGCGCCCCACCGCGCAAGACCGCCACCCCGGGGCTTGCACCCGGAAGCGTGGAACAGGATTGCCAGGATCATGCGCGCCGGAATGTGGCGGGCATAAGGCCCCTTTCGCCCCTTCGTTGAAAAAGGGTCAGGCCTCCACCCTACCCCGTCCTCAGTCCCAGGCGGCACAGCGCCCGCAGATCCGTCACGGCCTCGATGCCGGCCACCTGGCCGGCCAGAAGGTGCGCGTGCCCATCCGGCAGCGTGCCCGCCAGATGCAGGAACTTGGCGCGCAGGCGGTCGTCATCGGCGCCGATCAAACTGGTGTCGCAACGCGCCTCGCGGCGCGATCCGTCGGCCAGGGTGACCTCAACCGCCGCCAGGTCGGGCGGCCAATCCCGGGGGCCGAACGCCACCGTCACCCGGTCCCGCAGGGCGACCAGGTCCGGCCGGGCCGTCACGGCATCGGTGAACAGCCCGGACCTGCCGGTGTCCGCGCCCGACAGAGCCAAGGCGGCGACGAAGCGCAGGCTGAACTTCGCCTCCGTGCCGGTGCGGGGGGTGGCGATGTTGCACATGCGGTCGGCACCGGCGTCGACGGTCAGGCGCACCTGCCGCACGTCCCTGGGTTCCAGGCCCTGCGCGCGCAGCGCCGCGATCGCCTCGATGGCGCCATGGGTACCGAAGCAAGAGGCGTGGTATTTGAAGGAATTACGGTCCAACTCATGGCCGTCCCAGGTGATGGGGCCGGCGGGAATGGCGAATTGCGTGGCGGCGTAGCCCTGGGGCGCCTCCAGGATGTCGGCGCGGCTGGAAATTCCCGCCTCGGCCCATAGGGCGGCGCACAGCCCGGCCTCGGCCGCCCGGCCGGCGTGGATGGGCTTGGCCATGGTGCCGAATTGCGCCTTCAGCCCCGCCGCCTGTGACGCCGCCAGCCCATAGGCCCGGGCGGTCGCCTCCTCATCCAGGCCCAGCAGGTGGGCGCAGGCGGCGGCAGCCCCCAGGGCGCCCAGGGTGCCGGTCATGTGGAAGCCGCGGTCGTAGGGCCCCGCCCCCAGCCAGCGCCCGATCATGCCCGCCGCCTCATACCCGGCGACGAAGGCCGCCATCACCGCCCCGCCCCCCAGCGCCCGTTCCTCCGCCAGCGCCAGCAGCGGCGGCAGGATGACGGTGGTGGGGTGGACATGCATGGCCAGCGAGACGTCGTCATAATCCAGCGCGTGGCCCGCCACGGCGTTGAGGAAGGCCGCCTGGCGCACGGTCACGCCCTGGCCGCCTTGGCCACCCATGACGGTAGCCGCCGACCGCCCGCCTTCGGCCAGGGCCAAGGTCCGCAAGGCGCGGGAGACAGGTTCGTCCGCCCCCGCGATCGCTAAGCCGAACCAATCCAGGATGCAGCGGCGGACCATCGCCGCCGTGGCGGGCGGCACCGACGCGGCGGCGTCCCGGCTGAGTCGGATGACCTGCAGGGTCGCGCCGGTCATAGGGCAGAAGGTTCCCAATCCAGCCCCGCCGCCAGGGTGTCGAACAGCGACGGCCACTGGGCATGCCAGGCGGACCGCTGCCCGGCATCGGCCCAGCTGCCGGCGATTCCGGCGGCCATCATGCCGCGCAGGTCGGGAATGCCGAAGCCCAGGTGGCTGTACATCAGCTCCCACGCCCCTGCCGGGCTCACCCGGTGCAGGGTCGGGTCGTCGGTGTTGGGGTGGATGGCCAGGCCGGCGGCGGCCATGCGGCGGATGGGATGCTCGGCCGCCCACCGCTCCGGCGCCAGGGTGCGCAGGTAGTAGGAGTTGGTCGGCACCACCGTGAAGACCATGCGGCGCTCGGCGCAATGGCGCATCAGGTCGGGGTTGTCGACGATGCTGTAGCCGTGGTCGACCCGGTCCACGCCCAGGCGATCGACCACGGTTTCCACATTATGCCAGGGCGTGCCGAACTCCCCCGCGTGGGCGGTGAGGCGCAGGCCCTGGCGACGGGCCAAGGCATAGGCCTCGGCGAACAGCTCAGGCGGCCGATCCGTCTCGCGATAATCGATGCCGATGCCGGGCACCAGCGGATGGCGAACGGCGGCCATCAGTTCCACCATCTCCAGCGCCGCGGCCGGATCGGCCTCGCGGTCGATGGACGGGATCAGCAGGCCGCTGATGCCATGGTCGGCCGTCGCCTCGGCGATGCCGGCGACCAGGGCCGCCTGCACCTCGCGATAGGCCAGGCCGGTGTCGCGCAGGGTGGCGGTGGGGTTCCAGAAGAACTCGGCATGGCGCACGTTCTCCGCCGCCGCATCCGCCAGGTATTCGTAGGCGATGCGGCGGAAGTCGTCCGGTTCCAGCAGCAGGTGGCGTTCCAGGGCGCGCAGCACGTGCAGGACGCCCACGGGCTTGGCCCCGCGCCGGTAGAACGCCTCGATCTCCACCCCGGTTACGGGCGCGCCGTGCTTGGCCGCCAAGTCGGCGAAGGTTTGCGGCCGCACCGCCCCCAGCAGGTGGCAATGCAGCTCCACCTTGGGCATCGCGCGGAAGAAGGCACGCTGCGCCTCGGTGACCGTGCGGCCGGTCCGCGCCGGCGGCACGGTGGCAAGCGTGTCTGCGATGGGAATGGTCATGAAAGGCCCATGATAAGCGCTGCGGCGGCTCAATGCCGGGTCGCGGCGACATAGAAGTAATAGCCGAGCGGAACGGACAGGATCAGCAGCCCGACCGGCACGCGGGCCACCCGCCCGGCAAGGATCTGCACCAGGACGTAGGCCAGGATGCCGGCGGCGATGCCGGTGCCGAAATTGTTGGCCACCAGGGTCACCAGCACCATGACCAGGGCCGGCAGCAGGTCGCCGATCTCATCGGCCACCAGGTGGCGGATGGTGCCGAACATGGACAGGCCGGTCAGGATCAGCGCCGGCGCCGTCGCCTGCCGGGGCACCGCCATCACCAGCGGCGTGATCAACAGGGTGGCGAGGAAGCACAGCGCCGCGGAGGTCGAGGTCAGGCCGGTCCGACCCCCCGCCTCCACCCCGGCCGCGGATTCCACCAGGGCCGTGCCCGACGGGATGCCGATCAGCGGGCCCAGCGTCGCCATCACGGAATCCACCAGGAAGGGCCGCTCGATGCCCGGCAGGTTGCCGTGCTCATCGGTCAGCGACGCCTTGGCGCCCACGGCCAGCGTGGTGCCCAGGGTGGAAAAGAACTCCCCCGCGAAGAAGGCGAACAGATAGGGCAAGGCCGTCAGCGAAAAGGCGCTGCCGATATCCACCTGGAACGAGATGGGCTGGAAGGACCGGGGCAAGGCCACGAGGGAGGACGGCAGCACCGTCAGCCCCAGCGGGATGCCCGCCAGCGTGGCCGCCACGATGCCCGCCAGCATGGCGCCGGGCAGCCGGCGCGCCTGCAGGGCCACGGCGACACCCAGGCCGATCAGGGCGACGATGGGTCCGGGCTGGCTGAAATCCCCCAGCGACAGCGCCACGCTCTTGGTGTTCAGCGCCACCATGCCGGCGTCGCGGCAGCCCAGCAGCGCGATGAACAGGCCCAGCGACGCCCCCAGGCCCAGCTTGATGGGGGCGGGCACCAGGCGCATCACCAGGGTGCGCGCCCCGGTCAGGGTCATCACCAGGAACAGGACACCCGACAGCAGGGCGATGCCCAGGCCCGCCGGCCAGGGAATGTGCTCGGTCTGGGCCAGGGTGATGCCCAGGATGGCCGAGCCGCCCAGGCCCGGCCCCACGATGAAGGGCAGGTTGCCGTACAGCCCCATGAACAGGCTGCCCGCGGCCATGACGACGATGGCGGCGGTGGTGGCCGCCCCGCGATCCATGCCGCCGCTGGCCAGCAGCGACGGAATCACCACGATCAGGTAGGCCGCCGCCATGAAGGCGGTAAGCCCGGCGACGCCTTCCCGCCCCACGCTGGTGCCGCGCTGGCCCAGGTGGAAGCGGCGGTCGAGCAGCGCCTTTATCGCCGGGCCCCTCATTTCCGCGCCCCTCATTTCCGCGCCTGGGCCGTGAACACGGACAGGAAGCGGGCGGTGTCCACCTTCTGCACGATGTGCACCGTCTGCTCCCCCTGGTGCGGGGCGAACTCATCCTTCCAGATCTGCGCCGTGCCATAGGCCGGCCCCGGCAGCAAGTCGATATCCATGCGGGCCACCAGCTCCTCCGTGACCAGGGAGCGGTCGATGGCGACGGCCGTGGTCAGCTCATCCCACAGCGGCTGGCCGACCTTGGCGTAGTCATGGAAATAGCGGGCCAGCGGCGTGCCGGCCGACGCCACCTGGCCGACCAGCTCCGGCGTCACCTTGACGCTGCCGGTGACGTTGCCCATGACGGTGATCTTCCTCCACGGCGCGGTCAGCACGATGTGCGCCGCCTCGGGATCGAACAGGAAGTTGAAGTCGGTGGCGTAGTCGGTGTTGCCGGTGACCCGGGCCACGGCCAGGTCCAGCCCCCCGCCCTCGACCACGATCTCCTTGGCCAGGGACGGCAGGTCGGGCGCCAGGCGCAGCGCCAGGGCGATGTTGGTCAGCGGTCCGGCGGTGATGACGGTGACCTCGCCCGGGTGGGCCCGCACGAGGCTGATCAGCAGGTGCGCCGCATCCTCCGGCACCGCCGCGATCCGCGGCTCGCCTTCCGGCAGGGGCGGCACCAGCGCCGGGTCGTCAGGGTGATAGGCCCGGCCGGGGCGCGGCGCGTTCCAGGCCCCCTTCCAGGGAATGGCGCCGTAGCGCTGTTCCCAGGCCCGCATCTCGCCCTGGGTGCGCAGCAGGGGCATCTCCGCCCCCTTTGCCACCGGAACGTCCGGCTGGCCGGCGACCTCCAGGAAACGCAGCAGGTGCCGCGTTTCCTCCTGCAGCCAGGCATCGCCGGTGACGACGCCCACCCCCAGCAGTTCGACCTTGGGGTCGCGCAGCAGCGGGATCATGGCCTGGATGTTGCTCTGCCCCGGGCCCAGAAAATCATTGTCGAAATAGACCAGGGTCTTGTCGGACGCGGCGGCGGGAACCGCCGCGCCGCCAGAGGCCGCGCCCCCAGAGGCCGCGCCCAGGGAGAGGACCAGCGCCGCGGCGCGCGCGGCATGAACGAGCTTCATCATCGTTCCCCCTTGGCCCATCAGAACCGCGCGCTGACGTTCGTGAAGACATAGCGCCCCAGGGCATCGTAGATGCCGCTGTAGAAAGCGCCATTGGAAACCTGGCCGCCGGTGCTGGCGGTCAGGGGCGGGTCCTTGTCGAACACGTTGTTGACGCCCACCCGCAGGCTGATGTCGTCGGTCAGGGCCAAAGACACGCCCAGGTCCAGGTAGCTGACGCTGGGCAACGTGGCGTCGTAGGGCTGGTAGGCGCCCGCCAGGTAGACAGCGCTGCTGGACTTGTCGTTGCGGGTGCCGCCGATGTAGCGCCAGGTCGCCATCAGGTCCACGCCATCCGGCAGGGTCCAGTCGACCACCATGCGGTGGCGCCATTTGGGGATGGGCATGCCGCAGGTGACACCGAAGTAGCCCTCGCACCGGTAGGAGGGCGTGTTGGGCAGCACCTGGATCTCATACTTGTCGGTGAAGGTGCCGGAGAAGTTCAGCCCCACCCGGCCCAGGCCGTTCACGCCGATCAGGTCGGCCACGTCATATTTGGCGGACAGCGAGAAATCGACGCCCGACGTGTCGAGATAGCCGGCGTTGATGTAGGTGGTGACCACATAGCCGCTGGTGACCAGCGAGCCGGTGGTGGGGTTGCGGACCACTAGGTTGCAGAAGGTGCCGGTGGCGATGCACTGGCTGAGTTCGATCGTGGCCGGCACGGTCGAGATCAGCTTTTTCACATCGATATCGAAATAATCGGCGGTAAGCGTCACGCCCGGCAGGAAGGAGGGGGTAATCTGGGTCCCGAACGACACCGTGTTGGACTCTTCCGGCCGCAGGCCCGGGTTGCCGCCGATCATGGCGCCGGACTTCTGCCCCGCCGCCGGGGCGATGTTGCCGTACTGAGCGGCCGTCACGCCGGAGGCCTGGCAGGCCGCCAGGCTGGCGGTGGGGTGGGCGCCTTCGCAGGGATCGGTCAGGTTGGCGGTGGTGATCTGCTGCGGCCCGTACAGTTCCACCAGGTTGGGCGCGCGCACCGCGCGCTGGAAGCTGCCGCGGAAACGGATATTGGTGTCTGGCGCCCACTCGCCACCGGCCTTATAGGCGGTGGTGTCGCCGGCGGTGCTGTAGTCGGAATAGCGGGCGCCGGCGTTCAGCGACAGGCTGTGGAAGAAGGGCCGGTCCTGGACCAGCGGGGCAGTCAGCTCGGCGAACAGCTCCTTCACGTCGAAGGCGCCGGAGATGGGGAACTCACCGCCCGAATTGCCCGCCACGTCCTTGGAGGAATAGTGGCTGTCCGGCGTCAGGCCGATCGACTCCCGGCGGTATTCGGTGCCGAAGGCCACGCCCAGGGGGCTATGGGCCAGGGGGCTGGTGAGGGCCGACAGCTGGCCGGTGACGGCGCCGCTGGCCACCACTTCCTCGGTGAAGCCGGTGCGGTAGAAGTCCTGCTGCACATAGCCCAGCGCCCCCGGCGTGATGCCGCCGATGGCGAAGATGTTGATGGGCACGCAGCCGGCCGCCCCGGTCTTGCACACGATCTGGCCGCTGGAATTGGTCACGGCCTGCAGCGCGTTGGCGAAGTTGGACAGCGAGATGTCGCCGGTCAGCCGCGAGTCATAGTTGGTCCGGCCGTACTGGGCGTAGACGTCGTACTGCCAGTCGTCGCTGATGTCCCCCTTCGCCCCCAGCACGCCGCGATAGGCGGTGTGGGTGGTGTAGTCGTGGCGCGAACCCGCCTGCACATCGCGTTCCGACACCACCACGTTGGCGGTCTGGGCGGGGGTCAGCCCCGCCGTGGTGCAGAAGACGCTGACCTCCTGCGCCGACAGGTAGGGATTGTCGCAGTTGACCTTCTCCGCCACGCTGAACACGGCGGTGGGTGACAGGCGGATGTCGGCCTCGTCCCGCATGAACATGAACTCGCCATAGACCTGGTGGCCCGGCGCGTATTCATAGTGGCCGAACAGGTCCAGGTTATAGCGCTGGTCCGGCGACTGCAGGTCGTAGGTCGGGCCGTTGTTGAAGCCGTCCGACGTCTTGTAGGTGCGCAGGGTGTTGCCGGTGGCGCCGTCCAGCGTGTAGGTGCCGCGCGCGGCGCCCGTCTTGAGGTTCAGCGGCTGGAACTGGGCCGGATAGGTCGCGCTGGACAGCGAGCAGGAATAGCCGCCGGCGCCGGCCGACAGGCCGCAGATGGAGAAATCGCGGTCCGAGGTGCCCACCCCTTCGGCGTGGCGATAGCTGAAGAAGCCCGTGATGTTGCCGCGCCCGCCGGCGAAGTTCTTGCCGGCGGTGATTGAGACGTCGTTCTGCGGGCCGTCGAAGGTGGCGCCGCCGGGATAGGCCTGCTTGGCCGCCGCCGAGACGGCGCGGATGGGATTGTTGTTGGTGTGGCTGTAGAAGCCGTTGGTGGTGTCGACCTGGACGCCGTCGAAGTCCTTCTTGAGGACGAAGTTGACGACACCGGCCAGGGCGTCCGAGCCGTAGACGGCGGAGGCGCCGCCCGTGACCACGTCGATGCGCTCGATCAGTGCCGCCGGCACGTTGTTGATGTCCGGCGCCTGTGCGGAGGTGCGGTCCGGGTCGCCCTGCATCAGGCGGCGGCCGTCGATCAGCACCAGGGTGCGCTGGTTGCCCAGGTTGCGCAGGTTGATGGTGGCGGTGCCGCTGGCGCCCACCGTGCCGCCGCGGTTGCCGGCGCCCTGGTCGGCGTAGGCCTGCGGCAAGGTGTTGATCAGGTCCTCGACCCGCGTCACGCCGCGCTGCTGCAATTCCTCGCCGCTGACCGTGCTGATGGGGCTGACGCTGGTGGCGTCGGGGCTGCGGATGCGCGAGCCGGTGACGATGATCTCGGTCAGCGCCGTGTCGCTGGACGCGGTCTGCGCCGCGGCCTGGCCGACGGCCAGCGGCCCGGCGGTGATGGCGACGATGGTCGCGGTGAAACGCCCGGCGCGCGCACGCGCCTTCCTGCTGATTGACATGGAGCCCCCGTCTGATTTTTTCGCGCCCGACACTTGCCCGGTCGGCGGCTCCTCCCCCGAGGTGGCGCGCGGCTTGCCGCCCGTCGCCCGTCCAATCCGGCCCGGCGGCCGGTGGCTGCCCGCCACCCTACTTGCCCTGCTTGGGCCCGCCCCGTTTGGACTATGACTGTAGTATGACGCGGCCCGGTTCAGAGGGGAAAGTTTTTACATTTATGTTTTTATAAGTTTGTCTTATTACAAAAGGGCCATGTCCCGGACCATCGACGCGCCCCCCGCCTGGAAGAATCCCGTCTCGCTGCGCCAGCTCCGCTTCTTCGTAGAACTGGCGCGCACGGGAAACTTCTGCCGCGCGGCGGAGGAAATGTCGGTGTCCCAGCCGGCGATCAGCGCCGGCATCCGCCAGATCGAGGCGCATCTGGGCGTGCGCCTGTTCGACCGGACGACGCACAAGGTGACGCTGACCGACGCCGGCGTCTCGCTGCTGCCGCACGCCCAGCGCCTGCTGACCACGGCGGCCAACGCCTTCAGCGACATGCATGAGGTCGCGGGGCGCGAGATCGCCACGGTGCGCATCGGCGCCATCCCCACGGCGATGGAGGCGGTGGCTGCCTCGCTGGCCGAGTTGGCGGGCGACATGCCGGGGGTCGTCCCGCACCTGCATGACGGGCGCGCCGACCAGCTGATCCGGGGCCTGCGCGGCGGCACCTATGACCTGGTGGTGACGGTGCAGGCCCTGCCCGATGACGACCTGGAAGGCGTGCCCCTGTTCGAGGATGAAATGCTGCTGGTGGCGCGCGCCGACCATCCCCTGGCCGCCTGCGACCGCCTGCCGTGGCGCGCCCTGGCCGGCCAGGAGATCGTGCATTTCGCGGGCGGCAGCATTGGCGAGCTGACATCAGCCGCCCTGCAACAGAACGATCTGGCGCCGTCCACCCGCTACCGCGTGGACCAGGTCAATTCGCTCTACGGCCTAGTGCTGAGCGGCCTGGCAATCGGTGTGATGCCCTGGCTGTACACGCTAGGCTTCCCCGAGGACCGCCTGCGCCGCATCCGCCTGGACGGTCCCACCGTGCGCCGCCAGCTACGCCTGCTGCACCGCCCGCAATTGCGGGAGGAGCATCCGCGCGGCGTGGAATTCGCGCAACGGCTGACCGCCAAGCTGCGCGACAAGCTGTCCGCCAACCGCCTGCCCTGAGCGGGGCCACCTTTGCCTCAGTCGCTCTCGGCGATGGAGTCCACCCGGTCGGGATAGAAGGCCAAATGGTCCTTGATCGCCCCGACGGCGGCGTGGGGCGCCTCATAGGTCCAGACCGCGTTCACCGCCCGCGCGCCGCCGGCGGGGATGCTGAAGTAGGAAGCGTCGCCCTTGTAGGGGCAGTGGGTGGCATGGTCGGTACGCTCCAGCGCCCCCATGTCCACGTCCTTGCGCGGGATGTACTGGACGGCGGGATAGCGCGCCTCCCGCAGGCTGAGCGCCTCACGCGTATCGGCGATGGCCTTGCCGCCCAGCGTCACGACCACCCGCCTGGGATTGCGCTCGATGGTGATGGGATGATCGGGCCCCGGAATCTTGATCGTCTTCTCGGTCATGGCGCTGCCTCCTGCGATCGCTTGTCAGGATATGGGGTTGAGGGGCCCAGGCGTCGAGAGCCGCTTGACAGCCGACACCGCGCGACCAATCATCAGATGTCAGACCAATTTGGGGTGGCGCCGGGACAGCGCTGAAGCCCTGCCATCATACCCCCCCAGGGACATTCGAGGTGCCGTGGTACCGCCGCCCGCATCCCCCCTTCCCGCCAGTGCTGCCTTGCAGCCGCTGCCCAGCGCCGACCGCATCGCGGCGGTCAGCGCCGCCCTGGCGGCCTTCATCGCCGAGGGGGCCTTGCAGCCGGGCGACCGCCTGCCGACGGAGCGGGAGCTGATGGCCCGCCTGGCCGTGGGCCGGTCCACGGTGCGGGAGGTCATCCGCCAGTTCCAGGCGCGGGGCCTGGTGGAGACGCGCAAGGGCAGCGGCACCTACCTGCTGCGGGCCATCACGCCCGGCGCCGTCCATGTCTCGCTGACCATCGACGCCGGGCTGCTGCGCGACCGTCTGTTGCAGACGCTGGAGATCCGCCGGGGCTTGGAGGTCGCGGCCAGCGAGGCCGCCGCCCGCCGCGCCACGCCGGCCGATCTGGCCGTCCTGGAGGAAAAGCTGGTGGCCATGGAGCGCGTGCACCTGGACCAGGGCACCGCCGGGCCGGAGGATTTACAGTTCCACCTGGCGATCTACGACGCCACCCACAACCCGCTGTTCCGCCAGTTGCTGGAGCAGTTCCGCGAGACGTTCGAGCATTTCTTCGAAAAGCCCTTCGACCGCCCGGACTTCGCCCGCCGATCCTTCGCCCTGCACCGGGAATTGTTCGACGCCATCCGCGCCGGCGATACCGAGGCGGCGCGGATGAAGACCCTCGGCATCCTCGCCATCGTCGAAGAAGACATCCAGGCCATGTCCCCCACAACCGGCTCCCCGCTATGACTGACCTTACCGAAGACCCCGTGGCCCTCGCCCAGCGCCTGGTGGCGCATGACGAGATGACCCACGCCTATGAGGCGGTGGTGCCCGGCATCATCCAGACCTCGCTGTTCACCTTCCCCACTTTCCAGGAGATGGCGGACACCTACGCCGGCAAACGCGCGCGCAACGTCTATTCCCGCACCACCAACCCCACGGTGACGGAGTTCGAGCGCAAGATGGCGGCGCTGGAGGGGGCGGAGGACGCCATCGGCTTCCCCAGCGGCATGGCCGCCATCTCCGGCGCCGTGCTGGCGCTGGTGCAGCCGGGCGACCGCATCGTCTGCGTCCGCCATGTCTATCCCGACGCCTACCGCCTGTTCGAAACGCTGCTGAAGAAGTGGGGGGTCGCCACCACCTATGTCGACGGCGCCGACCTGGCCGCCGTCGATGCCGCCCTGCCCGGCGCCCGTCTGCTGTACCTGGAAAGCCCCAACAGCTGGATGATGGAGGCGCACGATGTCGCCGCCCTGGCGGCCCTGGCCAAGAAGCACGGCGCCGTCAGCCTGATCGACAATTCCTGGGCCACCCCGGTCTTCCAGCGGCCGGCCACGCTGGGCGTGGATCTGGTGCTGCACTCCGCCTCCAAATACATCGGCGGGCACAGCGATACGGTGGCGGGCGTCGTGGCCGGGCGGCTGGAGCTGACCGGCCTCATCCGCCGCACCATCTGCCCTTATATCGGCGCCAAGCTGGGACCGTTCGAGGCCTGGCTGCTGCTGCGCGGCCTGCGCACCCTGCCCATCCGCATGAAGGCGCATGAGGCGTCGGCCCTGACCCTGGCGCGGCGGCTGGCGGAGCATGCGGACGTCACGGCGGTGCACCACCCGGCGCTGATGGGGGCCCTGCCGCCGGGCCTGACTGGCACGTCGGGCCTGTTCTCCTTCACCGTCAGGGACACCATCGACATCCCCACCCTGTGCGACGCGTTGGAATTCTTCCACCTGGGCGTCAGCTGGGGCGGGCATGAAAGCCTGGTGGTGCCGGCCCTGGTCACCCATGTCCAGGCCGCCGGCCCCAACTCCGCCCTCGATTTCGGCGTGCCGGCCACCATGGTGCGCCTACATGTCGGGCTGGAGGGGACAGAGGCGCTGTGGGCCGACCTGGACCAGGCGCTGAAGGCGGCGAAACACTGATGCTGAAACGGCTGCTCCTCACCCTGGCGCTCGCGCTGTCCGCGCTTCCCGCCCGCGCCGATGAGTTGCGGCTGGTGGAGGTCTTGAGCAGCCCGGAACGGACGGAGACGCTGAAGCATCTGGTGGCGGGGTTCGAGGCGAAGCACCCCGGCACGCATGTGGAAATCACGTCCCTGGCCTGGGGATCGGCGTTCGAAAAGCTGGCCACCATGGTCGCGGCGGGCGACATCCCCGACGTGGTGGAGATGCCCGACCGCTGGCTGTCCCTCTATGCCGGCAACGGCCAGTTGGAAAGCCTGGAGCCCTATCTGGCACGCTGGCCGGAGACCAAGGGCCTGAACGACCGGGCCCTGACCGTGGCGCGGTCGGTGGCGGACACCGCCTATATGCTGCCCTATGGCTTTTACTTGCGGGCGCTCTACTACAACAAGGCGGTGTTCCGGCAGGCCGGCATCGCCGAGCCGCCCAAGACCCTGGAGGAGTTGCGCGCCGACGCCACCCGCATCAGCCAGTTGCCGGGCAAGTCCGGCTATTGCCTGCGGGGTGGACCGGGCGGCCTGAACGGCTGGGTCATGTTCGGGGCCAGCATCGCCGGTGGCAACGCCTTCTTCCACGACGACGGCACCAGCGCCCTGAACGATCCCGGCTGGGTGGCCGGCACCGGCTGGCTGATCGACCTGTACCAACAGGGCCTGGCGCCCAAGGACAGCGTCAACTGGGGCTTCAACGAGGTGGTGGCCGGCTTCTACACCGGCACCTGCGCCATGGTGGACCAGGACCCGGACGCCCTGATCGCCCTGAAGGCGCGCATGAAGCCGGACGATTTCGGCGTGGCGCCCTGGCCCAAGGGACCCAACGGCAAGGCTTATCCCACCCTGGGCTTCGCCGGCTGGTCCATCTTCAAGCGGGCGGCGCACAAGGATCTGGCCTGGGATCTGGTGGTGGCCCTGAACGACCCGGTCGGCAACCTGGCCTGGAACCAGCAGACGGGCGCCCTGCCCGTCTACACCACCGCCGCGCATGACCCGCTGTACGCCGGCGCCATCTACCAGGGCTGGTTCGCGGAGCTGGCGGACCCGGACGTGGTGCCCACCCTGATGCCCACCTACCTGCCGGGCTTCGCCTATTTCGCCGACAGCCTGGTGGTGCGCAGCAGCCAGCAGGCCCTGCTGGGCCAGATCAGCCCCGCCACCATGAACAAGCAATGGGCCGCCTACCTGACCAAGGCCCGGCGTAAACAAATGTCTTTAAGCCCATCTGGGAGCGTGAAGCCATGAGCCGCGCCCTGGCCCTGAGGCTGGAACCCTATTTCTACACCGCCCCGTCGCTGCTGCTGATCGCCGCCATCATGCTGGTGCCGCTGGTCACCGGCCTGTCCTACGCCTTCCATGACCTGATCCTGCTGGACCCCTTGAGCGGCGATTTCGTCGGCCTGGACCATTTCCGCGAGATGCTGAACGACGACGGCTTCTGGACGGCGCTGCGCAACACGGTGGTGTGGACGGCGGTGTCGGTGGCGCTGCAGTTCGGCTTCGGCCTCATCCTGGCGCTGCTGCTGGACCGGCCTTTCCCCGGGCGGGGGCTGGTGCAGGCCCTGGTCTTCCTGCCCTGGGCGGTGCCGGGCTTCCTCTCCGGCCTCACCTGGGCCTGGCTGTTCAACCCGGTGATCGGCCCCCTGCCACACTGGCTGCACGGCCTGGGCCTGCTGGCCACGCCGGAGAACATCCTGTCCGACCCGCACCTGGCGCTGTGGGGGCCCATCGCCGCCAACGTCTGGTGGGGCATCCCCTTCTTCGCCATCACCCTGCTGGCAGCCTTGCAGTCCATCCCCAAGGACATTTACGAGGCGGCGGCCATGGACGGCGCCGGCCCGCTGCTGCGCTTCCGCCGCGTCACCCTGCCCCTGCTGGCCCCCACCATCGCCATCACCGTCATGCTGCGCACCGTGTGGGTGGCCAATTTCGCCGAGTTGATCGTGGTGATGACCAAGGGCGGGCCGGCCGACGCCACCCAGATCCTGTCCAGCTATATCTTCACCCTGGCCTTCCAGCGCCTGGATTTCGGCTACGCCTCCGCCGTGGCGGCCGTGCTGCTGCTGTTGCTGCTGGCCTATGCCGCCGCCGTCATGGTGCTGCGCCACGTGATGACGGAGCGGGCATGAGCAAGACCTTCACGCGCGCCCTGCACGCCCTGGCGTTGGCGGCCTTCGTCGCCTTCGCCCTGTTCCCCCTGTTCTGGCTGCTGAAGGTGTCGCTGACGCCGGACGATCTGATGTATGGCGAGGGCGTGCGCCTCTGGCCCTCCCGCGTCACGCTGGACCATTACGGGGCCGTCCTGCGCCACACCCAGTTCCCGCTGTTCTTCCGCAACAGCCTGATCGTCTCCGCCGCGACCGGCCTCTTCGCCACCGCCGCCGCCTCGGCCGCCGGCTACGCCTTCTCGCGCTTCCGCTTCCGGGGCAAGGCCTGGGTGGTGGGGGTGATGCTGATCAGCCAGATGTTTCCCCTGGTCATCATCGTGGCGCCCATCTTCCGCCTGTTGTCGCCGCTGGGCCTGACCAACAGCCTGACCGGCCTGGTGGTGGTCTATACCGCCTTCAACACGCCCTTCGCCGCCTTTCTCATGCAGTCCTTTTTCGAGGCCATCCCCAAGGATTTGGAGGAGGCGGCGATGATGGATGGCGCCACCCGTTTCCAGGCCCTGCGGCGGGTCATCCTGCCCCTGACCCTGCCGGGGCTGGCGGCCACCGGCGGCTTCGTCTTCACCGCGGCGTGGAGCGAGCTGCTGTTCAGCCTGATGCTGAACTCCTCAGCCGCCGTCAGCACCTTCCCCGCCGGGCTGCTGGGCTTCGTCTCCAAATTCTCGGTCGATTTCGGGCAGATGATGGCGGCCGGCGTGCTGGCCTTGCTGCCGGTCGGCGCCTTCTTCCTGCTGATCCAACGCTATCTGGTGCAGGGCCTGACGGCCGGCGCCGTGAAAGGCTGACCCCGTCCCATGGCCACCATCACGCTTTCCAACGTCAGCAAGGATTACGGCGGCGGCCCGGTGCTGCGCGGCATCGACCTGGAAATCCGCGAGGGGGAATTCGTGGCCCTGATGGGGCCGTCAGGCTGCGGCAAGTCCACCCTGCTGCGCCTGATCGCCGGGCTGGAGGAGCCGGGTGGCGGCCAGATCCGCATCGACGGCCGGCTGGTGAACGATGTGGCGCCTAAGGACCGGGACCTGGCCATGGTGTTCCAGTCCTACGCCCTCTACCCGCACATGACGGTGCGGGAGAACATGAGCTTCGCGCTGAAGCAGCGCCGCCTGCCGCAGGCTGAGATCACCCGGGCGGTGGAGGGCGCGGCCGCCAAGCTGGGCTTGACCGCCTTGCTGGAGCGCAAGCCCAAGGCCCTGTCGGGCGGCCAGCGGCAGCGCGTGGCCATGGGCCGCGCCATCGTGCGCAATCCCAAAGCCTTCCTGTTCGATGAGCCCCTGTCCAACCTGGACGCCCGCCTGCGCGAGCAGATGCGCTATGAAATCCGCAAGCTGCACCGCGAGCTGGGCGCCACCAGCGTCTATGTCACCCACGACCAGGTGGAGGCCATGACCATGGCCGACCGCATCGTGGCCCTGAACGACGGCGCCATTCAGCAGGTGGGCAGCCCCCAGGACCTTTACGACAACCCCGCCAACCTGTTCGTGGCCGGCTTCCTGGGTTCCCCGCCCATGAATTTCCTGGACGCGACACTGGCGCAGGACGGCGCCCTGGTGGTGGAAGGCCAGACGCTGGCCCGCGTACCCCCACCCGCCGGCCTGGCCTCCGACGCCGCCGTCACCCTGGGCCTGCGGCCGGAACGTCTGGCCCTGACCACGCCCACCAACAGCGTGCCCACCCGCGTCGATATGGTGGAGCCCACCGGCACCGGCCGCGTCGTCCATCTGGCCTTGGGTGCCCAGCGGCTGAAGCTGTTCACCATGGACACACGGCCGCTGGCGCCGGGTGAAACCGTGGGCCTAAGCGTGCCGCCCGGCGCACCGCTGCTGTTCGATCCCGGAAGCGGCACACGCGTCGCATAATAGTAGACGCGTAATATAAAGAAAGCCGGCCGGGAGCGTGTCCCGGCCGGCCGTCAACTTACCTCAGTCCGCCCGAACGGGCCCGCCTTACTTGGCGTCGTACATCGCCATCACGTCCTTGCGGAAGGCGGCACCGCTGTCCGGACGGGCGTAGAACATGTGGCCGCCGGGGTACATACGCAGCTTCACCCGCTCCGCCACGCCATAGGTCGGCATCTGGTCGATCAGCATGCGCGAGCCGAAGTAGGGGCAGGACAGGTCATTCCAGCCATGGACGATGGTCACCGCCATCTTGGGGTCGTTGGCGATGGCCTTGCGCAGGTCGGTGACGGGGTTGTCGGTGTCGTCCCGGTCCCACAGCTTGTTGACCTCATACGACAGGGCGTTGTAGCGCGCCTCCACCTTCCAGCCGACCTGGTTGGTGACGAAGTCGGCCATGGCGGAGGTGGTGGGGGCGATCAGGCCGTCCAGCAGCGGGTCGTTGTAGCGGGCGTCGGCGCTGGAAGGGAACGGGTCGTAGGCGGTGACGTTGCTGTCGTAGACCGAGCCCACCTTGCCGTCGGCGCGGTGGATTTCCCGCAGGTAGGTGCCGATGTCCACCCGGCCGTTCATGCGGCGCACCAGCTTGGGGTCCAGGCCGGTCAGGTCCGCCACCTTGGCGGACAGGCGGTCGGTGGCGGCCTTGTCGCGCGGGCCGGCCATCAGGTCCTGCATGAACTCGGTGCGGTCGTACTTCTCGACCGGGCCCATGGTGGTCTCGTTCAGGGGCTTGCCCTGGCGCTCGAAATTGCCGGCGGCCATGGCCGTCAGGTTGATCATCCACGGCAGGGGCGACAGGGCATCGGCCTCACCGATGGCGGGCGGATCCAGGTAGGGCGACACCAGGGTCATGCCCGACACGCCCACGCCGATGCGGCTTTGCAGGTAATAGGCCAGGCGCGGCAGGCGGTAGCCGCCGTAGCTTTCACCTACCAGGTACTTCTTGCTGGTCAGGCGGTTGTTGGTCAGCAGCCAGTCATAGATGATGCGGCTGAGGTAATGGATGTCGGAATCGGCCGTATAGAAGGCCTTCTTGGTCTGTTCCTCATCCACCTTGGTGCGGGAGAAGCCGGTGCCGATGGGGTCGATGAAGACCAGGTCGGTGAAGTCCAGCCAGCTGTTGGCGTTGTCCTTCAGGACGGCCGGGTCGGACGGGCTGTCGCCGGCCTTGCCGAAGGCCACCTGCTTCGGCCCGATGGCGCCCAGGTTCAGATAGACGGAGGACGCGCCAGGGCCGCCGTTGAAGGCGAAGGTCACCGGCCGCGCGGCGGCGCTGGATCCGGCGACGGTGTAGGCGGTGTACACCACCTCGCCGATGGTCTTGCCCTTCTCATCCTTCACCGGCAGGGAGCCGACGGTGGCCGTGTACTCGACGCGCTTGCCGGCGATGGTGGCCGTCTGCTTGACCGACTTCGGGGCCGGGAACGGCGCCAACTCGCCGTCATCCTTCGGCGCTTCCTTGCCCGGCTTGTCGGCGGGCTTGTCAGCGGCATAGGTGGGCGCGCCCATGGCCATCAACAGGGCGAAGCACGAGACGAAAGTGGTGATGCGCATGAAGGATGGTCCCCCTGATCGGTCGGCATCTTTGTGCCTGATGGCATTCTTAGATCATGGCCGCCGCCGCCGCCGCAAGCCCGGGCGCCCTGCTGCGGCATCAGGGGACCATTTGGGCCGGACCTGGGGTTGATGAATGGCCCCAAGGGCCCCCGCAGCGCAACCAGCGGGGCCCCATCCCGCCGGCAATCGGGATACCGTATCCACAAACCGGTCCCGTGAGTCGCGGTCGCCCGGCGTCAGAAACCGCGCGGATAGGGCACGGTGCGCAGCCAGTCGCGGATGGTCGCCAATTCATCGGCGGTGGCATGGCGCCGCGCCGTGGCGGGGCTCAGCACCGGCATGCGGGCCGGCGTCTTGCCATCGGCACTGGGCGACAGCATGCGCACCAGCGCGCACTTCTGGGTGATGTCGGCGTCGCTCATGGTGGCATAGGGCAGATCGGGGATCAGCGGCGTGTCGCTGCTGGCCTGCCCGCCGCCATAGGGGTTGGCGATGGAGGTCAGCAGTTCCCGCTCACTTTCCCAGCTGTAGCGGCCCTGGGCGTCGTGACGGCCGTAGATCTCATAGCGCGCCTGGATGTCGTCCTGCGAGGCGGTGATGGTGAACAGGATGGTCTGCACGTCGTCGAAGGTCGGTGGAGTGGCCATGGGGTCTTTCCTTGTCTGGACCGGACGGCGGCGCCTGCGGGCCGCGCGCCGTCCGGGGGAATGGGATGATGGGGATCAGCCGGCGGCCAGCGCCAGCATGCGCCGCGCGGTCTTCAGCGCCGCCTGTTCCGCCGGCGACGCGGCCGACAGGGTGTCCAGCAGATGGGCCAGGCGGGCGCGCTGGTCCGGCGGCAGGTCGCGGCCATGGTCCTGGACATAGGCGCCCACGGCGGCGATGGCTTGGGCCTTCAGTTCCGCCGGGGCGGTCCGGTCCCGGTCCAGGCCGCCCACCACGCCCTCAAAGGCCGCCTCGTCCATGTGGCGCAGGCTGTTCACGGCCGCCGCGCGAGCGTCGACCGTGGCCTTGGCGTCCGCCGCCAGACCCTTGACCAGGTTGATGTCTTTCCCGTCGCCGCTGTGGGCCAGCACGGTGGCGGCCAGCGCCTTGGTCTTCCACCAATCGATGCCCACGCTGGTGGGGGTGGTGGCACTCGCCTTCAGAAGGCGGCGCATGGTGTCCAGCGTCACGGCCTTGTTGAAGGGTGTGGCGCAGCTGGCGGCGGCCCGGCCATGCACATGGCGGCTGTTGGCCGCCGGCACCGCCTCGAACAGGTTGGTGGAGGCGACGAAGGCCGTCGCGTCCTGCGGGAAGATGCGCACCGTGTCGGTCGGCTTCGCCAGGAAGCGCCGCAGCTCCACCGTCAGGCCACCCACGACGCACGAGTTGTTGTCGGGCACGCCGTTGCGGGCGGCGGCGTACAGGCCCTTGTCCAGCACGGACACCGCTTTCGGCGCGGGCGCCGCTGCCGTTTCCGTCGGCGTGTCCACCGGTCGGTTGGCGAACATCTCCATGGCGCGCACCCGTTCCACCGCGTGGGCCAGCGTCGGATGCTTGGCGTCGCCCTCAACCTTGTAGGCCGTCTCCACCGCGGTGGCCGTGTCGACGCGGGCCAGGATGTCCAGGGCGGCGGCGCGCACCTCCGCATCCTCCCCCGTCGTCAGCGCCACCGCCTGGATGGCGGACTTGGCGGTGGCGTCGGACGCCGCCGCCAGATCCACCTGCGCCGCCTGGTCCACCCGGTCGGCCACCGGGCGGTCCTTGGCCAGGAAGGCGGCCAGGGCCGTGGCGGTCGAGGGCGCGTCGCCCTGGAAAGGCAGGCTCTGCTGCTTGGGCGACCACGGCAGGTTGTCATAGCCGACGCCGGCGTCGGTGTCGGGCGTGACATAGCCGGCATAGTCGATCAGCTCACCCGGCGTGGGCCTGGCCGGCGCCTGTGGCCACAGGCCCGGAACGCCGGAGGGCGCGAAGGGGCCGCCCACCGTCTGCGGCGGCCGGCGGGCGCTGAAGGTTTCCACCGGCTTGGGCTGGATCTCCTCATTCCACGGCCACATGGTGTCACGCAGATGATGGCCCAGCGGGTTGGTCTTGTTGCTGGGCTTGCCGTCGGCATAGGCGTCGTTGGGCCAGTACTGCGCGGGGTCGGCGCCGTCGGAGCGGAAGCGGTCGTAATGCTGCTGCCAAGCCGCCCACAGCCAGTCGAAATAGGTGTGGAAGGGCCAGAACATGGGATCGCTGGGCGAGATCATGCAGTTGGACATCCACACGCCGGACCAGCCGTGGCCGATGTTGTGCGGATTGGCCTCCACCGAGCCGGCTATGAAGGCATAGTTGGACTTCAGCCCCGCCTTGGATGTGTCCAGCAGCATGCCGGGCGTGTTGAACAGCTTGATGTTGTTGCGATCCTGCCGCCAGCGCATCAGCGGCCCGCGCCCTGGCATGTTCCAGCCGTACAGCGGGTTGCCGGCGTCGAAACGGATCAGCTCCGTCGCCATGAAGTCGGGGTCGCCGGCCACCGTGTTGGCGCCGGTGAAATCGGCGTGGAACACCGTCGCCCCATCCTTGCCTGGCGAGTAGTACATGGGCCAGTAGGGCAGCGTGACCGAGGGATCGACCTTCTGCAGCGCCCGCTCCAGCTCCAGCAGGAAGGCGCGGTGCCAGGCGACGAAGGCCGCCGCCTTATGCTCCTGGTCCGGGTACCCGATGTCCGTCGGCTCCGCGAAGCCACGGGCGCCGATGTCATGCATGTCGACCAGGAAAGTGTAGGTGTCGCGCCAGCGCGGATCGGGCGACTTCTGGAAGCGCAGCGCCGCCAGGGCCCAGAGGAAACGGCTGCGCTCCTCGGCGCTCAGCGTCTCCTCATCGCGGCGCACGCGGACCATGATCTGGGTACGGCCCACCTCCGGCCCGGTGGCCGCGCCCTGGTGGGCGACGATGGGTGTATCCTTGTCATCGCGGCTGAAGTGCGGAAAGTCGCCGGCCACGATGATGGGCTGGGGCGTGCCGTCGGCCTTCAGCGTCAGGGTGATCTGGTCCTTGGCGCCGCCGCCCTCCACGGCCTTCTTATAGTCGTCCGCCGTCAGGGCGAAATTGACATGGCCCTTGCCTTCGACGGGGGCGGCGCCGTTGGTCAGCACCACGGTGACGGTGGCGCCCGGCGGCAGGGTGCCGGGGCGGACGCGCACCAGCGTCGGGCTGGGCGCCCAGGTGACATAGTCGAAGTGCGTGCCCGTCCGGGCATCGCCATGGACCAGGATTTCCACCTGCGCGCCGGCGGCATCGGCCGCCGTCTGGGCATGGGCCCCCGCCGCCAACCCCACGCCCAACCCCACGGCCAGCGCCACGGCGGCGCACATGCTCACCCGCCGGGCCATCACCCTCACCGCTCTCCGCATCCCCATGCCCATCCCCCATCGGCATTCTGGCTGAACACCCGCCATGAACGCATTAATTACTGACATGACAACCTGGAGTATGGGCGTAACGGGGTGGGCACGCCAAGAGCCTATTCGGGCACGGGTAGTGATTAGATGGTCATACAACCGACGTGCGTACGCACCGGCGCCGAGGCCCTGAATCCCATCGCGGTCATCCTGCAAACAGGACCAACGGGCGCAGCGGAATGTGACAATCGGCCCCGACAAACATATGTTCCTTTCTAGAACATATGTTTATAACGTTTCCAGACTCCGTAGCCAGGCAGCCCATGACCGACCTCAGCGACCAGGAACGCGCGGTATTGGCCGCCATCGAGGCCAACCCCTTCGTCAGCCAGCAGGACATGGCCGACGCCCTGGGCCTGGCCCGTTCCACGGTCGCCGCCCACGTGGTCAGCCTGACGCAGAAGGGCCGGCTGCTGGGCCGGGGCTACATTCTGCCGGCGGGGCGCCGCGTGGTCTGCCTGGGCGGCGCGGTGCTGGACCGCAAGTACCAGGCGCTGGCCCCCCTGGTCCCGGCCACCTCCAACCCCGTGACCGGCATGCGCAGCCCCGGTGGCGTCGCCCGCAACGTGGCGGAGAACCTGGCGCGCCTGGCGGTGCCCACCGCCCTGATCTCCCTGGTGGGGGAGGATGAGGCCGGCCGCGAAATCCTGAACCACCTGCGGACCCTGGGCGTGGACATCAGCCAGGCAGCGACCACGGCGGCGGCACCCACCGCCGAATACGCCGCCATCCTGGGCCCGGATGGCGACCTGGCGGTGGCGGCCGCCGACATGCGCATCTTCGACCTGTTCACCCCCGCCCTGCTGGACCGCGCCTGGCCGCACCTGGCGGCGGCCAGTTGGGTCTTCGCCGATTGCAACCTGCCGGCGGAAACGGTGGCGGCCCTGGTCACGCGGCGGCGGAGCGCCCGCTTCCACCTGGCAATCGACGCCGTCTCCATCCCCAAGCTGGCGCGCCTGCCCCCGGATCTGGCCGGCATCGACCTGCTGTTCATGAATTTGGATGAGGCCAACGCCCTGCTGGGCACCCGCCATGCCGGGCTGGAGGGCGCCCAGGCGGCCGCCCAAGGCCTGCGGGCCCGCGGGGCGGCCGGCGCCGTCGTCACCCTGGGCGCCCAGGGCACGGCCATCGCCGGCGACGGCACCGCCGCCACCTTCGCGGCCATACCCGCCCAGCCCGTGGACACCACCGGTGCCGGCGACGCCATGATCGCCGGCACCCTGCACCGCCTGGTGGCCGGCGACGGCCTGCTGGCCGCCGCCAGGGCGGGCGCCTTGGTGGGGGCGCTGACCACCGAAAGCAAGGCCAGCGTCCATCCCGGCCTGTCTCCGCAATTGCTGGCCGCCAACCTGCACCGTCTGACGATTTGAGGTCCCCGATGTCTCTTCTGAAGCCCGTCCTCGGCCCCGAGGTTGCCGACGCGCTCGCCACCGGCCGGCCGGTGGTGGCGCTGGAATCCACCATCATCACCCACGGCATGCCCTACCCGGCCAACCTGGGCACAGCGCTGGCGGTGGAAGATGTGGTGCGGGCCAACGGCGCCGTGCCCGCCACCATCGCGGTGGTGCGGGGCGTGGCGCGCGCGGGCCTGACGGGGGCGGAGCTTGAGGACCTGGCCCAGGCCAAGGGCGTGGTGAAGGCATCCAGCCGCGACCTGGCGGCCGTCATGGTACGTAAGGGCAGTGCCGGCACCACCGTGTCCGCCACCATGCGCATCGCCGACCTGGCCGGCATCCCCCTGTTCGCCACCGGCGGCGTGGGCGGCGTGCACCGGGGGGCGGAGGCGACCTTCGACATCTCCGCCGACCTGACGGAGCTGGGCCGCACCCCCACCACCGTGGTCTGCGCCGGGGTGAAGTCCATCCTGGACATCCCCAAGACGCTGGAGTTCCTGGAGACCCAGCGCGTGCCCGTCATCGCCCACGGCAGCGACGACTTCCCCGCCTTCTTCACCCGCAGCAGCGGCCACAAGGCCGACCATCGCCTGGACAGTGCCGAGGAGATCGCCGCCGCCATACGGCTGCACCGCGATCTGGGCTGCGGCACCGGCATCATGATCGCCAACCCCATCCCCGAGGCCGACGCCCTGGATCCCGCCTTTATCGACGGCACCATCACGGACGCGGTGGCGGAGGCGGAATCCCGGGGCATCAGCCGCAAGGACCTGACACCCTTCCTGCTGGCCCGCATCAACGAGCTGTCGGGCGGCCGCAGCCTGACGGCCAACATCGCCCTGGTGAAAAACAACGCCGCCCTGGCCGCCCGCATCGCGGTGGCCTACGCCGCCGGCTGAGGCCACCTTGACAGACGGCTGGCCCCCGGCGGACCTTTATGGCGAACGGTCCGTCCAGCCTGAAGGAAAGCCATGCGCCGTCCGGTGTTGCCGCAGCGATTGCGGGCGGCGCTCCAGCGCCGGGGGGACTGGCTGCCGGCCGTGCGGCGCGTGGCGCTCTACGGCCTGATGCTGGCCGTGGGCACGATGGCGCTGCAATGGCTGGATTATCAGCGCCTGGCCCGCGCCCATTCCGACGACATCTATATCTTTCTGATCGCGGCGGGCTTCCTGGCCCTGGGTGTGGCGGTGGGTGTTCGGCTCATGCGCCCCGCCCCGCCGCTGCCGGCCGAGGGCAATGTCCAGGCCCAAGCCGGCCTGGGCATCAGCGCCCGCGAACTGACAGTGCTGCGCGAACTGGCGGCCGGACGCTCCAACAAGGAGATCGCCCTGGTGCTGGATATCTCCCCCAACACGGTCAAGACGCACCTGGCCCGGCTGTTCGAGAAGCTGGGCGCCCAGCGTCGCGCCGATGCCGTCAACCGCGCCCGGGAATTGGGTCTGGTGCCCTGAATTATGGGTGATTCCGCCGAAATCACCCGTTCGGGCGATTGCCCGCGACCTGATTTGCGGGCCAGTGAGGGGCACGGATCACACGGGAACCAAAGGGGCGTTCGCATGCTGCGCAAAATCCTGACCTACGGCCTGGCCGCCGGCCTCATCTCCGGCCTGGCCATGGGGGTGCTGACCACGGTGCCGCACGGCCACCTGCCCATGGCCGTGGAGATGGCCCTCGGCTACGCCACCATGCTGGTGGCGCTCAGCACCATCTTCCTGGCGGTGAAGCGCCATCGCGACACCGCCTTGGGCGGCGTCATCCGTTTCTGGCCCGCCTTGTTCCTGGGCCTGGGCATCAGCATCGTCGGCGGGGTGATCTACGCCCTGGCGTGGGAGGTGACGCAGGCCCTGAACCACATGGACTATGTCAACGACTACGCCCAGGCCATGATCAGCCAGGAGAAGGCCAAGGGCGCCTCGGACGAGGCCCTGGCCGCCCTGACGGCGGAGATGGACAAGATGAGGGCGAAGTACGCCAACCCCTTCTACCGCCTGTCCTTGACCTTCAATGAGATCTTCCCCGTGGGCGTGCTAGTGTCGCTGGTCTCCGCCGGCCTGCTGCGCAACAGCCGCTTCTGGCCCGCCCGGCGCGCGCCCGTCCTAGCCTGATCAGAAGGCGCAGACATCCGGGTGCAGCAGCGGCCCGGCCTTCAGCCAGACGCGAGCGCCCTGCCCGCCGGTATGGACCACCAGGTCCCGGCCGGCGGGCAGGCGCAGCCAGGACTGGGGGTGGAACGCCTCGCCCTTTTCGATAAAGCCGCCGGCCACGACCAGCAGTTCCAGCCCCTGCGGATTGGCCACACGCACCTCGGCATCCGGCCGCCAGTCTTCCAACCGCACCTCCTCACGCCCCCCGGCCTCACGCCCCCCAGCCTCATACCCATCGGCGAACAGACTCAGGGCGCGCTCAACGCCGGGGCGGGTGGGCCGCGCCTCCCCCTCGCCGGGTTGGAGGACGACGCGGGCCTGGTCATCGGCCCGGAACTGCCACAGCTTCACGAAGATGACGCAGCCGGGCGCGGAGCCCGGGGCGTGGCCGCTGCCAGGCGGATTGCGGACATAGGTGCCGGCGGGGAAATCACCCGTCTCATCCTGGAACACGCCGTCCAGCACCAGGAACTCCTCCCCGCCCGGATGGCCGTGGGTGGGGAAGCGGCTGCCGGCGGCATAGCGGACGATGGAGGTGGCGCGCGCCTTCTCATCCCCGATGCGCGACAGCATGCGGCGGTCCACACCCGGCGACGGGCTGGGCACCCAAACCATGCCGCCGGCATGCACCGCCGTGCGCACGGTCAGATCGTCGTTCAGCCGCATCATGGCGTTTCGCTCTCCCGAAAAAGCCGGGCCACACAGGCCCACCCGTCATATGGGTGGGCGGAGCCTCCCGACAAAGCCTGGTCCGGAAACCTCAGGGCAGGTCCATCCAATCGCTCTCCCCGCCGATGGGGTCGCCCGGCGGCACCTCCACCGAGCGCGGACGGTCGGCCAGCAGCTTGTCCGCCTGCTGCGGGTCCAGCAGCTGGCGCGACAGGCTGAGGGCCCAGGCGCGCTCCTCCGCATCGCCCCGGCCCTTGGCCAGGCCCTCCGCCACCTCATGCACCCGCTGGTCCAGCAGGGCCGCCACCTCCGGCGTGGTGCCAGGCCGGCGGGCCACCTGGGCCATGGTGACGATGGCGCGATAGGCGACGCGGCGGCTGACGGCGTCGCTCTTGTCCGGCAGGACGGTGGACACCAGCCGCTCCAGCACCTCATTCACCCCCAGGGCCTGCGGGTCGGCGGCGCGCTGTGCCGCCAGCCGGGCGAGACGCGTGGGCGCCAGCAGGGTGTTGAGGGTGATGGAGGCCGCGACATCCGCCGCCACCAGCGGGTCGAACACCGGTCCGCCGGCGGTGGCGAACAGCTCGATATCGAACTGGCGGTTGTCGCTGCCGTTGCGCGCGGCGGACAGCAGGGGCAACAGGCCGGCCGGCACGCGCAGCTGGTCGGCCGACAGGGTGGAGAGCAAGGCCGACAGGGCGGCGCGCTGGGTGTCGGCCGCCATGGGCACCGACGCCTCCCGTCCGTCGCCCTTCACCGCATAGGCGAAGGTGACGCCGCCCACCGACTTGGCGGCGGCGTTCACCTGGTAACGGTGCAGCAGCCAGATGGGCACGAAGCGGCGGCGCAGTTCGGCCACCGCCTCACCCGGCGCCAGGGCCCTCAGGCCGAACTGTTCGATGGCGGCGCGACGTACGGCCATCAGGCGGGTCAGCTCCGCCACCGGATCGGCACCGTCATCCCACAGGCCGCCCCAAGGCTGGGCTGTATCCGGCCGGCGGGCGTTGTCGTCCTGAACATAGCGCAGGCCGGCGGCCACCGCCGCCGAGGCCTTGGCGTCAGCCGCCGCCTGGTCGTCCTGGCTGGAGGGCGCGGCACCGTACAGCCAGTCCACCGTCGCCCTATCCCAGGCGCCCACGCCGGTGCCATAGGCGTCCGACAGGTCAGGATGGCCATCGGCCAAGCCGATGCGCGGGGCGGGATAATCCATGACGGAGGCGCGGCCCTGCGTGCTGGCGGCGAAATTGTGGGCGAAGCCCAGGGCGTGGCCCACCTCGTGCGCGCCCAGCTGGCGCAGGCGGGCCAGCGCCACCTGGACCGGATCGTTGGGCCCGCCGGTCCCCACCTTGTCCGCCCCCACCAGGCCTTCGAAGATCAGGATGTCCTGCCGCACCCGTTCGGAACCTAAGACCACCATGCCCTTCACGATCTCACCCGTGCGCGGGTCCACGATCTCCTGCCCGTAGGACCAGCCGCGGGTGGCGCGGTCCACCCAGTTGACGATGTTGTAGCGCACGTCCATGGGGTCCACCCCCTCGGGCAGCGGCTCCGCCCGGAAGGCGTCGATATAGCCGGCGGCCTCAAAGGCCTGGGCCCACCAGTTGATGCCCTCCAGCAGGGCGGTGCGCATCGGCTCCGGCACCGTGCGGTCCAGGTAGAAGACGATGGGTTTCTTGACGCGGGAGCGAGCGGCGGCCGGGTCCACCTTTTCCAGGCGGAAGCGGTTGGCCACGTCGTGCACCACGTCCTGGCCCAGGGGCCGGCCGTAATCCACCGCCTGGGTCGAGAAGCCGCCCATGCGCGGGTCGAAGGCGCGCGGGGTGAAGCCGGGGCCCGGCAGGCGCACGAAGCTGTGATGGACGGTGAAGCTGACCTGGCGGGCGTCCGGCGCGATGTTCTCCACCTCCGCCCCCGGATGGTCGGAGGTGTAGGTCTGGACGGCGTCGACCTCCAGGTTGTCGGGAAACAGCTTGAGCGAGGTGGGATCGGCGGCGCTGAGGCCCCCGTCCAGCCTGAAGCCCTTGCCCGCCCCCTGCGGCGCGCCACCGGTGCCGATGGCGTCACCCTCCTGCCCCAGCGACTTGGCGATGCCCAGCATGTCGGCGGTCAGGAACTTGGCGATGTCCACCGCCACCCGCCCGTCGGGCAAAGGCATGGCGTCGCCCATCCAGACGATGGAGGTAGCGAAGTCGGCGCTGGGGCCGGACGCCGTGGGGTTGCGAAAGCGAGGGTTTTCGAACTGGATAGCGACCTTGGCGCCCAGCAGGCGGAAGGCCAGCACCTGCGTCTGCCCGATGCGCCCCCGATCCAGGAAGGTCGGGGCGGAGCCCAGGCCGGTGCGCAATGCCGGCGTGTAGAGATAGCGGGCCAGGACACCATCGGCGCCCGGCGCGGGCAGGGTCAGGAAAATCTTACCCTGGGCCTTGTCGACCCGGACCGGCATGAGGCCATCCTGGAGGGGAAGTCCCTGCAGGGCCGCGGCCGGCCCCGGGGGCGCACCGGCGGGCGCACCGGCGGGCGCCGCCGCCAAGGCGACGGGTGCCGTGGAAAAGACCAACGCGGCGGCCCACACGGCCAACGATGACGTGCGCAACGGATATCCCCCATGGTGCCCTGTTTGGACGCACGATGTGCCGAAATGCCGCCGGCACACAAGGCCCGCTGAATTAGTCCCTTGAAAAACCTTTCAATACCCGACTGACATCCATTATCCCTGACCAGAAGATAGCGTGTTGGTAGCGACACACCGGTGCTAAGACACGTCATACCTGTTATGGTTCCTATGTCGAACGGGCGATGGGCGGCAGCATCTTGAGCGTGAAGCGGGTAAGCGGGTTGGTCCTTGGCGGATTGCGGCTGTGCCGTGTCGCCTTCCTGCTGGGACTTGTCGCCCTGCCCTCGCTGGTTCGCGCCGCGCCGGCGGACCGCTGGTCCGGCCTGGCGGAAACGGTGTTTCAGAATTACGGCCGGGACCAGGGCCTGCCCCATCCCGTGCCGACCGCCCTGGCGCAGGACCATGACGGCTTCCTCTGGGTGGGAACCCAGGGCGGCCTCGCCCGCTGGGACGGGTACCGCTTCAAAAGCTACATGGCCAGCCAGGACGTGCCGGGCAGCCTGCCCAGCGACTTCATCAAAAGCCTGTTCATCGACCCCAAGGGACGGCTGTGGGTGGGCGCCAACAGCCTGGCACTCTATGACGCCACCGCCGACCGGTTCGAGACCATACCCCTGGGCACCATCAACGGGCGGCCGGACATCGGAACCATCACCGACGACGGCGCCGGCGGATTGTGGATCGGCACCGACGACGGCCTGCGCCACCTGGACATCGACAGCCGTGCCGTGACCGTGCTGCGCGCCGGCACGCCCGAGGCGAGCGGTCTGCCCGGCGGCCGGGTGCAGGCGGTCCTGCACGACGGCGCCGGCGGCCTGTGGGTGGGCACGGCGCAGGGCCTGGCCTACCGCAAGCCCGGCGACACCGGCTTCACGGCCGTGCCGCTGGGCGAGACCGCGCAAACCAACGTCTCGGTCCTGTTCCAGGACGGCGAGGGCCGCATCTGGGTCGGCACCATCCGGTATGGCCTGTACGTCGTGGACCGGCCTGGCGCCGCCCCCCGGGCGGTCAATCCCGGCGCCACCGACCTGACGGGCTGGATCTCCGCCATTTGCGCCTCGGGCCCGCATGAAATCTGGGTGGGCTTGCGCAACCGCAGCATCATCGCCGTCGACACCCGGTCCGGCGCCATGCGCCCCATACGTCATGACCGGGCCCAGCCCGCCAGCCTGGCCCACGACGACATCTGGGCCCTGCTGCGCGACAGCGCCGGTTCGATCTGGGTGGGGGGTACCGGCGGCCTCAGCTATCACCCCCACGATGCCGGCCTGGTCGCCACCGTCTTCGGCGGCAGCCGGCGGGAAGGCTTGAGCGCCAGCGACGTGTTTGCCCTCCTGTCCGCGCGGGATGGCCGGGCCTGGCTGGGCTATTTCGACGGCGGTATCGATGTCGTCGATCCAATGGGGGGCCGGGTGGCGGCGCTGCGCCCCGATCCCAACCGGCCGGAAGATGCCCTGCCGCCGGACATCGTCTTCTCCCTGGCGCAGGATGAGGCGGGTCGCGTCTACATCGCCACGCGGCGGGGCCTGTACCGCGCCGACCCCGCCGCCAGCGCCGTGCGTCGCGTCACCCTGCCCGGCGGCCGCGACCCGGCCGCCCCCACCATGTCGCTCATCGTCCGCGACGGCATGTTGTGGGTGGGCGGGGAAGAGGACGGTCTGCGCGGCTACACGCTGGACGGTCCCGGCGGCACGCCCGGCCGGCTGGTGTTCGGCGCCACCCCGGCCGACCAGGCCCAGCTGTCCGACCGCACCATCCGCGCCCTGCTGGCCGGCGCCGGGCATGAGCTGTGGGTCGGCACGCGCAATGGCCTGAACCACATCGACATCGCCACCGGCGCCGTGGAACGCATCCCCCCGGCCCACGGCGATCCCCAGGGCCTGCCGGACCCCTATGTCAGCAGTCTGCTGGTGGACCGACAGGGGCGCCTCTGGGTCGGCACCTTCGGCGGCGGCCTGGCGCTGATGACCGGCCGCGACGCTGGTGGCAAGCCACGCTTCCGCCACTTCGGCCTGGCCCAGGGCATGCCCCACGCCAATGTCTGCAGCCTGGCGATGGACGGCGACGGCGTCATCTGGGCCGGCACCGACGACGGGCTGGCCCGCATCGATCCCGACACGCTGGAGGTGCGGGCGGTGCGCCGCGCCGACGGTTCCGCCCTGGTCGACTATTTCGTGGGTGCCAGCGCCGCCACCCCGGCGGGGGAGGCGCTGTTCGGGTCCAAGGGCGGCATGACCGTGGTGCGCCCGGGCACCCTACCCGCCTGGCGCTTTCCCGCCCCGGTGGTCATCACCGACCTGCGGGTGGGCGGCCATCCCGTGCCCGTGGCCCGGGTGCGCGCGTCCGGCCCCCTGGTGCTGACGCCCGAGACCAACAGCCTGGCGGTGGAATTCGCCGCCTTGGACTACACCGCCCCCGGCCGCAACCGCTACGCCTACCGGCTGGAGGGGTACGACGCCGATTGGATCGAGGCGGATGTGAACCGGCGCCTGGCCGTCTATACCAACCTGCCGCCGGGCGATTACACCTTGCGCCTGCGGGGCAGCAACCGCGACGGCATGTGGACGGAGCGGGACCTGACCCTGCCCCTGCGCGTGATGCCGGCCTGGTACCAGCGCCTGTGGCTGCATCTGCTGGCTGGGGCGCTGGCGGTGGTGGCGGTGACGCTGCTGGTGCGCTGGCGCACCAGCTATCTGCGGCGGCGGCAGGCGGAACTGGAAAACCAGATCGCCGACCGTACCGCCGACCTGCGCGCCGCCAATGATCGCCTGACCCACCTGGCCACCACCGACCCGCTGACCGGCTGCGCCAACCGCCATCATTTCATGGAGCGGGCGCGCGACATGATCGCGCTGGCCAGCCGTCACGGCACCCCCCTGGCCCTGGCCATCCTGGATCTAGACGAGTTCAAGCGCGTGAACGACACCCACGGCCACCCCGGCGGCGACGCCGTGCTGGCCCTCACCGGGCGCGTCCTGGCCAGCCATGTGCGCTCCACCGACCTGGTGGGCCGCATCGGCGGGGAGGAGTTCGCGCTGCTGATGCCCCACACCGCCGCCCACGGCGCCCGCCTGCTGGCCGACCGCCTGCGGCAGGCCATCAGCGACGAATGCGTGGCGATCGACGGCGTCCAAATTCGCGTCACCGCCAGCCTGGGCCTGGCCGAACGGCGCAACGGCGAGGATCTGGACGCCCTCTACGCCCACGCCGACGCCGCCCTCTACCGCGCCAAGCAATCCGGCCGCAACCGGGTGGAGATGACGCGCTCGGCGGAGTGAGGGTGAGCCTGAGGGCTAAGTCCAGCTAACCGCCTGGCTCAGCCCAAAGCGATGGCCGAACCGGTGAAAGGCAGGACAACGTCATAGCCGGGCGGCGGCGGGGTGACCGGCGTGGCGGCTGCGGTGCCGAACTGGGTGATGCCCCGGCCGATGTGGTGCGCCAGGTCGTGGCGGGCCCCAGCAAAGTCGAACGGGATGCTGGCCACCAGGCGCGCGGAGAACACGTTGGTGCCGACCACCGGCGCGGGCGTGGCGCCGACGGTGACCGCTACCGTGGTGCCCACCGCCAGGCTGGCGCGGCGGAACGTGGCGATGCGCTCACCCTCCATGAACGAGGCGGGGTTGTCGAAGGTGGCCGCCGGCCGGCGTTGCAAGTACAGCGAGAACTCGCCCACTGGATCCAGCCCCAGGGTCAGGGCGTCATTGTCCACCCGCGCCGCCTTGAAGGGCCGGGCGGCGAAGGTGAAGTGCGCCGTACTCTCCGACCGGGCGCCATCGAACAGCGGCACCCCGTCGAACGGCAGGTGCAGGAAATAGCCATAGTCGGCCAGTTCCCCGTCCTTGGTGCCGTAGAAGCGGCCGGTGGCATACCAGGCAAGCTCGGCGGGAAGCAGGGCGGTCATGGGCGGTCCTTCGGGGATGGTCGCATCTGGGTCCAGCCTGGCACAGGCCACCCTGGCCCGGAATCTCCCTTAACGAGATAATCCGGGCCAGCGTACCCGCTTATTTCACCTTCCCGGCCGCGTTCTCCAGCGTCACCTTGGACAGCACCGCGGTGTCCGCCGTGGTCGGCAGATGGGAGACGAAGCCGATGCCGGCTTAGAAGGAAGGACCCGGTCAGTTTCAGGGCGATGGGGGCGCCGTAGGGGTGCATGGGCTCCCCCTGTTCACTGACCCACAGGGTGAAGGCGTCGCCCGTCTTCTCGATGCCGATGCGCTGCGGATGCAGGGTGACCAGGCCGCCGACGGCCTCGCCCTTCAGGGCGCCCCGGCTGCCCACCTTGTATTCCATGTCAACCATCTCGGCCCCCTTGGCCGGGCGCCAGGCGATGTGGAACATGCCGGTGCCGTGCAGGCCCACCACCATCTCCGGCGCATCGTCGTCCAGGCTCTGGCGGATGACCAGCAGGGCCTTGCGGTCGCCGTAGCCCACGGGGTTGGGGAACGCGACATCCGCCGCCAGCGACACGTCGCCGGACATCTTCTTCCACAGGAAACGGAACTCGTCCCGGCCGTACCACATGTTATAGCCGGCCGAGGTGATGGTGTAGCGGCCGTCCTGAAGCGTCCCCTGCCCCGGCACCAGGGCGCCGCCCACGTCGGCCTGGCCATCGAACAGGCCGATGGCCTTGTCCTCCACCCGCGACGGGCGGTGGAAGTCCGCCGGCGGGGCCACCTGGCGATGGCCGGGATAGTCGGGATAGGCCCAGTCCGGCGCCGTGGGGGTGCCTGGGGCGCTGTTGGCGGGCGACGTGCCGGGCACCTCTTGCGCCACCGCCGGAAAGGCAACCATGAGGCAGGCGGCCAGCGCGATCATGCGATGGGTCATGTCATGCTTCCTGTTCCTCAAGGCGCCGCTCACTTCTCCGGATCCGGCGCGCCGAAGGGGGTGCAGCAGGGCTTGCCGATGGCGTGCAGTTCCATCAGCTCCGCCCGGGTGCCATCGGGGTCGATGAGGTTCATCTGCCATTTCGCGTCGCGGCCGATCTTGGGCAGGTTGTCCTGGCCCTTCAGCCGGTCGCCGTTCCACAACAAGGTGTAGGCGGCCTCCGCGTTGGGGATGGCCAGGGCGAAATGGTTGAAGACGCCCAGGGTGGCCTGCGACAGGTCGGGCGGGATGCCCTTCGTGTCCGGCGTGCCCACCACCATGTATTCGATCCAGTCGCGGCCATCGGGCAGTTGCAGGGAAATCCAGGTGGGCTTGTCATCCTCCATCCCGCCCGCCCAATAGGGATGGAAGCCCAGCACCTGCTGGTAGAAGCCGTCCTCCAGCGCCCGGTTATGGACGATGAAGCCGAAGTGCATCATGTGGCTGGACAGGGCGTTGGCCGGGATGGCGGGCGGCGTGGCCGGCGCCTGCACGAACTGCATCACCGTGCCCTCGGGATCGGTCACGTCGAACCAGCGGCTGCCGTCCGCCCCCTGCCGCACCTTGCCCGGCACGGCGATCTTCTTGGCGATCAGATAGTCGCGCATGGCGGCGACATCCGGGGTATTGAAGGCGCCGTGGGCCAGGCGGTTGATGCCCGTGTACCCCGCCGGCAGGGGCAGCACCTCCACGAATTGCGTGGGGCTGAAATAATAGCGCACGCCGGCCGGGTCCTCCGGATCCGGCAGCTTGGTGGCGCCCAGGTCATGGACGTAGAACGCCTCCGACTTCGCCATGTCCGCAGTGTAGATCGCCAGGTGCGAGACGGCGACGATGGGCGGGCGCGCCGGAGCGGCGGCCTGCGCCGTGGCGCACAGGCCCGCGAGGGCCAGCGTGCCGATCAAAGTCTTCTTCATCATTCCTCCCTGTTTTGTTTTGCTTCGATGGATCAGACCTCCAGCGCCGCCCCGGTCATCGGGGCGAACTCACGGCGGTTGGCTTCCATGGTCGCCTCACTCCGCCACAGGGGTGGTGCCGGCCACGGTGAAGCCCGCCGTGGCGCCGGCAACGCCGGTGCCGGGCTGGCCGCCGCCCACGGTCAGGGTGTAGCGGCCTCCCGCCACCACCCGGTCGCCCGCCTCCGTCACGCTGGACAGGTCGCGGGGGTCGAGGTCGAAGTGGACCTTCTTGCTCTCACCCGGCGCCAGGTGGACGCGGGTGAAGGCGCGCAGGGCCCGGATGGGGGCGCCCGGAACCTGCGGGAAGCCCAGGTACAGCTGCACCACCTCATCCCCCGCCACCGCGCCGGCGTTGCGCACCTGGGCATCCACGCCCAGCGTATCGCCCGCCTTCAGCGTGGCGGCCGACAGCGCCAGAGGGGCATAGGCGAAGGTGGTGTAGCTCAGGCCGTGGCCGAAGGCGTACAGCGGCTTGCCGGTGAAGTAGCGGTAGGTCCGCCCCTTCATGCCGTAATCCTCGAACGGCGGCAGGCCGTCCACGCCCGTGTAGAAGGTCACCGGCAGGCGGCCGGAGGGGTTGTTGACCCCCGACAGGGTCTGCCCGATGGCGGTGCCGCCCTGTTCACCGGGGTACCATGCGTCGATGATGGCGTCGACATGGGCCGCGGCCCAGTTCACCGACAGGGCGGAGCCGTTCATCAGCACCAGTGCCATGGGCTTGCCCGTGGCCTTCACCGCCTTCAGCAGATTTTCCTCCTCCGCCGGCATGTCCAGGCTGGTGCGGTCGCCGCCTTTGAAGCCGGGCACGGTCACCGTCATCTCCTCCCCCTCCAGGGCGGAGCTGATACCGGCCACGGCCACCACCAGGTCGGCCGCCTTGGCGGCGGCGACGGCGCGGTTCAGCGGATCGCTGACCACCGGGTTCCACACCAGGCGGATGACGGGGCCCTTGGCCGGTGTCTGGTCGATGCGGATGGCGTAGCGGCGCCCGGCCTCGAAATGCAGGGCCTTCATCCGCGGCGTGCGCTGGCGGTCGCCGTTCTTCACCGCCTCGGCCCCCTCCACCCACAGGGTGGCGTTGGCGCCGCTGAGGCCGATGTTGTACTCGCCCGTCGCCGGCACGGTGACGAAGCCGGTCCAGCGGGCGGAGATGGCGGGGCCCTCCACCACCGGAGTCATGTCGCGGTCCAGGTTCAGGGTGCCGTCGGCGCGGGTCACGGCCGGCGCCCCGCTGAAGTCAGGGTTGCCCCAATATTCACCCTTCAGGCCGGGCGTGCCGTCCGGCCCGCTGAGCGCGCTGGCCGGGATGGTGGAGGCCCCGCGCAGGAAGTTGCTGCCCGGTTCATAGACGATCTGGGCGTTGGGGAAGGCGGCGCGGATGCCGTCCAGCGCCGTCACCGGGTGGATGGGCTGGCCGTTGTAGTTGCCCAGCAACACGTCGACCTGGTCGGCCAGCGGACCCACCACGGCGATCCTCTTCACCGTGGGCTTCACCGGCAGTACGCCGTTGTTCTTCAGCAGCACCATGGACTCATTGGCCAGGCGCAGGGCCAACGCCACATGCGCCGGCGAGTTCAGCTCCGTGTCGGCGACCTGGGCATAGGGCACGCTGGCCGGCGGGTCGAACAGGCCCAGGCGCATGCGAGCGGTGAACAGGCGGCGCAGGCTGGTGTCCACCACGTCCTGCGACACCAGCCCCTGGGCGATGGCGTCGCGGTAGAGGTCGAAATCGTCCGGCTCGTCCGGCGGACGGTTGTACTCCGTGCAATCATTGTCCACGCCCAGCTTCAGCGACACGGCCGCCGCCTCCGCCAGGGTCTTGGTGTAATGGTGGCCGCGCTGGATGTCGGCGATGGCGTCGCAGTCGGACACGACATAGCCCTTGAAACCCCAACGCCGGCGCAACTGGTCGTTCAGCAGGAAGTCGCTGGCGCAGGCCGGCTGTCCGTTCACACGGTTGTAGGCGCACATGACCGAGGCCACCTTGCCCGCCGTCACCAGCTCGCGGAAGGCCGGCAGGTAGGTATCCTCCATGTCATGCCGGCTGGCGGCCACGTCCACCTCGTGGCGCGTCGGCTCCGGCCCGCTGTGCACGGCGTAGTGCTTGGCGGTGGCGATCACCCGGTAATACTTGGGATCGTCGCCCTGCATGCCCTGGACGAAGGCGGTTCCCAGCTTGCCGGTCAGGTAGGGATCCTCGCCATAGGTCTCCTGCCCCCGGCCCCAGCGCGGGTCGCGGAAGATATTGATGTTGGGGGACCAGAAATCCAGGCCCTGGTAGATGCGGTGCTCCGCCCCCGCCTTTTCCACCCGGTTGAACTTCACCCGCGCCTCGGTGCCGATGGCCACCCCCATCTGGTGGATGGCGTCGGGATCGAAGGTGGCGGCCAGGCCGATGGGCTCGGGGAACACCGTGGCCTCGCCATTGCGGGCGACGCCGTGCAGCGCCTCGCTCCACCAATTGTAGGCGGGGATGTTCAGGCGCGGGATGGCCCGGGCCTGGTTGGTCAGCTGCGCCGCCTTCTCCTCCGGCGTCAGGCGGCCGACCAGGTCATCCACCCGGCGTTCCACCGGCAGGCTGGGGTCAAGGTAGGGCGGCTTGGCCGCCTCCTGCGCATGAACGCTCCCCACGCCCGCCACCACAAGCTGGGCCACCAGCATGGCGGCCCCGAACACGGCACGACCCATCCGCCCCTCCCGTTGTTAGCGTTATCATTTCAAATCCGGAACGGTCCGGGGGATGGGACCGCTCCATAAAGACCACTGTGCTTTACAATCGCCGGTCAGGCCGGCACATCGACGGCCTTGGCCGGGTCGACCGCGCGGGTGTAGCCGAAGGCGGTGGACACGGTGGCGCCCCCCTGGGCGACAGAGTCCAGGATGGCCTTCATCAGCCGCATGTCCTGCAGCCCTTCCTCGCCGGTGGAGACCAGCGGCGCCTTGCCCCGCACCACGTCGGCCATCCAGTCCATCTCGCGCGCGAACTGGTCGATCTCGTGGATCGCCTGCACCTGGGACTGATAGCCGCTCTGCACCGTCAGGCGGTTGCCGTTGTAGAAGGCGCCGGGGTCCGCCACCAGCCGCCCCTGCGCGCACTCCACCTGGTAGGACATGGTGGGGGCGTAGTCGAAACTGGTGGACCCGTTGGCGACGGCGCCGCTGGGGAAGCGGAACTGCCAGGCGATCAGGTCCTCCACCTCGCGGAAACGTGGGTCCTTGCGGTCGGTCTGGGCCCAGGCGCGCACCTCCACCGGCTCCTCGTTCAACAGGTAGCGGGCGCCGTTGATGCCGTAGATGCCCATGTCGGCCAGGGCGCCGCCGCCGGACATCTTCATGTCCAGCCGCCACACGTCCGCCGGATCGCTGAGCGAAGCCTGCCGCCCCATCTGCGTAACCACCATGCGGGGCTTGCCCAGCTTGCCCGAGCGGATCAGGCGCATGGCGGCCAGGTTCAGCGGCTCATAATGGCAGCGGTAGGCGATCATCAGCGCGCGGTCGGCGGCCTTGGCGGCGGCGATCATCGCCTCCGCGTCATCCACGCTGGTCGCCATGGGCTTCTCGCACAGCACATGCTTGCCGGCCTTCAGCGCGCGGATGGTGAACTCCGCATGCATGGCATTGGGCAGGACGACGTAGACGACCTGGATGCGCGGGTCGTCCACGATGCGGTCGTAGGTTTCGTAGGTGTAGATCGCATCCCTGGCCACGCCGTGTTTGGCGGCGAGTCGCGCGGCCTTGTCAGGGTGGCCGCTGACCAGGGCGGTCAGTTTCGCCCGCTTGGCGCTGCGGAAGCCGGGCAGGATCTGCCCCTGCGACAAGCGGCCCAGGCCGACGACGGCGAAGCCCACCCCCTCCCCTTCAGCCGGACCGGCGGCGGGGGACGCGACGGCCGGGCGCATCAACAGCGTCCCGGCGCCGGCGGCGCCCAAACCCATGAGAAGACGGCGGGAAATGCCGTTGCCACCGGTGTCAGGATCGCGGTCGCCCGCACCGTCATCGAGGGAAATGGGATCGGTCTCGGCCGCTGGAATGCGCGCGGGCATCCCCGGCCCTGTCCTCCGGACGCTCATTGTTCCTCCCGGTTTTTATGTTACCGTTATCAGAGACTCATACGCCGTTTACCCCGCGTTGAAAAGGGACCGGCTGGTGGCATCCCCTCGCCCGGCCAGCTCCAACCCCTTCGACGCGGCGCTCGCGCCCAAGTCGCCCAAGAATAAAACCGGGAGGAAAATCATGACCCTATCCCTGAATCGCCGCGCCCTGTTGCAGGCGGGTGCCGCGGCCGTCTCCGCACCCTATTTCTGGGTTCCCGCCCGCGCCGACGATGGCGCCTGGTTCACGCAAACCGTGGGCCCCTTCGTGGAAGTGGAGACATCGGCGGGCCGAATCCGGGGTGGGCACGACCGCGGCGCCCTGGCCTTCAAGGGCATCCCCTACGCCGGCCCGGTCTCGGGCAGGAACCGTTTCAAGGCCCCGCCCCAGGTGACGCCCTGGACGGGCGTGCGCGATGCCACCCGCCTGGGTCCGCCCGCCATGCAGGGTCCCGGCACCACCTATGGCGAGCATGAACCGGCCTACAGCGAAGACTGCCTGGTGCTGAACGTCTGGACGCCAGCGGTGAACGATGGGGCCAAGCGGCCGGTCATGGTCTATTGCCACGGCGGCGGCTTCACCACCGGCAGCGGCGGCCAGCGCATCCAGGACGGCGCCCGCCTGGCCGCCACCTACGATGTGGTGGTGGTGGCGACCAACCACCGCCTGGGCCTGCTGGGCTATCTCTACCTGGGCGAACTGGGCGGGGCGGACTACGCCACCTCCGGCAACCAGGGCATCCTGGACATCATCGCCGCCCTGGGCTGGGTGAAGGAGAACATCGCCACCTTCGGCGGCGCCCCCGGCAACGTCATGGTGTTCGGCGAGTCCGGCGGCAGCGCCAAGACCTGCGCCGTCATGGGCATGCCCGCCGCCCAGGGCCTGTTCCACAAGGCCGGGATGCAGAGCGGCCCCATGCTGCGCGGCCTGCCTAAGGACGTGGCGACGGAGACGGCGCGCCGCGTGCTGGCCGCCTTCGACATTCATCCCAAGGATTTCGCCAAGCTGCACGACGTGCCGGCGCAAAAGTTCATCGACCTGCAGCAGGCGGCGGAAAAGGGCCAGGGCCCCCTGACCGTGGCCACGATGGAATGGCAGGCCGGCCACCCCACGCCCAAGCCCAGCGTGGCGGCCAACCGCGCGCCCAAGCCCGGCAACTGGGGCCCCGTGGTGGACGGCACCGTCCTGCCCGCCCATCCCTTCGACCCCGGGGCCCCCGCCATGGTGGCCAACGTGCCGCTGCTGATCGGCAACATGCGGGATGAGGCCGCCTTCTTCGAGCGCGACCATCCGGAATTCTTCCACATGGACGCGGCCGCCCTGACGGCCCGGGTCCAGCAGGCCTTCGGCCAGGACGCGGAGCGCATCCTGGCCACCTACCGCCAAACCCGCCCCGACGCTACCCCGGTGGAACAGGGCATCGCCATCGAGACCGCCCTGTCCATGGGCGCCGGCACCGCCACCCTGGCCGACCGCAAGGCGGCGCAAAGCGCACCCGTCTATCGCTACCGCAACGATTTCCAGTCCAACATCCCCATCAAGGGCACGGACTGGACCCTGCGGGCCGGCCACGCCATCGACATCTCCATCACCTTCCTGAACACGGAGATGCCGGACCTGCAGGGGGACGGCCCCGGCCTGGTGGAAACCGCCAAGGCCGTCAGCGGTTATTTCACCAGCTTCGCCCGCACCGGCCTGCCCACGGCGGCCGGTCAGCCGGCCTGGCCCCGCTATGACACCAAGGACCGTGCCGTCATGCTGCTGAACAGCCAGTGCCAAGTGGCCCTGGATCCGGATGGGCAGGAGCGGGAGATGTGGCAGGCGCTGGGGGTGTGAGCGCCGGCCTCAGGGATTGGGGAAATCGGCGGACAGCGCCCGCTCGCGCTGGCCCTCGATTTCCGCCAGCCGCTGGCGCAGCCGCGTCACCACCGCGTCCTGGCCCCAGGCGCCCAGCACCACATGGCGCGGCGGGATCGGTTGCTGCGTGATCTCGATCATGATGTCGCTGGCCCGCACGGGGTCGCCGGCCTGGTTGCCGCTGATGTCCTTGGTGGCGGCCAGGCGTTTGGCCGCCGTGTCGGCGTAATCCGGGATGCGGCTGGCCGTCTGGCGCAGGGAACGGCCGGCCCAGTCGGTGCGGAAGGGGCCCGGCTCGACACAGGTGACGCCGATGCCCAGCGGCTCAACCTCCGCCCGCAGGCTGTCGGACCAGCCCTCCACCGCGTGCTTGGACGCGGCGTAGTAGCCGGAACCGGGGTAGCCCACCAGGCCGGCGACCGAGGTAATGTTGAGGATGTGCCCGCTGCCCTGCGCCCGCATCAGGGGCAGCACCGCGCGCGTCATGGCGAACAGGCCGAAGACGTTGGTGTCGAACTGGGCGCGGATTTCAGCCTCCACCCCCTCTTCGATCGCGCTTTGGTAACCGTAGCCCGCGTTGTTCACCAGCACGTCGATGCGGCCGAACCGCTCTTGCGCCGCCGCCACCACGGCGTCGATCTGGTCATACCGGGTGACGTCCAGCGCCGCCGGCATGGCCCGGTCATCCGCCGTCGCCACGATGTCGATCACCTGGGCGGCGTCGCGCGCCGTGACCACCACCCGCCATCCCCGCTCCAGCACCCGCTGGGCCAGGATGCGGCCGAAGCCGGTGGAACAGCCGGTGATGAGCCAGACGGGAGTTTCCACTGCGGGGGTTTCCAAGGCGGGGGTGCGGGTGTCGGCCATGAACGTCGCTCCGGAATGGGATCGCTACCAGAAGGCTACACCCTACGGCAGCGCCCCCGTTCCCGTCCAACCGGCAAGGCGGCATAGGCCTGTGGCATGTCGTTGCCTTCGGGGCCACGCCCTGGACTTACCCTATCCGGCCGACGACAAAATCGTGGGTGGATAGGCTAGGATTGCTTCCACATGCCACGCCGGGCTTGGGGCAGCCGTCAAGGCGGCGCATTCATTTGCAATCGGGCGAGTGACGGCCGGGATCACACCTTGGCGTCCAGGAAGGCGCGAACGGCGGCCACGGTCGCCGCCGGCTGTTCCTCCATCAGCCAATGGCCGGACTGGGGGATGACCAGTTCCTGGACGGTGCTGGCGGCGGCGCGCGCCACCACGGCCATGGTGGGCCCGAAGGAGTGGTCGCCGCCGATGGCCAGGACCGGCATGGTGAGCGGCCCCTGGGCCAGGAAGGCCTGGTTGTCCTTCACGTCCTGGTCGAAGGCCTTGAACTGCTCGAACCCGGCGTGCATGGCGCCGGGACGGGCATAGAGGGTGGCGTAGTGCTGGCGCGATGCCTCGTCGAACCGGCGCGGATCGGCGGAGAACTCATTCCAGAAGCGGTCGAGATAGATGCGCTCCCGCCCCGCCACCAGCCGCTCCATATCCGGCCCGCCGAAGCGGAAATGCCAGAGTAAGGGGCTTTTCAGGATCTCATCCCAAGGGCCGACGCCGGGGATGGGCGCGTCCATCAACACGAAACGCGTGACGCGGTCCCGGCTCTCCGCCGCGAAGGCGTAGCCCACCATGTTGCCGATGTCGTGGGTGACCAGGTCGGTCTTGCCGATACCCAGTGCGTCCAGCACGCCCGCGATGTCCCGGCCTTGCGTCTTCTTGTCGAAGCCGCCAGTGGCCCGCGCGGACAGGCCCATGCCGCGCAGGTCGGGCACGATCACCGTGTGATCGCGCGTCAGGTCGGCCGCCAGCGGCGCCCACATGTCGCCGGTCTCGCCGTAGCCATGCACCAGGACGACGGCGGGGCCACTGCCGCAAACGCGGACGTGGAGGGTGGTGCCGTTGGTCGGAACCTCCCGCGCGTGGCAGGTGGAGGGGAACGGCATGACCTTGGCGCCGGCGATCCCGAGGCCCAGGCACCATAGGGCGGCCACACTCGCGGCAAGCAGTCTCAGCATGGGGACGGTCCTCGCGAAACCGAGGGGCCCGACCCCTCGCCTGGTTGTTTCGCCATCCCTATACCGTCTTGGGGCACCTTTGATTGTCGATGCATGTCCCGTTTGGACGATGCCGGGGGTTTTGTCAGCGGGACCGGCGGCCCGGATCACGGCATCATGAGACGGCGGCCTTTCCCTGCCGGCGCAGGAAAAGGATCTGGGCGGCCACGCCGATGACCAGCAGGGCGAGAAGGCCGGCCTGGGCGCCGAGCAAAAGCGGCGACTTCAGGTCGGTGACCAGGGGATGGCCATCCGGGACGCGGCGCAGGGTTTCGCTGACCGTCGGCACCATCAGCAGGAAGGCCGTCAGGCTGAGGAAAATCGTCTCCAGATACCTGCCGGCGCGCCCCAGGCCAGGAACGCGGCCCACCCCATATCCGGCAAGCAGCAGCAGGATGGTCACCACCGCGATGCCGTAGCTGACAGGCTGGTGGGCGACCAGGAACACCGTGACGCCCCCGATCAGCATCGACACGAAATAGACGGCGCCAGGTCCCGACCGCGGCACGATCCGCCCATGGCGGATGAACATATGCAGGGCCAGCGGAATGGCGGGCAGGCTGCCAAGCGTGTGCACCCAGCCGAGGGGCGAAATTCCAAACATGTCGATCTCCATAAGGTTCGGAAAAGGGAAACTGCGGATGCCATAAAACATCCGACTAGTAGGTAGGCATTTCAGGCGCGCGACGATGACGCCCGGCATAGGGTGGCATCTCTATCGGGTGGAAAGCCGGTCAAGCAGGGGTGTCGTGATGAACCCGAACATCTTGGGATCGCCATAGGCCCGTGCGGCGAGCATGGCCCCATGGACGGCGGCCATGAACGCCTCCGCCTCCGCCCGTGGGGTGCCGCCGAGGCGGAGCAGCCCCTGCTGCGTCCCCCGCTCGAACACCGAGGTCAGCCAAGCCGACAGGAAGCGGAAATGGGCCCTGACCTCCAGCGCCACCTCTTCCGGCAGGATGGGCAACTCGCAGGCCAGCAGGGCGCAAATGCAGAAGGACGCGCTGGCGTCGGTGATGCACCCCTCCCAATACCCCGTATAGGCGCGGAGTTGCCCCAGCGGGTCGGAGACATGGCGCTCCAGCTCCGCGATTCCGGTGCGCGCCTCCTCGCGATAGCGGGCGACCAGTGTCCGGACCAGATCCACCTTGTTGGGGAAATGGTGGTGGATGCTGGCCTTGCGGATGCCGACGACCGCGGCGATATCAGCGTAGCTGAAGCCGTTATAGCCGCCCGCCATGACCAGCGACCGCGCGCAGGCCAAAATCTCATCGGCGGTGGAGGACGGGACGGTAGATAAAGTGCTCATGCATAATACCTACCTTCTAGTAGGTTTATCTGTCAAGCCTTGTGGTGGCCCCGTCAGCCGCCCGAGGCGGTGGTGAAGACCGCCCACTGGGCGGCGAAGGCACGCTGGTAGGCCGGACGCGCCTCACCCCGGGCGACGTAAGCGGCGAGGTTAGGATACTCATCCAGGATGCCAGACGCTGTCACCGGAACGACGAACGGCGCGCACGCAAGCCGACACCACCTTCCCCTTCTTTCTTCCGCGCTTTACGCCGCCGGCGATGATGGCCGGCCCCTGCCGGCCACCGGCAGGGCATCCTGCAGATGGGCCAGGAAGGCACGCACCGCCGGGTTGGCACGGCGGCTTTCCGGCCAGACAGCGGTGATGTTGTGCCGCTCGACCGCATAGTCGGACAGCACCGGCACAAGCTCGCCGCGCGCCACATAGGGGGCGGCGACAAAGTCGGCGCTGATGCCGATGCCGCCGCCGGCGACCAGGGCCGCGATCAACGCCTCGCTGGCGTCCATGACGATGCCGGACGGGGGCACGATCTCGATTTCGCGGTCCCCGATGAGGAAGGGCCAGCGCAGCATCTGTCCGGAGCTTTGATAGCGGAGGGTCGCGGTGTCATGCCGCGCCAAGTCGTCCGGATGCGACGGCGTTCCCCGGGCGGCCAAATAGGCCGGCGACGCGTAGCAGCAGAACCGATGGGGCGCGAGCCGCCGCGACAGCAGCCGCGTATCCGGCAAGTCGCCGATCCGCACGGCCAGATCGATCCCCTGCTCGATCAGGTCGACGAACTGGTCGCTCAGGCGCAGGTCCACCGCCACCTGGGGATGGCACGCGCGGAACGCCGGCAGGGCCGGCGCGATCAGATGGATGCCGATGGGCAGGGACGCGGCGATGCGCAGGGTCCCCGATGGCTCCGACCGCGCGGACTTCGCCGCCTGCTCGATCTCCTCCGCCTCGCGCAGCAGCCGCAGGGCGCGTTCGTGCAGGTCACGGCCCTCCGGCGTCAGGGTCAGCGAGCGTGTCGTACGCGTGATGAGGGAGACGCCCAGGTTTTGCTCCAGCCGCTGGATGCTCTTGCTCACCGCCGAGGGCGAAATCGACAGCGAGCGGGCGGCCGCGGTGAAGCTGCCCAGCGACCCGACGCGGGCGAAGGCGATGAGGCCGGTCAGCCTTTCAAGTCCGATTTGTTCCTTCATGGAAATACTGAAGCGGTTCCCAACCTGATTGTCAATTCAGGGGAGGGAGCCAAACTATGCCCCAGCGTTGAAAGCACGAAAGGAACGCATCATGAGCGACACGATGAAAGCGGTTCGGCTGCACCAATTCGGCGGCCCCGAGGTGCTGCGCTATGAGGATGCCCCCCGCCCCACGCCCGCGCCCGGCGAGGCGCTGGTCAGGGTCCATGCCATCGGCCTCAACCCGCCCGACTGGTACCTGCGGGACGGCTACCGTTCGCTTCCCCCCGAATGGCAACCGCACCCGACCTTCCCCTTGATCCTGGGGTCGGACATATCGGGCGTCATCGCGGCCGTGGCCGGCGACGTCGGGGATTTCCGCGTGGGCGATGAGGTTTATGCCATGGTGCGCTTCCCCCACCATGTCATGGAGGGCAGCAAGGCCTATGCCGAGTATGTCAGTGTCCCGGTATCGGATTTGGCCCGCAAGCCGGCCGGCATCGACCACATCCACGCGGCCGGCGCGCCCATGTCCCTGCTCACCGCCTGGCAGTTCCTGACCGAGCTGGGGCACGACGAGCCGAACCCGTTCCAACCCCACAAGCATGAGCCGGTGCCGCTGCGCGGCCGGACGGTGCTGGTCAACGGGGCCGGCGGCGGTGTCGGACATCTGGCCGTGCAACTGGCGAAATGGCAGGGCGCGCGCGTCATCGCCGTGGCCTCCGGCAAGAATGAAGGCCTGATGCGCGACCTGGGCGTCGACCAGTTCATAGACTATACCCGGACGGCCGCCGAGGAGGTGGTGCGCGATGCGGACCTGGTGCTCGACACCGTCGGCGGTCCCGATACCGGCCGTTTCCTGCGCACCCTGAAACGGGGTGGCGCGCTTTTCCCCGTCTATCCCCTGGGCTTCACCGGCCATGGGGAGGCGGAGACGCTGGGTATCACGGTTTCGACGACGCAGGTCCGCTCCAGCGGCGCGCAGCTGGATCAGGCCGCACGCCTGCTCGACAACGGCACCGTGCGGGTCGTGATCGACAGCACCTTCCCGCTGGCCCAGGCGGCCCAGGCGCACGAACGCGCCGCGCGCGGCAACATCCAGGGCAAGATCGCCCTCACCGTCGCTTGACCGGAGAGAGACCCAGGAGTCCGCAGCCATGCTTATCGTGATGGGCCATGTTCAGGTCGCCCCCTCCGCGACGGAGGAGTTCGCCGCCGACATCCAGGCGCTCGCGCAGTCCGTCCGGCGGCGCGAGGGCAACCTGTCCTACGCGGTGGCGGTGGAGGACCCGAGCGCCGGCCGGTTGCTGGTCGCGGAGCGCTGGCGCGACCAAGCCTCCCTTTCCGCCCACCTCGACGCCCCCGACACGCGGGCGTTCGTGGGCAAGTGGCAGGGCCGGATGGCAGGCGACATCCGGAAATACGATGCCGCGAACGAGCGGTCCTTGATGGACGGGTGAGGCACGAAAGTGTCCCGCCATGGAACGGCCCAGATCAGTCCCGAGGGACCGACCTGGGCCGTTGTCCATGCACGATTTATCAGTAGGTGACGCGCGCGGTGAAACTCAGGCGCCGGTCCGAGATCGTCGCGGTGCGGGGGCGCGTCGCAATGCCGAAATACGACAGCTTGAGCGCGTTATTGATGTTGCGCGCGTCAACGCCCAGCGAGAAATTCTGGGTCACCTGGTAAGTCAGCGAGCCATCGAGCTGACCATACGGCTGGTCAAAGATGGGAAGGTTGCCGGTGCCCACCCCCGCCGTCGTCTCGACAAACTTGCTGCGCCAGTTGTAGGCAAGCCGAAGCGACAGCGGACCCTTCTCGTAAATGCCGATCAGGTTGTAACTGTACCTCGACAACAGCTCGAGCGGCACGCTGGTGACGGGGCCCGAGGTCGCCGGGCTGGGCGCCTGGGAGTCGACATAGGTGAAGTTCGCCTGGATGCCGAGGCCGTCCAGCGGGTCGGGCAGGAAATCGAAGAACTGCTGGAACGAGAATTCGGCGCCCTTCACCTCCGCATCGGCCGCGTTGGTGTAGGACGTGACCTGATAGGTGTACGTCTTGCCGTCCGGGAAGGTGATGTCGCGCGGCGTGATCGCGGTCTGGATGTAGCCGTTGATCTTCTTATAGAAGCCCGCGACCGACACGTACTCCTGGTCCGAGAAATACCATTCCAGCGAGGCGTCAAGGTTGCGTGACGTCATTGGCTTGAGCAGCGGGTTGCCGCCGGTCGCGGTATGGATCTCGGCATGTTGCGACGGCCCAGGCTCGGTCAGCGTGAGGCTGGGGTTCAGCTGCGAGAAGGTGGGCGCGGCCAAGTTGGTCGATGCCGCCAGGCGGAGCTGCAGGGCATCCGTCAGGTGATAGCGCAGGTTCAGGCTGGGCAAGGCCTTGGTGTAGGTATCCTGGAACGCGATGGCGGCGTATTGGGGGTTGCCGGTTGCCGTCGATCCGTCCGGCTGCGCGATCTGCGGCACCTGCTGGTAGTACCCGGACACGCCCAGATTGGTGGTGACGATGCGCACCCCGATATTGCCGTCCAGTGGAATGGACAGGGGGCTGGCGTCGAAATAGGCGGCGGCGTATTCCGCGTAGGTCTGCTGGCTCTGCGCGTTGGAGCCGCTGGGAAGGAAGGGCGGCGCGCCGCTGAGCCCGAAGGCCGACAGGGTGTTGGCGTAGTCGCCGATGGTCTCCAGCGGGAAGGTGACCACGCTGCCGAACACATTCGCGTCGCCGCGGAAGATGTCGCTCAGGTCGTAGTTCACAAGCCCGCCCCGGCCGTTGACGCTGGAATAGCGATAGCCGGTGTCCCGGGTCGAATTCGTCCGGTCCGTGTACCGGAAACCGGCGCGCAGGGATTTCAGGACGCTGTTGTCGAAGCTGTACTTGACGTCCAGCCGGCCGCTTTTCTCCTCACCGATGGAATTGGAGAAGTCGTCGAGGAAACCGTTGTTGGAATAAAGCGCGGCATTGGTCGTCTGGCTGACCGGGATGGTGGCGAACGACGCCACGTCCCCCGATATGTTTTGGTGGAAAACGGTATTCGGACCGTTGGTGAGGACGATGAAATTGCTCTGGCTGGTGTCCGAGCGGATGTATTGGCCATCCGCCGTGATCTCCAGGTTCGGCGTCGGCGTCCAATGCGCCTTCAGGGAATAGTCGGTCGTGGTCGAATCGCGCGTCGTCTGGCTGGCGTAGGACCCCAAGGGTACGTCTTCCCACGTGCCGCTGATGAAATCACCATTGCCGGCGAATTTGAAGTCGGCGCCCGGTAGCGGCGTGATGGGCCCGTCCCCCGTGGTGGCGAAGAAGGCGTTGCCCCGGATGTTGAACTTGTAATTGTTGCGCAACACCTCGCCCGTGAAATCCAGGGTGTCCGTCGGTTTCCATTGAAGGGCGACATCCGTGCCAAAGCGCTGCCGGTCGCCGTAATTCTTGTTCAGGCCGCCGCCGTGCGGAATGGTGGTGAGCTGGCCCGAGCGGCCCATGGCCGCCGCCGTCGCCGCGTCGGAGGGATTCACGAAGCTGCCGTCGGGATTGCGGCCCTGGTTCAGGGTGTAGAAGGGCTCCGTCGTGATCTGGTCGTCACGGAAGTAGTCCTTCTGATAGGCGATGTCGGCCAGCACGCCGATCTCGCCGATGCCGGTGTGCCAGCGATCACTCATCAGCACCGAGCCGGATGGCCCGGTCTTGTCGGCCAAGTCGTAATAATTGCCGGTGATCCCGCCGGCGAACTTGAAGCCGTCGAAGTCGAAGGGCTTGCGCGTGCGGAAGTTGATGACGCCGCTGAGTTGCCCTTCGATCTGTTCGGCGGACGGATTCTTGTAGACGTCTATGCCCGCCAGCAATTCGGCCGGCACGTCTTCAAGGTTGAGGATGTCGACACCACCGGCGGTGAAAATATCCCGGCCGTTCAATTCGGTGCGCACCTGGGTCAACCCCCGGATGGCGACCGAGCTGCCCTCGCCGTAATTGCGCTGGATCTGGATGCCGGCCACCCGCTGCAACGCCTCGGCGACGTTGCGGTCGGGAAGCTTGCCGATGTCTTCGGCGACGATGGAATCGACGATCTCCGGCGCGTCGCGCTTGATCGCCTCCGCCGATTTCAAGCTCGCGCGGACCCCCGTGACGACGATCTCGTTCAGGTCCCCCTGATCGTTCGCCGAGGCCGTGCCGGCGGCCGCGGCCGGCGTCTGGGCCGGAACCGCGGCGGTGGCCGCAGTGGTCGGCGCAGTGGTCGGCGCAGTGGCGGCCGTCTGCGCGATGGCCGGTGCGGACCAGATCAACGCCAGCGGCAACGGCAGGCCGGCCAGCAGCGGCATGAGTCTCGATGAATGGCGCCCACGCGACATGTGCGTTCTCCCCTGATGATTTTTATGATCGGAATGATTTTCACCAGTACAATTCAATTATCATATATGCAATACAAATTTTGAGAACAGTTCGCTCGTGGATCGAGCCGCCGGACTCGCGCCATGGCGCCGGGGCCCCCCGAGGCTTTCCGAGCCGCCGGAATGTGGGGTATCGATGGGACGCGACCGCGTTGATGATCAGGGGGGAACCACATGACCCGAGCGGGCCCTAAGGGCACCTATGCCGCGCCGGCCATAGAAAAGGCGTTTGAAATCCTTGAGATGCTGGCGGAGCATCGCGACGGGGCATTGGTCAGCGAGATGGCGGCGCACCTCAATCGTTCGGTCGGGGAGCTGTTCCGCGTCGTCATCGTGATGGAACAGCTGGGCTATCTTCAGAAGTCCACCAAGTCGGATCGCTATACGGCGGCCTATAAGCTGCTCGACCTCGCCTACCGCGCGACGCCCACGCAGAATCTTTTGAATGCGGCGCTTCCCGAGATGCGGCGGTTGGCGATCGAGACGGGACAGTCATGCCATTTCGTCGTTCCCAACGGCGGCGAAGGGCTGGTCATCGCGCGGGAGGAAAATCCCGGCACGCGGGGATTCTCCCTACGGCTGGGTGCCGCGATCGACATGCTCAAGAGCTGCTCGGGCCAGGTGATCCTGGCCTTTTCCAAGCCGGACCGGGCCGACAGCATCATCGCCGAGGCCGAGGCGATGCAGGGCGTTTCGGCCGACCGCGACGGGTTGGGCCAACGGCTGGACACCATCCGGCGGGATGGCTTCGACCACCGCAAGAGCCCGATCACCCACGGCGTGACCGACATCAGTTACCCCGTGTTCGGATTCGACCGGGATATCGTCGGCGCGCTGACCATTCCCTTCCTGGCGCTGATCGACGGGTCGCAGAAGGTCGATTTCGAAACGGCCCAGGGGCTGCTGCGCGGCGCCGCCGGAAACATCTCGGCCACGCTTGGCTACATGCCCGCCAATCTGGCCCCCGCCCCCTCGCGTTGACAGCGGGAACAGCGCCGGCAACGGAGGTCCCCGCCCCCGGGGGGCTGGCGCCGGGCCGGGTCACTGTTCGGCCAAGCTGAAAATGCGATCCGCCGGCACCCACTTCTGACCCGGCTTGGCCCAGGGCAAGCGGCGCTGGAACGTGTCCATCAGCGCTTCCCAGGCCTGGACATCCGGGTCGGCGGCGTCCGCCGCGGCCTGGGCCGCCGGGTCGTAGTCCTCCGTCACCTCCATGATCATCACCAGCCGGTCGCCGCAGAGATGGATTTCCATCTCCCGGATCCCGGCCTGGCGGATGGCGCCCAGCACCGCCGGCGGCACCTGGCCGGGCGCGTGCCACTGGCGGTAACGCTCGATCAAGGCGGGATCGGATTTCAAATCCAGCATCAGGACATGACGGGTCATGGACGTCCTTTCCTCCTAAGCCCCGCGCCGGAAGGTGCGCAGGGTGATCGGCGCTTCCCATCGCCGCAGACAACAGCTTTTCAGAAAACGGACTTGTTATAAATATGCTTAATCGATAAAGTTAACGCTAACTGCCGCGCGAAACAGGCCAAGGGCCGCGCCGGCGCACCTTGGGGAGAGGCGCGCATCTTGACCGCCCGCATGAAAGACATCGCGCTGGAACTGGGGCTGTCGGTCGTCACGGTGTCCAAGGCCCTGCGCGCCCATCCGGATATCGGGGAAGCGACACGCCGCCGCGTGCTGGAGCGGGTGGCGGAGCTGGGGTATCAGCCCAACCTGATGGCGCGGTCGCTGGTCACCGGCCAGACATGGACCGTGGGTCTGATCGTCCCCGACCTTCTCCACCCGTTCTTCGCGGGCATCGCCAAGGCCATCTCCAATGATATCCGGGCCCACGGGTACGGGCTGCTGATCTCCTCCTCCGATGAGGAGCCGGATGCGGAGCGGCAGCAAATCCGGAATCTGCTGGCCCGGCAGGTGGATGTGATCGTGCTGGCCTCCACCCAGACGACCGTGGACGGCCTGCGGGAGATCGAGCGGCGGGGCACGCCCTGCATTTTGCTGGATAGGCGGTTCGCGGGCGCGGAGGCCCATTTCGTCGGCAACGACGATGAGGCGGTGGGCGCGCTGGCCACCGCGCATCTCATCGCGCAAGGATGCCGGCGCATCGCCCATCTGCGCGGGCCGGAGGTGAGCACGGCGGCCGGGCGCCTGTCCGGTTACCGGCAGGCGCTGGCCCAGCAAGGACTGGCGGCGCCGGAACTGGTGATGGACCTGGGACCATCGGGCGACCACCGGGGCGCGGAAGCCGGCTATGCCGCGACCCGGCGGCTGCTGGCGCTGTCCCCCCGCCCGGACGGCCTGTTTTGCTACAACGACCCCTCCGCCCTGGGCGCCATGCGCGCCGTGCTGGAGGCGGGACTGCGCGTCCCGGACGACATCGCCATCATCGGCTGCGGCAACCTTTCCTACGCCGACTTCCTGCGCATCCCCCTTTCCTCCATCGACCAGGGCGCCGAAGCCATCGGCCGGCGCGTGGCCCAGTTGGCCACCAGCCTGGCCGGCACCAGGAACGCGGCGGCGCCGCCCCATGTCGATCTCGTGCCGCCGCGCCTGGTGGCGCGCGCCTCCACCATCCGGTTCCCGAAGGGATAACAGCTTATGGTAAGCCCGACGCGTCGGGACCTCGTCCGCTATGCCGGCGCGGTCTCAGCCCTCACCCTGTCCGCTGGACCGGCCGCCGCCAAGACGCAGGCCGAGGCCGGGCCTTTCCAGCCCACCTGGGATTCCCTGGCCGCCGGGTACCAGGCGCCGGCCTGGTTCCGCGATGCCAAGTTCGGCATCTGGGCCCATTGGGGGCCGCAATGCGCGCCGGAGTTCGGCGACTGGTACGCCCGCCGCATGTACATGCAGGGGGACCCCAGCTACGAACACCATGTCAAAACTTACGGCCATCCCACGCAATTCGGCTTCATGGAGCTGATCAACCGCTGGAAGGCGGAGCGGTGGGACCCGGAGGAGTTGACCAAGCTCTACAAGGCGGCGGGCGCCAAGTACCTGGTGTCGATGGCCTGCCATCATGACAACTTCGACAATTTCGACTCCCGCCACCATGCCTGGAACGCCACGCGGGTGGGCCCGGGCAAGGATATCGTGGGCGGCTGGGCGGCCGCCGCGCGCAAGCACGGCCTGCGCTTCGGCGTCAGCAACCACGCCAGCCATGCCTGGCACTGGTACCAGACGGCCTATGGCTATGACGCCACCGGTCCCCGGGCGGGCCAGCGCTACGACGCCTTCCGCCTGACCAAGGCCGACGGTGCGGGAACGTGGTGGCAGGGCCTGGACCCCCGGGAGCTGTATACCGGGCGCAGTATCGTGATTCCGGACGGCATCACCGATCAGGCCGCCATGACCGCCTGGCATCAGGCCCACGATGGCGTCTGGGACGAGTCCGTGCCGCCCAACCGGGCCTTCGCCGAAACCTGGCTGAAGCGGTGCCGGGACCTGATGGACCGTTATCAGCCGGACCTGGTCTATTTCGACGACACCGGCCTGCCCCTGGGCGACTACGGCCTGCGCGCCACCGCCCATTATTACAATCAGAGCGTGGCCCGGAAGGGTGCTGTGGACGTGGTCGTGAACTGCAAGGAACTGACGGACCTGCAGCGCCGCGCCGTGGTGGCCGACATCGAGCGGGGATTCAGCGACCACATCGTGCCGGAGCCCTGGCAGACCGATACCTGCCTGGGCGACTGGCACTACAGCCGCCCCCTCTATGAGCGCAAGGGCTACCTCACCGCCCTGCAAGTGGTGCAGCGCCTGGTGGACGTGGTCAGCAAGAACGGCTGCCTGCTGCTGAACGTCCCGGTCCGCAGCGACGGCACCATCGATGAGCTGGAACGCGGCATCCTGCAGGAACTGGTGGGCTGGATGGCGGCGAACAGCGAGGGGATTTTCGACTCCCGCCCTTGGAAAACCTATGGTGAAGGACCGACGGAAGTCGCGGCGGGCAAGTTCAACGAGGCGAAGCTGCGCCCCTTCACGGCGGAGGACATCCGCTTCACGGTGAAGGGCGACACCCTCTACGCCTATGCCCAGGAATGGCCGGCCGGGAAGTCCCTGACCATCCGGACCCTGACGCCGGCGGCCCGCCCCATCCAGCGCATCGACCTGCTGGGCGGCGGCGCCCTGGAGTTCAAGCAGGGCGATGACGGCGTCACCGTGACCCTGCCGGACCAACGGCCGACCTTCACCCCCGCCTTCCGCATCCGATAAGCGCCGGCCCGACGGCACGGGCGCCAGAACAGATCATGTGAGACAGATATGGCATCGCGTTTTCCAGCCGGTTTCCGGCGCCAGGCGCTGCGCGCGCTGCTGGCCACCTTGTTGTGCACCGTATCCATGGGCGCGGCCGACGCGCGGGAGGCGCAAGTGCCCGCCAGCTGGCCGGGCCCGGACCAACTGTTCGTCGGCGCCTGCTACCAGCCAATCGACCGCACGCCGGCGCAGATCGACCAGGACATCGCCATCATGAAGCACGCGGGCTTCACCGTGGTGCGCATGGGCGACCTGTCCTGGGATTCGTTCGAGCCGGCGCAGGGCAAGTTCACCTTCGACTGGTTCGACGCCGTGCTGGACAAGATGCACGCCGCCGGCATCCGGGTGATCCTGGATATCCCGGGCACGCCCGCCCCCATCTGGCTGCACCGCGCCTATCCGGGCGTCGATGTCATCAACCAGGCGGGCGCGCGGCTGCCGCCGGCGGAACGCTACATGGACAACATCAGCGATCCGGACTACGTGCGCGAGGCCGGCATCCTGGCCGAGGCCCTGACCAAGCGCTATGCCCACCACCCGGCGGTGATCGCCGTGGGATACGACAATGAGATCGGCAACGGCTTCATGTCCTATTCCGAGGCCGACCGGCAGCGCTTCATCACCTGGCTGCGCGCCAAGTACGGCACCGTCGATGCCCTGAACAAGGCCTGGGCGACGCAGCGCTGGTCCCGCCGCCTCAACGATTTCGCGGACGTGGACCTGCCCCTGGCCGACGGGCCCGGCCCGGCGGAGCGCTTCCTGGACCTGCACCGCTATTGGTCCGATGTCACCGTGGACCGGCTGAAGGAACTGGACGCGATCCGCCGCCGCGCCATGCCGGACCTGCCCACCCTCTCCAACCTCTGGGACTATGCGCCACGGCGTGGCTTCGATTATCTGGCGACCTACAAATCCTACGTCTCCTACGGCGCGGAGGGGTTCTATCCCGCCGACCCCATAGGCGGGGCGTTCAACGCGCTGATGACCAAGGGCGACCTGCCCACCCCCATCTGGTTCAACGAGTTCACCGCCGGCGGGGGCGGCGACTACGGCACGCCTGGCCGCAGCCGCATGTACGCCTATCTGGGGCTGCTGCTGGGCGCGCAGGGCATCCTGGCCTGGACCTTCAACAGCCACCTGGGCGGGGAGGAGCAGGCGCTGTTCGGCCTGGTCGACCACGACGGCACGCCGTCCTGGAAGGTGGATGAGTTCGGTCGCATCGCCGGGGAGTTCAAGCGGCTCTCCCGCTACGGCTTCCCGCGCCACACCCATCCCGAGGTGGCCATCGCCTATTCCTTCGAGTCCGCCATCGCCTCCCACCCCAACGGGCCGTCCAGCACCACCCGGCAGTATTTCCAGGGCGCCTATGGCGACATGGTGCAGGCCGCGTTCGAGCCGCTGTTCAAGGCCAATATCGATACCGCCATCATCAACATCGGGCACGACACGCTCACACCCTACAAGCTGGTGGTCATCCCCGCCGACTATGTGATGGACCCGGCCAGCGCGAAGGCCGTACGGGATTATGTCCAGAACGGCGGCACGGTGCTGATGACCGGCTATTCGGCCAAGGTGGACGAGCATGCGCAGTGGTTCGACACCCCCCTGCCGGGCCGCCTGTCCGACGTGTTTGGCCTGAAGACCAACGCGTTCTACCGGTTGGAGGCGCCGCTGAGCTACAGCCTGGGCTCATCATCGACGGCAACCACCGCGCATTATTATGAGGTGCTGGCGCCGACGACGGCGACCGTGCTGGCGACCTTCGACAACACGCCCGACCATACGCCGGCCGTCACCGTCAACAAGTTCGGCAAGGGCACCGCCCTGTACCTGGCGACGGAGCCCGCCCCCGCCGCCATGGCGCCGGTGCTGGGCTACGCCTATGGCCTGGCGGGCGTGCACCAGGGGCCGCAAACCCCGGAAGGGGTTTACGCCCGGCTGGTGGACGGGCGGACGCTGTATGTGAATACGACGCGGGAGACCCAGCACGTGGCCATCACGGGCGCCAAGACCGGGCTGGTCAGCAATCGCCGCTATGAAGGCACCCTGGTGTTGGGCCCTTGGGAATCCGAACTGTTGCCCTGACCGTGACGGGCCCACCGCCCGGCGCCTGCCGGGCGGTGGCCGTGGTCTCAGCCCTGGGTGGCCATGCGGCGGGCCACGTCGGCGGCGCTGATGCCCTCAAGCGCCAGGCCGAAGGCGGTGCCCTCATCGATCAGGCGGCGGAGCTGCTGGGTCAGCGCGATGCGGGTGTAGCGGCCGGTCAGCGGCGGCAGCGCGGCGATGCCGTCGGCGATCTCATGGGCGCGGGCGAGCAGGCGGTCGGCCGGCACGATCTCGTTGACGACGCCCCAGTCCTGCGCCGTCTGCGCGTCCAGCACCTGGCGGGTGAGCAGGAAGTAGCGGCCCCGGACCGAGCCGATGACATGCGGCCACAGCAGGTGCATGCCGTCGCCGGGCACGATGCCGAACTCGAAGTGCGGCTTGTCCTGGAACACGGTGTCCGGCGTCGCCAGGATGATGTCGGTCAGCAGCGCGTATTCACTGTGCAGCAGGACCGGGCCGTTCAGCGCCGTGATCATGGGTACCTCGATATCGAGGATGTTGGACAGCACCTTGCGGCCCTCGCGCAGGATCTTGTCGTAGCCCTGGGGCGTGAAGAAGTCGAAGCCCTCGGGGTTGATCATGTCCATGAAGGCGTCGCCCGTGCCGGTCAGGATCACCGCGCGGTTGTCCCGGTCCTCACCGATCTGGTGGAACAGCTCCACGAACTGCTCATGCGTATGCCCGTTGAAGACGAGCTTGCCGCCGTCGGTGTGCAGGGCGACTTCCAGGACGCCATTGTCCTTGCGGGTCAGGCGGGCGTTGGGGAAAGCGTCGCGATAGACGTCGAACTTGGCCATGGTACTGATCCTTGATCTCAAGCCGTCCGGAAGTGGCGGCGTGACGGATTAGTTAGGCCAGTCCACGGCGGGACGGACGAGGGCGCGGGGCGATATGGCTTATTCCAGCGGGGAATAGGGCGCGGCCATTACCGCTTCCACGAAGCGGGCGAATTCGCGCGCCTTGGCACTGGCCAAGCGCCCGCCGGGAAAGATCGCCCACAGGTCCAGGGAAGGCAGAGTCCAGTCCCCCAGCACCCGGCGCACCGCACCACTGGCCAGCTCCGGCGCGAACATCCAGTCCGAGGCGATCGTCAGCCCCATGCCGGCCAGCACCGCCGCCCGCTGCCCCTCGGCGGCGCTCACCTTGACGCGCCCGCGCACGGAAACCGACGCCTCGGTGCCGTCGCGGGTGAAGCACCAGACGGTGGGCAAGTGGCTGTGGATCACGGCCTCGTGCCCGGCGAGGTCGGCGGGGCTTCGCGGCTCCCCCCGGCGCGCCAAATAGGCCGGGGTGGCCAACACGGAGCGCGGGCCCGTCGCCAGCTTGCGCGCGACCGCGGATGAATCGGGCAGCGCGCCCATCCGCAACGACACGTCGACGCCCTCGGCGATCAGGTCGATGACGCGGTCGTCGAGGATCACGTCGATTTCAAGCTCGGGATGCTGTTCCAGGAAGCGTGGCAGCTGCGGCACGACATGCAGGCGGGCGAAGGTGGTCGCGGCCGAAACGCGCAGGCAGCCGGACAGCCCCGCCCCCGCGCCGCGCGCGGCCAGGTCCGCCTCATCGGCCTCCCGGATGGCGGCCCTGGCCCGCTCATAGAAGCGGTGACCCGCCTCGGTCGGGCTCAGCCCATGGGTCGAGCGGATCAGCAGGTTGACCTGAAGCCGGTCTTCCAATTGGGCGATCGTCTTCGAGACGGCGGGCTGGCCGACATTCAGCTGCCGTGCCGCCGCCGAGAAGGAACCAGTCTCCACCACGCGCACAAACGCCGCCATCGCTTGATATCGGTCCACGTCATTCCTCCTTGGAATGAACATTATCGCCCAGAGCCGGCTGCCCCGTCGAGCCTGGAAGAGGCACCTATCAGCATGCCTTCGGATGGGCCGAAGGGGGCGAGGAGATCGAGATCATGGTCCGTTGGCTGATGGCAACCGCCGCCGCGCCGTCCCTGCTGGACGGGATCCTCGCCTTTCAAATCACCGGCAGCCCGGTCCCAGCGCTTCTCGCGCTGGCCTTGCCGATTCTGCGCGCCGGGCTGCGTCACAAGGAAGCCCACCATGCTTGAGGTTTATGCCTTCGCCACGCCCAACAGCATCAAGGTGCCGATCGCGCTGGAGGAACTGGGGCTCGATTATGCGCTGCACGGCGTCAACGTCCGCCAGGGCGAACAGAAGGCGCCCGATTTCGTAGCGCTGAACCCGAACGCCAAGGTGCCGGTGCTGGTCGATGGCGATCTCGTCCTGACCGAGTCCGCCGCCATCCTGGTCCATCTGGCCGAGAAGGCCGGTCGTCTGCTGCCGGCCTCCGGCGACGGCCGGGCACGGGTGTTCGAGCAGCTCTTCTTCCATGCCTCGGGCCTAAGTCCCGCCTTCGGCCAGTCGGGCTTCTTCCAACGCTTCGCGGCCGAGCCGCAGCCGATCGCGATCGAGCGCTTCCTGGGCGAGGCCAAACGCACCGTGTCCGTCCTGGACGGAGTGCTGTCACGGCATCGCTATGCCGCCGGCGACGCCTTCACCATCGCCGACATCGCCCATTTCGGCTGGCTATGGCGGCGCGAGTTCGCCGGCGTCGGGCTGGAGGACACACCCCATGTCGCGCGCTGGTACGCCGACATCGCGGCGCGCCCCGCCGTCCAGCGGGCCCTTTCCCGCGTCAACGCCTTGCTGCCTTCCGCCTGACCCGCAATTCCCGCCGGGAACAAGCCCTGCCCCCTTTTACGGAGATGTTCCATGTCCCTTCAGTCCAAGCTCGACGCCTTCAAGGTGGACTTCGAAGCCGGCAAGCCGCCCTACAGCGTGCCGCCATCGGTGATCGAGACCATGCACCGCGCCACCGCCGAACTCATCGCCAGTGGTGCTGCCGCGCGCGCCCTGAAGGCCGGCGACCAGGCGCCCCGCTTCACGCTGAACGATCCCGAGGGCAAGCCCGTCTCATCGACGGCCTTGCTGGCTAACGGACCGCTGGTGGTGAGCTTCTATCGCGGCGTGTGGTGCCCCTACTGCAATATGGAACTGCAAGCGCTTCAGGCCGCCTTGCCGGCGTTCGAGGCGCTGGGCGCCAGCCTGGTCGCTATCTCTCCCCAGTTGCCGGTGAACAGCCGCAAGTCCGTCCGCCAGAACGCGCTCCGCTTCCCCATCTTGTCCGACACGCACAACGACGTGGCGGCCACCTTCGGTCTTCGCTTCGACCTGCCCAGCTACCTTGTCGATCTCTACAAGAGCCTGAAGAACGACCTCCCGGCCTTCAACGGTGACCAGAGCTGGACCCTGCCGATGCCGGCCCGCTACGTCATCGGGCCGGATGGGACCATCCTCTATGCCGAGGTCAATCCTGACTACACCCGTCGGCCCGAGCCCGAGGACATGCTGCCGGCCCTGCGCCGCGCCGCGACCGCCTGAGCGTACACGCCGGCCGCGTCGGCGGCCGGCTCCGCTTCCCGCCAGAAGAACACCCCCGAATGGCCCCGTGGCCCCCAACGCGGTCCTAGTCGAGGGTTTGCAGCAATTTGAGCCGAAGCAGGCTTTCCGCGCCGGCGATAATCGCTTCCCCGCCCGGGCGCGGCGACCAGCCGAGCGTTTGTCTCGCCTTGGCGCTACTGGACCGCCGTCGGTTCGCGTTGGGAAAGAGGGGCGCGCCGCGGTTGGGCACCCGCGCGGCCAAACCGCCGAGGCGTTCCCGCAAAATGGTGGCGACCTCCAGCAGGGACACCGGTTCGCCGCTTACCGCGATGAAGCGCTCACCGGCCGCGGCTGGCTGGGTCATGGCCCGCAGGTGCAGGTCGGCCGCGTCCCGCACGTCCACCACGCCAAACCACATATCCGGCAGTTCGGGCGGAAACGCGCCATCCAGCAATCCCTTGATGATCGTCATCGATGTGGAAAGCTGAGGCCCGAGAGCGGGCCCGAATATCCCGGTCGGGTTGACGACGCTCAGCTCCGGGGCTCCGCCCTTCCCCACAAAGTCCCATGCCGCGCGCTCCGCGATGGTCTTGGACAGGATGTACGGTTGGTTTGGCGCATCGACAGGGGTCCAGTCGTCCTCCGTATAGACATGGCTTGCCAGTGCCGGGCCGTACCCCACCGCGGCAAAAGAGGACGTGAGGACAACGCGCCTCACAGCGGCGCGGCCGGCCGCGCGCAGCACGCGCAACGTTCCGTCGCGTGCCGGAATGATCAGATCATTAGGATCTTCCGGCTGAACGGGCGGAAAGGGCGACGCCGTGTGCAGGACATAGTCGCAGCCTGCGGCGGCGGCACCCCAACCATCGTCATGCCCCAGATCGGCGGCGTGAAACGTAAGCCGATGACCGGTATCGGCACCCGCCACCGCCATCATGGCGCGGACCTGCGGGGCCTTGTCGAGGTTGCGCAACGTCGTGCGAACCTCGTGCCCCGCCGCCAGCGCCGCCGCTATGCAGTGGCCGGCGAGGAATCCCGAACCACCCGTGACAAGAATCTTGCTCATTTCGCCTTCTCCTTGCCCTCACAGTCGGCCAGACAGATGAAAGAGAACAAGTAGGATGGATTTTGAGAGGTAATATGGAAAAGCAGACTATCGAGCCGCGCACCTACGGTGACGAATGCGATGGGTGCACGGGGCCGGAGCGTATCGAGGTTATGCGCTTCCAACGGGCGATCAGGGCCATTACCGGCAAATGGAAAATCGAGATCGTATGCAGCCTGGTCGCCGGCCCGATGCGTTTCGGCGAACTGCGCCGCGCACTGCCGGGCATCACACAGCATATGCTGACCGAGCAGCTTCGTGACCTGGCGCGCAACGGCATCGTTATTCGCACCGCCTACCCCGAGGTGCCTCCACGTGTGGAGTATGCGCTGTCGCAAGCCGGCATCGACCTCATGCCGACCTTCGGCGCGTTGCACGACTGGGCCTTGCGCTACCAGGACCGATTGGCGGACTAGACCGACAGGGGCCTGGGCTCAAGCCTGTCCGCAGATGGTCGCGCAGATGGTCGCGTGGAAAATGCGCCCCTTGTCCCTTCCTCGATCAGGCCTGCGGCACGACTGGCGCAGGTTCCACGCGCTATTGTTCCATTCATGAAACAGCGGGTGCTAAATTATGGCGCTACAGGCCATATCGTTCCATTGATATCTATTACCGGCACCGACGCACGCTCGATACCATTGCGGAGGGTGTCCTGGCCGAGGTTCGGTCGCCCCCTCAAGGAAACATGCCATGATGCAATCCGGTGAATCCAAGGAGCGCATCCGCGAGTTGCTCCACCGGAACCTCGAGGAGGTCTTCGGCGAAGGCGACGACACGCGCCGCCGCGCGGCAATCGACGAGCTCTGGGCACAGGATGGGGTGCTTTACGTGCCGCCGGGTGTGATCGTCGGGCGCCAGGCGATCAACAAATTCGCCGGCGATCTACGGGCGACGCATCCGCACTATGTCTACACGCCACAGGGCAAGGCGCAGGTGCTGCACGATGCCGGGCGGCTAGCCTGGGGCTCAGGGCCGCGCGGCGAAGCACCCGAATATACCGGCTGGGATGTCATCACGGTCCGCGATGGCCAAATCGCGGCGCTGTACGTCTTCCTCGACGAAACATCCGAAGAGTTTCGGCGGTCCGCCGGCGCACCCTAGATTTTAGCCTCCTGCAGCAGGCGCACCGCGGCATCGCAGGGGCCGTCAGCGCCATACAGGGCAGCGACGGGTTCTGGCAGGCCGATGAGGCCATGGCGGCCCGGTCTGGTGGCGATTCCCTCTCCCTGGACGCCTCTCCCGGACCCCGCCCCTGCGCCGCGCGGCCCGGATGGATGTCTCCTACACCAATCCCAGTTCCAGGCGCGCGCTTTCGCTCATGCGTTCCCGGGTCCAGGGCGGGTCCCAGACCATATCGACCAGCACCACGCTGACCCCCGGCACCAGCGAGACCAGGTTCTGGACCTGACCCGGCAGCGTCGTGGCCACGGGACAGGCCGGTGTGGTCAGGGTCATGTCGATATGGACCAGGCCGTCACGGCGGACCAGCACCCGATAGATCAGGCCAAGGTCCACCAAGTTGACCGGTATCTCCGGATCGCGGACGGTGCGCAGCGCCTCGAACACCGCCGCCATCAAGGCGGGGTCGCCGTCGTCCGCCGTCACATCGGCCAGCAGTGGTTCTTCCCGGATGACGCGCATGGCTGCCGCCCCCTATTCCGTCTTCACCGGCACGGGCAGGCCGCCGCCTTTCACCGCCGCCTCCAGCGTGTGCCAGGCCAAAGTCGCGCACTTCACCCGCGTGGGGTAGGCCTTGACCCCGGTCAGGGGCTGCAGCCGCTCCCCCTCCTCCGCCAGGGCATCGGGCAGGCCGCCGGCCGTGCCCGATGCCGCGCCCCCTGTCACGGTGCCGTGGAAGTGGCCGAACAGGGCCTCAGCCTCCGCCAGCGTCTTGTTCAAGACCACCTCCGTCATCAGGGAGGCGGAGGCGGTGGAGATGGCGCAGCCCTTGCCCTCGAAACTGACTTCCACGATGCGGTCGCCGTCCAGGCGCAGGAAAATGGTGACCTTGTCGCCGCACAGCGGGTTGTGGCCGTGGGCGAAGTGGCTGGGCGCGGCCAACGTCCGGAAATTGCGGGGGGAACGGCCGTGGTCCAGGATGATGTCCTGGTAGAGATCGCGCAAATCCATGGGGGTGCCCCTTCCTATCGCGCCGCGACGCCGAACAGCCTTTGCGCCGCACGGATGGCCTCGGCCAGGCGCTCCACATCAGCCTCCGTGCTGTAGACCCCAAACGAGGCGCGGGCCGTCGCCGGCAGGTCCAGCCGGTCCATCAAGGGTTGGGCGCAATGGTGGCCGGCGCGCACCGCAACGTCGTGCTGGTCGAAAATGGTGGCCAGATCGTGCGGGTGGATGCCATCGACCAGGAAGGACAGGGCACCCAGCCGGCTGCCGCCCGCCGCCACCAGGCCGACCCCCGGGATTGCCGTCAGCCGCGCCTCGGCATAACGGGTCAGGGCGGCCTCATGGTCGCGGATGGCGGCGCGGCCCAGCCCATCCATGAAGTCCAGCGCCAGGGCCAGGCCGATGGCGCCGGCGATGTCGGGCGTCCCGGCCTCGAACCGCTGGGGGGCGTCCTGGTAGGTGGTCTCAGCGAAGCTGACGGTGCGGATCATGTCGCCGCCACCCTGCCAGGGGGGCATGGCGTCCAGCAGCGCGCGCTTGGCGTACAGCGCGCCGATGCCGGTAGGGCCATAGCACTTGTGGCCAGAGAAGACGTAGAAGTCGCAATCCAGCGCCCGCACGTCCACCGGCAGGCGCGGCACCGCCTGGCATCCGTCCAGCAGGACCAGGGCACCCTGGGCGTGGGCCAGGCGCACCACAGCCTCCACCGCCACGACATGGCCGGTGACATTGGCCAGGTGGGTCATGGCCACCAGCCGGGTACGCGGCCCCAGCAGGCCCTGGAACGCCACCAGATCCAGCGCGCCATCGGCACCCAGGGGCGCCACCACCAGCTCTATCCCCAGGCGCTGGCGCAGCATCTGCCACGGCACGATGTTAGAGTGGTGCTCCAGCTCCGACACCACCACCTGGTCACCGGGGCGCAGAAAAGCCGGCCCCCAGCTTTGCGCCACCAGGTTGATGCCCTCCGTGGCGCCGCGCACGAAGACGATCTCCGATGGATCGGCGGCGTTCAGGAAGCGCGCCACCGTTTCCCGCGCCGCCTCGAACCGGGCGGTGGAGCGGGCGCTGAGGCCATAGACGCCGCGATGCACGTTGGCGTAGTCGGTGCGATAGAACTCGGCCATGCCGTCGATCACGGCGCGCGGCTTCTGCGCGCTGGCGGCCGTGTCCAGGAAGGTCAGACCGGGATTGCGCCCGAAGATGGGGAACTGACGGCGGATGGCCACCGGATCGAACGCGGCGCCATCGGGCCGGGTCACGGCCCGGTCTTGCAGCAGCAGGGTCATGATGCCCCCCCGTCCAGCCAGCGCCGCAGGTGCCGATGGGCCAGTTCCGCCAGGGCATCCGGCAAACCGGCGGCGTCGATGGCCTCCGCCGCGAACGCCTCCACCAGCATGCGGCGGGCGGCGTCCGGATCGATCCCGCGCGACTGGAGATAGAACAACGACGCATCGTCCAGGCTGCCGACCGTAGCGCCGTGGCTGCACTTCACATCGTCGGCCAGGATTTCCAGTTCCGGCTTGGTGTCCACCCGCGCCTGGGGGCTGAGCAGCAGGTTGCGGTTCAGCTGGCGCGCGTCGGTGCCGTCGGCGCCCGGCGCCACGGCCACGGTGCCCAGGAACACGCCGTGGGAGGCTCCCGCCAGCACGCCTTTCACCACCTCTTCCGTGCGGCAGCCCTGGCCCAGATGATCAGCCCGGACAGACAGCGTCGCCTCCTGCCCGCCGTCCAGCAGATAGGCGCCGTGCAGGCGGAATTCGGCGCCGTCGCCGGCCAGGGTGACCGCCACGTCCCGCCGGGACAGGCGCCCGCCGGTGATCAGCGCGCAGGCCTCATACCGGGCCTGGTCCGCCAGCACGGCCCGCACCGCCGCCGTGTGGCAGGCGGCCGGGTCCTCCGCCTGGACATGCAGGTGGGTCAGCATGGCACCGGCGCCCAGGGTGATGACGCCGACGGTATTGCCCCAGCCGGCCCCCGTGCCCATCGCCGTTTCCACCACCGTGGCATGAGCGCCGGCCCCGAGGGCAATGTGCAGACGGGCGTGGGCGGCGGACGTGGTGTGGTGGACGATCTCCACCGGCGTTTCCAGCACCACACCCGGTTCCAGCGCCAGGACCACCCCGTCGGTGAACAGGGCGGCGTTCAGGGCGGCAAATGCCTCCTCACCATCCCCGAAGGCGCGTTCCAACATATCCGGGCGGCGCCGCAGCGTCTCCGCCACCGAGGCCAGCCACACACCGGCCGGCAGGGCCCCACCGGCCGACAGCGCGGGCGCGAACCGGCCGTCCACCAGCACCAGCCGATGGGTGGGAACAGGCAGCAACCAGGGCGCCAGCGACGCCGGTGCCGGCCCATCGCCGCCGCCCGCCGCCGGCAGGGGGGGCGCCGCGGTGAGCGGTTCCAGGTCGGTGAACCGCCAGGCTTCCTGACGCCGGGTGGGAAAGCCCAGCAGGGCGAAGCGGTCCATCTCCACCCGCCGGCGGGTGGTGAGCCAGGCGGGTTCCGCCACCGTGGCCAGCAACTGGTCGAAGGCGTCGCGGAACGGCGCGCTGTCGTCTGTCATCAGCATGGCATCGCCCCCGCTCAAGCCGCGTCGCCCAGATAGGCGTAGCCGGTGCGCTCCAATTCGGCGGCGAAGGTCTTGTCACCAGACGCGACGATGCGTCCATCGGCCAGCACATGCACCCGGTCAGGCACGATATAGTCCAGCAGCCGCTGGTAATGGGTGATCATGACGATGGCGCGGGCCGGATCGCGCAGGCGGTTGACACCGTCCGACACGGCGCGCAGGGCGTCGATGTCCAAGCCGCTGTCGGTTTCATCCAGGATGGCCAGCTTCGGCTCCAGCATGGCCATCTGGAAAATCTCGTTCCGCTTCTTCTCCCCGCCGGAGAAGCCGACATTGACCGCGCGCCGTAGCAGGTCGTCGCCGATGTCCAGCAACTTCAGCCTGTCGCGCACGGCCTTCAGGAACTGCTGCGCGTCCAGTTCCGCCTGGCCGCGCTGGCGGCGGCCGGCATTCAAGGCCGCGCGCAGGAAGTACATGTTGTTCACGCCCGGTATCTCGACGGGGTATTGGAAGGCCAGGAATACCCCCTCCCGCGCCCGCTCGTCCGCCGGCATGGCCAGCAGGTCCCGGCCCAGGTAGCGCACCGTGCCTTCCGTCACCTCATACCCCGGCTTGCCGGCCAACACGCTGGACAGGGTGCTCTTGCCGGCCCCGTTGGGACCCATGATGGCGTGCACCTCCCCCGCCGCCACGTCCAGGTCGATACCCTTCAGCACCTCCCGCCCATTGGCGATGCGGGCCCGCAATCCACGGATTTCCAGAAGCTTGCTCATGATGGTTCCTTTCCCGCTCAGCCGACGCTGCCTTCGAGGCTGACGGCCAGCAGCTTTTGCGCCTCGACCGCGAACTCCATAGGCAGTTCGTTCAACACTTCCTTGCAGAAGCCGTTCACGATCAGCGACAGGGCGTCCTCCGCCGTCAGGCCGCGCTGCTGGCAATAGAACATCTGGTCTTCGCTGATCTTCGAGGTGGTCGCCTCATGCTCCACCTTGGCGCCCGGGTGGCGCACGTCGATGTAGGGCACGGTGTGGGCGCCGCAGCGCTTGCCGATCAGCAGGCTGTCGCACTGGGTGTAGTTGCGGGCGCCGTCGGCGTTGGACAGCACCTTGACCTGGCCGCGATAGGTGTTCTGCGCCCGGCCGGCCGAGATGCCCTTGGAAATGACGGTCGAGCTGGTGTCGCGCCCGATGTGGATCATCTTGGTGCCGGTGTCGGCCTGCTGGCGGTTGTTGGTGATGGCCACGGAATAGAAGGCGCCGGTCGATCCTTCCCCTTCCAGCAGGCAGCTGGGGTATTTCCAGGTGATGGCCGACCCTGTCTCCACCTGCGCCCAGCTGATCTTGGACCGGGCGCCCCGGCAGGCACCACGCTTGGTGACGAAGTTGTAGATGCCGCCCTTGCCGTTCTCATCCCCGGGATACCAGTTCTGGACGGTGGCGTACTTGATCTCTGCATCCTCCAGCGCCACCAGTTCCACCACGGCGGCGTGCAGCTGGTTTTCGTCCCGTTGCGGCGCCGTGCAACCCTCCAGGTAGCTGACGTAGGCGCCCCGGTCGGCGACCAGCAGCGTGCGCTCGAACTGCCCCGTCTTGGCGGCGTTGATGCGGAAGTAGGTGGACAGTTCCATGGGGCATCGCACGCCCGCCGGCACATAGACGAAGGACCCGTCGCTGAACACGGCGGAGTTCAGGGCGGCGAAGAAGTTGTCGCCCTGCGGGACCACGGAACCCAGGTAGCGCCGCACCAGCTCCGGATGCTCCCGCACCGCCTCACCGAAGGAGCAGAAGATGATGCCCAGGTCGGCCAGCTTGTCCTTGAAGGTGGTGGCGACCGACACGCTGTCGAACACGGCGTCCACCGCCACCCCGGCCAAGGCCGCGCGTTCCCCCAGGGGGATGCCCAGCTTCTCGTAGGTTTTCAGCAGTTCGGGATCGACCTCGTCCAGGCTCTTGGGGCCGGACGCGGCCTTGGGCGCCGAATAATAGCTGGCGCCCTGGTAGTCGATGGGGGCGATGTTCAGCTTGGCCCAGTCCGGCGGCGCCATCGTCTGCCAGCGGCGGAAGGCCTTCAGCCGCCATTCCAGCAGCCATGCCGGCTCCCCCTTCTTGGCGGAGATGAAGCGGACGGTGTCCTCGTTCAGGCCGGGCGGCGCGTCTTCCGTCTCCACATCGGTGATGAAGCCGTATTTGTAACCCTCCGCCTGGACGATGCCCTCCAGCAGGCCGGCGGGTGGGGCGTTGCTGGCGGGGCGGTTCGCGGTCGCGCTGTCCGACATGGCGGTCCATCCGATCGTGGCTGGGTCTTGGCTGAGCAGGATGATCAGCAACCGCCGTGCCAGCCGCTAAAAGTCAGGATTCCCGGTCATTTCCAAAGGATTGGCCGCGTCGGCAACCGGACGTTTGTTGCAATCCCGACAGGGGGGTTTGGAACGAACGCCGCCGCCGCCCGTGCTTTCCGCCGCCAAGCCCACCGGCACGTTTCCTGCAAAACCGGCCTTCGACAGGACCAGGAACAGAGGCTGCGCCATGATCACGGAAACGGTTTCCCAGCGGACGATCTTTGAGGCCATCGGCGGCCAATCGGCCATCGACCGGCTGGTGGAGGCGTTCTACCACCACATGGACACCCTGCCGGAGGTGCGCGACCTGCGCGCGATGCACGCGCCCGACCTGACGGAAACCAAGCGCGTGCTGAAGCTCTATCTGGCCCAATGGATGGGCGGCCCCGCCGACTATTCGGCGGAGCGCGGGCATCCGCGCCTGCGGGCGCGGCATCTGGGCTTCACGGTGGGGGTGGCGGAGCGCGACGCCTGGCTGCTGTGCATGAGCGGGGCGCTGATGGCCACCGTGCCCGACGCGGATTTGCGCGGGGCCATCCTGCAGGCGCTGACCCCCTTGGCCGACTGGATGCGCAACCAGCCGGGGCAATAATGCCGTCAGCCACTGCAGGATGCGACGGCGTCCGCCGGAGATTTCTGGGGAGCCGAAGGCGGACTGGAAATCGAGGACAGCCAAGGGGCGGATGCCCCGCCGGCGCCTGAGCGAACATATAAGGCGAGCACCACGGCCGGCATGGCGGCGGCCGCGGCGTCTCCGGAATGGGGGGCCCGGAAAGGGGAGGCCAAAGGGGCGGCCTAGGCGGCGACCTCCCCCTTCAGGCTCTCGATCTCCGATCGCGGCAGGCGGAACACGCCCCGCCCGCCGGCGAGGGCCTGGTAGGGGCCGGTGGCTTTCAGGCTCAGCAGGTTGAACCAGGCCTGGGCCGGAATGGCGGCCGGCCGCTCCCCTATCTCCGTCACCGTGCCGTCCGGCGCGAAGCGGACGTGGATCATCACCGTCTCGACGTGCATCCCTTTTCCCCTTGTCAGAAGCCGGAACCGAAGCCCAGCAGTTCAACCTTGATGGGTTCGGTCCCTAGCACCTTGGCCTGGCAGGCCAGGCGCGATTTCGACCCCACGCCGACCATGGCATCCAGCCGCTCATTCTCCTCCGGCGCGATGCGGGACAGGCCCTTGCGCCCTTCCTGGACGAAGACGTGGCAGGTCCCGCACGAGGCCTTGCCGTCGCATTTGTGGGTCAGGGTCTCGTCCGCCGCCAGGATGGCGGCCAGCAGGGTCATGCCCTCGGCGGCATCTATGGTCTTGCCGGACGGCAGGATGGTAAGCAGCGACATTTCCAAAAGCTCCCTCAAGGTCTGGATCAGTGGTCAGTAAATCGCCGCCCCGGCGCCGACGTTGACCGACGCGTCCTTCATCGTCTCGACGATGTGGGCGATCTGGTCCTCGCTGAGGTGCGTGTGGAACGGCAGGGCGATGGCGCGGTCCGCCACCTTCTCCGTGACGAAGTAGTCGCCCCGGCGGTAACCCAGGTCGAAGTAATGCCGCTGCAGATGCAGGGGCTGGCCGAAGGCGGCGGCCTCGACCTCGGCCAGCCGCAAATCATCCACGATGGCGTCGCGACTGGAGCGGGAGAAGCGCGTGCCCAGGTGTACCTGGTAAAGGAACCAGTTCACCTCGGTGACATCGGGCCCGACATAGGGGTCCTTGATGCCTTCGAACGACTGGAGGTACTTGAAATACAGGTGCTGCACGCCCCGGCGCTTCTCCAGGATCTCATCCAGGCGGCGCAGTTGCGCCAGGCCCAGGGCGGACGCCAGGTCGCTCAAGGCGGCCTGGTAGGGCGCCGTCGCCCCCACCACCACGGAGGTGCGCTCGGCCAGGCGGTGGCGGCATTGCCGGCGCAGGGCCATGGCGATGTCCACGTCATCGGTCACCACCATGCCGCCCTCGCCACAGCACAGCGCGCCGGGCTGGGAGAAATCGAACACGGCGGTGTCGCCGAAGGTCCCGACCAGGCCGCCCTGGTAGCGGGAGCCGATGGCCTCCGTGCTGTCCTCGATCAGCACCAGGCCGTGCCGGTTGGCCAGGTCCCGCAACCCCGCCCATGCGGCCGGGTGGCCATTGGTGTTGGCGGCCACGATGGCGCGCGTGTCGGGCGTGACGCGAACGGCCACCTTTTCCGGCGCCAGCGTCCCCGCCCAATAGTCGATGTCGGCGAAGATCGGGCGGGCGCCGGACAGGCTGACGGCATGCTGGGTTTCGCGGAAGCCATAGGGGGAAAGGATGACCTCCTGCCCCGCGCCGATGCCGTGGGCGCGCAGCGCCATCAGCAGGCCCAGCGTGCCGCTGGCCACCGCCACCGCGTGGCGCCGGCCGAGATAGGCGGCGAATGCCTCCTCGAACGCCTCCGTCACGGCGCCGGCGGCCAGGTTGGGGGTGCGCAGCACCCGCTCCACCGCCGCCAGTTCCGCCGGCGTGATGTCCGGGTCACTGAGACGGATCAGGTCCGCCGCCGCCGGCACCTCGGCCAGCGCAGTCATGGTCCCACCCGCCGGGCCAACAGCACGCCGGTGGCATCAGCGGGCTCCGCCGTCAGGCGCACGCAATGCCCGCTGCCGTCCAGCAGATGCACGTCGAAACCGCCGTAGCGGCGGAAGGGATCCTCCGCCACGTCCGACGCGTCGCAGCGCGTCCAGGCCAGGTGGGGCAGTTGGCGGCGCAGGGTGGCGAAGGCATCCTCGGATGCGGCGGACAGAACCGCATCCAACGTCCCCAGGTCTTCCACGCTCAACGCCATGTCGTCCCCCGTCATTGCCAGAACTGCCGGTCGGCATCCACGTTCAGCAGGTCCAGCAGATCGCCCAGCCGGCCAAAGGCGCCGTGCGGTTCCCAGGTCCCCTGGGCGTGGTCCTTGCGATAAAGCCGCCAATACCCCTGGCTGAACTGGATCAGCGCCACGTCGATGACCCCGCCCTCGCGATCCACGTTGCGTGAGCAGCAGGGGCTTTCGATGCGATAGCCGCCCTGGGCCGGCACGACGCTGGGCCGGACGTAGAGGTAGCGCTGGCGCGCCTGCAACGCGCGCTCGATACGCTTGCGGTCCACATCGTTGGGATGCCCCGCCGCAGTGAGACATTGCGATGCCGCCATCATGCACATCACCCCTTCCCCTGGGCCCCGCCCCCCGTAACCCGATGACCCCGCCGGTCAGGCGGGAGCGATCTCTTCCTCCAGGCAGCCGATCACCCGATGGTCGGCGAATTCGACCAGGTAGATCGGCGTGCCGCTGTCCACATGGGTCCCGACCTGCACGATCTCCCCCACCGTTCCGGACGCTGCCAGCAGGGCGTCTGCCGGCATGTCGGGATAGCTGCCGTCGTTGATCAGGTCGATGACGGCGCGCATGCGCTGTCCCCACTGGTACAAGGGCTGGCGGGGTTCGATCATGGCCGGCCCCCGGCGGCCCGGCCCGGCACCGGCAGGGCGGTGGGCAGGAGGATATCGTCCTCCTCCGCCACGGCCAGCACGGCCTCCAGCTCCTTGCGCTTCATGCCCACGCGGTTGCCGCTGCCCAGGAATTCGACGCCGTAGATGTAGAATTGCTGCAGGAAGGTGCCGATGCTGACGACGTAGCCTTCCTCCCCCTTCTTGGCGAGGATGTCGCCGATCTCCTTGCCGGCGTAGGTGCCGTCGTTGCGGACGGTGCGCCGGGAGCGCACCTTTTCCCCATAGGTGAAGGTGGGGGGATCGACGATCTCCACCACATCGCTGTCGCGGACGATGTTGCTCATGACACAACCTCCAATATGGGGGGCTCCAATATGGGGGGCTCCAGCATCAAGGGGATCGTTGACGGCGACAGGCGCGACGCCACCATTTCCCGCACCAGGATGTCCTCATCCCCGGCCAGGTCGGCGATCTGCGCCACGGGCAGGCGGCTGGCGACCTCGAACCGCACCCGCCAGTCGGGATCACGTTTCAGGCGGGCCAGCAGATCGCCCGGCAGGCGCTTGGACACCTCGTACCGCACGTCGGCGTCGGCATCGGCGGCCATGCGGATCAGCCACTCGACAGGCGCCCGGACGGCAACCATGCGGCGCACCTCCGGCTCCTTGTCCTCTATCATGCGGGCCAGCAGGCCGGGACCGACGCGGCGCGCCACCATCAGACGCACGTAGTAATCGGGGTCGCGGACCATGGGGATCAGGTCCGCTTCGTCAAGCAGGGCGGCAACGCGGATGCGCACCTCACGATGGGGATCGTCGCGCAAGCGCACGGCGTAGCGCCGGGGCAGGCGCCGCACGGCGTTCCAGCGCACCGCCTCCTCCGGGTCCTCCAGCATGGGCGGCAGCAGAAAGATGTCGGCGTGCTTGGCGGCGATGGCCCGCACCTCGAAATGCGGATGCCGCACATGGGCGTTGGCCAGTTCGGGGTTCCAGGTGAAGAACCGGTCGATGCGGCGGGCGTAGCGGTCGTTGACGCAGGCGTGCCTCAGCCGGCACCGGCCGGCGGCTTGAAGCGCGGCGTGGGCGCACGTCCCGCAGGAAATCACCTGGCCCCGCCAGTCCACGGCCTCATCGATGTCAGTCATGATCATCCTGCCCCATGCGCTGGATGACATTCAGCAGCACCTGGGCCCCCACCTTGTCGGTGGGGTCCAGTTCCAGCAGCTTCAGGACGGCCGCCAAGCCTTCATCCAGGCCGCCCATGCGCATGTGCAGGTAGGCGTAGCCCTTGAGGGTGAACAGAAAGAAGCGGGGCAGCGGCGCGTCGAAGCGGCCGAAGTCCGCGTCCGTGGCCACCACCTGGCGCCAATCGGCCGACAGCTTGTTGTCCCGCGCCGCCTTGGCCAGGCAAAGACGGCAGATGTCCAGCGCGTCCTTCAGGCGGCCCTTGTAGAAATAGAAGCGGTACAGGGCGATCAGGGTGGCGGCGTGCCAGGGCGCCAGCAGGCGCGCCTGCCGCAGGTGGCGTTCCGCCACCTCCTCCAGATGATAGGCCTGGGCGGCGGCCGACAGGTGGTAATGCACATCCGGCGGCAGGCCGCCGCCCAACACGGCGGCGGACAGCCATTCTTCATCGGGGATGGGCGGCAGCCCGCCTTCCCCGGATGATGTCGCAGCTGCCGTTTGCCCTGCCCGCATGGCCCATTCCCTCCCCTCTGGCTTCCGCCTATTGCAGCCGCACGATGGGCGTGGGCGCCGTGGCGCAGGAAGGGACGGCCTTGGGGTCGCGGAACACCAGGCCGCTCTGCGCGGTGCCGTCCGCGAAGTCGATGGTGACGCCGGCCAGCAGCAGCCGGCTTTCCGTGGGCAGGAACAGACGCAGGCCGTCGCGCTCCACCACCGCGTCGCCAGGCTCAGGCGCCGCGCGGACGCTCATGTCGGCCGACAGGCCGGAACAGCCGCCAGGGCTCAGCACCAGGCGGAACCCGGCCGCCGGCCCGCCATCGGCCCGCAGCATGAAGCGGATGAAGCGTTCGGCCGCCGGGGTGATCGTGAAGGTCATCGCCATCCCCCTCAGCCGGCCACCTGATAGCGGGGATAGGCGGTGTCGATGACGCAGGTGTTGTCCACCGGGCAGACGGCGACACACTGCGGCACATCGAAATAGCCAATGCATTCTGTGCACTTCTTCGGATTGATGACGAAGGTGCCGCCCTTTTCCGAAATCGCCACGTTCGGGCACTCCGCCTCGCAGGCGGAGCAGCTGGTGCATTGCGAGGCGACGATCTTGTAGGTCATGGCTTCTGTACTCCTTGGGCAAATGAGACCGGGGCCGGATGCGGCCGTCCCTGGTCCGAACGGTTCGCGTCAGGCGGCGACGATCAGGGCGCCCTGGCGGATGGCGGCATCGCCGCGCGGGGTGTGGACCAGCTCACCGGCCGCCACCTTCCCCAGGTAGCCCTTGAACCAGGCGATGGCGGATTTCTCGATGAACTCATGGGCGTATTGGTCCACGGGCTCGATGCCCGCCCCCAGCAGGTCCGCCTTGGGACAGCCGCCGATCTTGGCGACGAAGACGGCGTGACAGTCGTTGATGGCGCGGATGACGGTCTGCAGGCCGTCCTCATCGCCAAAGCCACCCTGGCAATAGAGGTCTACGCGCCGGTGACCCACGAACTTGGCCCCGGCGGTGGACAGCTCGTACACCTGGAATTCCTTGGCGTGGCCGAAATGCTCGTTGATCAGGCCCGAGCCCTTGGTCGCCACCGCCACCAGCAGGGTGATGTCGCTTCGCGCCCCGGCCAGCGTGGCCAGTTCCTCCTGCTTGGCGGCCACCTTGGCCACCCGTTCCTCCTCCACCCGCGCCTGATAGGCCTGGCGGCCCTCCAGGTCGTAATCGACCTCCATCTCCATGATCTTTTCGGTGGTGAATTCGGCGCTGCGGTCCTCGCCCAACAGGCCGACGGCGTCGGCCCGGCACTGGCGGCAGTGCCGCATCATGTTCATCTCGCCCTCGCAGTCATCCTGCAGGGCCTTCAGTTCCTGGGCGGTGGGACCGCGCTGGCCCGTCAGGCCGAAGACTGTGCCGTGCTCGGGCGCCGAGATCAGGGGCATGATGTTGTGCAGGAAGGCGCCGCGCGACTTCACCGCGCGGTTCACCTCCACCAGGTGCCGGTCGTTGACGCCCGGGATCATGACGGAGTTGACCTTGCACAGGATCCCGCGCTCGGTCAGCATCTCCAGCCCGCGCAGCTGGCGCTCGGTCAGCAGCCGCGCCGCCTCCACGCCCGTGTAGCGCTTGTGGTTCCAATAGACCCAGGGATAGATCTTCGCCCCGATTTCCGGATCCACCATGTTGATGGTGATGGTGACGTGATCGACGTTGTATCGGGCGATGGTGTCGACATGATCGGGCAGCGCCAGGCCGTTGGTCGACAGGCACAGCTTGATGTCCGGCGCCGTCTGGGAGATCAGCTCGAAGGTCTTGAACGTCTTGGCCGGATTGGCCAGCGGGTCGCCCGGCCCGGCAATGCCCAGCACCGTCATCTGCGGGATGGTGGAGGCGACGGCCAGCACCTTCCTGGCCGCCTGCTCCGGCGCCAGCCGCTCGCTCACCACGCCGGGGCGGGATTCGTTGGCGCAGTCGTACTTGCGATTGCAGTAGTTGCACTGGATGTTGCAGGCGGGCGCCACGGCCACATGCATGCGGGCGTAATGGTGATGCGCCTCCTCGCTATAGCAGGGATGGTTCTTCACCTTCTCCCAAATCTCGGTGGGCAGGTCGCCCTGGCCGGCGGCGGAACCGCAGCTGGCCTTGCCGCTGCCCCCCTGGGTGCCACACCCTTTGTGTTCGGCCACCTGCTGCATCACGGCGTCGATGGTGACCAGATGGCCGCCGGTCCCGCCCTGCGACACCCCGTCCTGAGTTGTGGATGCGTGCATGTCCGTTCCTTAATGTTGCGGCCGGCACCCGGGCGCGGCGATCTCAATAGGAAAGCGTGCTTGACACCTTATGGCCGGGCCCGCTTGAACCCACCTCACTCAGCAAAGGCCGTGCCACCTCCCTGAGGCGCGGAGAACGGCGGAAACCTTGGATTTCATGCCGTCATCCCTGGCTGTGCGGTTATCGACAAACCGCGACGAAGCCGGACACCGGCGTCCGTTACGCGACAGCCCCGCACAGGATTTCGACCGCCCGCGACAGCGGCACGGCAACGGGCGTCAGGCCCTGCGCGGCGAAGAACTTGACCTCATTGCGGGTCAGCTCCGCCGGTTCCACCACGACGTAGTGCCGATCACCCGATCGCTTGGAAACCTGGCGGGCGTAGGTGCGCAGCAGCTGGTCATGGAAGCGGCAGCCCACGAACAGGAAGCCCCGGCCATGCCGCCGTTCCTTCACGATGTCGGGGATGGGCGTCTGGATGTCGATTTCCGTCAGCACCTCGACGTAATCGGCGTCGGTGATCAGGAAATTGCGTACCGGGTCGATGGCGCCGTGCGGTTTGTACAGCACGGTTTGCCACGCCGTCGCGGCGTCGCGTGTCGTCTCCGTCCCCTGGGCGTCATAGAAGCGGTACCAGCGGTCCTCGCCGATGCCGGCGCGGGTGATGCCCTGCACCTCCCCCCAGTTGGCGGTGGTGGCGGCCAGGGCGGCACGCATGGCGCCGTCGTACCAGGTGTCGATGATCAGCGGCGCGCCCAGGGTCGCCAGATGGTGATGCAGGGCCGTGGGCGCCACCGGCGGCCGGAACGCCTCCGCCATCAGGGCGGAGACGGTGGAGCGGTGGCGGGTGCTTTCGATGTGCTGGGCCGCCGCCCAGGCGTTGCCCTTGGCGCGGCGGGGCAGCGCCACCTTGGCGGCGAAGAAATCGGCCAGCGCCTCATGGGTCGTGGGTGCCGCCGCCGGGGACAGGCGGGCCAGCGCCGGCCCCAGGTAGGGAACCAGGACACCGGCGCGCAGTCGCCCGGCCAGGTCGGCCAGCAGGCGTTCAGCCTCAAGGCCATCGGGCATGACGGAAGCGGGGGGCGCCAAGGCTGTCATCTCACTCCTCCTCCCCCCGCTTGCGGGCGTTGACCGTCACCGGCAGGCGCGTGTCGGCCGCCATCTCCGGCAGGTCCAGGACCCAGCCGTTGGCGATGCGGATCCAGCCGCCCCACAGGTCCTCGCGCTCGGATTCCACCACCGGTTCTTCCAGGTCCTTCTTCGGCACATAAACGGAAAGGCCGATCTCGGGTGAGCGGCGGATCATCACTTTCATCGGGACCGGTCCTTGCCATTGGAAACTGTTCCCCAATTCAGCAAGGGCCATGCCATGCGGAAAGGCGCTGAAACCGGCGCTTTCCCACGCACCGTCGCGTTGGGAACCCGACAAGGCCTGTCGTATCCCCTACCGCCGATGGACGCTTTCCCCTGGAAAATGGCGGCACGGCACCGGCCGGACGGTGGCATGCCGGGTGCAAGTCCCGCCCTTGATCCGGCCATGCGCCGCGACCGCTTCCCTGGACAGGAGATCCCCCATGCCCGACAGCGTCGCCTATACGGACAACCTGCTGAACCTGGCCGCCGTGATCTATCAGCCGGAAGACGACGTGGACACGCTGCTGGCCGACTTCGCGCTGGGCCTGCGCGACCGGGGCCGCCGGGTGGGCGGCATCGTCCAGCGCAACCGCAAGGGCGACTGCGGGCCGGTGAAGCTGATGGAGGTGGTGGACCTGCGCAGCGGCCGTGCCATCCCCATCTGCCAGAACCTGGGGCCCGGCTCGGTGGCCTGCCGCCTGGACACGGGCGGGCTGGCGGACGCGGCCCTGGCGGTGGCCCAGGCCGTCGCCGACCGGGTCGAGCTGGTCCTGGTCAACAAGTTCGGCAAGACAGAGGCCGAGGGTCGCGGCCTGCGGGGGGAGATCGCGGCCGCCATCGGCGCCGGCCTGCCCGTGCTGACCGCCGTGCCCTGGCGCTTCCACGACGCGTGGACGGCCTTCACCGGTGGCTACGGCACCACCATGGCGTGCAACACGGGCGTGATCACCGCCTGGTGGGAGGACTGGGCGCGCCGGGCCGATTGGCGGCGGGCCAACTGACGGCGGGCCAACTGACGGCGGGAGAGTACCGGGCGCGCCGCGCAGCAGTGATGGCGGAGGGGCCGGTGCCGGCACCGCCGGCACCGGCCCCCGCAGCGCCTATTCCTTGCCGATGATCACATCGGATGACTTGATGATGGCGGAGACGGTGTCACCCACCTTCAGGCCCAGATCGTCGACCGACTCATTGGTGATCGATGAGGTGATGATGCTGCCGGCGGCGATCTCGATCTTCACATGGGCGGTGGTCACCCCCTTGGTGACGGCCACGACCTTACCGGCGATGACGTTGCGGGCACTCAGCTTCATTCCTGTCTTATCCTCAAGTCAGCGGTCCATGGGAACGTCCACGGGGACCACGGGCACCCGCTCCTGGCCTTGGCGGGAATTCAGAACTTCTTCACCGGGATGTTGTGCTTGATCAAGGCATAGCCCACCTGGCGCGGTGTCAGGTTCAGCAGCCTTGCGGCCTTGGCCTGCACCCATCCCGCCATCTCCATCGCCTGGATCAGGCGGTCCCGTTCCGACAAGCCATCACCCTGCGCCGCGGCACAGGTTCCCGCCTGCGGGCAGGTGGCCGGAGGACCATCCCCATCCCCCAACGCCGCAGCCGGCTCGACCGGCACCGGCTGGCGGAGCGGCAGGGGCGTGGGCGCCGATGGGCGTGACATGATCTTGAAGGCGCTGCCCGGACCGATGGCCCCCTTCCACAGGGTGGAAGACAGGCACTCGTCATGCCGGCAGGCGAAGTCGTCCGCGATGATGCCGGCGTCCCGCGACAGGGTGGCCGTCCGGCGCACGCAATTCTCAAGCTCCCGCACGTTGCCGGGGAAGTAGCAGCTTTCCAGGACGGCGTAGGCGGAGCCGGTCAGGCTCTTGCGCGTGCCGTGTTCCTCATTGAAACGCTTCAGGAATTCGCGGGCCAACAGGGTGATGTCTTCCCGGCGGTCGCGCACCGCCGGCAGGAAGATGGAGACGACGTTGATGCGGTAATAGAGGTCGGCCCGGAACTGCCCCCGCGCCACCGCTTCCTCCAGGTTCTTGTTGGTCGCGGCCACCAGCCTGACGTCCACCTTCAGCGTGCGCGAGCCGCCCACCCGCTCGAACTCCCCTTCCTGCAGGACGCGCAGCAGCTTGGCCTGGAAGGCGGCCGAGATTTCCCCGATCTCATCCAGGAACAGGGTGCCGCCGTGGGCCAGTTCGAACCGGCCCTTGCGCAGCGACAGGGCGCCGGTGAAGGCCCCCTTCTCATGCCCGAACAGCTCCGACTCCAGCATGCTCTCGGGCAGGGCGGCGCAGTTCAGCTTCACGAACGGGCCGCCGCTGCGCGGCGACAGGTCGTGCGTCGCCCGGGCGAACAATTCCTTGCCGGTGCCGGACTCCCCGCGCAGCAACACGGTGGAATGGCTGCGCGCCACGATCTTGATCTTGTCGATGACCGCGCGGATGGCCGGACTGTCGCCGACGATGCCCTGGGGCCTGACCTCGCGTTCCGGCCGCGCGGTTTCGATCAGTTCCTTTTCCAGGCGGCGCTGCGCGCTCATCAGCCGTTCACGATCCCGGCCGATCAGGTCGTGCAAGCGCACTGTCTGGCCCACCAGGTTGGCGATCATGACCAGGAAGCGCACATCCTCATCCAGGCGGAAGGTCGCCTTGCCCTCCCATGTGCGGTCCAGCGTCAAGGTCCCGATGACCCGGTCCCTTTCCTTGATGGGGACGCCGATGAAGGACACGCGCGAGCCGGCACCCCATTCCACGGCCGACCAATCGTCGAACAGGGGATTATCGGCCACGTTCTCCACCACGACCGGCATCTGTGTCGTGACGATCTGGCCGATGGCCCGTTCGGGCAGCCGGTCGAAATGGCTCTTGGCGTTCTTCTCCGTCCAGCCCAGGCCCACCACCACCTGGGGCGAACCATCATCGCCCAACAGGGCGATGATGCCGTGATGCATCTCCAGGAAGCTGGAGAGCAGCGCCAGGACATTGGACAGCGTCGTTTCCAGGCGGGTGGGCACCGCCAGGATCTTGGAAATCTCATACACCCCGTGCAGCGCTATTTCCGCGCGGGAGGAGAATTCACCGGCGCGCGACCGATCCGCCGCCGAGGGCGGGCTGGATGTCGCGGACGCATGAGAGGCGGAACCAGTCATAGGCATCGCACGAATCCTTTCGTGTCCCGAGGCCTACCGATGCGGCGGCGCAGCCCCTGCCAACTGCCAGTCCAGTCAAGTACCTACGGGTAAGCTTCGCAGGCGCAACACGAGACCGCAAGTGAATTCACAATATTCAATCAGCAAAATATCATGTTCATTCAGCAAACTATTCTTTCAGATCCATTTGATTCATAAGGCCGTTATAGTCACCTGTATATCGCGCGGCTTGGCAAAGAAGAGGGCCGAGGTAACCAGCGTGTCGGCACCCGCCTTCGCATATGCACCCGCGTTCTGTGCGGTGACGCCACCGGCCGCGGCAACGACTGGCCGGCCGTCCACGCGCCGGGGCAGCCGGCGCACCAGCCGGTGCACCGCCTCGGGCGGAAACTTTTCCAATTGGATGACATCGACGTGCGCGGCGGCGGCGGCCAGGGCATCCTCCTCGCTGGTCACCTCCACCATGACCGCGCGCTCCGGCGCCGTCCGCTTCAGCCGGGCGATCGCCGTCGCCAAGTCATGCGGCGGATCGAAAAAGACCCGATGTTCCGGGAACAGCAGGATGGTGTCGGAAAGTCCCAGGCGGTGAATGTCCCCACCCCCCGCCAGCACCGCCTTGCACGCCAGCCGGCGCGTATAGGGAACGGATTTGCGGGTGCACAGCACCGCGATGTCGGGGTTGACCACCCGCGCGGCATCGACGATGGCGCGGGTCTCGCTGGCCACGCCCGACGCCCATTCCATCAAGGTCTGCGCCACCTTCCAGCCAGCGTGCAGGGCCGCGGCGGAGCCCGTGGCCTCCAGCAGCACGGCATCCCCGCCATAACGGCATCCGGCGGGTGCCATGGCGGTCACGGCGGCGCCCAGCCGGACCAGCAGGCGGGCGGCCTCGTCCACGCCGGACAGCACCATGTCCGTGCGGGCCTGGAAGCGCATGCGGCCCGGCCGGCCACCGATGCCCAGGGCCCGGGTGGTCAGGTCGCCAAAGCGCACATCCTCTTCCAGCAGCCGTTCGACGGCCTCCTCGGAGAGGTGAAGCGGGTCACCGGCGCCCGCGTCGATGGCCATCAGCCGAACTTGAACAGAACGCCGAAGCCGCCGCGGGGATAGTTCCATTCCACCTCCCCGGTCTTGGCGGTCAGCACGCGGCAGGTGCCGCATTCCACGCAGCCGTCCACCACCGCCTCCACCTGCCCCTTGTCGTTCTGGCTGTAACAGCCGGCGGGGCACAGGTGGGTCAGCGCCATCAGCGCCTTGGAGGGTTCGGTGTGGGGCTTGATCTTGATGTGCGGGCGCCCGGCATCCACCAGGTAGCGGTTCTGGAACAGCCGCTCCTCCACCTTCACCAGCGGTGCGCCGGGGGCGCCCGTCCCCACCTCAGTCGTGTTCATCATCGCCATGACCTCGCCAGTTTGAGGGCGTCCCCGATCAGGCCGGGCAAGGTCCGGCCGCTGCGGAACGATTGGAAGATCTGCTTTTCCTTGGCGCGCTTATCGACGCCGTCCACCCGGAACCAGGTCTGGGCCGCGGCGGTCAGCAGCTTGGGATAGACGCCGAAGATGTGCTTGTTGCGGTGCAGGAAATCCGGGATGCGCCGGTATTTCCTCAAATCCTTCATGACGAAGGTTTCCTCCAGCCGGCGCTGGTATTCGGCCAGGTTGGCCTTGGTCGCCATCTCCCGCCGCCGCTTCAGCCACACCACCGTCTCGCCGGCGACGCGACCGGTGGTCATGGCCAGGTTGGAGCCTTCGCGATGAACGGCGTTCACGAACTGCCCGGCGTCGCCCACCACGATCCAGCCGTCCCCGAACAGCTCCGGCATGGCATTGTAGCCGCCCTCTGGGATCAGATGGGCCGCGTACTCCTTGCATTCCGAGCCTTCCAGCAGGGGGCGGACGCTGGGGTGGCGCTTGAACGCCTCCAGCAGGCCATAGGGCGTGCGGCCGCTTTCCGCGAAGTCCGAGACGATGCAGCCGATGCCGATCGAGATGGATTCCTGGTTGGTATAGATGAAGCCGGTGCCCGTCATCCCGTCGGTGATGGTGCCCATGGCCTCGATCACCACGCCCTCGTTGCCCGCAAGGTTGAAGCGGCTTTCGATCACCTCGCGTGGCAGGAAATGCATTTCCTTCACCGCCAGCGCCACCGTGTCCGGCTTCAGTTCGGGCCGCAGGCCGGAACGCTGGCCCACCAGGCCGTTCACCCCTTCACCCAGGATGACGACGTCGGCGAAGGCGGTGCCGCCGTCGCGGTCGGTACGCACGCCGATCACCCGGCCCTGCGGGTCGCGCAGCAGTTCCGTCACCGTCGTCTCGCACAGCAGGACGGCGCCAGCCTCCCGCACCTTGCCGCTGAACCACCTGTCGAACTGGGCACGGATGATGGTGTAGCGGTTGGGCTTTTCCTCATTGAAGTCGTCGGAACGGTAATGCATGCCCACATAGGACGTGTCGTCCATGGTCCACAGCCGCTGCTCGATCACATGGCGTTCCAGCGGCGCGTCCTCGCGGAAATCCGGGATGATCTTTTCCAACGCATCGGCGTAGAGGATGGCGCCCTGCACGTTCTTGGAGCCCGGGTATTCCCCGCGTTCCAGTTGCAGGACCTTCAGCCCTTGCTTGGCCATGGTGTAGGCGGCGGCGTTGCCCGAGGGACCGGCCCCCACGACGATGGCGTCGAACTTGTCCCTGATCATGACGGGGGCCTCCTTCAGCCGGCAAGGCGGTTGACGGACAGGTGCGCCTGGAAAGCCCGGGTCAGGGCCGGCAGCAGCTCTATCGCGTCGGCGACCACGCCCAGGTGGGCGAAGTCGAAGATGGGGGCGTTGGGGTCGGTGTTGATGGCGACGATGGTGTCCGCCCCCTCCACCCCCACGCGGTGCTGGATGGCGCCGGAAATGCCGGCGGCGATGTACAGCTTGGGCCGGATGGTCTTGCCCGTCTGGCCGATCTGGCGGTCGGCGGTGATCCAGCCCTTCTGCACCAGGGGGCGCGACCCGCCGTAGTCGCCGCCCAGCACCTCCGCCAGCGCGCGGACCAGCTGGAAATTCTCCGCCGAGCGCAGGCCCAGGCCGCCGGCCACCACGATGTCGGCATAGGCCAGCTGCGCCTTGTCGCTTTCACGGTCGGCGATGAAGCGCAGCACCTTGGTGACCACGTCCTCCTCCGAGAGGTCCAGCGGGTGTTCGACGATACGGCCCCAGCGCCCCGGTTCCCGCGCCGGCATGGCCATGACGCGCGGGCGCACGGTGGCCATCTGCGGCCGGTAGTTCAGGGTCAGGATGGTGCACAGCAGAGACCCGCCGAAGGTCGGCCGCGTCGCCGCCAACGAACCCTCGTCATCGATGGCCAGTTCGGTGCAGTCGGCCGTCAGGCCGGTTTGCAGCGTGGTCGCCACCGATCCCGCCAGGTCGCGCCCCAGGTTGGTGGCGCCCAGCAGCAGGATTTCCGGCTGGTGGGCGTTCACCAGGTCGGTCATGGCCCGGGTGTAGGTCTCATTGCGATAGTGCGCCAGGATGGGTGCCGTCACGGTGTAGACCAGGTCCGCGCCATGCTCGAACGCGGCCGCCGCCGTCTGGGCCGCCGTCAGGCTGTCGCCCGCCAGCACCACGCCCGCCAGGTCGACGCCGCGCTTGTCCGCCAGCTTGCGCCCCTCCCCCAACAGTTCCAGCGACACCGGGTGGACGACGCCGTGTTCGCACTCGATCGCCACCCAGACGTGGCGGTAAGCCTTGAACCGCTCCGGCAGTTCGCGCTTGGTGCCGGCACGGCCGGCAGCGGGAGGCTTGGGGGCGTTGGGGGGGGCGTCGCTCATCGTCTTGTACTCCCTCGGGGGTGTCACTGGCCGGCGGCGAACCGCAGCAGATCGTCTTCCAGCGGCGGCTGGGTCCGGAAAATCGCGGCGATGACGTCGATCGCCAGTTCGTCGGCGGATCGGTCGGCGGTCGGCACCTGGCGAACCTTTTCCGCCCGACCCTGGGGCGCGAACACCTTCTTCACGATGGTGGGCGATCCCTTCAGGCCGCAGCGCGCCAGTTCGGTGATGCCGGCATCGGCCGCACTCCACCGCACGACCTGGGCCCGGGCCGCGCGGTAGGCGTCATCCAGGCTGCCCCGGCGGATCTCGTTCACGCCTTCCAGCATGGTGATCAGCACGGGCAGGCGGGTTTGCAGCACCTGCAGCCCCCCCTCCGCCCGCCGCTCCACCGTGATGGTGCCGGCGGCGGGATCCAGGTCGGCGATGCGGGCGACGTAGGTCAGCTGGTTCAGGCCCAGGCGCTTGGCGATGCCGGGCCCCACCTGGGCCGTGTCGCCGTCGATGGTCTGCTTGCCGGTGAAGACGATGGGCGGCTCCCCGAACTCCTGGCTGATCTTGTTCAGGGCGGCGGCCAGGGCGAAGCTGGTGGCCAGGGTGTCCGAGCCCGCGAAGGCCCGGTCGGTCAGCAGCACGGCACGGTCGGCGCCGAAGGTCAGCGCCTTGCGCAGCGACTCCTCCGCCATGGGCGGTCCCATGGTCAGCACCGTCACCTCGCCCCCCAACCGGTCGCGCAGGCGCAAGGCCTCCTCCAGCGCGAACAAATCATAGGGGTTGATGATGGTGGGCACGCCCTGGCGCATGATGGTGTTGGTCACGGGATGGACCCGGATCTGCGCGCTGTCAGGGACCTGCTTCATGCAAACGACGATGTGCATTTCCCTATTCCTTTCCCTCACCCGATCCGGCGGTCGCAGCCCATGATTGGCAAGGGCCATGCCAACTGAGGACGCCCCGCTAAGTTATTGAATTGCCTTCATCTCGCCTTCCGCCCATAAGCGATGCTTTGTCGGATAGGCGACAGGCCCTGTCGGCTCTCAGCCTCACGGCCCCTTGGCGCCGTCCAACGCCGCCAGCGGCACGAAGGGCTTGGGCGCCGGCTGCTTGGGTGCCACCGCGTCGCGGTGCACCTTGAACAGCCGTTCCGCGATGGGGGTGGAAGCGACGAAATCCTGATAGGCCTGTTCCAGGTGGCCACGGCAGAGCGTCCGGATTTCGCCCTCATCCAGGCCGGCGAACGCGCCCTCCCCCTCACTGCCGCGCAGGTATTGACCCATGCGGCGCAAGATATGCAGCCGCGCGACGCGGACCACCGCCGCATCGAACGGCACCTCCAGGAACACGAAGAAGTCCTCGGCCGACGACAGCCGCGACAGCTCATCCAACACGCCCATGATCCCTGCCCTTCGCTTCGGGTTCGTACAAAAGCGCCGCCAGCCGGCCCTGCGTGTGAGCCAGGCGCGCCTCAAGAAAGGCGATGCGATCCAACATCAGGGTCAGCGCATCCCCCACCGGATCGGGGATCAGGTGGTGGTCCAGATCGATACGGCCGGCCGTGCCCCGCCGGGCGCGGGGATCGCGCACCACCCGGCCGGGAATGCCCACCACGGTCATCCCCGGCGGCACATCCTCCACCACCACGGAATTGGCGCCGATGCGGGCGCCGGCACCCACACTGATGGGCCCCAGCACCTTGGCCCCGGCGCCGATCAGCACGCCAGACCCGACGGTGGGATGGCGCTTGCCGGGGGACCAGCTGGTCCCGCCCAGGGTGACGCCGTGATACAGGGTCACGTCGTCCCCGATCTCCGCCGTTTCCCCGATGACCACGCCGGCACCATGATCGATGAAGAAGCGCCGGCCGATGCGGGCACCGGGGTGGATGTCGACGTTGGTCACCAGCCGCGCGAACCAGGACAGCAGCCGGGCGGGGAAACGCAGGCCGCGCCGCCACAGCCGGTGGGCGATGCGGTGGTGGATGACAGCGTGCAGCCCCGGATAGGTCAACGCGATCTCCACCGTATGCCGGGCCGCCGGGTCGCGCGCCTTCACGCAGGCGATGTCCTCACCCACCAGCCCCCATAGTCTGCGTTCCCGTGCCATGGCCGCCCCCATCGCCTTGTCGGTCCCCAGGGGTCAGTCGCCCGCCGCCTGGTAGAACTTCAGCAGTTCGCCCTCATTGATGGGGCGCTTCCAGGCGACGGCGCAGTTGCGCACCTCATCCAGCACCCGGCGGGCGCGGCCTTCATCGGGGGACAGACCCAATGCCGCCAGGGCGTTGTTGATCGCCGCCATGCCCGAATGCTTGCCCAACACGATGGAGCGCACGCGGCCGAACCATGCGGGGTCGATGGCCTCATAGGTTTCCGGGTCGCGCAGCAGGCCGGACACGTGGATGCCGGACTCATGGGCGAAGACGGCCGAACCGACGATGGACTTGGCCACCGGGATGGGCCGGCCGGCGGCTGCCGCCACCAGTTCGGCCAGGCCCGTCAGTTGAGTCAGGTCCACGCCCGTCCGTCGTTGGGCGATGGGGCCCAAGGCGGCCACCACCTCCTCCAGCGCCGCGTTGCCCGCCCGTTCACCCAGGCCCAGGACGCAGACGCTGGCATGGGTGGCGCCACCGCGCACCGCCGCCAGGGTGTTGGCGGTGGCCAGGCCCAGATCGTCATGGCCGTGGAATTCCAGTTCCAGATCGGTTTCCGCACACAACTGCCGGAAGATCTCATGGGTGCGGAAGGGATCCAGGATGCCCACCGTGTCGGCGAAGCGGAAACGATGGGCGCCCGCCTCCTCCGCCGCCGCCACGACACGCAGCAGGAAGTCCATCTCCGCCCGGCTGGAATCCTCGCCGCCGACCGCCACGGCCAGGCCCCGGTCCCGCGCGTAGGACACCACGCGGCGGATGCGGGGGATGATGTCCTGCCGGCTGATCTGCAGCTTCACCCGGATCTGTCGGTCGGACACCGGCACGGACAGGTTCACCCGTGTCAGGCCGGTGCGCAGGGCGGCGTCCACATCGGCCTCAGTCAGGCGGCACCAGGCGATGGCCTCGGCCCGTCCCAGGGACGCCCCCACCGCGGCCATGGCCTCGATCTCCTCGGCTCCCATGGCGGGAATGCCGGCCTCGATCTCATCCACGCCGGCGGCCTCCAGCTTGCGGGCGATGGCCACCTTTTCCGCGGTGGTGAAGGCGACGCCGGGCGCCTGTTCACCGTCGCGCAACGTGCTGTCATTGATGACGATGGGCGGTGCCTTGAGCATGCTGCGTCTCCTTGAGCGAAGGGTCAGGCGAAGGTGGGGGCGCGGTCGCGCCACAGCGGCGAACTGGACCGCAGGCGACCGACGATGTCAGGCAGGACCTCAAGCACCCGGTCGATGTCGGGGGCAGCCGTGTCGCGGGAAAGCGAGAAGCGCAGGGCGCCCCGGATGGCGCCGGCCGGCACGCGCATGGCACGCAGCACGTGCGACGGCTCCATCCCGCCGGAAGCGCAGGCCGAACCGGAAGACACCGCAATGCCCGCCCGGTCCAGCATCAGCAGCAGGGCGTCGGCATCGACATAATCAAAGGCGATGCAGGCGGTGTTGGCCAGGCGGTTGTCCAGGTCGCCCAGAACGTGGGCCTGGCCGATCCGCGCCAGCACGCCTTGCTCAAGCCGGTCGCGCAGACGGCCGATCCAGCCGCGTTCCGTTTCCAGATAGCGCGCCGCCAGGTCAGCCGCGGCACCCAGGCCAACAATGCCGGGTACGTTTTCCGTTCCGCCGCGCCGGCCCCGTTCCTGCCGGCCACCGCGCAGCAGCGGACGGAAGGCGGTGCCCTTGCGCAGGTACAGCGCGCCGATACCCTTGGGACCGTGCAACTTGTGGCCCGACAGCGACAGCATGTCGATGTCCGTTTCCCGCAGGCGCAGGGGCAGCCGGCCCACGGCCTGGACGGCGTCGGTGTGGAACAAGGCCCCGGCGGCATGGGCCTGGCGCGCCAGCGCCGCCACCGGGAACAGGGTGCCCGTCTCATTATTTGCCCACATGACGGAGACCAGGGCCGTGCGCGGCCCCAGCGCCCGTTCGAAATCCTCCATGTCCAAACGGCCGTCGCCGTCCACCCCGACCGTATGCACCTTGATGCCGCGCGTCTTTTCCAGGTGCGCCGCCAGCGCCAGGATGGCGGGGTGCTCCACCGCCGTGGTCACGATCTCATCCCGGCCGGGCTGGCTGTCCAGGGCCGACAGGATGGCCGTGTTGTTGGCCTCCGTCCCGCCGGAGGTGAAGACGATCTCATGGTCCTGGGCGGCGCCCAGCAGGGCCTGCACCTGGCGCCGCGCCAGCCGGACGCCGTCCGCCGCCGTCGCGCCGACGGCATGGGCCGACGACGGGTTGCCGAAGCGCTCCGTGAACCAGGGCAACATGGCGGCCACCACGCTGGCGTCGGCGGCGGTCGTCGCGTTGTTGTCGAGGTAGACGGGGCGCATGAGATGGTTTCCCCCTGCCGGATCAGTGCGGTCCCGGCGCCCGGCCCAGGACGGGTACTAGGCGGACGAAGGTTCCCAGGCGCTCCACCACCCGGGCCTGGATGCCCTCCAGCGTGGCGCTGCTGAGGCGGCACATCACGCAGGCCCCGGTCAGCCGGACGCGCACGATGTCGCCATCCACCTCCAGCAGTTCACAATCCCCGCCGTCCCGTTGCAGGCCGGGGCGTATTTCGGCGATGGCGGCGCGGATAACCTGGACGCGGCGGTCTTCCGTGCCATCCGGCACCGCCCGGTCAACCGTCTGTTCCTCAAGCGTGGGGATCAGCATGGTCGGCCCCCTTAACCGAAGGACTTGCCGCAGCCGCAGGCGGACTTGGCGTTGGGGTTGTCGAAGGTGAAGCCCGAGCCTTCCAGCGCCACGACGAAGTCGATGGTGGTGCCGTCCAGCAGCTCATGGCTCTTGGTATCGACGAAGACCTTCACGCCGTCGTGGTCGATGACGGTGTCTTCCGGTTCCGCGGCACCGGCCAGACCCATCATGTATTTGTAGCCGGCGCATCCGCCGGCATCGACGCTGATGCGCAATCCGCCCGCGGGGTTGGCGGCGCCGGCGATGGCGCTGCGGACGGCGTTCAAGGCGCTGGGGGTCAAGTTGATCATGGGGCACCTGCCAGGGTTGGTGACCCGCGATCCTCCGCAAGGGGCGTGCCACGGCAGAGTTCATTGGAAAATATGGGTTTTCCCGCCGAACCCTGTTGCGTTCACACCCCGGATGTCGGGTTTGCGACAGGGGTGTTTGCTGCAATCGGCCGGGCGCGATGCGCGAAAAATCCCGCAAATCCAAGGTCGGCGGGCTGGTTGCCCCAACCGGCAAAGCCTTTGCAAAGGGGGGCGCTCGAGGCCCCGCCCCCCGCGGGCCCTCCCACGAACAGGAGCCGCATCCCGATGACGACCACCGCGACGACGATCGAGAAAACCGCCCTGGCCCGCCTGGCCCAGGAAGACCGGCTGATGAACGCCGTGCTGAAGGCGGCCACGACCAAGCCCGGCCGCTTCGGCTTTCGCGGCGACATCGCCCTGAAGTTCCAGCCGCACATCGCGGATGAGAAGCGCCCGCCGGAGTACAAGCTGGAACAGGTGCTGACCTACGCGCAGGAGGGGGAGGCGACGATCCCCGTGCTGGCGGGCTACGTCCATTCCTTCGCCTATCTCAAGGACGTGTCGGAGGTGCTGTCCGGTCTGCTGCGGTCCGGCGGCAAGTACTTCATCTTCTGCAACAACATCGACCTGTTGGCCGGTTACCAGGTCACCCTTGACGGCATCACCTTTATCGTCCTGCCCTGCGATGAATCGACCGTGTGGAAGGAGATGATGGACCTGATGGGCGTCGACAAGAACGACATCAAGAAGCTGGACACCGCCGGCAAGCTGGACGTGCTGCTGGATGTCGCCCGACGCTTCGATCAGAGCTATCCGGCCATAAGCTATGAGGATGGCGTGGCGCAGATGCTGCCGGTGAAAAACCGCAACGAGAACCGGCCGGTCTGATATAGGGCGGGGGCGCTACGGCGCCTCTTCCACCAGGGTGACGCCGGTGATGCAGATGTCGCCGTCCTCTACGGCCAGCGACACCGGCTCAAGCCCGACGCCCCGGCAGGGGCCGTCCACGCACAGGCCCGTGCCCAGGTCGAACAGGGCGCCGTGCTTGCCGCACATCAGCCGCGTGCCGTCCGGATCCAGGAACTGGTTGCGTTCCCAGTCCAGGTGCACGCCGTTGTGCGGGCAGCGGTTGACGTAGCCCACCACCTGCCGCCCCCAGCGCACGACGATGATGGCCCAGGGCCGGTGCGCCCCATCGCCATCAACGCGCAACAGCTGAAATCCCCTGGCCTTGCGGCTGGGGATCTCATCCACGCGGCACAGGACATACGTCTCGGACATGGGCGGCGTCTTCAGTGGGCAAGCGGTGGGGGGCGAGCGGTGGGCGGCCGGAGCGGATGTGGGCCAGCATGGCCTCGCCATCCTCCGCGCCAAAGCAGGCGTCGAAGTCATCGCACTCGGTACAGACCGGCGCGGTGCACAGGGTGAAGCCCTCCGACCGGCAGATCATGCGGAACAGGAACTTCTTCCATTTCATGTCCTGGCTGTTGCGGCGGGCGAGGCCGCTGAAGTGGCGCCGCATCAGCGACGACAGCTCACCCCGGTTGCGCAGGCCCAGATCCTGCCACAGGTGGTTCGGGCGGCTGCAGCGGCGGGCGATCATCGCCGTCAGGTCGCGCTGCAGATCCGTGCCGCCATCCGCGTACATCCACAACAGGTCGCGCACCGCCAACTCATCATCCCCCAAACTGGCGGGGCCGTCGGCCAGGGCGGCTATGCCCGGCCAGGCGTCGGGGAACAGCCGCAGGGCCAGCGCCCCCAGCGTCACCCCGTCCAGCCCGGTACAGAAGGGCAGCGATCCCCGCCCCGCCACCGCCTCGGCCCAGGCCAGCGCCAGGATGCTGGCCACGACGTGCAGGTCGAAGGGATCGGCCTCCCCCCCGGCCCGCTCCATCAGCCAGCCATACGCATCGGCGACACGCATCACTCCCTCACGCCGCGTCCGCCGCCAGGGGCGCATGGGTCTGGCAGTTGGCGGGGCAGACGCGGGCGCAAGCGCGGCAGCCGACGCAGGCGCCCGCGTCATCCATGACCATCACCTTCTTCTCGATCTCATCATCGTCATCGTCATTGCCGAGATCGACCAGGTCGCCCTCCTCGGTCAGGCCCTTCAGGATCATGACCCCACGGCCGCAGACCTTGAAGCAGCGGCCACAGCCGATGCAGCGCTTGGCATCGATGGCGATCAGGAAATCCGGCTGCCAGGACCGGCCGTCGCGGGTGAGCGAGGACATGGGGGGCGGGCTCCTTCTAGGGCGCGACGGACAGCTGGGCGGCGGTGGCCCCGGCGGTTTCCAGCGTCTTCAGGTCGGCCCGCTTGCGCTCCAGCGCCGCGAAGGCGTCGTGGGCGCGCTGGGCCACCTCCAGGATGGAGGTCCAGTTGACGGGCAGTTCCTCCGACAGGTCGTGCAGGTCCATTTTGGCCTGCATCGCCCGGGCCGACTGCTTCTTGATCTCGTTCTTCAGAGCCTCGACATCGCTCATGGCAATTCCCCCATCCGCTCAATAACGGGCGACGTCGGGAAAGCGCCCGATCATGTCCACGCCCGCCTGGACGTACTTGCCCCCCTCCTCCGCCAGCTTGGCCAGGGTGTCGAAGCCGAAGCGGTGGACATCGCGCAACTGCTTGTTCACCACCACCAGCCGGCCGCCGATCAGCACCATGCGGCCGAAGCCCTCATGGCTCATCTTCAGCATGGGCGACACCATCACGCCCGTCGCCTGCTCGATGCTGAGCGCCACGGCGTTGAAGAACAGCTCCAGCCGCCAGATGGTTTCCGGATCCGGATCGCCCAGGATGGGCAGCTGCCGCCGCTTCTCCTTGTCGACGATGTAGGGCTCCAGCAAATCCAGGTCGGCCTTGCCCTCCCAGGTGCCGTGGGTGTCCTGGGCGCGCCAGATCACGATCAGCTGGCGGATGAAGGGGCTTTGCGCCGCCACCGTTTCGGGCGGAAGATCCAGAACGTCGGACATGGGTTTCAATCCTCGAAATCCAGGGTGCGGGCGGCCCCCTTGACCATGGCCTTGCGCAGCCAGGGCGGGGGCGTGCCGTTCAGCACGGCGCGCAGGCGCTCCAGCAGGTCCTCGATGGGTTCCGGCTGGGTGACCTTCATGGGGTGGATGTTGCTGGCGACGACGCGGGCGGCGCCTGACCCGCCGATGGCGGCGACATAAAGGATGGCGCAGTCCTTGATCGCCTCGATCTTGGGCGCCAGCTTGTCCTCGTTGCCGTCCTCCTGCAAATCACCGGCGAACTCCACCGCTTGCAGCAGGCGATAGCCGTCGGGATCCAGTTCGTAGATGGCGATGTTGCGGGCCCAGCCGAAATGGGCGTCGACCCGCTTCATGTCCTGCGTGGCGAAAGCGACCTTCATGCGGCTTCCCCTTTCGATTGAGCGCCGTCCCCATCCACCACCCGCCAGGTGTCGGGGGTGGCCTCGTGATGCTGTTCGGTGTCGGCCATCACCAGGTTGCTGAGGGAGAAAATCAGATCCCGCGCCCCGCGGTAGCCGACGGAAACCAGGTGTCCGGCCCCCAGCCGGTCGAACAGGGGCAGGCCCATGCGGAAGAACGGGATGCCCAGGCGGGCCGCCGCCTGGCGCCCATGGGAATGAGTGATCAGCAGGTCGCACTCCCGCTCCCGCGCCCGCCGCTCCAGATCCTCCAGATCGCCGATCAGCACCTCGTCCGTCTCCACCCCGGCCAGCACGGACGAATGGGTGGTGGTGACGGCGGCGGTGATGTGGGCGCCCATGGCGTGCAGCATGCCGCCGACATGGACCAGCAGGTCGGGCTCCGCCCCGATGGCGACCTTGCGGCCGCCGATGTGGAAGTGGCCGTCCAGCATGGCGTCCACCAGCTGTCCGCGCTGCCGCCGGTATTTGAGGGGCACCGGCCGGCCGCTGATCTCCGATAGAAACATGATGAAGGCGTCGGTCGCCTCCAGCCCGCACAGGCGGGGGAACAGGCGGAAGGGCACACCCGTCCTGTCCCGCAAGGCTTCCGCCGCCGGACGCATCTGCTCACCAATGGCGATGGCCCAGGATGAGACGCCCAGGCCCGCCACCTCATCCACGCCGATGCCGCCGATGGTGGTGGGAGTGAAGTCTTCTGGAATGTGGCCATCCAGCGATCCCGCCAGGTCGGGCAGGAAGCTGGGCTGCAGCCCGAAATCCTCGAGGATGGTGCGTAGCTCGTCCAGGTCGCCCGGCGTCATGTGGCAGCCGGGCAGGATGGTGACCCTGGCCGGGTCGCGCGCAGCATCGGCCGAAGGTGCTGCCACCAGTTCCTGGACCATGCGGGTCACGGCCTTGCCCCACCCATCCTGGAACGCGTCCTTGAAGTCGGGGGTGGAGACGTGGACCAGCGGCAGGTCCGCCACCTCGGCGTGGCGTTCCCGCACCAGGCGGATATAACCCTCCACATCGTCGCCCTTGATCTCGGTGACGCCAGTGGAACAGATGCCGATGATCTCCGGCTTGGTGCGCTTGTGAATGTTCAGGATGGCCTGTTCGACATTGTCGTAACCGCCCAGTACGGTGGCGACCTCGCTCATCGCCGTCGTCTGCAAGGGGATGGCCTCCTTGAAGTGGCGGACGAACAGCACCAGCCCGAAGGAGGTGCAGCCCTGCGACCCGTGCAGCAGGGGCATGGCGCCGCGCAGGCCCATGAAGGCCAGGGCGGCGCCGATGGGCTGGCTCATCTTCAGCGGGTTGACCGTGCAGGCCTTCTTGACGTGGGTGACCGTCGCCATGGCCCCTACTCCGCCGCCAGGGCCGGCAGGGCAGCCAGCACGTCTTCCACCCGGCTGGCGCAGGCGCCACAGCCGGTGCCCGCCGCGGTGTGCCGGCGCACGTCGTCAAGCGATGTCAGCCCATGGGCGCGGACCGCGTCCTCGATGGTGCCGAGATCCACCCCCTTGCAGGTGCAGACGGCGCCAGCCCGCCGGGCCTGTTCAACCGTCTCCGGATCGGCGGCCTCCGCCGCCAGCTGGGCGTCGGCGCGGGCCTGCCAGGTGTTGGCCGGGTCGTCCCAGGGGGCCGGGCGCCGCACCTGCTCCCACACCGGGTTGAACAGGGTGCGCGCGATCTGCTCCATCAGCGTCACCATGCCGACATAGCCCATGTAGGCGTGGTGGCGTTCCTGGTTGATGTCCAGCCAGGGCATGGCGGCCTTCAGCGCCACGAACTGCGACCGGCCGCCCGACAGCATGATGTCCGCCCTGGCATCCTTCAGCAGGCGGTACATCTCGCGTGGGGTCATGTCCTCGATCATGTGGGCATCCTGGCCCAGCAGTTCCTTGATGCGCTCCTTGTCCTCCTTGGTGGATTTCTTGACGCTGGTGCCCACCAGTTCCAGCCCCGCCTCCTGCAGGGCCGCCACCACGGACCAGGACTTCACGCCGCCGGTGATCAGCAGCACCTTCTTGCCGGCGAAGCGCGGCTTGAGCGGCGCGATGGCGGCCCAGGCCCGTGCCTCCTCCCGCACGATCAGTGCCTCCGTCCGGTCCAGCAGCTCGGACGGCGCGCCCCGGTCGACCAGCAGCCGGGCGATTTGGCGCAGGCTGTCGCTGGTATCGCCGATGCCGTAGAACGACCCCTCGAAGAAGGGGATGCCGTAGCGTTCCTCCATCTTGCGGGCCACGTTGATCATGGCCTTGGAGCACACCATCATCGCCGCCCGCGCCCGGTGGGAATAGGCCACCTCGCGATAGCGCCCATCGCCGGAGATGCAGGACAGGATGCGGATGCCCAGTTCATCCAGCAGGGGCTTCACCTGCCACAGCTCGCCCGACAGATTGTATTCACCGATGATGTTGATGTCGTAGGGCGTCGTCTCGTCCGGTTCCTCGGTGCCGATGACGTGGTCCAGCAAGGCCTCGCCCGCCAGCTTGTTGCCCAGGTTCTTGGGCCCGACGAAGCCCGGGGAATTGATGGGAATGACCGGCTTGCCGAACTTCTCCCGCGCCGCCTTGCACACGGCGTTGATGTCGTCGCCGGTCATGGCCGGGATACAGGTCTGATAGACGAAGACCGCCGGCGGGTCGTACTTTTCGATGATCTCGCGGATGGCCTTGAACAGCCGCTTCTCCCCGCCGAAGACAATGTCCGTCTCATTGATGTCGGTGGTAAAGCCGGTGCGCCACAGCGTGGGTCCGGAGGATTTGGCGCCCCGGTTGTCCCAGGAATTGCCCTCGCAGGCGATGGGGCCGTGCACCAGGTGGGCCACGTCGGTCAGCGGCTGCAAGGCGATCTTGGCGCCGTCGAAGGCGCAGCCGCCGGCCGCCCCGCCCGGCTGCAGCTGCTTGGTGCAGCCCTTCTTGCGCTCTGACGCCGACTTGGTCGCGTTCTTGCCGCAGGCGGGCTCGTTGAAGACATCCTGGATGGTGGCCGACAGCGAACTCATTTCCGGGTTCCTCACCTGAACGGGTCAAGAAGCGCCGCGCCGCCGGTTCCAAGGGAAACATCCAGGGAAACCAAGCGGCGCGGCCAGGACGCGAGCGCCTTTGGGGAAGGCGCCACGGAGAGGCCAAGCCCGCCGTCAGCGGATGATGTCGAAGCTGTAGTCCGTCTTGGATGGGACGTTGGTGTTGAGGTCGATCGTGTCGAAGATCTTGTCCAGGATGGTCACCAGCACGTTCAGCCCACCCTGATAGCCCCACAACGGGAAGCGGTGATGGTGGTGCCGGTCGAAGATGGGGAAGCCGATGCGGATCAGCGGCGTGCCCGTGTCACGCTCCAGGTACTTGCCGTAGGTGTTGCCGATCAGGAAATCCACCGGCTCCGTGAACAGCAAGGAGCGCAGGTGCCACAGGTCGCGGCCGGGATGGACGTGGCAGTTCTTCCCGAAGGGGGAGCTGTCGAACAGCGCCTGCACCTTTGCCGCCCAGGCCTTGCCACCGTTGGTGGCCAGCACGTGCGTTGGCTCCGCCCCCAGTTCCAGCAGGAATCCGGCCAGGCCCAGGCACAGGTCGGGATCGCCGTAGATGGCGAACTTCTTGCCGTGGATGTGGGCACTGGAGTCCGCGATGGCGTCGACCAGCCGGCCGCGTTCCCGCTCCAGCTCCACCGGGATCTCCGTGCCCGTCAGGCGGGCCAATGCCATCAGGAAGCGGTCGGTGCCGGCGACACCCACCGGGTGGTTGAAGGCCGCGACCTCCTGCCCATGCGCCGCGATGAACGGCAGGGTCTTTTCCGTGCAGTATTCCTGCATGGAAACGGTGGCCTTGGCATGGATGGCGTTGGCCGCCTCCTCCAGGGTGGTGCCGCCGTCGTACATGCGGAATTCGCCGTCCGTGGGGGTGTCCCAGACGTCGCTGCTGTCGCCCAGGATGGTGTAGTCTATCCCCATCAGGCCGAAGATGCGCTTGATCTCCCGCAGGTTGCCGACGGTGTAGCCGTCGAAACCGCCGATGAAGTTGATCTTGCCGTTGGGCTGGCGCTCCAGCTTGGGCGCGGTGCCGGCCTTGCCGTCCCAGAAATGGTCCAGGATGCCCTTCATGACGTTGTCGTAGCCGGTGACGTGGCTGCCGACGAAGGCGGGGGTGTGGGCGAAGGGCACGTCATATTCGGCGGGGACGGAGCCCTTCTCCTTCGCCGTCTTGATGAAGGCGTTCAGGTCGTCGCCGATCACCTCCGCCATGCAGGTGGTGGAGACGGCGATCATCTTGGGCTTGTACATGGCATAGGCGTTGGCCAGCCCGTCGATCATGTTGTTCAGCCCGCCGAACACCGCCGCGTCCTCGGTCATCGACGACGACACGCAGGAGGACGGCTCCTTGAAATGGCGGGAGAAATGGCTGCGGTAATAGGCGACGCAGCCCTGGGAGCCGTGCACGAAGGGCAGCGTGCTTTCAAAGCCGACGGCGGCGAAGACGGCGCCCAGCGGCTGGCAGGCCTTGGCCGGATTGATGGTCAGCGCCTCGCGGGCGAAGTTCTTTTCCTGGTACTCGGGCGTCTTGGCCCATTCCCGCACCCGCTCCACCTCCGCCGGATCGCGGCGGTTCTCGAACTGCTGGCGCTTGTTGACCAGCATCTCCTGGTATTCCGGGCCACGGAACAGCTCGAAATGGTCGAGCACGTTTTCGGCACTCTGCGTCATGATGGAAACCTTTCCGAAGAACGTCGTACGAGGGCGCCTTATTCGGCTGCCAGCAGGCGGGGCTGCGCCGCGCCCTTCCAGGGGGCCTTGGCCATCTTCCAGACGGGGGCGTTGATGGCCATGTCCATGTCCCGCGCGAAGATGGCGAAGCCGTCATAGCCGTGATACGGGCCGGAATAGTCCCAGGAATGCATCTGGCGGAAGGGCACGCCCATCTTCTGGAAGACGTACTTTTCCTTGATGCCCGACCCGACCAGATCCGGCTGGATGCGTTCCACGAACTTCTCGAACTCGTAGCCGGTCACATCGTCGTAGATCAGCGTGCCGTCCTTGACGTAGTGCTGGGCCGTGCGCTGATAGTCATCGTTGTGGCCGAACTCATAGCCCGTGCCCACCACCTCCATGCCCAGGTCCTCATAGGCGCCGATGACGTGGCGGGGCCGCAGGCCGCCCACGAACAGCATCACCGTCTTGCCTTCCAGACGCGGGCGGTACTTGGCGATGACGGCGTCCGTCAGCGCCTGGTACTTGGCGATGACGCGCTCGGCCCCGTCCTTGATCTTGTCGTCGAAGTAACTGGCGATCTTGCGCAGGGATTCGGCGATCTTGCTGGGGCCGAAGAAATTGTACTCGCACCAGGGAATGCCGTACTTCTCTTCCATGTGGCGCGAGATGTAGTTCATCGAACGGTAGCAGTGCAGGACGTTCAGCTTGGCCTTGGGCGTGTTCTCCAGCTCCGCCAGGGTACCGTCACCCGACCATTGGGCGATGACGCGCAGGCCCATCTCCTCCAGCAGGATGCGGGATGACCAGGCGTCGCCGCCGATGTTGTAGTCGCCGATGATGGCCACGTCGTAGGGGCTGGGCTCGAACGCCGCCGGCTTGGCCGCGCTCTTGTCGAAAACCCAGTCGCGGATGGCGTCGTTGGCGACATGGTGACCCAGGGACTGCGACACGCCGCGGAAGCCTTCGCAGCGCACGGGCACGATGGTCTTGCCCTCGTATTCCTTGGACTTGGCCTTCGACACCGCCTCGATGTCGTCACCGATCAGGCCGATGGGGCATTCCGACTGGATGCTGATGCCGTTGTTCAGCGGAAACAGTTCCTGGATTTCATCGATGATCTTGGCCAGCTTCTTGTCGCCGCCGAAAACGATGTCCTTCTCCTGGAAGTCGGAGGTGAACTGCATGGTTACGAAGGTGTCGATGCCCGTCGTGCCGATGTAGTAGTTGCGCCGCGCCGCCCAGGAATACTGGCCGCAGCCCACGGGGCCGTGGCTGATGTGGATCATGTCCTTGATCGGGCCCCACACCACACCCTTGGATCCGGCGTAGGCGCAGCCGCGGATGGTCATGACGCCCGGAATGGACTTCAGGTTGGATTTCACGCCGCAATCGGATTTGCCGGCCTCATGCACGTTCAGGTGCTTGGCGCGCCGTTTCGCGGTCTTCTCCGGGTAAACCTGCAAGACCTCGGCAATCAGTTCCTTGTTGCGTTCCTTGATCTCCGCAACGCTCTGCGTCTCCGACATACTCATTTCGCTGTCCTCATGTTCCCCGGTGAAGAAAGCCCGCTGGCGCGCGCCCGGCCCCCATGCGGAGGAACCGGGCGGCACCGGCGGCCGTCGCCGATCAGGCCGGTTCCGGCTCAGGCCAGTTCCAGCTGGGCGGCGGTCCGGCCGACCATGCTTTCGTCCACGGCCTTCATGATCCCGTGCTCCATCAGCATGTCCTCAAGCTCGTCCATGGTGATGGGGGTGGGGATGATGCCCTTGCCGGCGTTGTTGTGGATGCGGTTGGCCAGGTTGCGGTAGTGGTTGGCCTGGGCGCTGTCCGGCGCGTATTCCAGCACCGTCATGCGGCGCAGCTCCGCGTGCTGCACGATGTTGTCGCGCGGCACGAAATAGATCAGCTCCGTGCCCAGCTTCTTGGCCAGGGCCTCCGCCAGTTCCAGTTCCTTGTCGGTCTGGCGTTCGTTGCAGACCAGGCCGCCCAGGCGCACGCCGCCGGACACCGCGTACTTCAGGATGCCCTTGGAGATGTTGTTGGCCGCGTACATGGCCATCATCTCACCGGACATGACGATGTAGATTTCCTGCGCCTTGTTCTCGCGGATGGGCATGGCGAAGCCGCCGCACACCACGTCGCCCAGCACGTCGTAGGAAACGTAGTCGATGTCCTCATAGGCGCCGTTCTCCTCCAGGAAATTGATGGAGGTGATGACACCGCGGCCGGCGCAGCCCACGCCCGGCTCCGGACCGCCGGATTCCACGCAGCGGATGTCCTGGTAGCCGACCTTCATGACATCCTCGATCTCCAGGTCCTCCACGCTGCCGGCGGCGGCGGCCAGGCTGAGGATGGTGTCCTGGGCCTTGGCGTGCAGGATCAGGCGGGTGGAATCCGCCTTGGGATCGCAGCCGACGATCAGGATGCGGTGGCCCATTTCAGCCAGGGCCGCCAGGGTGTTCTGGGAGGTGGTGGACTTGCCGATGCCACCCTTACCGTAAAACGCGATCTGTCGCAGTGCCGACATTCAAGGTCTCCTTGAACCGATTGTTGAGCCGATTGCCAATGCCCCGGTTGAGGCCGGGGCGATCCTCGTTCGCAGAAGCTGGCCCGCGGATTTCGGGAAGGAGCACATCGCTCGACAACGCGTAGGCGTGCACTCAGCCCTCACTAGCCGACCGGTATTTCAGCAACCGCTGTGCCAAGTGGGGGATTTTCAATAAGCTATTGATATGATTATAGTTTAATCAGTTACCCCGCTCCCGACAAAGATGTGCCGAACCCGACAGGCGGTGTGCGGCTGTCGCAAACGGAACAAGGCCGCCGCCGCCCGCCCGCCCGGGAAAAGCCCGGCCCCCCAAGGCCTCCCGGGATACAAGCGCCAGCGGAACGGAAATTGCTGTGGACACCCCGATGCCCGGGACGGGGCAGCCCATTATTGGAAAGGGCGCGCCATGCAGATTGGTGTCGAGACCGCCAAGGCCGTGGACCAACGGCGGGTCTTCGTCGTGGACCAGGATGAGATCACCCGCGCCGCCTTGCAGTTCATGCTGCATGACGAGATCGAGGCGCATGAGCTGGCGACGCCGGAGGAGGCCTACGCCAAGGGCGTGGACTGGCTGAAACCCGACGTGGTGCTGCTGGGCGCCGCCTTCCTGGCGGACCGGGGCGTGGGCCTGGTGGGCGACCTGCTCCGCGCCTTCCCCGGCGTGCGGGTGCTGATCGTCTGCGCCAAGGCGGAGGAGTCGCTGGCGCTGCAGGCCCTGACGGCCGGCGCCCACGGCGCGCTGGTCAAGCCGCTGGCCCTGGCCGACGTGCGCCGCAAGGTGGACACCGTGCTGGGCCGTGCCGGCGGCGCCGCCCTGGTGCGACTGGCATGAGTGCCATTGTCTTCTATGAAAAGCCCGGCTGCCGCACCAACGCCCGCCAGCGGCGCGCGCTGGAGGCGGCGGGGCATACGGTGCTGGTCCGCGACCTGCTGGCGGAGCCCTGGACGGCGGAACGGCTGCGCGGCTTCTTCGGCCAGGCGCCCGTCGCCACCTGGTTCAACCCGGCGGCACCCGCCGTGAAGGCGGGAACCATCGATCCGGCCGCCCTGGACCCGGCCGCCGCCCTGAGCCTCATGTTGGTCGATCCGCTGCTGATCCGCCGGCCGCTGGCGGAGGTGGACGGTCAGCGTCATGCCGGGTTCGAGAGCTTGCGCGATCACTTGGGCCTGGCGGTCGATCTGGACACCGTCCCCACCGGCTGCTCCCACCCGCACAGCCCCTGCCCCACCCCCAAGAGCACTGGAACGCCGTGATGACCGATCGTGCGCCCTACGCCATCATCCTGGGCACCAATGAGATCGCCTCCGCCGTGGCGATCCGGCTTCACCAGCAGGGTTACGGCGTGGTCATGTCCCATGACCCGTCGCCCCCCGTCATCCGCCGCAAGATGGCCTTCCACGACGCGTTGTTCGACGATCCGGTGACCCTGGCGGGCATCGCCGCCGAACGGGTGGACGGTGGCATGGCCGCGGCGGCGGCCCTGGCCCGCCGCCAGGGCGTGGTCATCACCGAATTGGGCTTGCTGGACCTGATCGTCATCCGGACGCTGGATCTGCTGGTTGACGCCCGGCTGCAGAAATACAGCACCACCCCCGACCTGCGCCGCCTGGCCAAGATCACCGTCGGCCTCGGCCCCGGCTTCACCGCCGGGGAGAATTGCGACTTCGCCATCGAGACCAAGCCCGGCAAGCAGGGCGCCCTGGTGCGGGAGGGTGCAACGGAACCCGCGGACGGCATCGTCCGCCCCCTGGGCAACCGCGGGGCGGAACGCTTCGCCTATTCCGCCTTCCCCGGCCGCTGGCATACGGCGATGGAGATCGGTTCCCGCGTCTTCAAAGACTATGTCATCGGCTATCTGGGCGCCGCCGCCGTCCAGGCCCCTTTCGACGGCATCCTGCGCGGCGTGGTGCGGGACGGAACGGAAGTGGCCGCCGGCGTCAAGCTGCTGGAGGTTGATCCCCGTGTCCGGGGCGCCGTCTGGGCCGGCGTCGACGACCGCGCGCACGCCATAGCCCAGGCCGTCGGAACGGCGCTGACCATGCACAAGGCCAGGCAGCCGTTCCGTCCGGTGCCGGTTCGCTGAGGCCTCATCCCGATTCCTCCGCCAGTCCCCTTCCCGCGTAAGGCCGACACTGATCGTCCGTCCGGTGTTGGGGTGACGCTCGCGGTCCGGTCGATGCCGTCAAGACCTGATGAACGAGAGCAGGTCGGGGTTGAGGACATCCGCATGTGTGGTCAGCATGCCATGGGGATAGCCCGGATAGGTCTTCAGCGACCCGTTCTTGAGCAGATTGACCGCGCGCGGCACGGAACTCGCGAAGGGGACGACTTGATCAGCCTCGCCATGCATCACCAGCACCGGCACGGTGATCTTCTTGAGGTCTTCGGTATAGTCTTCCAGCCAAGTTTCGACAGTCGCATAGTGAGCCAGGGCACCACCGGCCATGCCCTGACGCCACCAGTTCGCAATGACCGCCTCCGAGGGCTCGGCCCCGTCGAGGTTGTAGCCGTAGAAGGGATTCTCAGGGACGAACCGGTAGAACTGCGACCGGTTGCCCAGCACGCCCGCGCGGATCGCTTCGAACCACTCCGGCGGCTGACCGGACGGGTTGTTCTCGCTCCGGTACATGTTCGGAGTCAGGGACGCGACCAGTACCGCCTTCGCGACACGCTCCGGGTAGCGGGCGACATAGCGAGCCACCTCACCGCCACCTGTGGAGTGCCCGACATGGATCGCATCGCGCAGGTCGAGGTGCTCGGTCAGGGCCGCGAGGTCGGCAACCCAGTGGTCCATGTCGTTGCCGGTGCTCGGCTGGTCAGACCGGCCGTGGCCGCGCCGGTCGTGGGCGACCACCCGGTAGCCGTGACGAAGGAAGAAGGTCATCTGGGCGTCCCAGTCGTCCGCCGTAAGCGGCCAGCCGTGGCTGAAGACGATCGGCTGGCCTGAACCCCAATCCTTGTAGAAGATGTTTACGCCGTCTGCGGTAGTGATGGTGGTCATCAAGTGCCTCCGTCTGCGTTTATAAAATTACTTAAACATAGCGTGAATAAAATGGAACAATAATCAAAATTAATATAGTATTATAAATAGCCAATATGGCGCATGACACCTTGTATCTCTTGTTTAGATCAACGCGACGGTAATTTTCCCGTCCGAAAAAGACAAATACCTTTTACGCCTAACCTATACTTTGAAAGTATAGGAAGGTGGAGGGCGAAGGGCCGCTCGCCGACACGGCCCTTCGAAGCGCTGCGCGATGGCTCCGCCGATGCCGTCATGGCCGCTCTGGAGGATTGGGTGCCGCAAAAATCACGGCGGGACATTCCAGACATGGCCCGCCTCTTTAAAATCGACCTCGGGGCCAGCAAGGAGACATTGGGCGGCCGCCGGACTCAAAGCCAGTTGCCTCCATCAATCCCGATCCGGTTCAATCTGCCGCAACCTCGCCAGATGCGGCGCCTGGGCGGTTACGTCTAGGAAGGAGCCGGTGATGCTGTTGCGGGCCAACCGCGCCAGTTGCGCCCGGTCCAGTCCCAAGGCCGCCGCCACGCGGACGTAGTTGTCCAGCAGATAGCCGCCGAAATACGCCGGGTCGTCGGCGTTGACCGTCGCCCTCAGGCCCAGCTCCAGCATGCGCCGCAGGGGATGCGCCTCCAGACTGGGCACGACGCAGAGCTTGAGGTTGGACAGCGGGCACACCGTCAGCGTCGTGCCCTGGTCCACCAGGCGGCGGGTGAGGTCCGCATCCTCCAGCGCGCGGTTGCCATGGTCCAGGCGATCCACGCCCAGAATGTCCAGCGCCTGCCAGACATAGTCGGGCGGCCCCTCCTCCCCCGCGTGGGCCACCAGCTTCAGCCCCCGCTCCCGCGACGCCTGGAACACCCGGGCGAACTTCGACGGGGGGTTGCCCACCTCGGATGAATCCAGGCCGACGCCCTTGATGCGGTCCAGATAAGGCTCCGCCGCCTTCAGGGTGGCGAAGGCCGCCTCTTCATCCAGATGGCGCAGATAGCAAAGGATGAGGTGGGAGGTGACGCCCAGCTCCCGTTCCGCCGCCGCCATGCCGGCCAGCAGGCCATCGGCCACGACCCGGAAGGGGATGCCACGGTCGGTATGGGTCTGGGGGTCGAAGAAGATCTCGGCATGCACGCCGCCGTCGGCCGCCAGCCGGCGGAAATAGGCCAGCGCCAGGTCGTGGAAATCCTCCTCCGTGCGCAGCACCTGGGCGCCCTAGTAATAGATGTCCAGGAAGTCCTGAAGGTTGGTGAAGGCGTAGGCCGCCCTCACCTCCTCCACCGTGCGGAAGGGCAGCGCCACGCGGTTGCGGCGGGCGAACGCGAACATCTGCTCCGGTTCCAGGCTGCCTTCGATGTGCAGGTGCAGCTCCGCCTTGGGCAGGCCACGGATGAAATCGGCCAAGGATGGGGCCAAGGGCGGGGCAAGGGTATCGGTCATGGTCGCTCCTGGTCCCCGGGCTGCCCCGGGGATCGCTGGTCTTCAGAAATGGGTGGACAGTTCCACGCCATAGGTGCGCGGGTTGGTGAACACGCCGGCATAGCCGTTGACGTTCACGGCGCTGGTCAGGACGGAGGCGTCGGTGATGTTGCGCACCCAGGCCGCGACCTGGGTGCGGCCGAAGCGATAGCCCGCCCGGGCCCCGCCTTCCCAATATCCCTGCCCCTGGAATTGCGGCTGGACGAAGCTGGTCAGCTGGAAATTCTCGTCGCCGCGATAGGTCCAGTCGGTACCCAGAAACAGCTCCCGCCCACCACCCAGCGGATAGGTGTAGTTGGCCGTCAGCGAGGCGGTCCATCGCGGGGCGAAAGGAAAGGGCTGGCCGGCGATGTCCAGGGGGTGGCCGGGGTTGCGGGGGTCGTCCACCTCCGTCGGGCCCTGGATCTCGGTCTTCACAAAGCCGAGATTGGCGCCCAGCAACAGGCCGTCGGTCACCTGCAGCTTGGTCTCCAGCTCTAAGCCGGTGCCGATGCCGCCCTTGGCATTGATCAGGCGGATGATCTCCTGCCCCGCCGCCAGGGTGCTGTACGCCACCAGCTGCTGGTTACGGTAGACGTAGTGGAAGACCGACAGGTCGGTGCGCAATCGCCGACCGAAAAAGTCGCCTTTCACCCCGGCCTCGTACGACGTCACCGTCTCGGGATCGGCCTTCTGCAGCGGGTCGAACATGGCCTGCCCCGTGATCACGCCGGCGTGGTACCCCTCCGCTACGCGGGCGTAGAGGTTGACCTGTTCATCCAGGCGGTAGGCCACGCTGCCATCGTAGGTGAATTTGCCCCAGCGGCCGTCGGTGCTGGAAAACCGGGGCAGAAACCAGGGGCCGGGCCCCCGGCCCGCCACCTTGTAAAACGGATCGGTGGCGAAGTTGGGGAAGGCGGCGAGGTCAGTGGGCTTGGGCGTGAAGGAGGAGGAGTCCTGCCAGAAGTCCACCGCATCGACGGTGTAGCGCAGGCCGGCCGCCAGGGTCAGGCGCTCGGTGAGGGCATAGTTGGCCTGGCCAAAGGCCGCACCGCTGTGGCTGCGCTGCCGCGCCCGCTGATAGGCGCCGAAGCCGGGCATGCCATCCGCCGTCTGGAAGGTATTGTTGGCGGTGGTGTTCCAGTAGTCCAAGTCCTCGGAGAAATAATAGAGGCCGCCCTGCCAACCAAAGGGCCCGCCGGGGTTGGAGGCGAGACGCAGTTCCTGCGTCACCTGGGTCAGCCCATCGACATCGGAGGCGTTGACCAAAGCCGGCCGGGGGGAGCCATCAACGTCGCCGACGCTGAACATGCTGCCGGTCAGCCAGGCGGTGATGGAGGTCAGGGTGACGTCGTCGAATTCATAGGCGGCGTTCAGGGTGACACCGCGCGTGGTCACCTTCTGCCGGTTGTTGTTATCGCTCTCCTCCGCGATGTCGTACTTGTCGAAGGGCAGGACGCCGACGGTCGCATCGCTGCCGGCGCCGTGGAACAGCGTGGAGGTGCCGTCCAATGAGCGGCCGAAGGCCTGGACCAGGGCGGTGAAGCGCTCGCCGGGTTTCCACTGCACCTGCACCCGCGCCGCCACGTCGTCATAGCCGTCCAGCTTGTTCCCCGTCACCTCGTTGCGCACCCAGGGGTCGCGGTGCTGGTACAGGACGGATGCGCGGGCGGCGAGGCCGTCGCCCAGGCTGCCACCCACCGCCGATTCCGCAGTGTAGCTGCTGAAATTGCCATAGGTGACATCGGCGTATCCCTCGGTCGCGTCCGTGGGCTTGCGGGACACCAGATGGACGGCGCCCGCCGTGGTGTTCTTGCCCCACAGCGTGCCTTGGGGGCCGCGCAGCACCTCGACCCGTTCCAGGTCGAAAGCGGGCATGCCCTTCAGCACCGGGTTCTCCAGCACGACGTCGTCATAGTACAGCGCCACCGGCTGCGAGGCGTTCAGGGTGAAGTCCTCGTTGCCCAGGCCCCGGATGTAGAAGCGCGGATAGACGCGGCCAAAGGTGGACTCGGCATTCAGGTTGGCCACGCGGCCAGACAGCACCCGGATGTCGTCCCCCGACACCGCCAGACCGCGCATGTCGTCGCCGTTCATGACGCTGACGGATAGCGGCACCTGCTGCAGATCTTCCGTCCGTTTCTGCGCCGTGACCACGATCTCCTCCAAGGCGGGCGGGCCGTCCGCCGTTTCCGCCGCCCCGGCAACCACCGCCCCTTCCCCCGCCACCAGCGCCACCAGTGCCGCCGCCGTCGTCACCCGCATGAGTCTCATCATGGTAACTCCCATCGTTCATGCCCTGTCCGTTGCCGCCCCGCCGTTGCCACGGCGGGGCAGTCCATTTTGATTAAACGTTTCATTTTTTAGGCGCAAAAGGGCATGCTCGGCAGCCCAAGTCCACCGCTCTATTTCCCTGTGTTTCCTATGCTTGCTTGGCATTTTTCGGCCGTCAAGGCGAGATTGGTTTATTTTAAACGATTCATCCAGCGACTGTGCTTGACGGGCCACCATCAGCCCAGTCAACTGAAGTGCGACCATGGCCCTTCCCATTTCCGGCGGGATGCGGCTGAAATGATCACAAACGTTTAACCAAGGCCCTTAAGCTAGAGCCCCCTGATGACTAAGGATGAAAGCGGCGGCAAACGGCCCACCCTGAAGGACGTGGCGCTGGCGGCGGGGGTGTCGGTGGCCACGGCGTCATACGCGCTGAACGACGTCGGCTCCGTGGGCGGGGATACACGCCGCCACGTGCTGGAGGTCGCGGCGCGCCTGGGCTATCGCCCCAACCTGAGCGCCAAGGCCATGCGCACGGGCAAGACCAGCGCCATCGGCCTGATCCTGCCCGACCTGACCAACCCCTTCTTCCCAGCCCTGGCGCAGAACGTCGTCCACGCGGCGCGGGAAAGCGCCTACAGCGTCTTCGTCACCGACACGCAAGGATCGCACGAGGCGGAGCGCGCCGCCGCGCAGGCCCTGATCCAGCGCGGCGTGGACGGCCTGATCTGGTTCCCCATCAATGACGAGGACACGCTGGCCGACCTTACCGGCGGCCTGCCCGTGCTGGTGCTGGACCGCGACAACCCTCGCCACGACCTGATCCAGATCGACGTGGATTCCGGCGGGCGCATGGCGGCGGAACGGCTGATCCGGGCGGGGCATCGCCGTATCGGGGTCATTTCCGGACCGACAGACGTGCGCAGCTCCCGCCAGCGATCGGAAAGCAGCGTCGAGGTGCTGCGCCGGCACGACGCCCTGGCCTGGCACCTGCACAACGCCTATTCCTTCGACTTGGAGCCGGCGGTGGCCGCCGCCGTTGCGGAGGGCTCGGCCACAGCACTGTGCGTGGGTGCCGACCTGATCGCGCTGGGCGCCATCAACACCCTGCGCCAGCGGGGCCTGCGCGTGCCGGAGGATGTTTCCATCATCGGATTCGACAATATCCCCTACGGCGCGCTGGCCTTCCCCGGCCTGTCCACCATCAATATCCCGGTGGAGGAGATGGGGATCGAGGCGGTGAACACCCTGCTGCGCCGCATCGCCAAGCCAGCCGAATCCCGGCGCCGCCTGGTGTTCGACGTGACCTACGTCGAACGCGGGACCGTGGCACCCCCACCCGCCCCCTGACACCACCCCTTCGGCGACGGATCAGGAAGGACGCCGCTTTTCGTGACATTTAAGTGAAACGTATAAGTTGACATTGCGGAACAGTCGCCCCTTAAATATGAAACGTTTCATCAAGGGCCCGCGACAGATCATGACACCTCGGCGGGCGCCGCGGGGATCAAGCGCGGGCCGAAACCAAGAAGGGGTATTGGGGCATGAAGCGGATGATGGGGCGCCGGATGGCGGAGCGGGGGAACGGATTGACGGGGGCGGCCTTGGCTGGGGCCTCGCTGTGGATATTGGCCGGGCTGGTCGCGGGAACGGCCAAGGCGGCGGAGGGGACAGGGACCGATGACGCCCAATTGGATGAGATCGTCATCACCGCCCATAAGCTGGGCATCGGCGAGACGCGGGCCAACAGCGTCGTGGACGCGGAAGCCATAAAGGAACTGCCGCCCGGCCTGGATCCCCTGAAGATGATCAACCGGGTACCCGGCGTGCTGGTGGGGTCCAGCGACGCCATGACCGGCAGCTTTTCCATGCGCCTCAGCATGCGCGGGCTGAACAAGGAGCAGATCGGGGTTTCCGTCGATGGCATCCCCAATGGCTCCACCCTGTCCAACGGCGGCACCATGCCGTCGCGCCTGATCGACGGCGGCAATCTGGAGCGCATCTCCGTCTCCCAATCGGCGGGTGAGATCGGCACGCCGTCGAACCAGGCCCTGGGCGGCTACATCGATTTCCAGAGCCGCGACCCCGCCGCCACCGCCGGCGGCGCGGCGGAGCTGTCGGGCGGCGATGTCGGTTACCGCCGCGCCTTCGCCCGGCTGGACACGGGTGAGATCGCGCGCGGCCTGACGGCCTATGTCAGCTATTCGCATGAGCAACTGAACACCTGGCCGGGCGCCCAGTCGGGCGAGAGCAAGCGCGATCATGTCGATTTCAAAATGGTGAAGGAATTCGACAACGGCGCCAGGGTGAAGGCCAGCTTCAGCTACAACGACCTGTCGGATAACGATTACGACGCCGTGGCCCTGCGCGCCGTCAGCGCGCCCTTCTACAAGGCCAATTTCGAGACCAATCCCAATACCGATGGCCTGACCGACGCCTGGACCGGCGATCCCAACATCGACCAGAACAACCGCAAGACACGCGGCATCGACAGCCGTGAATACTTCAGCCACATCGATATTTCGACACCCCTGACGGACAACATCTCCTTCTCCGTCAAGCCCTACTACCATCATGAGGAGGGGGCGGGCTGGTTCTACGTACCTTACGTCCAACTGCCGGCCAACGGCCAGCTGTACAGCGCGGTGGCGCCGGGCGGCAAGGCCACCGGCACGGTGCAGGAATGCTACGGCAACCAGTACGCCCACACCGCCAGCGGCGCCCTGATCCCGGTGGCGGCCGTCACCTACCCCGGCGGCACCAGCGCCGCGGCCTTGAAGGCCGCCGGCTGCCCGGCCGCCGCCAAATATCAGATGAACCCCACCAGCCAGTGGGGCGCCCGCGAAGCCTCCCGCCGCAAGGGCGGCTATGAGATGGACCGCGAGGGCGGCCTGAGCGAGCTGAAGGGCACCATCGGCGACAACCAGGAACTGCGCGCCGGCATCTGGGTCGAGCATATCGACCGCGCCAAGACCCGCAATTGGTACAAGGTCACCGATCCCAAGCTCAGCGACGATTACAGCGACAGTGGCCTGTACTCCATCACCCAGGATCGCCACTACGCGTCCGACACGCACATGTATTACGGGCAGTACAAGCTGCGCTTCCTGGACAGCAAGGTGGAGGTGTCGGCCGGCCTGACCTACCAGGACTTCGATGAGACCTACCGGTCGCCCGTGGAATTCGCCGGCACCCGCGAACTGAGCGTTCATTCCGACGTGCTGCCCAAGGTGGGCCTGCTGTACCACCTGACCGACAGCCTGGAACTGTTCGCCAGCGGCTCGCAAAACTTCAGCGCCCTGCCCGACAGCGTGTTCGAGGGCACGGCCGCCATCGACAGCAAGAAGGGCATCCAGCCCGAGACCTCCACCAACTACGACGTGGGCGCCCGCTGGGCCCTGGGCAATTTCGGCTTCTCCGTCCAGGGGTACTGGATCGATTACGACAACCGCATCTCCATCCAGAACGGCAACCCGGACGGGGACATCTTCAGCCGCGACGCCACCACCACCTTCCTGAACCAGGGCGGCATCACCTCACGCGGTGTGGAACTGACCGCCACCGCCCAGTTCGGCGCCATCGACCTCTACGGCAACTACGCCTTCAACGACGCCTTCTACAAAGTCGCGACCCCGGCGGAGGGCATCGCCAAGGGCGACCCGGTGCTGGGCCAGCCGCGCCACAGCCTGTATGGCGAGGTGGGCTGGCGTCCCATCGACCCGCTGCGCCTGATGGTCAACGCCCGCTATGTCGGCCGCCAGGCCGGAACCTATGGCGCGGTGCAGAACACGGTGGTGGCCGGGGGCCCGGCCTATTACCCGCGGGAATACATGCCGGCCTATACCCTGATGGGCCTGTCGGCGACCTATCGCCTGGAGGACGGGTGGACGGGCCCCCTGCACGACACCGAGATCGCGGTGAACGTCGATAACCTGTTCGACCAGCACTACCTGGCCGGCATCGGCATGGAACTGACCACCAGCAATCCGCTGACATCCGGCCGCTATTTCCTGGGCAGCCCGCGCACCTTCGTCGTGACCCTGCGCACCAAATACTGAGCCCGACACGTAAAGCCTGACCGGGCCCCGCCGCCACCGGCGGGGCCCTCCAGCCCGAGGGTGCCCGATGTTCAACCGCCGTTCCCTGCTGGCCGCCACAGGCGCCACGCTGCTGACCCGCCTGGGGCGGGCGGCCCCGGTGCCGCGTGTCGCTGGGGAACGCCTGACGCGCATCGCCTTCGGCTGCTGCGACCATCCGGAAATGGCGCAGGACATCTGGCCGGCCATCGCCGCGACCGACCCCGATCTGTTCCTGTTCCTGGGCGACACCGTCTACGCCGACGACGCCGTGACGGCCAAGGTGGGGATCATCCCGGCGCTGGCCGAGATGTACCAGCGGCTGGACGCCTCCCCCGAATTCCGGGCCTTCCGCGCCCAGGTGCCCATCGAGGCCACCTGGGACGACCATGATTATGGCGTCCATGATGGCGGCGCCGATTTTCCCGGGAAGGAGGCCGCACGCGCCCTGTTCCTGGATTTCTTCCAGGTGCCCGCGAACGATCCCCGCCGAACGCGCCCCGATGGCGTCTACCACGCGCTGGAGCTGGGCCCGCCGGAGCGGCGTGTCCAGATCCTGTTGCTGGACCTGCGCTACAACCGCAGCCCCTTGCTGCGCCATGACGAGCCGGAACGCACGGCCAAGAGCGGCTTCGGCCCCTATCTGCCCAACCTGGACCCGGCGGCCACCATGCTGGGGGCCGCGCAGTGGCGCTGGCTGGAGACGCAATTGCGGCGACCGGCCCGCGTCCGCCTGATCGGATCCAGCATCCCCTATGCCGCCGGCCACCGGGGCTATGAGGCCTGGACCAACTTCCCCCTGGAGCGCCAGCGCCTGGCCGACCTGATCGCCCGCACGGGCGCCGGCGGCGTCCTGTTCCTCAGCGGCGAAGTTCATTACGGCGAGATCAGCGTCCTGACGCGGGGCACACCCTATCCCCTCTATGACGTCACCAGCAGCGGCCTGACCCACTTCTGGCCCCTACCCGGCCCCAATCTAAACCGCCTGCCCATCGGCACCGTGACCCAGCGCAACTTCGGCATGATCCACATCCTGTGGGAGGCGCAGGAACCCCAGGTGGTGATGGAGGTGCGGACGGCCGATGGCAGCCTTGGCATCCAGCACACGGTGGCCCTGGACAGCCTGCACACCTGAAACACGCTTTTGCTATTTCCCAAGAAAGACGTTCATGACTGCGGTTCTGATTGACTGTGATCCCGGCATCGACGACGCCCTGGCCCTGGCCTTGGCGGTAGCCTCCCCCGAACTGGACGTGCGCGCGGTGACCTGCGTGGCCGGCAACCGGCCGGTGGCCATCACCGCCGCCAACGCCCGGCGCCTGCTGGACCTGTTCGGCCGGCCGGACATTCCCGTTCATGCCGGCGCCGCCCGGCCGCTGCTGTATCCCCAGGCCCGGACCAATCTGGTGCATGGCGAGGACGGGCTGGGCGGGGTGAGCCTGGGCGGGGATGCGCGGCCGGTGGCGACCCCGGGATTGGCTGCCCATGCCGCCGACGCCCTGGCCCATCTGTTGCTGTCGCCGCTGGGGACGGATCTGACGGTCGTGGCCATGGGGCCGCTGACCAACCTGGCCTTGGCGGAGATACGGCACCCCGGCCTGCTGGCACGGGCCCGCTCCCTCCACATCATGGGCGGGGCGGCCCATTGCCCCGGCAATGTCACCCCGGCGGCGGAGTTCAATTTCTGGGCGGACCCGGCCGCCGCCCATGTGGTCCTGACCGCAGGCGCCAAGCTGGAGGTCTTCCCGCTGGACGTAACCAGCCAGGCGGCCATGACGCCCGCCTGGCTGGCGGCTCTGGCAGCCCAACCCACGCGATCCGCCCAGGCCCTGGCCGCCATGCTGGCGGTGTATGGCGAACAGGATCCCCTGCTGCACGATGCCTGCCCGGTGGCGGCCCTGCTGCGGCCCCAACTGTTCAGCGGGCGAACCGGCCGGTTGGAGGTGGACTGGCGACCGGGTCCCGATGAGGGGTGCTGCCGCCTGCACCAGGATGGCGAGGTCAACGCCGCGCTGTACACCGGCCTGGACACGGATGGCCTGCTGTCCCTGATGGCCGAGCGCCTGGCCCGTCTGCCATGAGGGGAGCGGCGCGCGCCCTGATGCTGATGGTGATGGCGATGCTGGCGCTAGCCGGTGCGCGTGCGGCCGACGGCCAGCCCGCGCGCGTGGCCTTCTTCGTCAACGGGGCGCTGGGCGACAAGTCCTTTTTCGATTCCGCGGCCCGGGGCCTGCGCCAGGCGGAGGCCGACCTGCACCTGGCCACCCGCACCATCGAGGGCGGCTATGACCCCACCCGGTGGGAAAGCGGCCTGGTGGACCTGGCCGACAGCGGCGACTTCCCCATCATCGTCACCGGCACCTACACCATGGGGCCGCTGGTGCAGAAGGTGGCCCCCGACTATCCGGACGTCACCTTCATCCTGTTCGACGGCGTGGTCGATTACGCCCACTGCGCCTGCGGCAATGTCTATTCCATGCGCTTTCGCCAGAACGAGGGCGGCTATCTGGCCGGCGTGCTGGCGGCCGGCCTGGTGCGGGCCGGTGCGATACCCGGAACCGCACCAAGCGGGGGGCCGGGGGTGGTGGGACTGGTGGGCGCCATGCCCATCCCCGTCATCAACGATTTCGCCGCCGGCTACGGGGCCGGGGCGCAGGATGCGGCACCCGGCATCACCGTCCTGCGCCAGTTCGCCAATTCCTTCTCCGACCCCGCGACGGGCAAGGAGATCGCCAAGGCCCAGTATGGCCAGGGGGCCAGCGTCATCTTCCAGGTGGCAGGGGCCACCGGCCAGGGTGTCATCGAGGCGGCCGAGGAAACCGGCCGCTACGTCATTGGTGTCGATTCCGATCAGGCGGCCCTCTACCGCGCGTCCAGCCCCCGCCGCGCCGCCCGCATCCTGACCTCCGTCATGAAGAATGTGGACGCCGCCATCCTGCGCGCCCTGCGGCTGTGGCAACAAGGCCGCCTGCCGCTGGGCCGGACGGAGTCCCTGGGCCTGAAAGAAGGCGCCATCGGCCTGGCGGACAACCCGGCCGCCGCCCTGACCGTGCCGCCCGCCGTCCGCGCCGCAGTGGCGGCCGCGCGCCAGGGTATCATCGACGGCACCCTGACCGTACCCACCGCCTTCCCAGGGGGGCGGCCATGACCCCCGCCGCCGCCCCGCCCGCCGCCCCGCCCGCCGCCCCGCCCTTGGCCCCATCCTCGGCTATAGCCCTGGAAAAGGTGGAGAAGCGCTACCCCGACGGCACCTTGGCCAACAGCGGTGTCAGCTTCGCCGTGGCGGCCGGAGAGACCCACGCCCTGGTGGGCGAGAACGGCGCCGGCAAGTCCACGGTGATGAAGATGCTGTACGGGCTGGAGCGGCCGACGGCCGGCATCCTGCGCGTCCATGGCCGGCCGGTGGACTTTCGCCACCCCGGCGACGCCATCGCCGCCGGGATCGGCTTGGTCGCGCAGCACCTGAACCTGGTGGCGTCGCTGACGGTGGCGGAAAACGTGGTGCTGGGACATGAGCCGCGCCGGCCCGGCGGCCGGCTGGACCGGGTAGCGGCGGCGGCCCGGGTCCGGGAGTTGGTGGAGCAATCCGGGCTGGCCGTGGACCCGACGGCAACGGTGGCCAGCCTGCCGGTGGGAGTACGCCAGCGGGTGGAAATCCTGAAGGTACTGCACCGGGGCGCCCGCATCCTGTTGCTGGATGAGCCCACGGCCGTCCTGACCCCGCCGGAGACGGCAACCCTGTTCGCCACCCTGCGCCAACTGGCCGCCGCCGGCCGCACCGTCCTGGTCATCACCCACAAGCTGGATGAGGTGAAGGCCCTGGCCGGCGGCGTGACCGTCCTGTGCCAGGGCCGGGTCACCGGCAGCGCCCGCATGGCGGAGTTGGACGAGGGGGCGCTGTCCCACCTGATGGTGGGCCGGGAACTGTCGCCCCCGGCCCCCCGCCGGGTTGCAGGCGCCCGCCCGGCGCCGCGTATCGTCGCCCGCGGCCTGGGTTATGTCGATGATGACGGGGCCATCCGGCTGCGCGATGTCGGCTTCGACGTGGCGCCCGGCGAGATCCTGGGCATCGCCGGGGTGGAAGGTAACGGCCAGGACGTGCTGGCGCGCCTGCTGTCAGGCGCCGCCATCCCCAGCGCCGGCGACGCCCGCCTGGATGGCCGGGTCTTCACCGGCCTGTCCCCCCGCGCCGCCCGCGCCCTGGGCGTGGCGGTGGTGACGGAGGACCGGCTGCACGACGGCGCCGCCCCGACGCTCAGCATTCTCGACAACCTGCTGGCCACCCGCTACGCCCACCCGCCCCTGTCGCGCCGGGGCCTGATTGATCGCCGGACCGCGCGGCGCTGGGCGCAGGCGGTGATCGACGGGTTCGGCGTCCGCGCGGCCGGACCGTACCAGCCCATGGGCGCCCTGTCCGGCGGCAATATGCAGAAGCTGATCCTGGCGCGTGAGATCGCCGACGCCCCCGCCTTCCTGGTCGCCAGCCAGCCGACCCGGGGCGTGGACATCGCGGCTGCCGCCGCCCTGCACACCCGCCTGGCCGCGTTGCGCGACCAGGGCGCCGCCATCCTGCTGATTTCGGCTGACCTCGATGAACTGCTGGCCCTATCGGACCGCATCGGCGTGCTGTACCGGGGGCGGATTGTCGCCCGGTTCGAGGCTGGGGCGGTCGATGCCCAGACCCTGGGCCTGCACATGACGGGGCTGGGTCCCCGCCGTGAAAGGGGTGACCATGACGCCGTCGCGTGAAGGGGCCCGCATCGCCCTGGCCGTGGGTGCTGCCCTGGCCTTGGGCTTCGCTATCATGGCCTGTGTCAGCGACCAGCCCTGGGCCGCCCTCCGCGCGCTGCTGACCGGTCCCCTGCCCTCGATCGAGCGCGCCGTGGACGGCCGCGTGGTCGTGCATCGGCTGGTGCGCTTCGGCGCCTGGCTGCAGGACGCCACCACCCTGACCCTGGTGGGGCTGGCCATCGCCATTCCCTTCCGCGCGCGGCAGTTCTCCTTGGGGGCGGACGGCCAGCTGTTCATGGGCGCGCTGGCGGCGGCGGTCGTCAGCCTGGGCGTGGGGGACGTGCCTGCGGCCATCGCGCTGCCGCTCGCCTTCCTGGCGGCGGCGGCGGCCGGCGCCGCCTGGGGCCTGGTGGCGGGGTTGCTGAAAACCCGGTTCGAGGCCAATGAGATCGTGACCACCCTGATGCTGAACGTGGTGGCGGTGCAGGTTTACCGTCTGGTGGTGGGCCGGGTGCTGAACGACCCCACCGCCGGCTTCATCACCACGCCGCCGCTGCCCGACGCGGCGACCCTGGCGCCGCTGATCGCGCGCACCACCGTGACGGCCATGGTGCTGGTGGCGCCGGCGGCCGTGGCGGCGGCTCTGTTCCTGCTGCGCCGGACAACCCTGGGGTATGAGATCGACCTCGCCGGCGCCAACCCCTGGTTCGCGGTCCGGGCCGGGGTGCCGGTGGCCCGGGCCACGGTATTGGCGTTCGCGCTGGGCGGCGCGTTCGCCGGGCTGGCGGGTTTCCACGTGTCGAACGCCCTGCTGAAGCGTCTGCCCATCGACCTCACCCCCGGCATCGGGCTGGAGGGCATCGTGGTGGCGCTGCTGGCGCGCGGACGGGTAGGCGCCCTGCCCCTGGCGGCGCTGGGCTACGCCTACCTGCGCGTGGGCGCCCAGGCGATGGAGCGCGCCACCGATGTCCCCCGCGAGGTGGTTCTGGTCATCCAGGCGCTGATCATCCTGTTCGTGGTGTCGGACCGCCTGGCGCCCCTGGCCCTGGGCTTGGCCCGCCGGACGGGCGCACGCGTCCGGGCGCGCATCGGGGGGAGGGCGGCATGAGCCTGGACCTTGTCGCGGCCGGCACCGTCGCCGCCATGGTGGCGGTCGCCACCCTGCGCGCCGCCACCCCCATCGTCTTCGCCAGCCTGGGCGGCCTGATCTCTGAACTGGCCGGCTGCATCAACGTGGCACTGGAGGGCGTGATGCTGGTGGCCGCCTTCGCCGGCGTCATCACCTCCGCCTATTCCGGCCTGTGGTTCCCGGACGCCCCCCTGTGGCTGCACCCCTGGCTGGGCTGTGCCGCCGGCTTGCTGGCCGGCACGGCGCTGGCGGGCCTGCTGGCCGTGTTCCATCTGGAACTGGGGGCCGACCTGATCGTCGCCGGCATCGGGCTGAACATCCTGGCCCAGGGATTGACGGTGCTGCTGATGGCCCACCTGACGGGTGACAAGGGTTCGACCGCCAGCCTGACCAGCTTCGCCCTGCCCAACCTGCGCTGGCCGGAACTGGGCGACGTGCCGGTGCTGGGCGCCCTGCTGAACGGCGACGGGGGCGCCGGGCACAACGTGCTGGTCTACGGCGCCCTGGCCGCCACCGGCCTGATCGCGTGGACGTTGCGCCACACCGTCTTCGGCCTGCGCCTCAGGGCGGCGGGGGAAAACGCGGAGGCAGCCCTGGCCGCCGGACTGGCGGTGAAGCGGCTGCGCTATGCCGGCCTGCTGCTGAGCGGCCTGCTGGCCAGCGGCGGCGGCGTCTTTCTCGGCATGGGCTACCTGACGCTGTTTCAAGCCGACATGGCGGCGGGACGGGGATATCTGGCGCTGGCCGCCGTGTTCCTGGGGGGCCGCCGGCCCTTGGGTACGGTGGTGGCGGCGCTGGTGTTCGGCGGCGCCACCGTCATAGCCGCCCGCCTGGGCCTGCTGGCGGTGCCGGCCGAGGTGGTTTTCATGATCCCGCCCCTGGTCACCATCGCCGCCCTGGTCCTGGTCAAGCAGCACCAACGCCTGGCCGCCCGGCGCCGCGCCGCGGCCGGTCGCGCCACCCTTCTTTCCTCCTGACGGACATGACATCCATGACCACATCCTCCCTGCATGACCGGATCGCCGGTTCGCTGTTGCTGGCCGGCATGGGCGACGCGCTGGGCGCCCCCACCGAGCAATGGTCCATGGCCGAGATACTGGCCGCCCACGGCGGCCTGGTTACCGGCTTCGTGACGCCAACGGTCGACACCTTCGCCGGCGCCAACGCCGGCAAGAGGGCGGAGGTGACGGACGACGCCAGCCAGATGTACTACCTGGCTCGCGCCCTGGTGCGCGGCGGCGGCAGCCTGGACGCGGCCGGCTGGGTCGCCTGCCTGCTGGACTGGGCCGACACCTCGCCCAAGGCCGGCTTCATGGGGCCCAGCACGGTGGGCATCGTGGCGGCCCTGCGTGCCGGCACCGACCCGGCCCTGGTGGGGGTGATCGGTCAGTCTCGGCGCAAGATGACGACCATCGGCACCACCAACGGCGCCGCCATGCGGGTGGCGCCCGCCGGCTTGGTCCACCCTGGCGACCTCGACGCCGCCTGCGCCCAGGCGCTGGTGACCTGCCTGCCCTCGCACGACACCGATGTCGCCATCGCTGCCGCCTGCGCCATCGCCGCCGGCACGGCCCGGGCCCTGGTGACGGACGACATCGCCGCCGTCATCACCGCCTGCATCGAGGGCGGACGCCAGGGCGCCACCCTGGCCGCCCGGCATGCCCGCGTGGGCCCCGGCCCCCGCTTCCAGGCGCGCCTGGACCTGGCGTTGGAGATCGCCGCGCGGGCGACGGACGATCTGGCCTTCCTCGACGCCCTGGACGCGCGGGTCGGCGCCTCCGTCCTGGCGGCGGAATCCGTACCGGCTGCCATCGCCATCCTGGCCTATGCCAAGGGCGACCCGCTGCGCACCATCGCCCTGTCGGCCACCATCGGCAACGACACCGATTCCATCGCCACCATGGCCGGGGCGCTGGCTGGCGCCCTGTGCGGCGTCTCCGCCCTGCCCGCCGGCCTCACCGCCGAATTCAGGGCGGTGAACGCGGCGGACTACGGTCTGGATGCCCTGGCGGTCGACCTGGCCGCCATCGCCCAGCGGCGGCTGGCGGCATGACGGAGGCTGATACTCTGATGCCCCTGCCCGCCACGGCGCGGGAATGGGCAGACACCCCCGCCGCCGTGAGCCGGGCGCTAAGCCACCTGGCGGCGCCGGTGCGGGACTTGGCGGCGGTGCTGACTGCCCGGGGGATCGGCCGCCTGCTGCTGGCCGGGTCCGGCGACAGCCTATCCGTCGGGCTGATGGCCACGCCGGCCTTCGCCGCCTATGCCGGCATTCCCTGCCAGGCGGTTCAGGCCTTCGAACTGGCGCGGTACGGCCACCCCGACCTGGGAGCCCGCACCGCCGTGGCGGTGATCAGTTCCAGCGGGCGGCCGTCGCCCGCCCATGACGCCCTGGCCCGCGCCCAGGACAGCGGCGCCTTGGTCATCGGCATCTGCGATCGGGCGTGCACACCCTTCCTGGCCCCGCCGGTGTGGGGCCTGTGCCCCGGCGCCAGCAAGGACGGCATGCCCACGCAATCGACCACCGCCGCCCTGGCCGTTCTCATCCTGCTGGCGCTGGAATGGGGTGAAGCGCGGCGACGCCCCATCGCGACGGAGGTTCGCCGCCAAATGGCCGCCATGCCGGCCGTCCTGGAGAGCATCCTGCGATCGGACGCCGCAATCCACGCCCTGGGCGCCACGCTGGCCACCCGGCGCCATCTGCACATCGTCGGTGCCGGCCCCAACACCGGTGCCGCGCGCTGCATCGCCGACCTGCTGACGGCGGCGGCGGGACTGGCGGCCCTGTCCCATGCGGTGGAGGAGTTCCACCACGCCCTGCGCCTGCAGGCCCTGACACCCGCCGACCTGGTGCTGGTCCTGGCGCCCCCCGGCGCGCGCGCCGCGGACCACCTGGCCGATACCGCCACCGCCGCCCGCGCGCGCGGTGCGGCGGTGGCGGTGCTGGGTGGGACGGACTTCCCCGTGCCTGACCTGGCTGAGCCCATGACGCCCCTGCCGTTGCTGACGCAGGGTCAAACCCTGGCGCTGGCCGCCGGCGACGCCGCCGCCCGGGCCGGCCGCTTCCGGACGATCGCCGGCACGGGAGCGGCCCCATGATCCCGCCCGTGCCCCGCCGCTTTGGCCTGCTGGCCTATGGCGACCCCAATGTCGATCTGGTCTTCGCCGTCGACCGCGCGCCGGCGGCGGATGAAAAGGTGCTGGGCCGGCACATGGGCCGACACGCCGGCGGCACGGCGGCCAACGTGGCCTGCGCCGCCGCCCGCCTGGGCCTGCCAAGCGCGGCGTACGGCCGGGTCGGCCGCGACGACGGCAATTTCCTGGTGGCGGAGTTCCAACGCTTCGGTGTCGACCCAAAGTGGGTGCGGCCGGTGGCCGGGCCCTGCGCCACAGCCCTGATCCTGGTGCAGGGGAATGGGGAGAAAGCGCTGGTCTACGCGCCGCTGCCCGGCTGGCCGTTGGATACGGCCACCCTGGCCCCGGCCCTGGAACAGTCCCGCGTCGTCTACGCCATGCCATACGATCTGGCGGAGTTCGAGGCCGTGAGCCGCCTGGCCCGCGCCGCCGGCACCCTGGTCGCCATCGACGTGGAGGCGGCGGTGGCTCCCGGCCCGGAGCGGCTGGCGGCACTGCTGCCCTTGGCCGACATCGTGTTCTTCAATGAGGGCGGATTCCGCGCCGCGACCGGCCTGCCCCCCGCCCCGGACCATGCACGGCCGCTGCTGAAACAGGGGCCGGGGCTGGTGGTGGTGACCTTGGGCGCCCGGGGAGCCATCGCCGTGCGGGGCGACGAAAGCGTGACTCAGCGCGCATTCCCCGCCCGTATGGTCGACGCGACCGGGGCCGGCGATTGCTTCAACGCCGCCGTGCTGGCCCGCCTGCTGAGCGGCGACCACCTGGCCGACGCCCTGCGCTTCGCCGCCGCCGCCGCCAGCCTGGCCATCACCGCCATCGGCGCCCGCGCGGGCTTTCCCTACTATGACGCGGTGGCCTCGGTATTGGGCGCCGCGGATCAGGGGCTGCCGCCCTCGTCCTCTGGTCGATGATAGACTTCGGCGAGGAAGAAAAGGAACGCCCTGACATTGGGGCTGCCTCGCCGGCTTTCCGGCCAAAGCGCGGCCACCGCAGTTCGCTCCACCGCATGGTCTTCCAGCACGGGCACCAGTTCGCCACGAAAGGACTATCGATGTCAGACGCAGAAACGCCCCATGACTACGACGCCCTGCTCCGCGCCAATCTCGAGCGGGTGTTCAATGAACGCGACCCGGACCGGCGTGCGCTCGCAATGGCTGACCTCTATGTGGATGATCCAGTCATGTTCGAGCCGGACGGCGTGGTACGGGGCCGCGCTGCGATCAGCGCCACCGCAGGCCGGTTGCTCGAGCAGTTCGGGCCGACCTTTTCCTTCGTTCCCGACAGGAAAGCCGTGGGACATCACGGCTTGGCCGTCTTGGGCTGGCACGCTGGCCCGATCGGAGGACCGGTGATCGTCACGGGCGCTGATGCCGCCGAATTCGAGGGCACCAGAATAGCCCGGCTTTGGGTTCTTCTCGACCCACAGGACGCACCGTCCTGAGCCAGGATCAGCCCGCTTGAGCTTGCACAACCCACAGCGCAAGCACTGTGCCTCTAGTTCGCGTGGGGCGCGGCATCTTTGCCGCCCTCCATCATTTCCGACACCTTGGCCGCGAGCACCTCCAGGGTGAAGGGCTTGGTGATCATGGTCATGTTGGTTCCAAGGAAGCCCGCACGGATCGCCGCGTTTTCGGCATAGCCGGTGACGAAGATGACGGGCAGGTCGGGGCGGTGCTCGCGCGCGATCTCGGCCAATTGCCGACCATTGATTCCGGGCAAGCCGACGTCGGAGACCATCAGGCTGATCGGCCGGTCCGACTTCAGCACCGTGATGGCGGCGTTGGCCTCGCCCGCCTCTTCCACCTCATAGGAAAGTTCCTCCAGGACATCCCGGATCAGCAGGCGGACGGACGTGTCGTCCTCGACGACCAGCACGCGCTGGCCTTTCCCCTCGGATGGGGCTGGGGCCTGGGCCGCAGCCTCCTGCTGCTGCGGCGCATCGGCCGCATGCAGGTAAATCGATACCGTCGTCCCCACGCCCGGCTGGCTGTGGATGCGAACTTGGCCCCCCGACTGCCGCGCGAAGCCGTAGACCATGGACAGGCCGAGACCGGTGCCCTGCCCCACAGGCTTGGTCGTGAAGAATGGCTCGAACGCCTTTTCGATCACATCCGCCGACATGCCCACCCCCGTGTCGGAAACGGTGACCACCACATATTTGCCGACGGTGATCTCAGGGCGTGTCGCGACATAGGCGGCGTCGAGATCGACCACCTTGGTCTCCACCGTCAGTTGGCCGCCATCGGGCATGGCGTCGCGCGCATTGATCACCAGGTTGAGGATGGCGTTTTCCAACTGGTTCGCGTCGGCCACCGCATGGGGCAGATCCGTCCCGTCGATGATCCGCAACTCTATGGTCTCCAGGATCGTCCGGCGCAGAAGCTCCTCCAGCGACCGCACGAGCCGGCATATGTCGAGCGGCTTGGCATCCAACGACTGCCGGCGCGAAAACGCCAGCAACCGTGCCGTCAGCGTCGCGGCGCGCTGGGCGGAGGTGGTCGCCGCGTCCATGTAGCGATCCAGCTTGTCGATTTGGCCGACGGCGATGCGGCGGCGCATGATGTCCAGCGAGCCGATGATCCCGGTCAGCATGTTATTGAAGTCATGCGCGATGCCGCCCGTGAGCTGGCCGACCGCCTCCATCTTCTGACTTTGCCGGAGGGCGGCCTCCGCCCGCATGAGCCGGCCGGTACGCTCCGTCACCCGTTCTTCCAGGGTCTCGTTGAGCGATTTCAACTCCAGCTCCGCGACCTTCCGGCGCGTCACGTCGATCGCGGTGCCGATTACCCGGACGCAACGATCGTCGTCATCGAAGATGGCCCTTCCTTTGGCGGCGATCCAGCGGACCACTCCATCCTCCTTGCCGATGGTCCGGTACTCCACGTCATACAGGGATCGCCGCTGGGGATCGCATGCCGCCGCGAACGCCTGGGATGTGGCCTGCGCGTCTTCCGGGTGGAGGCCGGCATAAAAATCCGCCATCGACACCTCGGCCTCCGGCGATATCCCGAACATGGCCTTGACCCGCGGCGGCCAGAACAACGTGCCGTTCACGGGATCGACATCCCAGAAGCCGATCTCGGCGGCATCGGTGGCCAAGCGGAGCTGCGCCTCGTTTTCCGCCAGAGCGCGGCGAGCCCGGTCGCGCTCCTGCAGCCGGTCGCGCATTTCGAATTGCTTTTGCCGCGACCGCATCGCGGTGTCCACGGCGCTCAGCAGGGATTGCACGCTCAGCGGACGCTCCAGGACCAGCGCATTGCCGAACAAGGTCCACAGTTGGGCCCGCGCCGCCTCCAGAGCCCGCGTCTGCGCCGTGCGTTGCGCCGCCAGCAGGACGACGGGAATGTCGGACCAATCCGGCTGGACGGTGAGCGCCGCGCGCAGCGTCGCGATGCTGCGGCCCAACGCCTCTTCCGTCAGCAGGACGACGCCGGTTTCATCGTCGATCCCCGATGCCAAGGCATCGATATCCGCATGGACGACGGCATGATACCCGCCCCCGGCCAATAGGCCCGCGACGCTTTCAGCGTCACGCCCGTACGGCGCACAGATGAGCACGCGGTGGCCTTCGGCGGCGGTCCTATGCATTGACGCCACGGTCTTCCATCAGCGGACCGGGATCGCCCGTGTATTCGGGCGTGCCCGTCATGACGCCACGGAAGTCCGTCAACGACTGACCCACACGGAGGCCGGACGCGTCGATCTTGAATTCCCGTATCGCGTCCTCGTGGTGCCCCGCCCGGTTCTTCAATACCGAGATGGCCTTGCGCATGCGGCCTTCCGCCTCGAAGAACCGGAGCAGCAAAACCACATCGGCGATATAGGAAATGTTCAGGTTCGTCACCATCGTCCCCAGCAGTCCCTGCTGGGGATTGACCAGGAAGGTGACGACCCCCTTCTGGCTGAGATAGGACAGCAGCTCATGCATCTGCAGGATCAGTTGCTTCTCCTGCGGCATCGCCGCCATGTAGCCGTTCAGGCTGTCGATCACCAGCATCCTGATGCCGCGCGCCTCGACCTCATGCCGGACGCGGGCGGTGAACTCCCCGGGGGACAGCGCGGCCGGATCCACCTGTTCGATGAGCAAGCGCCCGCTTTCAACATGCCGTTGGATGTCCAGGTTGAAGGCCGCGGCCCTGGTCTGCAACGTGCCGATCCGTTCGTCGAACTCGTAAAGCGTGGCGGGCTCCCCGCGCTCGCAGGCGGCGTGGAGGTATTGCAGGGTGATTGTCGTTTTCCCGGTGCCGGCCGGACCGGTGATAAGGGTGCTGGTCCCCCGCAAGGGCCCCCCGTTGAGGAGGGAATCAAGCTCTGCCACACCGCTTTCCACCGGCTCGCCGTCATGCGGCGCATGGTGCTGCGCGGCGATCAGCCGGGGATAGATTTCCAGCCCGCCGGCGCGGATGGTGAAGTCGTGGAAGCCGGCGACGAAATCCACGCCGCGCAGCTTCTGCACCTGCAAGCGCCGCCGGGCGGGACCAAACTCCAGAGTCAGCCGCTCCAGCGTCACGACACCGTGGCAGATGCTGTGCAGATGGGAATCCTGCCCATCGGCGATACCGGTCATGTCGTCCACAAGGATGACGGTCGAATTGCGGCCGGCAAAGAACTGCTTGAGCGCCAACACCTGCCGACGGTAGCGCAACGGATCCTGAGCCAGCAGGCGCATCTCAGACAGGCTGTCGAACACCACACGATGGGGTTGTACACGCTCGACCTCCTGCTGGATCAACCGGACGGTCTCGCCCAGTTCCATCTCCCAGGGGTGAAGAATGGATTGCTGGCGCCCCTCGCCCATCACCGCATCGACGGCGCTCAGTTCAAAGACATCGAAGTCCTCGATGCTCCAGCCGTGGGAGGCGGCCACCACCGCCAACTCCTCCCGCGTTTCCGACAGGGTGATGTACAGGGCCCTCTCGCCTGCTCGCGCGCCCGCGCGAAGAAATTCCAGCGCCAACGTGGTCTTGCCCGAACCGGGCGCCCCCTCGATCAAATAAAGCCGCCGGGGCGGCAGGCCGCCGCGTAAAATTTCATCCAGCCCAGTATTGCCGGTCGAGATTCTTTCCGTCACATCAGGCATGGGAAACCTCTTTTCGATCACCTTTCCACCGTAACATGAGGTGGTGGCTCGTTTTCTTAAGCCAAGCTTCTCAATGGGCTTGGCCGATTGGGTTAGGTCATGCGTATCCCCGCCCGAGCGGTGAACTAGTCCGACCGGCCGAAGGTTCCGTGTCGCGGGCATCACGGTTATGGAAGGCGGTGCTTGCAATGTCAGCGCAAGGCGCCCACTGTCGGCAAGTCGATCTTGCTTCTGGGCTATCGACCGGCACAGCCGGCCCTTTTCCCCGTCGTGATGTTTGATGCCCCGCTGCGCTCGCGCAGGGCAATTCCGACCGCGAAAACCCCAGGAGTCTGCCATGGCCACCGGTGTCGTTAAGTGGTTCAACAGCACCAAGGGCTTCGGTTTCATTCAGGCGGACGACGGGTCCGGTGACGTGTTCGTCCATATCTCCGCGGTCGAGCGCTCCGGCATCGGCAACTTGGCGGAAGGCCAGAAGATCAGCTTCGATACCGTCCACGATCCGCGCCGGGGCAAATCCTCGGCCGAGAACCTGCGCGCGACCTGACCCTTCTGGCGCCCTGATTTCGCTCCGCCGGGGGCGCCCTGGCGAAGGAAGCCGTTCGATCATCGCCCGCACCGCGAACCGGATGCGTAAGAGCCGCACCGTGTCACACATGGCGCGCCGGAAATGGACAGAGGGAAACAAACGCTTTGCGTCGTCACAAATTCACGGTTGGCCAGACCCTAGACTTCATTCCTCACCGGTTGGGAGAGATGCCCGCCGAGGGCCATTACGAGGTGGTTTGCCTCATGCCATTGGAGGGGCGGGAGTTTCTGTACCGGATCCGCAGCACCAGCAGCGGACAGGAACGGATGGCGCGCGAAACCCAACTTCAAGCACCGTGACACGGGCCCTGACCGGAGAGGAGCGAGCGATGAGCACCGCCGCCACCCTGACGGGCACCGCCGTTGCGTTCTAACCGATTGGAAATACACACGATGAGTAAGCATGCGGCGTAGGCCGCAGTTTGGCGGCGATCAGGCCGCCGCGGCGGGCGTTGCCGGGGCCTTGGGTGCCCAGCGCCAGGGCAGCAGTTC
>NZ_VITN01000003.1 GCF_007828045.1 Nitrospirillum amazonense | reverse complement strand
GTCTTGTTGAACTGGGCGCTGGAGCGGGTGACGGTGAAGCTGCCGCCGGAGCCGTTGGTGCCGTCGTAGCTGGTGGTGTAGCCGATGGCCTGGGCACCGGTGGCGGAGGACTTCAGCGTGCCGTTGTTGGAAGAGGCGACGGTGATGGTGTAGCCGGCGCCGTCGTTGCAGTTTTCGACCACGCTGCCGACGGCAACGTTGCTGGAGCCCGACAGGATGTTCAGGGTGGCACCGGCATCGGTGACGGCCACGGTGCAGGTCTGGAGGACGGTGCTGTTCAACTGGATGGGGCCCGAGGCGCCGGCGGCGGCCAAGGCGGGGGCGGCGGCGAACAGAGCGGCGACAGCGGCAGCGGCGGCGGCGATGCGGATCATGATGAGGTTCCTATCGGTTCGGGTGGGCGGCTTCGGCGGCCCGGGTTGGTTCATGTCTGGTTATAAGCACCCGCCGTGCCAGCGGAACGGGGCCGGCGCCGTTTCGTCACTAAAAGTCAATGGATTCAGTGTATTATGGGGAAATGCCGGAATAGCCAAAGTCATAGGCCTTTTTGCATAGGCCCTTTCCGCGATCATCAGTTGCTTACCGCATCGCACCCTTGGGATAGGGTTTTTTATTTGTGCATTGCGTTGTGCAACGGGTCGCATTCCGCTCGCCTCAACCACGTCCGCCGATGGCGGCGCTTCTTCTTTCGACGCTCCCCATACGGGTGGGTGATGGGCGAGAACCCAGACTCGTGCTAGGGTCCCGCGGGATATCACGCTCGTAAACACCCCGGTGGGCTCGCCCACCGCATCGCCCAAGTACCCTCCGGAGACATGTTCCTATGGCCAAGGCCTCTGCCACCCCCGTCCTCGTTGTTGACGACTACGCCACCATGCGCCGCATCGTGCGCAACCTGCTGACCCAGATCGGCTTCACCCAGATCGAAGAGGCCGCCGATGGCGCGGAGGCCCTGGGCAAGCTGCGCGGCTCCAATGTCGGCCTGGTCATTTCCGACTGGAACATGGAACCCATGACCGGCCTGCAGCTGCTGAAGGAAGTGCGCGCGGACGTCCGCCTGAAGAGCACGCCCTTCATCATGGTCACCGCCGAATCGAAGACCGAGAACGTCGTTGCCGCCAAGGAAGCCGGCGTCAACAACTACATCGTGAAGCCGTTCAACGCCGAAACGCTGAAAAAGAAGATCGAGAGCGTCCTCGGCACGCTGGAGTAACCCGCATGGGCCAGAAGACGGGTGTGGTTGAAACGGCGGCCATCACGGCCGCCGATTACACGGCTATTGAGGCCGAGTTGCTGAACGATCCGCGGACCCGCGCCTTTCTGGAAAAGCGCGACGCCCATATGCGGAACGTGGGCGCGTCCACCGGCGGGGATTTGCTGGGCATCCTGCGGGCCGAGGTCGGCAAGCTGCAGTCCATGACCCATCAGCTGAGCGATGGCAGCATCGCCGTCGCCGGCCAGCATCCGCACATGCACATGATGCGGCAGGAACTGCGGCAGCTGTCTTCGCATATCGAGCAGACCAAGCAGGAAATCGCCCAGATGGTGCCCAAGGATTCGGCCAACAGCCGCATCCTGGCCGCCACCTCGGAATTGGACGCCATCGTCACCGCCACGGAGCGGGCGACCAGCGACATCCTGTCCGCCGCGGAGGCCATCCAGGCCACCACCGAACGTCTGGCCCGCACCGGTCACATCGACGTGATCGAGATCGCCACCGATATCGAAAACCACGTCATGTCCATCCTGATGGCCTGCAGCTTCCAGGACATCACCGGCCAGCGCACCACCAAGGTGGTGAACACGCTGCGCTATATCGAGCATCGCGTGGCGGCGATGATCGGCATCTGGGGGGTGGAAGGCAACGGCGACCCGATGATGTCCACGAAGCCCGGCGACACCCGCCCGGACGCCCACCTGCTGAACGGCCCGTCCCTGACGGACGTCAGCCAGGACAACATCGACGCCCTGTTCAACGCCGCCGGTGGCGAGGCGCCCAAGCCGGCCAAGCCCGCCGGTCCCAGCAGCCAGTCGGACATCGACGCCCTGTTTGATTGAGACGGCCGCCGCAGGGCGGCACACCAGTACCCGAAAGTGGTGAAAGCGGTCCGTCAAAGGCCGCTTTCGCATTTTCGGGCCTTGCGATTTCATCGCCTTGGGCACACCCTGCGACTTGACCATTTGGTCAGGTTATGGCGGTGTCGCCATACTACCCTGCTGATACCGCCCCATCCCACCTTCCGCATCCCCGGATCAGGAGACGCCAACGGCCATGACCGCCACCCCGCCCGCCCCGGCCCCCACCCCGGCCGTGCCTGAGCTGTTCGCCGCCGCCGCGTCCGCGCGTGGCCACGCCCACGCGCCCTATTCCCGTTTCCTGGTGGGGGCGGCCCTGCGCACGCCGGACGGCGCCGTCTTCGCCGGCGGCAATGTGGAAAACGCGGCCTATCCGCAGGGCCAGTGCGCGGAAGCCAGCGCCATCGGCGCCATGGTGGCGGGCGGAAAGAAGCGCATCGCCGAGATCGTGGTCATCGGCGCGCCGGCCGACCCGGCCGCCGACACGTCGGGCCTGTGCACGCCCTGCGGCGGCTGCCGCCAGCGCCTGCGCGAATTCTCCACCCCCGACACCCTGATCCATGTGGCCGGGCCGGAGGGGGTGCGCGCCACCTTCACCATGGACCAGCTGCTGCCCTTCTCCTTTGGGCCGGACAACCTCAGCTTCTAATCTGGTAGCGCCATGACCGATCCCCAGTCGCCAGAAGGACAGGCCCTGGCCCGCCGCGCCCTGCCGCTGCTGGACCTGACGAGCCTGAACGAGGAAGAGGACGAGGCCACGACCGACGCGCTGTGCGCCCGGGCCGTCAGCCCCGCTGGCCGCGTGGCCGCCGTCTGCCTGTGGCCCAGCTTCGTTCCCCAGGCGCGCGCGCGGCTGGCCGGCACGGGCGTGCGCATCGCCACGGTGGTGAATTTCCCCGGCGGCAGCCTGTCACCGGAAAAGGTGGCGGAGCAGACGCTGGCCGCCCTGGCCGACGGTGCGGACGAGATCGACGTGGTCATCCCCTACCACAGCATCATGCACTACCCCAACAGCACCCAGCCGGATGAGGTGCTGGCCGCCACGCGCGAGGCGGCGGGCGATGCCGTCATGAAGGTCATCCTGGAGACCGGCAGCCTGGCCAAGCCCGTCTTTATCGAAAGGGCGGTGGAGATCGCCGTGCGAAACGGCGCCGATTTCCTGAAAACCTCCACCGGCAAGGTGCAGATCGGCGCCACCCTGGGGGCGGCCCGCATCATGCTGGAGGCCTGCCGCGACAGCCTGAAGCCGGACGACGACGGCAACCCCCGCCGGCCCGTGGGCTTCAAGGCCTCCGGCGGCATCCGCGACCTGGACGGGGCGCGGGACTATCTGGCGTTGGCCGACAAGATCTGCGGCCCCGGCTGGGTCAGCCCCGCCACCTTCCGCTTCGGCGCCTCGGGCCTGCTGGACGCCCTGCTGGCGGCCCTGGGCCAGGGCGACGGCCAGCCGGCGGCCACCAGCGGGTATTGAGCCCCTTTCATCGATCCTTCCGCGCCGCCCCTCCGGCGGACGCCCCCATTCGCGAACGGACCATCCCATGCTTCCCCAAGAAATCATCCGCCAGAAGCGTGACGGCGGCCGCCTGGCCGCCGCGGACATCACCGACTTCGTGCGCGGCCTGACCGACGGCCGCGTCACCGAGGGCCAGGCCGCCGCCTTCGCCATGGCCGTCTATTTCCAGGGGCTGGAGATGGAGGAGCGCGTGGCCCTGACCCGCGCCATGACCCAGTCGGGCACGGTGATGGAATGGCGGTCGCAGAACCTGCCCGGCCCCATCCTGGACAAGCATTCCACCGGTGGGGTGGGCGACAAGGTCAGCCTGCTGCTGGCGCCCCTGGTGGCGGCCTGCGGCGGCTTCGTGCCCATGCTGTCCGGCCGGGGCCTGGGCCACACCGGCGGCACCTTCGACAAGATGGAAAGCATCCCCGGCTATGTCGTGCAGCCGGACCTGGAGAGGCTGCGCCAGGTGGTGCGCGAGGTGGGCTGCGCCGTCATCGGCGCCACGGCCGACCTGGCGCCCGCCGACCGCCGCCTCTATTCCATCCGCGACGTGACCGCGACGGTGGAAAGCATCGACCTCATCACCGCCTCCATCCTGTCCAAGAAGCTGGCCGCGGGGCTGGACGGCCTGGTCATGGATGTGAAGTTCGGCAGCGGCGCCTTCATGGCCCAATACGATGACGCCCAGGCCCTGGCCCGCAGCATCGCCAGCGTGGCGCACGGCGCCGGCCTGCCCACCGTGTCGCTGCTGACCGACATGAACGAGGTGCTGGGCACCACCGCCGGCAACGCGGTGGAGGTGGCGGAGTGCGTGGCCATCCTGAAGGGCGAGGCGCCGGAGGCCCGCCTGTGGGACGTGACGCGGGAGCTGACGGCCGAACTGGTGCTGCTGGGCAAACTGGCCGCCGACCTGGATGAGGCGCGGGCCAAGGTTGACCGGGCCCTGGCGGATGGCAGCGCCGCCGACCGCTTCAGCCGCATGGTGACCGCCCTGGGCGGCCCGGCCGACTTCCTGGAACGGTCGGAGACGTACCTGGCGGCGGCGCCGGTGGTGCGCGACATCCACGCGGCGCAGGCGGGCACCGTCACCGCCGTGGATACCCGCGCCGTGGGCATCGCCGTGGTGGCCCTGGGCGGCGGCCGCACCCGGCCGCAGGACGGCGTGGACCATCGCGTCGGCTTCACCGGCATCGCCGGCCTGGGCGATCAGGTCGATCCCGCCGGCCGGCCGCTGGCGCGCGTGCACGCCGCCACCGAGGCGGACGCCGATGCCGCCGTGGCCGCCTTGCGCCAGGCGTTCACCCTGGACAACGGTCCGGCCCGGCGCGGCCCCACGGTGACGGAGCGCATCGTCGGCTGATCGCCTGGCCCGACGCCCCGGCCATCATTGGCTAAAGCGGCCACGACGCCGTTACGCACATGTATCAGGGGGCCCACCGCCCCCGTGATTTCAGAACTCGCCGATGGGGAATACCAGCAGGTCTTGGCGGCTTGACCGCCACTATCGGGGGCATCCTTTCGGATCCGGCCCCCTGTTCTCGCATTTATTGCATTCTTGACGGTAAACGGCCATGATTCGCCCGCGTCGTTGGGCTGTCGGAATGACCACCCGCGATTCGTCCCTGGTCCCCTGAGATGCCGGCACGCCGGCCCTCGCCGCCTTGAAGCCTGCCGCCCCCATGGCCACCGATCTCAGCAAGATCCAGACCCTGCTGGTTGATGCCGATCTGAACACCCGGCGCATCCTGCGCGCCATGCTGGCCCGCATGGGCATGGACAAGGTGACGGAGCATGCCAACCTGACCGAAGCCGCCGGCAGCCCGGCCACCATAGATCTGGTCATCCTGGATGCCGACCAGGCGGAGGGGGCCGCCCTGCGCTGGATCCACGCCATCCGCCATGGACTGACGACGCTGAACCCCTTCGTGGGCGCCATCGTCATGACCTGGAACCCCACACAGCAGATGATGATCCGCTTCGCCGGTTCCGGCGCGGATGACATCCTGGTGAAGCCCTATTCGCCCAAGCAGGTGCAAGACCGGCTGGTCAACCTGATCGAGAACCGCAAGAAGTTCGTCGTCACCAGCGACTATATCGGGCCGGACCGCCGCCGCAGCCCCCGCGAGGGACAGGTGGTGCAGCTGATCGATGTGCCCAACCCCTTGCGCCTGAAGTGCACGGGGGAGTTCGACCGCGTGAACATCCATGAGCTGACGGCCCACGCCGCCCAGGTCATCGATTCGGAAAAGGTCATCCGCCACGGCTTCCAGGTGGCGTTCCTGGTGGAATTCGCCCTGCCCGGCCTGTCGGTGCACCCGCCGGAAAAGCGCGCCATGGACCACGCCCTGCGGGCGGCCCATGTGCTGGAAGACCTGGAGCGGCGCCTGCCCCCGGGGGATCTGCGGCTGGAGGCTACCACCCACATCCGCCGCATGGAAAACCTGCTGGGCATCCTGAAGACGCGCGGCACCCTGCCCGCCGACGAGGTGGAGGCGCTGCGCCGCGAGGCCCACGCCCTGATGGGCCTGACCAGCCGGGTGGACGATCCGGAAAAGCGCATGAACGAGGTGCTGGCCGCCGTCGTCGGCTATCGCACCCGGCTGGACCAGCTGACCCTGGCCAAGACCACCGAGGCGGCGGCCTCCGCCGGCGGCGCCGGCGCGTAGGCCCCCTGCGGTACCAAGATCCCCTGCGGCATAAGCCCGCCGGGATCCAAGCCGGTGGCGCCCCTGGGCCCACCCACGGTATGGTTGCCGCCCGCCCCATCCCGAACCGTCCCCGAAGCCCATGGCACCGCACGACCACGACCATCCCAAGTCCGCCCCGGCGCACGGCCATGATCACGGGCATGACCACGGCTGTGCCGGGCACGACCATGGACACGACCATCAAGGCCCCGGTGGGCATGATCATGGCCACCAAGATCACGGGCCTCACGATCACGGCCACGATGATAGTCATGGCCACGACCATGCCGGCCACGATCACGGCCACCATGGCCACAGCCATGGGCTGGGTGGCCACCACCATGCCGCACCGGCCGACGCCGGCACGGCCTTCGCCATCGGCATAGCGCTAAACCTGGCCTATGTGGGGGCGGAGGCGTTTTACGGCTTCGTCAGCAACTCGCTGGCCCTGCTGGCCGACGCCGGTCACAACCTGTCCGATGTGCTGGGCCTGGCCGCCAGCTGGGTGGCGGTGATCCTGGCGCGGCGCCGGCCCTCCAGCCGCTATACCTACGGCCTGGGCGGCAGCTCCATCCTGGCGGCGCTGGCCAACGCGGTGGCGTTGTTGTTGGTGACCGGCGGCATCGCCTGGGAAGCGGTGCGCCGCTTCACCGAGCCGGAACCCGCCGCCCCGACCATCATGATGTGGGTCGCGGCCGGGGGCATCCTGGTCAACGGCGGCACGGCCCTGCTGTTCATGCGCGGGTCGGAGCATGACCTGAACCTGCGCGGCGCCTTCCTGCACCTGGCGTCCGACGCCCTGGTCACGCTGGGCGTGGTCATCGCTGGCGCCCTGATCCTGTGGACGGGATGGAACTGGCTGGACCCGGTTATCAGCCTGGTCATCAGCGTGGTCATCGTATTGGGTACCTGGTCGCTGCTGCGCGAATCGCTGAACCTGGCCCTGGACGCCGTGCCGGCCGGGGTGGATCTCGCCGCCGTGCGCGCCTATTTGGCGGCCCTGCCCGGCGTGGCGGAGGTGCACGACCTGCACGTCTGGGCGCTCAGCACCACCGACACGGCCCTGACCGCCCACCTGGTGCGCCCCGACAACCGCGACGGCGACCCGCTGTTGGCCGAAATCTGCCGCGAGCTGAAAACCCGCTTCCGCATCAACCACGCCACCGTGCAGATCGAGACCGGCCACGGCGAGCCCTGCGCCCTGGCGCCGGACAGCGTGGTGTGACCCCTATTCCGCGTCCTTATGGCACGAGGCCTTGGTCGTGCCCCCCGCCTCGCACAGCATGCCCGTCGATGACTTGAAGTTGCCACCGGCCACGCGGCGCAGACTGACGCCGTTGCTGAATTGCACCCAGCTGCCGGCCCCCCAATGGGCGGTGATGCCGTTGGAGAAGGACAGGTTGCCATCCGGCAGGCGGGAGACCGTCACGCCGCTGTCGTAGTGGATGACGCCCTTCTCCTCCGTCGCGGATAGGCCGCTGGTGCATTCCACCACTGGGGCCGCCGCCTGGTCCTTCTGCTCGCAGAAAAATGGGCTCTTGCCGCCGGTCAGCACCAGGGCGTAGACGGCGACCTCAAGGACGGTCATGGGGCCTCTTGCGGGAAAAAGGGGGCAGGTCGCGCCATTTTCCGCCTATCCGCGCCACCCGTCAATTTCAGGACGCCCGCGTGGCCACGATGAACAGCCGGCGGAAGGGGAACAGGGTCCGGCCGTCGGCGCGGCGCGGATAAGCGACGGCCAGGGCCGCGCGATACCGCTCCATGAAATCCGCCAGTTCGGCACCCCGCAGCGTTTCCAGCACGGGCAGCATGGCGGTCGCCTTGGTCCATTCCAGCACGGGGTCGGGGCCATCCAGGACATGCAGGTATTCCGTCTCCCACACATCCACATGCGACGCGGCCGGGGCCAGCCAGTCGTAATACTGGGCCGGATCGTGCACCGGCGCCTCGCGCAGCCGGCCCTCCAGCGCCGCCGCCCACGGCCCCTCCGCCGCCACCTGGCGCAACAGGGTGTGGGAGGGGGAGGCGAAGTTGCGCGGCATCTGCACCGCCATCACGCCGCCGGGCGACACCCCCTTGAGCAGGCGGGGGAACAGGGTCCCGTGCCCCTCCGCCCACTGCAGGGCCGCGTTGGAGAACAGCACGTCCACCGGCGCCTTGGGCGTCCACTGGCGGATGTCGCCCAGTTCCCAGGCGACACGGGCATCCAGCAGGGCGGCGCGCCCCAGCATGGCGGCGGAACTGTCGATGCCCGCCACCTCCGCCGCCGACCAGCGGTTGGCCAGCGCCATGGTCAGCTTGCCGGCGCCGCAGCCCAGATCCACCACGGTGGCGGGCTTGCACGGCGGCAAGGCCGCGATGAGGTCATGCCCCGGGCGGGCGCGGGCCGCCTCGAACAAACCGTACTGCGCGGGATCCCAGGCCATGGGTGGGTCCTCCTTCCTCTTGGTTCCACCTTATATGTGGGGCCGAATCGGCCAAACGCGACTCAGGCACCCCGCCGCCAATGGCGAATCGCCACCGGCGCCAGGGCCAGCAGCACCAGCAGGGCCAGGGGCCCGCCCACCTCGGGCCGCAGCACCAGCCCCAGGCCCGGCCTCTCCCCCGCCGCCAGCAGCGCCGGCAGCCGCGCGCCCAGCAAGGCATAGAGGAATTGCGGGGGATAGGCGCCCAGGCCCGTGCCGATGATGAAGATGGGGGCCGGCATGCGAATCGCCGCCGCCAGCACGTTGATGGCGGAAAACGGCATGATCGGCAGCAGGCGCAGCACCAGGATAACGGCCCAAGGCTGGTTCGCGACCGGCGCCAGCCAGCCGGGCAGCCGCCCCGCCAGTCCGCCCACGCCGGCCCGGCGCAAGGCCAGGAAGACCAGGGTGCCGCCGAGGGTGCCGCCCGCCACGGAGAGCAGCGCGCCCAGAGCGGCGCCAAAGGGGGCGGCGCCAAAGGGGGCGGCGCCAAAGGCGTATCCCGCCGCCAGGCTGACCACCGTGGCCGCCGGCAGGGACCGGGCGGCCACGCCCAGCGCCACGCCGAACACCGACGCCGCGGCCCGGAGGGGATGGTCGGCGACCAAGGCGGAGAGTTGCGCCAGTCGGCCGGACAGGGTCTCAACCGTCAACCAGTGGTGCCCGCCGGCGGCCAACACCACAATAAGTCCCGCCACCAAAAGGCCAAGAGGCGTCAGCCGCCGCATCCAAGACACCAGCGGGCGGGGCAAGGGGCGGGGTGGACGGCCGGCGCCAGAGCTTTCATAATCGTTGGACGCCCTCTCCACAGGCAATGCGGCCATCCTTTCAACGGGAAACTGGCGCATTGACTCTGCGCCGGGCCGCCACTATACAACGCGCTTCCATTTTCCAGTTTTATATCCGGAGTATCAGTCGTGAAGCGTACGTTCCAGCCGAGCAAGCTCGTGCGTGCCCGCCGCCATGGCTTCCGCGCCCGCATGGCGACCCCCGGCGGTCGCAAGGTGCTGGCCCGCCGTCGCGCCCAGGGCCGCAAGCGTCTCTCCGCCTAAGGCAGGGAGATGGCGCCCCGGCGCATAGCCGTGGTGGGGCGCCTCTTGAAACGGTCGGAGTTTCTGGCCGTTGCCGGGGCGCGCCGTAAATGGGCAACCCCCGGCCTGATTTTGCAAGCCCGTGCCCACGACGATCGCCAGCGGCCCGCCGCCGGCGACGTTTTGGTGCGCGTGGGCTTTACCGCCAGCAAGAAGGTGGGCAATGCCGTCAAGCGCAACCGCGCCCGGCGACGCCTCCGCGCGGCCGTTCGCGCCGTGCTGGCCCTTCATGGCAAGCCCAACACCGATTTCGTCGTCATCGCGCGCAGCGAAACCGTGACCCGGCGCTACGCCGAGCTGTTGGCTGACCTGACCCTGGCCTTGAAAAAGCTGGGTGCCTGGACCGAGGGCGCCCAGGCTTTCGCCATGCCCGCGCCCCAGCCGGCGGGGTCAGATATGGGCCCCAACAGCCCGGCGGCATCATGAGCCCGCTGGCCCGCGCCCTGCGCCTGCCCATCCATCTCTACCGGCTGTTGCTGGCGCCTCTGCTGGGCCCGCGCTGCCGGTTCGAGCCCAGCTGCTCGGCCTATGCGCTTGAGGCCTTGGCGGTGCACGGCGGGGTGAAGGGCGGCTGGCTGGCGGTGCGTCGTATCGCCCGCTGCCATCCCTGGGGCGGCGGGGGACTGGATCCGGTGCCGCCGGCGGACCATATGCCGCCCAAATCATCGCATTTCCGGCGTCATTCGCCTGACATTCAATGCTGCCATATGGACGGGGGACGCGTGGCCCGTTAGGGTCCTGCCGCATTCGTTTTGAGACTGCCGTTGTCGCCGGCCGGGCCTAGGCCCCGGTATCAAGGACTGGGGTCGTGTGGGAAGTGAATACATGAGCGATCAGAAGAACCTGTTCATCACCATCGGCCTGTCGGCCGCCATCCTGCTGGGCTTCCACTTCTTCTACGAGGCCCCGCGCCAGCGCGCCCTGCAGGAGGCGAAGGCCAGGCAGGAGGCGGCCCAAGCCCTGGCCGCCCCGCCGGCCCCGGGTGCCGCCCCCACGGGCGCGCCGGGCGCCGTCGCCTCCGGCGGCGTGGCCGACGCCCTGCGCGACCGCGCCACGGTGCTGGGCGAAGGGCAGCGCATCACCATTCGCACCCCCCGCCTGGCCGGCAGCCTGAACCTGCGTGGCGGCCGCTTCGACGACCTGAGCCTGCAGGATTACCGCGAGACGGTGGACAAGAGCAGCCCGGCCGTCACCCTGCTGTCGCCCAGCGGCGCCCCCGGCGCCTTCTTCGCCGAATACGGCTGGACCGCCAACGGCGCCGCCGTCCCTGGCCCCACCACCGAATGGCAGGCCGCCGACCAGGGTGAGCTGACGCCCGAGCATCCCGTTACCCTGCGTTGGGACAACGGCCAGGGCCTGACGTTCGAACGCACGGTGGCGGTCGACGCCAACTACATGTTCAGCATCACCCAGAAGGTGACGAACAATGGCGCCGCCGCCGTCACCCTCTATCCCTACGCCCGCATCGCGCGGGCCAGCCATCCGACGCTGGTCGGTTCCTACATGCTGCACGAGGGCCCCATCGGCCTGATGGATGGCACGCTGAAGGAGATCAGCTACAAGGACGTGGCGGGCGAGACCTCCAAGTCCTTCGACACCAAGGGCGGCTGGCTGGGCATCACCGACAAGTACTGGCTGGTCAGCCTGGTGCCGGACCAGGCCAAGAGCCTGACGGCCCACGTCACCCATCAGGAAAAGGGCGACCTGTACCAGACCGACTACGCCGAACCGTCGGTGACGCTGGAGGCCGGGCAGAGCACGGAGAACAGCGAGCGCCTGTTCGCCGGCGCCAAGGAGATGAAGCTGCTGGACAGCTACCAGGATGAGCAGCACATCCCGCTGTTCAACCGGGCCATCGACTTCGGCCACCTGTGGTTCCTGACCATGCCGTTCTCGCTGGCGCTGGACTTCTTCGGCCGCCTGCTGGGCAACTTCGGCCTGGGCATCATGCTGTTCACCATCTGCCTGCGCACGCTGATGTTCCCGCTGGCGCAAAAGCAGTTCCGCAGCGCCGCCAAGATGAAGAAGCTGCAGCCGCAGGTGGAGGCCATCCGCAAGCGCGCCGGCGACGACAAGCAGAAGGCGTCTATCGAGATGATGGCGCTGTACAAGAAGGAAGGCGCCAACCCCATGACGGGCTGCCTGCCCGTCCTGATCCAGATGCCGATCTTCTGGTCGCTGTACAAGGTGCTGTCGGTCACCATCGAGATGCGGCACGCGCCCTTTTTCGGCTGGATCCACGACCTGTCGGCACCCGACCCGACCAGCCTGTTCAACCTGTTCGGCCTGCTGCCCTTCGACCCGCCCGCCTTCCTGCACCTGGGCGTTTGGCCCATCCTGCTGGGCTGCACCATGTTCCTGCTGCAGAAGATGACGCCCACCCCGGGCATGGATCCGACGCAGCAGAAGGTGATGATGACCATGCCCCTGGTCTTCACCTGGATGATGGGCTCTCTGCCCGCCGGCCTGGTGATCTACTATGTGTGGTCCAACCTGTTCAGCGTGACGCAGCAGTACGTGCTGATGCGCCGCATGGGTGTTAAACCGACTTAAGCAGCACCCTCAAGCGCCAGGCGCCGGCATCCGCCGGCTTGGCTTCCTCGCTGCGCCCCGCGGTGCTCGCTCCGGCGGACGCACTTGCGTCCTACAACGGCATGCGGCGTGGCCGCACACCGTTGGTGCAAGAGGTGTTTTCATACCGCCGGGGGCATAGGACAAGGTTCCATGCCCCCGCGCCATTTCCAGATCGTGAGAGAGTACGGCCCATGGCCACCAAGCCGTTGCCCCCCCTGCCCGCCCTGACCCCCATCTCGCCCGAGGCACTGGAGCAGGGGCGCCTGCTGTTCGCCAAGGAATGCGAGTTCAAGTGGGGCGCCTCGGCCAAGGACAACCTGCCGCCGCAGGGCCTGCCGGAGGTGGCCTTCGCCGGCCGGTCCAACGTGGGCAAGTCCAGCCTGGTGAACGCCCTGACCGGCCGCAAGACCCTGGCCCGCACATCGCATACCCCAGGGCGGACGCAGCAGCTGAACTTCTTCGACCTGGGCGACCGGCTGTCGCTGGTGGACATGCCCGGCTACGGCTACGCCAAGGAAAGCAAGGACAAGGTGGAGGCGTGGAACGAGTTCGTGCGCGCCTACCTGAAGGGCCGGGTGACCCTGCGCCGCTGCTGCCTGCTGATCGACAGCCGCCACGGCTTCAAGCCCATCGACATGGAAGTCATGGGCATGCTGGACAATGCCGCCGTGGTCTACCAGGTGGTGCTGACCAAGACCGACAAGCTGACCCGCCTGGCCCTGAACCACGTGCACGCCGCCACCCAGGCCGCGATCAAGAAGCATCCCGCCGCCCATCCCGAGGTGCTGTTCACCAGCAGCGAAACGGGCCAGGGCGTGCCGGAACTGCGGGCCAGCCTGGCGGCTTTAGCCAATCCGTAACACGCACGAACGGCCGGCACCGCTATGCTGGTCCCCATCGCCGCACCGGCCGTAACGGGGGATTGCCCCGGGACCGGGTCGGGTATAGATACGAACCGCCCTTCCATCCCGTGACACGGATCCCCCGCCGATGACCGCTGCCACCGCCGCTTCCCCCTCCCTGGCCGCCTCTCGTGAGGAGTGGCTGGGCAAGGCCCTGACCCTGTCGGAAGCGCTGCCCTACATGCGCCGCTACGCCGGCCAGACCTTCGTCGTGAAGTATGGCGGCCACGCCATGGGCGACGAGCGCCTGGGCGAGATGTTCGCCCGCGACATCGTGTTGCTGAAGCAGGTGGGCATCAACCCCATCGTGGTCCACGGCGGCGGGCCGCAGATCGGCCAGATGCTGGACCGGCTGAAGATCAAATCGGAATTCATCGACGGCCTGCGCGTCACCGACAAGGAGACGGTCGAGATCGTCGAAATGGTGCTGTCCGGCTCCATCAACAAGCAGCTGGTGCAACTGATCAACGACCAGGGCGGCCAGGCCATCGGCCTGTCGGGCAAGGACGGCAACCTGATCGAGGCCCGCAAGGTCTTGCGCACCAAGCGCGACCCCGACAGCAACATCGAGCGGGTGCTGGACCTGGGCTTCGTGGGTGACCCCTTCAATGTCAATCCGGGCATGATCCGCCGCATCCAGGACGCCGGCTTGATCCCCGTCATCGCCCCCATCGGCTTCGGCCCGCATGGCGAGACCTTCAACATCAACGCCGATACCGCCGCCGGCGCCGTGGCCGCCGCCGTGAACGCCAAACGCCTGCTGCTGCTGACCGACGTGGCCGGCGTGCTGACCAAGGACAAGGCCCTGATCCCCGAGCTGTCGGTGGACCAGGCCAAGACCCTGATCACCGACGGCACCGCCAGCGGCGGCATGATCCCCAAGATCGAGACCTGCATCCAGGCGGTGGAAAAGGGCGTCGACGCCGCCGTCATCCTGGACGGCCGCGTGCCCCACGCCATCCTCATGGAAATCTTCACCGAAGGCGGCGCCGGCACCCTGATTGGCCACAAGTAAGCGCCCCCAAGGGTCCCTGAAGCGCGAAACGCCGGGTGGAGTGTCCGCCCGGCGTTTTTCTTTTGGTGCGCTGTCAGTCCGGCGTCACCTGGCTCCAGAAGGACGACTTGCGACCATGGTCCTTGCGCAAACGCAGGGCGTACGTGGTGTGATTTTCCATGCCGGCATAGGCTTCGACGCGGCGGGCCAAGGCACCCAGACGGTGGAGATAACGGGCGCCATGCCCATACCCGGCCGAGACGCCGCGGCCGAGGATGTCATCCAGCAGCACACGGTATAGAACGGTCGCCGCCAAGGGGAACCCGTCCTCCAACGCCGCCGCCGCGTCGGAGAGCACGTCGTAGTAAGCCCCCCTCCAATCGCCACGCCGGGCAAAGACCAGGGAGGCCGCCAGGTCGAGGCGGGGCCATCGGATAAAAAAGTCGAGTGCCGCGTGCGGATCCTTGCTGGCGGCGACGAGGGCGAACGCGCGGTCCAACTCGTCGAATTCCTGGAAGTCATCCAGCTTGTCGATGTACTCGCGCAGGAGGCTGGCGTTCAACGTGGCCTCGAAGCCCTTCCATCGCAGCGCCTGGGCGGCGGCCCGATCCTTCATGGCCTCCAGGATCTTCGCTTCCAGCTGGAGCTTGTCGGGATTGGACCATCGGCGCTGCACGGTACCGGACATCAGTTCCGCCCTGGTCGCCATGATCAGCCGGTTGGGCTTGTCCTCGGTGCGCACCCAGCGCAGCGCGTCCTCATAGCGCCCCGCCGCCAGCAAGCGCTCGGCAAGGCGGATGGGATTCTGGCGCCAGGACGGCAACCGCGCCTCCAGCGCCATCACCGTGTCCATGTCGCCTCGGGCTTCCGCCAGGGCTTGCCGCACCTCCAAGGGGGCCGCCAGATCCGCCCCCACCTTGGCCAGCGCCGATTCCCAGTCGCGGCCCTGCGCGTCGGACAACAGGGACGCCAGAACCAGAGCGACACGCAGGAACAAGGAGTAATCATCCGACGCCAGTGCGCCGGTCAGCCACTGGGCAACCTGCGCCCGCTCCACTGGCTTCAGCCCCTCCAGCAACCCATGGGCGGATTCCGCGGCCTCCCAGTAGAGGTTGCTCACGCGCCCACCAGAATCGGCCGTGCGCTCAAGCACATCCTGCTGCGTCCCCAGGAAGCGCAGCAGGCGATTGACGGCGGAGAACGCGTCCGCCGAGGCCAGTTCCTTGACGATGGTATCCACTGTCGCCTGGAGGTCGGCGACGAACGCCTTTTCCTTTTCCCAAGGAATGATGGCCTAGGCCCGCTCCAGCGCGGCGAGGCGGCGGTCGACCAGCTTGGCCACCGCGTCCGGCCCCTTCAGGGCCGCCAGCGCCGCGTTCACCCGCTTGCGGAAGGGCGCGCTGTCGGCCGCCTCGTCCAGGATGATCTGCGCCAGTTTCTCCGGCCCCAGCGCCACCAGGGACTCCACCGACAAGGCGGGCTTGCGCGCCATCACTCCACCCCGAAGAACTCAAGTTGCCACTTCATCTCGTCGTCGGTCATAGGGTACTTGGTGCCCTCGCGGGCGTTCAACACGTTGGACGGGGGGATTTGGGCCAGGCGCATCTGCACCTGGCGGGCGGCGCGCATGGTCAGCTTGGCCTTCCAGCACAGGGCGGTGACGCCGCGCGGGCTTTGGCCGGCGATGATCTTTTCCACAATGGGCTGGGGCAGGCCGGACAGCAGCGCCAGCGAGGCCATGACGAAGCCGCGGTCGCCCTGGCCGAGGGCCATGGTCACCGTATCCTCCGTCAGCTTCTTTTCCTTGTGCAGGCGCCGGGCGCGGTCGGCCGGCCGCTCCTTGGGCGCCTCCTCCTCATCCACCAGGCCGTTGCCCGTTCCGGTGCCGGTCTTGGCGGCGGGCAAGCGCTGGCGCACGGCCTGGGTGATGGCCTGGCGGGTTTCCGCCGGCAGGTCGCTGCGGCCCTCCAGCACCTTGACCAGGCTGTCGGTGACGAAGCCGGCGATGCGCGCGGCCGCAGCCGGCGGCAGGTGGGGCCGGCGCACCAGGGGGGCGTGCCAGGGTTCATGCTTGGGCGCGAGATCCAGGATGCGATCCAGCGTCTCTTCCCGGATCTGGGCGCTGGCGTTGCCCAGCAGGCTGGCCACCGCCGCCTCGCGTTCCGTCTGCACGATGGCGTCGGAGACGGCGACGCTGACGTCCGCGCGCTCGGCGATGGCGCACAGCCGCTCATCCTCCGGCGCGCCGGCGATGATCTCCAGCAGGTCGTCGTCGGTCAGGATGGGGGAGTGGCGCAGGACGGGGCCGGAAATGCTGGCGTCCAGGTCGCGGGCCAGCTGCTGGATGACCGTAGGCGGGGCGTTGGGCAAGTCCTTCAGTGCCGCCACCATGACGCCGCGCACCGCCGCCGCCCGGTCGCGGGCCAGCGTCTCCAGGATCTGCAGGGTCATGCGCTCGATCTGCCCCACCCGGTCGGCGGACAGGCTGGGCACCAAAGCCGCGATCTTGGAGGCCAGGCCGCTGCGCACGCCCTCATCCACATCGGTGGACAGCATCATGTCCGCCTGGCGCGGCGTGGAACTGTTCAGCGCGATCTCTCGCCGCACCTCGGCGCTTTTGTCCGTCGCCAGCAGGTACAGGATTTCCGGCTGGGTCTCGGCGCGCGAGGCGACGAAACGCCGGTCGGCCGCATCGCCGGTAGCCAGCTTCTTGGCGGTATCGTAGTCCAGTCCGCCCATCACTCGTCCTTTTCCCCGGGACCCTCTTTCCCGGTGTCGTCACTATAGGCGGGCGACAGGCAGCGATGGCCCTTGCCCAGACGCTTGGCGGCGTACATGCCCTGGTCGCCGCGGTCCACCAGGCTTTGCACCGGCTCGCCCCCGCCGCCCTGGTGGACGGCCACGCCGATGGAGACGCCCAGCGGCTTCTCCGGCCCGGCGGACAGCGGCCGCAGGAATTCCGCCGCCTCGCGCAGCAGGCGGTCGGCCACGGACAGGGCCTGGGCCTGGTCCACGCGGTCGATCCACAGCACGAACTCGTCGCCGCCCAGGCGTCCTGCCAAGTCGCCCGGCCGCGCCATGCGGCGCAGCAGGTCGCCCACGGCGCGCAGCACGTCGTCGCCGGCGGTGTGGCCGCGCAGGTCGTTCACCGCCTTGAAGTTGTCCAGGTCGAAATACAGCAGGGCGGAAGCGCCACCGGTCTTGACGCCCAGGCGCTGGCCCAGCAGTTCCATGACCGTGCGGCGGTTGTACAGGCCGGTCAGGCCATCACGCTCCGACAGTGTTTTCAGCCGTTCCTGGTAGCGGGCCTGGGCAATGGCCGCGCCCACATGGTCGGCGATGGTGTGGGCCATGGAGAGATCGTCGGCGGACCAGCCGCCCTGCCCGTTGTCGGCGGCCGTTTCGGGGGTGGGCCGCCACACCAGCACGGCGCCGTTGACCTCGTGCCGGAACAGGGTGCGGGCAGCCAGCACGTCATGACCGGCGGCGGTGACCGTCACCGGCTCCTCGCTTTCCGCCGCCCGGTGGGGCAGTTCGGCCAGCGTCGCCTCCAGCTCCGCCGGAATGTTTTCCGCCACGCCCACGGGGACGTAGCTGTCCGCCCCCTCGACCCGGGCGCGCAGCGCGGAACCGGCGGCGCCGGTGGCGTTCACCGCCACGCCGGCCGCGATCTCCAGCGTGCGGGCGGGATCGACGTCGTCACGGGTGGAGGAGACGATGTAGCCCAGGTAACGCTCGCGCAGGCGCACCTGCGCCAATTCCATGGCCCGCAGCCGGGCGTCGGTGATGTCGCGGCAGGCGCCGCGGGCCCCGACCCATTGCCCGTCCGGCCCCGTCAGCGGCAGGGCGGAGGAGATGAGGCAGGCGGGCCGGCCGTCCGCCGCGCGCAGCCAGACCTCCACCCGCTCAATGGCGTCCCGCGCCTCGAACGGCGACAGCCCGTCGTCGAACTCCGGCAGCAGGAAGTCGTTGGGGTGGCGGCCCACCAGGTCGTCGGGGCGATAGCCGATGGCCCCGGCGGGGGAGACGAAGGCGAAACGCCCATCCGGCCCGGTTTCCCAGGCGAAGTCGCTGGAGATTTCCACCAGGTCCTTATAGCGCTGGCGCGATTCCGTCAGCGCCTGGCGCAAGCGGCGCTCCAGCGTGGCCATGCGCCCCAGCAGCAGGTACTGCGTCCGGCCCGCCCCGTCGGGGGGCAGCGCCAACGGCGTCCATTCCACCACCTCCTGGTCCGGCAGGGGGCTGGAATGGGTGCCGGGCTGCAGCACGCCGCCATCCGCCACCCAGCGTGACAGCAGATCCAGCCAGCCGTCGTCACGCAGCAGCAGCTGGGCGCCCGCCGTGTTGGCGGCGGTGACCCGGCCCTCGGCGTCGACCGCCAGCCCGGGGCCGGCCCACCCCGTCAGCAATGCCTGGCCATCGATCAAATCGGAACCCATGCCCCCGCCCCGCGCGCCCAACAGCCGCCCCGCGCCCGCCAAGTCCCTGGGCTCAAACACCTGGACCGGCAAGCCCGCCTCCCCAAAGGAGTAGCTTACTCCCTGGATGGCGGCAACTGGCCCGGACGGGCACCCCGTGCCGCGTCGGGATAGGGTGAGGGCGCCCGCCGGTGGTCAGTCGCGGCTTGCCCGGAACGGGCGGCGGGCCCATGGTGGGGCCATGATGACCGATACCGCCCCCTTGACCGTCACCGCCCCTCTGGCCGTCACCGCCGCCGGCCATGCGCCCATGGGCAGCCCCTTCGCCCACATCGACACCTGGATCTTCGACCTGGACAACACGCTGTATCCGGCGGCGTGCAACCTGTTCGCACAGGTCGACGTGCGCATCGGCGCCTATATCGCCGAGGCCCTGGGGCTGGACGCCGATGCGGCCAAGCGCCTGCAGAAGGATTATTTCCGCCAGTACGGCACCAGCCTGCGCGGCCTGATGCTGAACCACGGGGTGCAGCCGGGGCCCTTCCTGGACTATGTCCACGACATTGATGTCAGCGCCATCCTGCCGCAGCCGGCCATGGCGGAAAGCCTGGCGGCCCTGCCGGGGCGCAAGATCATCTACACCAACGGGTCCAAGGGCCATGCGGAGAACGTGATGCGGCGCCTGGGCGTGGCCGACCAGTTCCACGCCGTGTTCGACATCGTGGCCGCCGATTTCACGCCCAAGCCCGACGCCTTGCCTTACACCACCCTGATCCAGCGACACGGCATCGACCCCACCCGCGCCGTGATGGTGGAGGACATCGCCCGCAACCTGGAGCCGGCCCGGGCGCTGGGCATGGCCACCGTGCTGGTGGAGACGGACTCGCCCTTCTCCCTGCCCAATCCCGACGCGCCGCCCGAGGCGCTGTCCCCTGGGGCGCTGCCCTATGTGCAGCACCGCATCACCGATGTGCCCGCCTGGCTGGCCCAGGTGGTGGCCGACCTGGCCGCGTCCAAATAGCCCCGCCCACGCAAGAACCCGCCCACGCAAGAATATGTCCGGGAGAGGCTGCTAAAGTAGGGGCTGGCCTGCCGCCGGGGGCGTTGACAGGGATCGAAGCCCCCCGCCATTGTCGCCCCGCTTAATCGGACACCTCCGCCCCCAAAGCCGCCGACCAGGCGCCATCCGGACGACGCCCCATGACCGCTTTCACCGACCTGCAGAGCCATATCGAGCAAGCGTGGGAAACCCGCGACACCTTGAACGCCAGCACCACCGGCGCCACCCGCGACGCGGTGAACGAGGTGCTGTCGGCCCTGGACCGGGGTGAGTTGCGGGTGGCGGAGAAGGTGGGCGGCGCCTGGGTGGTGAACCAGTGGCTGAAGAAGGCCGTGCTGCTGTCCTTCCGCCTGACGGACAGCGCGCCGATGCCCGGCGCGCCGGGAGGCAGCACCTGGTTCGACAAGGTGCCCACCAAGTTCGAGGGCTGGGACGACGCCCGCTTCCGCGCCGCCGGCTTCCGCGCCGTGCCGGGCGCCATCGTGCGCCGCAGCGCCTACATCGCCCCCGGCGTGGTGCTGATGCCCAGCTTCGTCAACATCGGCGCCCGCGTGGGCAAGGGCACCATGGTCGACACCTGGGCCACCGTCGGCTCCTGCGCCCAGATCGGCGCCAACGTCCACCTGTCGGGCGGTGTGGGCATCGGCGGCGTGCTGGAACCGCTGCAGGCCGGCCCGGTGGTTATCGAGGACAACTGCTTCATTGGCGCCCGGTCCGAGGTGGTCGAGGGCGTGGTGGTCGAGGAGGGCGCCGTCCTGTCCATGGGCGTCTATATCGGCGCCAGCACCAAGATCATCGACCGCGCCACCGGTGAGGTCTTCATGGGCCGCGTGCCCGCCTATTCCGTGGTCGTGCCCGGCAGCATGCCCGGCAAGCCCCTGCCCGACGGCACCCCGGGCCCCAGCCTGTACTGCGCCGTCATCGTCAAGCGCGTGGATGAGCAGACCCGGGCCAAGACCTCGATCAACGATCTGCTGCGGGACTGACCGCCCATGGCCCACGCCTCCCCTACGCTCCTGAACATCGCGCCGGACCCCACGGATCCGGTGGCGCTGACCCAGGCGCTGATCCGCTGCGCCAGCGTCACGCCGGCCGATGCCGGCGCGCTGGGGGTGCTGCAGGGGGTGCTGGCGCCCCTGGGCTTCACCTGCCACCGCCTGACCTTCACGGAGGAGGGGACGGCGCCGGTGGAGAACCTGTACGCGCGGCTGGGCGACGCCGGCCCCAACTTCTGCTTCGCCGGCCACACCGACGTGGTGCCGGTGGGGGATGACGCGGCGTGGACGGTGGCGCCCTTCGCCGGCGACATCATCGACGGCCGGCTGTTCGGCCGGGGCGCCTCGGACATGAAGGGGGCCATTGCCGCCTTCATCGCCGCCGTCGCCCGGCACAAGGCGGCCGGACTGCCCATCACCGGCAGCCTCAGCCTGCTGATCACCGGGGATGAGGAAGGCCCGTCCATCAACGGCACGCGCAAGGTGCTGGGCTGGCTGGTGGAGCGGGGGGAGGCCCTGGACGCCTGCCTGGTGGGGGAACCCACCAACCCGCAGCGCCTGGGCCAGATGATGAAGATCGGCCGGCGCGGCAGCATCACCTTCACCGTCACCAGCCTGGGCGCCCAGGGCCACGTGGCCTATCCCCACCTGGCCGACAACCCCCTGCCCCGCCTGGCCCGGGCCCTGGCCCGCCTGTCGGGGGAGCCGCTGGACCAGGGCACGCCCCACTTCCAGCCCAGCAGCTTGCAGATCACCACCATCGACGTGGGCAACCCCACCACCAACATCATCCCGGCCAAGGGCACGGCGGTGTTCAACATCCGCTTCAATGACCTGCACAGCCCCGCCAGCCTGGAGGCCCACGTGCGCGGCGTCCTGGCCGAAATCGGCGGGGCATGGGACGTGAAGGTGACCGTCAGCGGCGACGCCTTCCTGACCCCGCCGGGCCAGCTGAGCGGCATCGTTGCGCAAGCGGTACGATCCGTGACAGGGCTGGAGCCGGAGCTGAGCACCAGCGGCGGCACCTCCGACGCGCGCTTCATCAAGAACCACTGCCCGGTGGTGGAGTTCGGCGGCGTGGGGGCCAGTATGCACAAGGTGGATGAGCACATCGCCGTGGACGACCTGGCCCGCCTGACCGACATCTACGCCCAAATCCTGGCCGACTGGTTCGCCACCCACGGCGCCCCCCAGGGCCCCACCGCCGGCGCCGCCGCGTGATGGGCGGAATGGCCGGCAGCCTGGTCGGCGCCCTGCGCCTGGTCTTCCTGGACAAGACGGCGGCCGCCCGCTTCCCGGCCGACCGGGCTGGCGCGCTGCGCAGCTTCTGGGTTTTCCTGGCCCTGCTGCCGGGCGTGGTGGCGCTGGACACGGTGGAGCGCTGGATGGGCCATCCGCTGACTCCACTGGGCGACGGCACCGCGCTGGCCACCATACCCCTGGCGCGGGCCTTGCCCGCCACCCTGCTGGCCTACCTGATCGGCACCTTTGGCTATTTCCTGATGGTGGAGCGCATCCTGCACCTGCAGGGCAAGGGCGCCTTGTTCCCCCGCTTCATCGCCGCCTTCAACTGGAGCGGCGTCATCGCCCTGATCGTGGCGCTGCCCCTCGCCGTGCTGGCGCACAGCGGCGTCGTGTCCATGCCCATGGGGGCCGCCATCATGGCGGTCACCTATTTCTGGAGCCTGTTCTACGAAGCCTACGTGACCCGCGCCGTGCTGGGCTGCGGCTGGCTGACCGCCACCGGCTTCGTGCTGCTGGACGTGGTCGTCAGCGACCTGACCACCACCCTGGTCCATGGGCCGCTGATGGCGGTCAGTTAGTTTTCCCTCAATCGCCGGGCGGCCACATCCGTGGCCTTGGCTTCCTCGCGTCCCATTACAGGATAAAGCCCTGGCTCATTCCGCAGGGCTACTCGTACCACGCCTCGGTGAAGTACAGCCCATCCGGCGGCGCCGTCGGGCCGGCGGCGGCGCGGTCGCGCGCCTCCAGCGCCCAGGTCACGTCGTCCGGCGTCCACTTGCCCTCGCCCACCAGGCGCAGCGTGCCGATCATGTTGCGGATCTGGTGGTGCAGGAAGGATCGGGCGCGGGCCACCATGTGCACCTCCTCCCCCACCCGCGTCACCGTCAGCAGGCTCAGCGTCTTCACCGGGCTCTTGGCCTGGCAGATGCTGGCGCGAAAGCTGGTGAAATCGTGGTTGCCCACCAGCCGCTGGGCGCCTTCGTTCATGGCGTCGGCATCCAGGATCGTGGGTACGTGCCAGGCGCGGCCGATGTCCAGCGCCAGGGGCGCCCGGCGGTTGACGATGCGGTAGAGGTAGGCGCGGCCCTTGCAGGACAGGCGGGCGTGGAAGTCGTCATCCACCGCCTCCGCCCTCACCACGGCCACGGGCTCGGGGCGCAGATGGAAGTTCAACGCGTCGCGCACCGTGTCGGCCTTGGTCGGCTTTTCCAGGTCGAAGTGGCAGACCTGGCCCAGGGCGTGGACGCCGGCGTCGGTGCGGCCGGCGGCATGCACGCGCACCACCTCACCCGAAAACCGGCGGATGGCCTCCTCCAGGCAGGCCTGAACGGAGGGGCCATGCGGCTGCAACTGCCAGCCCTGGTAGGGCCGGCCGTCATATTCGACGGTGAGCTTCCAGCGCGGCATGGAGGTCAGAGGGCGGCGATGGGCTTGCCCACCGCGTGCGGGAAGCCGCGCAGGAAGGCTGCCCCCTCGACGGGGCCCTTGCCCGGACGCTGCACGGTGGTGAGGCGCAGGGCGCCCTCGCCGCAGGCCACGGTCAGGGCGCTGTCCAGCAAGGTGCCGGGCGCGCCGGAACCGGCGACGGGTTCGGCCGCCAGCACCTTGATCTTCTCGACCGCTCCCCCTGTGGCGGCACCGCCCTCGACCGGGGCCTCGAACCAGGTGCCGGGCCAGGGGGTCAGCGCCCGCACCTGCCGGTCCAGCTCCGCCGCCGGCTTGGTGAAGTCCAGCAGCCCTTCCTCCTTGGCCAGCTTGGCGGCGTAGGTCACGCCGTCCTCCGGCTGCACGGTGGCGGGCAGATCGCCAGCCGCCAGGCGGTCCAGCGCCGTGACGATCAGGCGGGCGCCCATGGCGGAGAGGCCGTCGTGCAACTGGCTGGCGGTCATGCGCGGGGTGAGGACGATGCGTTCCTCCAGCAGCATGGGGCCGGTGTCCAGCCCCGCCTCCATCTGCATGATGGTGACGCCGCTCTCGGCGTCACCGGCCAGGATGGCGCGCTGGATGGGGGCGGCACCGCGCCAGCGGGGCAGCAGCGAGGCATGGATGTTGAGGCAGCCCAGGCGCGGCGCGTCCAGCACCGCCTGCGGCAGGATCAGGCCATAGGCCACCACCACCGCCACATCCAGGCCCAGGTCGCGGAACTCCGCCTGCACCTCTTCCTTGCGCAGGGTGCGGGGCGTGCGGACGGGAATGCCCAGCGCCTGCGCCCGCGCATGCACCGGCGTCAGCTGTTCCTTATGCCCGCGCCCGGCGGGGCGGGGCGGCTGGCTGTAGACGCAGGCGACCTCATGCCCCGCCGCCACCAGCGCGTCCAGCACCGGAACGGAAAAGTCGGGCGTGCCCATGAAGGCAAGGCGCAGACGGGTCATTCAGAGGCCCCAACATCAAAGGAAAACCACCCAAGGACCGCGACTGCGGGCCCCGGAGCGAGTACCGCAGGGCGCAGCGAGGAAGCCAAGCCGCCGGATGGCGGTGCCGGCGCCTGAGGGAAACCAAGACTCCGGCGCCTGAGGAACAGCGTCAACGAGCCGCCTTGCTCACCTTGCGCAGGATCATGTTGCGCTTCAGGGACGACAGATGGTCGATGAACAGCACGCCGTTCAGGTGATCGACCTCATGCTGGATGCAGCGGGCCAGCAGCTCGTCGCAATCGCGTTCCTGCACGCTGCCGTCGCGATCGACATAGCGCACGCGGATCTGCTTGGGCCGGACCACGTCGGCGTAGATCTCGGGGATGGAGAGGCAACCCTCGTTGTGCACGCAGGTCTCATCCGACAGCCACAGCAGCTCCGGATTGACCATGGCGATGGGTTCCTTGGCGCCTTCCTTATGCTCGGACACGTCCACGACGATGATGCGCTCCAGCAAGCCGATCTGCGGGGCGGCCAGGCCGATGCCGGGGGCCTTGTACATGGTCTCCAGCATGTCATCCATCAGCTTCACCACGCGGCCGTCGATATTGGCGATGGGCGCGCACTTCTTCTTCAGGCGGGCGTCGGGAACAGTCAGGATGGGCAGGAGGGCCATGGGTGTCGTGTCCGGATCAGGCGGCTAAGGCGAAGGGCGGTAAGTATAAACGCTTGTTCCCCTGCGAGATAGGGGATGCGGCCCGCCGGGGCAAGGGCGGGTTGTGCCCGGGGGGTATGCGGGCGGGCATAGAAGCAGGAAGCGCCGGCGATTTCCTAAGGGACAATGCTATTATTTTTTGCAACCATTACCATATGACTTCCTTCCACAAGCCTACCAGCATGCGCTTCCATCATCTCATTTTCCCATTGCCGCTCCTGACCGTCGCCTGCGCCAGCACCTCGCAGCCGGCCTTGGATCCAAAGACGCCACCCAAGCTGGATGCGGCGAGCTTTGCGAGGTTCCCGCCGCAGTACCCCATGGCCGCCATTCGACTGAAGGAGGAAGGGGTCGTTGCAATCGCCGTGCTGTGCGAGACGGATGGTCACGTCACCGACGGGCAGGTCGCGGTGTCCAGCGGCCATCCGCAGCTGGACATGGCGGTGGAGCATGCAGCCCGAAGCACCCGATGGCGGTGCAAGCCGGCGCTGAATCTGGCGACGCAACAGCCTTTTGCTGCCTGGGATGTCATCCGGTACCGCTTCCAGTTAAAGGCCGACGAGGGGTCATCAGCTGCCACCTCGGACCTTGCATCCGGCCCCTACGCGCACGTGGGTGCGGTACTGGACCCGCAAAGCTTCAAGCCCCTCCCCTACCCCAGGGACGCTGAGGCCGCGCAGGAGCGAGCCCCGGCCTCGATCCGCTTTCTTTGCGGCGTGGATGGGCGGGTTCACACGATTGAGCCCCTGACTTCTCCGGATGCCACTCCGCACCTGACACGCGCCCTGATTGCAGCCGCCAAGGCGGACAATTGGCGTTGTCTTCCGGCGACGGACTACAAAAGCAAGGAACCGGTGGAGGGATGGGGCTTCTACCGCTACGACTTTGGCCAACATAAAACGCAGGCAGTCCCGATGCCGCCTGAAGCGATCAAGGCACTGGGCGAACCGCGTCCTCTCATGCACGCCGGCGACGCGATTCCACTAAACATCCAATTCACGGGGCACACCGAGCCAACGAAAGCGACGGATCAGGACTCCCCCTCACCTCAGGACGCGCCCCGTCCGTAGCCTCACCGTTGTTTCGCACTCCTGAGAATCAAGATACCAAGGTCCGAGGCCATGAAGATCGTCTACCACCGTCTACGGGCCCTGGCGCTCTCCGCCATCTGCCTGGCCCCCCTGTTCCCCGCCGTGGCCCAGGACAAGCCCCCGCCCGACCCCACCAGGTCCCGCCTCGACGTCACCTCCTTCAGGCAGCCTGACTATCCGATGGCATCATCCCGGTTGGGCGAGCAAGGCCGGGTGGGCATCAGCGTCGACTGTGCCGTGGATGGCCGCGTCAGCGATCCGAAGGTGACCGAAAGCAGCGGCTTTGAGCGGTTGGACAACGCGGTGTTGGCGATCATTCCCGGCCTGCGCTGCTTCCCCGGTCATGACCCCGCCAGCGGCAAGCCCATCGCCGGCAGCGTGTTGTTCCGCTACAATTTCAAACTGGGTCCGCCGGCCCCGAGCACCAGCGGCCTGCAGTTGAGCCGCGACAACGTCCGTGAGTTGCTGGACATTGCGCGCGCCGCCAATCCGGGCCTGACCATTCCGGAACCGGTGGACAGCGAGAGCCGGAAGGCCGTTTGGGACCTGGCGCTGAATGCCAAGCTCACCCCCGAGGCCAGCCGCAAGCCTCAGGACTATCCAACGGCCGCCGCCGGCCCCCTGCAGCAGTTGATGTCCCTGAGCATCGCCTTCTTCTGCAGCGCGGAAGGCCGCGTCACCTCCGTCCGGGTGTTCAACAGCTCCGGCAATCCCAAGCTGGATGCCGCGATGGCCGACGCCTTGCCCCTGCAGACGGCTTGCCAGCCCACCACCGGCCCGGATCATCGCCCGCTGGCCTCATGGGGCTTCATCATCCACACCTTCATCCCGCCGCCCAGTTCCAAGCCCTGACGCCCACAGTCAGGCATAAGCGCACGGAAAAAGTAAGGCGACGACCGTGGCCATTTCTGCAACCATCGCGGCTCCTCCGGCTTTCCCGCGACACCTCGGCCCCATGCGTCCCACCCTCTTCCGCATCGTCTCCGCCCGCTTCCTCTCGTCTCTGGCGATGGCATCGGCCGCCGGCTGCGCCCATGCCCCGCCGCCGGCGCCGGTACCGACGTCCCACATCGACCGTGACGCCCTCCTGGCCGCCGATGGCCCGAAGCTGGATCCCGCGACGCTGATGAAGGCCATCCCCTCCTATCCCTGGGTGGCGGTGGAGCAGGGGCAAGTCGGCACCGTCACCCTGGCCCTGCTGTGCGAGCCCGGCGGCCAGGTCACGGATGCGGAGGTGATGGAAGGCAGCGGATCGGACCGGCTGGACGCGGCCGCGCTGGCCGCCGGCGCCAGCGGTAAGTGGCGCTGCGTGCCCGGCACGGGGGCCCAAACCCCGCCTGGCCCGGCACGGCCCGCGTGGATCACGCTGCGCTACACCTTCCGGCAGCGCGACCACAGGAACGAGGCCGCGGCGCCCGCCGCCGACGCCCCGGCGGCCCCGCCGGGACCCGCCCTGGGCGCCCGCATCGACCTGGATACCGTCGTCCAGCCGCCCTATCCGGCGGACGCCCTGCCCACCGGGGAGTATGGCGTCGTGCCTTTCAAGTTCCGCTGCGGCGCCGATGGACAGGTGGTGGAGGCGCAGCTGACCCAGCCCGGCCCGTCCATCCACCCCCACCTGGACTCGACCGTCCTGGCGGCGGCGCGGGCGGGCGTATGGCGCTGCAATCCCGCCAAGCGTCCCAGCGACCATCAGCCCATCGACTCCTGGGGCTTCCACCGCCTGGTCTTCGCGGCACCCGCCGCCTCCGGCCCCAGCTACGGCTTCAAGGCCGAGACGGACGGGGCGCAGCTCGACCACACCACGTTGGCCCACGCCGACTACACCGTCGACGCCGCCCGGGCGGGTGAGGAAGGGCGGGTCGTCATCGACTTCCTCTGCGGCGTGAACGGCCGGCTAGGCGATTTCAAGATCAGCCACTCCTCCGGCCATCTCCGGCTGGATGCCGCAGCGTTGGCGGCCCTGCGGTCGCCGCAGGTGCGGTGCGTTCCCGGCACATCGGCCGCCACCGGCCGCATCCGGGTGACGCCCGGCGCGCACCAGGCGATCTTCCAGCTGTCCCCCGACGCCCCCCGGCCGGGGGAGGCCCCCGTTCTCGACATCCGGTCCCTGGTGACCGCGCCACCCGCCTACCCCCGTAGCGCCCCCAGCAGCACCCAGGACCCGAAGGACCAGACCACCCTGACGGCCGCCCTCCTGTGCGGGCCGGGCGGAACCCTGCTAGACAGCGCGTTGATGGAAAGCAGTGGCCACCCGGAGTTGGACGCCGCCTTCATGGCGGCCACGGACTCAGGCCTGTGGCGCTGCCTTCCCGCGCAGCTGCGCACCACCGGGCAGCCAGTGGCCGCCTGGACGGCCTACCGCCAGTATTTCGGCCGGCCCGCCGGCGCCCCGCCGCCCGATGACGAGCCCGTGGGGGCGGCGGTGGACCCCGCCTCGCTGGTGGCGCCGGGCCAGGCCCCGGCGACCGGCGCCCACCGTAAGCAACCCAAGGCCTGGCTGCGCTTCTGGTGCGGCGCCAACGGCCAAATCCTGACGCCCAGCCTGTTCCGCAGTTCCGGCAACCCGCACCTGGACGCCGACCTGATAACCCAGGCGCGTTCCGGCAAATGGCGCTGCCTGACCTATCAACGCCCCGGAACCCACACCGCCGTTCCCGCCTGGGGGTTCTTTCCCTACAGCGGCCCGGCGCCGGAGGTCGGCGCACGGAAATAGGACCGGCCAGCGCCTTCCTCGACCTTCTTCGACCCGCCAACCCCGCCTGGACCCATGCGCCTCCACCACACGCTCGCCCTTTCCGCCCTGATCCTGCTGCCGGCGCGCCCCTGAGAGCGCTCATTTATCCGGCGACAGCGCACCCCACTTCTGCAACCATCGCCCTAACGGGTTCATGGCTTGGGGAAAGTCATGCGGACAAGCGCGGGGCATGCGGTTCTCAGTGGGATGATGGTGGTTTTGGCTTTGTGGCCATTCAGCCCGTCTCCGTCACGGGCGCAGGCGGCGGAAAGGGTTTTTCTGCCGGTAATTCCACCATTCATGGTCATCGACTTCGAGTATGCAACACCCACCACCTTCCAACCACCTTTACGGCCCCTCACCAGGATTGATCCGGAGTCCTTTCGCCGCTTTCCTCCCACTTATCCAGCGGCGGCGATAAAGCGGAGCGAGGAAGGTAGGGTGGTTTTCATTGCCTTCTGTAACGCAAAAGGCCGCGTCTATAATGCCAGGGTCGTAGAAAGCAGTACTCACGATCAATTGGATGCAGCCCTGGTAAAGGCCGCACGATCCCGCCGGTGGCGATGCACCCCAGCCGTGGAAAATGGCCAAGCGGTCCCATCTGCTACGGTAAAATTGGCCTATCGCTTCCGACTTCCCGATGACGGCAAGAGCCAGCATCGATAGCCGCTCCGTCAGCCCTCACCCCAACGTCCGCCGCGCCCTTAAGGCGGCGGTGAGGGTGCCGTCGTCCAGGTAGTCCAGTTCACCGCCCACGGGGACGCCGTGGGCCAGGCGGCTGATGGCGACATTCAGGCCGGAGAGGCGATCGGTCAGGTAGTGGGCGGTGGTCTGGCCGCCGGCGGTGGCGTTCAGGGCCAGGATGACCTCGCGCACCGGCGTGCCGTCCGTCCCCTGGGCCACGCGGGCCAGCAATCCCGGCACGGCCAGGTCATCGGGGCCGATGCCGTCCAGCGCCGACAGGGTGCCGCCCAGCACATGGTAGAGGCCGCGATAGGCGCCCGTGCGCTCCAGCGCCCAGAGGTCGCCCACCTCCTCCACCACGCACAGGGTGGCGCGGTCGCGGGCGGGGTCGCGGCAGACGCCGCAGGGGTCCACCGTGTCCAGGTTGCCGCAGACGGGGCAGGTGCGGATGCGGGCGGCCGCCCCGGCCAGCGCCTCGGCCAGCGGGTCCATCAGTTGTTCGCGCTTCTTGATCAGATGCAAGGCGGCGCGGCGGGCCGAGCGCGGGCCCAGGCCCGGCAGGCGCGACAACAGCTGTATCAGGCGGTCGATTTCAGGGCCGATCATGGCCCCAAGATAGGGGCTGTGCCGGCTTTGTTCCAGCGGGGAAAAAGGCCATCGGCACGAGATAGGCTCGTGCCGCTGTAGCCCGCGACTGCGGGCGCCGGAGCGAGTACCGCAGGGCGCAGTGAGGAAGCCAAGGGCGCGGATGCGCCCGCCCGGCGTTTGAGGGGCATTTGAGAGGTCACGATCAAATGCCGCACATATAAGAACGCCGGGCCCGTCGCCAGGCCCGGCGTTCAAAACCACAACACCCTGACAGGTGGCGCCGATCAGAACGGCAGCTTCATGCCCGGCGGCAGCTTCAGGCCGCCCATGAGCTTGTTGGTCTCTTCGGCGATGTGCGCCTCGACCTTGCCCTTGGCGTCGTTGAAGGCGGCGACCAGCAGGTCCTCCAGCACCTCGATGTCCTCGGGGTCCACGACGGACTTGTCGAGCTTCACCTTCTTCAGCTCGCCCTTGCCGTTGACCACGACGCGGACCATGCCGGCGCCGGACTGGCCGTCGGCCTCGATCTCGCCCAGCTTGCCCTGCATTTCCTGCATCTTGGCCTGCATCTGCTGGGCCTGCTTCATCATCTGGCCGATGTTCTTCATGGCCTAAAAATCTCCTTCCCAGTCGCCGTCGCTCATATCGGGCGGCGCATCGAAATACGGGTTGTCCGGGGCATCCATACCGCCATCGCCGTAAGAAGGGAAGGCGGGGGTGAGGGCGGCCTCCTCGGCGGCGGCCTTGGCTGCCGCCGCGGCCACCTGGTCCAGGTCGCGCACCGCCGCCATCCTGGCGCCGGGGAAAGCGGCCATCAGGGCCTGCACCAGGGGGTTGGCCGCGGCCTGTTCGCGGGTGCGGTTCTCCGCCGCCCGGTCCTGGTCGCTGAGCGTGGGTTCGCCGGGGGCGCTGGAGACGGTGACGATCCAGCGCCGCCCGGTCCATTCCGTCAGCAACTGGCCCACGCGGCCGGCCAGGTTGGGCACGGCCATGGCGGTGGGCCGCAGCTCGATCAGCCCCGGCTCGAACTTCACCAGGTGGACCATGCTCAACAGGTTGCCCTGCAGCATGCCCTCGCGCCGGGTGCCGAACAGCTCCGCCACGTCGCGGAAGGATTTGGGATCGGCCGGGGGCAGATCCGGCACCGGTTCCACCGCCGGGGTCGGGGCCACCGCAGGCGCCACCTTGACCGCGCCAGCCAAGCCGCCGCCCAAGCCGCCACGGAGCACAGCCATGGGCGCGCCACCGCCGTTCGCGACGCCGCTGGACAGGGACGTGCCCCGCGCCGTGGCGCCACCGCCGCCGTTGCCCCCCAGGGAGCCGCCGCCCATCGGCGCACCGCCGCCATTCCCACCCGTGGCGGGCACGCCGCCCTCCATGAGCTTGCGCACCAGGTCGCCGGGGCTGGGCAGGTCGGCGGCGTAGGCCAGGCGGATCAGCACCATTTCCAGGGCCTGCATGGGCACCGGGGCCTGCTGCACCTCCGACAGGCCCTTCAGCAGGATCTGCCAGGCGCGGGCCAGGGCGGGCATGCCCAGCTTGGCCGCCAGGTCGCCGCCGCGCACCCGCTCCATCTCCGGGATGCCCTGGTCCTGGGCGGTGCCGGGAACCACGCGGGCACGGGTCAGGAAATGGGTGAAGTCCAGCAGGTCCTGGGCGATGACCACCGGGTCGGCGCCGCGCTTGTGCAAATCGTCCAGCACGGCCAGGGCGTCGGCCGGCTTGCCCGACAGGGTCGATTCGAACAGGTCCACCACCAGGGTGCGGTCGGCCAGGCCCAGCATGTCGCGGACCTGAAGCCCGGTCACGGCACCACCGCCCAGCGCGATGGCCTGGTCCAGCAGCGACAGGCCGTCACGCACCGAGCCGTCGGCCGCGCGGGCGATGAGGCTCAAGGCCTCCGCCTCCACCGGTACCGACTCCTGCTCGGCGATGCGACCGAAATGGGCCTGCAGCGTGCCCTGGTCCACCCGGCGCAGGTCGAAGCGCTGGCAGCGCGACAGCACCGTCACCGGCACCTTGCGGATCTCAGTGGTGGCGAAGACGAACTTCACATGCGGCGGCGGCTCCTCCAGCGTCTTCAGCAGCGCGTTGAACGCGTTGCGCGACAGCATGTGGACCTCGTCGATGACGTAGACCTTGTAGCGGGCGCCGGCCGGGGCGTAGCGCACGCCCTCGATGATCTCACGGATGTTATCGACCGAGGTGTTGCTGGCGGCGTCCATCTCGATGACGTCGACGTTGCGGTCCTGCGAGATGGACACGCACTGCTCACACACGCCGCAGGGGCTGACGGTGGGGCCGCCCTGGCCGTCGGGGCCGACGCAGTTCAGGGCGCGGGCGATGATGCGGGCGGTGGTGGTCTTGCCCACGCCGCGCACGCCGGTCAGCATATAGGCCTGATGGATGCGCCCCGACTGGATGGCGTTGCGCAGGGTGCGCACCAGGGCGTCCTGGCCGATCAGCTCATCGAAATTGCGCGGGCGGTACTTGCGGGCCAGGACGCGGTAGACGGCGTTCCCGGCGGGGGCGGGGGACTCGGCGTCGGGGGAAAGCGTGCTCTGATCGGTCACGGGATCGCTCAACCCTTCCGGCACTGGCTGCCGCCGGCCATGTGCGGGCCGGACCTTGTGACCGGCCAAAAGGCGGCGTTCAGATTTTATGAGGTGGGAGGCTGGACATGCGACCCGCGCCGAAACTCGTTACGGCTGCTTCCTTCCGGACCTGACCGGGTTGGCGAGGGACACGTCCGCCGCCAACCTCCCGCCGCCATATATCGGCATCGACCCACCCCATAGCAAGTGAAAAGGCGGCAGGGCCGCCCCGCCTGTTCCGATGCGCCCGCGACCCGGGGTGGCCTTGCCCCCTCCGGTTGGTCATGAGACGAATGGTGATCATGACGAACCGGTCCCAAAACAACTTCTACACCGGCGCCGGCCTGGACCGCGCCACCGTCGCCCGCAAGCAGGCCGACTGGCTGGCCCAGCGCCTGGCGGCACCCGAAAGCCGTTTCCTGGCCGTCTGGCGCGGCCAGTTCCTGGTGGCATCGCCGCCGGAAGGGGCCGAAACGCCGGAGGGGCCGCCGGTCCGGCCCGTCTACCTGGACCCGGGCAGCCCGTGGTGGCGCGAGGCCGCGACGCTGGCACCTGCCTTCCTGGGCGTGGAGGGCGACGTCGCCCATTTCGCCGTCGATCTGTCCAGCCTGGAGGAAGGCCATCCCCACCTGCTGGGCCTGGGCACGCCGACGGAGCTGCGCACCCTGGCCCACCAGGTGGACCGGCCCACGGCCAGCCTGCTGGCCTATGTGCGCGGCCTGCTGGGCTGGCACCAGCGCCACCGCTTTTGCGGCGTCTGCGGCACCGTGACCGAGGTGATCGAGGGCGGGCACGTCCGCCGCTGCACCAACCCCGACTGCAAGACCCTGCACTTCCCCCGCACCGATCCGGCCGTGATCATGCTGGTGCATGACGGCGACCGCTGCGTCATGGGCCGGCAGGCCCGTTTCGGCCAAGGCATGTATTCCACCCTGGCCGGCTTCGTCGAACCGGGCGAAAGCCTGGAGGAGGCGGTGGCGCGCGAGGTGATGGAGGAGGCGGGCATCCAGGTGACGGACGTGCGCTATCAATCCTCCCAGCCCTGGCCCTTCCCCTCCTCCCTCATGCTGGGCTTCCACGCCCGCGCCGTGACCACCGAGCTGAAGGTGGATTTGGAGGAGCTGGAGGACGCGCGCTGGTTCAGCCGCGACGAGGTCTACCAGGCCAGCCTGCGCCGTGGGCCCCTGGATGGGTCCTTGCGCCTGCCGCCGGCCGACAGCATCGCCCGCCGCCTGATTGAGGATTGGCTGGCCGGCGACGTGTGAAACGCGAACCGATTCGGGGGGGAAGGCATCATGTCGGGCGAGACGCAAACCAGCACCTGGCCGCTGCCCAAGTTCTATTTCTCGGCCCAGCTGGGCGGCACCGTCACGGCCACGTTCCAGGAAGTGACCGGGCTGGACACCGAGGCCACCCCCGCCGCCACAATGCCGGGCTCGCGCAAGGTCGGAAACGTCACCCTGCACAAGGGCCTCTTCGCGAACGACACCGCCCTGTGGGACTGGTTCAACCAGATCAAGCTGAACACCATCGCGCGCAAGACGGTGGTGATCAATCTGTTGGACGAAACCGGCGCGCCCAAGAGGGTCTGGACCCTGGACAACGCCTGGCCGACCAAGATCACCGGCACGGACCTGAAGTCCGAAGGCAATGAGGTGGCCGTGGAGTCGGTGGACATCGCCTATGAGACGATGGTGATCTCCGCCCCGTAAGCGTCAGCCAGCGTGGCCTGGTACCTGGCTGATCTTCATCGGCCTGGTGCGGAGCATGCGTAGGCATCGGCATAAGGCTTGGCGAAGCAAGCGGCCAAACCATCTACGACACTCATGTTCATCGGCCAGGATGACGGCGTCATGGTGGCACCCGACTCCGGTGGCGGCGGCGGAACGTGGCTCAGACGGTCGCGCGCCGCCAGCAGGGTCGATAGGTCACGGCGCAGGAAAGCCAGGGTGGCATCGACATAAGCGTTCCAGGCCTGGGCCCGGGACGTGTCCCTCATGTCGCGTGACTGGTCCAGCAAAGGGAGGGCGCCAGCGGTATCACCCGCCATGGCCCGCAACTGCCCCTCATGCCAATATAGGATACGGGCGGGCTCCTGGGGGTGGACAGCCCGGTAATCGCGCAACAGGTCGGCGGCCGCCGTCATACAGCCCGGCTTATCCGCGATAGGGCGCCACCCCCCGTTCATATCCTGGTCGAATGCCTGCCCATCCAGCGCCAACAGCGCTGAGCGATCGGGAACGCAGGCGTCGGCAGCAGTGGCATCGGCAGCAAGCGCGAATCCCCCCACCATTGGCAAGCCAGGAAAGGGAACCGATACCAGCAGCAAGGCCAGGCGCAACGCTCTCATGTGAATACCATCAACGCGATTGATGGTGGCGATACTAACCCAAAAGGTGTCAGCCACCCATGATGGCCAGCGCCTCGGCGTGCGCCCGGGCGTCGCCGGAGGCCACGACCTCACCCACCGCGCCCAGCACCAGGTCGCGGCCCTGCCAGTCGGTCATGCGGCCGCCGGCGCCCTCGACCACCGGCACCAGGGCGGCCCAGTCCCAGGGCGCCAGGTCGCGCTCCACCGAGATGTCCAGCCAGCCATTGGCAACCTGGGCGTAGCCATAGCAGTCGCTGCCGTAGACGACGTAGCGCGAGGCGGCTTTCAACTGGGCGAAGCGCTCCGCCTCCACGCCCTTGAACATGTCGGGGCTGGTGGTGGTCACCGTCGCCTCCGCCAGGGTGGCGCAGGCGCGGGTGCGCACGGGCGTGCCGTTGAAGCGGGTGGGATATCCCGCGCCACCGATCCACCGCTCCCCCAGGATGGGCTGGTCGATGACGCCCAGCACGGGACGGCCATGGCGCAGCAGGCCGATCAGGGTGCCGAAGATGGGCCGGCCGGTCATGAAGCTCTTGGTGCCGTCGATGGGGTCCAGCACCCAGACATACTCCCGGTCCAGACCGTGGGTGCCCAGTTCCTCGCCCAGGATGCCATCGTCGGGGCGCTCGGCCGCCAGGATGGCGCGCAGCGCCTCCTCCGCCTGGCGGTCGGCGATGGTGACGGGCGTCAGGTTGGACTTGGCATCGATCTCCACGTCCGCCCGGAAATAGCGGCGGATGACGGCACCCGCCGACTCGGCCATGCGATGGGCCAGGGCGATGAGGTCGTCGGACACGGGCGAGGTCATGGGGCGCTTCCTGGCTTGGGACTGGCTGGGGCACATGCAAAGAGGGGCGGCCCCGGCTGGGACCGCCCCTGCTTTTATACCGGAGAGGCCGCCGCCTCAAACCCAAGGCGGCCGGCTATCCCTTAAGCGCACCCGCCCTGTCAGGGCAGCGGGGCCGGGCTGTCGGCCTGGCTGCGCAGATAGGCGATGACGTCGGCGCGGTCCTTGACGGACTTGAAGCCGGCGAAGGTCATCTTGGTGCCCGGGGCGTAGGTCTTGGGGCTGGCCAGGAACTCGTTCAGCTTTTCGTAGTCCCAGGTGCCGCCCAGCTTCTTGATGGCGTCGGAGTAGGCGAAGCCCTCCATATGGCCCTGCTTGTTGCCGATGATGCCCCACAGGTTGGGGCCCACCTTGGCCGGGCCGCCCTTGTCGAAGGTGTGGCAGGCCTGGCAGACCTTGGTCAGCTTGGCGCCGTTGTCGGCGCTGGCGCCGGCCAGCAGCGGGCTGACCGGGTCCGGCTTGGCCGGTGCCGCCGGCTCACCACCCGCGGCCGGGGCCGCCTCAACGCCTTCGATCTTGTACACGTTCTCGGTCAACATCGTCGGGTGCACGGCCTTCTTGGCGATGAACCCCGCCAGCAGGGCGATCAGCGCGCCCAACAGAATGGCCATGGAAATCTTGTTGAAGAAGCTACCCGCCATCAGATCAAGCCCTCATGTCCCACGCTGTTTGCCATTCGCGTGCTGGTTATGGTTCCTGCGCGTCCACGTTAACGCCAGGTGGTGACGCTTGTCGATGCCCGGGGCCGTTATGGTCCGGCCATCACTCTCCCAAATTCCGGGCGACGATAAGCGGCCTGTTCAACCAGGGCAAGATAGTTCGGCGCCCTGCCTGCAAACCGGCTTGACCATGGGAGGTAAATGTCGCACGCCTGCCCCAGCCATGAGCCAAATCAAATCGTAGGCCGAAGCCCCATGTCTTCAAGCCCCGCCGTCTTTCCCGTGGGCGCGCCCAAAGCCCCCATCGTGATCATTCCGGCACGGATGGCCTCCACCCGCCTGCCCAACAAGCCGCTGGCCGACATCGGCGGCGCGCCCATGATCGTGCAGGTGTGGCGGCGCGCGGCGGAGGCCGACATCGGCCCGGTGCTGGTGGCGGCGGCGGAAAAGGAAATCGTCGAGGCGGTGCGCGACGCCGGCGGCCAGGCGGTGCTGACCGACCCTGACCACCCCTCCGGCTCCGACCGCATCCACGAGGCGCTGCGCCTGGTGGACCCGGAGGGGCGGCACGACGCCGTGGTCAACGTCCAGGGCGATTTGCCGACGGTGGAGCCGGCCACGGTGCGCGCCGCCTTCGGCCCGCTGGCCAATCCGGCGGTGGACATCGCCACCCTGGCGGTGGAGATCACCGTGGAGGAGGAGCGGCACAACTCCAACGTGGTCAAGGCTGTGGTCGAGCTGGCGCCCGGCGCCCGCGTGGGCCGCGCCCTGTACTTCACCCGTACCACCAGCCCCTGGGGTGCCGGCCCGCACCATCACCACATCGGCCTGTATGCCTATCGTCGCGAGGCCCTGGCCCGCTTCGTCGCCCTGCCCCCCGCCGCCTTGGAGCAGCGCGAGAAGCTGGAGCAGCTGCGCGCGCTGGCCAACGGCATGCGCATCGACGTGGCGGTGGTGGACGCCGTGCCCCTGGGCGTGGACACGCCGGAGGACCTGGAACGCGCCCGCGCCCTCATCGGCCGCATAGGCGCCCCCTAAAACCAACGGCATGAGATTCCGGCTCATGCCGTTGTAGGATGCGGTCGCGCCGTCAAGGGGCGGTCCAAGAAAGGGAAAACAATGTCCAGCAGTGAGCGGGGCGCGGAGAACACCATCGCCTACCAGGGGGCGCCGGGCGCCAATTCCGACATGGCGTGCCGCCAGGTGTTTCCGGACATGGCTCCCCTGCCCTGCTACTCGTTCGAGGACGCCTTCGCCGCCGTGACGGAGGGCCGCGCCCGCCTGGCCATGATTCCCATCGAGAATTCGGTGGCCGGCCGCGTGGCCGACATGCACCACCTGTTACCCCAGGGCGGCCTGCACATCATCGGGGAGCATTTCCAGCGCGTGGTCCATTGCCTGGTGGCGCCCAAGGGGGCGACCATCGCCGGCCTGAAACAAGTGCATTCCCACATCCAGGCGCTGTCGCAGTGCCGCGGCTATCTGCGCGCCCACGGCATGGCGCCCATCACCCACGCCGACACCGCCGGCGCGGCCGCCGACGTGGCCACGTGGGGCGACCCGACCCAGGGGGCTATCGCCTCGGAACTGGCAGCGCAGATTTACGGGTTGGAGGTGCTGGCGCGCGGCATCGAGGACGCGGAGCATAACACCACCCGTTTCCTGATCCTGTCGCGGGAGCCCAAGCCGGCGCCGCGCGGGGCGGGCCCCGTCATCACCAGCTTCGTCTTCCGCGTGCGCAGCGTGCCGGCGGCCCTGTACAAGGCCATGGGCGGATTCGCCACCAATGGCGTCAACATGACCAAGCTGGAAAGCTACATGGTGGGCGGCCGCTTCACCTCCACCCAGTTCTACGCCGACGTGGAAGGCCACCCCGAGGACCGGCCCCTGCGCTTGGCGCTGGAAGAGCTGGACTTCTTCGCCCGCGAACTGAAAATCCTGGGCGTCTACCCCGCCCACCCCTTCCGCTCCGAAAGCAGCCAGCGCGACGACGGGCAGGATTAAGGAGCCTTCCCGATGGCCCTGCTGTTCGTCTCCGCCCACGATCATGCCGAGGACTGGGCGAATGAGTTGAACGCCCAATTGCCTGAGCTGGATGTACGCGTATGGCCGGACGGCATGGGCGACCCGGCGGAGATCGACTATGCCCTGGTCTGGAAGCCGCCGGCGGGCCTGCTGGCCAGCCTGCCCAAGCTGAAGGTCATCTTCTCGCTGGGCGCCGGAGTTGACGCCCTGCTGGCCGATCCCACCCTTCCCGACCTGCCCCTGGTGCGCATGGTGGAACCGGGCCTGACCGAGGGTATGACCGAATATGTCTGCCTGCACGTGCTGCGCTGGCACCGCGACGCCCCCCTGTTCGAGGCGCAGCAGCGGGCGGGGCAGTGGAAGCAGCTGACCCATCAGCACCTGGCGCGGGAGCGCAAGGTGGGCATCCTGGGCCTGGGCGCCCTGGGCAGCGACGCGGCGCATGCCCTGAAGGCCCTGCGCTTCGATGTGGCGGGCTGGAGCCGCTCGCCCAAGCAACTGGACGGCATCGCGACATATCACGGGGCCGGGGGCCTGGCGCCCTTCCTGGCGCGCACGGACATCCTGGTCTGCCTGCTGCCCCTGACGGCGGACACGGAGAACATCCTGGACGCGGGCCTGCTCGCCCAGTTGCCCCGGGGTGCCGTGGTCATCAACGCGGCCCGGGGGCGCCATCTGGTGGAGGAGGATCTGCTGGCGGCGCTGAACAGCGGCCACCTGGCCGGTGCCACGCTGGACGTGTTCCGCACCGAACCGTTGCCGGCCGACCATCCCTTCTGGACCCACCCTAGGGTGACCGTCACCCCCCACGTCGCCGCCATCACCCAGGCGCGCACGGCGGTGGAACAGGTGGTGGGCGGGCTGAAGCGCCTGGCCGCGGGCCAGCCGCTGATCAACCTGGTGGATCGGCGGCGCGGCTATTGAATGAGGCTGGACTGGCCGCCGCCTTCCGACAAATCGATCAAGGCCTCGACATCCACCAATTCCACCATCTGGTCGGGCAACAGCCGGACGAGGTGGGTGGTCTTGAGCTTGGTGAAGGCGCGGGAGACCGTTTCCATGGTCAGCCCCAGGAAATCCGCAATGTCGGTGCGGGTCATGGGCAGCGAGATGCGGCAATGGTCCTCAGGTTCGGGCGTTACCCGCCGGGCCTGGCGCAACAGAAAGCTTGCCAGCCGCTCCGGCGCTGTTTTGCGACCCAACAACAGCATCTGCTCCTGCGCCACCTGCAGTTCGGTCGCGGTGGCCGCCAGCAGGCGCAGGCGCAATTCGGGATCCCGTTCCAGCAGCGTGTCGAACTGCGTGCGGGACAGGCGCCGCAAGGTCACGGGCGTGACGGCCTCGGCGGAATAGAGATAGGTGCCGCCCATGGCCAGCCCCAACATGTCGCCGGGCTGCAGGAAGCCCACGATCTGCCGCCGGCCGTCAGCCATCATACGCAGGATGCGGACCATGCCGGAGGTGATGATGCGCACGCTGCTGGCCGTGTCGCCTTCCGAAAAGATCACTTGGTCCCGGCTGTAGGTGGAGGCCTCGTCCGCCCAGGGGGCGAACGGGCCGGCGGATGCGGCCCGGCTGGCGGACGGCGCCGACAGGGCGTTGAAGACGGCCAGGCTGGGCTGGCGGGCGGCGGCCGGGGCGGTGGCGAGCGATGGCGTCATCTGGGGGCTCCCGTTCGTGTCGGGCCTGAACCAGCCCGTCGTCGTTCCATGGGAGGACGGTAGCGCCTGACGTTCCACCTGATGAGTTCGGTCTTCTACCTACGTAAAACCCCTTATGGGCGTAAAACCCCTTATGGGCGCACAACCACGGTCCCTCAGGCGGGGCCGCCCAGCAGCAGCCGCAACTCATCCAGCAGCCGGCCGGTATCGACGGGCTTGTCCAGGAAACCGGCCACCCCCGCCCGAAGGGCCCGGTCGCGCGTCTCCGCCTCCATATTCGCGGACATCATCAGGACAGGCACGTCGCGCAGCAGGGCGCGGTGCCCCTCAACGAACTCGACGCCCGTCATGTCGGGCATATGCTGGTCAAGCAGCAGGCACCCCGGACCGCCATCGAAATCGGCGGCGAAGTCACGGCAAGAGGCGTGAAGATCAACCTCGAAGCCGTACAGCCGTAGCAGGAACTTTAAGGAGTCGCGGACGGACTCGTCGTCATCGACGATATGGATCCGTCCCGCCGCGATCTCGGCCACATCACATCTCCTAGAGGCGTTACACCAGCGGCGGTGATGCCAACCCCGCCACCCCCAACGTTAAGGTGTCGGCGCCTACTGGAGTAATAAGGGTTTCCCCGTATTCCGGCCGGGTTTGACGCGGATCAACCCGCGTCCGGGCGAATACCTGCCGCCAGCGCCAGCCGCACCAGATGGGACAGGCTGCCGGCGCGCATCTTCTCCATCACCCGGGCGCGGTGGATTTCAACGGTGCGCGGGCTGATGGACAGATCGAAGGCGATGATCTTGTTGGGCTTGCCATCGACCAACCCCCGCAACACGTCCAATTCCCGCGGCGTCAGCGCGTCCAGGCAGGCCAGCGCCTCCGGCGACGGCGTCTCCGCCCCGGCAGAGGAGGAGTCCGCGTCGGCCATGGCACGGGGCCGGGACAGCGCCGACTGGAGGGATGCGAGCAGCGTCTCCTCCTCGAACGGCTTCTCGATGAAGTCCAAGGCCCCGGCCTTCATCGCCGCCACCGCCAGGGGGACGTCGCCATGGCCGGTCATGATGATGACCGGCAGGGTGGATCCCCGCGCGACCAGCCGTTCCTGGACCTCCAGCCCGCTCAGGCCGGGCATGCGCACATCCACCACCAGGCAGGCGCAGCGCGCGGGCGCGTCGGAGTCCAGGAACTCCAGGGGTGAGGAAAAGACCGCAACCTGGTAGCCCGACGCCATCAGCAACAGCCGCAGCGAATCCCGCACGGCGGCATCGTCATCCAGCACGGCGATGATCGACTCAGGCGTCATGGTTTCTCTCGGTCTCAGGCAGCAGGGGCAGCGTGAAACGGAAGGTCGCGCCGCCGTGTTCATTACGTTCGGGCCACAGCCGCCCGCCATGGGCCTCGACGATGGACCGGCTGATCGACAGCCCCACCCCCATGCCCCGTTCCTTGCCGGAAACGAAGGGCTGGAACAGGCGGGCCATGGTGGCGTCATCCAGCCCATGGCCGGTATCAGCCACAGCGATCTCCATGAACCCCGCCCCGTCCGGGGCCGTCGCGGGGGCCGTCGCGGGGGCCGTCGCGGGGACCGCGATGGGGGCCGCCGTGATGGACAGGATGCGTTCCGGCTGGCCTTCCATAGCCTCGACCGCGTTGCGGATGAGGTTGAGCAGCACCTGTTGGATCTGGATTTTGTCGATGACGGCGCGAAGGTCCTGCCGCTGCAGGCGCAATTCCATGCGCACGCCGCTTTCCCGCGCCCCGACCAGGGCCAGGGCGGCCGCCTCTTCGATCAGGCCATCCAGGCTTTCCGCACGCCGGTCGGTGCCGCCCTTGGCGATGAAGTCGCGCAGCCGCCGGATGATCTGCCCGGCCCGCAGGGCCTGCGCCGACGCCTTTTCCATGGCCTCCCGCGCCAGGGGCATGTCGACGGTTTCCGGCCGCTCCAGCAGCCGCAGGGACGCCTTGATGTAATTGACCACCGCCGTCAGCGGCTGGTTCAGCTCATGTGCCAGGGCCGACGCCAACTGCCCCATGACGCTGACCCGACCGACGTGCAGCAGTTCCGCCTGCAACTGCTGCAGCCGCCGCTCCACCGCCTGGTGTTCCGTCAGGTCGTGGACGAAGCCGGTGAACAGGCGCTCGCCCTCCAGGTCCACGGCACCGACCGCCAGTTCCATGGGGAACACGGTTCCATCGCGGCGCTGGCCGGAGACGATGCGGCCGACGCCGATGATGCGCTTCTCCCCCGTGGCGAGGTAGCGGGCGATGTACTGGTCGTGCTGCTCCCGGTAGGGCGAGGGCATGAGCATGCTGACGTTCCGCCCCTGCACCTCCGCCTCGGCATAGCCGAACAGGCGCTGGGCGGCCGGGCTGAACGAACGGATCAGCCCCTGTCCATCGATGACGATGAGGGCGTCCGGGATGGTCTCGATGATGGAGGCCAGGCGCGCCTCGCGGTTGCGCAAGGCCTGTTCCGCCGCCCGCCGGTCGCTGATGTCGCGGATGATGCCGATATAGGCCGTCGGCCCGTCCTGCAGCGCCTCGCCCACCGACAGTTCCATGGGGAAGGTGGTGCCGTCCCGGCGCAGGCCCGTGGCCTCGCGGCCGATGCCGATGATCCGTTTTTCCCCCGTGGCGCGGTAGCGGGCCAGATACTGGTCGTGTTCGCCCTGGTAGGGGGCGGGCATCAGCATCTTGACGTTACGGCCCATCACCTCCGCCGCCGTCCAGCCGAACAGGCGTTCGCAGGCGGGGTTGAAGGATAGTATCGTACCCTGGCCGTCGATGACGATCACGCCATCGGGCACGGTGTCCATCAACGCGCGGAAGTGGGGTGACAGCATGGGGGTCTCCGTTCGTCACACCATATGTCGTGATCCGAACGTTTCCCATCCCTAACAATTCCCCATCCCGAGCTGAGGTGGAAATGCATCGGAATGTTCGCCGAAAGCGTGCCCCCGGGGGGCGCCCTCACCCCAGGCGCTTCACCGCCGTGACGCCCTTGCCCGCCGCCGCCCGCGCCAGGACGTCGGCCAGGGGTTCGCGCACCGTGGCCATGTGATGGGCGTTGGCGTGCACCAGATGGGTTTCATCCGCCATGATGCCGACATGGCCGGGGAAGAACACCAGGTCGCCGCGCTGGTAGGCGTGGCCGACGCCATCGGCCGAAACCAGGGTGCCCAGGGCCGCCTGCTGCTGGTCGCTGTCGCGCGGGCACGGCAGGCCGGCGGCATCCAGCGCCAGCTGGACCAGGCCGGAGCAATCGATGCCCACGCTGGTGCGGCCGCCCCACAGATAGGGCGTGCCCAGCAGGCGCAGGGCGGTGTCCACCGGGTCGGCTTTCAGGGAACCGATCTCCGCCACATGGACCAGGGGGACCCAGCCGCCGCCAGCCACGCCGGCGAAGCCGTTCTCCACCTCCACCACGCACAGGGGCGCGCCCAGGCTGATCATGTCCAGCGGCGGGGTTTTCAGGTCCGGCTCGGGATGGAAGAAGCTGCGCAGGGCCGTCAGCTTGTGCGTCGGCTCCGCCAACTCGTCATCCAGGGCCTCCAGCTGCAGATAGCCGACATAGCCGTCGGTGGCGTTCTGGCCCCAGACCCAGCCATCCTTCTCCTCGAACACCGTGAACACCTCGCCGAACAGCAGCTGGGTGGACTGGCGGGCGGTGAAGGTGGGTTCTTCCTTCAGGCTGACGTAGCCGGCGCGCACCTGGCAGGGCACGCCATCGACATAGCGCTCGGCCGTGACCTTGCCGTAAAGGTGGGCGGAGGCGAGGTCGGAACGGTAAGGGTTCACGCGCGGGTCTAGGGCCGGCGTGGTCTTCGCTTTGCTGGACATCTCACATCATACCGGCGCTGAAACCGGCTCCGAAGCTGACGGGGGGGCGACGGGGGTCGCGGCGGCCGGCCGGGATGCCGCGGCGCGTGCCCCGTCCAATGCGCCCTGCACGGCGCCCGCGTCAATCACCATCTGCCCGAACTCATGCAGGAAGACGGAGCCCTTGACCGTGCGCTGGACCAGGACGTTGCGCCGATCCTCCGCGTCCCGCTTGCGCTTGGTGAAGCCCAGGCGACCCAGCCGGTCCAGGGCGCGGGTGATGGCGGGCTTGGACACGTTCAGCGTCGCCGCCAGGCCGCGCACCGTGTGGGGCGGTGGGGTCATGTAGACGGTCAGCAGCAAAGCCAGCTGGCGGGCCGAGAGATCCGGGCTGGCGGCCCGCACGCTGGCCACCAGCGCGCCGCGCCAGAGTTCCAGGGCTTCGAGATTACGCGACATGATGCCCCCCGCATCCGGAAACGTTTATCCGGCCCGCCCGTTGTTCCGGCCCGCCGTCATTCCGACAGCGTATCGGCCAGCCGCAACTGTCGGGAGTGTGCCGAAAGTCCCGCCCAGCGGCAAGGGCCTGCCACCCCCGAAGGGGTAGCGGAACGCTACATAATTATTTTTTATCCAAGCCGGCGCCTCCCGGTCGTTTCCCGGGAGGCGCCGGAGGATTTCAGGCCTGGGCCGGGTACCGGCGGCTCAGCATGGCGAAAGCGGCGCGCAGGCCCATGGCCTCACCCCCCTCCGGCCGGCCGGGCTTGGCGCTGGCGTTCCAGGCCATCAGGTCGATGTGGGCCCAGGGCGTGCCCTTGGTGATGAACCGCTCCAGGTACAGGGCCGCGGTGATGGCGCCGCCATAGCCGCCGCCGGGCGCGTTGTTCAGGTCGGCGATCTTGCTGTCCAGTTGCTTGGCGTAGCCCTGCCACAGCGGCATGCGCCACAGCGGGTCGCCCGTTTCCTTGGCGGCGGCCAGGATGTCGTCGGCCAGCTGGTCGTCGTTGGCGAACAGGGCCGGCAGCTCGGTGCCCAGCGCGATGCGGGCGGCGCCCGTCAGGGTGGCGAAGTCCAGGATCAAGGCGGGCTTGGTGCTGTCGGCCTCCGCCAGGGCGTCACACAGGATCAGGCGGCCCTCGGCGTCCGTGTTGCCGATCTCCACCGTCAGGCCCTTGCGGGTGGTGATGATGTCCATGGGGCGGAAGGCGTTGCCGGAGATGGCGTTCTCCACCGCCGGCACCAGCACGCGCAGGCGCACCGGCAGCTTGGCCGTCATGACCAGGCGCGCCAGGCCCAGCACATGGGCGGCACCGCCCATGTCCTTCTTCATCAGCAGCATGCCGCCCGCCGCCTTGATGTCCAGGCCGCCGCTGTCGAAGCACACGCCCTTGCCCACCAGGCAGACCAGCGGGTTGGCGGCGTCGCCCCAGGTGAGGTCGATGAAATGCGGCTTCTTGTCCGCCGCCCGGCCCACGGCATGGACGGTGGGGTAGTTGTGGGTCAGCAGGTCGTCGCCGACGATGACCGAGACCTCGGCGCCGAACTCCGCCCCCAGTTCCTTCGCGGTGGCGGCCAGGTCGGCCGGCCCCATGTCCTCCGCCGGGGTGTTGATCAGGTCGCGCACCAGGTAGACGGCGCGGGCCATGCTGTCCACGGCATGGGCGTCGGCACCAGCCGGCAGCACCAGGCGCGGCAGGTCCTTCGTCGCCTTGCGGTACCGGGTGAAGCGGTAGCTGGCCAGCGCCCAGCCGATGGCGGCGGCCGTCGCCTGCTCGGGCGTCAGGCTGTCGTCCAGAGCATAGCTGGCCAGGGCATAGCTGGCACCGCCGCCCTTGGACGTTTTAGGGCCCGCCGGCAGCGTCGTCGGCAGGCCGGCGAAACTCCACAGATCCAGCGTCTCGCCCACCCCCACCAGCACCCGGTCCAACCGGCCGTCGGCCGAGGGCAGCAGCGCGGTGGCGCCCGGCTCGGCCGTGAAGCCGACGCTGCGCACCCAGGCGGCGGTGGCGGCCGGGGCGGTTTCCAGCCAGGCGTCCAGCCCATCCTTGCGCACAGGGATCAGGGTGACGGTATCGGCGGCCTTCTGGGCCAGGAAGCAGGACAGCACGGGTGGAACCTTTCGGCTTCGGAAAGTCAGGCGCGCAGGGTTCCACATCCCAAGCCCGGTTTCAAACACCCGGTTTCAAACAGGACGGTGCCGGGTGCGACGCCCCTGGCGCGGGGCGCCGTCGCCCGCTACCCTTCCGCCCCCACCCTATGGCCCCTGCCTCCCGCCCGACGCTGAGGAAACCCCATGTCCGCCGACCTGACCCTGATCCTGGGCAGCAAGACCTATTCCTCCTGGTCGCTGCGCCCCTACCTGGCGCTGCGCCACGCCGGCCTGGCCTTCGAGGAGGTGGTGATCCCCCTGCGGCAGGCGGACAGCAAGGCGCGCATGCTGGCCCACAGCCCGGCGGGCAAGGTGCCGGCCCTGATCCACCACACGGGGCCCCACCGCGCCGCCGGCGGCGACGTCACGGTGTGGGACAGCCTGGCCATTTGCGAATACGCGGCCGAACTGGCGCCCGAAGCCCGGCTGTGGCCACGGGACCAAGCCACCCGCGCCCACGCGCGCTCCATCAGCGCCGAGATGCACGCGGGCTTCATGGACGTGCGCCGCAACCTGTTCATGGATCTGGCCCGCACCATCGACCGTCCGGAACGGCTGGCCAAGGCCGCCGGGGACATCGCCCGCATCCAGGCCATCTGGGCCGATTGCCTGGACCGGCATGGCGGCCCCTTCCTGTTCGGCGCCTTCGCCATCGCCGATGCCATGTACGCGCCCGTGGTCACCCGTTTCCAGACCTGGAAGGTGCCGCTGACCGAAGCGTCCCAGGCCTATGCCGCCGCCATCGAGGCCCTGCCCGCCATGAGGGACTGGCGCGCGGACGCGGCGCGGGAGACGGTGGTCTTGGACATGTTGCTGGATTAAGGGCTCAGCCCGACGTGGCCAGCGTCACGTCGAAGCCCTGCTCCCGGTAATAGCGCGCGGCCCCCGGGTGCAGGGGCACGGCCAGGCCGGTCAGCGCCGCTTCCTTGCGGATGCTGTCGCCCCGGGGATGGCCCGCCACCAGCAGGCGATGGGTGTTGGGGTGCCACAGCGCCTTGACGATGCCGTAGGCCAGCTCATCCGGCAGGGCGGTGGTGGCCAGCCACTGGGCGCCCACGCCCAGGGTCTTGGTCTCCGGCACGCCGACATAGGCGCCGTCCCCGCCGATGGTGGTCTCGGTGAACAGGGGCAGACCGGGGCTGAGGCGCGGCAGACGGGCGTCGATAATGGAGATGAGGCGCACCGGCAGGCGCGCCGCCACGTCGGCCACCGCCGGCAAGGGGTAGCCGCCAATGATGAAGAAGGCGTCCAGCTGGCCCGAGGCCAGGCGGTCCCCGGCCGTGCCGGGGTTCAGGTAGAAGGGCTGCACCGTCTTTTCCGACAAATCGTGCGCCTGCAGGATCAGCAGCGCGGTGGGCAGGGTGCCGGAGCCCTTCTCGCCCAGGGCCACGCGCCGGCCCTTCAGGTCGTTCACCGTCTTGATGGGACTGTCGCCCCGCACCACCAGGTGCACCGTCTCACTGTACAGGTTGGCCAGGGCCCGCAGCTCGGTGAAGGGCGGCTTGCCGGCGTAGGGGCCCTTGCCCTTGTAGGCCAGGAAGCCGATGTCGGCCTGCACCAGCCCCGTCTCATACCGGGCGGCGCGCAGGGCCTCGATATTCTCCACCGCGCCGGAGGTGGTCTGCGCCACGGCGATGACGCCGGGAATGCCGCAGCTGCCGCCCCGGTCGCAGCCCGGGCTGCCCGGCGGGTTGCTGATGGCGTTGGCCAGGATGCCGCCGATGGGAAAGTAGGTGCCGCCGGTGGTGCCGGTGCCAATGGTCAGGAAGCGGATGGATTCAGCGTGGCCGCCCCGGCCGCCGCCGCCCCACCCCAGCCCAGCCGCCGCCAGGGCGCCGACGGCACCCACCAGAATATGTCGGCGCGGCACAGGGCGACGCGAGGATGCCGCGGACGCCTCGCGGCCCTCCCCCGGTGACGGGGCCCCTTCCGGCGGCGGAAGGGGGGACCGGGTGTGCGGTGCCTCAGACACGGGAGAACATCCTTCGACGGACGGCGCGGCGGCGCCCCGCATGGGGCGCTATCCGGGTAATTATTATCGCGCTGGAGGTGCATTTCGCGCAACGTTCGAATGCCGCGGCCGCACACTTCCTTCGGCCACTGTGGCCTTAAAGCGCCACCAGCCGCAATTCGCGCCGCAGCAGCCGGGCACGATCCTGGAATATCCGCAACCGCACCTTGAAGTTCTCCGGCGTCGGTTGGTAGTGCATGACGATGGCCAGCCGGTCCAGGCTGCCGTCGGCACCCTGGAAGGGCAGGCCGATGCGGGGCACATGGTACATCACGCCCTCGTCCGTGCCCACCTGGTCCTGGCCGAAGATGGGCTGGGCATCGCGCACGATGGCCGCCTGGAACCCCAGCGCCGCCTCCAGCATGTCAGGCGGATAGAATTCATCAAAATAGCGGCCCGTGGGGTCGCTGCCGGCGGCCAACGCGGAAAGGGAGCCACAAAACACCACCCGCACCCGGCCATCGGCGCGGAAGGCGGTGGTCACCGCCAGGTGGGGCAGGAAGCTGTCCGGCACCGCCGCCAGATCCAGTGCCGCCGAGGGCGGCGGCACGGCCCCGCCCCCCAGCCCCCGCCACCACGCATAGGCATGGGCGATGGGGCCGTCGGGCAATTCATCGGCACCGATGAAACCCGCGATATCCGGCAAGGGTTGGCAGGCATTCAGTGGCATAATGGAATGACCATACCGTCCGGCCCCGCTGACCGCCAGCAGCAAGACCATCATGCCTGGTCCACCTTTACGGTTAGAGGAGACAGCCCTTGAAACTTTACGGCGCCGCCCTGTCCCCCTATTCCGCCCGCGTCGTGCTGGCCATCCGCGCCAAGGGCCTGGCAATCCCCCTGGTGGAGCCGCCCGGTGGCCAGAAATCGGCCGCCTTCCAGGCCATCAACCCGCTGGGCAAGACCCCGGTGCTGGACGCTGATGGCGCCCACATCCTGGAGTCCGCCGTCATTTGTGAATTTTTGGAGGATGCGTTCCCCAAGCCAGCGCTACTGCCGGCCGATCCGGTGGCGCGGGCGGCCCAGCGCACGGTGGCGCGCCTGCTGGACCTGTATGTCCTGCCGCCGCTGTTGTCGCTGATGGCCCAACGGGCGACGGCCCAAAGCGGCGATGCCGGCGGCGGCGCCAACCGGGTGGCAGAGCTGACGCGGGGGCTGGACGCGCTGGAGGTGGTGGTGGAAAGGGGCGCGCTGCCGGCTCCCTCTCCAGGCACGCTGAGCCTGGCCGATTGCGCGCTGGCCCCCACGCTGATCTTCCTGGCGCGCTTCCTGCCCCGCTACACGCCACAGGACATGCTGGAAAGGCGGCCGGCGCTGGCGGCCCTATGGACCGCCTACGCCGCCCACCCCTTGGTCACCCCCATCGCGCGGGAAATGGAGGACGCGCTGGAGGCGTTCCGCCAGCGGCGGGGCTAACGCCCCAACCGCCATTGCGGAGCCTTACTTCGCGTTCATTCTGACCGCGCCATCCAGGCGGATGGTCTCGCCGTTCAGCATGACGTTGCGGACGATGGTCAGGGCCAGTTCCGCGTATTCCTCCGGCTTGCCCAGGCGCTTGGGGAAGGGGATGGAGGCCGCCAGGCTGTCCTGCACCTCCTGCGTGAAGCCCGCCACCATGGGGGTCCAGAAGATGCCGGGGGCGATGGTCATGACGCGAACGCCCACGCGGGCCAGTTCACGGGCGATGGGCAGGGCCATGGCGTGCACGCCGCCCTTGGACGCGCTGTAGGCGGCCTGGCCCACCTGGCCGTCGAAGGCGGCGACGGAGGCGGTGTTGATGATCACGCCGCGCTCGCCATCCTCCAGCGGGTCCAGCGTGCTCATGTCGGCGGCGGCCAGGCGCAGGATGTTGAAGCTGCCGATCAGGTTGATCTCGATGACCTTGCGGAAGGCGTCCAGGGCCAGCGGACCCTCGCGGCCCAGCACGCGGCCGGCGGTGGCCACGCCGGCGCAGTTCACGGCGATGCGGGCGGCGCCATGGGCCTCGCGCGCGGCGGCGATGGCGGCGGTGGCGCTGTCGGCGCTGGTGACGTCGCAGCTGAGCGCCAGGCCGCCGATCTCGGCGGCAACCGCCTCGGCCGCGGCCAGGTTCACGTCCAGCAGGGCCACCTTGGCGCCCTCGGCCGCCAGCCGGCGCGCTGTGGCGGCGCCCAGACCCGAACCACCGCCGGTGATGATGGCGGCAACACCTTGAACCTGCATGCTTCTCTCCCAATGGTTAGGCGGGTGACCAGTCTTCCCCGGCTTTTACCCGCCTTTCTGGCAAGGATGGGGGCCCGCGTCCAGCGGGCATCCGGCACGCCGGCTGTGCGTGGAACCAAATGCGACACCGTGCGCAACGGGGCGCACGCATACGCACGGTTGAAAAAACCCCTTGCCATTCCGTACGGCACGGCGCAAAGGCACGGACGGGGACCAAAGCGCGATGACGGCGATGGGGGACGGTGCCATGCGGGTTTTCAATGCGCGGCGGCGCATGGTGGCGGCCTTGGCCGGCCTGGGTCTGCTGGCGGCCGGCCATGCCGGGGCGCCCCCGGCACAGGCGGCCACACCCGCCCCCTTTCCCACGGCGCAGGCGCCCGAGGTGGTGCACCTGCTGGAACAGAACTGGCCGCAATCGGTGCGCGAAGGCTTCTACACCACCAGCCAAGGCTCGCAGCTGATGCCGTACGGCTGGTTCAAGGCGCTGGAGCGGCCGGCCTCGACCGAACTGTTCTTCGCCGACCGGCTGGCCCGCTTCAACTACCTGCCCAACGACGTCTCGGCGCAGAACCCGGAAGGGCTGCCCGTCGGCTTCGCTTTGGACCGGGGCACCGGTCCCACCTACATCGGCATGACCTGCGCCGCCTGCCACACCCGGCAGATCACCTACAGGGGCACGGCCTTGCGCGTGGACGGCGGCCCGGCCGACGCCGATTTCCAGGGCTTCCTGGTGGAGCTGTCGGCCGCCCTGGCCGATACGGTGTCTGACCCGGCCAAGTTCAACCGTTTCGCCGCCCGGGTTGGCGGGGACAAGGCCGCGCTGAAGGCCACCCTGGCCGCCTTCTCCACCGCCTGGGGAACGTTCTTCAGCGCCGCCCTGGACGGACAGGCCTGGGGCCCGGCGCGGCTGGACGCCTTCAGCATGATCTTCAACCGCCTGACCGGCCTGGATTTCCGCGTGCCCGCCAACGTGCTGCCGGCCCATGCCCCGGTCAGCTACCCCTTCCTGTGGAACGCCCACCAGCAAGATGCGGTGCAGTGGAACCTGTCCGCCCCCAACGGCAACTACATCAAGGCGCTGGCCCGCAACACGGGTGAGGTGCTGGGCGTGTTCGGCGCGCTGAACGTCTGCGTCGCCGGGAAGGATATCGCGGGCAAGGCCTGCCCGGGCGACCGGCGGCGCTTCGCCTCCAGGCTGTTCCCCCACATCCCCTTCTACGACAGCTCGGTCAGCGTGCCGGGCCTGATGAAGCTGGAATGGGCCATCACCCAGCTGGCGCCGCCCGCCTGGCCGTCCACCGTCTTCGGCGCAATCGACGCCGGCAAGGCGGAACAGGGGCGCCAACTGTTCAACGAGGTCTGCGCCGACTGCCACCACATGACCCGGGCGGCCCTGAGCCAGGACGTCTGGCCGGTCATGGACCAGCGCCCCACCGATACCGACCCGACCACGTACCGCAACGCCCTGCGCTGGGCGAAGACCGGGCCGCTGCAAGGCACCCGCGCCCTGCTGTTCGGCGACGGCGGATCGGTCAGCGTGGGCGACATGCCGGCGGAGGCCCAGGCCGTCAGCGTCCTGACCAACGGCGTCATCGGCAGCGTGGTCAACGGCCTGCTGAACCAGAAGGGCGGCACGCTGAACCATGACGACTACGCCAACCTGGGCCTGACGCCGCTGAGCCTGATCAAGCTGGCCATCGACCAGAAGACCGGCTCGGTCAACGATGTCGAGCAGGCCATGGGCCCGGCCTTCAAGGCCGTGCCGCCCGCCGGCCCGCCGGCGCACAAGACGTCCTGCGTCACCGGCGACGGTGCCGCCGGCGACCAGACACCGCCGGTCTATGAGGCACGACCCCTGTTCGGCATCTGGGCCACCGCCCCCTACCTGCACAACGGGTCCATCCCCACCCTGTGGGGGGTGCTGAAATCCGCCGCCCGGCCGAACGCCTTCGCCGTGGGCGCCCGGGAGTTCGATCCCGTCCAGGTGGGCTACGTCAGCGCCCTGGGCACGTCCGGCACCGCGCAAACTTGGGTCTACGACACCACCCTGCCCGGCAACTGCAACCGCGGCCACGACGATTATCGCCGTGCCGACGGCACCCAGCTGACGGACGATCAGTTGTGGGCCGTCCTGGAATTCCTGAAGATGCTGACCACCAAGGACCAGCTGTGGCGCAGCGTGTACTGAGGTAAGGGGGCGCCACCGAGCCCTATGCCGGGCGGCTTACCCCTGAGGGAAAGCCCCTCATCCGGCCCCTTTCCGTCCCCCGTCGCCGCCTTAGTTCATCCGCCGAGGCCGGCTGAACCAGAGGCGGGAGGGGCGGTGCCTGACAGTTTTTCCAGCCACGCGCCCTTCGCGGCGGCGCCCGGCCAGGCCATGCCCGGCTGGGTGGAGGCCACCGTTCCCGAGGGGCGCCTGCTGATCGGCCCCACCCTGGCCGTGCCCGCCGGCATGCGGCGCTATGCCATCACCGTGCCCTTCCGCCCCTGGCAGGACGGCCGCGTCGTCCAGGCCCTGAACAGCCTGGATGACATTGGGCGCCAGCGGTTGCGCCTGGTGGTGGACGGCGTGGACCATCGCTGCAGCACCGGGCAGTTGATGGCCCGCGTCATGGCCGATTTCACCAACGGCAGCCTCACCGCCTATCTCATCCCCCACGCCACGCCGCCCATATCCCCGCCCACCACGCCCCCGCCCCACCCCACGCTGCAGGGGGAGCAGGACGGCGACCCACCGGGCCAGCCGGCGCAATGGTCGATGATCCAGCGCGTGGTCGGCATGCTGCGCCGCAGCATCCCCTACCTGCCGCGCGACATGCAGCAGGCGGCGAAAAGCCTGTTCACGCTGGAGACGCTGTACTGGCTGGCGGGCTTCCTGGCCGCCTGGGCGGTGGGCCACGCCGCCGGTTATGGCGAGGCCATCGACGTCATCCTGTTGGGCGTGGGCTATGCCATGGTGGGCTGGTCGGTGTTCGGCGGCCTGAACGACCTGGGCCACGGCGTGGCCATGGCCACCACCGCCAAGACCGAGCACGACCTGGACGAGGCGGCGAAACGCACCGCCGCCGGCCTGACCGTGCTGACCATCAACGCCCTGATCGTCCTGATCGCCAAGGTGAAGCCGGCCTCCGGCGGCAAGCGCCCGCCCGTGGTGGAGGAAGAACCGCCGCCACCGCCACCGCCGCCAGACCCGCCGGTGAGGCCGGTTGAGCCGCCACCACCTCCACCGCCTCCCTTGAAGGCGGCCACCTCGGAAACGGAGGGGGTTGATTTGGCTTTAAAATACAAGCCAGGATGGACTGATGCTCAAAAAGCTGAAGCCGACGCCAAGGTTCAGCTCCTTAACGACGCGGACACCGTTGTTACGCGAAACTACACACGCAGCGGAACTTCCGCCTCCAGCCGATATCGCAGCGCCGGAAATGATATTCCGGCCAATAGCGATATTGACCACATGGTTGACCTTCAACTTGGCGGCGAAGATACACTAAGAAACATGTGGCCTTTGGATTCTAGCGTAAATCGCAGCCTCGGGTCCCAGATTCACCACCAGATAAAGAATCTTCCCGATGGTACTAAAATCGACAATGTCACAATTGGAGACTAATAGTGTTTGATAAGTTCAAAAAACACTTCCAGCGTGACAATCAGGCCATCGCCGGAGATGTCGCAGGCGTGACGACGTCCGATCCGATGATGCAAGAGTTCTTCAAAGAGATTGGCGGATTATCCTTTAAGTCCGGCCTTTATCGCACCCTGCATCCAACCCATGTGGGGGACTGGAATGCCCGTGTGCTAGCCGCCTTTCCCGCATTCAAAGGCCGCATTCTCTGTTTTGCGTATGATTGGCTCGGGCGGGCTTTCGCGCTCGACGCCGCACGCCTTGAGGACAAGAAGCCCGGGGTGATCCTGTTCGAGCCGGGCACCGGGGAGGCCATGGAAATTCCCGCCAATTTAACCTCCTTTCACGAGGCCGAACTCATCGACTACGGCGACGCTGCATTGGCCGAGAGCTTCTACAGGCAATGGCGGGCATCTGGCGGATCACCGCCAGCCTATGATCAGTGCGTGGGATATCGCAAACCGCTGTTCCTTGGTGGAGCCGATACTGTAGATAATCTGGAAACCTCCGATCTCGACGTCTACTGGCACCTTGCCGCGCAGTTGATCCGAAAGACCCGCGCCCTTCCGTCCGGAACGCCGGTACACCTCAACCTCACCTAAGGGGGAAGGGCACACGGTTTTGCGCCAGCTCTCCAACACGGCCAAGACCACGGCCTCCGCTTTCGGCGTCGAGAAGCCGCCGGTCCTGCGCGTGTGGGGCGACGGCTTCAGATCAAGGAAAATTGCGGATCGAACCACCGCCTGGCTGCTGGCGGTTCCGGTCTCAAAGAAAGAGATCGAGTACGCGGCAGCAAACGGCCCCGCTAAGCTGGAAAAGCTGTTCGCCGAACGCGATACCGACATCTATAACTTGAACCGGCTGTCCGTCGACTAGAGGAACACGCGAGTCTTGAATGGCGGCGGATGACGATCAATTCCAAGTTTGGCTAATGGACATGGAGGACGCTATCGGGCGTTTCCTTCAGTCCATACCAACCGAAACCGCCGCCCGACTGGATTACTCCCCTGAATCACTCGACGTGATCGAAAGGCATGCCCTGGGCACGTACGCCACGATCGACGACATCAAGAAGCGGAGCGAAGCCAAAACCATCGACGGCATGGCACGCTATGTCGGCCAGGTGTTCCGCAAGCACTTCGGCGGAAGCTGGATCATCGACGTCTCCGATAGGAAGAACACATTTCACGGCCTCCCCCAGCTGTCGGGCATGAAGGGGCAGCGGACGGCATCCTGCCCGCTGACCTTGGTGACGGCATCAACTGATCGGCGGACCGGGAGGTTCATTCGAACGGTGTTCGAGAACTACCGCCAGAGAATCGCGCAGGCCCCGGAATGAACGACGCGGCATCGGCGCTGGTCATCGACCTCGCGCGGGAATTCATCGCCTTCCTGAACAGCCACAGCCCCGGCTGGATCAAAGGCTATTACCGGTTTCGGGCGGAGGAGGGCCGGCATGGTGCCAACGCCTCCTATACCACCGCTTCGGATGTCCTGCTCATCGGCGCGGTGAGGGCCAGCGCACTTTACGCCACGATGAACGAAATGGCGGCTGCATTGCTCCGCGCCCTGGAGAGGGAAACGGGTGTCTTCCTACTGACGGTGGACGCCGGCGCTCAATACGACATCCAGTTCGACTGGGATGATCTGGATCGGTGGCGGATCACCAAGCTGGACGGCGGCACGGGCCTGCCAGTGGGGGCGTGACGCCCCCGCCCCTTAGCTCGGATCCTCGATGAACGCGATCAAGGGGGCCCAGTCCTGGCGCAGGTCGGCCAGGCGCTTGGCCTTCTGGTCGAACAGGCTGAGGCCGGCGGCGGCCGCGTCGGGGTAGGCCTGGCTGTCGCGCAGGCGGGTCACCACGCGGTGGCCCACCGTGCCCAGGAAAGTGTCCAGCCGGTCGGCGGCGCGGGTGCGGGCGCGCACGCGGTTGCCCACCACCGCCACGGCCTTGCGGCTTTTACGGATGGGCTTCAGCTCGTCCAGCTTCTTCAGAAAGCGTTCCGTCGCCTGCTCGTCGAACGCGCCGGGCAGCAGGGGCAGCACGATCACGTCGGCCTCGGCCACCAGCTGCTCCACCTCCTTGGGCTTCAGGGCGGCGGGCGCGTCGATGACCAGCACCTCCGCCCCCTTGGGCACGCTGTCGATCTCCTTGGTCCAGTCCAATGCTGCGATGACTGGGGCGGTCACCGGCCGGCGGGCCAGCCAGCCCAGGGACGATTTCTGCCGGTCAACGTCGGCCAGGACGGTCTGACGGCCGGTGGCGGCGAAGGCGGCGGCCAGGTGGGTGGCGACCGTGGTCTTGCCGACGCCGCCCTTGATGTTGGCCACGAGAATGGAAAGCATGGGGTGCCAGTTCCTTGAGATACAGCGATAAGGAGGGTCAGGAGGGCGGGTGCGGCCAGTGGTCCACCGGCGTCCAGAAGGGGTCGGCGTCCAGGAAGTCGTCCACCGCGCGGCAGAGCGCCTCCTCCCCCACGGCCATGTGGGCGGCGTGCCAGCCCAGCACCAGGCCGGCGCCCATGTCCCAGCCGGCCATATCCCCACCGGTGGGGCTCACGTCCTTAGCGGCGGCCAGGTCGGCCCGCAGCTCGCGGATCAGCGCGTCCATGGTGGCGACGTCGTTCAGATGGCCCAGCCCGTCCTGCAGGCCGGACAGCCGCTCCAGATACTTGCGCACGGCCTTCTGCGGGTACAGCTCGCGGAAGAAGTCCACGGCGTAGCGCAGCTTCTTCATGGCGATGCGCAGGCCATGGCGGGCGGGCGCGTCCAGCCGGGCGAAATGACGGCTGCGCTTCGCGGCACGGTGGCGCTGGCGGGTCAGCACGGCGTCGGCGAAGGGCAGCAGCGGCTGGCCCAGCCAGGCCAGGCGGTCGGCCGGGGCATCGTCGCGCCAGCAGCGCCCATCCACCCAGCGGCCCAGGGTCAACAGCAGCTCGGTATAGCCCGGGCCCGACACGGCGGCCCGCGCCGCGGTATGGCCCCGGCCCCGCGCACCCTGCGCCGCCACGGCCAGCGCCCGCAGGCTTTCCTGCTCCGGCATCGCCGTGGTCACCGGCGCCAACAGTTCATCCAGGAACACGTCCCAGGAACGGGCGGGACCCACGGCGTCGGCCAGGCCCTTCAGCGCCACCTTCAGGGTGGCGGCCTGGGCCTCGGGCAGGATGGCCTTGAACAGGGTGAGGGCGGAGCGCAGGCGCCGCACCGCCACCCGCATCTGGTGCACACCCGACGGGTCGCCGGCCAGCACCGCGCCCTCGTTCGCCGCCATGTGGTGCAGGCAGGCGCGGGCGACCCCGGCCAGCGCCGCCTCGACCGTGTCGTCGGGATGGAAGTTCAGGGGGCCGGCCTTCACCGCCTTGGGCGCCGCCGCCTCCCCCTGTGCCAGGGCGTAGCCGCGCTCCGCCTTCGTGCGCAGTTCCAGGCGCAGGGGCACGGCCCGGTGCAGGGCCAGCGCCAAATCATAGAGCACGCGGCGGTCCTGGCCGGCGGCCAATTCCAGCTCCAGCTCCGCGATCGGCTCTTCCCGGCCATCGGCCGCGCGGGTGACGCCCTGGTCCACCGCCACGTCCACCGCCAGGCCGGCGGCCAGGGGCAGGGTGCGGGTCCAGCGCTTGACCTCGTTGCTGAAGACGGGGCCCAGGCGGCGCAAGTCCACACCGTCCAGCAGGGCCTGGGCGGCGGCGTCGGTGAAGGCCTGGGGCACCAGATGCCCGTCAGGCGCCGGGATTTCCCATTCCGACCGGGCCAGGGCCATGCCCCCGCCGGCTGATGGGCCCTTCAGCGTCTGCACCACCTTTCCCGCGCCCTGGGGCCCCGAATGGCGCAGGCGCAGGCTGATGCCCCGGGCGGCGAGATCGCCCCCCGGCGTGTCGAAATAGGTGTTGCGCAGCGTCTTGGTGACGGCGCGCGGGCCGGCCAGAACCGGCGCCGTCTTCAGCCGGCCGAGATGCCGGGGATCGACCGCCAGCTTCAGCTCGATCTCCTGCGGGGCGGCCGCGGGCACGGAAACGGGCGCACCCTCCGCCGGATGGGCGGGGGGAACGGGTGACGTCGACGGGGATTCGGGCATCTAGGCGGGGTCCGGCATTGCCAGGGGCGGCGGCCGCTGGGGCGCGCCCTTGTCCCCCAACGCTATAGGACGCCCCGCACGGCGACAATATGGTGAATGGTTAAACTTTGAGCGCTCACAGGTGGCCGTGGCGCACGATGGCCAGGTTGATGGCCAGGTGCACCACCACCGTCAGCACGAACCACAGCGTGCGCGCCGCCGGATATGTGGCCCGCACCGCCCACAGCTGGCCGAAGGACAGCGCCACGTGCAGCAGGCTGGGAACCGAGCGTGCCACCAGCACCGTGCCCAGGGCCAGCAGCGGCGGGAAGCCCAGGCTGAGACAGTGGACATTGCCGGCGGCGCACAGCGGCAGCATGCCACGCGCCAGCGCCCAGACGGCGACGCCCAGCTCCCACGCCGCCCAGGCGTAGCCGGCGCTGACCGCCGCCCGGGTGTCGCGGTTGCTGAGCGACAGCAGCAGGTAGCGCCCCGCCTCCTCCACGCAGGCCCCCAGGATCAGCAGCAGGGTCACGGGGCCGACATGGCCGCCGGACAGGCCCAGGACGCCCATGTCACGGGCGGCCCAATCCTCCATGGCCGTCACGCCGGGCAGGACCAGCAGGCCGGCGGCCAGCACCCGGCCCTCCAGCACGCCGCGCCGCGCCAGCACCAGGGTCACCAGGGCCAGGACGATCAGGAACAGGATGTAATAGATCACGCGGCGCTTCCCCATGCCGTTTCAGTACGTGGCATTTGATCGGTCATGATCAAATGCCCCCTCAGTCGCCGGGCGCCAGCATCCGCTGGCTTGGCTTCCTCAATTTCCAGTCCGCTGACGCTCCCCGGAAATTTCCGGCGGCCGCAGTCGCGGCCTACAGCGGCATGAGTTGTAATCTCGTGCCGCTGACACTTGAGCCCTGATGAGGTAACGCGGGCTCCGTCTTTCGGCCAGAGGGGTGTAACGGGCGGCCTGTGCGGTTGCAACAGGGTCCCGCCTATGCTTCCTTGGCCCCGTCTCACGCCATTCCACCTTGATACGGGCCGGGAACCGACGCCATGACTTTCAAGACCCTAGACGATATCGCCCCCGCCAGCCGCACCGTGCTGGTCCGCGCCGACCTCAACGTCCCCGTGCAGGATGGCCAGGTCACGGACGCCACCCGCCTGGTCCGTCTGGTCCCCACCTTGAAGGAACTGGCGTCCAAGGGCGCCAAGGTCGTCGTCCTGTCGCACTTCGGCCGGCCCAAGAACGGCCCGGACGAGAAGAATTCCCTGCGCCAGGTGGTGCCGACCCTGTCGGATGCCCTGGGCGCCCCGGTGGCCTTCGCCGGCGACTGCATCGGCAAGCCGGCGCAGGACGCCATCCGCGCCCTGGAAAAGGGCCAGGTGCTGGTGCTGGAAAACCTGCGCTTCCACGCCGGTGAGGAGAAGAACGATCCCGCCTTCGCCGCCGAGCTGGCCAAGCTGGGCGACATCTACGTCAACGACGCCTTCTCCGCCGCCCACCGCGCCCATGCCTCGACCGAGGCCCTGGCCCGCCTGCTGCCGGCGGCCGCCGGCCGCCTGATGCAGGCCGAGCTGGTGGCCCTGTCCAAGGCCCTGGGCCAGCCGCAGCGGCCGGTGGCCGCCGTGGTCGGCGGCGCCAAGATCAGCACCAAGCTGGACCTGCTGCTGAACCTGGTGGGCAAGGTCGACATCCTGGCGCTGGGCGGCGGCATGGCCAACACCTTCCTCTACGCCCAGGGCGTGGACGTCGGCGCCTCGCTGGCGGAGAAGGACATGGCCGACCAGGCCCGCGCCATCCTGGCCAAGGCCGAGGCCGGCGGCTGCCAGATCCTGCTGCCCAAGGACGGCGCGGTGGCCAGGCAGTTCAAGGCCCACGCCCCCTCGCGCATCGCCGCCCCCGGCGACATCGCCGCCGATGAGATGATCCTGGACGCCGGCCCCGCCACGGTCACCTATTACGGCGAGAAGCTGGCCACCGCCAAGACGGTGGTGTGGAACGGCCCCATGGGCGCCTTCGAGATCGAGCCCTTCGACGCCGCCACCAACGCCGTGGCCAAGATCGTGGCCGACCTGACCAAGGCCGGCACCGTCCTGTCCGTGGCCGGCGGCGGCGACACCGTCGCGGCCCTGGAGCATGCCGGCGTGGCCGACGCGTTCAGCTACATCTCCACCGCCGGCGGCGCCTTCCTGGAATGGCTGGAAGGCAAGGAACTGCCCGGCGTGAAGGCGCTGGAAGCGGCGGCTTAAGGCTTCAGAAGAAACGCAACCCATGGCATGAGGTCCTCCTCATGCCATGGGTTCAATAGCGACAGCAGGGCGACCAAGAAATTTTCTAATTCCTGCGGCGCAATAAAGAGAAAGTGCCCCACAATCAAAACCTATGGGTGTATTTTGATGGCGCCGCACCGCAAATTGGAATACACGTATTAGGATATCCAGCATCACTGGAGGTCCTAAATGCGGGTGCAATTCATGATTGGGCTTGCGGCAGCGGGTGCCTTGGCCTTAGTGAGCGGTTGCGGGACGACCAGCCTCTTTTCTAATCTTTCAAATGGCGGTCCGGTTATTGACGATAGCGTCTGGCTCTTTCAATCCAACACAACTGGGACGAAAAGCTCTCAGATGGTTGAAGACTCTGGTTATCTGCCTGCCGCATGCGCCACAAGCATTCAATCATCAGCCGATAATCCAGCCATCCAAGCGTGCGCCTGGGCATTAAAACAGCTAATTGATGTAAGGTTCCAACACTACGCCGACAGCTTGATGACGGCCTTTAATGATGGAAACACATTAGTCGACGTTGCCAATATTGGTTTGGGCTCCGCTGGTGCGTTGACTGGAGGAACGACATCCCAAATATTAAGCGCAATCATGGCGGGACTCACCGGTACTCAGGCAAAAGTCAACAGCGACATCTTATACTCAAAATCAATCCACCTTATAATAGCCCAGATGATCAAGGACAGAGCAAATCAAGAAGCAGTATTTCTTGCAAGAGTCGATAAATATACCAACATGTGGCAGGCGGCGAATGATTTGCTAATCTACACACAAGCAGGAACATGGACGCACGCAGTAGTACAAATGCTAAATGATAGCGCAGCGCAGACTGTTGACTGCCAACAGCAGACACAAAATGCGAGAATCGCATCGGCGGATGGCGGCAGTTCAGCTGTCATAAAAGCGCTGGCCGGTCAAGGCACCGGAGAGACGAGCGGAAATTCACAGACGGCGGGCGATGGGTTAGAAAGATCGACCAAATGCAAACTTTCCGGCAGCGCCATCATACAAGCCGCAGCTAAATCTAAATAATAGCCCTCTATTTTTTGAACACTCATAAGACAATAAATCACCCATAGCGGTGAAGCCGGCCCCCGTGCGCTTTCAACCACGCGCGGGGCTTGTCCACGTCGCCGGCCAGCACTGCGCACAGGGCCCAGAAGTTGGGACCGTGGTTCATCTCCTTCAGGTGCGCCACCTCGTGCGCCACGACGTACGCGACGATCTGCGGCGGGGCCAAGATCAGGCGCCAGGAATAGCTGATGCGGCCGGTGGCGGAGCAGCTGCCCCAGCGGCTGCGGGTGTCGCGCACGGAAACGCCGCTGGCGCGCAGGCCGGCGCGGGCCGCCGTTTCCGCCGTCAGGGCCGACAGGTGGCGCCGCGCCTCCGCCTTCAGGAAATCGGTGACGCGGCGGTTCAGGAATTCCGCCTCCCCGCCCACGCGCAGCTCCAGGCCGGCCAGCCCCTCGACCAGGCGGGCGCCGCCCCGGCGGCCGGGGTCGTGGTGAATGATGGCGGACCGGCCCAGCAGGGGCACGGCCATGCCATCGACAAAGGGTTGGCGCGGCGGCAGGGCGGCCAGGCGGGCGTTCACCCAATCTAGGTGGCGGCCGACGAAGCCCGCGACCTCGGCGTCGCCCACGCGGGGCGGCACGGTCACGCGCACGGTGTCGGTGGCGCCATCGACCTTCAACGACAGGCGGCGGGCGCGCGGGCTGCGCCGCACCTCAACCGGCTGGTCGATGCCGGCGACGCGCAATTGCGATACGGTGGTCGGCGCCACCCGCGCCTTCGTCCTGGTTCTCGGCGCGGGCTTTTTCGGGGCCGTCAGCCCCATGCCGCGCAACAGGCCCATCAACCCCATTGGTCCCGGCCCCTCGACATCCTTCGGCGGCCACACCAAGGACCCGCCCTCACCTCTATATACGGGGTCCCGGCACGGCGCGCACCCCCATATGCGTCGCCGCTGGCGTGAATGGGGTTGGGCGGATGACCGCCGCGACGCGACTGGGGGGATTGAAGGGGTCGTCGGCGCGCCCGGGGCCGGCCCCATAAAAGCGAACCCCCGTGCCGGTCAGGGCAACGGGGGTTCTGTTGGCTTCAGCGAAGCTCAGATAGTCCATCGAGCGATACACCGGTCAGAAACCGGCATTAGCTACCGCTATATGTGTGGAGCTGTCACACAGCTCATACAGTACGCGTCGGTGGAGTCATGATTTGACACACCCTCCTGGTTACGGGCAACACATCGAATACTGCGTGCATTCGACGATTTACCTGATCTGGTGGGCTAATCTGGTTTCTGATGCCTCCTGAGTGCTTCGGTAAGACAGATGGTGCGCCTGTTACAGTTCGGCGTCAACCCCATTACGCAGCACTTTTCGCTCCCCTTCTGGATAGCTTTTCCGGGTCCCACCGTTGACAGGTCGGTGCCCGCGACGCACCGTCGGCGTACCGCGCACGGGCGGCCGACCGCCGCGATAACAAGACCTTGAGGGAGGGGCCCGCCATGCCCGCCGACCTGATCCTGGCCATCGACCAGGGTACCACCTCCACCCGCGCCATCCTGTTCGACGCCGCCGGCCGGCCCCTGGCCACGGCCCAGCGCGAGCTGCCGCAGCATTGCCCCGCCGACGGCCAGGTGGAGCATGATCCGGAGGACATCTGGCGCGACACGGTGGCGGTCTGCCGGGGGGCGGTGGACAAGGCCGGGGTGGAGGCCACCCGCGTGGCCGCCATAGGCATCACCAACCAGCGCGAAACCACACTGGTGTGGGACCGCCGGACGGGGGAAGCCCTGCACCCCGCCATCGTCTGGCAGGACCGCCGCACCGCCGGCCTTTGCCAGGCCCTGCGGCGGGAGGGGGCGGAGGCCATGGTGAGGCAGCGTACCGGCCTGCTGCTGGACCCCTATTTCTCCGCCACCAAGCTGGCCTGGATCCTGGATACCGTCCCCGGCGCCCGGGCGCGGGCCGAGGCGGGGGATCTCGCCTTCGGCACCATCGACTGCTTCCTGCTGTGGCGCCTGACCGGCGGCCAGGTGCACGCGACCGACGCCACCAACGCCGCCCGCACCCTGCTGTTCAACCTGCAGACCCTGGACTGGGATCCGGAGCTGTTGCGCCTGTTCGGCATCCCGGCGGCGGTCCTGCCCCGGGTGCTGGACAACGCCGGGTCCTTCGGCGTCGCCAGCGCCGACCTGCTGGGCCGGCCCGTGCCCGTGCTGGGCATGGCGGGCGACCAGCAGGCCGCCGCCATCGGCCAGGCCTGCGTGGGCCCCGGCATGATCAAGAGCACCTACGGCACCGGCTGTTTCGCCCTGATGAACATCGGCGACACGCCGCGCCCGTCCAACCACCGCCTGTTGACCACCCTGGCCTACCGCCTGGACGGCCGCGCCAGCTACGCGTTGGAGGGGTCGATCTTCGTGGCCGGGGCGGCGGTGCAATGGCTGCGCGACGGGCTGCGCCTGATCCCCGACGCGGCATCCAGCCAGGGCCATGCCCGGGCGCTGGCCGACACCGGCGGCGTCTACCTGGTGCCGGCCTTCACCGGCCTGGGCGCGCCCTATTGGGACCCCGACGCGCGCGGCGCCATCCTTGGCCTGACGCGCGACAGCGGCATCAGCCATATCGTGCGCGCGGCCCTGGAGTCCGTCTGCTATCAGACCCGCGACCTGATGGACGCCATGGCGGCCGACAGCGGCTGCGCCCTGACAGCCCTGCGCGTGGACGGCGGCATGGTCGCCAACGACTGGCTGATGCAGTTCCTGGCCGACCAGCTGGACCTGACGGTGGAGCGGCCGGCGGTGACGGAGACGACGGCCCTGGGCGCCGCCTTCCTGGCCGGCCTGGCGGCGGGCCTGTTCCCCAGCCTGGACGCGATATCCACCCTGTGGCGGGAGGAACGGCGCTTCGAGCCCGCCGCCGACCCGGCGGCGCGGGAGCGCTTGTATGACGGCTGGAAACGGGCGGTGGGCCGGGTGCGCAGCGCCTGACCCAGACTGCGGCATTTTGTCGCGAACTATCGCTTTACGTACAAATTTACGGCGGCATCCTTACACCATCATTGCAAACGATGGCGCCGAAACCCATGCGGGGGAGCGGCCAGGGTGGGGACCCCGGCCATCATCAGCGAGGTGGGGGCAATTTTGGTTTGCTTGTTGGGGCGCGTGGCGGCCATCGCGGGAATCGCTTTAGCCGGGGTGCTGTGTTCTTGCTTACCGGGGGTCACCGGCACCGCCCGGGCCGCGGAGGCCCAATGCACCTTGAGCCGGTGGATCGTCCCCATCGTCATGGAGGGGAACCAGCCCCTCATCCCGGGTGAGATCAACGGGACGCCCGTCAAGTTCCTGATCGATACCGGCGCCAACGACAGCTTCATCCTGCAAGGCGCCGCCAAGCGCCTGGATCTGCCCAAGGGCAGGCTGCGCGGCTACGCCTACGGCGTGGACGGCAAAAGCGAGATCAACGACACCATCATCAAGACGCTGACCCTGAATGGCGGCAGCGCCAGCGATGTGCCCATGACCATCGCTGGCCAGGGAAATAACCTGGGCCACCCCGACGTGGTCGGCGTGTTGGGGGAGCGTTTCTTCAGTCATTATGATGTCGAGTTGGACTTCGCCCACAGCCGCATCGTGCTGTACACGCCCCATAACTGCGCCGACGCCAATCTCAAGACCTGGGAGGGCGACTACTCGGTGGTCGCCATCCGCCGTATGACCTCTTTCCTGCCGCAGGTCATCCTGGATCTGCAGATCAATGGCGCCCCGATCCAGGCCCTGCTGGACACCGGCGCCTACTATTCGGTGCTCACCATGGATGCCGCCAAACGGTTGGGGGTGACGCCGGACTCCCCCGAAGCCAGGCCGGTGGGCGCCGCCAACGGCGTCAACGGCAAGCAGGTCTCCACCTGGATCGGCGCCTTCGACAGCTTCAGTCTGGGCGACGAGACCATCCGGCATCCCAAGATGCGCTTCGGCAATCTGCGTGGCGGCTATGAGTCCTTCAACGCGCGCGACGCGATGACGGAGGCCGGCATGCAGATGCTGCTGGGCGCGGACTTCTTGCGCAGCCACCACGTGCTGATCGCCCACAGCCAGCACCGGCTGTACTTCAGCTATGTGGGCGGCCCCGTGTTCCAGACGGACGCGCCGCCGCCTGCCGCGACGGCGCCCGTCGCCCCAGCGGCCGAGCATCAAAACGAGTAGCGTACTGGCCTACACCGGGCGCGGGCGCACATAGTCAACGGCAACGCGAATAGGAACCCTGGAAACCGGGGTGGGGGAACGGGTGACATCATGGATATCCGGGCGATGACGACGAAAATGCGCGCGGGCGCGTCGATACTGGCTTTGTCGGCGTTGGCCATCTTGTCACTGGCCGCCACAGCCCAGGCGGCCTCCTCCTGCAAGCTGGCCCAGGTCGCGGCCATTCCCCTGGAAATGGACGGCAATACACTGCTGGCCCGCGTCGCCATCAACGGCAAGCCTGTCCACATGCTGATCGACACCGGGGCCTGGATGTCGGTGCTGAATCGGTCGTCGCTGGCCCCCTTGGGTCTGAAGGCGGTGGACGCGCAAGGCGAGATGATCGGCGTCGATGGGACCAGCCGGCTGCTGCAGACCACGATGGACAGCCTGGAACTGGGCACTTGGCGTGGCCGCGACGTCCGCGTCTATGTCGGCGGCTATGGGTCCCTGGGGAGCGATACCGTCGGCGCCCTGGGCATGGACCTGCTGGAACGCTACGACATGGAGTTCGACCTCGCCCACAACCTGCTGAACCTGTTCAAGCCGGAGAAGTGCGACAAGGACATCCTGGCCTATTGGTCGAACAGCTACAACGTCACCGCCATGGACGACGTGCGCGGCAACCGCGCCCGTATCCGCGTTCCCGTGCTGGTCAACGGCCAGACCGTGCATGCCGAGTTGGACAGCGGCGCCAGCATCACCGTGCTGGATGAGGGCGTGGCCCGGCGCGTGGGCGTCGATGTCGTCGCCGGTGATGGCGCGAAAGCGGGAAACATACAGGGCGCCAACGGCTATACCGTCGAAACCCATATCGGCACCTTCGACAGCTTCAGCATCGGCGATGAAACCATCCGCCACGCCAAGCTGCGCGTGACCGACCTCTACAACCGTGTCGGCACGACCTATGTCGGCAGCCGCCTCAGCACCTCCTACGGCGACACCGACATGTACCTGGGCGCGGATTTCCTGCGCAGCCATCGCGTCTATATCGCGTCCAGCCAGCGCAAGGTCTACTTCACCTACCAGGGCGGGCCGGTGTTCCAGGTGGTGGGCCCGGCTTTGAGCCCGGCGTCCCGCGGCACCCAGGCGGACGAGGAGACGGAGCCGTCCGCCGGCCCCACCAAGAAGGCCCAAGGTCAATAGCGACGGCGACCCATTTCCCGTCGGGAGCGCTTGATCCCCACACTGTTTGCGTGCACTCCTGTTGGTGCATAAATGCGAATACCGTTGGCTGACAGGGTGGGAAACGGATGCGCGTCATATCCAGGGCCGTACTTGCAGGGGCCGCGCTAGCAGGGTTCACCCTCGCGGCCCTGTCCATGATCGGTGGAGCGAGGACCGCCCGGGCCGCCGACACCTGCCAGATGATCAAGTCGGACAGCCTGCCGGTGACCATGGATGGCAACCAGCCACTGGTGAAGGTGGAGATCAACGGCCACCCCGTCTATTTCCTGGTCGACACCGGCGCCGCCCTCAGCATGATCCTGCGCAGCAAGGCGGAGGAATTGGACCTACCGGGCTTCAGCGGCCGCAACGGCACGCTGAGCGGCGTGGGTGGGCGCAGCGACATCCAGACCACGCTCATCAAGACCTTCACCCTGGGCAAGCAGACGGTCACCGACATGGCCCTGAACCTGGCGGGGGAGCGCAGCCTGGGCCGCGACGACGTCGTGGGCCTGCTGGGCGAGGATGTGTTCCGCAAGTTCGACGTGGAACTGGACCTGGCACACGACATCATCAACCTGTACCAGCCGCGCGGCTGCGAGAACGCCTTCCTGGGCTTCTGGTCGGACGCGGCGATGACCGCCGACATCCACACGGTGAACCCGCAGAACCCCCATATCGTCATGGACGTGACCTTGGGCGGCCAAGCGCTACTGGCCATGCTGGATAGCGGTGCCACCCATTCGGTCCTGTCGTCGCAGGCGGCCGCCCGCATCGGCGTGACGCCCGAGACGCCGGGCGTGGTCATGGCCAACGCCGCCCGAGGCGTGGGCGCCAAAACAGTGCAGGAATGGGTGGGGGTCTTCGACGGTTTCACCCTGGGGGATGAGACCATCAAGCACGCCAAACTGCGCTTCGGTGATCTGTTCGGCAGCGGGACCTTTACAGATAGCGGATCGCGTGTCGCCCGCACCACCCAGGCCAACACGGACATGCTTCTGGGCGCCGACTTTCTGCGCGCCCACCATGTCCTGATCGCCCACAGCCAGAACAGGCTGTACTTCACCTACAACGGCGGCCCGGTGTTCCAGGTTACCGGCCCGGCCCTGAAGCGCGCCGGGGCCGACACCGCTGAGTGATCCGGCCCCAGTTCCCAAAAGAAAAACCGCCACCGGAATTCCTCCCGGCAGCGGTCGCGTTTTCCGGGGGGCGGTGGTGGCCTCGGATGAGACCCCGTGCCCCCTCTCCTTCGTCCCTCTTCGTGGGGCTCCCTTCGCGGGAGGCGCCCCGGCCCGAGGACCGGGGCGCCCAAAGGCGTGCTCGTTACCTTACTCCGCGCTGAGCGCCTGCGGCGGGACGACGGGCACCGCCAGGCGGTGCAACATCTCCTTGGGCACGACCTGCCAGAAGTGGCCGCGCACCAGCGGCCAGTCGTTCAGCAGGGTCATGGCCCAGCGGCTTTGCGTCCGCGCCACATGCTCCTCGATCAGGGACACCAGCATGTCCTCGTAATGCTGGACCTCGATGCGCTGGTAGATGACGCTGTCGGGGTTGATGTGCAGCGGCAGGGTGCCCGTCTGGTCATAGACGAAGGCCATGCCGCCGGTCATGCCGGCCGCGAAGTTGTCGCCCACGCCGCCCAGGATGACCACCATGCCGCCGGTCATGTACTCGCAGCCGTTGGAGCCGCAGCCTTCCACCACCACCGTGGCGCCGGAGTTGCGGACGGCGAAGCGCTCACCCGCCTGGCCGGCGGCGAACAGCTTGCCGGCCGTGGCCCCGTACAGCACCGTGTTGCCGATGATGGTGTTCTCGTTCGACTTCAACGGCGTGGCCGTCATGGGCCGGACGATGATGGTGCCGCCCGACAGGCCCTTGCCGACATAGTCGTTGGCGTCGCCGAACACCTCCAGGGTCAGGCCCTGGACGGCGAAGGCACCCAGGGACTGACCGGCGGAGCCGCGCAGCCGCACCGTGCAGTGACCGGGCTGCAGGCCGCTCATCCCGAACTTGCGGGTGATCATGGCCGACATCCGGGTGCCGATGGCGCGGTGCGTGTTCTGGACGTTGTAGGCCAGCTGCATCTTCTCGCCGTCGTCGAACAGCTGGCGGGCGTCGCGGATCATCTGGGCGTCCAGTGTGTCCGGCACCTCATTGCGACCCACCTGGGTGCAATACCGCGCGCTGTCGCCAGCGGGGTCGGCCTGGGCCAGCAGCGGGTTCAGGTCCAGGTCGTCCAGGTGGACGGCGCCGCGGCTGACCTGGTGCAGCAGGTCGGTGCGGCCGATGACCTCGCGCAGGGTGCGGAAGCCCAGGCTGGCCAGGATCTCGCGCACCTCTTCCGCCATGAAGCTGAACAGGTTCACGACCTTTTCCGGCGTGCCCACGAACTTCTGCCGCAGGCTTTCATCCTGCACGCACACACCCACCGGGCAGGTGTTGCTGTGGCACTGGCGCACCATGATGCAACCCATGGCGATCAGGCTGGCGGTGCCCACGCCGAACTCCTCCGCCCCCAGCATCGCCGCCATGACGATGTCGCGCCCGGTCTTCAGGCCGCCGTCGGTGCGCAGGGTGACGCGATGACGCAGGCGGTTCAGCGTCAGCACCTGCTGCACCTCGCTGAGGCCCATTTCCCACGGGAGCCCCGCGAACTTCACACTGGTCTGGGGCGAGGCGCCGGTGCCGCCGACATTGCCCGACACCAGGATGACGTCGGCGCCGGCCTTGGCCACGCCGGCGGCGATGGTGCCGATGCCCGAGCGGCTGACCAGCTTCACGCAGACCTTGGCGTCCGGGTTGATCTGCTTCAGGTCGTAGATCAGCTGCGCCAGATCCTCGATCGAATAGATGTCGTGGTGCGGCGGCGGGCTGATCAGCATGACGCCGGGCGTGCTGTGCCGCAGGCGGGCGATCAGTTCCGTCACCTTGAAGCCGGGCAGTTGCCCGCCCTCGCCGGGCTTGGCGCCCTGGGCCACCTTGATTTCGATCTCGCGGCACTGGTTCAGGTATTCGGCGGTGACGCCGAAGCGGCCCGACGCCACCTGCTTGATGGCGGAGTTCCAGTTGTCACCATTGGCGTCCGGCTTGAAGCGCGCCGGATCCTCGCCGCCCTCGCCGCTGTCGGACTTGGCGCCGATGCGGTTCATGGCGACGTTCAGCGTGCCGTGCGCCTCGGGGCTGAGGGCGCCCAGCGACATGGCCGGGGTGATGAAGCGCTTGCGGATGGCGGTGATGCTCTCCACCTCGTCCACCGAGACCTTGCCCTTGGACGGGCGGAAGTCCAGCAGGTCGCGCAGCTGCAGGGGCGGGCGCTTGTGCACGCCTTCGGAGTAGCGCTTGAAGGTGGAATAGCTGTCGTTGGACACCGCCTGCTGCAGCAGGTGGATCAGGCCGCCTTCCCAGGCGTGGCGGTCGCCGCCCTTGCGGAACTTGTAGAAGCCGCCGATGGGCAGGGCCACGACCTCCTCGTTCCAGGCCAGGGCGTGCTGTTCCAGAACGTCCTTCTGGATGCCGACCAGGCCCAGGCCGGAGATGCGGCTGATCATGCCGGGGAAGTGCTCGGCCACCAGCGAGCGGGACAGGCCCACCGCCTCGAAGTTCAGGCCGCCGCGATAGCTGGAGACGATGGAGATGCCCATCTTGGACATGATCTTCAGCAGGCCTTCGTTGATGGCCTTCTTGTACCGCTCCAGGCACTTTTCCAGGGGCATGTCGCCGAACAGGCCGCGCCGCTGGCGGTCGGCGATGGCCTCCTGCGCCAGGTAGGCGTTGACCGTGGTGGCGCCCACGCCGATCAGCACGGCGACATAGTGCACGTCCAGGCACTCGCCCGCCCGCACGTTCACCGAGGTGAAGGTGCGCAGCTGCTGGCGGATCAGGTGGGTGTGGACGGCACCCGTGACCAGGATCATGGGCAGGGCGGCGCGGCCGGGGCCCATGGCCTCATCCGTCAGGATCAGGTGGGTGGCGCCGCCGCGCACCGCGTCCTCCGCCTCCTGCCGCACGCGGCGCAGGGCGTCGGTCATGGCGAACTCGCCGCCCTCGGGATCGAAGGTGCAGTCGATCTCCGCCGCCGTGTCGCCCATGTAGCGGCGCATGGCGGTGAATTCCGCCGTCGTCAGGACGGGGGTCTCCAGCTGCAGCAGGCGGGTCTGGCTGTCATCCTCGTCCAGGATGTTGCCCAGGTTGCCCAGCCGCGTCTTCAGGCTCATCACCCGCTGCTCACGCAGGCTGTCGATGGGCGGGTTGGTCACCTGGCTGAAGTTCTGCCGGAAATAGTGGTGCAGGCCCCGGTAGCGGTCGGACAGCACGGCCAGGGGGCTGTCGTCGCCCATGGAGCCCACGGCCTCCTTCGCGTCCTCCACCATGGGGTGCAGGATGGTCTCCACATCCTCCATGGAGATGCCGTAAGCCACCTGGCGGCGGCGCAGCTGGTCGCGGCTGAGCTCGGCCGTGGCGGCGGGCGCCCCCTTCACCAGGTCGTCCAGCACCGTGATGTGGCGCACCCAGCTGCCGTAGGGCTTGCCGGCGGCCAGGGTGTCCTTGATCTCGCGGTCCTTGTAGAGGCGGCCCTCCGCCAGGTCCAAGGCGATCATCTGCCCGGGCCCCAGGCGGCCCTTTTCCTGCACCGAATATTCCTCGACCTTGGTCATGCCCGTCTCGGAACCGGCGATCAGCAGGCCGTCGCCGGTGACGACGTAGCGCATGGGGCGCAGGCCGTTGCGGTCCATGCCGCCCACGACCCAACGGCCGTCATACATGGCCAGGGCGGCCGGGCCGTCCCACGGCTCCATCACCGCGTTGGCGTAGCTGTACAGGTCGCGGTGGTTCTGCGGCATGGTCTCGCGGTCGGACCAGGCCTCCGGCACCAGCATGGTCTTGACCATGGGGGCGGAGCGGCCGGAGCGCACCAGCACCTCGAACACGGCGTCCAGGCAGGCGCTGTCCGACCCGCCGGCGGGGATGATCGGCTTCACGTCCTCGATCAGGTTGCCGAAGATCTCGTGACCCATGCGGGTCTCGTGCGCCTTCATCCAGTTGACGTTGCCGCGCAGCGTGTTGACCTCGCCGTTGTGCGCCAGCATGCGGAAGGGCTGGGCCAGCCACCAGGTGGGGAAGGTGTTGGTGGAATAGCGCTGGTGGTAGATGGCGAAGTTGGACTCGAAGCGCTCGTCCAGCAGGTCCGGGTAAAAGGACGTCAGCTGTTCCGCCAGGAACATGCCCTTGTAGATGATGGAGCGGCAGGACAGCGTGCAGATATAGAAGTCGCTGATGCTCTCCGCCTTCACCGCCTTCTCGATGCGGCGGCGGATGACGTAGAGGTCACGCTCCAGCTGGTCTTCCGGGATGTTGCGCGGGTTGCCCACCATGATCTGCTCGATCTCGGGGCGGGTGGCGTTGGCCTTCTCGCCGATGATCTCGATGTTGATGGGAACCTGGCGCCAGCCGTAGATGGTGTAGCCGAACTTCAGGATTTCCGTCTCGACGATGCAGCGGCAGCGCTCCTGCGCCTCCATGTCGGTGCGGGGCAGGAAGACCTGACCGACCGAGATCAGCCCGTCGGGCGGCAGGTGGCCGCTGCGGGCCACATGCTCACGGAAGAAGCTCTGCGGGATCTGCAGATGGATGCCGGCGCCGTCGCCGGTCTTGCCGTCGGCGTCGACGGCGCCGCGGTGCCACAGGGCGCTGAGCGCCTCCACCGCCTTCTCCACGACGGAGCGGCGGGGCTTGCCGTCGATGGCCGCGACGAAGCCCACGCCGCAGGCGTCATGCTCCATCTCCGGCGACCAGACGTGCGCCGCTTCCAGGCGGGCGGCGCTGGCACGGTAGCGCTCGACGAACTCGGCGCCAGTCTCGGTTCCATTGGAAGCGGAAAGGGGGCTGCCGTTCTCGATCATCTCGCTCATCTTCAATCCCCCTTACTCGGCGGCCAGCGGCGCGGCGGCGGCGCGGGCGGTGATATAGTTATGGATGCCGGCGGCGGCGTCGCGGCCGTCGCGGATGCCCCAGACGACCAGCGAGGCGCCGCGCACGATGTCGCCGGCGGCGAACACACCCTCCAGGTTGGTCATCAGGGTGCGCGGATCGGCCATGACGGTGCCCCAGCGGCTGACCTTCAGGCCCGGCTCGCCGAACAGGGTGGGCAGCGGCTCGGGATCGAAGCCCAGGGCCTTGATCACCAGGTCGGCCTCCAGCGTGAAGGCGGAGCCCTCGATGGGCTGCGGCGTCTGCCGGCCGGAGGCGTCGGCCACGCCCATGTGCATGCGGTGGGCGCGCACGCCCGTCACCTGGCGGTCGCCCAGAAAGGCGTCCGGGGCGGCCTGCCACACGAACTCCACGCCCTCTTCCTCGGCATGGGCCACCTCGCGCTGGCTGCCCGGCATGTTGGCGCGGTTGCGGCGGTACAGGCACTTCACCGACTTGGCGCCCTGGCGGATGGCGGTGCGCACACAGTCCATGGCGGTGTCGCCGCCGCCGATCACGACGACGTTCTTGCCCTTGGCGTTCAGGCGGCCGTTCTCGAAATCCACCACCGTGTCGCCCAGGCCGGTACGGTTGCTGGCGGTCAGGTAGTCCAGCGCCGGGACGATGCCGTCCACGCCGCTGCCCGGGCCTTCCAGTTCACGCGCCTTGTAGACGCCGGTCGCGATCAGGATGGCGTCGTGCTGGACGCGCAGCTGGCCCAGCGTGGCGTGGCGGCCGACCTCGAAGCCCAGGTGGAAGACCACGCCGGCGTCGGCCAGCAGCTTGGCCCGGCGCTCCACCACCTCCTTCTCCAGCTTGAAGCCGGGGATGCCGTATATCAGCAGGCCGCCGACGCGGTCGTAGCGGTCGTAGACATGCACCTGATAGCCCTTGCGGCGCAGCTGGTCGGCGGCGGCCAGGCCGGCGGGGCCAGCGCCGATGATGCCGACGCTCTGCGAGCGCTCGCGCACCGGGGCGGCCGGCTTCACCCAGCCGCGTTCCCAGGCGGTATCGGTGATGTACTTCTCGACGGCGCCGATGGTGACGGTGCCGTGGGTCGATTGCTCGATGGTGCAGTTGCCCTCGCACAGCCGGTCCTGCGGGCAGATACGGCCGCAGATCTCAGGGAAATTGTTGGTGGCCTGCGAAACCTCGTAGGCCTCTTCCAAGCGGCCCTCGGCGGTCAGCTTCAGCCAATCGGGGATGTTGTTGGAGACGGGGCAATGCACCTGGCAGAAGGGCACGCCGCACTGGGAGCAGCGCGAGGCCTGGGTGGCCGCCTGGTCGTCCGCGAAGCGGGCGTAGATCTCATCGAAATCCCGCCGGCGCAGCGCAGGCTCGCGTTTGTCAGGCATCTGCTGGTCCGTGTGGACGAACTGGAGCATCTGCTGCTTCTGCGCCATGGCCTTTATCCTTCGTGCTCTGCCCCGACGGCCCGTGCGGTGGCCGGCGGAGATGTTCCCCGTCTCGCCCGCGCCGCAGCGGAAGGCCGCCGGGTCATGGGCTTGCGCACAAGCGGGTGCGCCGAGTTCATATAAGTCGTTACGCCCCATCGCTCCAGCACTTTTTTCACGTTAGGTCAGGTTGGTTGTCTTATTGTGCATCGGGCGTATGACTCAGGTGTGGAAAAGCGGTGACTGCTCCATTCGCATTCGCAGTATATAGTACTCATCTGTTTACCATATTCATGTAGTCAATTGATTCACATTGAAACATGTAAGGGCAATCCCGGTCATACGATGGCCTCCGCTTCCCCAAGCGGCTGTCGCCGCCCGGCACGACCGCTGCTATAAGCAGGCTGCCATCCAGCGGCCGGGTCCCGTCCGGCCGCCCAATCGCCCCTAGACGTTGAGGCGCCATGTCTTTTTTGCAGACCCTGATCTTCGCGATCATCCAGGGCATCACCGAGCTTTTCCCCATCAGCAGCGTCGCCCACGGGGTGCTGACGCCCTTCCTGCTGGGCTGGGGTCTGGACCAGGCCTTCCTCAAGGAACACTTCCTGCCCTATCTGGTGATGCTGCACCTGGGCACGGCGGCGGCCCTGCTGGTGTTCTTCTGGCGCGACTGGGTCAACCTGCTGGCGGGCGTGATCAAGGGGGGCCCGGACCGCCGCGTGCTGGCCCTGCTGGTGGTGGGCACCATCCCCGCCGCCATCCTGGGACTGGCCTTTGAGAAGGTGCTGCGCGCCGCCTTCAGCGACCCGTTCAACGCCGCCATCTTCCTGATCGTGAACGGCTTCCTGCTGTTTTTTGGTGAGCGGCTGCGCGGCCGGGGCGAGCGCACGCTGGCCGACCTCAGCTTCGTCCAGGCCCTGATGATCGGCCTGGCCCAGTCGCTGGCCCTGATCCCGGGCTTCTCCCGCTCCGGCGCCAGCATGGTGGCGGGCTTCTGGGCCGGCCTGAAACATGAGGAGGCGGCGCGCTTCTCCATGCTGCTGGCCACCCCCATCATCGCCGGCGCCAGCCTGCTGGTGGTGCCCAAGATGCTGCGCCAGGCCGAGGGCGACGTGATCCAGAGCGCGCTGGTCGGGGGCGTCGTGTCCGGCGTCTGCGCCCTGGTCGCCGTCTGGGCGCTGATGCGCTGGTTCAAGCGCAACGAGATCGACGCCATGCGCCCCTTCGCCTTCTACTGCTGGGCCCTGGGCGCCGTCGTGTTAGGCATGATTTATATTTAAAGGAGCTCAACGCTCCGAATCGTCAGCGAAAAGGGCGCCTCCCCACCCGGGAAGGCGCCCTTTATCTTATTTTCTGAAGCTCATACCAGCGGCATGAACCCCATGCCGCTGTAGGATGCGACCGCATCCGCCGCAGGTTTACGGGGAGCGAACTGGACTGGAAACCGAGGAAGCCAAGCCGCCGGATGGCGGCGCCCGGCGCCTGAGGGACACTTAATCAATAATGCGTGCCGTGGGCGTCGATCTTGGTCAGCACCGGCAGGGACGGACCCTGGCGATGGCTGTCGTAACGGCCGGCCAACTGGAAGCGATCCAGGTAGGTCGGCAGGATCACCTCGGCGGCAGTGGGCGCGATGCCCAGGTCGGCCAGGCCCGGCAGCGTGCCGGACAGGACGTTGTCGCTCTTCAGCAGGGTCACCTGGTCGCGGGTCAGCGGCTTGCCGGGCACCATCTCCAGAAAGGCGGCCTGCAGGCTGGCCAGGCCCCAGGGCAGGGACACCAGGCGGGTCTTGCGGCCGGTCAGGTCCAGGACCAGCTGGATCAGTTCGCGGAAGCTGTAGGCGCGGGGGCCGCCCAGCTCGAAGGTCTTGCCCTCGGCGCCGGCGCGGGTCACGGCGTTGATGATGGCATCGGCCACGTCACCGACATAGACGGGCTGGAAGCGGGTGGCGCCGCCGCCGATCAGCGGGACGAAGGGCAGCGTCTTGGCCATGCCGGCGAAGCGGTTGAAGAAATTGTCCTCGGGCCCGAAAATCACGCTGGGGCGCAGGATGGTGGCCTCGGGGAACACGGCGCGGACCGCCTGCTCCCCCGCCGCCTTGCTGCGGGCGTAGGCGGAGCGGGAGTTGGCGTCGGCGCCCAGGGCGGAGACATGCACCAGGCGGGCGACATCGGCCCCCTTGGCCAGGCGGGCGATGCGGCCGGCGGCCTCGGCATGCACCAGGTCGAAACGCTGGCGTCCGCTCTCGGCCAGGATGCCCATCAGGTTGATGACGACGTCGGCGCCCTGGATGGCGCGGGCGACGGAGGCGTCGTCGGCGATGTCCACGGCCATGGGGACGATCTGGCCCACGGCGCCGTTCATCTTGAGGAAGGCGGCCTCGCCCGGGTGGCGGGCGGGCACGCGGATGACGCAGCCCGTCTTGGCCAGGCGCCGGATGACATGGCGGCCGATGAAGCCGGCCCCGCCGAACACGGTGGCGATACGAATGCTAGTGCCCATCCTCTTAGACCCTCTGCCCACTAAACGAATGACCCGCCGGACCTGTTGGTTCCGACCATCGCCACATGCGGGCGGGTGACCGGGGCCGGCGGCGGCCGGAGACCCAAGCTTATAGCGAAGCCCGCGGGCCAGGGCTAGGCGCTTGGCCAAGGCCTGAAATGCAAGGAGGAGGACGCGCCCATGCACGGGTGTGCGCGGGCGTGGCGGGACGCCGGACGCCCCTTCCCGTGCCCCTGGACCAAAAACGAAAAAAGCCAAAAGAAGCGTATTGACAGGCCCTGGCCATAATCGTACTTAGGCGGCCCGCGCTGCCCAGGTGGCGGAATTGGTAGACGCGCAGGTTTCAGGTACCTGTGGCAGAGATGTCGTGGAAGTTCGAGTCTTCTCCTGGGCACCAATTACAGCGCGGGTTCAACGCAGGGCCGCCGTGTTCCAAATGGAACCGGCGGCCCGCGGCGTTTCTGGGGTCCGCTGACGCATCGGACCGTCCATCCTTCCCGTCGAATACCTGCCGGGCCGCCTCTCTCCCTCATCCTGGCCTCCCTCATCCTGGCCGAGCGGTTCGGCGTCGCGCACAGGATCGTCCCCGCGCTTGGGCGCCACCGTCGAGAAAATTCAAAGGTGCCAAAAGAAGGGTGTTGACAGGCCCCGGCCATAATCGTACTTAGGCGGCCCGCGCTGCCCAGGTGGCGGAATTGGTAGACGCGCAGGTTTCAGGTACCTGTGGCAGAGATGTCGTGGAAGTTCGAGTCTTCTCCTGGGCACCAATTCAGCGCGGGTTTAAGGTCGCAGGGCCGCCGATGTTCCGATGGAACGCCGGCGGCCCGCGGCGTTTCTGGGGTTCGCTTTCGCGGGCGCCCCTGGCGCCGGCGGGCCTTCCTCGGCAGCCCCTCCAGCATGAAGGACCGGTTTGATGCCCATCGATCTCTATGACGGCGATTTGCCCGACGGCCTGGACCTGGGCCCGGTGGTGGCCATCGACACCGAAACCATGGGGCTGAACCCGCACCGCGACCGCCTGTGCCTGATCCAGCTGTCGTCCGGCGACGGCCGCTGTCACCTGGTGCAGCTGCGCCAGGGCCAGTACGACGCCCCCAACCTGAAGCGCCTGCTGACCAATCCGGAGCAGCTGAAGCTGTTCCACTTCGCCCGCTTCGATATCGCCGTGCTGAACCAGTACCTGGGCGTCGTGACCGCCCCCGTCTACTGCACCAAGATCGCGTCCAAGCTGGTGCGCACCTACACCGATCGCCATGGCCTGAAGGATCTGTGCCGCGACCTGCTGGGCGTGGAGCTGTCCAAGCAGCAGCAGTCGTCCGACTGGGGTGCGGAGGAGCTGACGGCCGAGCAGCTGAAGTACGCCGCCTCCGACGTGCTGTACCTGCATGACATCAAGGCGAAGTTCGACGCCGTGCTGGCCCGCGAAGGCCGCACCGAGCTGGCGCAGGCCTGCTTCCGCTTCCTGCCGCACCGCGCCCTGCTGGACCTGAGCGGCTGGGACGAGCCGGATATTTTCGCCCACTGAGGCGCCCGTTGAGTCGCCCCTTGGGGGGATGTGCGGGCCGCCTTTCCCTTTCTTCCCATCCCGCGCGGGCGCGCCGCATGGGTGGGTGGCGCGCCGGCCCCCTGGAAAAAGGGACGGCGCATGACGATTTGACCGTGGAATCCCGGCTCAGTTAGATTGGGCCTCAACCGGTGGCGGTGGCCGCCGGACATGCCTGCGCCACAATTGGTGGCCAAACCCCGTGGAACCATGACCCTGCCCCCCCCTTCAGAAAACCCCGGCGCCGACAACGGCGACGCGGGCGGGATTCGGCAGCCGGCACCCCCGGCCGGTTCCGCGCCCCCATCCGGCCGTGCCCCGGACCAGCGCAGCCAGGAGCAACGGGGGCGGGGCGCCAGCGCCCGGCACACCCGCCGCGTCAACCAGGCCAAGGTGGTGTTGCCCACCCTGGCCGGCCTGACCATCGCCGCCATCGCGCTGTGGCCCCTGATCAAGGAAACTACCACCCCCCGCCCCGCCGACCCCGGCACCGGCCAGCTGGAAATGCTGGACGCCCATTTCCTGGGAACGGACAAGACCGACCGGCCCGTGGAAGTACGCGCCGACCGGGCCATGCAGGAAAGCAATCAGGACAACCTGATCGATCTTGTTTCGCCCGAGGCGGAGATCACGCTAAAGAATGGGCAGTGGGTGACCCTGAATGGGGACACCGGGCGGTACGACAAGCAGTCTGGCCACCTGACGCTGGAGGGGAGGGTCACGCTGTTTCACGACCACGGCTATGAGTTCACCACCGACAAGGCGGAAGTGGACACCAGCAAGAACATCGCCTGGGGCAACGCGCGCGTGGCCGGCCAAGGCCCGTTCGGCGACATCGACGCCGGCGGCTTCCGCATGACCGACAAGGGCAGCACCATCGTCTTCACCGGCAAGGCGCGCCTGCGCCTGGTGGAGAAGGAGCACCATGCCGATGGCGCCGCGCCCGCAGGCCCCATCCCTGCACCCCCCACCATGACATCCCCCACCACGGCACCGTCGCGGACCGGAGGCAAGAAACCTTGAGTACCCGGTTCACGAAGACGGTCCCGGTGATGCGGACCCTGATGCTGGGCGGCCTGGCGGTCGCGGCCACGGCCCTGGTCGCCTTGGCCCCATCCTCCCGCGCGGAGGAAGCGGCGGAGGCCAAGCCCGCCGCCGAAAAGCACGCTGCCGCAAAGACCGCCAAGGCCAGGAAGCCCGCCGCCCCGCCCGCGCAGAACCCCGCCGCGCCGGGCGAGCCTGGCCTGCTGCCCTTCACCCCCGCCGAGGTCACGGCGTCCCCCCCGGGCGCCATCGACATCACCTCGGACGAGACGATGGAGTGGCACAACGACCAGTTGGCCGCCGTGGCCCGGGGCCACGTCATCGTGACGCGCGGGGAGGACACCCTGCACTGCGACACCCTGGTGGTCTACTACCGCAAGGCCAATGACGGCTCGACCGAGATGTACCGCATGGCCGCCGACGGCCAGGTGGTCATGACATCGCCCAGCCAGCAGGCGTTTGGCGACCACGGCGTCTACGACGTGGACCAGGACGTGACCGTGCTGACCGGCGACCACCTCCACCTGGTCACGCGCAGCGACACGGTTTACGCTCGCGACACCCTGGAATACTGGAAACAGCAGCAGTTGCTGGTCGCGCGCGGCAACGCCATCGCCATCAACGACAAGGGCGACCGCATCCGCGCCGACGTGCTGGTGGGCATCATGGAAGAGAACGCCGCCAAGCAGCTGGAGATGACGCGCATGGATGCCAAGGGCAACGTGCTGATCGTCACCCCCAAAGATGTCGCGCGCGGCAGCGAGGGCACCTATAACGTGAAGACGCGCATCGCCATCCTGACGGGCGATGTGAAACTGACCCAGGGTCAGAACCAGGTGAACGGCCACAGGGCCGAGGTCAACAACGCCACGGGGGTCAGCCGCATGCTGCCCGACGAGACCGTCAAGGGTGGGCGCGTGCATAGCGTGCTGATACCCAAGAAGTCCGACCAGCCGGCAGCCCCGGCCCCCGCCGCGCCGCCCGCTGGCGGCGCCAACCCCCCCGGCGGCGGAGCACAGCCATGAGCAAGACGTCCGAACCCGCGAAGGTGCCGGCGGCACCCAGGGAACCCAAAGCGGGAGGCCCGCGCCTGGTGTCCGACAACCCTAACAGCGGCCTGACGGCCACCAAGCTGGGCAAGAGCTACAAGGGCCGCCCCGTGCTGCGCGATGTCAGCGTCAGCGTCCGCCGGGGCGAGGTCGTGGGCCTGCTGGGCCCCAACGGCGCCGGCAAGACCACCAGCTTCTACATCATGACCGGGCTGATCATGCCCGATTACGGCACCATCACCCTGGATGGGCTGGAGGTCACCGACCTGCCCATGTACCGCCGCGCGCGCTTAGGGATAGGCTACCTGCCGCAGGAGGCCTCGATCTTCCGCGGCCTGACGGTGGAGAACAACATCCGCGCCGTGCTGGAGGTGGTGGAGCAGGACCGCGACAAGCGTGAAGCCACGCTGGACGAGCTGCTGGCCGAGTTCTCCATCAGCCATCTGCGCCGCACCTCGGCCCTGGCCCTGTCGGGCGGTGAGCGCCGCCGCGTGGAAATCGCCCGTGCCCTGGCCTCCCAGCCCAACTTCATCCTGCTGGACGAGCCGTTCGCCGGCATCGACCCCATCGCCGTCAATGACATCCGCGAACTGGTCAGCCATCTGCGCGAGCGCGGCATCGGCGTGCTGATCACCGACCACAACGTCCGCGAAACCCTGGACATCGTTGATCGCGCATACATTCTTCACGATGGTATGGTATTGATGGAGGGTGAACCGTCCGAGATCGTGGCCCACAAGGACGTGCGCCGCGTATACCTTGGCGAACGGTTCAGTCTGTAATCAAGTATAAGCGCGTTTTGCGCAATTTCATTTCGGGCCACTGTTCTTATTCGGGCGGGTGATGGCGCTTCAACAACGCCTTGATCTTCGGCAGACCCAGGCGCTGGTGATGACTCCCCAGCTGCAACAGGCGATCAAGCTGTTGCAGCTGTCTAACCTGGAGTTGGCCGACTACGTCGATCGTGAGATGGAGCAGAACCCGCTCCTGGAACGCGATGATGGCGACCGTAACCGCGATCCGGCCCCCGACGGGGTGGATCGGGAGGAGGTGGTCGCGCGCGCCGACGACCTGCCCGTGCGCGACACGGCCGACCTCACGTCTTCCGACCACATGGGCTCATCCAGCGACGCGCCGCTGGACACGGACTTCGAGAACGTCTGGACCAATTCCAGCGCGGTCGACATGGCGGCCGATGGCATGGGCGAGGGTGGTGAGGCCTTCGGCAACTGGTCGGGACGCGGCGGCAGCTTCGAGGATGACGAGAACTCGTTTGAGCAGACGCTGTCCGGCAGCGTCTCGCTGCGCGACCACCTGACCGAACAGATCACCATGGACATCGCCGATCCCCTGGATCGGATGGTGGCCTTCGCCCTGATGGACTACCTGGACGAGGCCGGCTATTTCACCGGCGACATCGCCCTGGTGGGGGATCAGCTGGGCTGTACCGAATCGCAGGTCGTTTCGGTTCTGGAACGATTGCAGCGCCTGGACCCCGTGGGCATTTTCGCCCGGTCGCTGAAGGAATGCCTGGCGCTGCAGCTGCGGGAGCTGGACCGGCTGGACCCCTGCATGCAGGCCCTGCTGGACAACCTGCCCCTGTTGGCCGCGCGCAATGTGCCGGCCCTGCTGAAGGTGTGCCAGGTGGATGCCGAGGATCTGGCCGACATGGTCGGCGAGATCAAGGCGCTGAACCCCAAGCCGGCCCTGGCCTTCGACCATGAGCCGGTGCAGACCGTGGTGCCGGACATCGTCATGCGCGCCCAGCCCGGCGGCGGCTGGCTGGTGGAACTGAACAGCGACACCCTGCCCCGCGTGCTGGTCAACCAGCGCTACTACGCCCGCATCCAGGGGGCCGCCCGGAACAAGCAGGACAAGGAGTACCTGACCGAGCAGTTCCAGTCGGCCAGCTGGCTGGTGAAGTCGCTGCACCAGCGCGCCAACACCATCCTGAAGGTGGCGACCGAGATCGTGCGCCAGCAGGATGCGTTTTTCCTGCACGGGCTGCAGTTCCTGCGCCCCCTTATCCTTCGGGATATAGCGGAGGCGATCGGCATGCACGAATCCACCGTCAGCCGCGTGACGACCAACAAGTTCATGGCCACGCCCCGCGGCCTGTTCGAACTGAAATACTTTTTCACATCAGCCATTTCCGGAGCGGACGGCCAGGCCTCGCATTCGGCCGAGGCGGTGCGTTACCGCATCAAGGTGCTGATCGACGCGGAAAAGCCCGACGAGATCCTTTCGGATGACCGCCTGGTCGAGATCCTTCGGGATGAGGGGATCGACATTGCACGGCGGACGGTCGCCAAGTATCGTGAAGCCATGAAGATCCCTTCCTCAGTCCAGCGTCGCCGGGAGAAGGCCCTTGGGATCTGAACCATGCGCCCGATGGATGGCGCATGACGGCTGGCCTTCCCAGCAGCAAAAGGCCGGCCGCGGGCTATTGTAAAGGCCGACGGCAAGGCACCACGCCGCCGCCACTCCTGGCTTCCAACCAAGCGAGACGGACAGGCCATGCATATAATCGTCAAAGGCAAGCAGCTAGACGTTGGCGAGTCCCTGCGCACCCATGTCGAGACCACACTGACAGGGTTGGTGGAGAAATATTTCAGCAGTCCGCTTGAGGCGACCGTCGTGCTGTCGCGCGAGGCGCACCTCTACAAGGCGGATATCCAGGCCCACGTCGGACGCGGCATCCTTCTGCAAGCCTATGCCGAAGCCACGGAACCCTATCCCGCCTTCGATGAGGCGGCGGAGCGCGTCGCCAAGCGCCTGCGACGCTATAAGCGCCGGTTGCGCGACCATCACCAGCGCGTGCACGGCGAGGCCGAGGCCGCCGTGCCGGCCCGCAAATACATCATCAACGCCGATGCCCACGACGACGAGGCCGATGAAGGCGGTCATGGGGCCGGCAGCCACAACGGGCACGCGGTGAACGGCAACGGCGCCGACCACCACCCCATGATCATCGCCGAGATGCAGACCAACATCGACATGCTGACGGTCAGCGAGGCGGTGATGCGCATGGACCTGGCGGACCTGCCGGCCCTGCTGTTCCGCAACCGGGCGCATGGCCATCTGAACATGGTCTATCGCCGGCCCGACGGGAACGTCGGCTGGGTCGATCCCTCCGACGGCAAGCCCGCGGCCGCCAACTGATCGGAACCCGCTGATCAGGATAAGCTTCCAGAGCTATCCCCGCCGGCCTTGGCCCCATTGACCTCGGGGCGGGGATAGCCGAAGCTTGGGACCGGGGGTTGGGCGGAAAAGTTTGGTAAACCTTTCCGCCCTATAACACTTCAAGCGAAATACCGAGTAAGCGAGCGTGGTGGCAATGCCGTCCCAGTTTTTGTTGACGCCGATGGTCGAGCTTTTGAGGCCGGACGGCATTGTCGCCAATCTCAAGGCCTCCTCCAAAAAGCAGGTGCTGCAGGAACTCGCCAAACGGGCCGCCGACCTGACCGGCCAGCATGAGCGGGCCATCTTCGACGTGCTGCTGGAGCGGGAACGCCTGGGCACTACCGGCGTGGGCCGGGGCATCGCCATCCCCCACGGCAAGCTGCCCACGTTGCCCAAGGTCTGCGCCCTGTTCGCCCGCCTGGAACGGCCGGTGGATTTCGATTCCATCGATGAACAGCCGGTTGACCTGATCTGCCTGCTGCTGGCCCCGGAATCGGCCGGCGCCGATCACCTGAAGGCCCTGGCCCTGGTCTCGCGCATGCTACGCAATCCGCTGTTCTGCGAGAAACTGCGCGGCGCCGACACCGCCGACGCCATCTACGCCCTGCTGACGCACACGGAAGCCAGCAACGCGGCTTAACGTGTCCCTCAGGCGCCGGCGGGACGTCCGTCCCTTGGCTATCCTCACTTTTCAGTCCGCTCACGCTCCCCGAAAAGTTCTGGCGGCCCCGGTCGGGGCCTACGGCGGCATAGGATCATGCCGCCGCTTGGCGCGTTTCTAATTTGGGTGTGAATTGCCTCAGCGGCTGGCCCAGAGCAGATAGTTCACGTCCAGGTCGCGGGCATCCAGGCGGAAGCTGTCGTTGAAGGGGCTGTAGACCAGGCCCATGACCTCGCGCACCGTCAGGCCGGTGGCGCGCAGGCCGGCGGCCAGTTCCGACGGCCTCAGGAACTTGCGCCAGTCGTGGGTGCCGCGCGGCAGCCAGCGCAGGACGTACTCCGCGCCGATGATGGCCATCAGGTAGGATTTGGGCGTGCGGTTCAGCGTCGCCATGGCCAGCAGGCCATCAGGCTTCATCAGGGCGGCCAAGCTGTCCAGGAACAGCGGCACGTCGGCCACGTGCTCCACCACCTCCAGCGACAGCACCGCATCGAACGTCTCGCCGGCGGCCACCAGATCCTCCGCCGTGGTGTGGCGGTAGTCGACGGGGGTGCCCGTCTCCATGGCATGGGTGGCGGCGGTCTTCACGTTGCGCTCGGCCGCGTCGATGCCCACGACGTCGGCCCCCATGCGGGCCAGCGGTTCCGACAGCAAACCGCCGCCGCAGCCGATGTCCACCAGGCGCAGGCCCCGCAGCGGCTGGGGCGCCAGCGGGTCGCGGCCGAAATGGGCGCAGATGCGGTCGCGCAGATATTCCAGGCGCACCGGGTTCAGCTTGTGCAACGGCCGGAACTTGCCCGCCTCGTCCCACCATTCGGCGGCGATGGCCGAAAAGCGCTGGATTTCCCCGGGATCGACGGTGGTCGTGGCGGTCTGGCTCATCATAGGCACCCTTGGACGGAAGGCGCCGGATTATGGGCCGCCGCCCAACCCAACTCAACACCGGCCGACGTATGGCTGTACCCGGTTGGAAGAGCACAAGAAACCCAGACAGCGGATACCGGTGCCCCAGCCCGGGGGCGCGGAAAACAAGAAATAGAAATGCTCTGTCGCCCGGTTTACGCAACCCTGACCTTTTATTACCCGTTTATTGCCTGCGCGCGCCCGACAGGGTAAGGATAGCGCGCTTCCGGAACGCCCTGCGGACCCTGCCGCGCGGCCGGAAGCCCCCTTGCATCCACCGGCTGGCGCCTGCCGGCCTCTCACAAGGCAGACACGGGTTATGGCACGCCTCGTTTTGAAGTTCGGCGGGACATCGGTCGGCACCATCGACCGGATCAAGAATGTCGCCCGCAAAGTGAAGCAGGAGGTCGACGCCGGCCATGAGGTGGCGGTGGTCGTCTCCGCCATGTCGGGCGTGACCAACCAGCTGGTGGACTATGTGAAACAGGTCAGCCGCCTGGCGGACGAGCGCGAATACGACGCCGTGGTCGCCTCGGGCGAGCAGGTGACCAGCGGCCTGTTGGCCATCGCCCTGCAGGAGATCGGCATCCCGGCCCGGTCGTGGCAGGGCTGGCAGATCCCCCTGATCACCGACGACGTGCATGGCAAGGCCCGCATCGAGCGCATCGAGTCCGGCGACCTGGTGACCCGCATGTCCACCGGCGAGGTGGCCGTGGTGGCGGGCTTCCAGGGCGTGTCCAAGGATGGGCGCATCGCCACCCTGGGACGCGGCGGTTCCGACACCTCGGCCGTGGCCCTGGCGGCGGCGGTCCAGGCCGAGCGCTGCGATATTTACACCGACGTGGATGGCGTCTACACCACCGACCCGCGCATCGTGACCAAGGCCCGCAAGCTGGGCCGCATCACATACGAGGAAATGCTGGAGATGGCGTCCCTGGGCGCCAAGGTCCTGCAGACCCGGTCGGTGGAAATGGCCATGAAGCACCGGGTGCGTGTCCAGGTGCTGTCGACCTTCGAGGAAGCGGCCGGCAGCGCGTTGCCGGGAACTCTTGTCGTTGATGAGGACGAAATCGTGGAACAGGAACTGGTCAGCGGCATCGCCTACAGCCGGGATGAGGCGAAGGTGACCCTGGTGGGCGTGGAAGACCGGCCGGGCGTGGCGGCGGCCATTTTCGGCCCGCTCACCGACGCCGCCATCAACGTCGACATGATCGTGCAGAACGTGTCGGAGGACGGCACCACCACCGACATGACCTTCACCGTCACCAAGGCCGACCTGGACCGCACCGTGCAGGTGCTGGAAGGCGCCAAGGACGACCTGAAGTTCCGCCGCCTGATCGCCGACAGCAACGTGGTCAAGGTCTCAGTCATCGGTGTGGGCATGCGCAGCCACGCCGGCGTGGCCCAGCGCATGTTCAAGGCCCTGGCCGACCGCGGCATCAACATCCAGGTTATCTCCACCAGCGAGATCAAGGTCAGCGTTCTGATCGCCGAGGAATACACCGAACTGGCGTTGCGCGCCCTGCACACCGCTTACGGCCTGGACCAGGCATAAGCATCTGAGCGACACTCTGCCCCGGGGGACTGGAAGACCGTCCCCCGGGGCATTGTTGTTTTCAGGGGTTGTTTTAGGTTAGGGATCGGCGTCGTTCCCCCGCGGCGGGGCACCGGCCGCCGCGTCATGCCGCGGGTGACGTATTTTTTCCGCCAAAAGGAAGCGTTTTTGATGTCGACCACCACCACGATTGGAACCGCTCGCGACAAGCTGGACGCGCTGTGGACCCGTGGGCGCGATTTTCTGGGCACGGAGCTGGCCGTCATGGGCGGCGCGATGACCTGGGTGTCGGACGCCGGCCTGGTGGCCGCCATTTCCAACGGCGGCGGTTTCGGCGTGCTGGCCTGCGGCGCCATGACGCCCGAGATGCTGGCCCAGGAGATCGACGCCACCCGGGCGCTGACGGCGAAGCCCTTCGGCGTCAACCTCATCACCATGCACCCGCAGCTGGACACGCTGGCCGCCGTTTGCCTGGACCACGGCGTGCACCATGTCGTCCTGGCCGGCGGCCTGCCCCCCGCGCCGGTGATCAAGCAGCTGAAGGACGGGGGCGCCAAGGTGGTGTGCTTCGCACCGGCGCTGGTCCTGGCCAAGAAGCTGGTCCGCATGGGCGTGGACGCCCTGGTCATCGAGGGCATGGAGGCCGGCGGCCATATCGGACCCGTCGCCACCTCGGTCCTGGCGCAGGAGATCCTGCCGGAGATTCGGGACGTGCCCGTGTTCGTGGCCGGCGGCATCGGCCGGGGCGAGGCCATCGTGGCCTACCTGGAATTGGGAGCCGCCGGTGTGCAGCTGGGCACCCGCTTCGTCTGCGCCACGGAGTCCCGCGCCCACCCCAATTTCAAGCGCGCCTTCATCCGGGCCAGCGCGCGCGACGCCATGCCGTCCGCCCAGCTGGACAGCCGCTTCCCCGTCATCCCGGTCCGCGCCCTGCAGAACGAGGGCACCCGCCGCTTCATGGATTTCCAGCGCGAGGTGGTGGAGCGCTTCAACCGCGGCGAGGTGGAACAGAAGGACGCCCAGCTGGAGATCGAGCATTTCTGGGCCGGCGCCCTGCGCCGCGCCGTCATCGACGGCGACGTGGAGAATGGCAGCCTGATGGCCGGGCAGTCGGTGGGGATGGTGACGCGCGAACAGCCGACGGCCGATATCCTGGCCGAGCTGGTGGCCCAGGCGGAGGACGCCCTGGCCGGCCGGTACGGGCATGCCAAGGACTCAAGGACCCAGGAAGCGGGACCGGCGCTGGCGCTGGCGGGAGCGGCAGGCTAGTGGCACCGCATTCCGGAACTCCCCCCACCCTCATCGACCCGGGGCTTGAGGTTCCGGAAACCGGTACCATTACCACCGGTACCGCTACCGAACTCCGCCGGTCCGCCGATGCGGCGGGTGGCGCCCGGCGCCTGCTGGCCCGGCTGCGCGACGTCATGGCCGCCGGGGGCACTGCCCAGTCGCGGCTGGACAAGATCGTCATGCTGATCGCCGCCGAAATGGGGGCGGATGTCTGTTCCTGCTACGTCATGCGGGCGGGGGAGGTGCTGGAGCTGTTCGCCACCATCGGCCTGAACCTGGACGCCGTGCACAAGACCCGCCTGCGGGTGGGCGAGGGCCTGGTGGGCGACATCGCCGCCCACGCCCGGCCGGTGGCCCTGGCCAACGCGCCCAGCCATCCCAACTTCGCCTACCGTCCGGAAACGGGCGAGGACCCGTTCGACAGCTTCATGGGCGTGCCCATCCTGCGCGGCGGCCGCGTGCGCGGCGTGCTGGCCATCCAGCACATCGCCCGCCGCGCCTATGACGAACAGGACGTGGAGACGCTGGAGACCATCGCCATGGTGGTGGCCGAGCTGGTGGCCACGGGCGAGCTGGTCGACAACCGCGAACTGCAGGTGGCCAACGACCTGGTGCTGCTGCCCTCGCGCCTGGACGGCGTCAGCCTGAACCGGGGCATCGCCATGGCCGTGGCCGTGCTGCACCGGCCGCAGCTGACCATCCGCCAAATGGTGGCCGACGATCCGGAGCTGGAGCTGCGCCGCCTGCGCGAGGCGGTGGACAGCATGCACTCCGCCATCGACCGCCTGCTGATCCTGTCGGGCGAGACCGGCGGCGAGCATCACGAGATCATTGAAACCTATCGCATGTTCGCCACCGACCGTGGCTGGCTGTCGCGCATCCGCGAGGCCATCCGCACCGGCCTGACGGCGGAGGCGGCGGTGCAGCAGGTGCAGAACGACAACCGCGCCCGCATGGCGTCGGTGACCGACAGCTACATCCGCGAACGCCAGCTGGACCTGGACGACATCACCAACCGCCTGTTGCAGCACCTGGCCGGCCGCCAGGACAAGGCGGACGGCGGCACCCTGCCGGACGCGTTCGTGCTGGTCGCCCGCAACCTGGGGCCCGCCGAACTGCTGGACTACGACAGCACCCGCCTGCGCGGCTTGGTGCTGGAGGAAGGTGCGGCCTACAGCCACGTGGCCATCGTGGCCCGCGCCCTGGACATTCCCGTGGTGGGGCAGTGCACCGGCGTGCTGAGCCGCGTCGACCCGCTGGACTTCGTCATCGTCGATGGCGACCACGGCCAGGTCTTCGTGCGTCCCGCCGAAGACATCACCGAAGCCTTCCTGAAAAGCATCGAGGTGGGGGAGGAGCGCAAGCGCGAGTTCGCCGCCGCCCGCGAGCTGGAGTCGGTGACACGCGACGGCGTGCCCGTGCGCCTGATGCTGAACGCCGGCCTGCTGATCGACCTGCCCCACCTGCACGCCACCGGCGCCGACGGCATCGGCCTGTACCGCACCGAAATCCCCTTCATGGTGCGGCACACCTATCCCGACACGACGGTGCAGAAGGAAACCTACGCCAAGGTGCTGGATGAGGCAGGCGACAAGCCCGTCACCTTCCGCACCCTGGACGTGGGCGGCGACAAGACCTTGCCCTACTTCCCCGACTTGGGCGAGGAGAACCCGGCCCTGGGCTGGCGCGCCATCCGCATCGGCCTGGACCGCCCGGCCATGCTGCGCAAGCAGTTGCGGGCCTTGCTGTGGGCGGCCTCGGGCCGCGACCTGCGGGTGATGTTCCCCATGGTGGCCGAGGTGTCGGAGTTCCTCCGCGCCCGCCGCGTGCTGGATCTGGAGCTGCGCCGGCTGGAGCAGGACGGCATGGCCCCGCCCCGCGACCTGAAGGTGGGCGTGATGATGGAGGTGCCGGCGCTGCTGTTCCAGCTGGACGCGCTGCTGCCCCACATCGACTTCATGTCCGTGGGGTCCAACGACCTGCTGCAGTACCTGTTCGCCAGCGACCGCGGCAATCCCATGCTGAACAACCGCTATGACCTGCTGTCGCCGGCCATGCTGTCGGTGCTGCGCATGCTGGTGCACCGGTGCGACGCGGCCGGGGTGCAGCTGTCGCTGTGTGGCGAGATGGCCAGCCGGCCCCTGGACGCCATGGCCCTGCTGGGCTGCGGCTTCCGCACCCTGTCGATGAGCCCGGGCGCCTTCGGCGAGATCAAGACCATGATCCGCTCGGTCGACGTGGGCGTGCTGCAGCGGTTCCTGGACAGCCTGCTGGGGCGCCCCGACCGGTCGTTGCGCCAGCACCTGCTGGCCTTCGCCCGCGATCACGGCGTGCGGCTTTAGCCTATCTAATTAATTCTGACGGCACGATGGTTGCGGTACCGCGGCGCCCTTGATAAGACTCCCCCGTCAACGACGGTTGGGTAATATTCGAACCGGCGGTTGGGACAATTCAAATACGAATTCCGGGTGCCCCCTGGGCCCTTCTGTGCTGGGACAGCCGTCATGACTGAACGCCGCGACCGTTATCGGGACATGATCGACGCTGGCCGCGCCGCCGAACCGCAGGCGCCGCGCGAAACCGTGGGCGACATCCTGCGCATGCGGCGCGAGGAACTGGGCTATGACCTGGCGGACGTGGCCAACGTACTGCGCATCCGCCGCCCCTATCTGGAGGCCATCGAGGACGGCCGCTACGGCGACCTGCCGGGCCAGGCCTACATCCTGGGCTTCCTGCGCAGCTACGCCGATCTGCTGGGCATCGATTCGGGCGACCTGCTGAACCGCTTCAAGGATGAGACGGCGGGCCACGTCCGCCCGGCGGAACTGTATCTGCCCATCCCCGTCAGCGAGAACCGCGTGCCCAGCGGCGCGCTGATCGTGGGCGCCGTCGTGCTGGCGGCGGCGCTTTACGGCGGGTGGTACCTCTATTCCTCCGCCGACCGCAGCGCCCTGGACCTGGTGCCCAAGCTGCCGGAGCGGCTGGCCCACCTGACGGGCAACAGCGACGCCTCCCCGCCGCCGGCCAACGTGCTGCCGGCCCCCGCCGTGCAGGCCCTGCTGAACCAGGCGCAGCCCACCGCACCGGAAGTGGGGGCCGCCCCCGATGCCACCGCGCCGCTGCCCGACGCCATGCCCGGCCCCGTGCCCGCGGCCCCCGGCACCGCCCCGGTCGCCGCCCCGCAGGCGCCGGCGACCAATGCCCCCGCGGGCCAGGGAAGCGCCGCGCCGGGCAAGATCGCGGCGGCGCCGCAGCCGGCCGCCCCGGCACCGGTCGCGTCCGAGGCACCGGATGACGAGGCGCCGCAGATGCCCGACCTGGGCCAGCCCAAGACCGCCGCGGCCGATCCGGACGCCGCCCCGGCCGATGCCAGCATGCGCCCCGATACCACCGCCCCTGACACCACCGCACCCGGGGCGGCGCCGGCGCCCGCCAAGGGCCGCGTCTTCGGCCAAACCGGCCCGGCCCGCGTGGTGGTGCGCGCCACGGACGAAAGCTGGATCCAGGTGCGCGACGCCAAGGGCACGCTGTGGGCGTCCCGCGTGCTGCACCCGGGCGACAGCTTCCGCGCCCCCGATGTGCCCGGCCTGACCCTGGAAACCGGCAATGCCGGCGGCGTAGTGGTCAGCCTGGATGGCAAGGACCTGGCCGCCCTGGGCGCCAAGGGCCAGGTGGTGCGCAGCTATCCCCTGCAACCGGATGATCTACAGGCTCGGGTGACTCACTGATGGCTTCCCTGTTTCGCAGCAAGGCGGCCGTCGCCGCCTGTCTTTCCGCCTGCGTGGCCCTGGCCGTGGGCCTGGCGCCCAAGGCGGCCCGGGCCGAAGGCCGCATCCGCCAGGTCGAGGTGGACGTGGCCAAGGCGACCCAGCCGCTGGACCGCTTCTACGACCTGTCCATCGGGTCCGATTTTCCGGGCACCCTGATGCGGCCGGACAGCATGGCGCAGTTGAAGACCACGCAGGATGAGCTGGGCTTCCGCTACATCCGCTTCCACGCCATCTTCCATGACGTGCTGGGCACGGTGAAGGTCGAGAACGGCACCATCACCTATGACTGGAGCAAGATCGACCAACTGTACGACGACCTGAAGGCGCGCGGGCTGAAGCCCTTCGTCGAGCTGGGCTTTACGCCCAAGGCCATGGCAACGTCGGAGAACAAGATTTTCTATTGGGAGGGCAACACCTCCCACCCCCGGCCCAACGCCTGGCGCGACCTGATCACCGCCTTCGTCCAGCACATCGAGGCGCGCTACGGCCAGGCCGAGGTGCGCAGCTGGTTCTTCGAGGTGTGGAACGAGCCCAACCTGGCGGGCTTCTGGGAAGGCGGCGACCAGCAGGCGTATTTCGCGCTGTACGACCTGACGGCCAACACCATGAAGGCCATCGACCCGGAACTGCGCGTGGGCGGCCCCGCCACCGCCGGTGCCACCTGGGTGCCGGAATTCCTGGACCATGTGGCCAAGAGCGGCGCGCCCGTGGACTTCGTCACCACCCACACCTATGGCGTGGACGGCGGTTTCCTGGATGAGGCCGGCAAGGCCGACACCAAGCTGTCGCCCTCGCCCGATGCCATCGTGGGCGACGTGCGCAAGGTGCGCCAGCAGATCGCCGCCTCACGCTTCCCCACCCTGCCGCTCTATTTCACGGAGTGGAGCACCAGCTACACCCCGCGTGACCTGGTACACGACAGCTACATCAGCGCGCCCTACATCCTGGCCAAGCTGAAGGCCAGCCAAGGCATGGTCCAGGGCATGAGCTACTGGACCTACAGCGACCTGTTCGAGGAACCCGGCCCGCCCACCGCCCCGTTCGAGGGCGGCTTCGGCCTGATGAACCGCGAGGGCATCCGCAAGCCGGCCTACTTCGCGTACAAGTACCTGCACGCCCTGCAAGGCCAGGCGGTGCCGGTGACGGACGGCGAGGTGATGGCGTCCGCGACGGAGGGCAAGGCCGCCGCCCTGGTGTGGGATTTCCAGCAGCCACACCAGCCGGTCAGCAACCGGTCCTTCTACAACAAGGTCATCCCCAACAAGGCGGCCCCGCCGGTCAAGGTGTCGTTCCGGGGCCTGAAGCCAGGCACCTACCGCCTGGCCGTGCACCGCACCGGCTTCCGCGCCAACGACGCCTATTCCGCCTACATCGACATGGGCGCGCCCAAGACCCTGTCGGCGGAGCAGCAGGCCAAACTGACCGACCTGACGCGCGACCTGCCCGAGGCGGACAAGACCGTTACCGTGGGCGCCGATGGCCGTTATGCCACCACCCTACCCATGCACAGCAACGACATCGTGCTGGTCACGCTGGATAAGGCCGCCGGCGGCAAATAGGGCAATCGCGTCGGCCGCTTAACCATTATGCACCGCGCCGTCCCGCACACGGCGCGGTGAAGCCTTGTGCGATGGCCTCTTGATCCCGGGGCCTTCCGGCAGCACTTTACCGATCAAATTCCCCCATGAGGCCAGTTCCCATGTCCACCTCCCATCGTGCGTATCGCCAGATCCTGCGCCGGACCTCCCGTCAGATTCGTGTCGGCAACGTCCTGGTCGGTGGCGACGCGCCGATTTCCGTCCAGACCATGACCAACACCCTGACCGCCGACGCCAAGGCGACGATCGAGCAGGTGTTGCGGGCCGAAGAGGCCGGCGCCGACATGGTCCGCGTCTCCTGCCCCGACGAGGAATCGACGGCGGCACTGAAGGAGATCGTGAAGGCGGTGCACGTGCCCATCGTGGCCGACATCCATTTCCACTATAAGCGCGCCATCGAGGCCGCCGAGGCGGGTGCCGCCTGCCTGCGCATCAACCCCGGCAACATCGGTTCCGCCGATCGGGTGCGCGAGGTGGTGCAGGCCGCCAAGGACCATGGCTGCGCCATGCGCATCGGCGTCAACGCCGGCTCGCTGGAGCGCGAGCTGCTGGAGCGCTATGGCGAGCCCTGCCCCGAGGCCCTGGTGGAAAGTGCCCTGACCCACGCCAAGATCCTGGAAGACCATGACTTCCGGGAGTTCAAGATTTCCGTGAAGGCGTCGGACGTGTTCCTGGCCGTGGCCGCCTACCAGGGCCTGGCCGAGGCCTGCGACTATCCCCTGCACATCGGCATCACCGAGGCCGGCGGCCTGCGCGCCGGCACCGTGAAGTCCTCCATCGGCCTGGGCATGCTGCTGTGGTCGGGCATTGGCGACACCATCCGCGTGTCGCTGTCCGCCCCCCCGGAGGAGGAGGTCAAGGTCGGCTTCGAGATGCTGAAGTCGCTGGGCCTGCGCCGCCGCGGCGTCACCGTCATCTCCTGCCCGTCCTGCGCCCGCCAGCAGTTCGACGTCATCAAGACGGTTGAGGTACTGGAGGAGCGGCTGGCCCACATCACCACCCCCATGACCGTCTCGGTCATCGGCTGCGTGGTGAACGGCCCGGGCGAGGCCACCATGACCGACATCGGCTTCACCGGTGGCGGCAAGGGCGTGCACCAGGTGTTCCTGGCGGGCCAGCCGGCCCATCGCCTGAAGGACGAGAGCATCGTCGACCACCTGGTGTCGCTGGTGGAGAAGAAGGCCGAGGAGATCAAGGCCGCCCAGGCCGCCGAGGAAGCCGCCGCTGCCGCCGAGTAGTATGAGAATGCCCGCGGCATGGGCCTTTGCTCATGCCGCCAGGCTGCCACCGCAGCCGCCGGAAGTTTCTGGGGAGCGTCAGCGGACTGGAAACTGAGGACAAGCCAAGCGGCCGGATGGCCGCGCCTGGCGCTTGAGGGGCTTTAGTCAGCCCGGACACGGGATGACGGAACGACCATGACCACATTGGAAGAACGGTTCGGGGACACGCTGGCCAAGCTGTCGGCCCGGCATGACGAGCTGCGCGACGCCCTGGCGACGGGCACGCTGGCGGCCGACGCCTACACCCGCATGAGCAAGGAGTTCGCGGAGCTGACGCCGGTAGCGGAGTCGATCGCGGACCTGCGCCGCGCCCGGTCCGACCTGGCGGATCTCGCCCGCATGGCGGAGGCGGAGGCCGATCCCGAGATGCGCGAGCTGGCGCAAGAGGAACTGATCCAGGCGGAGAAGGCCCTGCCCGGACTGGAGCGCCAGGTCATGCTGGCCCTGCTGCCCAAGGATGCCGCCGACGACAAAAACGCCATGCTGGAGGTGCGTGCCGGCACCGGCGGCGACGAGGCGGCCCTGTTCGCCGCCAACCTGTTCGACATGTACCGCCGCTATGCCGGCATCCAGGGTTGGCGTTTCGAGGTCATCGAGATCTCGGAGACCGGCCTGGGCGGCTACAAGGAAGCCATCGCCAGCATTTCCGGCCGGGGTGTGTTCCGCCGGCTGAAGTTCGAATCGGGCGTGCACCGGGTGCAGCGCGTGCCGGCGACGGAAACCCAGGGGCGCATCCATACCTCCGCCGCCACCGTGGCCGTCCTGCCCGAGGCGGAGGAGGTGGACATCCAGATCGACGAGAAGGACCTGCGCATTGACGTGTTCCGCTCCAGCGGTCCCGGCGGCCAGTCGGTCAACACCACCGACAGCGCCGTACGCATCACCCACCTGCCCACCGGCCTGGTGGTCAGCCAGCAGGATGAGAAGTCGCAACACAAGAACAAGGCCAAGGCCCTGCGCGTGCTGCGTTCCCGTCTGTATGACCTGCAGCGCAGCGCCCTGGACGCGGAACGTGCCGCCAACCGCAAGAGCCAGGTGGGCAGCGGCGACCGTTCCGAACGCATCCGCACCTACAACTTCCCCCAAGGCCGGGTGACCGACCACCGCATCAACCTGACGCTCTACAAGATCGACAAGGTCATGGCGGGCGAGGCCCTGGATGAGGTGGTGGAAGCGCTGATCGCCCAGGATGAGGCGGAGCGCCTGGCCGAACTGCAGTGAGCGGGCCCGTGGGCGCCCCGTTGCCCCTTCGCGATGTCCTGAAGGCGGCCGAGGAACGCCTCGCCGCCGCCGGCTGCGCCAGCCCCCGGCTGGATGTGCGCCTGCTGGCGGAGGAGGCGCTGGGCTGGTCGCGCACCGCCCTGCTGCTGGACGGCGACCGGCCGGTGCCGGTCGAGGCCCAGGCCGCCCTGGCCACCCTGGTCGACCGTCGGGCGGCGCGCGAACCGGTGTCGCGCATCCTGGGCAGGCGGGAGTTCTGGAGCCTGGAGTTTCGCCTGGCGCCGGACACGCTGGATCCCCGCCCCGATACCGAGACCCTGGTGGAAACCGCGTTGCGCCACCTGCCCGACGGCCAGCGCCCCCGGCGGCTGCTGGACCTGGGCACGGGCAGCGGCTGCATCCTGCTGGCGCTTCTGTCCGAGATGCCGGGCGCCTGGGGCCTGGGCGTGGACATCGTCCCTGGCGCCGCCCGCGCCGCCGCCGCCAACGCGGGGGCCCTGGGATTCGCCGGCCGCAGCGCCTTCGTGGTCGGCAGTTGGACGGACGCCCTGGGCGGCGGGACCCGCTTCGACGCCATCGTTTCCAACCCGCCCTACATCCCGGCCGCCGACATCGCCGGCCTGGAGCCGGAGGTGCGGACCTTCGACCCCCTGCGCGCACTGGACGGCGGCGCCGACGGGCTGGCCCCGTACCGTCACCTGGCCACGGTGGCCGGTGGCCTGCTGGTGCCCGGGGGCCTGCTGGCGGTGGAGCATGGCGCCGGCCAGGGGGCGGACGTGGCGGCCCTGTTCACCGCCGCAGGCCTGGAGGTGCTGGAACGGGTGGACGATTTGGCCGGCCACGACCGGGTGGTCGCCGCCCGGCGGCCGCCTGATTCCCCAAAAGACCAAGGCCCCTGACCGCTTGCGCCTACCGCGCAGGGCGGCATCGCCAAAAAAAATGTTGGATTAGCGGGATTCAGCGTTTAGGGTCATTTTGCGTGGTGAAGGCCGAAGGGGCGACGCGCCAGGTTCGAAACGGGGGACACCGTTATAGAAGCCGGGCTAGCGTTCATGGGCCAATGATGATCACCACGGCATGCCAGTTTGCCCAGCATGGCCGATCCGGTTTCCTTCCGGGTTACGGTGTGGATTCCGGGATCGGATGCGGTGGCGCGGATGATGATGTCCGCCCCCTTGGCACGGCATGCATCGAACTCCAACGGGGCTAGAGCAGCAGTCGGATGAGACAGGGACCGAACTCCAGGCGTTCGCGTGGACGCGGCGGTAACAACGGTGGCAATGCCGGCGGCAACAGCGGCGGCAATGGCGGCGGCAACAATGGTGGCGGCAACAACCGCCGCCAGAACGTGCCCCTGCGCCACCAGACCTTTGACAGCAACGGCCCGGATGTGCGCATCCGCGGCAACGCCTTCCAGGTGCATGAGAAGTACCTGGCCCTGGCCCGTGACGCCCAATCGTCCGGCGACCGGGTGGCGGCGGAAAACTATCTGCAGCATGCGGAGCACTATTTCCGCATCATCACGCAGATCAACGAGTCCGAACAGCGCCAGCGCGGCGGCGAGCCCCGGCCTTATCAGCCGCAGACGGGCTACGACGACGCCGAGGGCGGCGAGACGGGCGACGACGGCGAGGGCGATGCCCAGGCCGAAGACGAACGCGAGCCGCTGAGCGCTTAGTTGATAAAAAGCCCCGCCCGAAAGGCGGGGTTTTTATTGCCAGCTGTTTGGTTGCCTCGGACGCCGGCGGCCCTGGTCGGGGCTGGGGCCTGGGGGGTCTTCGCCGGTGCTGGGGACGCAAGAACAAATGACCGCTATGCGATCCATGGCGGTGTGCGACCCTTGTCCGCGACAGGACCGGTCGTTATTCTGCGCCTCCGTGAAACAAAAAGACCCACCGCATGGGTTTTCGTGTTTCGGAAATGTCGGTCCGCATCAGAGTGAAGATCCATGGGCAAGCCGCGCACCCTCTATGACAAGATTTGGGACAGCCACGTCGTCCACCGCCAGGAGGACGGCACCTGCGTGCTCTACATCGATCTCCACCTCGTGCACGAGGTGACCAGCCCGCAGGCGTTCGAGGGCTTGCGCATGGCCGGCCGCAAGGTGCGCCGCCCGTCCGCCACCCTGGCCGTGGCCGACCACAACGTCCCCACCAGCCATGACCGTCTGGCCGGCATCAAGAATGAGGAAAGCCGCATCCAGGTGGAGCAGCTGGCCATCAACACCCAGGAATTCGGCGTCGACTACTACGACATGTCCGATATCCGCCAGGGTATCGTCCACGTCGTGGGGCCGGAGCAGGGGCTGACCCAGCCGGGCATGACCATCGTCTGCGGCGACAGCCACACCGCCACGCACGGGGCCTTCGGCGCCCTGGCCTTCGGTATCGGCACCTCGGACGTGGAGCACGTGCTGGCCACGCAGACCCTGCTGCTGAAGCCGTCGAAGAACATGCGCATCACCGTGGATGGCGAGCTGCCCGTGGGCGTGACCGCCAAGGACGTGGTGCTGGCCATCATCGGCAAGATCGGCACCGCCGGCGGCACCGGCCATGTCATCGAGTTCGCGGGCTCCGTCATCCGCGGCCTCAGCATGGAAGGCCGCATGACGGTCTGCAACATGGCCATCGAGGCGGGCGCCCGCGCCGGCCTGATCGCCCCGGACGAGACCACGTTCGACTACCTGAAGGGCCGCCCGCAGGCGCCCAAGGCGGCGACCTGGGAACAGGCCGTCAACTGGTGGAGGAGCCTGCCCTCAGACGAGGGCGCTGTGTACGATCGCGAGGTCGTGCTGAAGGCCGAGGACATCGCCCCCATGGTCACCTGGGGCACCAGCCCGCAGGACGTGCTGCCCATCACCGCCGCCGTGCCCAACCCCGCCGACGAGGCGGATGAGCACCGCCGCGCCGCCATGGAACGCGCACTGAAGTACATGGGGCTGACGGCCGGCACGCCGCTGGACGCCATTCCCGTGGACAAGGTCTTCATCGGCAGCTGCACCAACAGCCGCATTGAGGATCTGCGCGCCGCCGCCAAGGTGGTGGAAGGCCGCCATGTGAAGGACGGCATCTACGCCATGGTGGTCCCGGGTTCCGGCCTGGTGAAGGAACAGGCCGAGTCCGAGGGCCTGGACAAGGTGTTCGTCGCCGCCGGCTTCGACTGGCGGGAGCCCGGCTGTTCCATGTGCCTGGCCATGAACGACGACAAGCTGAAGCCGGGTGAGCGCTGCGCCTCCACCTCCAACCGCAACTTCGAGGGCCGCCAGGGCCCCGGCGGCCGTACCCATCTGGTCAGCCCCGAGATGGCCGCCGCCGCCGCCCTGACCGGCAAGCTGACGGACGTGCGCACGCTGAACTGAGCGGACGCACCGGCGTGTTATGAGCGACGGCGCGGGTCCTTCGGGGGTTCCGCGCCGTTGGCGTTTCAGGCCATGCGCTTGCGGTCCAAGAGCGGCATGCGCGCCACCTGATTGATGTCGGCGGCGAACTCCAGGAAACTGGAGAATAGCCCCCAGGGACTGGATTGCGCCGCCAACACCCGCCGGGTGCTGGATGGCATCAAGCGGACGGACATCAAGGAAACGGCGGCCAAGGAGGCAGCGGAATGAGCGACGGCAAACCCGAAGGCGTCACCGGCGGCTGCCAATGCGGCGCCGTGCGTTATCACAGCACCATGACGCCGGAGGGCGTGCACTTCTGCCATTGCCGCATGTGCCAGCGCGCCGTGGGCAACGTCTTCGCCGCGCTGGCGGGGGTGCGCAAGGACACGGTGACCTGGAGCGGAACGGGCCGGCCCACCTTCTACGCCTCCTCCTCGGTGGCGGAGCGGGGATTCTGCGCCCAGTGCGGCACGCCGCTGACCTTCGCCTATCCCGACAGCGACTGGATGAGCGTCACCATCGGCAGCCTGGACAACCCGGAGGCGGTGGCGCCGGAGGTGCATTGCGGCGTGGAAAGCCGGCTGTCCTGGCTGCGCGTCCAGGACGGCCTGCCGGAGGAATACACCGATCCCAAGAGCGACCGCCTGCGCGACATGGTCAGCCACCAGGTGTATTTCTGACCCTCAGGACGTGGTGCGTCCTACAGCCCGTCCACCGGGTTGGTGGCGGGGGCGAAGGGTTGGCCGGCGCGGATGACATCCCGCCGCGCCTCATACTCGCGCAGCGCCCAGTCCACGCTGGGGAAGGCCAGGTCGGTCCAGGGGATATCGTCCCAGGCGAACAGGGCGACCGCCTGGCTTTCCGGGCCGGCGGCGATCTCCGGGCTGGTCAGCCGCGCCAGGTAGATCAGTTGCACCTGGCTGATGCGGGGGATGTTGTAGACGGCCAGCAGGGGGCCGATGGCCAGGCGGGCGCCCGCCTCCTCCCACGCCTCGCGGGCGGCGCCGTCCTGCGTCGTCTCCGCCAGTTCCATATAGCCCGCAGGCAGGGTCCAGTAGCCGATTCGCGGCGGGATGGCGCGGCGGCACAGCAGGATGCGGTCCTGCCACAGGGCGACCGAGCCCACCACGATCTTGGGATTGTCGTAGGCGATGTAGCCGCAGTCGGGGCAGACCAGCCGCTCCCTATCCTCCCCTGGCGGCACCGTGACCACGCGGGGGCCGAACGTCGGCACGGGATCGGACATGGGGCGCTCTCCCTCGCTGCTTTCCGCCACTATAGCGGGCCTGGCGCCGATACGAAGCGCTTCAAAGAGCACCTGCCCCCGAAGGCGCCAGGCGCGAAGCGCTGGCCCGCGACCGCGGGCGCCGGAACTTTCCGGGGAGCATCAGCGGACTGGAAAGTGAGGACAAGCCAAGGGGCGGATGCCCCGCCGGCGTTTGAGGAATACGATCAAGTATCGTGCTTTGGCACCCAGGGGATGCGGGCGAAGGTCACACCCTCATCCACCAGCTCCGCCGCTTCCTCGTCCGTGGTCTCGCCGTAGATGGCCTTGGCCTCGGCCTCGCCATAGTGGATCTTGCGCGCCTCCTCGGCGAAGCGGTCGCCGACATGGGTGGCGTTGGCCTCCACCTGGCGGCGCATCTCGCGCAGCAGGGACATCACCGCCGCCGGACCCTGGGCCGCGGCCTCCGCCACCGCTGCGGGCGTCACCTCGTGTGCCGGCTGCGGTGGGGCCGGAACTGGCGCCGGCGACTCTTCCACGCGGGCGCCCCGGCCCTTGGCGATGCGGGGCGCCATGGGAGCCTTGCCCACCGTGTGGTCGCCGCAAACCGCGCAGGCGACCTCACCGGCCGCGACCTGCTGGTCGCAGGCGTCCGCGTTGCGGAACCAGACGTCGAAGGTGTGGCCCTGGCCACATTTCATTTCGTAAAGGATCATGGGTGCGCGGCGGCCATCGATAACGGCCCGCCCGGTTCGGGCGGGAAAATGTCATATACAGTCTGGATGTGGGTGGGGAAAGCCACGCCCGCAACATACCCCGGCCGATGCAGCGGCCCCCAGCGCATAAGGCCCATGCCCCATGAGTCCCACACCCCCGATTTCCACGCCGCACCATGACCCTCGGGGCCAGCCCAGCGCCTGGGTCGCCCGCTTCGCGCCGCTGGTGGCCCGGGGTGGCGCCGTGCTGGACGTGGCCAGCGGCGGCGGGCGCCATGCCCGCCTGTTCCATGGACTGGGTCATCCGGTGACGGCCGTGGACATCGACCCGCGCGGCGTGGCCGACCTGGCGGGCCAGCCCGGCATCACCATCCTGCAAGCGGACCTGGAGGGCGAGGCGCCGGTGGCGCTGGGCGGACCTTACGCCGGCATCGTCGTCACCAACTATCTGCACCGGCCGCTTCTGCCCCGCCTGCCCGGCCTGCTGACGCCCGGCGGAGTGCTGCTGTATGAGACCTTCGCCCAGGGCAACCAGCGCCACGGCCGCCCGTCCAGCTCAGCCTTCCTGCTGCGCGACGGGGAGCTGCTGGACCTGGCGCGGGAAACGGGCCTGCAGGTGGTGGCGTTCGAGCAGGGGGAAACCGCCCTGCCCCGCGCCGCCGTGGTGCAGCGCCTGGCGGCGGTGCGGCCCCTGGCGGCGCCGGACCTGGACGGCGATCCGGAGCCGCGTCCGTTGCCACTGGCCTGAAACAGGAACGGCCCCGACCGTTGGGGCCGGGGCCGTCCTGGTAAGACGGGTGGGAAGGTCGGGCGCGCTTACTTCTTGGGCGCGGCCGCTTCGGTGGTCTTGGCCACCTCGGCCTTGGCCTTCTTCACATGATGGTGGGCGACCTTCTTGGTCTCGGTCGTCGCGCCCTCAGCCTTAGCTTCAGTCTTGGCCTCGGCGGTCTTCGCCTCGGTCTTCACCGCCGCACCCTTCGCCTCCACCGCCGGCTTGGAGGCTTCCGCGGTCTTGGCGACATCGGCCTTGGCGGCCGTGGCGGCGGCCTCGGGAGCCTTCTGCACCGGGGCGGCCGTGGTTGTGGCGGCCTGGGTCACGGCGGCCTGGGCGGCAGGCGCCGGGGCGGCGGGGGTGTCTGCCGCGAACGCCCCATAAGACACCATCACGGCCGCAGCGGTAGCGAGGGCCAGCAGGGGACGGCGGTGGGCGAACATGCTCATGGTCGTGATCCTTAATGATCAGAGGGGGTTTGATCGGGCGTCCCACCATCGGGGCGCAGGGTCATAGTCCCAATGGAAGGGGGCCGCCGTTCGACCGGATTGTGGCGAAGGCGGGATATGATCGCGGCCTTTCCGCCGAACTTCTTGCCGGAAGGTTAAGACTCTTCTCCGTCCCTGCCCCCGCGCCACGTGGCGGGGCAGGCACCCCACCCCGGCGGAAACGGCCCCTTCGCCGGACGGCTGAGGTCCGCTTAAGCCTTCCGGCCGCGGCCCAATTTCCACGGAACCCGCCAAAACCGCCGCCGTTAACCCAGCGCACCATCTCTTGAGGCGCCGGCATGACGACCGACAGTGACACCGACAATGAACAGGCCAATCGCGAGCAGGTGGCGAAGCTGATCCGCCTGCTGGGATCGGATTTCGAAGGCGAGGCGGTAACGGCGCTGGCCAAGCTGCGCCGCCTGCTGCCCAAGCGGGGCTTGGGCTTCAACGACGTGGGCCAGTGGATCCAGTCCCCGGCCAAGGTGGTCTATCGCACAGCCCCGCCCCCGCCGCAGTCTGACACCCGGTCGCTGGAAGACCGCATTTTGGCCTTGGAGCGCCAGCGGGAGGAGGCCTTGCGCGCCCTGCGCGTGGCCCAGACCCGCGCCGATAAGGCGGAGGGCCAGGCGGGCCAACTGGTCAGCGAGCTGGCGGCGGCCCGGCACCAGGCCCGTGCCGTAGCCCAACCGACTCGGTCGGCCAAGATGAAGCCGCGCGGCCGCTGGCGCGGCTATGTCTTGGCGGCCCTGGTGGGTGTCGCCGGGACCGTGGCGGCGCGCGCCTATATAGCCCCCGCCGGTGCCACGGGCACGGACAAGGGCCAGGCCCTGCTGTCGCGAGCCGCCCTGCTGTTCACCCCGGCCAAGGCGCATGCCGCCGTGGCGGGGCGCAGCGCCTTCCTCTATCCAGCCCCCACCAACCAGCAGGCGGCCGTGGCCCTGTTGCCCCCCACCACGGAGCTGGAGGTGCTGGCGGAAGACGTGCCGGCTGGCGGCGTCCCGGGGGGCTGGGTCAAGGTGCGCGCCCGGACCGACCGGGGCACGACCGTGGGCTATGTCGAACGGCGGCGGCTGGGTCAAGCCACCGAAATGGCGATTCGCCGCGTCCCGGGATAAGGCCCTTCAGATAAGGCCGGTCACTGGGCCTTGGGCTTGTCCTCGGTCTTGGCATCCGCCTTCGGGGCCGCCTTGGCCGGCGCGTCATCCTTCATCGGATCCTTGCCGTCCAGCCGGGCCAGGTTGTCCTGGGCCGCGGCGCCGGCGGCACTGTCGCCCGCGACCTGCGCGGCGTGGGTCCAGTCGGCCTTGGCCCCCGGCTTATCGCCCCGGTCGGCCTTGATGTTGCCGCTGAGCAGCAGGCCCTGGGCATTATCCGGATCCAGCGACAGGGCCATGCGCAGATCGCGCCCGGCCTCCACGTCACGGCCCAGTCGGTGCTTGGTCTCCGCCCGCATGACCATGGCGTCGACGCGGCCGCCATCCAGGCTGAGCGCCCGGTCCAGGTCGCGCAGCACGTCCCACCAGCGCTCCGCCCCCGCCCGTTCCGTGGCGCGGTCGATCAGCAGGTCGGGATCCTCGGGCTGCAGGCCGATGGCCTTGGTGTAGTCGGTATCGGCCTTGGCGTGTTCCTTGGCGTTGAACCAGGCCCAGCCGGCCTTGCCCCACAGTCCCGCCGTCACCTTGGGCGGCAGGCCCAGGACGGGAATCACCGCCTCCAGCGCCACCGCCGATTCCTTGTATTCCCCCCGGAACAGCTGGGCCATGGCCTGGCACAGGCGGGCATCGTTGCCGCCGCCCTTCTTTTCCCACAGCTGCGCCTCGGCATAGGCGAAGTCGGGCAGTTCCTTGGCCCGCTGCAGGCAGGTGTCGCGGTTCAGCGCCACGGGCACGGCCCCGGCGCCGGTGGCGATGCCGCATAGGATGGCGGTTATGGCCGGGGCCAGAACGCGGCTGGAAAGGTGGGGAAGCTTGAGGGTAATCATCATGGCGCCTAGAGTCCCGAACGGCGGATGGATCGCAAGTGCTTTCATCCCGGGGCCGGCCTTACGTGGCGCGGCCCCGGGTCACAGGATAGCACGGGCGGGGCCCGCCCCGGCAGGCGCGGGTCCCTGCCATCCTGAAGGTGCGGGGGTCACGGGCAAGCACCCCAATTGGTTAACGGAGCCTGGTCGCCATGTCGCATCCCCCCCTCCCCGGCCGCCTGTTCTGCTTCGGCCTGGGCTTCAGCGCCACGGCCCTGGCCCGCCGCCTGCTTGACGCCGGCTGGCAGGTGGCCGGCACCTGCCGCACTGCGGAGAAGGCGGCGGCCCTGCGCGCCCAGGGCATCGAGGCCCACGTCTTCAGTCCCGACAAGCCGTTGGAGCCAGGCGCCCTGGCCGGCACCACCCACCTGCTGGACTCGGTGCCGCCCACGGCGGAGGGCGACAGGGTGTTGGCGGCCCTGACGCCCGACATCCTGGCCCTGCCCAACCTGCGCTGGGTGGGCTATCTCTCCACCACCGGGGTCTATGGCAACAAGGACGGCGGCTGGGTGGACGAGTCGGCGCCCGTTCAGCCGGCGACGGAGCGGGGCAGGGCCCGTGCGATGGCGGAGGCGCAGTGGATGGCCCTGCATGACGCCCACGGCCTGCCCGTCCATCGCTTCCGCCTGCCCGGCATCTACGGCCCCGGCCGCAGCGCCTTGGACCAGATGCGAGCGGGAACCGCCCGGCGCGTGGACAAGAAGGGCCAGGTGTTCAGCCGCATCCACATCCACGATCTGGGCAGCGCCCTGATGGCCAGCATGGAACGGCCCAACCCCGGCGCCATCTACAACGTGGCCGACGACCACCCCTGCCCCTCCCCCGACGTGGTGTCCTACGCCGCCGAGTTGCTGGGACTGGAGCCGCCGCCGCTGGTGCCCTTCGACCAGGCCAACCTGTCCCCCATGGCCACCAGCTTCTATGGCGAGAACAAGCGCATCGCCAACGCCCGCATCAAGGCGGAGCTGGGGGTCAGTCTGCGCTACCCCAGTTATCGCGAGGGGTTGGCCGACCAGCTGGCGGCCGAAAGGGCGGCTCACCGCCCCTGAGGCGCCGCCGGGGCGTAGGCCGAGAAGGTGACGCGGGCCGTCTGCGTCGCCTTCTGCGCCACGTCCAGCCCCCCGCCCTCGGCCAGGGCGCCGTCCGCCGTCTTGGCCATGGCCATCATCGGTGCGCGAGGCGCCATGCCGCCGCTCATCACCGGGGCGTTGAAGTCCACCCGGCCGACGCGGAAGTCGCGGCCGGGAAAGGCGGCGTTCAGGCCCTTCATCTCCTCCGTCACGCGGCGGTACAGCGCCTCTCGCAGGCGGGTGCGCACGGCCTCCTGCTCCGCCAGGGTGGGGGTGAAGTCCACGCCCTCCACGCGGATCTGCAGGCCGGCACGGCTGGCCTGGCGGGCGCGGTCGGCCAGGCCGCCGAGCTGGGCCTCCGGCAGGCGGGCCTCAAGCGCCGCCCGCCAATGATCCAGGCCGGCGGCGTCCTGCTGCCGGTCGAAGGAGACGACGCGCCACTCTCCCTTGTCGGACACGGCCTGCGCCGCCTTCAGCACATCGGCGCGGGCGGAGCCGGCGTTGCCGCCGCCGGCATCCACCGTCAGCGACACCCGCGCCGTGTCGGTCTTCACCCAATCCTCCGCCGTCAGGGTCAGGGTCACCTGGTCCTGCACCGGCTGGGCCGCCATGACCTGCGCCGTGGCGGGGGCGGCGGCCAGGGGCAGGGCCGCCAGGCTGGCGGTCGCGATCAGGGATGCGGCGATCAGGCTACGCATAGGGGTTCCCATCCGTTCTTGGGCCGGCGCGGAATGCACCGGCGGCCCCCTGCTTGTGGCAAAGGGTCGCGGCGGATTTATGGCGGGAACAAATCAGAGGGATGGCTCACCAAAAACGACCAGCGGCATGAGCCTCATGCCGCTGTCCGGCGCCTGAGGGCGCGGCAAAAACTAAAAATCCAGATCCGCGTAGTGCTTGGGCGGCGGGGCGCCCGGCAGGTGGTCGCCCAGCAGGGGACGGAAGCTGGGGCGGCACTTGATGCGCATGTACCAGTCCTTGGCCTCGGGATGCTGGTCCCAGGGCACGTCACCCAGATAGTCGATGGTCGACAGGTGCGCCGCCGCGGCGATGTCGGCCAGCGAGAAGTCGTCCCCGGCCAGCCATTTCCGCCGGTCCGCCAGATAGGCGATGTAGTCCAGGTGGTAATGGATGTTGGCCAGGCCGGCGCGGATGGCCTGGGCATGGGGCGTGCCGGAACCGGAGAAGCGCTTGATCAGCTTCTCCCCCACCAGATTCTCCGTCACCTCCTGGTTGAACTTCACGTCGAACCAGGCGGCCAGGCGCCGCACCTCCGCCCGCAGCAGGACCTCGCGGCCCAGCAGCGTGGGGGCGTGGGGGTAGGCCTCTTCCAGGTAATTGCAGATGGCGGCGTGTTCCACCACCGTCGCCCCGTCATCCTCGACCAGCACCGGCAACTCGCCAGCCGGATTCAGCGCCAGGAACTCCTCACGGCGTTCCCAGGGCTTTTCGACCTCGAGGTCGACCTCGAGGCGCTTTTCCGCCAGCACGACGCGGACCTTGCGCGCGAAGGGGGACAAGGGATGGTGGACAAGTGTACGCATGTGGGCCGGCAATCTAACGTAAGCGCGTGGATTTCAATAGAGCCTAAAGGCCTTAAGCGGAGATCACCCGATGGCCATGCCTGAGTCACCCCGCCCGGAAATTAAGATAGAGCCCATCGGCCCCGATGACGAGGCCGCATGGTGCCCCTTATGGGATCAATACTGCGCTTTTTACCAGGTCCGCGTTGATCCGGGCGTGACAACCACGCTATGGGCGCGCTTGCAGGACCCAAATTCGGCCGTGAAGGCACTGGTAGCGCGCGATGCGGCCGGCCGCATCCTCGGCTTCTGCCACTACGTCCTGCACCCCAACACCTGGGGCACCGGCCTGATCTGTTACCTGGAAGACCTGTTCACCGACCCCGCATCGCGCGGCCAGGGCGTGGGCCGGGCCCTGATCGAGCGGCTGGTGGCGCTTGGCCGGGAGCACGGCTGGGGCCGCGTCTACTGGCACACGCAAGAGACCAACGCCACCGCCCGCCGCCTGTACGACAGCGTGGCCCAGGGCGCGGATGGCTTCGTGCGCTATGTCATCCCGATCCAGCACCAATGAAAAAGGGCGGCCCCTAAGGACCGCCCTTTTTCATTCCGTGTCCGCTGATCAGACCGCCGCGCCCCGTCGCGGCGTGGCCGCAGCCGCACGCTCATGGCTGCGGATGAAGTCGCGCACGCGCGGCATGATGTGCTCGCGCCAGCGGCGGCCATTGAAGATGCCGTAATGGCCGACGCCCTGCTGCAGGTGGTGCTGCTTCATGCCGCCCTCCAGGCCGCTGCACAGGGCGTGGGCGGCCACCGTCTGGCCGGGGGCGGAGATGTCGTCCAACTCACCCTCCACCGTGAACAGGGCCGTCTTCTTGATGGCCGACGGGTCGACGCGCATGCCCCGGTATTCCAGGGTACCCTTGGGCAGGTCGTGGTCCTGGAACACGATCCTGACGGTCTGCAGGTAGAACTCCGCCGTCAGGTCCATGACCGACAGGTATTCGTCGTAGAAGCGGCGGTGCGACTCCGCACTCTCGCCATCGCCACGCACCAGGTGCTTGAACAGATCGACGTGGGCGCCGACGTGCCGGTCCAGGTTCATGGACATGAAGCCGGTCAGCTGGATGAAGCCCGGATAGACGTGGCGCATGGCGCCCGGATAGTAGACCGGCACCGAGGTGGTCACCGTGCGCTCGAACCAGCCGATGTCACGGGTCTCGGCCAGCTGGGTCACCTGGGTGGGCGACACGCGGGTGTCGATGGGACCGCCCATCAGGGTCATGCTGCGCGGCTGGCAGGTATCTTCCATCTGCGCCATGACGGCCGCGGCCACCAGCACCGGCACGGCCGGCTGGCAGACGGCGACGACATGGGTGTCCGGCCCCAGGAAGCGGATGAAATCCATGACGTATTCGACATAGTCGTCGAAGTCGAAGCGACCGCGCGACAGGGGCACCAGCTTCGCGTCCACCCAATCGGTGATGTAGACGTCGTGGGACGGAAGCAGCGCCTCCACCGTGCCGCGCAGCAGGGTGGCGTAGTGGCCCGACATGGGGGCCACCACCAGCACCTTGGGGTCGCTGTGCGGCGTGGCGCGCTGGAAATGGCGCAGGACGCAGAAGGGCTTGCGCAGCGCCGCCTCTTCCGTCACCGCGACCTCACGGCCGTCGATGTGGGTGATGTTCAGGCCGAATTCCGGTTTGCCCCAACGGCGCGTCGTGCGCTCGATAAGCTCACCGGCGGCGGCCATGGCGCGGCCCATGCCGGTGTAGGAAGCCGGGACCAGGGGATTGCGGAAGGTCGCCTGCGTCGCCTCCGCCATCAGGCGGAGCGGGGTCAGGGCGGCATGGTGCATGTCAAACAGCTGGTACAGCACGCGGATCATCCTCGTCATTGGACGTGGCGGCGCCGGACATCCCTTGCGGTGGGTTGGGCGGCGTCTCGGGGACACGAAGGCTTGCCGCGATGGCGGCCCCAGGCGCGCCGCTTACCCAACTGCCGGCCTCGGAGCTATATCCGAGGGGGTAGGCGGCCATTCAACTACGCCTCGTCCCTTATCCTACGTAGGTAAGGATGAAAAGGCCCTTAATGAAGGGAGCGAACGATACCGGTCACATGTTCGCAATGGAAGACCGATTTCTTCAAGCTGTCTGGTGGTTCGGGCCTCTCCTCAAAAAGAAGGACGGCGGCTCTTGCGCCGGGTGGTCCATCCTTAAACCGCCGGCGTTCCCGCGATGTTCCGGCCATGATGGGGGAAGCCGCAGGAAGCAGTGGACAGGGACCCCGCAGCCCCCCTAGATATGGGCTTATTCTAGCTCCGCACCGCTATCCCTGGCCCTGCCTGCACCTTACGGCGGGCCACGCCCCAGAGCCGTCATGTCCCACGCCCGGCCCCTTTCCGCCAGCCTGTTCGATCAGGAGCCTGATTTTCCGGATACCGGTTATCCGGAGGCCGGCTTTCACGACTCCGGGCATCCGGAGGCCGGCGACTTCGTGCCCGACCATTACGCCGACGCGCCGGAGCCCAGCATCGTCCATGGCGACTGGCCGGAGGATGAGGGGGCCCCGGGAACACCCCCGGGAACACCCCCGGGAACACAGCGTGACCCGGTGGCGACGGCGCGGGACATCCTGAAGCGCGTCTACGGCTATTCCGCCTTCCGCGGCAACCAGGAAGACATCATCACCCACGTCATCCAGGGCGGCGACGCCCTGGTGCTGATGCCCACTGGCGGCGGCAAGTCGCTGTGCTTCCAGATCCCGGCCCTGGCGCGGCCGGGCGTGGCCATCGTCGTCAGCCCCCTGATCGCCCTGATGCGCGACCAGGTGGACACCCTGCGCCAGGCCGGCGTGCGCGCCGCCTACCTGAACTCCACCCTGGACTGGCGTGAGGCGCTGGACGTGGAGCGGGCCTGCGAGCGCGGCGACCTGGATCTGTTGTACGTGGCGCCGGAGCGGCTGGTCACCCCGCGCTTCCTGGAATTGCTGGACCGGTCGCGCATCAGCCTGTTCGCTCTGGACGAGGCGCATTGCGTCAGCCAGTGGGGCCATGATTTCCGGCCGGAGTACCTGCAGCTGTCGGTGCTGCATGAGCGCTTCCCCACCGTGCCGCGCATCGCACTGACGGCCACGGCCGACGCGCAGACCCAGGCCGACATCGTGGAGCGCCTGGCCCTGGGCGAGGCGCGACAGTTCGTCTCCAGCTTCGACCGGCCCAACATCACCTATCGCGTGGCGCCCAAGGACAATGAGCGCCGGCAGTTGCTGGACTTCATCCGCCGCCACCATGCCGAGGATGCGGGCATCGTCTATTGCCTGTCGCGCGCCCGGGTGGAGGCGCTGGCCCACTGGCTGAAGGAACAGGGGCTGGACGCCCTGCCCTACCATGCCGGGCTGGACGTGTCCGTGCGGCAGGCCAACCAGGACCGCTTCATCAAGGGCGAGGGCGTCGTGGTGGTGGCGACCATCGCCTTCGGCATGGGCATCGACAAGCCCAACGTCCGATTCGTCGTGCACATGGACGCGCCCAAGAGCCTGGAGGCCTACTACCAGGAAACCGGCCGCGCCGGCCGCGATGGCCTGCCCGCCAATGCCCTGATGCTGTACGGCCTGCAGGATGTGGTCATGCTGCGCCAGATGATGGACGCCTCGGACAGCAGCGCCCAGCACAAGCGCACGGAACGGCGCAAGCTGGACGCCCTGCTGGGCTTCTGCGAGACCGCCCATTGCCGCCGCCAGGTGCTGCTGACCTATTTCGGGGAAGATCATCCGGGCAATTGCGGCAACTGCGACACCTGCTTCGAGCCGGTGGAGACCTGGGATGGCACGATGGCGGCGCAGAAGGCGCTGTCGGCCGTCTACCGCACCGGCCAGAAGTTCGGCGTGGGCCATCTGATCGACGTGCTGCGCGGCGGCGCCACGGAGAAGGTGGTGCGCTTCGGCCACGACCAGTTGAAGACCTTCGGCTGCGGCGCCGATATTTCCAAGGGCGACTGGCAGACGGTGTTCCGCCAGTTGGTGGCGCTGGGCCATCTGACGGCCGATCCGGAGGGCCACGGCGGCCTGATGCTGACCGACCAGGCGGCATCGGTGCTGAAGGGGCAGGAGACGGTGCGCCTGCGTCGCGACCGCGCCGTGCTGTCGGGTGACGCGCGACGCAGCGGCGGCCGCGCCGGTGGCGGGCGCACGGGCCCCTCGCTGGCCCCGCCGGACGACAAGCTGTGGCATCGCCTGAAGGCCGTGCGCCTGGAACTGGCCAAGACCCAGGGCGTGCCGCCCTACGTCATCTTCCACGACAGCACGCTCATGGAAATGGTCATCAACCGCCCCCGCGACCTGACCGGCCTGGGCCTGCTGCCCGGCGTGGGCGTGCGCAAGCTGGAACGCTACGGCGCGACGTTTTTGGACGCCATCCTGGCGGATGGCTGAGCGTCTGTTTTCCCACCTTCAAACGCCGGGCGCCGTCATCCGCTGGCTAGGCTTCCTCGCTTTGCCCCCCAGCGTCCAGTGGAGCGCCCTGGAGCGAAGCGGTAGAGGACGCGACCGCGTCCGCCGAGCCTTTCGGGGAGTGAGCGGACTGAAAGGCGAGGATGAGCCAAGGGGCGGATGCCCTGCCGGCGCCTGAGGAAACTAAATAGACTCAAAACCTCACCGCGCTGTTGCCATCCGCGTTTCGGTCTGCTAATACCCCCCTCCATTCCAAGGGGCGCCCCAATAGCTCAGTGGTAGAGCAACCGCTTCGTAAGCGGTAGGCCGTTGGTTCAAATCCGACTTGGGGCACCATCCTTCCATCATCCCCGCATCATCGATCTGTCGAACGCCCAACCGGCGAACGTCCAGCCGGCGAACGTCCAACTGGGCGCGGAATTGCCATTCCCTGCGACGCACGGTCGCACGATTGCAATATGATGACGGTATGGTGGCGCCACCTTGGTTTCCACCCATCCTGGATGCACCGCCCATGTCCGAGCAGTTGCCCCGTCACATCGTCACCTCCTACGAAAACGAGCTGCAGCGCCTGGACGCACTGCTGGCGGAAATGGGCGGCCGGGCCGAGCAACAGCTGCAGCAGGCGACCCGCGCCGTGCTGGACCGCGACGACACGCTGGCGCGTGAGACCGTGGCGCAGGACCAGGTGCTGGACGCGCTGGAGCATGAGGTCGAAAGCCTGATCATCCGCCTGTTGGCCCTGCGCCACCCCATGGCCATCGACCTGCGGCACACCCTGGCCGCCCTGAAGGCCGCCAACGCGCTGGAACGCGTCGGCGACTATGCCAAGAACATGGCCAAGCGCGCCCTGGTGCTGAACAGCGTCCCCACCATCAGCGCCACCGCCTCGGTGGGTCGTCTGTCGGATCTGGCGCGCAAGCAACTGGCCGGCGCCATTGAGGCCTTCACCCGCCGCGACACCGCCTTGGCCGCCGAAGTCTGGCGCCGTGACGCGGAGTTGGACGACATGCACGCCGGCGTGACGCAGGAGATTTTCGCCTTCGTCGCCAAGGACGCCAGCCTGATCGAGGCCTGCACCAGCCTGCAGTTCATCGCCAAGAACCTGGAACGCGTGGGAGATCTGGCCACCAACATCGCCGAGATGGTGCAGTTCGACGCCACCGGCACCCTGGTGGACCCCGTCCGCCCGCGCGGCGGCGAGGCGCACTGATCCACTGACCGCTTGTACCGGCCGGGACCAGGCGCTGCCGGTTCGCGGTTGATGGCTTTCCGGGCCGCCGCTCGCTTTTCCGAGTCTGGCGGCCCGGCGTTTTTGCACGGCCGTCCTGCGCGGGGCGGCGCTGGCTGGCGCGTGCCCTTGCCGCGCCAACGCGCGACGGCCGCCCAAGGCGCGGCAGGCTGGCTGCGACGAGGCTACCCCCATAGCCTAGTTTCCGGTTCCCGGGAGGCGTGTGCCCCGGCGTCTTGCCCTCATCTTCTTTTTCTTTTCCGGCGAGGCATTTAGCCTAATTTCGCGACGCCGGAGCCTGTCAAGGTTGCCAAATCAACCCCAACCACAGGTTCGGATTATATGAATTAACCCGTTCATCATTTGGGTAATGAGCTACGATCTTAGGAAAGGATTTGAAAACGCGGCGTCGCGTAAAAGAATACATATCCTTTTGCTACCGGTTCATTGCTTGACATCTTTTACGCCATGAGCTTTAGGTAATGTGTCCTGTATCACAGAGCAGGACCCAACTGCCAAAACTCTCGGCCCGCCACTTCTTGAAGTGTGCGGGCCGTATTTTATCCAAAATACACTTCACCCTTCCCGGTCGTTTCTGAACGGCACCGCAACCACGCCAGGTAAAGCACGCGGTGACTTGGGGCCGTTGCGCCCCCGGTCCGGCGAGGACGGGGTGCAATCCGGCGCGCGCTTATGCCGCAGCCGTGCTATGAAGGGTCGATCCACGACCGGAACGGCTGCCTTCTCCATGCTGCTTGCTGAATTGACCGCCCTGATCCAGGTATTGCTGATCGACCTCGTCCTGGCGGGGGACAACGCCCTGGTGGTGGGCATGGCGGCCAGCGGCGTACCGGTGGAGAAGCGCCGCAAGGTCATCTTCTGGGGGATCAGCGTGGCCGTGCTGATGCGCATCGGCTTCGCCCTGCTGGCCACCCGCCTGCTGGACATCATCGGCCTGACCCTGGCCGGCGGCATCCTGCTGCTGTGGGTATGCTGGAAACTGTGGCGCGAACTGCGCCAGCACAGCAAGGAACAGGCGGAAGCGGCCGGGGGGGAACCCCACGTCCCGTCGCTGGCGGGCAAGAGCGTGGGCACTGCCATCCGGCAGATCGCGCTGGCCGACGTCTCCATGTCGCTGGACAACGTGCTGGCCGTGGCGGGCGCCGCCGAGGACCACACCTGGGTCATGGTGCTGGGCCTGGTGCTGTCCGTTGCCCTGATGGGGGCGGCCGCCACCCTGATCGCCCGCCTGCTGGCCCGCTATTTCTGGATCTCCTACATCGGCCTGGCCATCATCGCCTACGTCGCCTGCCACATGATCTGGGACGGCGGCACGGAGGTGGCCCCCTTCGCCCAGCCCCTGATCGACATGATTCGCCGCATTTGACACCCGCGGCGAATGCCGCCTGCGCGGCGGGCAGCAGGCACCGCCTGGCGGCGGCGGCGGGCTTCCAGGTTGTTCCGTCAACGCGCCGGGGAATCTCGGCAGGGGAGGCATGCGATGTAGCCCCCGCCGCAACCGTCCGGGCATTTGATCGCAGGCGCAAAAAGCGGTAAACCTCGCGCGCGCGCCTTTCCGCGCAAACCTTCGATTACGCACGTCCCCAGCCCGGTATTCTTAATTTCATAAGGGTTTCATAAGGGGGCGTCGCGAAGGGTGTCGGAATGGCCGTCCGCATCGTTGGCCATGACACCCGCTGAAGGGTGCCGGCGGCGCGGTACCATCCCCTTCCCCTAGGAGGCCACTCCTGTGTCCACGATCACCGGTCACGACACGCTGAAAACCCGCCGCAGCCTGAGCGTCGGCAGCAAGAGCTATGACTACTTCAGCCTCAAGGCGGCTGAGGAAGCCGGCCTGGGCGACCTGTCCCGCCTGCCCTACAGCCTGAAGGTGCTGCTGGAGAACCTGCTGCGCTTCGAGGACGGCCGCACCGTCAGCGTCGACGACGTGAAGGCCGCCGCCCAGTGGCTGGTCGATCGCCGCAGCGACCGTGAGATCGCCTACCGCCCCGCCCGCGTGCTGATGCAGGACTTCACCGGCGTTCCGGCCGTGTGCGACCTGGCCGCGATGCGCGAGGCCATGGTGGGCCTGGGTGGCAAGCCCGAGCGCATCAACCCGCTGACCGCCGTCGATCTGGTCATCGACCACTCGGTGATGGTGGACTACTTCGGCGGCCCCGACGCCTTCCAGAAGAACGTCGACGTCGAATTCCAGCGCAATGGCGAGCGCTATGCGTTCCTGCGCTGGGGCCAGAAGGCCTTCAACAACTTCCGCGTCGTGCCGCCCGGCACCGGCATCTGCCACCAGGTGAACGTTGAATACCTGGCCCAGACCGTGTGGACCGATGGCGACCAGACCGGCGCCACCGTCGCCTACCCCGACACCCTGGTCGGCACCGACAGCCACACCACCATGGTGAACGGCCTGGGCGTGCTGGGCTGGGGCGTGGGCGGCATCGAGGCCGAGGCGGCCATGCTGGGCCAGCCCATCTCCATGCTGATCCCGGAAGTCATCGGCTTCCGCCTGACGGGCAAGCTGAAGGAAGGCGCCACGGCGACCGACCTGGTGCTGACCGTCACCCAGATGCTGCGCAAGAAGGGCGTGGTGGGCAAGTTCGTGGAGTTCTACGGCCCCGGCCTGGACGCCCTGACCCTGGCCGACCGCGCGACGATCGCCAACATGGCCCCGGAATACGGCGCCACCTGCGGCATCTTCCCCATCGACGCCGAGACCATCCGTTTCCTGAACTTCACCGGCCGCGACGCCGACCGCGTCGCCCTGGTGGAAGCCTACGCCAAGGCGCAGGGCATGTGGCGCGACGCCAACAGCCCCGAGCCGGTGTTCACCGACACGCTGGAACTGGACCTGAACAGCGTCGAGTCCTCGCTGGCCGGCCCGAAGCGTCCGCAGGACCGCGTGCTGCTGTCCAACGCCAAGACCGAGTTCGAGGGCGTGTTCGCCAAGGACTACGCCGGCAAGCCCGCCAGCAACCCGGCCAAGGTCGCCGGTGAGGACTTCACGGTCGATCACGGCGACGTGGTGATCGCGGCCATCACCAGCTGCACCAACACCTCCAACCCCAACGTGCTGGTCGCCGCCGGCCTGCTGGCCAAGAAGGCGGTCGAGGCCGGCCTGGCCACGAAGCCCTGGGTGAAGACCTCGCTGGCCCCCGGCAGCCAGGTCGTGACCGACTACCTGAACGCCGCCGGCCTGACCCCGTTCCTGGACAAGCTGGGCTTCAACCTGGTCGGCTACGGCTGCACCACCTGCATCGGCAACTCCGGCCCGCTGCCCGACGCCATCGGCGCCGCGGTGGATGCCAACGACCTGTTGGCTTGCTCGGTCCTGTCGGGCAACCGCAACTTCGAAGGCCGCGTGAACCCGCAGGTGAAGGCCAACTACCTGGCCTCCCCGCCGTTGGTGGTGGCCTACGCCCTGGCTGGCACCTTGCGCAAGGACCTGACCACCGAGCCGCTGGGCAAGGGCAAGGACGGCAAGGACGTCTTCCTGAAGGACATCTGGCCGAGCAGCGCCGAGATCGAGGCCGCCATCTCCCAGTCCCTGACGCCGGAGATGTACCGCTCGCGCTACGCCAACGTGTTCCTGGGCCCGCAGCAGTGGCAGTCCATCGAGACCGCCACCGGCCTGACCTACAAGTGGGAAGACGACAGCACCTATGTGAAGCTGCCGCCGATCTTCGAAGGCATGACCACCACCCCGGGTGCGGTGCATGACGTGAAGAAGGCCCGCCCGCTGGCCATCCTGGGCGACAGCATCACCACCGACCACATCTCCCCCGCCGGTTCGATCAAGAAGACCAGCCCCGCTGGCACCTACCTGATCGGTCACGGCGTGGAGCCGGTGGACTTCAACGGCTACGGCGCCCGCCGCGGCAACCACGAAGTCATGATGCGCGGCACCTTCGCCAACATCCGCATCAAGAACGAAATGGTGCCGGGCGTCGAAGGTGGCGTGACCAAGTACATCCCCACCGGCGACGTCATGTCGATCTACGACGCCGCCATGAAGTACCAGGCCGACGGCACCCCGCTGGTGGTGTTCGCCGGCCAGGAGTACGGCACCGGCTCGTCCCGCGACTGGGCGGCCAAGGGCACCCGCCTGCTGGGCGTCCGCGCCGTGGTGGCCGAGAGCTTTGAGCGCATCCACCGGTCCAACCTGGTGGGCATGGGCGTCCTGCCCCTGCAGTTCAAGGACGGCGCCAGCCGCAAGACCCTGGGCCTGGACGGCACCGAGGTCATCGACATCACCGGCGTCGAGGCCGGCCTGAAGCCCCGCATGGACCTGACCCTGACCATCACCCGCGCGGATGGCAAGGTCGATACCCTGCCGGTGTTGTGTCGCATCGACACCCTGGACGAGGTCGACTACTTCAAGCACGGCGGCATCCTGCAGTACGTGCTGCGCAACATGCTGAACCAGCCGCAAGCGGCTGAGTAAAGTGTGATATCGGCTCCGGTGGTCTTCGGACCGCCGAGGCCAAAGGGAAAGGGGCGCTACCCGGCTAGGTAGCGCCCCTTTTTCATGACGCGATCAGTGCGGCGGGCCTTTGAAAAATCTATCCGCCGCGACTTCCTCCGGCGTTTTACCGGGCATGGGAAGCAAAGGCAGGAACCGGTTGATTGCCATCCCTAAGGCGGCGATACCGAGGACAAGTCCATAGATGAAGCGCATGCCGGGCCAATCGCCGAACAGCGATTTCCATGCGACAGCGGCCCCCATCAACAGGAGCACCTCAATGCCTAGGAATGCCGCAATGGCCGTGTAGGCCCGACGTGCTTTATGCCGTCGACGTTGGTGAGCGAAAGACAGCCAGTCGCCCACCCCATCCCTCAATCGAACTGTAGGTCGCTGACGGCGCCGCCGACCTCGGACACGGGCAGCAGGCCGGCCGCCGTCAGGTCGCCCGCCGCCACCAGCAGGGTGCGGCCGGCGGCGGCGGGGATGCCGGCGGCCTGGGCCAGGGTGGCCAGGGCCTCACGCGTCGGCGCCTGGCTGATGACGCCGTTGCCGTAGATGAGGATGGACACGGCCAGGGTGCCCGGCCGGCTCTGTTCCACCAGGGCCGCCGCGTTCATCAGGCCGCGCAGGGTGGAGACGCGGGGGAAGCCGCTGTCGCTGAGGGTGTCGCCCTCCTCCCCCAGCACCCAGTGGCGGCCCACCAGGTCCTCGACCCCCACCAGGATGGCCAATTGCATGCCCCGGTGACGGCCGGTGGCGACGGCCACCAGGCCGCCGTCCTGCGGTGTCTGCGGCAGTTGCACGATACCGCCCAGGATGTGCTGCACACTGTCCAGGACCGAGGCCACGGCCTGGGCCAGCGCCTCCGCCCCTGTGGGGCGCATCAGGCTGGGCCAGGCACTGAACACCAGGGACGCGAGGCCGGCGGTACCGCCATCGGCCCGGTCCGCCGTGGGGGCCGACGCGGGCGCGCGGCGCAGCTTTTCCTCCACGGCGTCCAGCCGGCCGGCCAGGGCCTGGACGGCGCCGGCGTCGCCAGCCTGCCTGGCCGTGTCCGGGGACTTGGCCTCACCGCTGGTGGGCGCCGGCAAGGCGGGGAGGCCGCCTTTCACCTGGTCGCGCAGGTCCCGCACGTCCAGCTGGGTGGTGCGCACGGCGTTGACCACGCGCAGCAACGATTCATGCAGATGGTCGACCAGGCCGCTAAGCTGCTCCGGCAGGGGGCCGGGCGGCAGGTCTGGCAGGCGGACGCCGTTCACCGCCTTGGCGTGGCTGAGCCAATTCTCCAGCACGCCCACGCGCTGGGTCACATCGTCCAGGGTGTGCTTCAGCTCGCCCACGCCCCGGGCCAGACGCTCCGCCTCTTCCGCCGGGCGGCCGGCATGGTGACTGACCACCCCCGTCAGGTGGGCCACACGTTCACGCAGTTCCTGGATGGACTGGCCCAGGGCATTGATGCGCATCGTTTCCGGTAGCGAAACGACGGCGGAATGCATGGCCGTCAAATCGTTACGCAAATCGCGCAACCGGCTGCCTACATGCAGCGCCAGATCGCGGACGATGGATTCGGCGTAATCGAAAGGGTCGACGCCCTCTTCGATCTCACCTTCCCGCGCGCCCCCGTCCTGCACAGCCGGCGTCACGACCTCGGCGTCCACGATGGGCGCATCAGCGGCGGGCGCATTAGCGGCGGGCACATCGGCGGCCGGGCTATGGGTGCCCGGACCGGCGTCGCCATCGGGGCCTGGGGCGTCACGGTGCTCGTCGGTCATGGCATCGCTCACGAGGATCGGGGAAAAGGGACTGGCGTCTAAAGATCGCCGGCAATGGCTTCTAGCAGACGGGCGCGGCGCTTGTCCGCCTGTTCGCGTGGTAGACGCGGCACGGCCGCGGCCGGGCGCCGCGACACTGGTGGCTGGGGCGGCGGCACCGGCGCGTCGGAAGATGCCTGGGGCGGGGTCTGCACCACCACCGGCGTCACCAGCGACGGCGCCTCGGCCGTTTCCGCCACGGGGGGCGGAGGTGGGGGCGGGACGGACACCGCCGGCGCGGGCTGGGCCGGCGTTGACGTGAATGAATGCAGCGTCACCCGGGCCGCGGCGGCAGGGACGGAGGCCATGCGGATCGCCCCGGGCACGGTGACGACGGCGGCAGGGACGCGGGGCGGTATCGGCTGGCTGGGCGTGGACAGGGGATGGGCCGGCAGGGGGCCGGCGACGGCCGACGGGCGCACGGGCGTGGGCGGCGCGGCGCGGAGCGACATGGCCCCCGGCACGCGGGGGGTGGGCGTGGGCACGGCCCGCATCTCCGCCTGGCCGGCCGAAGCGTCGCGGCCCTTGGAGGCCAGGCTGGTGAACAGCGGCCCGGCGCGTGACGGCTGCGGCCCGGGCGCGGGCTGGGCCGCGGCCGCGAGGGCCGGCTGGACGGGGACCGACAGGGGGGCGGTGCCCACGGCGGCGCTGGGCGGTGCCGGCGGTGCGATGGGCGCCGGTGCCGGAGACATTTCCGCTTCCGTCCGGACGGCGGAAACCGGTGCGGGCACCGGAGAGGCGGCCGGGGCTTCATTCGGACCCCTGACGCCATCACTGACATCGGTCAGCAGGCGGCGCAGCACCGTGGCGACGGCGGAGCGCGGTTCGCCCACCCGGTCGACCGCCTTGGCGGTGAGGGCGGGGTCGATGCTGATCTGCAGGAAGCCGAACTGCTCGGTCGACAGCGACTGGAGCTTGCGGGTCAGGCCCTCGGCCTGTTCCTCGCCCGCGACATAGCGGCGGATGGTCTCAATGGTGGAGGTCACGACAGCGGCGTCGCGCACGGCACGGGAGGAGAAGACGGGGCTGCGGCCCCCATCGGATCGGCCGCCCCCATCGGATCGACCAATGTCCATGCGCGCAGGCTCCGCCCCAGCGCCCGCTTGGCCGGACGCCCCGGGTCCATGCGATGCGTTCCGCCCGGACATCTCCCCCTGGGGCCCGTTGCCGTCAGGCCCGTTGGTGGGAAGGAGAGCATCCGGCGAGGCGGACGCATCATCCCCCTTGCCGGCGATCCAGCCCATCACCTTCCGAAACATGCCACCCTGCCCCCTGCAAGAGACCGGATTATGACCCCGCGGGTCCCGGCACGGCAAACGGTTTGCACCGGCCGTAAGTTCTCGACGGACTAATGGTTACCACGGCCTGTCAGGCCGATTCAATTTTCCATCCCCTGCGAATTCTTCGGGCTCTTGAGCCCTGTAATGCAAGAAAAAAGGCGTCTTCTGCCGAGCTTCATCCCATTTCTCCGCGCCGGCGTGACAAGTGGGGGACAGCAATCGTGGATTGATCCATCCAACACCCGGATTCCACTTATCCCTCGGGTTGTGGGCAGAACCCTGCCGGAACGAATTTTAAAATTTTAGGGGTTTCGTCTGGCCGATAATTGCGCACCCCATTCGCAAATATGATTGGCCGATTCCCACCACCGTCGTACAGTCCCGCGCGGGGATGGGGTTCTGGCCGCCACCGGATCAGGAACAAATCGACACCCGCACCCCACGTGGCAGTGGACCAATTGGCAGTGGAATCGCCGGCGCCAAAGCCGGCGGATCGATCCGGATCGGACTACGGGGTAACCGGACGTGCGGCGCTTGAAACGGGGATTGCGGCGATGGGACCGCCCGCTGATGGGGCGTCCCCCCTCTGGCGTCCGCCGTGCCGACCCCCTGGAGGCCCTGGGCCGCCGCGCCGACTCCGTGCCGCGTGGGCAACTGATCGAACTGGGCCAGCTGATCCTGATGGCCCTGAACCATCGCGAGGACGCGTGGCTGGTGCCGGTGCTGACGGCGGTGGTGGCCGGCGGCGCCGCCACCTGGGCGCCCTGGCCCGCCGTCGCCGCCTGGGCCCTGCTGTCGGTCGCGACGGTGGGCGTGTCGCAGCTGGCCCTTCATCGTTTCCTGGCCCAGGCCGACCACCTGACCGATTCCCGCCCCTGGCTGCGGCTGCTGGCCACCGCCCGCCTGCTGCCCTCGGTGGTGTGGAGCCTGCTGCCCCTGTTCGCCTGGCCGGGCGACCACATGGCCGGCCGCTTTTTCCTTATCCTGGTGCTGGGGGCTGCCATGGCCCTGCGCACCAGCGGCACCGCCCCCCATCCCCTGGTGCTGAGGCTGCAACTGGTGCCGCCCGCCCTGGCGCTGCTGGTCCTGACGGGCACCGCCCTGGCAGGCCCCCGCGCCGGCGTCCATGCGGACGCGCCGGGCCTGGCCCTGGTCCTGAGCAGCCTGCTCTATCCCGTGTTCCTCTATCGCATGGGGCGGCAGACCTGCCTGCGCATGCGCCACATGCTGGAGCTGCAGCTGGACCTGACGGCGGCCAAGCGCGCCGCCGACCAGGCCAACGGCGCCAAGTCCGGCTTCCTGGCGACGCTGAGCCATGAAATCCGCACCCCCATGACCGGCATTCTGGGTCTGACCCAGCTGCTGCTGGAAACGGGCCTGTCGATGCGCCAGCGCGACTATGTCCGCACGGTGCACGAATCCGGCGAATCCCTGCTGGCGATCTTGAACGATGTGCTGGACCTGTCGAAGGTCGAGGCCGGCAAGCTGGAGATCGAGCGGACAGCCTTCGACACCGGCCCGCTGCTGGACGGCGTGCGCAACCTGATGGCCGGCCGCGCCGCGGAAAAGGGGCTGGACCTGCAAATCCGCAAAGGGCCCGGTTTCCCCGAACGCCTGATGGGCGACCCCTTGCGCCTGCGCCAGGTGCTGCTGAACCTGGTGGGTAACGCCATCAAGTTCACCGAACGGGGCTGGGTGCGCATCAGCGCATCGGCCGATCGCCTGGCCGACGGCCGGCTTCAGTTCGGTATCATCGTGTCCGACACCGGTGTCGGCGTGCCGGAGGCGGCGCAGGGCCGCCTGTTCGAGACCTTCAGCCAGGCCAGCGCCGAGGTCACCCGCCGCTACGGCGGCAGCGGCCTGGGCCTAGCCATCGCCAAGCAGCTGATCCAGGCCATGGGCGGGGAGATCGGCTTCCACAGCCGGCCGGGGGACGGCAGCCATTTCTGGTTCACCATCCCCACGGCGGAACCGGAGACGCGCACCGCCGCCGGCGCGATGGCCCCCCAGGCCGCCGCCCTCCCCCTGCCGCCGCTGGCGGTGCTGGTGGTGGAGGATGTGACCGCCAACCAGGTGGTGCTGGACGCCCTGCTGCGGGCGCGGGGACACAAAGTCACCGTGGCCGCCGACGGCGCCGCCGCCGTTCGGCTGGTGGCCCGCGGCCGTTTCGACCTGGTGCTGATGGACATGCAGCTGCCCGGCATCGACGGGCTGGAGGCCGCGCGCCGCATCCGCGCCCTGCCCGACGCCACCCGCGCCCAGGTGCCGGTGGTGGCCACCACCGCCAACACCGACGCCGCCGACGGCGGCCGCTGCCTGGCGGCGGGCATGGACGGCTTCGTCACCAAGCCCCTGCGGCCGGAGGCGCTGGCCGAGGCCATGCACCAGGCGTGGGTGGCGCGCGGCGCGCGGGTATGGGCGGAGGAGACGGCGACGGAAGGCCCGGCCCAGCTGGACATGCGCCAGATGGACACGGTCGCCCAGGCCATCGGGCCTCATGACATGCCGGAATTCATCGCCATCACCGCCCGCACCCTGGTGGAGACGGCGGAACGCTTCCTGGAGAAGGTGTCGGGTGGCGACCTGCCGGGTGCGGGCCAGGCCGCCCACACCCTTTATGGCGTGGCCGCCAACGTCGGCCTGACGGGGCTGTCGGCCGACGCCCGCCGGGCGCAGCAGGCCCTGCGCGACGACCACCCCGAAATCCAACGCGCCCTGGCCACCCGCCTGCGGGACGACGCGGAAGAGGCGGCGGAGATGCTGGGCCGCTGGCTTGGCGAATGGCTGGGCGGCCAGCCGCCCGCCACGGACAGCGCCGTCGCCTGACAAAAGCGGCCTTTGACCGTGGCGATCAAAGGCCGGCACCTGTCAGTGCGGGGTCACCGGGGTCGCGGTGGGAGCCCGGGGCGTCAGGGGGATACCGCCGTCGTTGTGCGGCGTCACCGCCGGATTCGCGGCCGGGCTGCCGGCCGGGCCGGGCCCGTCCGGCCCCTCATCGGGCGGCGGCGGCGGGCCATCGGGGAAGGGCGGATGATCGAAACGGCCGTCCGGCCATCCCTGCCCGCCCGGACCGCGCCCATCAGGCCCCCGGCCGTCAGGACGGCCCCCGTCCGGACGGGGGCCGTGCATACCGCCCAGGATGAAGGGGGACTTCATCTCCGACAGCTTCTTGCGGCCTTCGGGCGACATGCGGGACAGGGCGTCGACCACGGCCGCCTGGCGCGACGCCTCGAAGGCGCGGCGGCTGTCCGCCACCTCGCGCAAGGCAGCGGCGAAGGCCTGGGCGTCGAATTGGTCGGCCGCCAGCAAGGGCTGGATTTCAGCCCAGCTTTCCCGGGCCTGCTTCTCCAGCGCCTGGAAGTCGGCGCGGTCGGGCGCCATGGCCTTCTGCAACAGCTCGGCATCCGCCGGCGGCAGGATGTCGGACAACGGACGCGGCCGGTAGTTCAGGCCGGGCGCCGGCCCACGCTCCGGCCCCACCTCGTGGTGCCGTAAAAGATGGGGGACGAAGGTGCCGGCCAGGAACAGGTTCACACCGACCGACGCGATGAGCAGGGGCCCACGCCACCGGCTGGAAAACACACTCATCGGGCGTGGGTCTCCACGGTGTAGGAGGTGAACAGCAGGCTGGGCATGTCCGTGACGTCGGCCTGCGCCGTCTCCACCGTCGCGCCGGCTTGGGCCGTCGCGGTCTCCGTGGCGGGCAGCGTGGCGGACGGCATGGTCATGACGCCTACCAGGATACCGGCCGCCGTGGCGCCCGCCAACCACCCGGCCTGCGGCGCCCGCACGCTGAGCCACGACAGGGCCGTGCGTACCAGGTCGAAGGGCGAGGGCAGGAAGGTGTCCAGCTTGCGCGGCGCGGCCTTGGCCGCCGGCGCGGTCACCGCATCCAGCCGAGCCAGGGCGCCGGCCACCACGCTGTCCACCCGGGCGGCGGAAATCTCCGGCTCCGCCACCATGGACAACAGGGCGTCCAGCCGCGCCTCGTTCACCACCAGCTCATGCGCGGCACCGTCCATGGCCAGCGCGCGCACCGCCGCGGCCCGGCGATCCGCCGGCCAGCGGGCGGGGTTGCCGCCGTACACGGCCGTCAATGCCGCGACATCCTCCACGTCCACCGTGGACCATTCCCTGTCAGCCATGACCAACCCCCTAGACCTCACCCGTATCCTGAACCACACCGGACAGGCGCACCCGCAACGCGCGCCGGGCCCGGGCCAACAGCGACTCAACCGCCGAAACAGACAGGGACAGGATTTGCGCGGCGTCGGCGGCGCTGCGCTCCTCGTAATAGCAGAGCGTGACGGCCAACCGCTGCCGTTCCGGCAGCTCCGCCAAGGCCTGCGACACCAATTTGGCCGTCTGTTGCCGCGCCATCACATTCACCGCGGATGGCGTCGGGTCGGGCGGCTCAGGTATTCCTTCCAAGCCGGCGAAGGCGGGACGCCGGCGCCGGTCCACACACAAGTTCACCACCACCCGGTGCAACCAGGTGGAGAAGCGGGCGCGGCCGTCGGGGATCCAGTTCTTGGCCCCCGTCCATACCCGCAGCATCGCCTCCTGCACCACCTCGTCGGCGTCGGCCGCGTTGCCCAGGACGCGCTGGGCCAGTTTCATGGCCTTGGGCGCGTGGCGGGCGGCCAGCAGGGCGAAGGCCTGCCGGTCCCCCTGGGCGATGCGGGCCAGCAGGGCGTCGTCACCCGGCTCCGGCCCCAGCCCCGTCAAGGTGCCGGCCGGGTTGCCCGCGTATGGGGCGGCGGCGGAAGCCGCAGCCGTGCCCACGCGCGGCGGCGGCTGGACAGATTCGTCCATCAGTTTCCCTGAAGAGTGACCCGGGACGTCTATGTCGCGAAGAGCATACATGACCCCTTATACGGGCCATGGGCAATGCCCTGTCGGCGAGGGTGCCGAATAAAATCTGGGCGGGCCACAGACTGGATCCAAGGTTGGCGACCGTAAAAGGTATGTCACGGGGGCGGTCCTGCCCCAAACCGCCACCCCCGCGACGCCCGGCCCCGCCAGCCCCGATTGGGCGGGACCATGCGGATGCGCGCCCCCGCACGCATCCCGGCGCCGCCCCCGACCTACCGCGATTGCAGCCCCGCCCGCGGAACAGAGGTCGGGGGCGGATTTGCCCGTGACCCCGCCCGGATCGCTCAGCTACCATCGCGCGCAATAATCACAAGGGCCGGCACCGGCCGGCCCGGCAATCAAAGGGCCGGCGAAGACCAGCCCGTAAACGCGCTGGAGAGAGAACGTATGGCTGATACCGAGAAGCGCGTCACCGACGCCGAGGCCCTGCACCTGCACGCCAGCGGCCGTCCGGGCAAGCTGGAAATCACCCCGACCAAGCCCCTGACGACCCAGCGCGACCTTTCGCTGGCCTATTCCCCCGGCGTCGCGGTGCCGTGCTTGCGCATCCATGAGGATCCGGCCACGGCCTATGACTACACCGCCAAGGGCAATCTGGTTGCCGTCATCTCCAACGGTACCGCCGTGCTGGGCCTGGGTGACCTGGGGGCGCTGGCCTCCAAGCCGGTGATGGAAGGCAAGGCCGTCCTGTTCAAACGCTTCGCCGATGTCGACGGCATCGACCTGGAGGTCGACACCCGCGACGTGGACGAGTTCATCAATTCCGTGCGCTACCTGGGCCCCAGCTTCGGCGGCATCAACCTGGAAGACATCAAGGCGCCCGACTGCTTCATCATCGAACAGCGCCTGCGCGAGCTGATGGACATCCCCGTCTTCCACGACGACCAGCACGGCACCGCCATCATCGCCGCCGCCGGCCTGATCAACGCCCTGCACCTGACCGGCCGCGGCATGACCGATGCCCGCCTGGTGGTGAATGGCGCCGGTGCGGCCGCCATCGCCTGCGTGGAACTGATCAAGTCCATGGGCGTGCCGCATGAGAACGTGACACTGTGCGACACCAAGGGCGTCGTCTACCAGGGCCGCACCAACGGCATGAACCAGTGGAAGTCGGCCCACGCCATCACCACCGACGCCCGCACCCTGGCCGAGGCGGTCAAGGGCGCCGACGTGTTCCTGGGCTTGTCGGTCAAGGGGGCCCTGACGGCCGAGATGGTGGCCACCATGGCGGCCAAGCCCATCATCTTCGCCATGGCCAACCCCGATCCGGAAATCACGCCGGAAGAGGTGAAGTCGGTGCGTGACGACGCCATCGTCGCCACCGGGCGGTCCGATTATCCCAACCAGGTGAACAACGTCCTGGGCTTTCCCTACATTTTTCGCGGCGCCCTGGACGTGCGGGCCAGCACCATCAACGACGCCATGAAGATCGCCGCCGTCAACGCGCTGGCCGAGCTGGCGCGCGAGGACGTGCCGGATGAGGTGGATGCCGCCTATTCCGGCCGGCGCCTGCGCTATGGCCCGGAATACATCATCCCCGTGCCCTTCGACCCGCGCCTGATCGTGAAGGTGCCGGCGGCCGTGGCCCAGGCGGCCATGGACACCGGCGTCGCCAAGCGCCCCATCACGGACATGGAGGCCTACGGCCGGGCCCTGCGCCTGCGCCTGGACCCCACCGCCGACAGCCTGCAGCAGATCTTTGACAAGGTGAAGGCCAGTCCCCGCCGCGTCGTCTTCGCCGAGGGTGAGGAGGAGCGGACGATCCGCGCTGCCCTGGCCTTCCGCTCCGCCGGCTACGGCACGCCCATCCTGATCGGCCGCGAGAAGGTGGTGGCGGAACAGATGGCCGCGCTGGGCCTGCCCCAGGGCAGCGCCCCGCTGGAGGTGCGCAACGCCCGCCTGTACCAATCCACGGAAAACCAGCGCTACACCGACTTCCTGTACGCGCGCCTGCAACGTAAGGGCATGCTGCACCGGGACTGCCAGCGCCTGGTGAACCAGCACCGCAACGTCTTCGCCGCCTGCATGGTGGCGCTGGGCGACGCCGACGCCGTGGTCACCGGCCTGACCCGCGACTTCTTCACCTCGTATGAGGAGATCGGCCACGTCATCGACCCGCGCGAGGGGGCGCCCGCCTTCGGCCTGTCGGTGCTGGCGCTGCGCAAGCAGACGGTGTTCATCGCCGACACCACGGTGCATGAGCGCCCGACCGCCCAGCAGCTGGTCTGCATCGCCGAGGGGGCGGCCCGCATGGCACGCCAGATGGGGCATGAGCCGCGCGTGGCCTTCCTGTCCTTCTCCAACTTCGGCCAGCCGATGCGGGAGCGGGCGCAGCATGTGCGCGACGCCGTCGCCCTGATGGACCAGCGGGGCGCCGACTTCGAGTATGAGGGCGAGATGTCGGTGGACGTGGCCCTGGACCACGACCTGATGAAGCGCCTGTACCCGTTCAGCCGCCTGTCCGGCCCGGCCAACGTGCTGATCATGCCGGCGCTGCACACCGCCAACATCGGCGCCAAGCTGCTGCAGAAGATGGGCGGCGGCACGCTGATCGGCCCGCTGCTGATCAACCTGGAGAAGCCGGCGCAGATCGTGCAGATGGGCGCCACGTCCAACGAATTGCTGACCGCCGCCGTCATGGCCGCCCACGACAGCCTTCATACCGCCGGCTGACTGCGGCCGGCGGAACGGAAAAAACGTATCCAGTATACGGATGGTGCCGGCCTGGCATCGATTTCAAGTAAAAGCGGGCCGTGGCTGGCGGGTGTGCGCCCGAAGGCCACGGCCTTTTCTTATGAAGCGGGATGGCTCCACGGCCGGTCCCGGGATTAAACTTCCATGACGTGGGTTCCCGGCGCCATTCCTGCGCTATGTTCGGTGCAATGAACGGGAAGGCGCACTTTTGACCTGGCCTGTTTTGGCCAGGTCATGGGAATCAGCATGGGTGGGTTTGGGAGATGAGTCGTTTGGAAACGCGTCCCGATCGTTTTGTCGCCATCGCCGTGCTGATGCTGGCGCCGACGGCGGCGTTGCTGGGCGCGCTGGTGATCGCCGGGCGGCTCAACATGATGCTGGCGCTGGCGGCCTTCGCCCTGGTGGCCGCCGTCACCGCCGTGGCCCGCCACCTGGTGTTGCGCGACAGCCGGCTCATCGCCGCCTACCTGGACCAGGTGCGGGACCGCCGCACGCCCCTGTCCCCGCCCCAGGCCCGCACCCTGACCGGCGCCGCCCTGCTGGAGGACATCGCCCAGCTGCACCAGAACTGGCTGCGCCACCGGGAGGAGATCGAGCACCGCCTGGCCGCCGACGAGGCGGTGGTGGAGGCCCTGCACGACCCGCTGATGCTGGTCGACGACAAGCGCAAGGTGGGCCGCGCCAACAGCGCCGCCCGCGCCCTGTTCGGCGACCGCATGCTGAACCGCGACCTGGCGGTCAGCGTGCGCAACCCCGATGTCCTGGCCGCGGTGGACGCCGTGCTGGCCGGCGGCGACAGCCGGCGGGTTGAATTCACCCTGCCCCTGCCGGTGGAGCGCGTGCTGGAGGTGCGGGTGACGCCCTTCCGCCCGGCGGCGGAGGACGGCGCCCCGCAGCATGAGATCACCGCCATCGTCACCCTGCACGACATCACCGCCATCAAGCGGTCGGAACAGATGCGGGCCGACTTCGTGGCCAACGCCAGCCATGAGCTGCGCACGCCGCTGTCCACCCTGGTGGGCTTCATCGAGACGCTGCGCGGCCCCGCCCGCGACGACGCCGACGCCCGCGACCGCTTCCTGGCCATCATGCAGGAGCAGGCCGGCCGCATGTCGCGCCTGGTGATGGACCTCCTGTCCCTGTCGCGCATCGAGCTGGATGAGCACACCCACCCGACCGGCGAGACCAACGTCGCCCAGCTGGTGCAAAGCGTGGTCGCCATGCTGGAGCTGAAGGCGGCGGCACGCAAGATCACCATCCGCGTCCAGGGGGGCGAGGATCTGCCGCGCGTGCAGGGGGACGAGGACCAGCTGACCCAGGTGTTTCAAAACCTGATCGACAACGCCATCAAGTACGGGCGCGAGCAGACCGACGTGGTGGTGTCGCTGGAGCGGGCGGAGGCGCCGCCGGCGCCGGGCGCCACCGGCATCCGCGCCCGCCAGGCGCCGCAAAAGGTGGCCGGCATCAAGGTGTCGGTGACCGACAAGGGCGAGGGCATCGCCCGCACCCATCTGCCCCGCCTGACCGAACGCTTCTACCGCGTGGACGCCGCCCGCAGCCGCGCCCTGGGCGGCACCGGCCTGGGCCTGGCCATCGTGAAGCACATCGTGAACCGCCACCGCGGTCGCCTGACCATCGACAGCGAGGTGGGCAAGGGCAGCACCTTCACGGTGCACCTGCCCGGCGTGGAGAAGGCGGCGGAGAAGCCGGAAAAGCCCGTACCCCAATCTGCCCCGAATCTGTCACAGGAAGGCGGTCGGGGGGCCGCTTGAGGGTGGGCCGGCGCCGGCCATGCCCACGGCAGCGCTACGCCCGTATGAGATAAGCCACTGAGGCGGCGTGGCTTTCAGGGAACGGCCTGTTCGGGCGCACTGTCATAAAACTGTCGCTTATCTGTAGCAATTCCATAGCGACCTGTCGTTATGGTCCACCCTGCCCGACCGGCGATGTGTCCCGCCGGCCGCCGTTTTTCATGCCCCGGCCAGGACCGCCGGGGGTGGGGTGGTAAGAAAATGCCGGCCGAGCATACGGTTAAGTCGTTCGAGCAGCAGCTGCAGCGCCTGTCCAACCTGATCACCCAGATGGGTGGCGTGGCCGAGGCCCAGGTGGATGGCGCCGTCCAGGCGGTGGTGCGCCGCGACGTAGACCTGGCCGCCCGGGTGATGCAGGCCGACCATCAGCTGGACGATTATGAACGCGGCATCGAGCAGGAGGCCGTGCGCATGCTGGCCCTGCGCCAGCCCGTGGGCAGCGACTTGCGCGAAATCCTGGCCGCCCTGAAGATTTCCGCCGACCTGGAACGCACCGGCGACTATGCCGCCAACATCGCCAAGCGCAGCATGGCGCTGGCCAAGCTGCCCGCCGTGCGGCCCGTCAGCGCCATTCCGCGCATGGGCAAGCTGGTGGAAAGCATGCTGAAGGACGTGCTGGACGCCTATATCGACCGCGACGTGGGGAAGGCCATCGACGCCTGGAACCGGGATGAGGAGCTGGACGACCTGTACACCAGCCTGTTCCGCGAGGTGCTGACCTATATGATGGAAGACCCGCGCAACATCACCCCTTGCACCCACCTGCTGTTCATCGCCAAGAATCTGGAGCGGGCAGGCGACCACGCGACCAACATCGCGGAGACCATCCACTTCCTGGTGCTGGGCCAGACGCTGACCTCCGACCGGCCCAAACATGACCAGTCCAGCTTCCTCGTCGGCCCCACGGCCGATGTCGATCTGCACGGCAGCGGCCTGCACGGCGCCGACGCCGTGGACGATCTGTGAGCCCTTTCCCCGGCCCCCTCCGCGCCCGGGCCTGCAAACGATTAGAGTCGCCACCGCTTACCCCGACCCGGGACAGCCAGTTTTAGGGACACCCCATGAACGCCTCGTTGAAGCCCTTGGTTCTGATCGTCGAGGACGAAGCCGACCTCGTCACGCTGCTGAGCTACAACCTGGAGAAGGAAGGCTTCCGGGTGCTGACCGCCGGCGACGGCGAGGAAGCGCTGCTGCTGGCCGACGAGCAGGCGCCGCACCTGGTGCTGCTGGACTGGATGCTGCCGCTGATGAGCGGGCTGGAGGTCTGCCGCCAGATGCGCCGCAACCCCAAGACCCGCGAAATCCCCATCATCATGCTGACCGCCCGGGGCGAGGAGGCGGACAAGGTGCGCGGCCTGAACTCCGGCGCCGACGACTACATCTCCAAACCCTTCAGCCCGACCGAGCTGGTGGCCCGCATCCGCGCCGTGCTGCGCCGGGCCGTGCCCTCGCTGGCCGAGGAATTGCTGCGCTACGGCGACATCAGCATGGACCTGGCGGCCCACCGCGTGCGCCGCAACAGCCGCGACATCCACCTGGGCCCCACCGAGTTCCGCCTGCTGCGCCACTTCATGCAGCACCCGGGCCGCGTGTTCTCGCGTGAGCAGCTGCTGGACATCGTCTGGGGCCACGACGTCTATGTCGAACCCCGCACCGTCGACGTGCACATCCGCCGCCTGCGCAAGGCCCTGAACGAGGATACCGAGCTGGACATGATCCGCACGGTGCGCTCGGCCGGCTATGCCCTGGACATGAAGTCGGCTTGAGTATTGGAGGGTGCCCTCAGGCGGCGGGCGCAGTCACGCCCCACAGTGGCCCGAGTTGGCGTTCGGGCCACTGCCTGGTGTTTGTATCAGGCGGCGAGCAGGGCCGTCGCCAAATTCGCGGCCTCCTCCCCTGTGGCGGCGACCTCCATCGCCACGCCGAAGGCCTTGACCGCGATGGCGGCCTGGACCTTGAAGGCGGCCCGGCGCACCGCGTCCGGCTCCACCGTGATCACCGCGCGGCACAGCGCCGCCAGGGTGTCGCGGTTGCGCTTCAGCCACATCCCCCGCAGACGCCGGTCCTCGTGCGCCTCCTCCCCCTGCGGCGGGTCGGGCATGAGGATGACGAAGGGGAGGCCCCGCCGCAGCAGGGCGTCCATCTCCCGTTCCCATTGCGGCGCATAACCGGGCCGGGCAGCGCCGGGCCGGGTCGTCACCACGGGAAAGCGGCTGACGTCGTGAATCTCGAACTGATCCAAGCCTGATCTCCTTGGTTTAGTCGGTAAAGATCCTAGAACACGTCCGCGAACAGGGCCGCGGCGCCCACTTCCGAGAGGTGGATGGCGCGGGCGGCGCGCACACGCATCTCCGCCTCGTATGCGCGCGCCGCCGCCGTGGGGAGCGCGGTACCGGCCAGGCTGGCCGCCAGCACGGCGGCATCACGCAGGGTCACGTTGGCGCCCAGGCCGCCGGCGGGGCTCATGGCATGGATGGCGTCGCCCAGGAAGGTGACGGGCCCCGGCGTCCAGCAGGGCCAGGTGCGGGCCAAGCGCGCGCTGCGCACCGGCAACAGCGCCATGCCCTCGGGATCGGCATGCCGGAACAGGCCGCGCAGATGGGGGTGCCAGTCCCGCGCCAGGCTTTCGGCCACCGCCGCCGGCGCAGCGCTCGGGAAGGCCCCCATCAACCGGGTGCGGGGCCCGATCAGCGCCCAGTAGAGATAGTCGGCCACGGGGCTGAGCCCGGCCGGCGTGCCGCCCCAATCGAACAGCATGGGCTCGATGATGCCGGCATAACCGTCGGCGAAGACCACGCTGGTGCCGGCGCAGAGGTCGTCGCCCACCGCCGCCCGCACCGCCGCCGTCAGGGGGGTGCGGCCATAGAGGCAGACCGCGCCGACATCCAACGGCTCCGCCTGGGGCGCCAGCTGGCGGCGGACGGCGGAATTGATGCCGTCAGCCGCCACCACCAGGTCGGCGCGCACCGATGTGCCGTCGGCGAAGGCGACATGGGCCCGGCCGTCGGCACCCACGGCCAGCGCTTGGAAGGCGGCGCCGAAGCGCACCCGGCCCGCCACACCCGTCAACAGGATTTCCCGCAGGGTCTGGCGGTGGGCGCAAAGGTCGTCCGCCGCCTCCCGGTTGGGGGCGCCGTCGTCAGCCGCACTCCATACCGCCGGCGCCCGGCCGCTCACCGGCGCCAGCTGACCGTCCAGGAAGCGGGTGCGCGGGGCGGGCACGGCGCAGGTGCGCCGGAAAAGGCCGTACAGGGCGGGGGAAAGGCAGCGGGCCAGGGCATCGGCACCGTCCGCGTCGATGCGCAGGCGATAGCCCTGGGACCGGCTGTCCAAGGCCGCATCCCGCTCGTACACCATGCAGTCGATACCGGCGCGCGTCAGCGCCTGCGCCAGGCACAGGCCGCCCAAGCCCGCGCCGATGATCGCCACCCGCGTTTCGTCCATCTCGTCCACCATCTCCGCCATCATCTCTGCCATCATTTCTGCCACCATCGCCGGCAAACCCTGGGCTGAACCTTTCCACCGGCGATTCGATAACGCGGAACACGGGAAGCTTGATAACGACAGTCGGACGAAAAATAATGCGAAACGGCCAAACCGTTCGCCAACCGTCAGCCCGCCCGAGGAAAGCCCATGCACCCCGCCGCCAGTGACATCCCCCGCATGAGCAAAGAAGCCTTCCTGGAGATGTGCGAGCGGGCGGACGGCCCGCCCGTCCTGACCTTCTGGGGCAGCCATTCGGCGGAGGACCGGACCCGCATGGGCACGCGGGAGATCGACTGGCACGCCCATCGGCGGGGGCAGCTGTTCTGCATCGCCAACGGCCTGGTCCATATCCGCACCGCCCACGGGTCCTGGATGCTGCCGCCGCAACGGGCCGGGTGGATGCCGCCCGGCATGATGCACAAGGTGACCATCAGCGGCGTGCTGGACGGCTGGGGCATGATGCTGACGCCGGAGGCCAGCGCCGGCCTGCCCGATCGTCCCTGCGTCATGGGCATCAGCGACCTGCTGCGGTCCCTGGTGCGGCGGGTGGCGGAATGGCCGCTGGAGGCGACGCTGACGCCGGAGCAGGAGCGGCTGCTGGCCGTGCTGCTGGATGAGGTCCGCCTGGCCCCGGATGAACCGCTGCACCTGCCCATGCCCACCGACCCCCGCCTGTTGCGCCTGGCCCTGCGCCTGCTGGAGGCGCCGGACGACGACCGCACGCTGGACGTGCTGGCGCGCGACGCCGGCCTGTCGGAACGCACCGCCCGCCGCTTGTTCATGGCGGAAACGGGTCTGAGCGTGATCCAGTGGCGCCAGCAGGCCCGCCTGACCCAGGCCCTGGAACGCCTGGCGAAGGGGGAACCGGTGGCGGAGGTGGCGGACGCCCTGGGCTATGCCACGCCCAGCAACTTCATCGCCATGTTCCGCCGGGCCTTCGGCGAGCCGCCCGCCCGCTATTTCGCCCGAAGGGGGGTGGCGGCCTGACCTTCCGCCTAGGGAGGCCAAACAGATAAGCCGCTTATCCTGCCGCGTTTTCAGGGCAGGGCTGCCCACCAAGCCCGCTACCCAAGCGCCCGTCCCGACGTTATGGTGCCGCCATGGTCGACCATCCCACGCCCCCGCCCTTCACCGCCGACACCACCGCCACCGACGCCCTGACGGCGCAGGAGCGGGAGGCGCGATCCTTCGGTTTCCGCGCCATCAACCCGGCGGAGAAGGCGCCGCTGGTGCAGGGCGTGTTCTCCAGCGTCGCCAGCCGCTACGACATCATGAACGACCTGATGTCGGTGGGCATCCACCGGCTGTGGAAGGCGGATTTCGTCGGCCTGGTGAACCCCCGCGCGGGCGAGACCATCCTGGACGTGGCCGGCGGCACGGGCGACATCGCCTTCCGCATGGCGGCCAAGGCGCCCGCCGCCCGGATCATGGTCTGCGACCTGACGGAAGCCATGGTGCGTGTGGGCCGCGACCGCGGCATCGACAAAGGGTCCATGCCAGGCTGGGACCAGACGCCGGAAACGCGCGGTGGCCTGCCCACTGGAGGGTTACAGTGGACGGTTGGAAATGCCGAGTCGCTGCCCCTGCCCAACCGCTCGGTCGACGCCTACACCATCGCCTTCGGCCTGCGCAACGTCACCCATATCGACAAGGCTCTGGCCGAAGCGTATCGGGTGCTGAAGCCCGGTGGGCGCTTCTATTGCCTGGAATTCAGCCAGGTGAACCTGCCCATCCTGCGTGAGCTGTATGATCGCTATTCCTTCGAGGTGCTGCCCCGCATCGGCCAGGTGGTGGCGGGCGACCGCGACAGCTATCAGTACCTGGTGGAAAGCATCCGCCGCTTCCCCGAGCGGGAGGCGCTGTGCCGCCGGCTGGAGGCCGTGGGCTTCAGCCAGGCCAAGGCCCGGCCGCTGACGGGTGGCGTGGCCGCCATCCATTCCGCCTGGCGCGTCTGACCATGCTCCGCATCCTGCGCAACCTGCGCCGCCTGTACATCATCGGGCGTACGCTGGGCCGGCATGGCGCCCTGTTCCCGGAGGAGTTCCGCGACGTGGCGCCGGGCGTGGCCCTGATTCTGCGCCTGATGAACAACAACCGCGCGCCCGGCCGCAAGGGCCAGCGCCTGGCGGCCGCCATCCAGGAGCTGGGCCCCAGCTTCATCAAGCTGGGCCAAGCGCTGTCCACCCGGTCCGATCTGGTGGGCGACGCCGTGGCCGAAGACCTGGCCCTGCTGCGCGACCGCCTGCCCCCCTTCCCCACGCCCCAGGCCGTGGCCATCATCGAGGAGCAGCTGGGCCGCCCGCTGGGTGAGATTTTCCAGAGCTTCGAGCCCGAGTCGGTGGCCGCCGCCAGCATCGCCCAGGTGCATTTCGCCGTGACGGCGGAGGGCAAGGAGGTGGCGGTGAAGGTGCTGCGCCCCGGCGTGGAGCTGGCCTTCCGCCGCGACATCGACCTGATGTTCTGGCTGGCCGGCCTGGCCGTGCGCGTCCTGCCCCGCCTGAAGCGGCTGAAGCCGGTGGAGGTGGTGGAAACCTTCGCCGAGACCGTGCGCATGGAGATGGACCTGCGCATGGAAGCCAGTGCCGCCTCGGAACTGGCCGACAATTTCAAGGGCGACGTCACCTTCAACATCCCCAGGGTGGATTGGGACCGCACCAGCCAGCGGGTGCTGACCATCGACCGTATCCACGGCATCCCCGTGGACCAGGTGGACGCCATCCGCGCCGCCGGCTTCGACCCTGACGACGTGCTGCGCCAGGCGGCCAATTCCTTTTTCAACCAGGTGTTCCGCGATGGCTTCTTCCATGCCGACCTGCACCCGGGGAACATGTTCGTCAACATGTCCGGCCATCTGGCCCCGGTGGATTTCGGCATCATGGGCCGGCTGGACCGGCAGACGCGGCTGTTCCTGGCCGACATGCTGCTGGGCTTCCTGAACCGCGACTATCGCCTGGTGGCCGATGTGCATTTCGATGCCGGCTATGTCCCCGCCCACCAGTCGCGCGAGCTGTTCATGCAGGCGGCCCGCGCCATCGGCGAGCAGGTACACAACAAGCCCCTGCACGACATCTCCGTCGGCCGGCTGCTGGCCCAGCTGTTCGCCGTGACCGAGCAGTTCGAGATGGAAACCCAGCCCCAGCTGCTGCTGCTGCAGAAAAGCATGCTGACGGCGGAAGGGGTGGGCCGCGCCCTGAACCCCAAGCTGAACATGTGGGAAGTGGCCCGCCCCCTGATCGAGGAATGGATGCGGGAGAACCGGGGGCCGGAGGCGCGCCTGGCCGAGGCGGTGCGCAACCTGAGCGCCACCGCGCATAAGCTGCCCCTGTTGCTGCGCCATGCCGACCGGCTGGCGGAGCACCTGGACAAAGGCGGCCTGCCCATCGACCCGCGCAGCATCGACGACCTGGCCACCCGCTTGGGGCGTGGCCGGGGCGGCTGGCAATGGGCCGCCATCATCGCGCTGACCGTGGCCGTCACCGTCCTGGCCTTGCGTTAAGTCGTCCCTCAGGCGCCGGGTGCGGCCGTCCGGCCGCTTGGCTTCCTCAGTTTTCAGTCCACTGCGTTCCCCGAAAACTTCCGGCGACCGCGGTCGCGGTCTACAGCGGCATGAGGGCTGCTGGTGGCGCGGCGTGGCGCGGCACCCTAACCAAAACTTGCGCGGCGCGGCCTTGGCCACAAGGCAGCCCTGCGAGTCGTCCGCTTGACGCGGGTACGAAACGAACAAGAGGATGGCGCCTCTCGTTCCAAATGTTTCACCCTTCGCCTTTGAGGATTTAGGTCATGGCCTTGCCCGTCGTTGCCATCGTCGGCGCTACCGGCGCCGTTGGCGTCGAGCTGCTTGAGTGCCTGGAGCAGCGTGATTTCCCCCTGTCGGAGCTGCGCCTGCTGGCGTCGGCCCGGTCAGCCGGCAAGACCATGACCTTCAAAGGCAAGGAGATCACCATCCAGGCCCTGGATGAGAACAGCTTCGACGGCGTCAACATCGCCCTGTTCTCCGCCGGCGGCTCCATCTCCAAGGTCTACGGCCCCATCGCCGTCAAGGCCGGCGCCGTCGTCGTCGATAATTCCAGCGCCTTCCGCCAGGACCCGACCGTTCCCCTGGTGGTGCCGGAGGTGAACCCGGAGGCGGTGAAGCAGCACCGGGGCATCATCGCCAACCCCAACTGCTCCACCATCATCGCGCTGGTCCCGTTGTGGCCCCTGCACGTGAAGAACCGCATCACCCGCTTCATCGCCGCCACCTACCAGGCGGCGTCGGGCGCCGGCGCCGCCGCCATGGAAGAGCTGCGCGAGGGCACGCGGGCCTATCTGGAGGGCAAGCCCTTCACCCCCACCGTGCTGCCGCACCCCTACGCCTTCAACCTCTTCAGCCACAACGCCAAGGTCGACCCGGCCAACGGCTATAACGAGGAAGAGATGAAGATGGTGAAGGAGACGTGGAAGATCTTCGGCGACGCCGACATCCGCATCTCCGCCACCTGCGTGCGCGTGCCCGTGCTGCGCGCCCATTCCGAGGCGCTGACCGTGGAGTTCGAGCGGCCCATCACCCCGGCGGAGGTGAAGGACATCCTGGCCACCGCCCCGGGCGTGCGCATCGTCGACGACGCGGAGAAGAACTACTTCCCCATGCCGGTGGACGCCTCCGGCCAGGGCGACATCCTGGTGGGCCGCATCCGCCAAGACATCAGCGACCCCAGCGGCCGCTCCATCCAGCTGTTCGTCGCTGGCGACCAGCTGCTGAAGGGCGCCGCGCTGAACGCCGTGCAGATCGCCGAGTTGCTGTAAGAACGGTTCGTCCCATGAGAGGGGCCGCCGATGAAATACCGGCGGCCCCATCCTTTTGGGGTAGCGATAACCTGATGGGGCCAGGTCGGCCTCACCCTCATGGAAAAATCGGCCGCAGGCCCAACTTTACGGTCGCGGAAAAGCCTCAATTGGTCGCAATATCCTGGTTGTCCGGGGTCGTTCCCGGGCGAACCCCAACCAGGGACCTCGCATGCATCCGCATGAGGCGACCGGAGCCCCCAATCCGGAACCCGGCATGGCCGCCGCCGTGATGGCCGCCACCCCCAGCACCTTCGATATTCCGCCGCCCCAGTCCCGTTCCTCCGTCGCCCCCGCCCGCCAAATCCTGGACGCGGTCACGCGCTTTCGGAAGATGGGGTGCCGCAACGTCAGCCTGACCCTGACCCGGTCCACGGACACCATCCTGGATGTGCAGGCCATGCTGACCCTGGCGGGGCTGGCCAGCGACGTGCAGCCGGCCGGCGGCGGTTGCTCCCGCCTGGTGCTGCGCAGCTAGTTGGGGTTCCCCCAACCCCTTTCGGTCCGCCGGCCCCCGGGGCCCACGCCCCTGTCACCGGCGACAGCGCCGGGGATAAGTCTCGGGTTTTTGCTCCCTGATCGGCGGCGGACACTGCGCATGGCAAAAAGGGCGCCTCCACAGCGGGAAGCGCCCTTTCTCGTTCATGCGAGCGCCCAGCCTCAGCCCAGGCCCTTCCGGCAGTCTTACCCCAGGCCCTTCTGGCCCATGCTCAGGTACTTCTCGCGGCGGCGGGCGATCAGGGTGCCGCCGTCCTGGCCGCGCATGGAATCCAGGCTGTCGTCGATGGCATTGCCCAGCGCCAGGATGGTTTCCTCGCGCCGGCGGTGCGCGCCGCCGATGGGCTCCATGACGATGCGGTCGATGACGCCCAGTTCCTTCAGGTCCTGGGCGGTCAGGCGCAGGGCCGCGGCCGCGTCGGCGGCGTTGGTGTTGGTGCGCCACAGGATGCCCGAGCAGCCTTCCGGCGAGATGACGGAGTAGATCGAGTGTTCCAGCATCAGCACGCGGTCGGCCGTGGCGATGGCGATGGCGCCGCCCGAACCGCCTTCACCGATGACGGCGGAGACGATGGGAACGCGGGCGCGCAGGCAGGTCTCGATGGACTTGGCGATGGCCTCCGCCTGGCCGCGCTCTTCCGCGCCCACGCCGGGATAGGCGCCGGCCGTATCCACCAGGGTGATGACCGGCAGGTTGAAGCGGCTGGCCAGTTCCAGCAGGCGCTGGGACTTGCGGTAGCCTTCCGGCTTGGCCGAGCCGAAGTTGTGCCGGATGCGGGTGTCGGTGTCGTGGCCCTTTTCCTGGCCGATGACCACCATCGACCGGCCGCGGAAACGGCCCAGGCCGCCGACGATGGCGCGATCCTCGCCGAACACGCGGTCCCCCGCCAGCGGGGTGAAATCGGTGATCAGGGCGTTGATGTAATCCAGGCAGTGCGGCCGGTTGGGATGGCGCGCCACCTGGACCTTCTGGGCCGGCGTCAGCTTGGCGTAGGTCGAGCGCAGCAGCTTATCGACCTTGTCCTCAAGCTTGCGGACCTCGTCGGCGATGTTGAGACCGCCGCCATCGGACAGGTGGCGGAGTTCATCGATCTTGCCTTCGAGTTCGGCGATCGGCTTTTCAAATTCAAGGAAATGCATGGGTTCGGCTTACAACTGCTTGTAAGAGGTGCGGCGCCGGGGGGCGGGCCGCACTAAGGTCGAAGGCGGCTGATTACCATGAGCGCGGGTCAGGGGCCAGCGCTATCGAGACCCGCATCTTGCGCCTACCCCTTGCGTGGGCCGCGACCCCCAGGGTTTCCCTTGGCGAGAGGGTGGTGGTCCTCCACCGTGCGGCGCAGCCGTTCGCCCACCACGTGGGTATAGATTTGGGTGGTGCCGATGTCGGCGTGGCCCAGCATCTTCTGGACCGAGCGCAAATCGGCGCCATGGTCCAGCAGGTGGGTGGCGAAGGCGTGGCGCAGCACGTGGGGGCTGACCTTGGCCGGGTCCAGGCCGGCGGCCAGCGCCAAATCCTTCAGCAGTTGGCCGAAGCGCTGGCGGGTCAGCGTGCCGCCGGAACTGCGCGAGGGGAACAGCAGGCTGGCCTGCCTGGCCTCCCGCCCGGGGGAGAAGAAGGCGGCGCGGTGGGGCAGGTAGGCCGCCAGCGCGTCCCGGGCCGGGGGAGACAGGGGCACCATGCGTTCCTTCCCGCCCTTGCCCTTGACCACCAGCACCCGGCCATCGCGGCTGAAGGCCGACAGCGGCAGGCCCACCAGTTCGGAAACGCGCAGGCCCGTGGCGTAGAGCAGTTCCAGCAGGGCCGCCAGGCGCAACCCTTCCGCCCCGCCCTGGGCCGCCGCCGTGTCCAGCATGCGGCCGACGTCGTCCTCGGACAAAATTTTGGGCAGGGGGCGGCCCAGGCGCGGGCCATCCAGCACGGCGGCCGGATCGATGTCGCGCCGTCCTTCCGACACCAGGAACTTGTAGTACTGGCGCAGGGCCGACAGGCGGCGGGCCACGGTGCGCACCGCCGCCTGGGTGCCGTCGCGGCCCAGATGGTCCAGGTAGGCGCGCAAATCGTCGGTGCCCGCCTGGTCCAGAGCGGGCCCCTTGCCGCCTTTTTGGCCCGCGATGAAGCGGGCGGCGTCCACCAGGTCGCGGCGGTAGGCGTCGCGGGTGTTGGCCGCCGCCCCCCGTTCCGCCACCAGCATGTCCAGGAAAGCGTCCACCCCCGGCGGCAAGGCCAGGGTGGCGCCGCGCGGCCGGCCGGGGGAGCGTTTTTTCGGCGCGCCCCCGGCGGCCTCACCCTTCGGGATGCGCGGCGCCATGGCCGTTACGGCCCAGCCAGGACGGCCACCGCCTCCAGCGCCAGGCGCCGGGCGTCGTCCTTCAGGCCAACGCCGGTCAGCGCCGACAGGGCATGGGCCGTGACCGTTGGCGTGGTGGCGGCGGGACCGGCGTCCGCCAGTTCCGCCAGGGCCAGCACCGCCACCTCGCCCCGCCGGGGCACGGTGACCGACTGGTCCAGGCGCAACCACGACGCGGCGTCGGGGATCACCCCCGGCGCCTCGACCACCGGCGCCGTGCGGGCCAGCAGCAGCGGATCCACCTTCTCCCCCGCCGCGGTCAGCAATGCCAGGATGGAGGCGGCACGCAGGCGGGACGGGGCGTCGGCATCCGCCTTCACCGCGTCCAGCCACTGGGCCCAGTTGGCGCCGTCGCTGGGCAGCAGGCCGCCCAGCACGGCCAGGGGCACCAGGCGCAGGTAGGCCTGAAGCGGCTTGCCTTCCTTGGCGTCTTGCGCCGACTGGCGGGCCAGCTCGAACCACGGCTGGGCCAGGTCGCGCCGGTTCTGCAGCAGCAGCAGGCGGGTGGCGGCCGGGGCCAAATCCTTCAGCGCCGGCCCGGGGGCCAGCCCTTCCAGCTCCTGGGCCAACAGGTCGCCCCAGGCACCGGCCAGCAGGGCCGGGTCGCTGACGTCCACCGCCTTGGCCAGGATGGCCCCCTTCAGCGACGGGATCGTCTCCCCCGTCAGGGCCTGGTACAGGATGGCGCGCTGGTCGGCGCCCTGGCGCTTGTCCGCCACGCCCACGGCGTTCTTCAGGTCGTTCGGGCTGACCTTGGCCGCCTTGTAGAGGGGGGCCAGCGCCGCCGGCGGCAGGGTGCCATAGCTGGCGGCGCGGTCGCCCGCCGCAAGCTTCAGCGCCGCCGCCGTGTCGGGCAGGTCGGCCACCGCCGCCGCCGCCGCGGGGTTCAGCGCCAGGATCTGCGCCGACGGCACCTCCGCCGGCAGGCCCCGGTTCATGGCGCGGGCCAGCGCCACCGCCTCGGCCGACACGGCAGTGAAGCCCTTGAGGGCGCCCTTCTGCCCACCGGCCGCCACTTCGGCGAGGCGGGAGAAGCCGTCGTCCTTCACGCCCTGTTCCCGCATGATGTCCAGCGAGAACATGATGTTGTCGGTGGAGCCGCCACGCACCTGGCAGACGACGCCCAGCATCTGGATCTCGCCGTCGCTGAAGCGCTTCTGCAGGTCGGCCATCTGGTCGCAGGCGGCACCGTCGCCGGTCAGCAGTGACAGGCGGGCCCAGGCCTCCGCCCCGCCGGCATCGTCCAGCGCCGTGGGCAGGGTGGCCATGGCGTCGGCGTGCTTGCCATCGCCCAGCAGGGCCAGGCGTTCCAGCCGAAGGCCCAGGAAATTGCGCGCGTCCTTACCCGCCTGCGGCGCGGTGCCGGAGGACATCAGCACCCGGCCCAGCAGGGCGCGCACGGCCGGCGAGGGGCTGGACTGCGGCAGCGAGGCCAGCGCCCTGTCCACCAGGCCGCGCGGACTGTCCGCCCACAGCGCCTGGCCCAGGCCACCCTGCCCCGCGTCCAGCAAGCCGCCCCCATCCGGCGTGACCGCCGCCAGGGTCTTGACTTCGAAGGAGGAGGCGCGCGGCGGGGGCGGCGCGTAGGCCCCCAGGGGCGTAGGACCGGGCGTAGGACCGGGCGTAGGACCGGGAGTGGGACCGGACGCGGCCGTGTCGGTTCCGGCCGGTGCGGTTCCAGCCGGGGGCGCGACGGTAGGGGAGGTCGCCGGTCCCTGCGGCCATAGCGGCGTGGGCCCGGAAGAGCTTTGCGCGAATGCCACCGGCGCCGTCATCAGGCCGGTGATCAGCGCCAAGCCCCAAAATGCCTTACTGCGGGAAGCGGTCATTGGAGATCACCCGTTCGGTGGGCGCGGACGGCGCCGGGGAGGTGGTGGCGGCCACGACCAGGGCGGCGCCGGCACCGCCAAGGACAACCAGGGCGATCAGGATCAGGAGGAGCTTTTTCATCGTGGGATCGGCATCAATCGCTGATAGGGAAGGGCGAATTCAGAAAGAAAGTTGCGAGACCATGTCGGCTGAAGCAAGGCCGCAGTGCACGAGCCCCCGGTGGAGTTAAGGGACAGGCGGGGTCGACTGTGTTATGCAGTCCCCCCGAACCGTTTCCCCCTGTGGTGGCGCCCACCAGACTGGCACGGGAAAACGGGGGCCGGACAGTCCGCCTGAAGCCGCAGGGCCAGGGTGGACGGCCGGGTCTAGGGATGAAGAACAACCCCCGGAACGGGGCACGGCTTTCAGGTCTCGGCTGGAATGGATGACACGGCAAACATGGTGTTAGCGCTCGGCACTGTAGCGTCCGCCCCCCCGGCGCGCAACGCCACCCCGACCCGCCGGGTGCCCGCCCCCGCGCTGCGGGGGAACCGGTGATGCGCCCCATGCTGCGCCAGCGCCCGCCCCGCACCCTGGTCCTGGTGGGCCTGATGGGGGCCGGAAAGACCAGCATCGGCCGACGCCTGGCCGCCCGCCTGGGCCTGCCCTTCGTCGATGCCGACCAGGAGATCGAGCGCGCCGCCGGCTGCAGCATCCCTGAATTCTTCGAACGTTATGGCGAGCCCGCCTTCCGCGAGGGGGAACGCCGGGTAATCGCCCGCCTGCTGGACCAGCCGCTGCAGGTGCTGTCCACCGGCGGCGGCGCCTTCATGGACGCCGACACCCGCGCCCTGGTGCGCCAGCGCGCCCATTCCATCTGGCTGCGGGCGGAGTTGGACCTGCTGGTGCAGCGGACGGCGCGGCGCGGCAACCGCCCCCTGCTGAAGGACAGCGACCCGCGTGAAACCCTGCGCAAGCTGATGGAGCTGCGCCACCCCTACTACGCCCAGGCCGACATCACCGTGGACAGCGGCGACCGCCCGGCGGAGGACACCGTGGACCGGGTGGTGGAATCCCTGCAGGCCTACCTGGATAACGAGGCCGATACCCAAAACACGGAGACGCGGCCCCAGCCGGCCGCGGTGCAATCATGAACGAGGCCGTTGCCGTCAGCTTGGGTGAGCGTTCCTACGACGTGGTGGTCGGTTCCGGCCTGATCCAGGGGGCGGGATCGCTGGTGGCGCCCATGGCGGGCAAGCGGCCCCTGATCATCCTCAGCGATGAGACGGTGGCGCCCCTGTACCTGGGCACCCTGACCCGCTCGCTGGAGGCCGCCGGGGCCCGTGTGCTGGACCCCATCGTGGTGCCAGCGGGCGAGGCCACCAAAAGCTTCCACCATCTGGAAGCGGTCTTGGAAATCCTACTGTCGCGTGGCATCGAGCGGGGCGCCATGCTGGTGGCCCTGGGTGGCGGCGTCATCGGCGACCTGGGCGGCTTCGCGGCCGCCATCGCCCTGCGCGGACTGGACTTCATCCAGGTGCCCACCACGCTGCTGTCGCAGGTGGACAGCAGCGTGGGCGGCAAGACCGGCATCAACAGCCGCCAGGGCAAGAACCTCATCGGCGCCTTCCATCAGCCGCGCCTGGTGCTGGCCGACATCGCCGCGCTGGACAGCCTGCCCCGGCGCGAGGTGCTGGCGGGTTATGCCGAGGTGGTGAAGTATGGCCTGATCGACCGTCCGGACTTCTTCGCCTGGCTGGAAGAAAACGGCCCGGCCCTGGTGGCCGGCGACGCCGCCCTGCGCACCGCCGCCGTGAAGGAGAGCGTGGCCGCCAAGGCCGCCATCGTCGCCCAGGACGAGCGCGAGGGTGGCGTGCGCGCCCTGCTGAACCTGGGCCACACCTTCGGCCATGCCCTGGAGGCGGAGATGGGCTATGGCGGCGAACTGCTGCATGGCGAGGCCGTGGGCATCGGCATGGTCATGGCCTTCGACCTGTCGGTGCGCCTGGGCCTGTGCCCGCCGGACGACTTGGCCCGCATGCGCCGCCACCTGGCGGCCGTGGGCCTGCCAACGGGCGCGGCGCACCTCAGCAAGGGCCGCTGGACCGTGGACGCCCTGATGGCCCACATGGCCAAGGACAAGAAGGTCAAGGACGGCGGCATCACCTTCATCCTGGCGCGCGGCATCGGCCAAGCCTTCACCGCCCGGGGCATCGACGCCGAGCCGGTGCGGGACGTGGTGGCGGCGGCGCTGGCGGCGTGAGACGCGGGTTTCTTGACCGGAGCGAGGACCGGCGCCCATGATGGCCCCCGCGTCCGTGACCTTGCTTTAAAAGTCCCCCTGCCCCATGCCCCTCCCCCCCGCCGCTGAGCGCAAGCCGCTGCACACCCGCCGCGTCACGTGCCAGGGATACGAACGCGCCGATGGCCTTTGGGATATCGAAGGCCACATCACGGACGAGAAGCACTACGCCTTCGACAATGAGTGGCGCGGCACCATCCAACCCGGGCAATTCCTGCATGAGATGTGGGTGCGCCTGACGGTGGACGACACGCTGACCGTGCGGGCGGTGGAGGTGTCGACCGACAACTCCCCCTTCCCGCATTGCCCCGCCATCCTGCCCAATTTCCAGCGCCTGGTGGGCCTGAGCATCGCGTCCGGCTGGACCAACGCGGTCAAGCAGCGCCTGGGCCGGACGGAGGGATGCACCCACCTGGTGGAGCTGCTGGGCCCGGTGGCCACCACGGCCTTCCAGACCCTGGCCCCGGTGCTGAGCGCCCGGCGCAACGGCGGCGCCGGCGGCCCGCCGCCCGTGCTGAACACCTGCCACGTCATGGCCAGCGACGGCGCGGTGGTGAAGCGCTGGTACCCTGAGCACTACACCGGGCCGGAAGAACCGGACGGCGCCTAGACTAAGCCGCCTCTTCCGGCGTCAGGGTCTTGACCGACAGGGCGTGGACGCGCTCGGCCAGTTCGTCCTTCAGGATGTCGTAGACCAGGCGCTGGCGCGCCACGCGCGACTTGCCGGCGAAGGCGGCCGAGACCACCGTGACCTCGAAATGAGTCTCGCCACCCGGGGCGGCGCCGCCGTGGCCGGCATGGGCGGCCGACTGGTCGTCGACGATCAGCGTCACGGGCGCCAGCGCCTGGGTCAGCTTGGTGTGGATGCGGTCGGCGTAGCGCATGGAAAATGCCCGGAATGGATGGAACGTCCTATCCCCCTGAGGTGCGACGCCGGGGCGGCGCTGTCAATGGCCGGAAGGTGATTTCCGGCACCCGGGACAGCAGCCCAGCTTTGCCGCCGCAATGGTGGCGCGGGCGACCCGCCGCGCTTGTCACGGCCGGGACCTGACCCCATACTTTCGCGATGCAGAAACAGCGCCCCGGATTCTCCTTCTCGTTCGACGATCCGCCGCAGGTCCAGGTCAGGGCCTGCGACCATCCCGGCTGCGCCGAGGTGGGGGAGTACCGCGCGCCCAAGAATCGCAGCCAGCTGAACGACTATTACTGGTTCTGCCTGGACCACGTGCGGGCCTACAACAAGGCCTGGGACTATTACCAGGGCATGAGCACGGAAGAGATCGAGCGCGCCATGCGCTACGACACCACCTGGCAGCGCCCCACCTGGCCCATGGGCGACTGGCGCACCCGGGAACGAAATCTGCGCGACAGCATGAGCCGGGGCCATAGCTTCGGCGCCGACTGGGAAGCCGGCGCGTCGCATCGCCCGCCGCCGCCCGCCCCCCGCACACCGGAGGATGACGCGCTGGACGTGCTGGGCCTGAAGGCGCCCATCGGGTTCGCCGAGGTCAAGCAGCGTTATCGCGAGCTGGCCAAGCAGAACCACCCCGACACCCACGGCGGCGACAAGGACGCTGAGGAGCGCCTGAAGCGCATCAACCAAGCCTACAATGTGCTGAAAGCCGCCTATGCCGACCATGGCTGAGGCCCGCCGCCGGCGCCCAAGCCCCAGTCTCCAAGCCGTTGAAACAATAACCAAGACCAACCGTTCTGTTCGATCTCGCAGGAAAGCCGACCGTCCCATGTCCCAGGAACCGACACCGATGAACGCCGCCTCGCTGCCCGACATCAAGATCTCCGTCCGCCAGACCTTCGGGATCGACAGCGATATGCAGGTGCCGGCGTTCAGCTCCCCCACGGAACATGTGCCGGAGATCGACAGCACCTATCGTTTCGATCGCGAAACGACCATGGCCATCCTTGCCGGTTTCGCCTACAACCGCCGCGTCATGGTCCAGGGCTATCACGGCACGGGCAAGTCCACCCACATCGAGCAGGTCGCCGCCCGCCTGAACTGGCCCTGCCTGCGGGTCAACCTGGACAGCCACATCAGCCGCATCGACCTGATCGGCAAAGACGCCATCGTCCTGCGCGAGGGCGTGCAGGTGACGGAGTATCGCGAGGGCATCCTGCCCTGGGCCCTGCAGCACCCCTGCGCCATCGTGTTCGACGAGTACGACGCCGGCCGGCCGGACGTGATGTTCGTCATCCAGCGCGTGCTGGAGGTCGAGGGCAAGCTGACCCTGCTGGACCAGAACAAGGTCATCCGCCCCCACCCGGCCTTCCGCCTGTTCGCCACCGCCAACACCATCGGCCTGGGCGACACCACGGGCCTCTATCATGGCACGCAGCAGATCAACCAGGGCCAGATGGACCGGTGGAACATCGTCTCCACCCTGAACTACCTGCCCCATGACGCCGAGGTGAAGATCGTCCTGGCCAAGGTGCCGACCTACGACACCGATGACCGCCGGGTGCTGGTCAACGCCATGGTGCGCCTGGCCGACCTGACCCGCGCCGGCTTCATCGCCGGCGACATCTCCACCGTCATGAGCCCGCGCACGGTCATCACCTGGGCCCAGAACGCCGATATCTTCGGCGATGTCGGCTTCGCCTTCCGCGTCACCTTCCTGAACAAGTGCGACGAGGTGGAGCGCGCGGCGGTGGCCGAGTATTACCAGCGCTGCTTCGGCACCGAACTGCCCGAGAGCGGCGTGCGCGCCACCCTCGCCTGACGCGGGGGAACGAACCCATGTCTTCCGACCGGGAATCGCCGCTGGAGGCGTTCAAGCGGGCCACCGGGGCCGCCGTCCGGGCTATCGCGGAGCGCGGTGACCTGACGGTGGGGTTTTCCGCCGAGCCGCCGGGCTATTCCGGCACGCGGGTGCGGGTGCCCCTGCCCACGCGTGACCTGAACGTGCGCGACGTGGCGCCGGTGCGGGGTGCCGCCGACGCCGCCGCCCTGCGCCTGCGCCACCATGACGCCGCCGCCCACGCCCGCCTGTTGCCCACGGGCGACACCGCCCGCCTGGCCTTCGAGGCGCTGGAACAGGCGCGGTGCGAGGCCATCGGCGCCAACGCCATGGCCGGCGTGGCCGACAATTTGACGGCGGCGCTGGAGGAACGCTTCCGCCGCCAGGGCCTGGACCGGGCCACGGCGCGGGACCAGGTGTCGCTGGCCGATGCCCTGCGCCTGATCGCGCGCGAGGCCCTGACAGGCGCCCCCGTCGCCCCGGCCACCCAGGCGGCGCTGGACCTGTGGCGCCCCTTCATCGAGGAGAAGGCGGGCGCCGACCTGGTACAGTTGAAGGCGGCCATGGCCGACCAGCAGGCCTATGCCCGCGAGGCCCGCCGCATCCTGGCCGACCTGGATCTGGAGGTGGGCGGCGATCCCGAAAAGTCGGAAGAGGAGGAGACCGCCGAGTCCGGCGACGCCCAAAGCCCCGAGGGCGCCGACAATGACGAGGCCGGCGGCGGCCAGTCCGACGATGCCGAACCGGAAGCGACCGGGGAGCAGCAGCAGGCTGGCGGCCAGACGGAGGAGACCGCCGGCGCCGCCGAAAGCAGCGAGGGCGAGCAGCAGGAAATGGAGGGCGCCGGGGCCGAGCAGTCGGGCGAGCCCGGCGAGCCGTCCCGCCCCGATTTCGGCCGCAACAGCCTGGACAGCGGCAACTACCGCGCCTTCACCACCGAATTCGACGAGGTGGTGGGGGCCGCCGACCTGTGCGACGCGGATGAACTGGCCCGCCTGCGCATGATGCTGGACCAGCAGTTGCAGCACCTGCAGGGCGTCATCGCCAAGCTGGCCAACCGCCTGCAGCGCCGGCTGATGGCCAAGCAGACGCGCGCCTGGGTGTTCGACCTGGAGGAAGGCATCCTGGACGCGGCCCGCCTGGCCCGCGTGGTGGCCAATCCGGTGTTGCCCCTGTCGTTCAAGCAGGAAAACGACACCAACTTCCGCGACACCGTCGTCACCCTGCTGATCGACAATTCCGGGTCCATGCGCGGCCGGCCCATCACCATCGCCGCCATGAGCGCCGACATCCTGGCGCGCACCCTGGAACGCTGCGGCGTGAAGGTGGAGATCCTGGGCTTCACCACCCGGGCATGGAAAGGCGGGCAGAGTCGCGAGCGTTGGCTGGCCAGCGGCAAGCCCGCCGCCCCAGGCCGCCTGAACGACCTGCGCCACATCGTCTACAAGGAAGCCGACGCCCCCTGGCGCCGGGCTCGGCGCAACCTGGGCCTGATGCTGCGCGAAGGCATCCTGAAGGAGAACATCGACGGCGAGGCCCTGTTGTGGGCGCACACCCGGCTGATCGCCCGGCCGGAGCAGCGGCGCATCCTGATGGTCATTTCCGATGGCGCGCCGGTGGACGACAGCACCCTGTCGGTCAACAGCGGCAGCTACCTGGAAAAGCACCTGCGCAGCGTCATCGAGTACATCGAGACCCGCAGCCCGGTGGAGCTGATCGCCATCGGCATCGGCCATGATGTCACGCGCTATTACCGGCGTGCTGTCACCATCGTGGATGTGGAGCAGCTGGGCGGCACGGTCATGGAAAAGCTGGCCGAGCTGTTCGACGAGGACGACCGCCGCCCCGGGGGCTCCCGGCGCCAGGCGCGGGGCGGCCGCCGTTAAAGCTCAACCCCCATAAGAAAAGGGCCGCCACGCGAGTGTGGGGCGGCCCCTGATTCTTGTCCCGAGGGCTTACTTCCCGGCCGGCTTGGTCGCCGGCGCCGGGGCGGCGGGGGCCGGCGCGCCACCGGTGCGCGCCTTGTAGACATGCAACTGCTCGTTAAAGCGGGCCGCCAGGATCTGCATGTTGGAGACCACGGCGTCCTGCACGTTGGTCAGCTGCAGGAACTTCGCCACCGTCACCTTGTCCGGATGCTGGGTCACCAGCTGATCGACGCAGGCGATGAAGCCTTGGCCGCTGTTGACGTAGGACTGCATCTCCTCATGCGCCTTGCGCATGTCGGCCTCGGGCGCGGTCTTGCCGTCGGGAATGGTCGGCACCTTCTTGGGGAAAGGGCAGGTCCAGCCGTCGTCGTCACCCGCCTTGGCACCGGCGGCCGGGGCCGCGGCGGCGGGTGCCGTCTTGGGCGCCGACGGCATGATGGGCGCGGAACCGGCCGTGGGTGCCGCCGGTTTCGCCGCCTGGGCTTGGGCGGGTGTCGCGCCAACGAACGCAAGGGTTGTCGCCGAGGCGAGGACGGGCAGGATCAACAGGGACCGGCGGACGGCGACACGCAGGCTCACGGGCAAGGTTCCTCAAGACGAAGGGCAAAGGGCGCCAGCATAATGGCGGCAGCATAGTAGACCGGCGCACTAAGGCATAGCCGACATGCGTTGGCAAGACGGGGCGGCAACCAGCCGCAAGGGCGTTGCCGCCGCCCCGGCGGATCGTGCTAAACCGGTGGTGACGGGTGCGCCTGCGCACCCCCCCAAGCGAACGGTGCGGTTGCGAGCGATGATCGGCGTTTTCGATTCAGGCCACGGCGGATTGACGGTGTTGCGCGCCCTGGCCGACCAGATGCCCGACCGCCGCTTCGTCTACCTGGGCGACCATGCCAACGCCCCCTACGGCAACCGCACGCCGGAGGAAATCTACCGCTACACCGTGGCCGGGGTGGAACGCCTGTTCGGCCTGGGCTGCCCCCTGGTCATCCTGGCCTGCAACACCGCCTCGGCCCAGGCCCTGCGCCGCTTGCAGCAGACTTGGCTGCCTACCGCCTACCCGGACCGCCGGGTGCTGGGCGTGCTGGTGCCCATGGTGGAAGCCATCACCGGCGTGCCGTGGATGGCGGACGTGGCCGCCGGGTCGCGCGCGGGGGAGCCGCGCACCGTCGCCATCTTCGCCACCCAGCACACGGTCAGCAGCGGGGCCTACCCCACGGAGATCGCCAAGCGCGCACCGGAGGTGCGGGTGGTGCAGCAGGCCTGCCCCGACCTGGTGCGCCTGATCGAAGCCGACGCCCCGGTTGAGACCATCCGCGCCGCCATCCAGGACTATACCGGGCAGTTGATGGCCCAGTTGGACGGCGTGCCGCCGGACGCGGTCGTGCTGGGCTGCACCCACTATCCCCTGGTGGCCGACCTGTTCGCCCACGCCCTGCCGGCCGGCGTGGAGATCCTGGACCAGCCCAACCTGACGGTCAGCAGCTTGCGCGCCTATCTGGAACGCCACCCGGAATATGAGCTGCCCAGCCGCGCGCGGGAGCAGGGTGGTGTGGAAGCGTTCCACACCACCGGCGCGGCGGAGCCCATCACCCGGCTCGCCACCCGCTTCTTCGGCGGCGAGGCGCGCTTCCACAGCGTGGGGCCGGATCCCATCCCGGCCAGCCTGAAAGGCTAACGCGGGAATTCCAGCTTTATGGCGGGAAATTCGCACCAGACCTGGACGGCCTGGGGACGAATGAACAGATGCCAGCTGGATAGCCGCTTTGGCCTTTTGGCGCCGAAGCCCCGGGGCGTCAGCAGGGCCACGTTGGCGCCGGCCAAGGGGTCGCGCACCGACTGATAGCGGATCAGCTGAGCCCCCGCTTGACGGCCGGCATCGGCGAGATCCTGGCAGGCAGTATAGTTGGCCTTGTCTGTCCACAAGGCTTGGTCACGGTCCAGCGGTGGCGCCGTCAAATCGATCGCACGCTCCACGGCGCAAGGAACCTCGATGCCTGTGCGCTCCATGGGCCGGGCGGGAAGCTGGGTGTCGGGCGATTCCAGGAAGAACAGCAGGGCGTAGTGCGCCGCCTCGGCCGCCGCGGTTTCCGGCCGCTCCGCCGCGTAATAGACGCCCTCGGCCTGGTGCATGCGACGGAAGCGCGAGCCGTGGGGATAGGGGCCATAACGGAAGGGTGTGGCCAACAGGAAGTGCAGGCCATCGCATTCCGCCGGCATGGGCGGCTTGGTCTCCTCCAGCATCTCTTCCAGCAGGGCCTGATCGGCCAGCGTGCCCACCAGTCGGATGGTGGAGGCGCGCGCCTGGTTTTCCACCAGCCGCCAGAGATCATGCTTGTAGGGATGGGCCTCAGACGCGAGCGCGGCGGGCGTCCACATAGCTCACCAGAGAGGCCAGGCCGACAACGGTTTGGGCAAGATCGATAGGCCGACCGCGCAGCGCCAGATTCTCCGCCCGCATCCACGAGCGGGAGCTGGCGTCGTCGCCGCCGGTGATGGCGTCCAAGCCGCGAAACATCCGGATGAACAGCAGGGCCAGTTCGAAGGCCTTGTCCTTGCGGGTCAGCCTGAAGGCGCCCTTGCGCAGGCGGCTGAGGGAGGGCGGCGATACGCCGATGATGCGGGCCAGCGCGGTATCGGACACGTCCAGGATGTCCGCCGCGCGGCATAGCGCCTGCGCCAGCACCGCTCCCTCACGCTCCTCGGACCGTTCCAGTTCCTCACGCGGCTGGACCATTGTCATCTCCATAGAAAGATTTTTTGGCCAATCTTTCTATAGAAATTTAAGGCCGCTAGGGCGCCGGGTCAATGAGTTCTACTCATAAACTCTCGAAATCCAGGCCGATGTCGAAGTTGGTGACGGAGTGGGTGAGCCAGCCCAGGGAGATCAGGGTCACGCCCGTTTCCGCCACCGCCCGCACCGTTTCCGGCGTGATGCCGCCCGAGGCCTCGGTGATCAGGCGGCCGGCCACCATGTCCACGGCCTGGCGCAGGGTGGCGGGGGTCATGTTGTCCAGCAGCACGGCGTCCACCGGCAGGGTCAGCAGCTCTTCCAGCTGGGCCAGGGTGTCGACCTCCACCTCGATCTTCACCATGTGGCCGACATGCGCGCGGGCGCGCTCCACCGCGGCGCGCAGGCCGCCGGCCGCCACCAGGTGGTTATCCTTGATCAGGACGGCGTCATCCAGGCCGAAGCGGTGGTTGCTGCCCCCGCCCACGCGCACGGCGTATTTCTCCAGCGCGCGCAGGCCGGGCGTGGTCTTGCGGGTGCAGACGATGTGGGCGCCGGTGCCCGCGATGGCCTCGACCAGCTCCGCCGTCTTGGAGGCGATGCCGCACAAGCGGCCCAGCAGATTCAGGGCCGTGCGCTCGCCCGACAGGATGGGGCGGGCCGCGCCTTCCACCACCGCCACCGCCTGGCCCGGCGCCACGCGGGCGCCATCGGCCACCAGGGCCCGCACCGACAGGCCGGGGTCCAGCAGGGAAAAGGCGGACAGCGCCGGGGCTAGACCGGCGACGACGCCAGCGTGGCGGGCCTGGAACAGGGCGCGGGCCTGGGTTTCCACCGGGATGCAGGCATCGGCGGTGACATCCCCCGCCCGGCCCAGATCCTCCAGCAACGCAGCGCGGACCAGACCTTCGTACATGACGGGATACAAGGGGGCAGGCGTGCTCATGAACGGGTTTCCCGGGTGGTGGCGGGCTCAACCTCGGCCACGCGGCTGAGGTCGGAGTAGGTCAGGATCTGGTGATGGCGCCAGGCGTCGCGGGTTTCCGGATGATCCGCCCGGGTATGGGCGCCCCGGCTTTCCTCCCGCCGCTTGGCGGCCTCCACCACCAGGCGGGACAGCAGCAGGCGATTGCGCAGTTCCAGGCCGGCGCGGATGCCGGCGTAGTCGCGCGCCGGCACCAGGCGCTGGGCAGCCAGGGTCAGGCCTTGCAGGCGCAAGGCGGCCTCGGCCAATCCCATACCGTCGCGCACCAGGCCAACCTTTTCCGCCATCAGCAGCTGGGCTTCGGCGGCGAGGTCGGCGGTGGCGGCGCCACCGGGCACCATGGGCGCGTGGGGCACGGCCACCGGCTGGGGGGCAGCCGGTTCGGCCATCAGCGCCGCCGCCACGCGGCCGGCGAACACCACCGCCTCCAGCAGCGAGTTGCTGGCCAGACGGTTGGCGCCGTGGACATGGGTGCAGGCGACCTCACCCGCCGCCCACAGGCCGGGGATGGAGGTGCGCCCATCGGCATCCGTCAGCACGCCGCCCATGTGGTAGTGAGCGGCGGGCGCCACGGGCACGGGGGCGGCGGCGGGGTCCAGGCCGGCCTCGGCGCAGATGCCGGCCACGGTGGGGAATTTCCGGGCGCCGCCGGCCGCCCAGATCGGGCGCAGATCCAGGAACACCTTCTCCCCCCGCGCCACGCGGCGGCCGATGGCGCGGGCCACCACGTCGCGGGGCGCCAGCTCGGCATCGGGATGTTCATCGGCCATGAAGGCGTGGCCGCCGGCGTCCAGCACCTTGGCGCCGGCGCCGCGCAAGGCCTCCGTCAGCAGGGGCCGGCGGCCGGGCGGGCCGGCGACGGCCAGGGCGGTGGGATGAAACTGCACGAATTCCAGGTCGGCCAGGTGGGCGCCGGCGCGGGCGGCCAGGGCCATGCCGTCGCCCGTGGCCTCCGGCGGGTTGGTGGTCACGGCCCACAACTGGCCGGTGCCGCCGGTGGCCAACACCACGTGCGGGGCGACGTGCAGCACCCAGCCGACACCATCCTCATAGGCCAGGACGCCCTGCGCCCGCCGCCCGCGCCCGGTTTCACGCACGACCAGGTCGGCGGCGGCGGCACGGGTGTGGATGCTGATGCCGGGGGTGGCGCGCACGCGGTCGGCCAGGAAGGTCACCAGGGTGCGACCGGTAGCGTCGCCGCCGGCATGCAGGATACGGTGGCGGCCGTGCGCCGCCTCACGCCCCAGCAGGGGCTTGCCATCCGCCCCCCGGTCGGCGGGCAGGCCGGCCTCCAGCAAGGCCGACATCTCGGCGATGCCGGCCTCGGCCAGCAGGCGGGCCATCGCGGGATCCGTCAGTCCCGCCCCTGCGACCACCGTATCGGCGGCATGGTCGGCAGCGCTGTCGCCGGCGCCCAGCGCCACGGCGACCCCGCCCTGGGCCCACAGGCTGGACCCGCCGGGCAGGTCATCCGTCTTGGTCAGCAGCCGCACCCGCCGCCCAGCCTGGGCCAGGGCCAGCGAGGCCGCCATGCCGGCGGTGCCGGACCCGACCACCACCACGTCGCTGTGGACAACCTGCACAGGCGATACCGGATAAGACGCGCCATCCATGGCATCAGGCTCCGTCACCAGGGGAATGGGAAGGAAGGCCGGCCCGACGCCGGCCTAGCGGATAAAGACGCAGGCGATCAACGGCCTACGGCCAGCATGCGCTCCACCGCCAGGCGGGCGCGATCGGCCACCGTGGGATCGATCTCCACCGTGGGCTCCAGGGTGCGCAGCGACTCCAGGATGTTGGAGAGGCTGACCCGCTTCATGTGGGGGCACAGGTTGCAGGGGCGGATGAATTCCACGTCCGGATACTCAGTGGCGACGTTGTCGCTCATGGAGCATTCGGTGACCATCAGCACCCGGTTCGGCCGCGCTTCGCCCACATACTCCACCATGCGGGCGGTGCTGCCCACGAAGTCGGCCTCGGCCAGCACCTCGGGCGGGCATTCGGGGTGGGCGATGATGGTCAGGTCCTTGAAGCGGGCGCGGTAGTCGCGCAGTTCCGCCCCCGTGAAGCGCTCATGCACCTCGCAGTGGCCCTTCCACTTGATGATCTTCTTCTTGGTCTGGGTGGCGACCCAGCTGGCCAGGTATTCGTCGGGCAGGAACAGCACGCTGTCGCTGTCCAGCGATTCCACGATCTCCACCGCGTTGCCGGAGGTGCAGCAGATGTCGCTTTCCGCCTTCACCTCGGCCGAGGTGTTCACATAGGTCACCACCGGCACGCCAGGATGCGCCTCGCGCAGCAGGCGGATGTCGGCGGCGGTGATGCTGTCCGCCAGCGAGCAACCGGCGCGCATGTCGGGCATCAGCACCGTCTTGGACGGGTTCAGGATCTTGGCCGTCTCGGCCATGAAGTGCACGCCGGCCATGACGATGACGTCGGCGTCCGTCTGCGCCGCCTTGCGCGCCAGCGCCAGGCTGTCGCCCACGATGTCGGAAACGCAGTGGAAGATTTCCGGCGTCTGGTAGTTGTGCGCCAGGATGACGGCGTTGCGTTCCTTCTTCAGCGTGTTGATGGCGTGCACCAGCGGCGCATGGAAGGGCCACTCCACCTCCGGGATCACCTTGGCCACCCGCTCATACAGGGGGCGGGTCGCGGCGGCGACGGCGGGGGTGTATTCGAGATCGATCTCGGCAACGGACATCGGGACACCTGGCAAGCGAACGCGCCCACGAACGATATCGGCCCGCATGGCCGGCCCCCGCGGCGCGACAAGCGGGGGCGTCCTCCCTGTAACCTCACCCCTTATGCTCTATTTGAGCATTAGGGTGACTAATGCTCGCTCGGAGCATAAGGGGTGTCAAGCCCGCTTTAAGGGCCCATTCATGTAACTGTCACAGGGGTGACCCGGGTCCACCGCATCGCTGCGGGTGCGAAGAAACGCCACCGGCCAACAGAAAAATCGGCCGATATCAGCCGCTTATTTATATTTCCTTAGGCGCCGGGCGCCCGCATCCTCGGGCTGGTTTTGTCCTCGCCTTCCAGCCCGCTGACGCCCCTCGGAAAGCTCCGGCGGCTCCGGTCGGGGCCTACAGCGGCAGGAGACACGCCCCTGCCGCTGGGAGGGGATGTCAGTCCAGCGCGAAGACCTCGGCCTTGAGGTAGGCGCTTTCCGGCAGCAGGGGGTGCACCGGATGGTCGGGGCCGGCACCAGAGAAGCGCAGGATGCGCCCCTGGCGGCGGGCATCGCCCAGGCCCTTGGCCACCAGCTCGGCAAACAGCTCGGGCGGCATGTTGTGGCTGCAGCTGGCCACCAGCAGGATGCCGCCGGGGGCGGTGATCTGGGCGCCCAGCTTGGCCAGCTTGCGATAGGCGCGGCTGCCGTTGGCCAGGTCCTTCTTGGACTTCACGAAGGCCGGCGGATCGCAGATCACCACCTCGAAGGTCTCGCCGGCCTCTGCCAGGCGTTCCAGCTCGGCGAAGGCGTCAGCCTTGCGCAGTTCCACCGTGTCGGCGACACCGTTGGCCGCCGCCGCCTTGCCTGCCAGTTCCAGCGCACCGGCCGAGCGGTCGACCAGCACGGTGCGCGCGGCACCGCGCGTGGCGGCCAGCACGCCGAACCCGCCGCAATAGCTGTAGAAGTCGATGACCGAGCGGCCCTGCGCCAGGCTGGCGACGAAGGCGCGGTGGTCGCGCTGGTCATAGAACCAGCCCGTCTTCTGCCCGCCCGCCGGATCGGCGAAGAAGGTGGCGCCGTTCTCTTCCACCTTGATGGGGCCGTCGACCGCGCCCATGGCCACGCGCACCTCTTCCCCCACGCCTTCCAGGCCGCGGGCGGCGCTATCGTTGCGCAGGATGACGGAAGCGCCGGGGAACACCGTGGCAAGGCCGTCCAGGATCTGCGGCAGCAGGCGGTCCATGCCGGCGGAATTGGCCTGCACCACCAGCACGTCGCCATAGCGGTCGACGATCAGCGCCGGCAGGCCGTCGGCCTCGGCATGCACCAGGCGATAGTAGGGCCGCCCGATCAGCCGGTCGCGCAGCGCCGCCGCCGCGCGGAAGCGGTCGGCGAAGAAGCCGGCGTCGATGGTCGCCGACAGGTCGCGGGTCAGCACGCGCGCCGCGATCAGGGTGTGGGGGTTGAAGGTGGCGATGCCCAGCACGCCGCCGCCGGCGTCGGCCAGCCGCACCAGCCCGCCCTTGGGCAGGGCCTTGGCGGCGGCGTCCATCTGGATCTCATTGGAATAGGCCCAGGGGTGGCCACCGGCCACGCGCTTGTGCCGGCCCGCCTGGAACAGCAGGGTGGGAAGCTTTTCAGTCATGGGCCGGAGCATAGCGCGCGGCCCCGAAGGCACAACGGCAAAGGGCGCAAGGGATCCCGTCGCCGGGAACGCATCTCGTCCTCAGGCCGGCGCGGCCATGGATCAGGCCGGCGCGGCCATGGATTCGGCCAGCAGGTGCTTGCACAGGCGCCGCCCCTCGGGCAAATGCCCCAGGGCGCGGAAGCGCGCCAGCGACGGATGGGCCTTCACCTGGCTGTCCGGCAGGGTGATGTGGATGGCGTCGCAGCCATGCCGCCGGGCGATCCGGTCCATTTCCGCCAGCAGCGCGTCCCCCGCCCCTTCCGGATCGAAAAGGTCCAGCGCCACGAACACGTCCACCTGCAACCCCAGGCGGTGATCCAGGTCCGGCACCAGCAGGTAGGAAAACAGGCCGTGCATGTAGCGGTGGTCCAGCTGCACCGTGATGATGCCGCCGCGGCTGCCGGGCGCCAGCAGGGCCTGGGCATGGTCGCGCCAGCGCCCCACCGTCAAGTCCGGATAGAACGGGCGCATCAGGGCGTAGGCCTGGTCGATCTGTCGGGCGTCCAGCGGACGGGTCACGAAGGTGGGCATGAAGGCACAAATCCGAGACTGAGGGATAGCCATCCTGATGCCAGGCCCCGAACCGCCGCCATGACATGGATCAAAGAATAAACGCGGGGATGGAGTAAGCCAGTCATCGCCATGTCTAGGCTTTTCCTCAGTCGTTTCCTGGCTATATGCTGATCTGGCGGCACTGATTGGGGAACGAAAGATCGGCCGCATCCCTCACGACCGCGATCCGCGCGGGCTCCGGAGGTGACGGCTGACAGCGGAGTGCGGCGATGACCCACATCGATTTTGCCTATCCCAGGGATTCGAACACCCAAACCAACGGGAAGACCGACCCGGCGGGCGAAATCCACCCCTGCAGCGCCTGCACCGTCCGTACCCTGACCGTCTGCGCCGCCCTGGAGGCGGAGGAACTGCGCCGCCTGGCCGAGATCCTGCAGACCACCCGCTTCGACGCCGGCCACACCGTGTTCGGCGAGGGCGACCCGGCGGAAACGCTGTACAACGTCACCTCCGGCACGGTGAAGGTCTACAAGCTGCTGCCCGACGGGCGGCGCCAGATCACCGGCTTCCTGTTGCCGGGCGACTTCTTCGGCCTGTCGGTCAACGACAGCTACGCCTACACCGCCGAGACGGTGACGCCCGTGTCGCTGTGCCGCTTCCCCCGGCGCCGCATGGAGGCGCTGCTGGATGAATTCCCCAAGATGCAGCGCCGCTTGTTCTCGATGGCGTCGAATGAGCTGGCGGCGGCGCAGGACCAGATGCTGCTGCTGGGCCGCAAGACGGCCAAGGAGAAGATCTGCTCCTTCCTGCTGTTGCTGTCCCAGCGGGCCAGCCGGCGCGGCCACAAGACCAATCCGGTGCACGTGCCCATGAGCCGCGCCGACATCGCCGATTATCTGGGCCTGACCACCGAAACCGTCAGCCGCACCTTCACCCAGCTGAAGACCAGCCGGGTCATCAGCCTGCTGGAAGGCAACAAGGTGCAAATCCAGGACATGGACGACCTGCTGGATCTGGCCGAGGGCGCCTGAGTCATAAGGGGCGATGATCACGAGCGGGTGATTGCAGCTGCCGCGCCTACTTGCGCAGACTTTCCAGGGCTTTGCCTTTTTGTCCGGTTCCAATCGAGTCATTTTGACGGCCAACGGCGCAATAAAGAAACGCAACGCCTTATTTGATAAATCAAACTTATAATTAACCGCTCTTTTGGATTCTCGATCCTATCCGCTTGCATTAGCGTGCTTTTTTCAGAAAAGCCAAAGATGCGACCGATGACTCGATTCAGGATCGTGCACCGCGTGGTGCTGGCGTTGCTGGTGCCGTCGCTGGGACTGCTGCTGGCCGCCGCCCTCATCCTCGCTGAAAAACAGGCGACGGTATCCCAGATGCGGACACTGTCGCGGTTGACGCAGCTCGCCACCACGGTGGGCGACCTCGTGCACGAGATGCAGCGCGAGCGGGGGGCGTCGGCCGTGTTCCTGGGCAGCAAGGGCGCCCAGCTTCAGCGTGAGTTGCCGGAGCAGCGGGCCCGCACTGATCAGCGGCGGCAGGCGCTGGAACTGGCGCTGAAAAACGACGCCACCGCCCCGACTGGCGGTGCGCTGGCCCAGATCCTGGCGGACGCCACCCGGCGGCTGGCGCAACTGGACGAGATGCGGCGCAAGATCGACGGCCTACAGATACCGGCGGCCGAGTCGAGCGCCTATTTCACCGCGACGATCCTGCGCCAGTTGGACGTAGACATCGAGATTTCCAAGTCGGTCACGAACCCGAGCGTGGCGCGCGTGCTGTCGACCTATGTCAACTTCACCCAGGCGAAGGAGCGCGCGGGGGAGGAGCGGGCGAACGGCGCTGCGGCCTTCGCCGCCGGCAAGTTCGACATCACCCAATATCGGCGCTTCCTCGGCACGCTCGCGGAAGAGGCCACCTATTTCCGGCTGTTCGCCGCCAGCGCCTCCCCCGAGGACCAAGCCTTCCTGGACCGGACGGTGACCGGCGAGGCGGTCAGCGAGGTCGAGCGGATGCGCAAGGTCGCCGTGGAGACGGCACCGGGCGACGCGCTGGGCAGCATCGACGGCGCCTATTGGTTCAAGACGGCGACCGCGCGCATCGACATGATGAAGACGGTCGAGGACTATCTGGCCCGCAACCTGCTGGCGCAGGGGGATCGCGTCCGGGACGAGGCGCAGGGCGTGCTGTGGGCGGCCCTGGCGGCGACGCTGGTTCTTTTCGGTGTCACCGGCGTGCTCAGCACCGTGATCGTCCGCGACATCACCCGGCCGGTGGCCGGCATGACCGACGCCATGACCCGGCTGGCGGGGGGTGACCAGTCGGTCGATGTGCCCGGTATAAGCCGCAGGGACGAGATCGGCGACATGGCGGCGGCCGTTCAGGTGTTCAAGCGCAAGATGACCGAGGCGGAACGGCTGCGCGCCGAACAAGAGGCGATGGAGCGTCGGGCCGAAGATGAAAAACGCACGGCGATGACCAAGCTGGCCGATGAGTTCGAGGCCAGCGTCAGGGGCGTGGTCGGCACGGTGTCCTCCGCCTCCGCGCAGTTGCAGTCCACGGCGCAGTCCATGTCGTTCACGGCCGCGCAGACCAGCCAACGGTCCACCGCCGTGGCGGCGGCGGCCGAGCAGGCGTCGGCCAATGTGCAGACGGTCGCCTCGGCGGCGGCGGAGCTGTCCTCTTCCATCGGGGAGATCAGCCGGCATGTGGTGGAGTCGACCCGCATCGCCAGCCAGGCGGTGACCGACGCCGGCCGGACGAACGCGCAGGTGCAGGCCTTGGCGTCCGCCGCGCAGAAGATCGACGACGTGGTGAAGCTGATCAACGGCATCGCCGGGCAGACCAACCTGCTGGCCCTGAACGCGACCATCGAGGCGGCGCGCGCCGGCGAGGCGGGCAAGGGCTTCGCCGTCGTCGCCTCCGAGGTCAAGCTGCTCGCCACCCAGACAGCCAAGGCGACCGAGGACATTTCAGCCCAGGTCAAGGCCATCCAGCAGGCCACCGCCGATTCGGTGCAGGCCATCGATGGCATCACCGGCACGATCACGCGGATCAACGAGATCGCGACCACGGTGGCATCGGCGGTTGAGGAACAGGGGGCCGCCACCCAGGAAATCGCCCGCAGCGTCCAGCAGGCATCCTCCGGCACAGCGGAGGTCGCCACCAACATCACCGCCGTCACGCAGGCGGCCGGTGAGACGGGGGCCGCCTCCAGCCAGGTCCTGACGGCGGCGGCGGACCTGTCGCGTCAGTCGGATGCGCTGCGCGCCCAGGTCGATGCCTTCATCTCCAAGGTGCGCGCGGCGTAAGGTGATCAAACCTGGCGGGCGAACGCCGCCACGTCGGCGTCGAAGCGCCGGGGCGCCTCGATGAACGGGGCGTGCCCGACGCCCTCATACAGGTGCACCCGCGCCTGGGGCAGGGTTTCCGCCAGCCAGTCGGCCATGGCCGGCAGGATCACCGGGTCCGCCCCGCCATGGACCACCAGGGCGGGACGGTCGAAGGACGCCAGGGCGGCGCCGTCCATCTGGCGGCCCATCATGGCCCGCCGCGCTGCCAGGGGCACCGACAGGGTATCGGCCGCCGCCGTCTCCGCCTCATCCCCTGGCGTCTCCCCCAGGGCCAGGGCCTGGGCCAGCGCCCGGGCGCCGGCCGCCTGCGCCGCCGGGTCGTCGGACAGCAAGGGCGGGAAATAGGCCTTGGCGGCAGGGCCCAGATAGGGGGCGGCCGCCTTGCCCAAGCGGGGGCAGGCCCCGACGAAGACCGCGCCGGCGATGCCCTCCGTCCCGTAGGCCGCCACATGGTCGGCCAGCACGGCACCGCCATAGGACCAGCCCACCAGGATCACATCCGCCAGACCCAGGGCGCGGCGCACCGCCATGACATCGCCGCCCCAGTGCGGGCCGTCGCCATAGGCGGCCGGATCCTCCGGCCGGCCGGACCGGCCGTGCCCCCGCAAGTCCAGCGCCAGCAGGCGGAACTCCCTCGCCAAGGGACCGGCGAACTGGACGCGGAAGGCGCGATGGCTCTGGCCGAAGCCGTGGAGGAACAGCAGCGGCCGTCCGTGGGGCACGCCGCCCTCCGCCATCGCCAGCAGGGTTCCATCGCCCGCCGTCACCTGATGCAGGGTCATGGCCCCGGTCCTCTCGTCCGTTCTCCTTATCCACCCGCGACAGCGGGGTCTGGGTCCACCCGCGATAGCGGGGTCTGGCCCCGCACGCAACCCCGCCCCGCGCATTTTTTCCGAGTCCCCCCTTTGACTCGAGGGCCGATCTGGCCCATCTATCGCCGCCATGGGCGTGGAAAATCACATGAAGGAATTCGCCCCGCCGCCTCCTCGGGCGGACGGGCGGGTGAACCTGGTCGGCCTGTCGCGGGACGATCTGGAGGCTGAGGTCGCGAAGGCCGGGCTGGAGCGCTTCCGCGCGCGCCAGCTGTGGCACTGGATCTATCATCGCGGCGCCACCGATTTCGCGGTGATGAGCACGCTGGCCAAGGGCGTGCGCGAGACGCTGGCCAACCTCTACGTCATCGACCGGCCCACCGCCGTGAAAGACCTGAAAAGCGAGGACGGCACGCGCAAGTGGCTGGCCCGCATGCCCGACGGCCAGGAGATCGAGACCGTCCACATCCCCGAGGAAGACCGCGGCACGCTCTGCGTTTCCTCCCAGGTGGGCTGCACCCTGACCTGCCGCTTCTGCCACACCGGCACCCAGCGCCTGGTGCGCAACCTGGACGCCACCGAGATCGTGGGCCAGGTCATGCTGGCGCGCGACCACCTGGACGAATGGCCGGCCCCGCCCGACGGGCGCATGCTGAGCAACATCGTCATGATGGGCATGGGCGAACCGCTGTTTAATTACGCGCATGTCGCCAAGGCGCTGAAGATCGTCATGGATGGCGAGGGCATCGCCATTTCCAAGCGGCGCATCACCCTGTCCACCTCCGGCGTCGTGCCCATGATGCGGCAGTGCGGCGATGAGCTGGGCGTGAACCTGGCCGTCAGCCTGCACGCGGTGAATGACGAGCTGCGCGACCGCATCGTGCCGCTGAACCGCAAATACCCCATCAAGGAACTGATGCAGGCCTGCCGGGACTATCCCGGCCTGAGCAATGCGCGCCGCATCACCTTCGAATACGTCATGCTGAAGGGCGTGAACGACAGCCTGGCCGACGCGCGCGAGCTGGTGCGCCTGCTGCGCGGCATTCCGGCCAAGATCAACCTGATCCCCTTCAACTATTGGCCGGGCGCGCCGTTCGAGTGCTCGACCGACGAGCAGATCACCAAGTTCGCGGACTTCGTGAACAATGCCGGTTACGCCTCGCCCGTGCGCACCCCGCGCGGCCGGGACATCCTGGCGGCCTGCGGCCAGCTGAAAAGCGAAAGCACCAAGCCCACCGCCCAGGCCCGCATCGCGGCCCTGGAGGCGCACAAGGCCCTGCAGGCCGAGTACGCCGCGCAGGTGGCGGAAAAGGAAGCGGGCCTCGCCGCGACGGGGACTCTTTAATTAGGTTCCTCAGACGCCGGCAGGGCCATCCGGCCCTTTGGCTTGTCCTCCATTTCCAGTCCACTTCGTTCCCCGGAAATCTCCGGCGGACGCGGTCGCGTCCTACAGCGGCATGAGGGATCATGCCGCTGGGGCGCTTTCCCAGGCTGGCGCTGAGGCACCTCAAGGCCGCGGGTGACGCCGGCCTGTAATCCCTGCGGCGCTTTGGCTATCATCCGGCCGATAAGACCCTTGGGGGACGCGCGCTTTGGATCTCGGTACCGATCTCGTCAACAGCCTGATGATCCACATCGGCGTCACGGCCCTGCTGCTGTGGCCGGCTTACCGCCTGGTGGTGCGTGCGGGGTTGCCCCGCCGCTGGCCCCTGTGGCTGGCCCTGCCGCTGCTGGGCCCCGTCATCTTCCTGGTGCTGCTGGCCAAGACGCCCTGGCCCGTCCTGCCCGCCCGCCAACCCAAAATGCACCCGCGCGAGCGCCTGAAGCGCGAACGGGCGGCCGCCCAGGCCGCCGCATCGGAGTAAGCGCCCATGCTGCCCCTGGCCTACGCCCCGGCCCTCGGCCTGCTGCTGCCCAACTGGGCCGCCCTGCTGGTCGTCGTCATCCTGGCCACCATCGCCGTCTGCGCCGCCGGCCTGGTGCTGGCCAAGGTGGGCCGCAACCCCTATTGGGCGCTGCTGCTGTACTTCCCCGTCCTGGGCGTTCCCGCCCTGTGGTACCTGGCCTACACACGCTGGCCCCGGCAGGGGGCCTGACTCAACTGGGAATGGCCCAGCCACCCGCGCGTGCAAGATAGGGCGGCGCCTCGGCCGGTATGGTCCAGCCGAAGGCTGCCGCCACGCTGCGCACCACCTCGGCCACACAGCGGCGAATATTCTCATAGGGCTGGATACCGGCGAATTCCGGCCTTTGCCGCAGCGCACCCAGCTTGGAGAGCACAGTCTCCGCCTGCGCCTTCACTGCGGCCTCCAGCCCGGTGAGGGCACCAGGGGTGGCAACCGGCGCCAGTATGAGCCAATCAACCTTGCGGATCTCGTCTGGCCGGATGGCCGCGCCAACAGCCATGGCCATGTCTTCCGTGACCGGAAAGATCCGGGTGCACAGCATGTCATAGGCGGGGGCCAAGGACGGAGCCCGGCCCGGCACGTCGTAGAGCAGGCTGAAATTCTTGGCGTGGGCATCAGCGTTGGCGAGCAGCACGGTGGCAATCACCCGCCGCATCAATTCTGCCCGCCCCAGCAAGGGCGCCGCCGTCTGCTGCATCAGGGCGAGGCACTGGGCCAATCCGGGCCCCACCTTCCGAGGTGCCCCATTGGCGGCGGCGGAAAACTCATACTTGCGTTCCGGCGGATAGCCCAGCGCCTGGCAGAAATCCTCCTGATGGATTTCGTGGACACGGCCGCCCTCGACGCGTCGGTCATAGCGCTCCACCAAAAGGCATTCCCGCCCAGCGAACGAGCGAAGGGTCGTTTCCGCGACATCCACCCCCAAGCTGGCCGCCAGCGCCATTGAAAACGCCTCGGCCCTGGGCACCAAGGCGAAATCCGGCTTTCCGGCGGGGGCTACCTTGATGAGATGGGTAGAGGGGGAGCCATTAAGCGGCCGATGGAAACGTCCGTCCAAAAAAGCCACGGCCGTCTTGGGTTGAGCCCCGGCCACGGATAGGCGCACCCGTCGATCGGCGGCGAAATTCGGCGACGTCGGAATCTCATCAATGACGCGCGCCAGCGCCGCCTCATCCAGCGGCTCATAATCCTGCGGCATATCCGGCTTGCCACCAGGATGCAGCAAGCGGACCGCACCGGCGCATTCGGCGCCATATTCACGTAGCAGGCCAAAGACTTCGTATGGCTGCAAACGGCGCCGGGCGGCGGCGGCGGCCAGGGCGTCCCCTTCGGGCAGCAGTCCAGCGAAGAAGGGGCGGCACTCCGCATCGTTGTACGGCTCGGCCCGAGGCGGCAGGCTGATGGACAGCCGTGACAGAGGGCTGCGGTCGGCATAGGTGAAGGTCAGGCGACCCTGGGTATCGGCCTCAAGGACACCGACACCCCGCTCCCCAAGGAAAACCTCCAGCGCCTGGCCATCCCCGATCACCGTAATCCCCCGAACAGGTCGATGCCTAAAGCCTGCATGTAGGCCATGACCTTGCCCAACTCCGCCGTGGGCTTGCCGTTTTCCACCGCCGACAGGAAGGACAGGCTGAGGCCCGTGCCAGCCGCCACCTCCCGCAATGTCATGCCCAAAGCCTGCCGCCGGGCGCGGCTCAGGGCCCCCAGACGATCGGGGCCATCCAATGGGACGGCGTCGGCCACGTCCTGCACGATGGCGCCAAACTGGGCCAGCGCCGCCTCCCGGCCCCTCTTTCTGTTCGCCGTTCGGCTAACAAAAGCCATCAACCGCCTCAACTCCGAGGGATGTTCGTCGTACGGCTAACATAACCCGACAGCGCTTTTGCACCAACCGATTATTCGTCGTACGACGAACACCTCCACCCAAGCGAGACCGGCGCGGGCTGGGGATGCGGTCGCGGCAGGCGCACTAATCTTGCCAGCCGGGCGGCTGGGGGATAACGTCCGGACGCATTCCACCCTGACCTTTAGCGGGCGTACAGTCATGAGCGTCAAGAAAGTTGTCCTCGCCTACTCCGGCGGTCTCGACACCTCCGTCATCCTGAAATACCTGCAGGAGACGTATCAGTGCGAGATCGTGACCTTCACCGCCGACCTTGGCCAGGGTGAAGAGCTGGAGCCCGCCCGCAAGAAGGCTGAGCTTCTGGGCGTGAAGCCCGAGAACATCTACATCGACGACCTGCGTGACGAATTCGTGCGCGACTTCGTGTTCCCCATGTTCCGGGCCAACACGCTGTATGAGGGCGTCTACCTGCTGGGCACCTCCATCGCCCGCCCGCTGATCGCCAAGCGCCAGATCGAGATCGCCAAGGCCGTCGGCGCCGACGCCGTGGCCCACGGCGCCACCGGCAAGGGCAACGACCAGGTGCGGTTCGAGCTGGGCTATTACGCCCTGAAGCCGGACATCAAGGTCATCGCCCCCTGGCGCGAATGGACCCTGAACAGCCGTACCGCCCTGCTGGAGTTCGCCGAGAAGCACCAGATCCCGATCGCCAAGGACAAGCGCGGCGAGGCGCCGTACAGCACGGACGCCAACCTGCTGCACATCTCCTACGAGGGCAAGGCGCTGGAGAACCCGTGGGAAGAGCCGGACGAGGACATGTACACCCGCACCGTCGCCCCGGAAAAGGCGCCGGACACCCCCACCTACGTTGAGATCGAGTTCGAGGGCGGCGACCCGGTGGCCGTCGATGGGCAGAAGCTGGGCCCGGCGGCCCTGCTGACCCGCCTGAACGAGCTGGCCGGCGCCAACGGCATCGGCCGCCTGGACCTGGTGGAGAACCGCTACGTCGGCATGAAGAGCCGCGGCGTGTACGAGACCCCCGGCGGCACCCTGCTGTCGGTCGCCCACCGCGCCATCGAGAGCCTGACGCTGGATCGCGGCGCCATGCACCTGAAGGACGAGGTCATGCCGCGCTATGCCGAGCTGATCTACAACGGCTTCTGGTTCAGCCCGGAGCGTGAGGCCCTGCAGGCCCTGATCGACCAAACGCAGAAGCGCGTCACCGGCATCGTGCGCCTGAAGCTGTACAAGGGCTCCGCCCGCGTGGTCGGCCGCCAGAGCCCGAACTCGCTGTACCGCCTGGACTACGTCACCTTCGAGGCCGACAGCGTCTACAACCAGAAGGACGCCGAAGGCTTCATCAAGCTGAACGCCCTGCGCCTGCGCCTGGGCGCCATGGCCGGCAAGCAGTAAGCGCCATCGCTGCGAAAAAGCCCCGCCTGGGAGACCGGGCGGGGCTTTTTTGTTGGATACCCTTGCCACCTTGTGGCGTATTTTCTCTCCTGGCGCACAAGGCATGGGATGAACAGCGATGACGGTGGAACAATCCCTCCCATCCACCCCATCCCCGGGGCCCATGGTGAATATCTTCGCCTATGGGTTCGCCATTGTTCCCCTATTCGCCGCCGCGCTGGAGCAGGTCTTGATGCGGCGTCCCGGCCTGTGGTCCAAGGATGCCCTGCAGATCGCCAACATGGCTTCAGGCGTCGGCTACCTTGTCCTGGCCGGCTTTGATCGCAACGTCATTCGGCCCTTCCTGGACAGGGCGGGCCGTAATTTCACCGTCCTCTGGATCTTTCTGCCGCCAGCCTATCTCTGGCGGCGGGCGACCTGCCTGGGCCTCACGCGCACCGCAACCTGGCTCTGGTGCCTCGGCTTCGCCCTTTCCATCGCCCTGAGCGCCGCCCTGTCCCGTTGATCGACAGGCATCAACCATCACCGCTGCAACGACTCCGCCTCGGCCAACCGGCTTGTTGCGGTCGGTCAGCCCGGGGACGATCTTGGGCGATAATTGGCGGCAAGCCGTAAGTCACCGCGCCGCCCCCAGCTTTACTTCTTTTTGAACGCATCCCCGGCGAAGGGCGTTTCGCTCATCGGGGCCGCCCTGTCGTCCTCGCCTTTGAGCGAAGCGGCGTATTTCGCCCGCCATTCCTTGTCGGTCTGGCCGGAACGCTTGCGCGCCTTGGCCTTCTTGACGCAGTCGGCGATCATCTGGTCCATGGCGCTGAGCTTGGCCGAGGGAGGCGGCTTCTTCGGGGGTGGCATGGGGCCTCGCTGCTGGGAAGCCCGATCCTACTCCAGCCAAGGGGGCGGCGATAGTATGACGGTCGCGGCTGCCCCGGCCCCAATGATGCCCCGATCAGCCTTGGCAGGAGGCGTGCACCAGCGCCAGCAGCGGCTCCGCCTCCCCCGCCACCGCCACCACCTTGTTGCGGTCGGTCAGGCCGGCGACGATGGTGAGGCTGGATTTGGGCACGCGCCAGGTCTTGGACAGCAGCTTCAGCACGGCCTCGTTGGCCTTGCCGTCCTCGGGCACGGTGGTGACGGCTACCTTCAGCAACCGACGGCCCTCCGGCCCGTCCATGGCGCCCTGGATAGCGGTGCGGGAGGCGCGGGGGGTGACGCGCAGGTGCACGCGCACCCCACCCGGCACCACCTCGACGAAAGGCTTCGCGTCCACCGCCTTAACGGAACATCAGGGAACTGAACATGTAGTTCTGGATCAGCCGTTCCAGCGCCCAGATGATCAGCATCAGGACGATGAAGGAAATGTCCACGCCGCCCAGGTTGGGCACGACGTTGCGGATGGGGCGCAGCAGCGGTTCCGTCAGGCGGTAGGTGATGTCCATCAGGGTGGCGACGAAGCGGTTGCGGGTGTTGATCACCCCGAACATCACCAGCCAGCTCAAGATGGCGCTGACCATCAGCACCCACCAGGCCAGGTTCAGAACCACGAGCAGCAGTTCCAGGATGGTGCGGATCAAAGGATCCATAGCAGGTCCGTCCCCAATGGTTTCAACGGCATGGCCGCCACCCTACGGGCGGGGCGCCCCCTTGTCCAGCGCGGGCCAGCACTGGACAGGGGCGCCAATCCCCAAGCGGCCCCACCGCCGCAAGCACCCCGGCGCCCGCATGGCCCGCATTCCGTTCTTTTCGCGGAATGGCCGCTTGACATGCCCGGTCGCCCTGAGCATTATCCCGCCCACTTCAGGCGCCCGGGGCTATGCCCGCCGCCGGATTTGAGTGTGGGGCCGTAGCTCAGCTGGGAGAGCGACGCGTTCGCAATGCGTAGGTCGGGAGTTCGATCCTCCTCGGCTCCACCAAATCCCCCTTCCAGGCAATGCATGGTGATGTGGAACGGACCGGTCGGTGCCGGCCCTTTGTCATGTCCGCTGCCTGCCTCGGCCCGCGCGTAAAGAAAAACGGCGCGAGATGAGTCTCCCGCGCCGTTCCGATCCATATCAGCCGATTGAAGATCAGAGGGCGAAGCTGTAATAGGCCACCAGGTTGTTGGCGCCCGGGTTGACCGTGCGGGTGCGCGGGGTGCCGGGGATGGTGACGGTCTTGCCCAGCTCGGCGTTGGAGATGTGGCTGAGGGCGATGGAGAAGCGGTCGCCGTTGCTGAAGCGGTAGCCCGTCTCGATCTGGGTGCGGAATTCCAGGGGGTAGCCCATGTCCTTGCCGTCGCCATGGGCGTAGTAGCCGGCGGCGGCGCTGGGGGTGATGAAGAACGGACCCCAGGTGAAATCGGCCTGCAGGCCGCCATAGCCGTAGAAGCTGCCCTTGAAGGTCTGGATCACGCCCACCAGCGGCTTGATGGCGAACCAGTCGTCCATCTTCACCAGCGACCAGCCGAAGCGGTATTCGGCGGTGACGAACTGGGTGCGGTCGTGGGGGGTGTCGGCGTCCACCTGGAAGAAGGCGGGCGGGTCGATCCAGGACTGGTCATAGATGCCGACGCCCAGGGCCAGCAGGTCGGGATCCCGGTCGGCGGCCAAGGCCGGCGCGGCGATGCCCGCCACGGCGCTGGTCAACAGGGACGTGGCCAACAGGGACCGGGCCAACAGGGAGGTGGCGGCGCGCAAACCACGGCCGCGCAGGGCCTTGCGATGGGTCTTCGTCATGATCCTGCTTGGGAGAGTAAAGGCGGAGGGGTTTCCGCCTTTATGCAGAGCAATCCCGCGCCAACTCAAGGGGAAACGGACAAAATTGTCCAAGGTGCGACGGCATAGACCTGACGCTCCGCTTTCCTATTACCTTTTTACCGGTGTCAGCCGCCGCTCCGCCAGCTGAACACCCCGGGTGATGAGGAAACTCATCCCCAGGTACACGGTGCCGGCCAGGCAGAAGACCTCGATGGGCTGGAAGGTGCGGGCGGCGATGGCCTTGGCCACGCCCGTCAACTCCATCAGCGTGATGGTGCTGGCGAGCGCGCTGCCCTGCAGCATCAGGATAATTTCATTGCCGTAGGCCGGCAGCGCCAGGCGGAAGGCCTGGGGCAGGATGATGCGGCGGAACAGCAGGCCGCCGCCCATGCCGCAGGCCCGCGCCGCCTCCACCTGGCCATGGGGCACGGCCTCGATGCCGCCGCGCATGATCTCCGCCGTGTAGGCCCCGGTGTTCAGCACGAAGGCGATGATGGCGCACCAGTACGGTTCCCGCAGCAGGGGCCACAGCAGGCTCTGGCGCACCGCGTCGAACTGGCCCAGGCCGTAATAGATCAGGAAGATCTGCACCAGCAGGGGCGTGGAGCGGAAGACATAGATGTAGCCGCGCGCCACCCACGACAGGGGCGCCAGGTGTGACAGGCGCATCACGGCCACCAGCGTGGCCAGCACCAGCCCCACCAGCAGCGACAGGGCCACCAGCTGCACCGTCAGCCAGGTGCCGGTGACGAACTGCGGCAGGGCCGCCATCAGGGCGGTGACGAGGGGGGAGTTCATCGGGCGGCCCTCCGCACGCCACGCCCGGCCCACACTTCCGCCCGGGCGAACAGGCGGCCGGACAGGCCGGCCATGGCGAGGTACAGCAGGCCGGCGGTGGTGAAGAACAGGAAGGGCTGGCGGGTGGCGCCCTGGGCCAGATAGGCCACGCGCATCAACTCCACCAGGGCGACCACGGAGACCAGCGAGGTGTCCTTCAGGGTCAGCTGCCAGACGTTGCCGAGGCCCGGCAGGGCATAGCGCAGGGTCTGGGGCAGCATGACGCGGCGGAAGGTCAGCCAGCGATTCATGCCCAAGGCCTTGGCCGCCTCGACCTGGCCATGGGGCACCGCCAGGGCGCCGCCGCGCAGCACCTCGGCGGAATAGGCGCCGGATACCGTCCCCACCGCCAGGATGCCCACGGGCAGGGCCGACAGTTCCACCGGGCCGTTGAAGCCCAGCAGGCCGACGACCCAGGTGGCCGCACTGTTGCCGCCGAAAAACAGCAGGTAGATGACCAGCAGCGAGGGCACGCCGCGCACGATGGTGGTGTAGGCGTCGGCCGCGACCCGGCCGCCCCGATGGCCCGACAGCTTCAGGGCCGCCGCCACCCCACCCAGGCCCAACCCCCACAGGTAGGCTGACACCGCCACCAGCAGGGTCATCCCCATGCCCTGCAGCAGCTGCAAGCCCCAGCCCCGTCCCCCAAAGCCCAACAGGTCCATCATTACCGTGTCAATTCCTCAGACGCCGGCGGGGCATCCGCCCCTTGGCTCATCCTCGATTTCCAGTCCACTACGTTCCCCGGAAATCTCCGGCGGCCCCATCGGGGCCTAGTCGCTACGCTTGTCTCTTATTCGCTCAGACGCCGGCGGGGCATCCGCCCCTTGGCTTATCCTCGATTTCCAGTCCACTGCGTTCCCCGGAAATCTCCGGCGGCCGCAGTCGCGGCCTAGTTTCATTTTCGACTCGAACATCCGGAAACGCTCTAAAATCTAGGCCGCGACCGCGGCCGCCGGAGCGAGCACCGCCCAGTCAACGTAAAGGGGGGCGCAGCGAGGATAAGCCAAGGCCGCGGATGCGGCCGCCCGGCGCCTGAGGGAAAACTCAATGCGCCGACGCGTCGAAGTGGAACCACTGTTCGGCCAGCTTCCTCATGGTGCCATCTTCCTTGGCGGCGGTGATGGCGTTGTTCAGGGCGTCCAGCAGGCGACCGTCGCCCTTGCGCAGGGCGGCGGCGATGCCGGGGCCCAGCAGGCCGCCGGTGATGCCGGGGCCAAAGGTGGCGGCGTTCTGGCCGTCCGTGCCCTCCAGGAAAGGCTGCCAGCCGGTCATGTCGGCCAGGCCGGCATCGACACGGCCGGTCGCGAGGTCCAGCGACAGGTTCTGCAGCGTGTCGTAGCGGCGGACGGTGACGGTGTCGCCCAGGTAGGTGTCCAGGAAGTTGGCATGGATGGTGGCCACCTGCACGCCCACGGTCTTGCCCTTCAGCGCCGCCTTCAACTTGTCCATAGCCTGGGTCCCGGCCTCGTCCATGTTGGCGATGTCCAGCCGCTGCAGGCCGAAGTCGATCTTGGTCAGGGGGCTATCCTTGGGGGCCACGAAGTAGGCCGGGGTCAGCACGTAGGGGACGGTGAAGTCCACCGCCTGCCGCCGCTCGTCCGTGGCGGACATGCCGGCCAGGATGACGTCGTACTTGCCGGCCTGCAGCCCGGGGATGATGCCGTCCCAGGCCTGGGCGGCGATCTCGCACTTCACGCCCATGCGCCGGCACAAATCCTTGGCCAGGTCGATCTCGAACCCCTTCAGGGTGCCGTCGGGCTCCGCCACGTTGAAGGGTGGGTAGGCCCCCTCCGTCGCCACGCGCAGGGGATTGGGCACCCCCTGGTCGGTCACGGTGGGCGCGCCGGTGCCGGACGGCGTACGGTGCGTCGCCAGGTACGCAACCCCGGCGACCACCACCACCGCAATCAGGCCCAAGACCAGCTTCTTCATGAAACCCCCTACGAAACCAATGACGGGACGGTCCGCATCAACACCCCGTGTCCGATCGGCCGCCGCTCTTTGTTGTGCAGTATGCCTTAAGCGGGCCGGGCCAGGAATTGCCGGCAGCGGTCGCTGCGGGGGTTGCCGAACACCTCGTCGGGCGTCCCCTCCTCCTCCACCCGGCCCTGGTGCAGGAACAGCACATGGGAGGAGACGTCACGGGCGAAGGCCATCTCATGCGTCACGATCAGCATGGTGGCGCCCTCATCCGCCAGTTGGCGGATGACGCGCAGCACCTCGCCCACCAGTTCCGGGTCCAGCGCCGAGGTCGGCTCATCGAACAGCATGACGCGGGGCTGCATCGCCAGCATGCGGGCGATGGCGGCGCGCTGCTGCTGCCCGCCCGACAACTGGCTGGGATAATAATCCTGCCGCTGGCCCAGGCCCACCTTGTCCAGCAGGGCCTTGGCCCGGTCCACCGCCTCGGCCCGGGGCACGCCCAACACATGCACCGGCGCCTCGATGACGTTCTCCAGCACCGTCATGTGCGTCCACAGGTTGAAGCCCTGGAACACCATGCCGAGGCGCTGGCGGATGCGGTCCACTTGGCGGCGGTCGGCGGGCACGGCCGCGCCGCGACGGTCGCGCGCCATGCGGATCAGCTCGCCATTCACCCAGACCTGGCCCTCGTCCGGCGTCTCCAGCAGGTTGATGCAGCGCAGCAGCGTGCTCTTACCCGAGCCGGAGGATCCGATGAGGGAGATGACGTCGCCGTCCCGCGCCGTCAGGGAGACGCCCTTCAGCACCTCCGTCTCGCCGAAGCGCTTGTGCAGATCCCGCACAAGGATGGCGGTGTTGGCTTGGTCGGCCACGGCGACAGCCGGCGATTGCGTCATAGGACCCCGAAATTCGTCCGGACCCATCCGGACCTGAAAGCGCACCCGGCCGGCGCGGCGATGGGGGCCGCGCGCCAGCCGGTGACCGTGAATGACCGTGGGACGTTCCCTGAGGAAACCCCGAAGCCGGCAAAACTACCGTGCGCCGCCCGGGACGGAAAGAGGTTTCCTGTCGCGCCCCAAAGCGGGTACTGCAAGCCTTGACGGCACCCATGGCCGATGCAGCCCCCGCCAAACGTGGTAGTGTGGCCTGGCACCCCGGCGCCCGGCGGCGGTGGGGCGCCGTCGTTCATCACCCGGAACAGTCCAGCGCCCATGAGCACAGGCATCCAGCCCACGGCCAACCGCAGCACGCACTTCCTGTTCGACCACAAGGTCTTCACGGTCGATGGCTGCCGCTTCATCCTGTCCAAGACCAACGATGAACCGGTGATGTGCATGAAGCTGGGCAAGCTGGACGTCGAGGTGCCCATCGAGAAGATCTGCACCGAGTTCGGCATTCAGCCCAAATCCTTCGACGGCCAGCTGCTGACCATGGCGGCCAAGGGCCTGCGCTATGTCCGCGAAATCCGCCCCGGCGACACCATCCCCAACGAGCTGATCGACGGCACCGCCAGCTGGCGGGTGGACGAACGGCATTACAATGTGGCCAAGGGCCGCCTGACGGTGCAGCTGGTCACCTGGCTGACGGGCGGTGAGACCGTGGTGTCCAGTCCCGAGCAGCTGGAACAGGTGGTGGAGGACCCCGGGACCAAGGTCCGCGTGCACGAGGCCTTCCGCATGATCGCCAACCGGCTGTCGCTGGCCGGCGACCCGGAGGAGGAGATCGGCCTGCACATCGACAAGCTGGCCAAGGAACTGTCCTATGTCGAGGCGCTGCGCGAGCGGGCCCTGGCCCTGCACAAGGTCCGCCAGGGGCTGGAGACGGCCCACCGCATCTACAAGGCCGAGCGCATGGTCAAGGAAGAGATCGTGCGCATGCAGACCCTGTCGCTGCCGCCCATCGCCGACCTGGAATCCCGATTCGCCCAGGTCGATGCCCAGACGGGCGAGATCCTGGCCATGCTGCGCAAGTTCGACCAGAACATCAGTTACATCCGCGAGATGCGCGACGATTTGCACCAGTCGCTGCTGCCCTGGGACGAGGTGCTGGACGGCTGGCTGACCGTGACGGTGGAAAAGAGCCCGGAGCTGGAGGCGCTGATGAAGCGGACCTACCATTTCCTGGCCAAGCGCTACAGCCAAGCCACCCAGTGGCGTCTGGCGACGAGACCCGCGCCCAAGTGATTGTTCCCTCAGGCGCCGGGCGCCGGCATCCGCCGGCTTGGCTATCCTCGATTTCCAGTCCGCCTTCGGCTCCCCAGAAATCTCCGGCGGCCCCGGTCGGGGCCTAGGCTGGCATACGCCAGCCAGCAGGAGCTTCCGGGCCAGGGTTTGGCTCTTGCGCTCAACTACCGCAGTTGCAGTTGTCGGAGCCGCAGGGCCCGGGGGCCTTGCCGGCGGCGACCTGACGGCGACGGACCATGCGCATCACGGTGGGGCGCAGGACCCAGGCCAAGGCGGCCGCCACGATCAGGCCGACGACGATCTGTTGAGCCATGATGTCCCCCTTACGCCCATCCCAGGCTGGCGGCGATGTGGTAGGTGGCGAACGAGGCCAGGTAGGCCAGGGTCAGCATGTAGCCGAACATGATGAGCGGCCATTTCAGGGAGTTGGTCTCGCGCCGCACCACGCCCAGGGTGGAGGCGCACTGGGGCGCGAAGACGTACCAGGCCAGCAGTGACAGGGCCGTGGCCAGCGACCAGCTATGGCCCAGCGTGTCCATCAGCGCGGTCACATTCTCCTCGCCGCCGCCCCCGGCCCCACCCACGGCGTACACGGTGCCCAGGGCCGCCACCGCCACCTCGCGCGCGGCCATGCCGGGGATCAGCGCCACGGTGATCTGCCAGTTGAAGCCGATGGGCGCCACCAGCGGCTGCAGCCAATGCCCCACCATGCCGGCGATGGAATAGTCGATGGCGGGATCGGTCGCCCCCGCCGGCGCGCCGGGGAAGGAGCTGAGGAACCAGATCAGGATCATGATGCTGAGGATGGTGGTGCCGGCCCGCTGCAGGAAGGCCTTGGCCCGGGTCCACACCCCCATCACCAGGTTCTTCACGTCCGGCACCTTGTAGGCCGGCAGTTCCATCAGGAAGGGTTCCACCGTGCCGCGCCACACCAGGCGCCGCATGACGAAGGCCACCAGCAAGGCGCTCAGGATTCCCGCGGCATAGAGCCCGAACATGACCAGGCCCTGCAGCGAGAACACCCCGCCCACCGTGCGGTCCGGCACGAAGGCGGAGATGATCAGGGTGTAGACCGGAATGCGGGCGGAACAGGTCATGAGCGGCGCCACCATGATGGTGGCCAGGCGGTCGCGCCGGTTGTCGATGACGCGCGTCGCCATGATGCCGGGAATGGCGCAGGCGAAGCTGGACAGCAGCGGGATGAAGGCGCGGCCATGCAGGCCAGCCCCGCCCATGATCTTGTCCATCAGGAAGGCCGCGCGCGGCATGTAGCCGAAATCTTCCAGCAGGATGATGAAGGTGAACAGGATGACGATCTGCGGCAGGAAGACGATGATGCTGCCCACGCCGGCGATGACGCCGTCGGTGATCAGGCTGCGCAGGATGCCGTCGGGCATGGCGCCGTTGATCCAGGCGGCCAGGGCGTCGAACCCGGCCTTGATGCCGTCCATGGCCGGCTGCGCCCAGGTGAACACCGCCTGGAACATGAAGAACAGCACGGTCAGCAGGATCAGCAGCCCCGCCACCGGGTTCAGCAGCACGGCGTCCAGCCGGGTGGTCCAGGTATCGGGCTTGGTCGGCGGGCGCACCGCCAGCTTGATGATGCGGTCGGCCTCGCGGTGGGTGGCGCGCACCTCTTCCGCCGAGGGCTCGTGCCAAGTGTTGGCGCCGGCGGACGCGGCGCCCGCCAATTCCACCGCCACGGTGTCGATATGCTTCAGCAGGTCGGCGGTGCCGGCCTTGCGCACCGCCACGGTGGGCACCACCGGCACGCCCAGCTCCGCCGACAGGCGGCCGATGTCGATCTCGATGCCGCGATGCCTGGCGATGTCGAACATGTTGAGGGCCAGCAGCAGCGGCCGGCCCACCTGCTTCAACTCCAGCACCAGGCGCAGCACCAGGCGCAGGTTGGTGGCGTCGGCCACGCAGACCAGCAGGTCGGGCTCGGCCTCGCCCTTGAAGCGGCCCAGCACGACGTCGCGCGTCACCTCCTCATCCGGGCTGCGGGCGCGTAAGGAATAGGTGCCGGGCAGATCCAGGACCTGGACGCGCCGGCCCTCGGGCGTGGTGAAGCTGCCTTCCTTGCGCTCCACCGTCACGCCGGCGTAGTTGGCCACCTTCTGCCGGCTGCCGGTCAGCGCGTTGAACAGGGCGGTCTTGCCGCAATTGGGGTTGCCGACCAGGGCGATGCGCGGGGCGGTCTGGAGGACGGGGGCGATGGCGTTCATGACCGGCGGTCTTCGGCGACGGCGCGCGGGGTGGCGCCCGACGCGTCCGGCTGTTGCCAGGCGGTGATCAGGATGGCCTCGGCCTCGCGGCGGCGCAGGGCCACACGCATGTCGTCCACCTTCACGGCGATGGGGTCGCGGCCGAACAGGCCCTCATGCAGGATTTCCACCCTGGCCCCCTCGACGAAGCCGATCTCCAGCAGCCGGCGCTCCAGCTCATCCGGGTCCAGGCTGTCGTGCGGGGCGCCGTCCAGGCCCACGCGGATCACCCGGCCCACCTCCCCCTTCGCGGCCCGGCTCAAGGGGCGGGCGTCCGCGGTAAGGGCGGGGGCGGGAAGGGCGTCCTGATCCGGGGCGGGCGCGTCCGAAACGGCGGGGCGGGAAGATAGATGCATCCGAATACGCCTCAGGCCCCGTCGCCGGAGCCCGTCAAAAGGGGGCTACCCCGGGGACCGGCCCGGGGCGTCCCGGAAATTAATAGTTATTCTCACGCCTCTGTACAAGGGACGCGCGCCAAGCCGCCGCACGGGGCGGGGTCAGCGCCGCAGGCAGCCGTCCAGCCGGTCGCGAGCGACGATGGCGGCGCGCTGTTCCAGGATGCCGATGCGCCGCGCGACATAGGGGCCGGGATGCCTCGCGTTCCACTTGCGCGGGCTGGGCAGCACGGCGGCCAACGCCGCCGCCTGCGCGGACGACAGGGCCGATGCCGGCACGCCGAAATAGGCGCGGGACGCCGCCTCCGCCCCATACAGGCCGTCGCCCCATTCCACGATGTTCAGATACATCTCCAGGATGCGGCGCTTGCCCCAGACCAGTTCGATCAGCTCGGTGAAGCCGAACTCCACCCCCTTGCGCAGCCAGGTGCGGCCGGGCCAGAGAAAGGCGTTCTTGGCCGTCTGCTGGCTGATGGTGCTGGCGCCGCGCAGCTTGTGGCCTTCCTCATCCTCGTCCATGGCGGCGTCCACCGCCTCCCAGTCCACGCCATGGTGGCTGCAGAAGCGGCTGTCCTCCGCCCCGATGACGGCGCGCTGCAGGGCGGGGGCGATGCGGTCCAGCGGCACGAAGCTCCAGCCCTGGGTGGGCACGCCCTGCATCCGGCGGATGAGCATCAGCGGCGTGCCCGGCGGATCCGCCACGGCGTAGAGGCAGACCCAGCCCAGGGTGAGCGCCACCCCCGCCAGCAGGGCCACTTGTGCCCAGCGGACGGCCCGCCGTAGCATCGCGCGCCGCGGGGTCTGTCGGCCGGCGCCGGCCTTGGCCGGCCTCGCGTTTACGGAGGGGGTGTCGTCCATGGCCTACACGCTGTTCTATTTCCCGGGAAATGCCAACCTGGCGCCGCACATGGCGCTGGAGGAAATCGGGGCGCCCTATGAGCTGGTGCTGCTGGACCGCGCCAACGCCGAGCATAAATCGGCTCCCTACCTGGCCCGCAACCCCACCGGCCGCATTCCCACCCTGCTGGACGGGGCGGAGACGGTGTTCGAGACCGCGGCCATCCTGCTGCATCTGGCGGACAGGCACCCCGAATCCGAGCTGGCGCCCGCCCCCGGCACGCCCGGTCGGGGGCGCTTCCTGACCTGGCTGTTCCACCTGACCAACACCATTCAGCCGGAATACCGCGTCTTCTATTATCCCGAGCAGCATGTGGGCGATCCCGCCCGCAACCCCGCCCATGTGGCCGACGCCAAGGCCACGGCGGAACGGCGCCTGTGCCAGATGTTTGATCTGGTCGACCGCGAACTGTCCACCCGCCCCTACATCGCCGCCGACCACCTGACCGTCGCCGACTTCCTGCTGCTGATGCTGGTGCGCTGGGGCCGCAATTTCGCCCGCCCACCCCGCGACCTGCCCCACCTGGGCCGCCTCTGCGCCGAGCTTCTGGCCCGCCCCTCCGTACAGCGTGCGTTCGCGCAGGAAGGGCTGGCGGCGCCGTTTATTTGAGGCTGGGCCGCCTTGATGGAATTCAAATAAGGGGGGCGATTTCGTTCGCCGGCGGCAGAGTTGGCCAGGAATACGCCTTAATCCATTCCGTGGATCCACTCAAAATGTCCTGCGCCGCTTTCCGCAAGTGGTTCGCCAAGCTGCGGGTCTGAAGTTCAATGAATTCCGGGTAGCTGTGTGTTGGCGGCTGATTCTTCGCGAAGTCGAGTTGATTGCGGCGCTTGTCCACCAAGAAGCGGAATATATTATAACCCTTTATGGACTTCGCTCTCTTGTCAAAATACACAAGACTAACCCCATCCCTATCCGCAACCACATCAATCGCATATTCGCGCGATTTCAGCAAAACCTCGCTATCGCTGACGGCATGAATTGTTAGGTGATAGGAGGAAATAATGTCGCCCATTTCCCGCTTCACAATCTCTTCCAGTTTAAAAATGGAATTCATTTCACCATCATCCCATCTTGATAGACATATCCAGCCCGACGCATCGTCAAATACTCCCGGCCGAACCCACTAAGTTCCATTTGGCCGGTGACGGGATTGGGGCGCGCCAGAACGCTGGCCCCGGTCCTTATATCGGTCACATCGAACGCCGGCTTCGTGGCCATAAGGAAATTGTCGCCACGGTTAATGGCATTGTTGAGCCACGGTTCGTTGTATTCACTCCAGAACTGCTGGGGAGATTTATACAGCTCATCCGGAACGTTTAAGACGTTAAAATCATTAATGCGCGGGCCGAGATCCGTGCTCTTCACGTTCCCAAGCTCGCCGACGACGGACTTCATGTCGTTGGTGTAGGAGCCAAGAATGGTGGTCGTCTGTCCTGGCTTCGTCTGCAGCAGTACGCCGGATGTCGGTCTATAGGCGAGCGTCTTGACCTCGGGCGACTTTGGAAGCGCCTTTGGTGGCGGGGGCAGCGATTCTGTTTTGACCGGTTCAGGGAGCCTCTTCGGCGGCAGCGGCGGATCGGCCGGCGGCGGGGGCGGTTCCTCCACCACCGGGCGCTTGCCGCCCGAGGCTGGCTTCACCTTGGCGATCAGGGCGATGATGGCGTTGATGGTCAGGATGGTGAGGCCGGCGGCGGTGCGGCGGGCGGCCTCGTCCAGGTCGTGCTGGGTCTTGGCGGTGGTGGCCAGGGCGATGCCGTGGCCCAGGTCGTTCAGGCCCTGGAACACCGACCAGCCCACCATGGCGTAGCCCACGCCCAGCAGGATGAGATCGATGGCCTCGCCATAGCCGGCCAGGTGCCCGCCGGCCCACACCACCAGGAAGCCGGCCAGCCAGTACAGCGTCTCACGCGTGAACAGGCTTTTGGCCGCCTGCTGCATCTCGCGCGGCAGCAGGGGCACGCAGCGGCGCAGCGTGGCGACCACGCGGTCGGTCACCGACCACTGCGCCGGCTGGCCCGGCGGATCCTCGTCCCCCTGGTCGTGCCGGGGCGGGTCCACGGGCGGGGGCGAAAGCGGGGCGACGGCGCGGGGGATGAGGAAGGCGCTGAGGCTGCCCATGGCCAGGTCGCGCATCGCCTGGTCGATGAGTTGGGTGTCGCTGACGCGGAAGTCCACGCCCTGCACCACATGACGCAGGCGCAGGCGGCCGATCGCGTCCAGGCCGTGCAAATACCGGATGACACGGGCATCCCGCCAGATGGGGCCGCTGGCGCCGCCGCCCAGGGCATAGCGCCGCATGCCGGCCGGGATGCCGTGCGTGGGGCCGATCAGCAGGCGGCCCTCTGGGATCTCGGCATCCATCCAGCCGGCCATGGACAGGCCGGCCGAGCCGCCGCCGCCGATGAAACTGTCAGGCACCGTCCCTTCCCCTGCGTTCAACCCGGGCCGCCGCACGGCCCAGGGGGTGAATTAAGACGATCCCCCGCACGGGAAAGGGGCATATCCCAACAGGCCAGCCCACGCGCGACCCACAGCGCGCCCTGAACACGCGCGCGCCCTGAAATGGCGCCGACGCAGCCGTACCGCTTTTGTTCATGAAAAGCCGCGAGTCGCCGTCTATACTCCGGCCCGCCCAACGCCGAAGCCACCGATGACCGATCCGTTTCAACCACCCGCCGCACCGAAGCCGCCGCCCAGCCTGGTGTCCGCCCCCACCGGGCCGCGGCGCCTGCTGGTGCCGGACGCGCCGGCCCTGGTGCCCGGCGCGCGCCAGGCGGTGTGGCTGAGCGCCGACGGCGAGGTGGAGCTCATCGACAAGGCGGAGGCGGTGCGCCGCGCCACCCGCCAGCCGCACCTGCTGTGCCATGCCCGCGCCACCGCCCGGCGGCTGGGCACCGACAAGCTGATCCAGGGTTATGACCTGCTGGAGCTGTACGCCTTCGTGCGGCCCGCCACCTTCTGCCTGCCCACGCCGCGCGGCCTGGCGCAGGCCCTGGACCTGCCCCGGCCGGCGGATGCGGAGGCCGAGGCCCTGACCCTGGTGCGCGCGGCCGAGGCCCTGCTGTGCGACCTGATGGCCCCGGTGGACGACCAGCGTTCCGACCCCATCGGTCTGGCCTGGGCCATGGGCGGCGAGGACAATGGCGGGGGCCAGGTGGGGAGGTGGCTGTGGTCGCCCCTGGTGCTGGCGGCCCTGGGGGCGCCGGCGGGGCCGGAGAAGTCACGCTGGCGCGGCGGCGCCATCCGCGCCTATCAGGTGTGGGCCGGCATGAAGGAATGGCAGGCGGACGCGCCGGAGCCGCCGCCCGGCCATTTGCCGGTGGAACCGGCCGAGGCCCGCCGCCGTCTGGCCGACCTGGTGATGAGCGGCCAACAGGCCGAGCCCCGGCCACAGCAGTCGGATTATGCCAGCGCCGTCTCCACCGCCTTCACCCCCCGCGACGTGGAGGGGGAGCCCAATATGGTGCTGGCGGAGGCGGGCACGGGCGTGGGCAAGACCCTGGGCTATCTGGCGCCGGCCACGGTGTGGGCGGAGAAGAACAAGGGCCCCGTCTGGATTTCCACCTACACCCGCCAGCTGCAGCACCAGATCGATAAGGAGATGGACCGCCTGCACAGCGACCCGGTCACCAAGGCGCGCAAGGTCGTGATCCGCAAGGGGCGGGAAAACTACCTGTGCCTGCTGAACCTGGAGGAGGCGGCCGGTGTGGCCACCGCCAACCCGCAGTACGCCGTGGCCATCGGCCTGATGGCGCGCTGGGCGGCGGCTACCCGCGATGGCGACATGCAGGGCGGCGACTTCCCCGGCTGGCTGGTCGACCTGTTGGGCAAGGGGCGCACCCTGGCGCTGGCCGACCGGCGGGGCGAATGCGTCTACAGCGCCTGCAGCCACTACACCAAATGCTTCATCGAGAAGAGCGTGCGCCGGGCGCGGCGGGCCGACATCGTCATCGCCAACCACGCCCTGGTCATGATCCAGGCGGCCCTGGGCGGCGGGGACGACGCCTATATCCCCACCCGCTATGTCTTCGATGAGGGTCACCACGTCTTCGACGCCGCCGACAACGCCTTCGCCGGCCACCTGACGGGCTTCGAGACGGCGGAGCTGCGCCGCTGGCTGCTGGGTGCCGAAAGCGGCGGGCGCAGCCGGGCGCGCGGCCTGCGCCGCCGGGTGGAGGATCTGATCGGCGGTGACGACCACGCCAACCGCCTGTTGGATGAGATCGCGCGCGCCGCCCGCCTGCTGCCGGGGGAGGCCTGGCCGCAGCGGGTGGGCGGCGGCGAACCGGTGGGCCCGACGGAGGCCTTCCTGGCCCAGGTGCGCGCCCAGGTCTATGCCCGCGCCCACGGTCCGGACAACCCCTACAGCCTGGAGGTGGAGGTCCAGCCCCTGGTGGACGGGGTGCTGGAGGCGGCGCAGGCGCTGTCCGCCGCCCTGGGCGAACTGTCCGCCCCGTTGGAGGCCCTGGCCGACCGGCTGCGCGAGCGGCTGGACGACGAGTCGGATGAGCTGGAGAGCGACACCCGCCGCCGTATCGACGCCATCGCCCGCAGCCTGAAGCGCCGCTCCGCCAACGAGATCGGTGGCTGGCGCCAGATGTTGGCGGCCCTGGCCGAGGAGACGCCCAGCCGCTACGTCGACTGGTTCGGGGTGGAGCGGCAGGACGGCCGCGACCTGGATGTGGGCATGTACCGCCACTGGGTGGACCCCACCTGGCCGCTGGCCCAAATCCTGGGCGCCCAGGCCCACGGCCTGGTCATGACCTCCGCCACCCTGACCGACGGCACCGGCGACGTGGAGGCGGACTGGCAGGCGGCCCATGTGCGCACCGGCGCCATCCACCTGCCCCGCCCCGCCTTGCGGGCCCAGGTGCCGTCCCCCTTCGACTACGCCAGCCAGACGCGGGTGCTGATCGTCAACGACGTGCGCAAGGACGATTTGGCCCAGGTGGCCGCCGCCTATCGCGAGCTGTTCCTGGCGTCGGGCGGCGGCGCCATCGGCCTGTTCACGGCGGTGCAGCGCCTGCGCGCGGTGCATGAGCGCATCGGCGCGCCGCTGGAGGCCGCAGGCCTGCCGCTCCTGTCCCAGCATCTGGACGGGCTGGACGTGGCGACGCTGGTCGATATCTTCCGGGGGGAGGACAACGCCTGCCTGCTGGGCACCGACGCGGTGCGCGACGGCGTGGACGTGCCCGGGCGATCCCTGCGCCTGATCGTCTTCGACCGCGTGCCCTGGCCCCGGCCGGACATCCTGCACAAGGCGCGGCGCGACTATTTCGACCGCACCGCGCGACGGCGGCATTACGACGACATGATCACCCGGCTGCGGCTGCGCCAGGCCTTCGGCCGGCTGGTGCGCCGGGCCGACGACACCGGTGTGTTCGTGTTGCTGGACCCCATGATGCCCAGCCGGCTGAAGGGCGCCTTCCCCGGCGGGGTGGAGCCGCAGCGCGTGGGCCTGGCCGAGGCCGTGCGCATCACGCGCGACTTCCTGCATGCACCGGGCCAAGGGCCGGATCTCACCCTCCACCCCTGACGAAACCCGCGCCGCCAAGGCTGTCGTCACCGCACGACGATCCGTGGGGAGACGAACCTTTCCATCTGCAGGGATTCGACCTGGACTGAAGGCCAGTTGAAGGCCGGCCTGGGGCAGGTCGCCTTCAGCATCCCCGTCGGCTTTATGCCGACTTCAGCATAGACGTGTAGATGGCCCAGGCAGTGGCGACGCTGACGCCGCCGGCGCGGGCGCCGGCCGCCAGCATCTCGGTCGTCGGCTTCAGCGGCACGGGGGTGTGGGTCATCACCGGGCCGGCCAGCGCGGCGCGGCCGCTGCCCACCGTCAGGAAACCGGCGCTCAGGGTTTGGTCATCACGGTGCGGCGCGTCCAGCAGGCTCATCGTTCCATTCCCCTCGATTGCAGGTATGCAGGCGGTGGGACGCAAGACTGATGCCAGTGCAACCGCCGCCTATTTCCTACGGGTAGATTCGGCGTTGCCCTAAGGAATAGGCCGCTTTCCGTTTGCGTCCGCGTGGCGGTCACAAAATTTCAAGGCCGGCGCGGTGTCATTTTGCGACGAGACCTGCGGCATTCGTCTCAATTTGCGACTCCCGCATTTTCCCATCCTGCTGCATAGCGAAATGCTCTAGGGTCGGCGCCAAGATGGGGGCGACAGCATGAGCGATGTGATTTTCCATATGTGCCGCGCGGACGAATGGCTGACGGCCCTGGCGGCCGGCGTCTATCCGGGGTCCTCGCAGGACCAGGCCGACGGCTTCATCCATTTCTCCACCGCCAGCCAGGTGGTGGAAAGCGCCGCCAAGCACCGCGCCGGCCAGACCGGCCTGCTGATCCTGACGGTGGACCCAGCCCCCTTGGGCGACGCCCTGAAGTATGAGCCGTCACGCGGCGGCCAGCTGTTCCCCCACCTGTATGGCGGCCTTCCGGTGAGCGCGGTCCTGCGCGCCGACCCGCTGCCGCTGGGCGGGGATGGCCGCCATGAGTTCCCGCCGCATGTTCTTGAGGGAACGGTCTGATGAGCCTGGCCTATCGCCTCGCCCGTCCCATCCTGTTCGCCATGGATGCGGAGCGGGCGCACGACCTGACCATCAACCTGCTGAAGGTCGGCGCCCTGCCCCCGGCCCTGTTCGGCGCCGGCGGCCCGGATGACCCGGCGCTGAGCCAGACCGTATTCGGTCTGGACTTCCCCAACCCCGTGGGCTTGGGCGCCGGCTTCGACAAGAACGCCCGGGTGCCGGACGCCATGCTGGCCCTGGGCTTCGGCATGGTGGAGGCCGGCACCGTCACCCCCCGGCCGCAGCCCGGCAACACCAAGCCCCGGCTGTTTCGCGCCGTGGAGGTCGAGGGCGTCATCAACCGCTTCGGCTTCAACAACGAGGGGCTGGAGACCTTCGCCCGGCGGTTGGAAGATCGGCGCGGCCTGGGCCGCACCGGCATCGTCGGCGCCAACGTCGGCAAGAACAAGGAAACGGCGGACGCGGCATCCGACTACATCATCGGCATTCGCCGCCTGGCGCCCCTGGCCGACTACCTGGTGGTCAACGTCTCCTCCCCCAACACGCCGGGCCTGCGCTCACTGCAGGGGCGCCAGGCCCTGACCGACCTGCTGGCCGCCTGCCTGGCGGCGCGGGGAAGCCACCGCACGCCCCTGCTGCTGAAGGTGGCGCCGGACCTGACCGAGGATGACAAGGTGGACGTGGCGGAGGTGGCGCTGGCCAGCGGCATCGACGGCTTGATCGTGTCCAATACCACGCTGGATCGGCCGGACGGCCTGACCCCCGCCCACCGCGCGGAGGCCGGCGGCCTCAGCGGCCAGCCGCTGTTCGACAAGTCGACGTCCGTGTTGCGCGATTTCTACCGCCTGACGGGCGGCAAGCTGCCGCTGGTGGGCGTGGGCGGCATCGGATCGGGCGCGCAGGCCCATGCCAAGATTCGCGCCGGCGCCAGCCTGGTTCAGGTCTATTCCGCCCTGATCTACCACGGTCCAGGCCTGGTCGCCGCCATCAAGCGCGACCTGGCCGACCTGCTGCGCCGCGACGGTTTCACCAACGTGGCCCAGGCGGTGGGGGCGGACCATCGGTAGGCGCAGCCGCGGACGTACAAGCGGTACCACGAGCGTAGCGACTAGGCCCCGACGGGGCCGCCGGAGATTTCCGGGGAGCGTCAGCGGACCGGAAATCGAGGAAGCCAAGCCGGCGGATGCCGGCGCCCGGCGACTGAGGGAAGCGAAAAACATGCACGTGCTACGTCACATCATCTTCGCCGCCTGCTATGTCGCCGTGGCGGTGGCCGTGGCCTTGGCCCTGCCGCTGGCCGGCGTGGGCGTCGACCGGTCCTATGGCCTGCTGCTGGGCCTGGTGGTCTTCGTCTTCGGCGGCCTGCTGCATGAATTCTATGCCCGCATGGAGCAGGCGGAGCGGATGGAGCAGCGGTTGGACCGCCTGTTGGATCGCCAACGCGACGTGCTGGCCGCCCTGGACCGGCTGATGCGGCCCAGCGGCGAGGCCGGCGGCGCGGTTGCCGCCGTGGTCAGCGACGCCCGCATGCTGCGCACCCTGGCCGACCAGATGCCGGCGGGGCCCGCCACCGCCATCGAGCCCGCCCCGCAGGCGCCAGCGCCGCAAGTCGCCCCGGCGGCGGCCCAGGCCGCCCGCGCCACCAACGTGCCCAGCCTGGGCTCCGCCTATGGTCCCCTGCCCGGCGAGGCGCCGGCGGCGGAGGACGACGGCCCGGTGATGAACGGCATCCGCGAGGCACTGCGGTCGGACCGGGTGGACATTTTCCTTCAGCCCATCGTCAGCCTGCCGCAACGCAAGCACCGCTTTTATGAAGTGTTCTCCCGCATTCGGCTGGAAGACGGCAGCTATCTTACGCCCGACCGCTATCTGGGCGTGGCGGCCCGCCACAACCTGATGGCGCCCATCGACAACCTGCTGCTGTTCCGCTGCGTCCAGCTGCTGCGTGAGACGGAGAAGCGGCACCAGAACGTGGGCTTCTTCTGCAACATCTCCGCCGCCACGCTGAACGACGGCACCTTCATGCGGGAATTCGTCCAGTTCATGGGCCAGCACCCCAACCTGGTGCAGAAGATCATCTTCGAGCTCAGCCAGGCCGACCTGATGCAGGGCGACATCTTCGCCACCGGCTTCCTGGACGGGCTGCGCAGCCTGGGGTTCCGCTTCTCCATGGACCAGGTCGATCGCTTCGACGTCGACTGGGACCAGCTGGCGGCGCACGAGATCCGCTTCGTGAAGCTGGACGCCGCCCGCCTGCTGGACCCCGACGGCCGCTTCGCCAACCCGGACAAGGTGACGCTGCTGAAACGCCAGCTGGACCGCAACAACATCGACCTGATCGTGGAAAAGATCGAAACCGACCAGCAGCTGCTGGACCTTTTGGATCTGTTCATCGACTTCGGCCAGGGCTACCTGTTCGGCGAGCCTCGCCTGGCCCGCCGCCTGCCTTCCTGAGAGTAGACTGTTCCCCTCATGACCCCTGCTATTCCCTTGTATACCGGCCTGTCGCAGCTGGCGGACCGTTACGACGGATTCATCCTGGATTTGTGGGGGGTCGTGCATGACGGCATCGCCCCCTATCCCGGCGTGCCCGAATGCCTGAAGACGCTGCGCGCCCAAGGCAAGCGCGTCTGTCTGCTGTCCAACGCCCCCCGCCGCGTGGATGCCGCCGCCGCCCGGCTGACCGAGATGGGGCTGACGCCCGACCATTACGACGCGCTGCTGACCTCGGGCGAGGCGACGCACGACGCCCTGCGCGATCCGCCGGACGCCTGGCACCGGGCCCTGGGGCCGAAGCTGCTGCACATCGGCCCCGACCGCGACGCCGGCGTCTACCTGGACCTGGCGGGCCAGGGCCGGGGCACGCGCGTGAAGGTGGACCGGCCCGAGGACGCGGACTTCGTCCTGAACACTGGCATCGTCGATTTCAGCGAATCGCTGGCGGATTACGAGCCCATCCTGTCCGCCTGCGCCGCGCTGAAGCTGCCCATGGTCTGCGCCAACCCGGACCTGGTGGTGCATGTCGGACCGCAGCTGGTGATCTGCGCGGGTGAGTTGGCACGCCGGTATGAAGAGCTGGGCGGCGACGTGCGCCAGCACGGCAAGCCTTACCCCGGCGTCTACGCCCGCTGCTTCGACCTGCTGGGCGGCTTGACGCCGAACCGCATCCTGGCGGTGGGCGACAGCCTGCGCACCGACATGGCCGGCGCCAACGCCGCCGGCATCGACGGCCTGCTGATCGCCGGCGGCATCCACCGCGAGGAACTGGGCGTGGCCGACCCGCTGACCGACCTGCCCGACCTGGATCGGCTGGCGGAGATCGCGGCGCAGGCCGGCCTGCGCATCAGCGCCGTCATGAACCGCCTGGGTTGGTGAGGCGGGGGCGCCTGCCGGAGGTAGACCGCCTGGACGCATCGCCGCCCCTGGCGGTCGTGTAACAGGCGGGTTAAAAGTGTAACGGTTAGGCAAACACTGCGGACAGGCGGGACCAAGTGGCCAATAGTCGGGGGAATTCTACGATGTCGCGCAGGGTGCGCCCTATGGAAACCAGTGTCGCCTCCCCCCGTCCCCGCCTCACGCCCGGCATACCCGCCGGCGGCGTCATCGCCGCCTTGGTGGCGGTCGGCTCGCTGGGCTTCATGCTGCTGGGCAGCCATGGCCACGGCTCGTCGCATTCGGTCAAGGTGGTGAAGATGGATGGCGGCATCCCGCCCATTCCCCCCATCCCGCCGATTCCGCCCATCCCCCCGATATCGCCGGTGTCCCCCGCGTCGCCCGCCGCCCCCATCAGCCGGGCCGACGCCGACCAGATCCGCCGCGACGTGGAAGATGCGATGAAGGGCCTGGACGTCGAGTCCATCAAGCAGGAGGCCAAGGCCGCGGCGATGGCCGCCCGCGCCGCCGCCCGCGACGCCCGGGCCCTGAGCGACAGCACCCAGGAATTTCCGGCGCAGCAGGTGGTGAACCTGTCCAACCTGTCCGGCAACACCATCATCCGCCCATCCAGCAGCGCCACCACCATCGGCATTTCCGCCAGCGGCGGGGCCGTGCGCGCGGCGGCCGAGGACGGCGCCCTGCAGGTGTCGGGCAGCGGACGGTCGACCGAGCTGACCATCACCGTGCCCGCCAAGACCAAGCTGGTGGCCACCGGCCTGTCCGGCGAGCTGACCGTGGACGGCGAACTGGACGGCGACGTGGTGCTGGACCTGCGCAAGGCCCAGGTCTCGCTGAAAAAGGTCAAGTCGCTGCAGGCCAACATCGTTGAGAGCGCCGAGATCAGCGTGGACGAGGTGGCGGAGTCGCTGAAGTTCGTCATCGCCGGCCACGGCGACCTGCATGTGGGTCACGCGTCGGAGGCGGAGGTCCGCGTCATGGGCCAGGCCGACCTGTCGCTGGGCACCATCGACAAGGCGCTGCGCCTGGCCGTCTACGGCAACGGCGACATCTCCGCCGACCGGGTGGACGGCGTCATCGAGGCCGTCATCAACGGCAAGGGCGACGTGCATATCAACGACGGCACCGCCAGCGCCCTGAAGGTCGCCGTCCTGGGCCAGGGCGACTTCACCTTCGACGGCACCGCCAAGGATCCCAACCTGTTCATGGGCGGCAGCGGCACCATCACGGTGGCTAAGCACACCGGCACGCCGCGCATCGGCAAGTCGGGCAGCGGCGAGGTCGTGCTGGGCGGGGAATAAGCCCCCTCTTCCCCCTGTCCTGGCCTTCCGCTGATTGCGCCGGACCGTTGCCCGTGCCTACAGTATGTCCATTGGTAGAACCCAGCCGGCCAAGCACCTGACCTTTCGGGGCAGCGGCCCGCGCCGGAAAAGAGGACGGGACCCAGGGTGCGGTTGGGGGCGGCGACACGGATTTGCCTGGGCTACGCCCTGTTGGGCGGGTTGTGGGTCCTGGGTTCCGACATCGCGCTGGACATGACGCTGGGTCCTGTCCACGCGGCATGGGTGGGGCCGGTCAAGGGCGTGGGCTTCGTCCTGATCACGGCGCTGTTGCTGCACCGCGTGTTGGTGCGCGCCCTGGCCGCCGACGCCCGCAAGACCCGGGAGCTGGCCATCAGCGAGGCGCGCTACAACGCCCTGGCCGACATGGCGCCCGTGGGCATCTTCCATGTCGATTCCACGGGCCAGATCACCTACCGCAATCCCCACCTGCGCGAAATCACCGGCATGCCGGCGGAGCTGGAGCCCGGCGGCAGCTGGGAATGGTGGCTGATCCATCCCGAGGATCACAAGCGGGCGCAGTCCCGCTGGATGACCGCCATCCAGCTGGGTGAGCGCTATGCCGAGGAATTCCGCATCCGCCGCCCCGACGGCCGCATCGTGTGGGTGCTGTGCGAGGCCGTGCCCGTGACGGCGCGCGAGGGTGAGCGCCTGGGCTATGTCGGCATGGCCATCGACCTGACGGCCCAGCATCTGGCGGCCGAGACCATGCGCCAGGAAAAGGAACGGTACGAGCTGGCGACCGGCGGCTCCGCCGTCGGCATTTGGGACTGGCATCTGGGCGACGGCAGCCTGCACCTGTCTGGCCAGGCCCAGACCCTGCTGCGCCTGCCGGCGGGCACCCACGGGCTCCGCCGCGTGCTGGGCATGATCCCGAAGGCGGAGCGGTCGCGGGCCTTTTCCCATATACGCAGCCACCTGCGCCTGCGCCAGCCCTTCGACCTGGAGCTGCCCATGGTCTGCGCCGACGGCGTCACCCGCTGGTTCCACCTGCGCGGCCAAGGCGTCTGGCCGGCGACGGAAACCGGGGACGCCGCCCTCCGGCCGGCCCGCCTGCTGGGCTCGCTCATGGACATCACCGTGCGCAAGGAGACGGATGGCCAGCTGGCCCGCGCCCGGCACGACGCCGAAATGGCCAGCCGCAGCAAGACCGCCTTCCTGGCCAGCATGAGCCACGAGTTGCGCACGCCGCTGAACGCCATCATCGGCTTCAGCGAGTTGATCACCCAGCAGACCTACGGCCCGGTGGGTGACGCGCGCTACGCCGACTATGCCGAGGACATCCGCGTCAGCGGCCTGCACCTGCTGGAACTGGTGAACGACATCCTGGACGTGGCGCGGATGGAGGCGGGCCGGTTCGAGCTGGAGGACAAGGTGGTGGACATCGCGGCCGAGGTCGCGGTGGCGGTGCGCCAAATCCAGGCCGGCAACCTCCAGCGCAAGATCGACATCACCGTGGCCGGCGTCGCCGGCCTGCACGCCATGCTGGACCCCACGGCGCTGCGCCAGGTGCTGCTGAACCTGCTGGGCAACGCTGTGAAGTTCACGCCCGACGGCGGCCGGGTGACGGTGTCGGCCGACATCGGGCGGGAAGGTTTGGCCCTGTCGGTCATCGACACAGGCCCGGGCATCTCCCGCTATGTGCTGGAGAACCTGGGCACCCAGCCCTTCCTGCAGGCGGAGCCCTCGCTGCGCCGGCGCCATGGCGGCAGCGGCCTGGGCCTGTTCATCGTCCGCCGCCTGATGGACCTGCACGGCGGCACCCTGCTGGTGGAATGCCCGCCCGGCGGCGGCACCCGCGTCACCGTCATTTTCCCGCCCGACCGCCAGGTGCCGCCCGGCCCGGCGCTGGCGATGTTGCCGTGACCGGGGCATGATGGGGCCGTTCCGGTCCCCGTGTCCCGAGGGCGCCCATGTCCCCGTTCAAACGGCCGTCCAAGCCGTTGCCCACCAAATCCAAAGGTGCTGCGGCCACCATGACGGCCACGTCGGCGAAGACGGCCGAGGTGCCGTCCACCCTGGACGATGTGCTGGCGGCCGGTGCCCGGGACAGCCTGCGCCGCGACCAGGGTTACGCCCGCTTCCGCGCCCAGGCGGACAAGGCGGCGGCCGCCGCCGACAAGGGCGACGATCGCGCCTACCGCCTGCTGGCCGAAGCCATCCGCCAATTGCTGAACGACAGGCGCTGACGGGTGACGGCCATCGCTGCGCCGCGCCTGGACCGGCCGCAATCACATAGCCGCCCCGCCCTACCCCATCCGTCCCGCCGCCCCATCTAGTGCTGATGACCCAGACCGCCATCCCCACCCATCCGTCCCCCGCCGCGCCGGAACCCCGGCCCACCCGTCCGCAGATGGGGGAGGGCAAGGCGCTGGCCATGCTGATGCCCTATGTCTGGCCCAAGGACGATTGGGGTACCCGGGGGCGGGTCATCATCGCGATGCTGCTGCTGCTCGGCGCCAAGGCGGCCAGCGTCACCATCCCCGTCTTCTACAAGCACGCGGTGGACCAGCTGGGCGAGGGCATCAAGACCAACGCCGCCGTGGTGCCGGTGCTGGCCATCCTGTCTTATGGCCTGGCGCGCGTGTTGTCGCTGGCCTTCGGCGAGCTACGCGACAGCGTGTTCGAGCGGGTGGCCCAGCGCGCCATGCGCAAGGCGGCCCTGAGCGTCTTCCGCCACCTGCACGGCCTGTCGTTGCGCTTCCACCTGGAACGGCAGACCGGCGGCCTGTCCCGCTCCATCGAGCGGGGCACCAAGGCCATCGAGACCCTGCTGTCCACGGCCCTGTTCAACATCCTGCCCACGGTGCTGGAGATCCTGCTGGTCACCGGCATCCTCTGGCGGCTGTTCAACATCTGGTTCGCCTTGGTCACCTTCGTGGCCGTGGGCGGCTACATCGCCTTCACCGTCATTATCAGCAACTGGCGCACCCGCATCCGCCGCCAGATGGTGGAAAGCGACACCAAGGCCAGCGCCCGCGCCATCGACACCCTGCTGAACTATGAAACGGTGAAGTACTTCGGCAACGAGGAGCATGAGGCCCAGCGCTACGACCGCGCGCTGAAGGTCTATGAGCAGGCGGCGGTGCGCACCCAGACCTCGCTGTCCATCCTGAACGTGGGGCAGAGTTTCATCATCGCCGTGGGCCTGGTGGCTGTCATGTGGATGGCGGCCAGCGGCATCGAGGCCGGCACCCTGACCCTGGGCGATTTCGTCCTGGTGAACACCTACATGCTGCAGCTGTACCAGCCGCTGAACATCTTCGGCTTCGTCTATCGCGGGGTGAAAGAAGCCCTGATCGACATGGAGAAGATGTTCGTGCTGCTGGCCGTGGACCGCGAGGTGGCCGACGCGCCGGGGGCCAAGCCCCTGGCCATCAGCGGCGGCGAAGTGCGGTTCGAGAACGTGTCCTTCGGCTATGACCCGCGCCGGCCCATTCTGAAGGGCATCAGCTTCACCGTGCCCGCCGGGCGCACCGTGGCCATCGTCGGGCCCAGCGGCGCCGGCAAGTCCACCCTGTCGCGGCTGCTGTTCCGCTTCTACGACGCCAACGGCGGCCGCATCCTGATCGACGGGCAGGACATCGCGCACGTGACCCAGGCCAGCCTGCGGGCGTCCATCGGCATCGTCCCGCAGGACACCGTGCTGTTCAACGACACCATCCGCTACAACGTCGCCTATGGCCGCACCGAGGCGACGCAAAGCCAGGTGGAGCACGCGGCGGCCCTGGCCCACATCGACGGCTTTATCGCAGGATTGCCCGACGGCTGGGACACCACGGTGGGTGAGCGCGGGCTGAAACTGTCCGGCGGCGAGAAGCAGCGCGTGGCCATCGCCCGCACCATCCTGAAGAACCCGCCCATCCTGATGTTCGATGAGGCCACCAGCGCCCTGGACACCCATACCGAGCGGGAAATCCAGCGCAACCTGCGCGAGGTCAGCCGCGGACGCACCACCCTGGTCATCGCCCACCGCCTGTCCACCGTGGTGGAGGCCGACGAGATCATCGTGCTGGAGGAAGGCCGTGTGCGCGAACGCGGCCGCCACGCCGATCTGCTGGCCCTGGGCGGCGCCTATGCCGAGCTGTGGGCGCGGCAACAGACGGCGGATCCGGCGAAGGAAGCCGTCACCGTCGCGCCGACCAAACCCGTCATCGCTTGACGAGCCGCTTTGACATCAGCATTCGCCCGGACCAAAGTTCTGGGATATGGAGCGACTGAGGACGTTTTCCCGAGGCCGCCTATGAACGCCGACATCCCTCTGCCCCCCGAGTCGCCCGCTGGTTCCCCGGCCGACCCCACCGGCCTGGCGGAACCGTTGCTGGCGGGGGACCGGCGGGCCCTGGCGCGGGCCATCACCCTGATCGAATCGACGCGATCCGACCATCGCGCCCAGGCCGACGCCCTGCTGGCCCGCCTGCTGCCGCACAGTGGGCGGTCGGTGCGGGTGGGCATCACCGGCGTGCCGGGTGTGGGCAAGTCCACCTTCATCGAAGCCTTCGGCCTGCACGTCATCGGCAAAGGCCACAAGGTGGCGGTGCTGGCCATCGACCCGTCCAGCCAGCGCACCGGCGGCTCCATCCTGGGCGACAAGACGCGCATGGAGCAGTTGTCGCGCGACCCGGCGGCCTTCATCCGACCCTCGCCCGCCGGCGGCACCCTGGGCGGCGTCGCCCGGCGCACGCGCGAGGCCATGCTGCTGTGCGAGGCCGCCGGTTTCGACGTCATCGTGGTGGAGACGGTGGGGGTGGGCCAGTCGGAGACGGCGGTGGCCGACATGGTCGATCTGTTCCTGCTGCTGCTGCTGCCGGCCGGCGGCGATGAGCTGCAGGGCCTGAAGAAGGGCATCGTGGAACTGGCCGACCTGGTGGTGGTGAACAAGGCCGATGGCGACCTGGTGGCCCAGGCCCGCCACGCCGTGGCGGAGTATCGCCATGCCCTGTCCCTGCTGCGGCCCGCCACGCCCGACTGGGCCGTGCCGGTGCTGAGTTGCTCCGCCATCACCGGCATGGGCGTGGACGGGGTCTGGGACACCATAGGACGGTTCCGCGACGCCCAGGCCGCCAGCGGCCGGCTGCACAGCCGCCGCGCCGACCAGGCGCGGGCCTGGATGTGGAACGAAATCCGTGAAAGCCTGCTGGCGGCCTTCACCACCGACGCCGCCGTGCGCGCCCGGCTGGGCGGGGCCGAATCGGCGGTGACGGCCGGCACCCTGACCCCAGCCATGGCCGCCCGGTCCCTGCTGGCCCGCTTCCGCCGAGAGGAGTGAGTATGCGCCGTACCGCCATCGCCCTGCTGTTACCGCTGTCGCTGGCGACCGCCCCCGCCCGCGCGGAGGAGTGCACGCTGGAGGCCCTGCATTGGCTGCAGGGCGCCTGGGGCAACACCGCGGTCAACACGGCGGGGGAGGAACGCTGGGTGCTGCTGCCCGGCGGCATGATGGCCGGCAGCGCCTGGGAAACCGCCAAGGACGGCACGCCGCATTTCATGGAGGTGCTGAACCTGTCGCAGGCCGAGGGCAAGGTCACCCTGCGCATGCGCCATTTCGACGGCACCCTGACCCGCGCGTGGGAGGACAAGACCGCCCCCGTCACCTTCGTCGCCAGCCAGTGCAGCCTGCAGACCGTGGTGTTCCAGGGCCAGGGCACCAACACCGGCGAGCGCATCACCTACGCCCGCACCAAGGACAGGCTGAGTTTCGTGGGTGAGTTCATCCACAAGGGCAAGCCCCACCGTGTCGATCTGGAGATGTCCCGGTCCGGGGATTGAGGCTGGGTGTGGACAGTGGGCCGGCGCGTCCTCATATTCCTTCCATGACCCAGCGAATCGACATCATGGACGAGACGGCTCAGCGCCTTGCCCAGTTGCAGGCTTTGACGGGGGAAAGCGTCGAAACGCTGGTCGATTCGGCCTTGCGGGCGCGGTTGGCCGAGGTGGAACTCGGCCTGATCCGGGCTGCGATACAGGTGGGAATTGATGAGGCCGACGCGGGTCTGTTCACTGACAAAAGCGTCGAGGAACTCTTCGAACAAGGAATCGCCCAGGCACGGCAGTCCCAAGCGGGACATGGCTAGTCGTGTCCTATCGCCTGACCCGGCAAGCGGGCGCCAATCTGGTCGCTATCGTGAAATACACCGCCAGTGTGTTCGGCGAAGCCCAGGCGCGGAAGTACCAGAATACATTGGTCAAGGCATTCCAGCGTATTGGTGACAATCCCCTCTTCCCGGAAAGCCGTACGCGGAAAGATCTACAGCCCGGTGTTCGAGTCCTGCGGGTGGAGAAGCATCTCATTGTGTTTCGCCAAAACGCAGGCGTTACCGAGATCATGCGCATCCCTTCATGAGCGCATGGATCTGGCGCTACATCGGCTTGACTGATGGCTGCCTCCCGCTAATCGCGGTTCGGGGCGCCCTTGACTCTCCCGGGTCCCTTCGGTTATATCGCCGCTTCCCTCCGGAGCGGTGTGCGCCCGGGGTCGTAATTCTTGTTATTCCGTGAAGGTGCTCCAATGGCCCGCAAGTGCGATGTGACCGGCAAAGGTCTGCAGTTCGGCAACAACGTTAGCCATGCCAACAACAAGACCCGCCGGCGTTTCCTGCCCAACCTCCAGGAGACCTCGCTGCTGAGCGACGCGCTGGGCACCATGGTCCGTCTGCGCCTGTCCACCAAGGGCATCCGCACGATCGAGCACAAGGGCGGCCTGGACAGCGCCCTGCTGGACATGCGGGATAGCGAGCTGTCGCTGGATGCGCGCCGCGTGAAGCGCCGCATCGCCAAGGTCCTGGCCAACAAGGCCGCCGCCTAAGCATCGCACGCCTTCCGGGAATGGGGCGGCCCCGCCGGGTGCCGCCCCGATCCTTGTGAACGAATGCTGTCTGATGGGGCCGCCTGCGGCCCATAGGCATTCCCGCGTGACGATCGCCTTGCCCGCGGGCTGGGGCCTCACATCCATGACGCTCTCGCCCGCCGCTCTCGTCGAATTTCTGAACGGCCTGCCGCCAGCAGCACTGCTGGTGGGCCAAATGCTGTTCTGTTTCAGCGCCATCCTGGCGCTCGCCCGGCTGTTCGGACAGTCCGGCCTCTACATCTACATCATCGTCGCCATCATCGGCGCCAACGTCGAGGTGTTGAAGGCGGTTCAATTCCCCTTCTATGAACACCCCGTGGCCATGGGCACGATCCTGTTCAGCTCGACATATCTCGCCACGGACATCCTGACCGAGCATTACGGGCGGGAGGCGGCGCGGCGCGGCATCTACCTCAGCTTCGCGGGCTATCTGCTGTTCACGCTGATGATGCTGGTCAGCCTGGGGTTCCGCCCCATGACGGCGGAGCAGGCCGGCGATGACATGGCCTGGGCGCTGTCGACGCAAGACCACCTGGCCGCCCTGTTCCTGCCGGCCCCGGCCCTGTTCCTGTCCGGCATGGCCTCCTACCTGGCCAGCCAGCTGTGCGACGTCTGGATCTATCAGAAGATCCGGGGGGCGACGGGGCAGAGGCACCTGTGGCTGCGCAACAACGGCTCCACCATGGTGTCGGCGCTGATCGACAACACCGTCTTCAGCCTGTTGGCCTGGCGCGTCTTCGCCGAGACGCCGGTGGACTGGCATGCCCTGGTGTTCACCTACATCCTGGGCACCTATCTCATGCGGGTGGTCGCCAGCCTGCTGGACACCCCCTTCATGTACCTGTCGCGCCGGGCCCTCGCGCCGCATCTTGGCGTGCCCCATCTGGCCAAAACCCGCGGCTGACCCCGTCCTTCCCCTTCGTTTCAGAGTCCGTGCCCATGTCCGACCTGCCGACCTCCTATCCCGGGTTCTCGTTCGAGATCACCCACAAGGCCCCCGACAGCCGGGCGCGCCTGGGCCGGCTGACCACGCCGCACGGCACCATCTCCACCCCCAACTTCATCTTTTGCGGCACCAAGGCGTCCATCAAAGGCGTCACGCCGGCGCAGATGCGGGCGGAGAAGACGGACATCATCCTGTCCAATACCTATCACCTGATGATCCAGCCCGGCGCCGACATCGTCGCCAAGATGGGCGGCCTGCACCGCTTCATGGGCTGGGACGGCCCCATGCTGACCGATTCGGGCGGCTTCCAGATCTTCTCCATGGGCCACGGCTCGGTGGCGGATGAGATCAAGGGCCGCCGCACCCAGACGCGCGACACCACCCTGCTGAAGATCAGCGAGAAGGGCGCCACCTTCCGCAGCTACATGAACGGCGAGAAGCTGTTCCTGTCGCCCGAACTGTCCATCGATATCCAGCGCAAGCTAGGCGCCGACCTGATCGTGCAGTTCGACGAGTGCACACCCTTCCATGTCGACCGCGCCTACACCGCCAAGTCCATGGCGCTGAGCCACCGCTGGGGCGACCGCAGCTTGAAGGAATTCGCGAAGGGCGGGGGTATCAGCTACAACGGCCTGCCCCAGGCCCTCTACGGCATCATCCAGGGCGGGGTGTATGAGGATTTGCGCAAGGAAAGCGCCACCTACACCAAGGATCGCCCCTTCTTCGGCACGGCCGTGGGCGGCAGCCTGGGCGCCAACACCGCCCAGATGGATGAGGTGGTGGCCATGACCATGCCCCACACCCATCCCGACCGGCCGGTGCACCTGCTGGGCATCGGCGGCATCCGCGACATCTTCGCCGGCGTGGTCCAGGGCATCGACACCTTCGACTGCGTCAGCCCCACCCGCATCGCCCGCCACGGCTGGGCGCTCGCCCCCAAGGCGAAGGGGGAGCGGCTGAACATGCGCAACTCCCGCTTCCGCGATGATCCAGGCCCCATCGACCCGGTCTGCGACTGCTACGCCTGCAGCAACTTCAGCCGCGCCTATATCCACCATCTGCTGAAGGCGGGGGAGCTGTTGGTAATGCAGCTGCTGTCCATCCACAACGTCGCCACCATGAACCGCCTGCTGCGCGACGTGCGCGAGGGCATCGCCACCGGCACGCTGCCGGAGACGCGCAAGCGCTGGGTTTACGATCCCCTTGAGCAAGCCCCCTATAAGCAAGAAAGTGGCGGGGACGAGCAGGCGGCGCAGGGCGGGACCGCCTAGGCCCCCGATTGACCGTATTCCTGGCAGCGCCTACGGTGCCGAGCCCGACTCGGCATCGCTGTGGAGCCGGGCTTCTTCCACATCCGAATTGACGTGAGTGACCGCGATGGCGACGGAACAGGAACTGGCACGCGAGGCGAAGGCTTGGCCGTTTGAGGAGGCGCGCAAACTGGTCGCGCGCTACGGCGACAAGGCCCCGGCCAAAGGCTATGTCCTGTTCGAAACCGGCTATGGCCCGTCGGGCCTGCCGCACATCGGCACCTTCGGCGAGGTGGCCCGCACCACCATGGTGCGCCAGGCATTCCAACGCCTGGCCCCCGGCGTGCCAACCCGCCTGTTCGCCTTCTCCGACGACATGGACGGCCTGCGCAAGGTGCCGGACAACATCCCCAACCGCGAGATGGTGGCCGAGCATTTGGGCAAGCCGCTGACCAAGGTGCCGGACCCGTTCGGCACGCATGAGAGCTTCGGCCACCACAACAATGCCCGCCTGCGCGCCTTCCTTGACAGCTACGGCTTCGAGTACGAGTTCCAGAGCAGCACCGACTGGTACACCTCCGGCCGGTTCGATCACGCCCTGCTGGCCGTGCTGCGCCACTATGGCGAGATCATGGGCGTGATGCTGCCGACCCTGGGCGAGGAACGCCGGGCGACCTACAGCCCCTTCCTGCCCATCAGCCCCAGCACCGGCCGCGTGCTGCAGGTGCCGATGCTGGAGATCAACCCGGACGCCGGCAGCGTGGTGTTCCAGGATGAGGACGGCAGGAAGGTCGAGACCCCCGTCACCGGCGGCCATGTGAAGCTGCAATGGAAGCCCGACTGGGGCATGCGCTGGTTCGCGCTGGGCGTCGATTACGAGATGGCCGGCAAGGACCTGATCCCCTCCGTCGAGCTGGCCAGCAAGATCTGCCGCATCCTGGGGGCCCAGCCGCCCGAGGGTTTCAATTACGAGCTGTTCCTGGACGACAAGGGCCAGAAGATCAGCAAGTCCAAGGGCAACGGCCTGACGATGGAGGAGTGGCTGCGCTACGCCCCGCCGGAAAGCCTGGCCCTCTACATGTTCCAGAAGCCGCGCGCCGCCAAGAAGCTGTTCTTCGACGTGATCCCGCGCGCGGTCGACGACTACCTGACCTTCGTCGACAAGCTGAAGGGCGAGGATCCGGCCAAGGCGCTGGAGAACCCGGCCTGGCACATCCACAACGGCCAGGTGCCGGAGTGGGCCACCGCCGCCGACCGGCTGAAGACGAACCTGTCCTTCGGCATCCTGCTGAACCTGGCGGGTGCCGCCAACGCCGAGAACGCGGACGTGATGTGGGGTTTCATCAGCCGCTACGCCCCCGCCGCCACCCCGGCCAACAGCCCCTTCCTGAACCGGCTGGTGGGCTACGCCGTCGCCTACTATCAAGACCGCGTGAAGCCCACCAAGGTCTACCGCGCGCCCACCGAGGTGGAGCGTGCCGCCCTGGAGGAACTGCGCGCGGCCCTGGCCCAGTGGCCGGCCGACGACCTGACCAACGCCGAGGCCTTGCAGAACGAGGTCTATGAGATCGGCAAGCGCCATCCCTTCCCCGAGCTGCGCGCCTGGTTCCTGGCCCTCTATGAGGTGCTGCTGGGCCAGAGCACCGGCCCCCGCATGGGCAGCTTCATCGCCCTCTATGGTGTGGCCGAGACCAAGGCCCTGATCGACCAGGCGCTGGGCGACGGGATCAAGTAAGCAGCCTGTCACGGGCGGGAATGGACAAAAGCCGTTCCCGCCCGCATATAATTCAGCATGACGCAGCGCATCGACATCCAGGACAGCACCGCCGAACGGTTGGCCCGCCTGCAGGCGCTAACCGGCCAGGACATTGATACGGTCCTCGATGCCGCTTTGGCCGCGCGTCTGGAGCAGCTGGAAATGGAAGCATTTCGCGCCGCCGTGCAGGAAGGCGTCCGCCAAGCGGATGCAGGTCTTTTCTCCACCCGCAGCGTGGAAGAGATCATTTCCCGTGGCATTGCCCGGGCACGCCAATCCCGACCCAGCTGATCCATGCCCTTCCGCCTCACCGAATTGGCGGAAGCCGACCTCGAGTCCATCGCGGCGTATACCGCCGATCAGTGGGGCGAAGCCCAGGCGCTGGCCTATACCGGGCATCTGACGAAGGCCTTTCGCAAACTAGGCGACAATCCCTCCTCCCCGGCAGCCGAAGGCGGGATGATTTGACTGAAGGTTGCCGCATCCTGGCCGTCGAAAAGCATCTGATCGTCTATCGCAGCGAAGCTGGCTTGACCGACATACTGCGTATCCTGCATCAGCGGATGGACTTGCTTCTGCAGCGCCTGTTTTGACGGGCCGCCTTCGCCTCAAAGGACCCCTTCCCCATGATCCGCCACGACTTCCGCAGCGACACCGTCACCCGGCCCAGCCCCGCCATGCGCCAGGCCATTGCGGATGCGGAGGTGGGGGACGATGTGTTTGGCGACGACCCGACGGTGAAGCGGCTGGAGGAGCGGACGGCGGAGCTGCTGGGCAAGGCGGCAGGCCTGTTCCTGCCCTCGGGAACGCAGTCCAACCTGGCGGCGCTGATGGCGCACTGCGGCCGGGGCGACGAATACATCGTGGGCCAGATGGCCCATTGCTATCGCTGGGAGGCGGGCGGGGCCGCCGTGCTGGGCAGCATCCAGCCGCAACCCATCGCCCACCAGGCCGACGGCACCCTGGCGCTGGCCGACGTCCAGGCCGCCATCAAGCCGGACGATCCGCACTTCGCCCGCACCCGCCTGCTGGCGCTGGAGAACACGCTGGGCGGCCGCGCCCTGCCCCTGTCCTACATGAGGGACGCCGTCGACCTGGCCCGCCGCCACGGCCTGGCCACCCACCTGGACGGCGCCCGGGTGTTCAACGCCGCAACATCCCTGGGCGTGCCGGCGGCCGAGGTGGCGGTGGGCTTCGACACCGTGTCCGTCTGTCTGTCCAAGGGGCTGGGCGCCCCCGTGGGCAGTGTGCTGGTGGGCGAGGCCGACCTGATCCAACGCGCCCGGCGCATCCGCAAGATGTTGGGCGGTGGCCTGCGCCAGGTGGGCATCCTGGCCGCCGCCGGCCTGTATGCGCTGGAACACAACGTCACCCGGCTGGCCGACGACCATGCCAACGCGCAGCGCCTGGCCGAGGGCCTCTCCGCCTTCCCCGCTATGACCGTGACCCCACCCGACACCAACATCCTGTTCGTGGCCGTGGCGCCCGACGTGGCCGACGCCTTCAACGCCCACCTGAAGGCCCACGGCATCGCCGTCACCAGCACCTACGGCCTGCAGCGCTGGGTGACCCACCTGGACGTGGATGCGGCGGCCGTGGACGCGGCGCTGGACATCGTGGCGGCGTTTTTCCATTAGGAAACCGTATGCTGAGCGGTTGAAGCGGCGCCGTCGCCAACGGTACTCTGCCACACCCCCGCGACTGGGCGCGGGGTCAGCGTGGTGGGGGTGGCCTTGGATTTATCGTCGTTCGTGGCGTCGTGGCAGGAATACAGCAAGTTCGTCATCGCGCTGTTCGCCATTCTGACCCCCTTCGCCGCCATTCCCATCTTCCTGGGTTTGACCGAGGGCCGCAGCCAGCGCGAGCGCAACATGATCGCCCGCCAGGCGGTCCTGACCGTGGCCACCGTGCTGATCGTCTCCGCCCTGGTGGGTGACCTGGTGCTGCGCCTGCTGGGCACCAGCCTGGACAGCTTCCGCGTGGGCGGCGGCCTGGTGCTGCTGCTGATCGCCCTGTCCATGCTGAACGCCAACGTCTCCGCCATGAAGCAGACGGAAGGGGAGGCCAGCGAGGCGGAAGGACGCAGCGCCATCGGCGTGGTGCCCCTGGGCCTGCCCCTGCTGGCCGGCCCAGGCGCCATCACCGCTGTCATCATCCAGATGCAGAAGGGGCACGGCCCCATCCATGGCGGCCTGATCATCGGCTGCATCGTCTTCGTCTGCCTGCTGCTGTGGGGCGCCCTGCGCCTGGCCGGCCCCATCGGCAACCGCCTGGGCCAAATCGGCCTGAACATCATGAGCCGCCTGTTCGGCCTGCTGCTGGCCTCGGTCGCGGTGGAGACCATCGCGGCCGGCCTGCGCAACCTGTTCCCCGGCCTGGCCGGCGCCGGCTGAAGCGGCGGCGGCCATGGAGTGGGTGCATATCGCCCTGGGCGCCATCGGGAGCGCGGCGGTGGCCACGGCGAAGGTCGTGGAACAACAGCAGAAGCCCTGCACCGTCACCCGTTCGACCATCATGATCCCCAATGACAAAGAACGGGTCTGGGCGCTGCTGAACGATTATCCGAACCAAGGGGATTGGCGACACTTCGCCATGGTCAAGCCCACCACCGCTGCCGACGGCCAGACAATATGGCGGCTGGACACTGGCGTGCGCACCCAGGGCTTTTTCCGGGTCCGCCGCCGCGAAGCCTTCACTGTGGCGAGTTGCAAGCGGTATCGGCTGGTGCATCGCATGCTGGCGCCGGTGCAGGGCGAGCGCAGCTTCATCCTGGATGAACAACAGGGCCATGGCCGGATCGTGCGCCTCACCCTCACCTGGACGGGCGCCCTGTACCACCGCAAGCGCCTCATCCTGGAATCCGACCGCTTGATCCGGGACCTGACCTCCCATTTCCACCGGGCGCGTTGAACCACCCCGCCGGCCGGCGCACAATGGCGTCAGCCCAGCGTTGGAGGACGCCCCTTGATCGAGCCAGATGAGGTTCCCCGCACCGCCCGGGGCACCAACCTCTACATCGCCGACATCAACCTGCAGCGCCTGTTGGAGCGGCGCGCGCCGGAGGAGTTGCAGCGGCATGAGGACAGGCTGGCCGATTTCGGCGCTTGGGCCGGCGGCCCGCTGGATGAGCAAGCGGAATACACCGACCGCCACGCCAACCCGCAACACACGCCCCAGCCCTATGGCCCCAACGGCCACCAGGGCGCCCCCATCGTCTTCAACCCCCGCTATCTGGAATGCCATGCCGAGGCCTATGCCCGGGGTGCCGTCGGCCTGCCCTATCAGAAGGGCGCCTCGGGCCGGCATCTGGCCTGCTTCACCATGGGCTATCTGCTGAGCCAGGCCGACGTGTCCATCCACTGTCCCGTCACCATGACGGGGGCGGTGGCGCACGTGCTGAACACTGTCGCACCCGACGATCTGCGGACGCGCTTCCTGCCACACCTGATCCGCATGGACGGCCAGGCGCTGTCCGGCGGCACCTGGGCGACGGAGCTGCATGGCGGATCGGATGTGGGCGCCACCACCACGCGGGCCGTGAAAACGGATGAGGCCTGGGCCCTGCATGGCCTGAAATGGTTCACCAGCAACGCCGGATCCGGCCTGGCCCTGGCCACCGCGCGCCCCGATGGGGCACCGGCGGGTGGCCCATCAAGTGGTGGAAGGGGCCTGGGCTGCTATCTGGTGCCCAGCCACCTGGAGGGCGACCAGCCGAATGCTTACAGCATCCGCCGCCTGAAGGAAAAGGTGGGCACGCGCGGCTTGGCCACGGCGGAGTTGGATCTCAACGGCGCCACCGCCTTCGAGGTGGCGGGGCCGGGCGAGGGGCTGAAGGTCATGATGGCCGCCCTGGAGTACAGCCGCATCCACAACGCCGTCGCCTCCGCCGGCCTGCTGCGCCGCGCGTTCGTCGAGTCGCTGGGCTGGTCGGCGCACCGCGCCGCCTTTGGCCAGACCGTGGTCCACTATCCCATGGTGCAAGACCAACTGCTGGACATGCAGATGGAGTTGGAGGCGGCGGTGGCGCTGTCCTTCGAGTCGGTGTTCGCCTTCGACGCCCTGGCGACCGGGGACAGCGATCCGGAACAGGGCGGCGACTGGCTGCGCCTGGTGACGGCCCTGGCCAAGTACCGCACCGCCGACCAGGCGGTGAAGGCCTGCCGCACGGCGGTCGAGATGGTGGGCGGCAACGGCTACACTGAGGAATTCCCCACCGCGCGGCTTTACCGCGATTGCCTGGTGACCGCCGTGTGGGAAGGGCCGGCCAACATCCAGGCGCTGGAGCTGTTGCGCCTGGTGGCGGGCAAGCGGCCCGGCGACCAGATCTTCCTCGGCCGGGTGGGCGCCGCCCTGTCCGACCTGCCGCCCCAGGCGGGCGGCACCGCCGACCTGCTGGAGGGCGCGCTGGAGGAATGCCGGGCCGCCCTGTCCCACCTGCGCCGCAACCCGGACCAGGCGCCGCGCCACGGCCGGCGCCTGCTGGACCTGCTGTCCGACACCCTGGCCACGGCCCTGCTGTGCGAGGAGGCGGTGGCCGACCTGAAGCTGGGCGACCACCGCAAGATGCTGGTCGCCAACCGCTTCGCCGCCCGCGTACTGGCCCACCACAATCCCATCGCCACGGAGATGGAACCAGCCCTGGCCGCGTTCGAGGATGTGATCCTATATCAGCCGGTGGGGTGAGGGGCGCCGGCCAAGGCGCGGATGCGCCGCCGGCGCCTGGGGAACCCCAAACTACTGCTCTTTCTTCAGCTTGTTCAGCAGGTCCCCGATGGGGTCGGGCTTGTTGGACGGGGCCTGGTCGGGGACGTCCTTGTCGTCGTCCTGGTCATCTTCCTTCTGCACCGCCTCGGGCTTGACCTGGCCCGTCGTGTCGACCGCAGGCGTGCCGGCCGCGGTGGGGGCGCCGTCCAGGGGCACGGTCTCCACCGTGGGCAGGGGCGGCACGGCCGGGCCGTCGGGGGCCTGGTCCTGCACGGCGGCGGGCTGCAGCGGGATCAGGTCGCGCACGGGCAGGCCTTGCTCCAGGTCGGTCATGATGGCCTTCCACAGCTTGGCCGGCAGGGTGCCGCCGGTGATGCGCTTCATCTCATCGCCGTCGTCGTTGCCCAGCCAAACGCCGGTGACGTAGTCGGCGGTGAAGCCCATGAACCAGGCGTCGCGATAGTCCTGGGTGGTGCCCGTTTTGCCGGCGATAGGGCGGTCGGCCAGCTGGGCCGACTTGCCCGTGCCCACCTGCACCACGCCCATCATCATGCGCACCAGGTTGGCGTCCTCCGCCGCGGCGATGGCATAGCCGGCACCGCTGCCCTTGCGCTGGTACAGCACGCTGTCGTCGGCGTCGCGGATCTCGGTGATGCCGTAGGGGAAGACGGCGCGGCCACCATTGGCGATGGCGGTGTAGGCACCCGTCAGTTCCAGCGGCGTCACCTCGCTGGTGCCCAGGGCCAGCGACAGGTCGCGGCGTAAGGGTGCGGTGATGCCCAGGCGGCGGGCGACGGCGATGGCGCGGTCGATGCCCACGCTTTCCAACAGGCGGATGGTGGCGGTATTGACCGAGTGGGCCAGCGCTGTGCGCAACGGAATCTCACCCATATAGCCGGGCTCGTAGTTCTTCGGCTCCCACTTGCCGCGCTTGTAGGGGGCGTCCAGGATCAGGTCGTCGGGCGTGCGGCCCGCCTCCAGCGCCGCCAGATAGACGAAGGGCTTGAAGGAGGACCCGGGCTGGCGCAGGGCCTGCGTGGCGCGGTTGAACTGGCTTTCGTCGTAATCGCGGCCGCCCACCATGGCCTTCACCGCCCCGTCCGGCGCCATGATGACCACGGCGGCCTGGTGGACGTTGGCGGCGGCGCCGGGGCCGTTCAGGATTTCCGCCACATGGGCCGTCGCCGCCCGCTGCATCTTGGCATCGTAGGTGGTGTGGACCACCAGGTCGCCATGGTTGGGGCCGATGAAGGCGTTGACCTGGTCAGCCACCCAGGCGGCGAAGTAACGGCCGTCGCCCTCGACCGCCGGGTTGGCGCGCGGCTGGGCGGGCTGGTTCACCACCGCTTTGGCCTGTTCCACCGTGATGTAGCCGGCGTCCACCATGGTGGCCAGCACCACGGCCATGCGCTGCTCGGCCCGTTCGTTGTTGGCGCTGGGCGAGTATTTGGAGGGCGCCTTCAACAGGCCGGCGATGATCGCCGCCTCCCGCAAATTCACCTCGGTCGCCGGCTTGTCGAAATAGGTGCGTGCCGCCGCGTCCACGCCATAGGTGCCGGCACCCAGGTACACCCGGTTCAGGTAGGCGCCCAGGATCTGGTCCTTGGTGTAGCGGTGCTCCAGCATCAGGGCCAGCATGGCCTCCTGCACCTTGCGGCGCATGGTCTTGGCCGGCGACAGGAACAGGTTGCGCGCCAGCTGCTGGGTGATGGTGGAGGCGCCCTGCCGCATGTGGCCGGTGCGGTAATCGGTCCAGGCGGCACGGGCAATGCCGATGGGATCGACACCGAAATGACTGTAGAAGCGCCGATCCTCCACCGCCAGGACGGCGTGGACCAGGTCCGGCGAGATCTCCGACACCTCCAGCGTCTCGCCGCGCATGTCGCCGAAGCGCGCCAGCTTGCTGCCGTCGGCCGCCAACACGGTGACGGCCGGGCGGCGCTGGAACTGTGCCACCTGGCTGATTTCCGGCAGGTCATAGGCGAAATAGGCCACGACGCCGGCGAAGACCATGATGCCCCAGATGCCCAGCACCACCAGCGTCTTCACCCACCACGGCATGCGCGGCCCGCCGGCGCGGCGTTTGGGCGCCGGGCGCCGGCCGGGCGGCGGGCGGCGGCGCGGCGGCTGGCTGTTACCGCCGCCGCCATTGCCACCAGCCCCGCCTTCATCGCCCCCATCGGGGCGCGGGCGGGGGGCCACACGGGGGGAAGCGGCCTTGGCCGGGGCGGCCGGCTTGCGGCGCGGCGCCGGCTGGCTGCCCACGGGGCGGAAGGCGCGCAGCGAGGTGTCGGTGTCGTCAGGGCTCAAGGCGGCGGCTCAACTAAGGCGTCCCTTTGGGAGCGCCGGTCATCGGGGAAAGAGGCGGTGACAGGCCCTATCTAAGGGATGGGTGACCCTGCGGAAAGCGCCGGCTGGTCAACCCTGACCCCTTATCCCTTCGCCATCCCCAGGCGTCCTGCCCGCCCGGTGGTGTGGGCGGCCCCATCGGCCCTGATCCAGGGCTAGAGGGCAAAAAGGGCGTTTTCAGGGCGGCGTTTGGTCGCATGTTTTAGGTGCTCCCTCAAACGCCGGGCGCCGCATCCGCGGCCTTGGCATGTCCTCGTTTTGCAGTCCGCCTGCGGCTCCCCGCAAAACTCCGGCGGACGCGGTCGCGTCCTGGTGAAAAAAAACGTAGAAATGGCGCCGATCACTCGGCGGCGCTGCGGCGGTCCAGCAGCTCATACTTGCGCAGATAGCCGCGGAACTGGTGGTAGTTCAGGCCCAGGTCGGCGGCGGCTCGTTTCTGGTGGAACTGGTTGCGCTCCAGCGCCGCGCGCAGCAGCGCCTTTTCAAAGTCCGCCACCTGTTCCAGGAAGTTGCAGGGACCACTGGGCGCCGCCGTTGCGGGGCCGGGCGCGGTGGGGGTGGCGGGCGTCGCCTCGGCCTCCGCTTCCTCCGCCGGCGCCGGGCCGGCGCGGCGGTCCCCGGGCATGGCCACGGGGCGGAAGGGAGAGTCGAAGGGGTCGAAGACGACCTCGTCGATGGGCCGCTCCGCCCCCTGGGCGCGGTAGACCGCCCGCTCCACCACGTTCTTCAGTTCGCGGATGTTGCCGGGCCAGGGATAGGCCAACAGCTGGCTCATGGCCTTGGGCGCGAAACCGGGAAAGAAGGGCCGCCCCAGTTCGCGCGCCATGGCGATGCCGAAATGGTCGACCAGCATGGGGATGTCGTCGGCCCGCGCCCGCAAGGGGGGGATGGTCACCACGTCGAAGGACAGGCGGTCCAGCAGGTCGGCGCGGAACTTTCCGGCCGACGCCATCTTGGGCAGGTCGGCGTTGGTGGCGCCCACCACGCGCACGTCCACCGACACCGTCTGGGTGCCGCCCACGCGCTCGAACTCCCCATACTCGACGACGCGTAGGATCTTCTCCTGCACCGAGGCCGAGCTGGTGGCGATCTCATCCAGGAACAGGGTGCCGCCGTCGGCCAGCTCGAACCGGCCGACATGGCGCTTGGCCGCGCCGGTGAAGGCGCCCTGCTCATGCCCGAACAGCTCCGTCTCCAGCAGCGTCTCGGACAAGGCCGCGCAGTTCAGCTTGATGAAGGGCTTGTCCCAGCGGGACGACAGATAGTGCAGGCGGGCGGCCACCAGTTCCTTACCCGTGCCGCGCTCACCGATGACCAGCGTGGGGCGGTTCAGCGGGGCCGCCCGCGACACATGCTCCATCAGCTGCAGGAAGGACGCGGCCTGGCCGACCAGGGACGGCGGGGTTGCGGAGGAGGCCATGGGTGATTCGCTCGCGGGGCGGAAACTACCGCATAAGGGGGGCGGCTTGGCTGATCATGGCAGCAGTTGGCGAAATTCGCCACATAATCGTGGATTTGGATAAATCGCCCGGCTTCGCCCAGGATGCAGACTGATGTGTTTTGTTTATTATCAATGACTTATGACAGGAAGATACAATTGGCACGCCCCTTGCTCATGTAGGGACACACGATCGAATGCAAGGAACTCATCGAAGGGGAATGCAGCGATGACCGACCACACGATCCACGACAAGGCCGGCGATGCCGGCTTCTTCGCCAGCCGGGCCCAGAGCCAACTGGCCATGTTGGCGGACGATTTCCGCGCCGTGCCGGCTGAAGCTTGGATCATCCTTGCGGTCGCCACCGTGTTGAGCAACCTTTTCATCGCCCTTGCCTGAAGGAGACCTGACTCATGGGCATCTTTTCGCGCCTCAGCGACATCATCAATTCCAACCTGAACGCCATCCTGGATCGCGCCGAGGACCCGGAGAAGATCATCCGTCTGGTCATCCAGGAGATGGAAGACACGCTGGTCGAGGTTCGCTCCTCCGCGGTGAAGACCGTGGCGGAGAAGAAGGAGATCGAGCGCCGCCTGGTCGAACTCCGCCGTGAGGCCGAGGAATGGCAGCGCAAGGCCGAGTTGGCCCTGTCCAAGGACCGTGAGGACCTGGCCAAGGGCGCCCTGATGGCCCGCGCCAAGATCGCCGAAGCCGCCGACGGCCTGACGACCGACCTGGGCCGCCTGGATGAGGCCCTGGCGAAGACCAACGACGATATCGGCCAGCTGCAGGCCAAGCTGCAGGACGCCAAGACGCGGGAACGCGCCATCGTCGCCCGCCAGAAGACCGCCACGGCGCGTCTGAAGGTCAAGACCCAGCTTCACGACGACCGCATCACGGATGCCTTCTCGCGTTTCGACCAGATCGAGCGCAACCTGGATGTCCTGGAAGGCAAGGCGGAAGTCCTGGATATGGGACGCAAGCGCAGCCTGGCGGACGAGATCGCCGAGCTGGAGAGCAACGACAAGGTCGAATCCGAGCTGCAGGCCCTGAAGGCCAAGCTGGCGACCAAGAACCAGGGGTAATCTGTCCATGGACCTGGACGCACTTGTCGCCGTACCCATCATCTTCATGGTCATCGTGGCGCCGGTGTGGATCATCGCCCACTATGTGACCAAGTGGCGGGTCGCCAAGACACTGTCGGTCGATGACGAGCGCATGCTGTCGGACCTGTGGCACAGCGCCACTGAAATGGACAGCCGCATCCAGCAGCTGGAGAAGATCCTGGATGCGGAGGCCCCGGGCTGGAGGGCACGGCAATGACTGGTAGAGGCTCTAACCCGCCGCCCTTCCCGGGGCGGCGGCCCCCCGGCGGGACCTCCGGTGGCGGTTCGGGCGGGTATGGCGGCGGCAGCCGCTGGACCAACCCCACCGCCGGCGCCCAGGGCGGCACCTACGGGGGCGGCGGCACCTTCGGCAGCCCCAACCCCCACCGTCTGTATCGCAACCCCCGCGCTGGCAAGGTGGCCGGTGTCTGCGCCGGCGTCGCCGACTACTTCAGCGTCGACGCCTGGCTGGTGCGGTTGGGCATGTTCCTGGGCCTGGTGTTCTTCTTCCCGGCCACGATCATCGCCTACATCGTGCTGGCCGTCGTGCTGAAGCCGCAGCCCCAGGGGCTGTATGGCAGCAACGAGGAAGAGGTGTTCTGGCGGTCGGTCACCACCCGCCCCGACCAGACCCTGGCCGGCCTGCGCGCCAAGTTCCGCGACCTGGATCGCGAGATCGGCGCCATGGAAACCGCCGTCGCCTCTCGCGAGTTCGACCTGCGGCGGCAGTTCAAGGATTTGGAGAAGTAAGTCTCCGGGTGTTCATGGGGCGCGCGGGGGGCGGAGGGGACAGACCTTCCGGCCCCCTCTCCCCCGGCGGCGGTCTCCCCGGCCGTTTATTACGGCGGCCCATCCCAATGGTTGCCATGGGCCTGTCACCAGGCACACAATAATCTAAGATTGCGTGGCCTGACGGGATCGGCCAGGTCCCATCGACGCCCCAGGTTTACCCGTCACACGACCCTTAGCAGGTGGCCTTCCCCATGTCGCCGATACTCGTCCCCCTCTTGGCGCTGTGCATTCCCATCGTGGCCATCGTCTTGCGGGCGATGCAGAAGCTGCAGGATATCGAGGCCATGGCCCAGGCGCGCCGCGGCCAGCAGGACCAGCGCTTTCGCTGCTACGATGATCTGGAGCGCCGGGTGACCCAGATGGAGCGGCACGTCACCAGCCCCGAATTCGACCTCAACCGCAAGCTGAGCCAGCTGGCGCAGCGCTGATAGGACGAAGCCTCATGTCCCCCCTGCTGATCCCCCTCGCCGCCCTGATGATCCCCATCGTGGCCCTGGTGACCCGTTACATGATCCGCGCGCGCGAGCTGCAGGCCCAGGGCCTATCGGATCACGCCGCCGGCGACCTGCTGGCCCGCGCCGACCGGCTGGAGCAGCGGGTGCAACAGCTGGAACGCCTGCTGGACGCCGAATCCCCCGGCTGGCGCGCCCGCGCCTGACCCCGTTCCCCTATCCCTTCGCCCCGCCACGGCGCGCTTGAACGGCACCGCGGCGGGGCCTTAGATGGGAAGATCGTCATCTTCCCCGCGATAGGACACCCAGCCCCCGTGCCGCGACCCACCTTTGCCGGGGCTGTCTTGCTGATCACGGCCGCAGTGGCCGGCTTGGCGGCGTTGTTTTCCGATGGCGCCAACGCCCAGTCCCCCGCCCCCCGGTCCCCGGCCCCCCAGTCCCCCGCCCTGGTCTTCGGCATCCTGGAGACGGAACAGCCGCCGCTGGTGGACCTGCGGAACGGCGAGGTGGCCGGCGGCCTGATCAAGGCCATTGGTGACGAGGTCGCCCGGCGCACGGGCTTGAGGCCCCTCTACCGCCTGGTCCCCCGCAACCGTCTTGAGGCCGACCTGGCCGACGGCCGGATCGACCTGGCCTGCGGCTACAGCCCCGACTGGCTGCCCAAGGTGGCCGCCACCCGCTTCTCCACCCCTATCCTGGTCAGCCACAGCGTGCTGGTCGTCCGCCGGGCCGACAGCGAGCGCTTGCGCACCCTGGGCGACCTGGCCGGGCGGCCCATCGGCGCCATCCTGGGTTTCCGCTACCCGCGGGAGGTGGAGGCGGCCTTCATCGACGGCACTTGGCAGCGGGAGGACGCACCGTCCGCGGAAAGCAACTTCCTGAAGCTGCGCAACCGGCGGGTGGACGCCATCCTGACCACCGACCTGGAGGCCGACTACCGCCAGACGGCGGACAGGACCTGGGCACAGGCGCTGATGGTCCTGCCCCAGATGGTGGGCGATCATGAGGAACGCTGCGCCAACGCCCCCCGGTCGCCCTTGCCGATGGAGACGCTGGACGCCGCCATCGAGGCCATGCGGGCCGACGGTACGCTGACCCGCCTGCGCCTGGCCGCCACCGGACGGGCGGGAAGTTGAAAGAAAACGGGCCGCCCCTCAAGGGACGGCCCGCTGCCAGCCACGCGACAAGTCGAAGTCTTAGAGACCCGGCCCCACCTTGAACTCGGCCTCGGTCTTCTGGCGGATCTCGTCCACCGTCACACCGGGCGCGACCTCGGCCAGGGTAAGGCCGCTGCCGCCTTCCTTGTCGACCTGGAAGACGCCCAGGTCGGTGATGATCATGTCCACGACCTTGGTGCCGGTCAGCGGCAGGGTGCAGGCCTTCAGGATCTTGGGCTCCAGCGCGCCCGTCTTCTTATCGACGGCGCAGTGTTCCATGACCACGACCACCTTCTTCACGCCGGCCACCAGGTCCATAGCACCGCCCATGCCCTTGACCATCTTGCCCGGGATCATCCAATTGGCGAGATCGCCGTTGGCCGCCACCTGCATGGCGCCCAGCACCGACAGGTCGATGTGGCCGCCGCGGATCATGGCGAAGCTGTCGGCGGAGCTGAAGAAGCTGCTGTACGGCAGTTCGGTGATGGTCTGCTTGCCGGCGTTGATCAGGTCCGGATCCTCCTCCCCCTCATAGGGGAAGGGGCCCATGCCCAGCATGCCGTTCTCGCTCTGCAGCGTCACGTGCACGCCGTCGGGGATGTAGTTGGCCACCAGGGTCGGGATGCCGATGCCCAGGTTGACGTAGAAACCGTCGCGCAGCTCCTTCGCGGCGCGGGCGGCGATGTCCTCACGGGTCCATGCCATAGGTCAGCTCCTTCACGCGCGCGGACGGGTGGTGCGCTGCTCGATGCGCTTTTCGAACTTGGCGCCCTTGATGATGCGCTGGACGAAGATGCCGGGGGTATGGATGTGGTCGGGGTCGAAGCTGCCCGGTTCCACCAGTTCCTCGACCTCGACCACCGTCACCTTGCCGGCCGTGGCCATCATCGGGTTGAAGTTCCGTGCCGTCTTGCGATAGACGAGGTTGCCCTCGGTATCGCCCTTCCAGGCCTTGACGATGGACAGGTCGGCGACGATGCCGCGCTCCATCACATAAGTCTCGCCGTCGAACTCGCGCAGCTCCTTGCCCTCGGCCACCAGCGTGCCCACGCCCGTCTTGGTGAAGAAGGCGGGGATGCCGGCGCCGCCGGCGCGGATGCGCTCGGCCAGGGTGCCCTGCGGGTTGAATTCCAGCTCAAGCTCACCGGACAGGTACTGCTGGGCGAACAGCTTGTTCTCACCCACGTAGCTGCTGATCATCTTCTTGATCTGCTTGGTTTCCAACAGCACGCCCAGGCCGAAGCCATCCACACCGGCGTTGTTGGAGACGACCGTGAGCCCGGTCACGCCCGAGAGGCGGATGGCCTCGATCAGGTTTTCCGGGATGCCGCACAGGCCGAAGCCGCCGGCCATGACGGTGATGTCGTTGCGCAACAGCCCGGCCAGGGCGGTTACGGCGTCGGGGTAGACCTTCTTGCTCATCGTGTCTCCGGACGGCCCCCTAGAATGTTTGGATTATGGTGCCGCCCCTCTCCCGGGCACGAATGCACCGCAGCATTGCTTACGGCCCCGATGGGGGTAAGTCAACTTGAACGGCCCTTCAACTTCGGCAGCCCTGACCCTTGCCAGCCGCTGCTTGCAGCAGGCGCCCCAACGCGCTAGACCCAGAGGGGTCTTCCGGGACGCCCGCGACTCATGGTCCTGCCTCCCACGGCCTACCCCCTTTCCTCAGGCCCGTTCCCCGTGCTGGACCTTATCCTCACCACCGCCGTAGCCCTGTTCGTCACCATCGATCCGGTGGGGTTGGGCCCCATGTTCGTGGGCCTGACGGTGGGCATGGACCAGCGTTACCGCCGGCGCATGGCCATCAAGGGCACGGTCATCGCGGCCCTGATCCTGTTCTTTTTCGCCTTCGCCGGCGATCTGCTGCTGCGGGCGCTGGGCATCGGCTTCGCCGCCTTCCGCATCGCCGGCGGCGTGCTGCTGATGCTGGTCGCCATCGACATGGTGTTCGCCCGCGAAAGCGGCGTGCGCACCGCCACGGCGGACGAGCGGGAAGAGGCGCGTCACCGCGCCGACATCTCCGTCTTTCCGCTGGCCATCCCGCTCATCAGCGGCCCCGGCACCATGACCACCATTGTGCTGTTCATGGGCCGCGCCCACGGCGATTTCGCCAAGCAGGCCGTGGTGCTGGGCGTCCTGGCCGGCATCCTGGCCCTGACCCTGTTCGTCCTGATCTTCGCCACCAAGGTCAGCCACATCCTGGGCCGCACCGGCATCACCGTGCTGAACCGCGTGCTGGGCATTTTGCTGTCGGCCCTGGCCTGCCAGTTCGTGATCGACGGGATTTTGGCGAGCGGTCTTATCCCCGGAAAGGGTTAGCACCACCCGCCGTGGCACCGGCCATGATCAATACCGGATTGCGCGCCCGCTTGCATTTTGTAAAAATGCAGGCATCGTCAGCGCTATCATCGAAGAGCAATCATGCCATCCATCACCGTAAGAAACGTGCCGGATGAAGTGCATCGCGCCCTTCGGGTACGTGCGGCGCAGCACGGCCGTAGCGCCGAAGCGGAAATCCGCGACATTTTGGAACGCGCCGTCAAACCGGAGAAACGCCTCCAGTTGGGAGACGCGCTGGCGGCGCTAAGCCGAGAAGCTGGGCTAAGCAATGATGACTTCACCATATTTGACGAAGTCCGGGACAGAACGCCGGCAGAACCGATGACTTTCGAATGATCGTTCTGGACACGAACGTCGTTTCAGAAGCGACGAAGCCGGAACCGAATCCGGCCGTCCGCGCTTGGCTGAACAATCAAGCGGCCGAGACATTGTATATCAGCAGCGTGACCCTTGCAGAATTGTGGTTCGGCGTTGAGGCGCTACCGGAAGGCCGACGAAAAGCCGCATTGGCTCAAACCTTGAGCGGGCTGCTGGCGCTGTTCGAAGGACGGGTGCTCCCCTTTGACGCCGGGGCGGCTCGACACTACGCAACGCTGGCTGCCGCGGCGCGAAAGCGCGGCCTGGGTTTTCCCACACCTGATGGGTATATCGCCGCCATCGCCGCCTCGCACGGGTTTGCCGTGGCCTCACGCGATACCGCCGCATACGAGGCGGGCGGCGTGAAGGTGATCAATCCCTGGCAAGAGCCGGCCTGATCAGCCGCAGCCCCCACCCGAGCCACAGCTGGGGCCGTGGCGGTGGGGGGCGGTGTCGCGGTTGAGGCCTTGCGCCTCCAGCTCGGACAGGTAGCGGGCCCAGCGCTCGTCGTACTCCATACCCAGCTCGTACAGGTACTTCCAGGAGAAGATGCCGGTGTCGTGGCCGTCGTCGAAGATCAGGCGGACGGCGTAGTTGCCGATGGGCTCAAGCTCCGCCACCGCGACGGCGCGCTTGCCCGGCACCGTCTGCTTCTGGCCGGGGCTGTGGCCCTGCACCTCGGCCGATGGGCTTTCCACCCGCAGATACTCGGCCGGCAGGGTGGCGCGGGCACCGTTGTCGAAGGTGATGACCAGTTCACGCTCCGCCCGCTTGTAGCGGATCTCGGTCGGCCAGTGCTGGGTGCCGTGGGCGTCGGTGGCGAAGTTTTCCTGGGTCATGGCTGTCCGCCTCAGTCGTCGAGGGACCGGGCCTCGTCCACCAGCATGATGGGGATGCCGTCGCGGATGGGGTAGGCCAGGCGCGCCTGCTGGCTCACCAGTTCCTGGCGCTGGGCATCATAGCTGAGCGGTCCCTTGGTCAGGGGACAGACCAGGATCTCCAGCAGCTTGGGATCGACCTTGGCGGTATCGGACATGGGAATGGGTCCCTCAGAAAATAAAATGACTGAAAGAAAATCAGTGGCGCGCGGCGTCGCCGTCCGCCGATTCATGCACCGCCATCTGCACCAACGCCAGCAGCATCGACGCGCGACTGATGAAATCCGGCGCCTCCAGCAGGGCCTGCTTCTCGGCCGGCGTGAAAGGGCACAACATGGCGATGGTGGCGACCAGCTGCTCGTCCGACGCCGTCCCCAGCGCCTGCCAGTTCACCGTCAGCGATCGCCGGGTGAAATAGGGCCTCAGCGTCGCCATCAGGCCGGCGCGGTCGAAGCCGCCCTCGGCCGGGGCCACGAAATCGCCGGCGAAGGGCGACCAGTCGGCCATGACGCGGCGATAGCCCCGCATGGTGGACACCTCTTCCCGGATGCGGAAGCGGCACAGGCCGGACAGGGTGATGAGATAGCGGCCGTCGTCCGTCTCGGCGAAGGCCGTCAGCCGGCCGCAGCAGCCCACGCCGGCCAGCGGCGGGTCGACGCTGCTGTCCGTTTCCGTTCCCGGTTCCACCGGCTGGATCATGCCGATCAGCCGGTCACCGGCCAGGCTGTCCTGCACCATGGCCAGGTAGCGCGGCTCGAAGACGTTGAGCGGCAGGCGGGCCCGGGGCAGCAGCAGCACCCCCGTCAAAGGAAAGACGGGGATGCTGGCCGGCAGCTGCTCGAAGGTGGGGGCGAAGGGGCTCATCACACCGTTACGATAGCGAAATCACTTAGGAGAGCGGGCCCTAAGCGAAAAGAATGGAAGAGAGCTTGCGCCGCCCCGCGATGGCCAGCGGGTGCTTGAAGCCCAGGGCCTCGAAGAACTTCACCAGCTGCTTGCGGGCCGCCTGCTCGTTCCATTCGCGGTCGCGCTTCACGATGTCCAGCAGGTGGTCCACCGCCGCTTCCTGCTGGCCGCCGGCATACAGGGCCAGGGCCAGGTCGTAGCGGGCCTGGTGGTTGTTGGCGTCGGCCGCCACTGCCCGTTCCAGGTCGCCCACCGGGCCCATGTCCGCCGCCTGGCGGGCCAGGTCCATCTGCGTGCGCAGGGCCACGATCTCCGGCGCCTTGGCCAGGGCCGCCGGCGCCTGGTCCAGCATCTCCTGCGCGGTGTCGGTCTGGTCGGCGGCCAGCAGGCAGCGGATCAGGCCGGCATAGGCGGCGGCGTTCTCCGGTTCCTCGCCCAGCACTTCGTTATAGAGGGCGGCGGCCGTCTGGGCGTCGCCCGACTCCAGCAGTTGGCCCGCCTCCTCCAGCACGGCGGCGATGTCGGCGGCGCCGGGCACGCCACCCGCCGCCTGCACCAGACGGTCGATGAACTGCTTCACCTGGCTTTCCGGCAGGGCGCCGGTGAAGCCGTCCACCGGCCGGCCCTGGAAGAAGGCGTAGACGGCGGGAATGGACTGGATGCGCAGCTGGCCGGCGATGGCCGGGTTCTGGTCGGTATCGATCTTGACCAGCTTCACAGCACCCTTGGCGGCCAGCACCGCCTTTTCGATGATGGGGCCCAAGGTCTTGCAGGGGCCGCACCACGGCGCCCAGAAGTCCACGATCACCGGCACCTCGCGTGAGGCTTCGATGACATCGGCCATGAAGGTGCGGTCGCTGCCGTCCTTGATCAGGTCGGACTTGTCCACCGGGGCGTTGCCACCGGGGGCGGCGTTGGTCGGAAACTGCATGGCCTCGTATCCCTTCTCAGCCGCAGGAGCCGCCGCCCACCCTGGGCACGGCATGGGGCCCCCGCGCGTAGGTCCCTGAAATGAGTCCGCCGGATCGCCGCCGCAAGGGGCGTGCGCGCCCCACGCGCCGTCGGGGCGGGTGACCGGTCCCTTATAGCCGCCCCCGCGCGGGGAAAAAAGGCGCCCGATTTTTCCTGAAAAAAGCGCTTGCATTCGATCGGCACCTGCATATTATCCGCGCTCACCGCCGGGGGGCACTGATCGCGAGGTCGGTGCCGAACGTCGGAATGGAGTGCGGGCGTAGCTCAGGGGTAGAGCACAACCTTGCCAAGGTTGGGGTCGAGGGTTCGAATCCCTTCGCCCGCTCCAATCTTCCTCCGGGAAGAGCAAGCGAGAAAAGGCCGGGCCGGCTGGTTCGGCCTTTCGCTTTTAGGTGAGCCTTCCCTGTGAGGGCGGAGAGTTGGGTACGCGGGCGTAGCTCAGGGGTAGAGCACAACCTTGCCAAGGTTGGGGTCGAGGGTTCGAATCCCTTCGCCCGCTCCAGTCTCTCCAGAACACGGCAAAGAACGCAAAACGCATCAAAGGCGCCCACTCGGGCGCCTTTTGCGTTTCCGGCGTCAACTTTCCCTCCTCGCCGCATCCTGCTGCCCGTCCTCGTCATCCCACCTATCTGACGCGCGACGCTCGCGAAAGCCGCTGGAAGGCGGCGCCCTCTCCTGCTTTCCTGTGCCCGGGCATTCGCGGCGGGGCTTTGGGCAATGGCGGCGTGGGGGCGGTCACTGGTGGGATGGTCGTTGGGCGGACGGTCGCTGGGCCCGGAGTTCAATTGGCTGTGGACGGCCTACGCCGTCAGCGTCGCGGGCACCTGGCTGGCCTGGGGCGGCTTTCCCCTGATCGCGGTCACGGTGTTGCACTGCGGGCCCGCCGCCGTGTCCCTGATGATGGCGGGAGGCCTGGCGGCGGGGGCGGTCGCCGCCATTCCCATGGGGCCCTGGGCCGAGTTCCGGGCCAAGCGGGGCGTGCTGATCCTCATGGATATGGTCCGCTTCGCCGCCATCATCACCGTTCCCGTCGCCTATCCGCTGGGCTGGCTGAGCTATGCCCAGTTGCTGGTCGTCTCCATCATCGTCGCCACCGCCAACATCACCTTCACCGCGGCCAGCGGTGCCTACATCAAGGCGCTGGTTCCCCGGGAGGATCTGATCACCGCCAACGCGGTGCTGGAATCCACCGGCTGGGTCGCGACCATCGCCGGGCCGCCCCTGGGCGGGATGGCCATAGGCCTGATGGGTCCCGTGACCACCGTCCTGGTCGATGCCGTCACCTATCTGCTGTCGGCCCTGGGCATCGGCATGATCAAGGGGCGGGAGCGTCCGCCGACGCGGGCCCCCGGGCCCAGCCGGCGGCTGGCCGAATTGCTGGACGGCTGGCGTTTCATTCTGGCGCATCCGACGCTGCTGCGGCTGTTTCTCAACACCGTGCTGGTGAACGCCATGATCATGGTCAGCGCGCCGCTGATGGCCTTTCTGATGCTGGGGCCGCTGGCCTACACGCCCTGGCAGTACGGCTTGGCCTTCGGCCTGCCTTGTGTCGGCGGGCTGATCGGGTCGCGCCTGGCGCGCCCGCTGGCGGGGCGCCTGGGCCAGCGCACCACCATCCTGGCCACGGGAACCCTGCGGGCCGCCTGGTCCCTGGGCCTGGCCTTCATCGGCCCCGGCACCCCCGGCCTGGTCCTGGTCATCGCCGTCCAGTTCGGGCTGGTGCTGTGCTGCGGCGCCTTCAACCCGGTCATGGCCTCGTTCCGCCTGGAACAGCTGGCCGCCGACCGGGTCGCCCGCACCCTGTCCGCCTGGTCGGTCACCAACAGCCTGACGACGGCGGCGCTGATCGCCCTGTGGGGCCTGCTGGCCGACATGACCAGCCCCCGCGTCGCCATCGCCATCGCCGGCATCCTCATGCTGGCGACGCCCATCCTGCTGCCCTGGCGCCAGATGCGGCCGACCGCCGGCCTGGCCCCGGGCCTGCCGTCCTGACGCGTGGCGGGGACGGCGGTCAGCCTTCCGCCGGCAGCCCCAGTTCATCCCGGATGGTGTCCAGCAGGATGTCGGCCAGACGGGCGGCGGCCGGGGACGGGTCCGCCTCCGCCCGGTGCAGGGCCAAGGGAACGCGCGGCAGGGGCGGCAAGCCGGTGGCGGCGGGGTCCAGCACGGACAAGGTGCGGGGCATGGTGACGGTGGTGCGCACCGTCAGGCCCAGCCCACCCTCCGCCGCCGCCCATAGTCCGGACAGGCTGGGGCTGGTGAAGGCCAGGCGCCAGGGCAGGCCGGCGCCATCCAGCGCCGCCACCGCGGCGGAGCGGAAAGCGCAGGGGGCCGGCAGCACGGCCAGCGGCAGGGGCTCCCCCTCCAAGGCCGCCAAGCCGGGCCAATCAGGCCGCCCGATCCAGGCGATGGGCAGCTCGGCCACCTGCCGGGCATGGGGGATGCCCCGGCCATCACCCCAGATGAGGGCCAGGTCCAGTTCGCCCTTCACCGTTTTTTCCGTCAGGGGGGTGCTGCGGTCCACCTGCACCTCCACCCGCACCTTGGGATGGGCCCGGTTGAAACGGTTCAACACGCCGGGCAGCCAGGTTTCGGCGAAATCCTGCGGCAGGCCCAGGCGCACCCAGCCCGCGACCTCCGCCCCCCGGATGCCGTCCACAGCCTCATCATTTAAGTCCAGGAGGCGCTTGGCGTAGCTCAGCAGGCTTTCGCCGGCAGGGGTCAGGGCCAGGCCGCGCCCGGATTTCTGAACCAGGGGCCGGCCGATCTGATCCTCCAGCTTGCGCAGCTGGGTGCTGATCGCGGATTGCGACCGGCCCAGCCGTTCAGCCGCGCGGGCGAAGCTGCCCAGCTCGAAGCCTGTCACGAAGGTCCGCAGGACATCCATGTCGAGGTTGACGCGCGCCACCAAAGCCGGGCTCCAATAGTTCGATTATATGGATGCATTTGTTTGTAAGTTTCAAATTTTCGGAATGATTGTGCCCCCCTACCTTCAAGAACGTCAAGCGGGTCCGCCCGCCCCTTTTGAAGAACGGAGCGCACCATGCCCCTCGTCCGCATCTCCCTGATCAAGGGCAAGCCGGCCGCCCATATCCGCGCCATCGCCGACGGCGTGCATCAGGCACTGGTCGACACCTTCGGCGTGCCGGCCGCCGACCGCTTCCAGCTGATCGACCAGCATGAGTGCGACGCCTTCCACTACGACGCTGACTACCTGGACGGACACCGCACCGACGACTTGGTGATGATCACCATCCTGGCCAGCAACTGGCGTGACACCGCGCAGAAGCAAGCCCTGTACCGCGCCATCGCTGAGAATCTGACCCGCGCCCCCGGCCTGCGGCCAGAGGACGTGATGGTGGTGCTGGCGCCCAACCAACGGGACGACTGGTCCTTCGGCAACGGCCTCGCCTCTTACGTCAGCCCCACCTGAACCCATACACGCGGGAGAACCGCCATGAACGCCCTCGCCCATGACAGCCTGGCCCGCGAAGCCTATGCCCGCAGCCCCCTGGCCAATTTCCCCTTCACGCGCCTGGGGCCGCTGTTCCCGCCCCTATCGTCCATCGCCGGCGGCCTGGCCCTGATGGCCTCGCGTCACAATCCGCATGGGGCGGGCGGCGTGGAAATGGCCGCCTACGCCATCGCGGCCCTGGCCGGCCTGGCGGCCACCCGCCAGCGGTTGAGGGGTGGCGGCCTGTTGCTGGCGGCCCTGGCCCTGCTGGTGGCCGCCGCCGCCGCGCTGGTGGGCATGGCGCTGGACGACGCCGCCTTCCTGCTGGCGAGCACCAGCGCCGTGACCGCCCTGGCGCTGGGGTCGCTGGCCGCCGGAGCCGGGCTGGAGGCTCGTCAGCGCTGACCGTGGGCTGCGGCCGAGACCTCCGCCCATTCCTCCCACGCGGCCAGGCGGCGGGCGTAAACCTGGCGGATCAGGGGCAGCGGCCCCGTGCCCAGCAGCAGGCGCAGGGGCGGGGTCTCGGCATCCACCACCTTCAGGATGGCATCCGCGGTGGCCTGGGGATTTCCCGACATTTCCGGTTTGAAGTTGGCCATGACGGCGGCGCGCACGCCGTCATAGTCGGCCATCGCCGGCGCGTGGGCGATGGAGGCGCGGAAATCGGTGGCGAAGCTGCCGGGCTCGATGATGGTCACCTTGATGCCGAAGCCCGCGACCTCTCCGGCCAAGGCCTCGCTCAACGCCTCCACCGCATGCTTGGTGGCGGTATAGACGCCGGCGGTGGGGAAGCTGACCACGCCGCCAATGCTGGATACCGTCAGGATATGGCCATGCCCCTGGGCCCGCAACAACGGCACGGCCGCCTGGATGACAGACAGCGTGCCGAAGACGTTGGTGTCGAAATTGGCGCGCGCCGCCTCTACCGTCATCTCCTCCACAGCACCCATGCAGCCATAGCCGGCGTTGCTGAGCACCACGTCCAGCCCGCCGAAATGCGCGTGGGCCCGCGCCACCGCCCGGAACACGCCGTCACGGTCGGTGACGTCCAAGGCCAGGGGCGCCAGCCGGTCGCCATACGCGGCGGCCAGGTCGGTCAAGGCCCCTATGTCACGGGCGGTGGCGGCCACCCGGTCGCCGCGCCGCAGGGCCGCCTCCGCCCAGATACGGCCAAAGCCGCGATTGGCGCCGGTGATGAACCAGGTCTTGGTCATTGTGCCTCTCCGATAAATTTACACCATGCGTAAATTCGCACTGAGTGCGATATTGGATATCGCACCGAGTGCAACATTTCAAGGCCAAGCCGTTTCAAGGACAGGCCGTTCATGCGATAAGAGCCGCCATGGACACCGCCCCCCCATCCGCCCTCCCATCCGCCGCGACGCCGGGCAAGACCGAAGGCCTGCGCGACCGCAAGCGCCGGGAGACGATGCAGCGCATCGCCGATACCGGCCTGAGGCTGTTCATGGAGAACGGGTTCGAGGCGACGACCCTGGATGCCATCGCCGCCGCCGCCGGCATCGCCCGGCGCACCTTCTTCTATTATTTCAAGTCCAAGGAAGACGTGCTGCTGGCCTGGCAGGGCAGCGGCTTCGTGGAGGCCATTGGCCCGGCCCTGCGGCAGGAGCCGACGGACCAGTCCCCCCTGGCCGCCGCGCGGCACTGTCTGCTGACGCTGGTCGCCCGCTTCGAAACCAAGGTGGCCATCGCTGCCGACGCCCTGCTGCGCTCCACCGAGACTCTGCGCGCCCGCAAGCTGGCCAAGATGGTGGATATGGAACGCGACCTGGCCCAGGTGATGGCGGAACGGTGGCCCGACCGACCACCCGAGGATGTGCGCATGGCGGCCATGCTGGCGATCGGTGCCCTGCGCCTGGCCCAGGAGGACTGGCGCCGGGACCATGCGGCCCATCCAGACACCGCCCGCCCCCTGGCTGATCATCTGAACGCCACGTTCGCCCTGTTGGACCGGCAGGTGCCGCCGGTTCAGGGCGAGGAGCGGCCCTAGAGTTCCTCCGACGCTTCAGCGAAGGTCGGAAACGCCTAGAACAGCCGGCGCCAGTGCAGCACCACCAGGGACACCAGGATGGTGAAGACCATGACGCCGCACACCCACATGAAGCCGGCGTCGTGGCCGCTCCACGGCAGGCCGCCCACGTTCATGCCGAAGATGCCGGTGATCAGGTTCACGGGCAGCAGGATGGTGGTGACGATGGACAGGATGTAGAGGTTGCGGTTGGTGGCCTCGCTGAAGCGGTTGGACAGTTCGTCCTGCAGCAGGCGGGCGCGTTCCTGCACCAGATCGAGATCCTGGCCGACGCCGTCCAGCCGGTCGATACCCTGGCGCAGGCGGGCCTGGTCCTCGCCCCCGCACCAGCCGGGCAGGCGGCCCAGCGCCACGTTCAGCGCCGTGCGCTGCGGGCCGATGTGGCGGCGCAGGCGAGCGGAGGTGCGGCGGATGCGCCCCAGCTTCTCCCCCTCATCCTCCAGCCGGTCGGCCAGCAAGGCGTCCTCCACATCGTCGACATCGTTGGCCAGCTCGCTGACCTCCGCCGCCACCGTGTCGGTCAGGTGGAACATGAGGTGGGCGATCAGATCGACGGCGCTGGTGGGCGCCAGGCCTTGGCTGATGGCGCGGCGCAGCTGGTCCACCGCCATCAGCGGCTGGCGCCGGGCGGTAATGACCAGATGGGAATCCATATACAGGCGCAACTGACCCAGGCCGCCGGCGGGATCATCGAAGCGGTGGTGCAGGTCGGCCAGCACGCCGGTGAGGCCGTCACCCACCGGTTCCAGGCGGAAATGGCTGTCCTGGCCCAGCAGGGCCTGGCGGGCACCGCGCGGCAGGGTGGGCATGGCCTCGATCCATTGCCGGGCGCGCACGTCCACCAGGTTGAAATGCAGCCAGACCAGGCCGCCGGGTTCCGCCATGGCGTCGTTGATGCCGGGCCAGGGGACCGGCGCCACCGTTCCGTTGCGGATCAGGAATCCGCAGATCAGCCCGTGTTCCTCGCTGATGTCCGACGCCGCGCGCGTGCCCATGGCCCCTCCGCCTATCGGGGCGGCCCCACCGCCGCCGCCCATCCTGTGATGCCGGGCGGGAACGGCCAACGTCAATGCCTTGGACTCTTACGACTTTGTGACAAGGCCGCTCCAGGCCCTGCGACGCGATGGCATGCGTCCCTTTGCCGCAACAAAGCGCCCGGATCAGAAGGGCTTGCCGATCACAAGGAACAGGATGCCCACCACCGCCAGCACGATCAGGGCGGGCATGAAACGGCCCAGGGCGGTGCGGCGGCGCCCTTCCCCGGCCGCCAGGCGGCGCAGGGCGCCGGCCTGGGCGCCGTGCAGGCCCGACAGCGCCGTGACCAGCGCCAGCTTGGCCCACAGCCAGCCGGCGGACGGCAGCCAGCCGCCCGTGACCGCCAGGGTCAGGCCCAGGCCCCAGACCGGCAGGATGGCCGGTCCCGTCACCCAGCGATGCCAGGCCCGCGCCGCGCGCCAGAAGGCCGGCGACAGCGCGTCGGCGCTGGGCACGAAGGCCAGCAGCAGGGCCGCCGCCAGCAAGCCCGCCACGAAGGTGACGGCGGCCGCGGCGTGCAGCGATTCCAGCCAGAGGTAGGGCATGGGTCCGGGTTCCCGATCTGAAGTCCGCCCCCTTGATACACCAGCCGGCCCCCGCCGGACGGGGCGAATTTGACCAGGCGAAACGGCCCCGGATCGCTCCGGGGCCGTCAATCGCATCATGCCGGCGGCTTCTTAAACCTGCGCCAGGCCGCCATCGGCGAACAGTTCGGCGCCAGCGACAAAGCTGCTGTCGCTCGAGGCCAGGAACAGGGCGGCCTTGGCGACCTCCTCCACCTCACCCACGCGGCCCAGGGGCACCTGGCTGGCCATGTAATCCAGCAGGCCCTGCTGCTGGGCGGCGTCGGGGCCGGCCAGTTCCACCAGGCCCGGCGTGCGGATGGGGCCGGGGCTGAGGACGTTCACGCGGATGCCGCGTTCCTTCAGGTCCAGGGTCCAGCTGCGGGCGAAGTTGCGCACCGCCGCCTTGCTGGCGCTGTAGACGCTGAAGGCCGCCGTGCCGGTGCTGCCGGCGGTGGAGCCGGTCAGGATGACCGAGGCGCCGTCCACCAACAGGGGCAGGGCCTTCTGCACCGTGAACAGCACGGCCTTCACGTTGCGGCCGAAGATGTCGTCATAGTGATCTTCGGTGATCTGGCCCAGGGGCAGCATGGTACCGCCGCCGGCATTGGCGAACAGAACGTCGATGCGGCCGGCCTGGGCCTTCACCTGCTCATAGAGGCGGTTCAGGTCTTCCGCCTTGGCGCTGTCGGCCTGGACGCCGGTGGCGTTGGGGCCGATGGCCGCCACCGCCGCCTGCAGTTCCGGGGCGCGGCGGCCGGTGACGAACACCCGGGCGCCCTCGGCCGCGAAGGCCTTGGCGGTGGCGAGGCCGATGCCGCTGGTGCCACCGGTGACGACCGCGACCTTGCCTTCGAGTTTGCGAGCCATTTTATCTTTCCTTTCAGTGCCTTGATTTGTGCCGCCCATCTTTGTCCGCTATGGGCGGCGGCTGATGGACAAAAGATGTCGCCAAACTCGGACTTCCAAAATAGAAATGACTGAAAACTATTGTTGCAGGTTTGATATGACCAAGGTGCCGGATTTCGAAGGCTTGGCCATGTTCGCCAAGGTGGCGGAGGAACGGTCGTACGCCGCCGCGGCCCGGGCCATGGGCGTGTCGGTCGCCACCGTGTCGCGCGGCGTCAGCCGGCTGGAGGACAGGCTGGGCGCCCGGCTGTTCAACCGCACGTCCCGCCGCCTGGCCCTGACCGACGTGGGCGCCGCCCTGGCCGCCCGGGCGTCCCAGCTGTATGCCGAGGCGGAGGCTGTGGAGGATGCGGCGCGGGAACTGTCCAGCCGCCCGCGTGGCACCATCCGCCTGGCCGTGCCCATGTCCTTCGGCGTGCGCTGGGTGGCGCCGCTGCTGCCGGCCTTCCTGCGCGCCTATCCTGAAATCACCATCGATTTGCACCTGAGCGACGCCACGGTGGACCTGATCGGTGAGGGGTTCGACGCTGCCCTGCGCATCGCCGTGCTGACCGACAGCTCGCTGGTGGCGCGCCAGCTGTGCCCCATCGCCCGGCACATCGTGGCCGCCCCGGCCTACATCGCCCGCTATGGCCGGCCGCACCATCCGGGCGAGCTGGCGGCCCACCATTGCCTGGGCTACGCCTACCGCGCCCGGCAGGACGTCTGGCGCCTGACCAACGGCGCGGGGGACGAGGCGGCGGCGGCGCCCACCGGCCCCCTGCGCGCCACCAATGTGGAGGCGCTGCTGCCCACCGTGCTGGACGGGCTGGCCATCGCCGAATTCCCGGAGTTCGTGGTGGCGGAGCACCTGGCCGACGGCCGGCTGGTGGAGTTGCTGGACGGCTGGTCACTGCCCCCGGGCGGACTGTATCTGGTGACCCCCACGACCCGCGCCCGCCCCGCCAAGGTGGAGGCACTGGCCGATTTCTTCATCGAGCACATGGCCCGCCCCGCGTGGCGCCAGCCGCGATAGGAACTCAAGCCACCGCCCGGGGTTCACAGCCCGGGGTTCACAGCGGCAAACCGCGGGAGACGAGACATGACCGAGAAAGCGGAGTTTCCAGTGTCCAAGGTGCGCCGCTATCTGGAACCGGGGCCCATCGTGCTGCTGTCCAGCGCCCATCGGGGGCAACGGGACATCATGGCGCTGGGCTGGCATACGATGATGGAGTTCACGCCGGCGCTGGTGGGCTGCGTCATCGCCGCCGACAACCACAGCTTCGAGCTGGTGCGGGGCAGCGGCGAATGCGTGCTGAACCTGCCCACCGCCACCATGATCGACACCGTGGTGGGCATCGGCAACACCAGCGGGGCCGAGGCCGACAAGTTCGAGCATTTCGGCCTGACGGCGGGCCGGGGGGTGGATGTGGACGCCCCGCTGATTCGCGACTGTCCCGTCAACCTGGAGTGCCGGCTGGCCGACGCCAGCCTGGTGGACCGCCACAACTTCTTCATTTTCCAGGTGATGAGGGCCCACGCGGTACCGCAGCCGGAACACCATGAGACCCTGCACTACACCGGCGACGGCGTGTTCATGGTGGCAGGCCAGATCGTCAGCCGGCGGGAGCAGTTCCGGCCCGAACTCCTGGATTGACCGCCAGCGGGCCGATAGCTGCCGTCGCAAAGTCGCTCTACAGCCGTGGCGCGTCCGGCATTAGGGTCACCATCCCAAGGACGATGCCCTGCGCCGAGCCCATGTCGCCCCGCCTGTACCTGACCTTCCCCTTGCTGGCCGTGCTGATTTGGACCGGCAACAACCTGGTGACCAAGGCGTCGGCCGGGGCCATCCCGCCCAGCGTCATCGCCTTCGACCGGTGGTTCCTGGCCTTCGTTCTGCTGACGCCCTTCTGCCTGCGCGGCGCCTGGGCGCGGCGGGCCGTCATCCGCCAGCACCTGCCGCAAATCGCCCTTCTGGGCCTGCTGGGCATGGCCCTGTACCAGGGGTTGGCCTACTACGCCGCGGCCAGCACCAGCGCGACCAACATCGGCATCTTCGTGGCCTTGGTGCCGCTGCTGACGCTTGGCCTCAGCAGTGTCTGGCTGCGGCAGAAGCACGGGCCCCTGGCCCTGGTGGGCGGGGTGGTATCGCTGGCCGGCATCCTGTTCGTGCTAGGACAGGGCGATTACGGCCGCCTGCTGTCCCACGGCGTGGGCCGGGGTGACGCCTTCATGCTGGGCGCCTGCGTCGCCTATGCCGCCTATGGCGTCTGCCTCAAGCGCTGGCCCCTGCCCTTGCCGGTATGGACCTCGCTTTACGCCCAGGTGGCGGCGGGCCTGGTCTTCCTGTTGCCGGGCTATCTGCTGGCGCCATCGGCCCCGGCCACGCCGGCCACCATCGCCATGATCGCCTATGCCGGCATCCCGACATCCATCCTGGCGCCGGTGCTGTGGATGCAGGGGGTGAAGCACCTGGGACCGGGCCGCACCGCCATCTTCATGAACCTGCTGCCCATCACCACCGCCGTGCTGGCAGCCCTGCTGCTGGGCGAGGTGCTGCACTCCTATCATCTGGTGGGCGGCGGCCTGGTGGTGCTGGGCATCCTGCTGACGCAGCGCCCGGCCCGGCCGCGACCGGCCACCGCCCCATCCTGAACGGTCTCAGCCGCCGGTGTAGAGACGGATGAGGGCGGAGACGTTCTCGGCGCCGTGGCCGGCCTCCCGCGCGCGCTCCAGGACAGACAGGGCCGCGTCCGCCACGGGGGTGTCGGCCTTCAGCGCGTCCGCCGCCTGGGTGGCGTAGCGGAAGTCCTTGGCCATCAGGTCCACCGGGAAGCGCACGGCGAAGTCGCCGGCCTGCATCATGCGGGCATAGCCGGCGGCGGCCGGGCTGGCCACGGGCAGGGTGGTCAGGACATCCAGGGCGGCGGCACCGTCGAAACCGGCCCTGTCCAGGAAACCCATCATCTCCGCCCAGGCGGCCAGCTGGATGCCCAGCAGGCCGTTCACCGCCAGCTTCATGGCGGCACCCCGGCCCACCGGGCCGACGTGGCGGACGGCCGCCGCCAGGGGCGCCAGCACCGGCTGCGCCCGGTCGAAGGCATCGCGCTCACCCCCGGCCAGGACGATCAGCTTGCCATCCTGCGCCTGGGGCAGGCTGCCCACCACCGGTGCCTCCAGGAAGGCCGCCCCGGTGGCGGTCACCGCCGCCGCCAGCTGGGCGGCCCAGGCGGGGGAGACGGTGCTGCACTCGACGGCGACGGCGTCCTTGTCCAGGCCGGCCAGCGCGCTCGCCTTGTCATCCAGCCACACGGCCCGGGACGCCGTATCGTCGGCCACCATGGTGATGACGAAGTCCGCCCCGGCCGCGGCCGCGCGCGGGTTGGGGGCGGTGGTGGCGCCGAGCGCTGTCAGGTCCGCCGTTGCGGCGGGGGAGCGGTTCCACACCGTGACGGCGTGCCCCGCCTTGACCAGGTTCGCGGCCATGCGGGCGCCCATGGCGCCCAGGCCCAGGAATGCGACCTTGCTCATGCTTTCATACTCCTCGACGGATAGCTCACCACGGAACGGTGGCGCCCCGATAATCCAGGTACTGCAGGCCGGGCTTGCCGGCCTGGGCGGTCACCACGTCGATGACGCGGGGAATGCTTTCGGACACGTCCAGGCTGGCGGCCGGCCCACCCATGTCGGTGCGCACCCAGCCGGGGGCGATGACCAGCAGGGTACGGCCGTGCGCCGGCTGCCGGGCGGCGTAGGAGCGCATGAGGGTGTTCAGCGCCGCCTTGCTGGCGCGATACACCTCCCACCCGCCACTGACGTTGTTGGCCACGCTGCCCAGGCCGGAGGACATGACGGCGATGGTGCCCTTGGGCGTCACCAACTGGCCCAGCACCTCGACACAGCGCATGGGCGCCAGGGCGTTGGTCACCTGGACGCGGACGAATTCCTCGGTCGACACCCCGCCGATGGTCTCTTCCGGGTTGTTGGTGACGCCGGCGTTGACGAACAGCACATCGACCCGGCTGCCCTCCAGGCGCCGGCGCAAGGCCGCGATCTGGTCGGCATGGACGATGTCCACCGTCTCCACCGTCAGGCGGCCCTGGGCTTCACCGGCCAGCTCATGCAGGGGTCCGGGCTCGGCGCCGGGGCGGACGGTGGCGATGACCTGCCAGCCACGGCTCAGATACTCCTGGGCCAGGGCCAGGCCCAGGCCACGGGAGGCACCGACGATGAAGGCGGTGGGGGAACCGGTGAGGGATGCGGACATGGGGGGGAGGACCCTTTCTGCTAGGGGCGCCGGCCGCCCCGGTGCGCGCCGGGATCGGGCCATGAAGGGAAAGGAGACGCCTGATATGGGGCGGCCCCCATAAAAGTCAGGGGCCACAGTCCAAGATGCCGTAACCTGGATCATGCGGGCGATTGCCGATCCGTCATCAGATGACTGACCGGGCGGCATTGTCGCTTGATCTTATTTTACCCGGGTATTATATCGTCACCCAGATATCACCCGGGTGAAATAGGATCGCATCATGCAGGGCCAGGACAGGAAAGCGGCCATCGCCGACTATAAGAAGCGGGAGGATGAGCCCGGCATCTACGCCCTGCGCTGCGCCGCCCTGCCGGACAAAGTGTGGGTGGGCCCCACGCCGACCCTGGACACCATCCGGAACCGGCTGTGGTTCAGCCTGCGCCACGGCGGCCACACCCACCGGGGCCTGCAGGCCGCCTGGACCGCCCACGGCGCCGACGCCTTCACCTTCGAGGTGCTGGAACGGCTGGAGCCGGAGGAGAGCCCCTACCTCGCCCGCGCCCAACTGAAGGATCGCGCCGCCCACTGGCGGGCGGCGCTGAAGGCGGAGGCTATTTAGGCTTTGCCACCTCCCAAAATGGGGTGTTTACGCCCTGTTCCCATAGGGCTTCAAACGTGTCTTGGCTGATGAGCTGCAATACACCCTGTTCGATTGTCTGAACAAAGGAATCGCCAACCAAGGAGAAGCATGGCGCACCCCATTGCTCTTCCAAGGCAATGCTGTTTCGCTTGCTCGACCCACCGGGGAAAACTTCCACGTAGCGCAGGACGATGTCCGCCTGGCGATCAACCTCGTAGTACAGCCATTCAGGGCATCCCTTCGGAATGACCTCTTCCGGCCAACGTCCCCGATAGTAACTGAGGCTGGCTTTGGCCATCCCCTCACCCCGGCCGCTTCGGAATATCGAGGCCACGCTGCACTGCGGGGCGCGCCAGGCCGCGTTCCAGCCAGGCGGGCACGTTCTTGAGGCTGGCGTAGTCCACCAGTTCGCCGGCGCCGTAGAAGCCCACCAAGTTGCGCACCCAGCCCAGGCAGGCGATGTCGGCGATGGTGTACTCATCGCCCATGATCCAGGGGCGGTCCGCCAAGCGGCCCTCCAGCACACCCAGCAGGCGCTTGGATTCGTCGGCGTAGCGCTTCAGCGGACGCTTATCCTCATAATCCTTGCCGGCGAATTTGTGGAAGAAGCCCACCTGGCCGAACATGGGACCGATGGCCGCCATCTGGAAGAACACCCATTGCAGGGTCTCATAGCGGGCGGTGGCACCCGCGGGCAGGAACTTGCCGGTCTTTTCCGCCAGATAGACCAGGATGGCGCCGGACTCGAACAGGGCGATGGGCGCGCCCTCCGGCCCGTTGGGGTCGATGATGGCCGGGATCTTGCCGTTGGGGTTCAGCGACAGGAATTCCGGCGTCCAGCTCTCGTTCTGCATGATGTTGACGAGATGCGGCTCATAGGGCAGCCCGGTCTCCTCCAGCATGATGGAGACCTTCACGCCGTTGGGCGTGGGTAGCCCATAGAGCTGGATGCGGTCGGGATGCTGGGCCGGCCAGCGGCGGGTGATGGGGAAGGCGGACAAGTCGGTCATCGGGGCTTCTCATCAGTCGGCGGGGGGACCGGCATTGAACCGTCAATCCGCCCCCGCTTCAACGATGCGGGTCACAACTTCAAAGGAAAGGGCGGCTGCCACCTGTCCGCCCCCTCCCTCACGCTTTGACGTGCCGGCCGCTTACTTGGCCTGCACCACCTCCACCACCTTGGCGTCGGGCTCGCTCCAGCCCTTGGCGCCGGTGTGGCCCAGGCTGTGGCCGGCCTCGCTCCAGCTCAGCTCGGTGACCTTGCCGCCACCCTGCTCATAGGCGTAGGTGAAGCCGTCGTCCTGGAACAGGGTGAAGCGGCCATCGGCGCCCGGATAGACCTTCACCTTCGCGATGGCCTGCTTCTGGTGCGTGTTCTCGATGGGGGAGCCCAGGGGCAGGATGGACCCCGCCTTCACAAACACCGGGATGCGGTCGATGGGCGCCGCCGCCGTCACCGTCTGGCCGCCGGCGTAGCGCTTGTCCGTCCAGAAGTCGTACCAGTCGCCGCCCGCCGGCAAATACACCTGCCTGGTCGTCGCCCCCTGCTCCGTCACCGGGGCCACCAGCAAGGCGGGGCCGAACATGTATTCGTCGCGCATGTCGGTCACGGCCGGGTCGTTGGGGAAGTCCAACGGCAGGGCCCGCAGGAAGGGCGCGCCGGTCTTATAGGTCTTGTAGCCCAGGGAGTAGATGTACGGGATCAGCTGGTAGCGCAGCTTCACGTACTTTTCCAAGATGGCCTGGGCGTCGGGCCCATAGGACCAGATCTCGTTGGCCGGCCGGCTGCCGTGGGTGCGCAGCACCGGCAGGAAGGTCGCGTACTGGAACCAGCGGGTGTACAGCTCGGGATAGTCGTCATAGCCGCCGACCACGCCGCGCGCCGGCGTCGGGTCCAGCAGCGGCGCCTTGGCGGGCTTGTGCTCCTCCGGCAGGTATTGCCAGCCGCCGGTGTCGTTGCTCCAGTAGGTGATGCCGCTGGCCGCGAAGTCCAGGCCGGTGGGTACCTGGCGCTTGAAGGCGTCCCAGGTGGGGGTGATGTCGGACGACCAGACGATGGCGCCGTTGCGCTGCACGCCCAGATAGGCGTCGCGGGACAGGATGACGGTGCGCTTGTCCTTGAAGTCGCGGCGGAAGCCGTCATAGAGCGCGCTGGTGTGGAACAGCGGGTAGACGTTGAAGTACTTCGTGCCCGGCCCGATGTGGTAGTAGCTGCCGTTGGGTGGCAAATCCGGCTCCGTCTCATCCGACCACAGGCTGTCGAAGCCCTGGCTCAGGATGGTGTCGCGGATGGTGTTCCAGTACCACTTGGCGGCATCGGGGTTGGTGGTGTCGATGTCCGACCCGGCCTTGTCATAGGGCAGGCCGTTGGTGGGCGTGCCGTCCGCCTGGCTCAGGAACCAGCCGTTCTTCTTCAGCAGGTCATAGTAGCGGCCGTCGGAGGTGAAGCGCGGCCACACGCTGATCATGGTCTCGAAGCCCATGTCGTGCAGCTGCTTGTTCATGGCCTTGGGGTTCGGCCACAGCTCCGGCACGAAATCGAACTGGCCCATGATGGTGTAGTAGAACCAGTCCACCACCAGCACGTCGGCCGGGATGTGGCGCTCGCGATAGCCCTTGGCCACGTCCAGCACCTCTTGCTGCGAGCGATAGCGCTGCTTGGACTGGATGTAACCGTAGGCCGACTTGGGCAGCATGGGGGTGGCGCCGGTCAGCTGGCGGTAGCCGGCGTAGATTTCATCCGGCGTCTTGCCGGCGATGACGAAGAAGGAGACGCGGTCGCCCACCTCCGACGTCCAGCGGGTGACCTCGTTGAAGCCGGGCTCGATCGTCGTCTTCGACGGGTTGTCCCACAGCAGGCCATAGCCGTAGTTGGTGATCATGAAGGGCACGCAGGTGCTCTGCCCGCCCGAGGCGTTGTAGTCGTTCCAGCAGCGCACCACATGGCCGCGATGGTCCAGGAAGCCCTCCTGGTTCTGGCCCAGGCCGTAGTAATGCTCATCCGCCGGCGAGGCGAAGACGCCGTTCACGGTGTAAAACGGGTCGTCCGTGGGCCGGCGGTCGTGCAGCAACTGGCTGTTGCCGTCCTTGAAGTTGGGAATGCCCATGGACCAGCCGGTGAAGTCCAGGATGGTCTTGCCCGCCGCGTCCTTGAACAGGATGTGGGCACCGTTGGTGGTGCCGCCGAAATAGCGGCTAATGTCCACGGCGGTCTGCTGCGCCGGCACGGCATGCGGCGGCGGGTGCCAGCCGACGATGGTGGCCGACATCTGGCCGGACTTCAGCACGGTGTCGCCACGCTCATCCTGGCCCTGCGTCCAGCCGGCGGGGTTGACGCCGGGGATAATGCCATAGCCGGGCCCGGCCAGGGCGGCGTCCTTCTTCAGGCTGAGGGTGACACGGACGATGTTGGGGCCATAGGGCTCCAGCACCAGGGTCTGTTCCTGGGTCTTGTTGGACTGGTCCACCACCACAGGGGCGGTCACACCGCCGTCATTCGCCGGGGTGGCCGCCAGGGCGGGCGCGGTCAGGGCAACGGCCGCGACACTCAAGCCGAAGGCCAAGCCGCCCCAGTAATTCCGCATGGATTTCGGTGTGGCGCCCCGCATGGGCTGCCCGCGCGTCTTCATGGTCCGTATTCCCCCTGGAGATTCTTATAAATCATATGATAGCGGTACCATCTGTCAGGACCGGGCCGGGGTCAACCCGAAAACCACCCCTCATCCATGCGGCCCATCGTTCCGAAACGGCAACGGTCTGTGCCGCCCAGGGGCCTATCGCGCGAGCCCGCCACCGCTTAGACGTAGGACGATGACGGGCGCGCCGATGCCGCGCCCCCGTGAGATTTGCCCCGGAAGGACCGGCCAATGAGCCCGCTGAAGACCCTGAAACGCCTGCACGCGGCCTATCGCGACGACATCGCGGACCTGACGACGCGCCGTCCCCTGCCCGGCCCCGCCCTGCCGCAGCTGAGCCCCTTCCTGTTCCTGAACCACCATGGGCCGCAGGTCTATCCGCCCAACAATAACGGCCTGCCCTTCGGCCCCCACCCCCACCGGGGGTTCGAGACGGTGACCTTCATCCTGGAGGGGGAGCTGACGCACGCCGACAGCGCCGGCCATGAAAGCGTTATCAGGGCCGGCGGCGTGCAATGGATGACGGCCGGGCGCGGCGTCGTGCATTCGGAGCTGTCGCCTGCCGAATTCCGCCGCAAGGGCGGGCCGCTGGAGATATTGCAGCTGTGGGTGAACCTGCCGGCGCGGCTGAAGTTCGCCGAGCCCGGCTATACCGGCCTGCAGCGCGACGCGATACCGGCCCTGCCCACCCCCGATGGGCGCGGCACCGTCAACCTCATCTCTGGGACCTGGGGCGGGGGGAGCGGCCCCGTCACCTCGCTTACCGGCGTGTTCATGAGCACGGTGACCTTGGCCGCCGGCGGCACCGTGCGCTTTGACGGCGCCGCCGGCCGTACCATCTTCCTCTATGTCGTGCGTGGCGACGTCTCCGTGGCTGGCGGCACCGCCCCCGCCCATCACCTGGTGGAACTGAGCCTGGAGGGCGACGCGGTGGAGATCACGGCGCGGGAGGATGCGGTGCTGCTGTTCGGCCATGGCGAGCCCATCGCCGAACCGGTGGTGGCCCATGGCCCCTTCGTCATGAACACCCGGGAAGATATCATCGCCGCCATCCGCGATTACCAGGCGGGACTCTTTGAATAGTTCCCTCAAACGGCGGGCACGGCCATCCGACCGCTTGCCTTGTCCTCGATTTCCAGTCCGCCTTCGGCTCCCCGGAACTCTCCGGCGTCCCCGGTCGGGGCCTATACCGGCATGAGTCAAAATCTCATGCCGGTGTCAGATCAGGCACCGGCCGGCCGGTGGGGGTTGTGAAAGATGGCCTCCACCGGCAGACCGAACAGCGCGGCGATACGGTAGGCCAGGTCCAGCGACGGGTCGTGCTTTTCCGTCTCCAAGGCGTTGACCGCCTGGCGGGACACGCCCAGCCGCTCGCCCAGATCGTTCTGTGTCCAACCGCGCTCGGCCCGCAGGACCTTCAACGTGTTCCGCATCAGCGCGTACTCCGGATGAAGGGCGAGACGATGCAGAAGGCCATCCAAAAGATGGCGTAGACCATGTAGCCCGGCAGGTGGTCCACCCGCGCGAAGGTTTCCAGGAAGCCCCAGGCGCTGGCGACGATGAAGGCCAGGCAGGCTGCGATGATGAAGCGCCGGGCCAGCAGCGCGCGCATGAATTCATCCACCTGGGTCATAAGCCTTAGCGTCGCCCACAGCTGCACGGCGATGCAGCCCACCGGCACCAGGATCGCCCCCCACAGCAAGGGCCCGCCCAGCTGCGATTGGCCCCAGCTGATGGCCTTGATGGAGACGACATAAAGGACCGAGGTGATGACCGAGGTGAGAATGTAGCGCCGCGAGGCGGGCGGAAAGAGTACGGCGACAGACATGATGTCATGATCTCCTGACGTTTTGTCAGGTATACATGACTCGATCTCCGTGTCAGGTCAACCTGACTTTTATAGTCGAGCGGCCCCGGGAAAGCTTTTCCCCGAGTCGCGGCCCGGTACAACCGGCACAGGCGGGCAAATCCACATCTTTTGGATAGGTTCGCCCGCTAAGGAAGCCTTAAGGAAGGCGTCCTAATATCCCGCATACCAGGTGGGATAAGACTCGGGCTTCCTCCTGGAACGCCCGTGCTAGACTGAATAACCCGCCCGGTTTTGAACCGTGAACCGTTGCCGTCCCAGTATTCACCCCGGTTCCAGCCTCACGGCTGGCCATAGGAACTCGCCCCGGAATGACCCGCGACGACGAACGCCTGCCCTGTGACCGCCGCTGCGGCGCCCCGCTGCGCGGGGTACTGGCCGCCGCCCTCCTGGCGCTGGCGGCTGCCGCGGCCCTGCCGCAGGCGGCCTGGGCCGGCGAGGGCGGCGGCCAGAAGTCGGAAGATCCGGAGGTGCTGCGCAAGATCAAGATGAACCCCATGCTGCTGCCGGGGAAGGACCGCTTCTCCTACGTCCGGCTGCAGGTGATGCTGGTCGTGCGCATGAGCAAGCATCTGAATGAGGACGTGGACCTGGTCACCAACCTGAAGCCCCGCATCAATGGCGAATTGACCGAAGCCCTGACCGTCGACCACCTGACCCGTAACCGCCTGAACACCGCCGACGTCCAGGCCCTGAAGGGCCGCATCATGGACGTGGCCAACGAGGCCGTGGGCAAGCCCTTGGTGGATGAGGTTCTGATCGTCAGTCTGCTGGTCGGCTGATTGACTTCCGGACGCCTGTGCCCTGCGCGCCCCGGGGCTGTGCATCCGGCCCAAACCTGCTATAACCCGCCCCGGCGTCTCCGTAGCTCAGCAGGATAGAGCACAGGATTCCTAATCCTGGGGCCGTGGGTTCGAATCCCGCCGGGGACACCATTTCCCACACCATAAATAAAATCAAGTACTTAAGCGGTGTTTCGCGACACCGTGTGTACCAGGTCTGTGTACCAGCTTGTGTACCAGGCGCGGGCACGAACGGGGCTCGGCTCACACTTCACTGTCCCGATTCGTTCGCGTCCACGGGAAGAAGCTCCGGACACTTCAGGCCCTCCGCTGTCTGACTTCATGAAATAGCTGTCGGAGACTGCTGGCCTCTCGCCCGAAGTGGGCCTCCTTATGGTGGCCAGGACATAAACAGATGGCATTTTCCAGCGTGTCCACACCACCTTCGGCAAGCGGCAGTATGTGATGGACCTCGACGTAGGGGCGGCCATCCAGCCCCGCGAACAATGGATGGGGGCAGTCCGGAATCTCGCAGCGATGACCTGCCTGCTTCTTGGTGATGGCGACCACATAGGGATCACGGTCATAAGCCCTGCTCTCCACCGCCCTTACCGCAGGTTTCGCGGAACTCTGACCTTTCCGGCGCGCATCGTAACGCGTCAGTAGGTCGGATAGATCCAAGCCTTCTGCTTCACGGGATGCGTCCTCAAGCTGCTGATGCGCCTCCCTGGCGCTGGCGGGAACCATGTGGGTGTCGCCCCAGAGGCGGGCGAACTCCCGTTCCACAGCGTCAACGTTTATCCGCTGTGCGGCAGGGTCGAAAAACTCATCCCAGACCCGGCGATCCGTCACCCCGCCACCAGACAAGCCCTTACGGGGGTCCGTGGGGTCCAGCGCCCGGAAGTTCATCACCTTGTTATAAACTCCCGTGGGAACCCGGCCGATCCGAAGCGCCATCTCCACAACCGGCGAACCCGGTTGACGCGAGATTTCTCCGCCCTTGGTTCGGATGTACGTCACCAGCCCACCCAGGGACTCGCCACGATTCCAGGGTCGCCCCGTGTTCATCCATAGGGCATCCAGCCGCGTGGCTTCCGCCGTGGTCACCCGGTAGTTGGTCGCCCTCGGCATCGCGAGAATGCCCAGCGTCCGCAACACAGGGTCTTCTCTCAACCAATCCGCCTTCAGCGCCTCGTCCGGGGTGGCGACACGCAGCAATTCCAGCATAACCCGTGGCGCCGCCACATTGATCTCGCCGGATGCCCAGAACGGCACGGACGCTTCGTCATCCGGGACGATGGACGGCAGTTCGACAATCTTGGTCTTAGCGACAATCGCGGCCACTCCGCGTGCCCCCTTCGCACGCCAGAGATAGATGTCATCGCCTATCGCCATTAGGTCGGCCTGCTGTTGAGCGGACCACCGGAAACGGGTCGGTCGGGTCGCCAAGAAGCCATCGACGTCGAAACGGTCTGGATTGGCTTGGAATATCCACGTGGTCATACTTCCCCCGTTCTTGGCAGCGCCCACCCCGTTGCGCTGTAATCGCCCCGGCCCCCTGAAACTCAGGCACACCGGGGCGAAGGCACGTTGCATGGCTTATACGATCACAGCAACATTCAACTGTGATCCCTAAGACGGGCTGGCGTCCCCTAGGGGAAACGACGGGATGCACAGAAAGTCCAGGGTTTCTGCCAGTTTCCGGCCGCTTCCTCCCAACGGTTCCCTGTGAAAAATCCCGTCGTTTTCACCATCGTCAAGCCGCCATGTCGGCCATGCCGGACACCAATGACAGTGCCGGGCGGGGTGCGTTGCGTCGGTCGTGAAGCTCCACCATCATGGCTGTGAGAACGGACGCGGTGATGGGCGGAAGGTCGCGTGTATGGGCCAGGATGTGGGCCAGAGCGTCGGCTATGTGGCGGCGGTAGGCGGTAGCGCGGTCAATCATTGGGCACCACCGCCCCGGTACTCGCGCCTGATATCGGTGTCCTCCCTGAACCAAGCGAACCGGGCTTCCATGCGCTCCCATTTGGCCTCTGGAGATTGGTCAATAGGGGCGAACTGGAGCTTACCGTGGGCATCCACTCCGGTGGCCAGGGAGGTGCCGTTGCGTCCATCGAACATGACGCGAGCGCCTACGCGGACACCTTTGCGCTTGAAAGCCATCAGGCGGCCCCCTCACCGGTCATGAACGCTAGTTCCGCTTCCGCTTTCTTCCTTTCCCGGTACCGCTTCGCCGACGCCTTCCACCGTTCCCGTGTCTCTGCCCGTTTCGTCTCTTGCTGTCGCCATTGCTCATACCGTTCGGCCATGTCCTGGTACGCCGCCAGTAGCTCCGGGTCAGGTGGATCAAGCACGGGCACCGGGGGTTTACGGGCCTTCCACACCTCGGCCCATTCGGTGTCTGTGAAGCCCTCTGGCGCTGGCGGGGCGGGTTCGTCCGGGTCCCACGCCGCCACCTCATCAGGGCAACGCCCCAGGCGTTCCAGGAAGCTCCCTAACTCGGCCGTGGTGGTGATCATGAACCCGTGGGCATTGGCCCAATCCAGGGCCGACACCCCATCGTATCCGTCCCCCGTTCGGGTGCCTGTCAACTCATACTTGGAGTCCATACAGATGATGATGGTCCACTCAGGGTTATCGTGGCGCACATCAAGTAGTTTCTGGCGGTCTTTGTGCCACGTCAGTTGTCCCTTGACTTCCAGTAATGTATTTCCAAGGTCTTTCAGATGAAAGTCAGGTTTCCACTTGCGTATTTTCTTCTCAATCGTGTTGTAATAGTCCAGCCGGACGGACTCGTAATCCACGTCAAGCCAACCATGCTTGATCAGTTCAAAGATGGCACGTAGTTCGGCCCCTGAGTTGGTGTTATGACTGAGCCACATCTGTTGCCGGGTGCTGGTGGCGCCCATCTTGACGCGGCCATTGGGGGTGCGGGAGTAATCGCGAGGCATCTCGTTCTCTTAAAATCGAAGGTAGGGCAGGTGTCTGGTGAAGCAGGCCCAAGGCCCAAGGTGAAATCAGGGTTTCCAACAACGTGTACGCGGGAAGCCATCTTCCAGAAGGGTCAAAATGGCTGATTTCCGCCAGTTTCGGGGTATAGACCGGTGACGCGATTAGACGTGATTTCGTCCGGCCAGCGCCATTCCATGGGGCCTTTCACGCCGCTTACCTTGGGCCGTCGTGAGACCATCCCCAAGTCCCGCAGTGCATCCTTGACAACCTTGCGTGCCTTGGGGGAACCCAGGCTGATCCTGACGCCCTCCGTCTGCGGCACATCATCAATCCGCAGGATCAACCCAAGCACCCCACCGGGTTCCTGGGCGGCCCTGCGCGTCTCATCGGCCACCCATAGGCCAACGTGATCGGCAAGCGGGTTGTCCTCGGCAAGATCACCCATGGCGACCGTCAGGGCCTCCCTGGTTTCCGCAAGGTCCATGTACAGCGCTTCGTCCCGCCACTTCGCTACAGCCTCGGCCAGGATTTGCTCGCGGTTTTCCCGCAGCCCCTCAACGTCAACTTCACGGATCACCTCAACGGGCCACCATCGCCGCTCGCCGCCTACATCATGCATCCATTCCGTCTCGTTGGTTGTCGCGGCAAGCACCCACCGCCTGGGTATGTTGACGAACGTTCGCGCATACGGCGGCTTTGTCCGGTCCTCCGTTTTGGTGATCCATGCCTTGAAAGCCGCCGCGTCCCTGGCAGTGGCCACCACACGGTCAACCTCGGGCACCTCAGCCATCCATGCGCCGTGCATGGCGTGGTTGCTGCGGCCATCCCTCAGCCCCAGGGCGGGAGCTTCCGCGAACCACTCACCGCCCATAACCTTCAACGCGGTGGACTTGCCCAGCCCCTTGCGCCCATGCATCAACAATACGCTGTCAAACTTCAAGCCGGGCGTCATGACCCGCCCTACGGCAGCACACAGCCATTTCCGACCAATCACCCGGTTCAGGGGGGTGTCGTCGGCGCCGCCCCACATGCCAAGCCATAGGTCCAGACGCTCTTGCCCGTCCCACGTCAGGTCCATCAGGAAATCCCTGAGTGGGTCGCGGCGGTTCTTCCGACCGATCCTGACCAGCGTGTCCCACACGGTGGTTGCCTTGATGCCGCTCCACCGCCTCAGACGCATCGTAGTGATCACGCACGACACGAACGCATCATCTACAAGGGCGCCCTGGGGCCATTCCAGGTCATCCAGCGTCACCGCCGCCCCCAGCCGAAGCTCCCCCGTGAAGTCATCCAGATAGACCGCTGTACAACCGAACGCATCCACCGTGGTCAGCGCCCGAACGTGGTTGGCTTCGTTGGACTTCGCCACGCGTCCCTTGCTCGTCACCCACGGTGATTGAACGGGCATTGACGGTGTGTTTAAAGGGACCGCAGCGGGCTTGCCTCCTTCGATCACGCGTAATGCCGTGGCCGTCATGAGGCGCCATCTGTGTTCGCGCTCTCACTATCACTATTCATGCTTACTTTTTTCTCACTCAATGTTCTGTTCTCCAATTGCCAAATGTGTACAGACTTAAAGATAACTCAACGTCACCAAATGGTTACTTAATATCACCTAAGTTTCCTTAACGAATTCCTCAATCCCCCAGGAACGGGGTGTACCGCGAAGCGGGGCGGGGGCGACCTGATCGAACGCATCCCCTTGTGGTGGCCCTGTGCTCACGACCATGAAAAAAACCTCCATCCTGCCAATTTCCTGCCACCGTGCCCGTACTCCTCACTCGAAAACTCCAGCGTTCCTGCGCCTTTCCGTCACCCATCGAATATCCAACCAGGATAATGGATGTCGGGCTTGACACGCCCCATCTGCACGTCTATAACTGCGGACAGTTCAGTGACATTGTTAAATACTTTTTAGGCTCGCCACCGGCGGGCACATTTGCGTTTCGGCGTGCACCGTACACAATGGTTGACGGCGCTACAACAGTTTTGCGGCCCCGACCCACTACATCTAGTCAAGGGACCCTGCCAGCACTACATCTGGTGTGTCGCTAGGTATCTTAAGACCACCGAGGACAGGCGCCAGGAAGCCCATGGGCAACTGCCCCAGGAAGCCCGACGCCCATCCCATCATCCATCATGTGTCGCGCCGCCCGTCCTGGGCCTGTCTGGCGCTTCCTGGCGCTCCCCGCTACGCCCCTTCCTACGGCCCTCTACGGCCCCCTGGAAGGATGCGGCACTATCCGCACCTATACGACAAGGGCGCCAAGGTCACCCCTGACGCCCCCTCAGTCCATACTGGTGTCCCGCGTCCGCTTACCGCTCGGCCTTCACGTCCACCCCGGCTTCCCCCAAGATGCGGTAGACGCTCCGGCGCGACATCTCCAACGCCTTGGCGATCTCTGTGGCGCCGCGCCGCTCCCCCCACATCCTCACCACATCGTCCGCCTGGTTCTTTGCAGTCGGCTTCCGGCCCTGGTACTTGCCTGCCGCCTTAGCCTTGGCAATCCCCTCGCGTTGGCGTTCCAGCATGATCGAGCGTTCAAACTCGGCCACACCCCCCAACATGGTCAGCATCAACTTGCCGGTAGGTGTGCTGGTGTCCACGCCCAAGTCCAGGATGCGCAACGCGGCGCCCTTGCCCTCGATCACCTGGACGATTTCCATCAGGTGGGCCACGGAACGCGCCAGACGGTCCAGCTTCGTGACCACCAACACATCACCGTCGCGGATGTAGTCCAGGGCCGCCGCCAGCTCCGTCCGGTTGGCGATGTCCACCGATGAAACCTGCTCCACGTATAGCCGGGCTTCCTCCACGCCTGCCGCTAGAAGGTCGCGGCGCTGGGCGTCCAGTCCTGCCGTCTGGTCCAAGGTGCTGGTGCGGGCGTAACCGATGAACATGCTGTGGTCCTTCAATGTGCGGCGTTGTCGTCTAAAGCCCTATGCACCAATGTGCGGCAAAATAGTCAAACCACTTCATTGGCACACCTAAATGCCTCATCCCGGCCCATCCGCCAGTGAGTCACACGACCTTGCCCTATTGGCACACTGTGCCCATCCTGCACACGCCCCGGCAGATGCTGGCGGCCGCCCCACCAGTCACCTTGGTGATCCCCCAAGCCCCCGCGAAGTCATTTTATGGACACGTCACGTTAGTGCACACAATGAATGATGCTCACTCGGGGCAATGTTGGTCAACGTCATGTCATATCTCGAAGTTCGCAGGAAAAAAGGCGTCATCATGCGACAGATACTCGAAAAATCGTGAAATGACCCCCAGGGCCTTCGCAAAGAATCACTTTCAATCCTTCTTCGGTGTTTGTTGTTCTTGTTGTTATTCAGCCATGTGATGTCATAAAGGTCTCGCCAGAATTTACCGGACTGAACCTAGGGGGTGCCCTGCCCCCTGCCGTAGGAAACCGTGGGGCTACTTTGGTGTCCGGACGGGTCCCATGGCCGTCGATTGGTCCGGCGCTTAAAACACCGGATAGACCCGGGCATCCACGGTGGCGATTTTTTGGGCGGCTATGTCGGTTCGCGCATTAGCCACCACCAGCGCCCCCAGGATTTCCCGAGGCGGACTTGCAGCATCACCAGGTCGCGGACACCGAAGTCCAACTCGTCAATGGGATCGAAAATCACCATCACAGCGGTGGTGCCGGTGATCTCGTACGCCTGCATTGAGGCAACGCCCAGGTCGCGAAACTCGACTTCATGGTGCCGCAGTAGGCCTATATGAGCCGCATAAGGTTCAGCGTCTTGTACGAAGCCAGGTCGCAGGAGCGACGCGCGCTCCTAGCGGCCATCTAATATAAGGCGTGCCCATGTGAGATGCTGCACCAGCACCGCCACGATGGTTCACATAGATGCGCCTCAATGGGACGCCCGCCTTGCAAAGGCGCGTCACACGGTGTCCCACACCGCTGCGATGAACCGGCACGCATTCTCTACGTCGGTCATACGCCTGGCATTCGCGTTCTGAGAAGCGAAGACCTCCCCATGCTGGATATCAATCGACATACAGAGCCGCGAGGCCACTTCGCGAGTGAGGTTGTTGAAGTTCCTCTCAAGATGCATCTGCGCCAGAGCGGCCACGTACAGCCCCATATTCCGACGCCTTTCCCGCGCATCCACGGTTTCAGCATCATCCTGGGTCATGCGAAGTATGGCCGCACCAATCTGGGTTCGTCCCCGAGTGGTACCATGCACCAACAAGTCAATCCGGACTGATACCTCAACACCTCCAATAGTCAGCCTCGGTTGATCGCCGGGAGGAGGTTGGAAGTCGTAGGCTGCCAGCTGGTTCCCCATACCTTGCAGGGCGTGGATCACCTCTATTGACTGTCGAGCATCATCTTTACGTAGAGGAGTTTCCGCCGTGTCCTGTGTCCGCTGAAGGAACATTTGCTCCGCAGCGACTAGGGGATTCAAACCTCGGCGAGGGTCTGCTAGATATGTGCAGATTGGTGGCCTAACATCCCGATAACGGATGACGGGCGCTGTCAAAGGGGTTTTCGCGCGACGAATAATGCCCATACGGGCCGTGTCAGACGAAACCATATACCGCGCCAAATCGTTGACTGAGATGCGCGGGGTTACACGCGTAGGGGGATACTGGAACATGGATGACATCCTTGCCAGCATAGATATCGGCGATGGCAGAAGCGTCTACGTTGCAACCCTATCACGTCAAGCCCTCATCGAATCTTCTGCTGAACACCTAGGCTTTGGCGGCTTCTTTCTCTTCGAGACCTGCGATGAGCCCGGGCGGGATGGTATCTCTGTCCTAGCCAAGGCGAGTTCATTCGAGGCCGCCCTTCGTCTTGCCGATCTTTGGCTGAACAGCCATGCCACGGCACAGCCTCAAGAGAAGCCAGCGCTCGTTTGCTAACCACCCCCAGGGGGTTCAGGAAAGCCCTCTTTCAAACTTCCTCTGGGGTTTATCGACGTTGTTGTTCACCCGCGCGCAGTCGTGCTGACCATCTCAGCCGAAATCAGCGGATCAGTCGCCTGGCCTCAGAGCTATCGCTGAAGCCACGCACGATGCTTGGCCAAGACATCACGAATCGTCAGGGAAACTCTAAACGTCTCCCGACGCGCGTCGTTCTCTGGTGCGGACCAGTACCATATGGAAGGGCCGTGAAGACCGACATTTCGGTCAAGCAATCCGAGGACGTGCGCCCATCGTGGGTCACGTTCAGGCGCCTGGTCGCCATCCTCAAATGACTGGATGATGGTTTCCATGAGCGTGAAACGCTCGTCCTCGCTCAGCCCTCCCGCCTCGTAAGCGGCGATGAACTCATCCAGGCGGGATGGGTCTGCCACCTCCCATTCCCAGTCCTGCATACCGGGGTGGTTCGGAAGGTCGAAGCGCGCCGCCAGGGCGTCAATGGCCTGCCGGGTGGAATGCCGCCGCAAATGATCGGGAATGGTCATGGTCTCATCCGTGTCCGCTCATACGCCGACCTTAGTTGAACACGCCCACCACCTGCATCTTCTCGATCTCCGTCCGCAGTTCCACAAGACTGCCCTTGCTGTAGCGGCCGAAGGTGATGTCATCGCGCCGGTGTCCGACGATTAGCTTCACGGTGCTGAGCGGTACCCCTGCGGCCTCCAGATGCTCAATGAACGTCGACCGCAGGCCGTGCAGAACCGGCGCCAGATTCAGCGCTCCGGTCATGTCGCGCCACAGCTTGCCCACATAGTTTGCCCGGGCGCTGGCGGTCTTTCCGATGATCCCCGGGCCGGTGAACAACCAGGCATCTGCCGGACGGTCCTGGATCATCTCCCGCACCAGGGGTTCAATGGCGCTGTGTACGGGGATGTCGCGGGTAGCCGCCTTGGTCTTGCCCCGGCGCACCACCAGCCATAGGCCAGCATCTCCCCTCGACTCCACATCGCCAACCTTGAGACCGGCCAGATCGCCCCGCCGGGCGCCCGTGTACAACGCCACCTTCCCGAACCGCAGGAGGGTGGCCCGGGTCGCCGAACGCATCCCAGGGGCCGCCGGATCGGCGTTAAACAGGGTCCTCAACTCGTCCGCCGTCCAGGCCCGATGGTTGGTGTCCTCGTCCTCCCCGTTGGCCTCGGGGTTGATGGTGTAGTTCTGCCCCATCCAGGGGTTCACGCCGTCGTCGTCCAGGTGACCGCGCCTGTCCAGCCAACGCCACCAGGACGACAGGTGCGATATATCCTTGTTGACCGTCGCGGGCTTCACCCCGCGCCCGGCGATTTCCTCCCGGACATAACGCGCGGCAATCCGGCGGGTGATGTCACCCACCAGCACGAACCGCTGGGTCACCATCCAACCCAGGAACGCTTGGGCCACCTTGCGCTTTTCCGCGAGGGTCTTGGGGGCCCCCTTGGTCTCGCCCAACCACGGGTCCAGCAGTTGCTTCAAGGGCTCCGTCGTGCCGTGGCTCACGCGGTGATACAGAGCCATGTTCTCAGCATACTCGGGATCATCGGGATCATCTGTGCCGATCACCTGGAATATGACGTGCTCGGCCGTATCCCGCGCCATGTCAATGGCATGCTCCCGCTCCGTCAGCCGCTCATGGCCTGTGTCCACGACAACCAGGGTGTCGCTGGCCTCAGCAATCCGCCGCCTCGCGCCGAGAGCGTTGACCAGCACCAGGTCTCCTGCCCGATTGTCGCGCCGATACTGGTCGAACTCCCGCCGGTACCGTCCAAGCAGCACGTCACGCTCAAGCCGGGCTCGAACCACCGAGTGCGTCTGAAGGCTCTTGTGGATTTCTTTGATGCCATACCTGACGCGCAGGTCAGCGGGAACACGGAGGCGGAAGAACCAGGTCTGGTGCTTCAGAGTCAGATGGTGGTTAGGATCAGGCATGGGCATTTTCAGCAGATGTGTACCATGTCTGTGTACCAGCCCCACCATTCTAAAGCTATGATCTTATTAGATTCAGTTAGTTGGCGATCGGTTCCGCACCCATCCCGCCGGGGACACCATTCATCCCAGACACGCGCAGAATGCCTAAGTTATTGCCTCATCTGGCCCTGGGCCGCTGGGACTTTCGTTGGGATTCTGCTGGGATTTCTCAGGCCCCCCGCCCACGGCGCTTGACGTTTGACCATCGCCATCTACTTGACCGTCATAGCTGAGAAAGCACGAAAGAAGTTTCGCGGTATGGCAAGGACGCGAATTGCATCGTCTATTAGCGCAGCCGGTTCAGGAGTGACGTGGTTGTCACCGCCTGGTTGAGCTATCCCGTTCCCAGGGACACATCCCATGACGCCCCGGAAAATCGCTGAGAAGGCGTGGACCTACATCCTATATGAAACCGGCACTGGCCATGTACTGTCGGTGTTGTGCGGCGGCGTCGGCATCTATGAGCTGAACATTCCGCTGATGGCGATGGAAGCGGCGCGGGCCCTGGCCGACAGCGCCTACTTGGACGGCCTGGCGGCGGAGATCCGGATGCGTCCGCAGCAATTCGCCGGACAATCCGTGACATTGTGAGCAGCCTTTTCCGGGCAGGATGAGGGACCCGCTGCCAACGCGGCCCATCCATAAGATGGGCTTCAGTGGCACCGAATTGTCACCTCACCCGTCTTCCCCCTCGATGCCGTGCACTGTTTAACCGGATCTTTCAGCTCCACATCCGTGATCGCGCCACTTTCGTACTTGCACCGGATGGTGGCCACTCGACCGCCCTTGTAGATATAGTCCAGCGTGAACTTGTCCTGCTTTGGATTTTTATCGGTTTCATCATCGGGGGCGAGATTTACCAAATCCTCGGGTTTTCCATTGTACACGCTTATATATTTAACGGGATCGTTGCCGCGAACGGGACATACGCTGGGCGTTGTCGCCAATGCCGAGCCCGCCGACATCAAACCAACAAGTAATGTAAGTAAGGACAGTCGAGCCATATCAGTGCTCCACAACAAAGAATTTATTGCCGGTGTTTGAGACACCTCTCCCCTGCCACAAAATGAGTCGAAGCGAAACCGCTTGAGGGGCAGTACCGGTGATCCACTGATCATATACATAAATCCCATCATCGGTCTGATGGTCGTAAATAGCGGCATGCCCATAATAATGGCCATTCGAATCGAATGTCGCTATCACAGTTCCGGCAATAATATTCTTGTTTCCCTTTACAGGGTCGCCCATTCTCCACAACCCTGTTCTTACCGGAAGGGAGGGGCAAACCTGCGTCACGTAGGAAACGCATTGCCCACAATAATCAGGGTTGTGTTGGGTGTCGTCGGGGGGCGGGGTGTCATAAGGCCCCAGCGCCGATGTGCGGGTGCAAGCCCATTTCCCGATGGGCGCCTTGGGATTGGCGGTATAGCCGATGGCCACGAACGGCATGAGGTATTGCTCCGAAATCCGAACCTGCGACATGAGGATCGGTCGAAATTCCGGCGCGACAATGGCCTTGGGAAAAAATGTCCCTGCCGCCAAGGGGCGGGCGCTTTTACCAGCCCTGTCAGTTCCTCACTTCAGATTATCGATCGCCACCCCCGGCAGCGTATCAGCCGGCGTAAAGCCGAAGATGCGGCCGTAGAAGTATAGCTCCGCCTCTTGCGCGCGGATGATGCTGTCGGCCTTGCGGAAGCCGTGCTGTTCGCCCTCGAACTCGATGTAGGCGACGGGCACGCCCTTGGCCTTCAGCGCGTTGACGATGCTGCGCGACTGCGCCGGCGGCACCACGGCGTCCTCCGCCCCCTGGAAGGTGATCAGGGGGGCGGAGAAGCCGTCAAGATGGTGCAGGGGGCTGCGGGCGTCGTAGACGGCCTTGCCCGCCGGGTAGGGGGCCACCAGGCTGTCCAGGTAGCGGCTCTCGAACTTGTGGGTGTCCTTGGCCAGGGATTCCATGTCCGATACACCGTAATAGTTGGCGCCGGCCTTGAACACCTTGGTGAGGGCCAGGGCCGCCAGCGTGGTGTAGCCACCGGCGCTGCCGCCCCGGATGGCGGCGCGGTTGGCGTCGGCCAGGCCGGCCTTGTCCAGGTAGGCCACCACGGCGGTGGCGTCCTGCACGTCGGTGATGCCCCAGGTGCCGCGCAGGCGGTTGCGATAGGCGCGGCCATAGCCGGTGCTGCCGCCGTAGTTCACGTCCACCACGGCGAAGCCGCGGCTGGTCCAGTACTGCACGCTCATGTCCATCGAGGGCTTGGCGGCACTGGTGGGGCCGCCGTGCACCTTGACCAGCAGGGGCGGCTTTTCCCCCACCGGCGCCTGGAAGGCCGGGTTGGTGGGGGCGTAGTAGAAGGCGTGGGCCGTGCGCGCCTGGCCGTCCGGGCCGGGGGTGGTGGGGAATTCGATGGGCTGGGCGCGCGACACCAGGGCGGGTTCCAGGCTTTCCGGCGCCGGGCGGCGCAGCACCGCGTGGGTGCCGGTGGAAAGGGTGACGCTGACCACCGCCGGCGTGGCGTCGGCGAAGCCGGCGATCATGACCGCCTGGTCGGGGCCCGCCAAGCGCACGCCGGTGATGCCGACGAAGGGCAGGTCCAATTGGCGTGCCGCCCCGGTCTTGATGTCGATGACCGCCAGGTGGTCCAGGCCCTTGGCGGCGTAGCGCGCCACCGCCTGGCCCTTTCCGGTCAGGGCATAGGTGGTCAGGCCCAGGTTCCACAGGGGGCCGCCGAATTCCGCCGCCTTGGGCAGAACGGCGCGTGTGGCGCCGTCCCGCCAGGCATAGAGGTTCCACCAGTCGCTGCGGTCGGAGACGAAGTACAGCGTGCCGTCGGCATCCCACTGCGGCTCCAGCACCGACTCGTCATGCCCGCCGGCCACCACCGTCGGGCTGCCCAGCCCCTGGGGCGTGATGTCGGCCACATAGAGCGTGGTGGTGTCCCAGGGCATGTTGGGATGGGACCAGGCGACCCAGGCCAGGCGCTTGCCATCCGGGCTTGGACGGGGATAGGCCACGAAGTCGCTGGCGCCAAACAGCACGGTGCCGGCGTCGCCGGGCTGGTCCACCGCCAGGCTGACGATGGCGTTTTTGGCCTCGCCCTTTTCGCTATGGTCCTCGCGCACGCAATAGAGATGGCGGGGCGTTCCCGCCACGCAGTCGGCGTAGCGGTATCCCTCCGGCGTCAGCGGCTGCGGCGCGCCGCCGGCCTCGGGCATCGTGTACAGGCGCTGGTCGGCGAAGTTGCTGAAGTACAGACGGCCACCGGTGGCCAGCAGGGCGCCGCCGCCGTATTCATGAACGCGCGTGCGGGCGTTGACCTCCGTCCCCGTCAGCTCACGGATGCCGCCCTTCCCGTCGGGGGTGACGATGGCGAAGCGCCCCTTCTCCGCCGGACGGCTTTCCAGCCAATAGGGCACGCCGCCGTCCACCATCAGGTCACCCAGGCGGATTTCGCTACCGGCCAGGCGGGCGGCGGTGATGGGCGAGGCCCAGGTGCCGTAAGCGGCGGTCTTCGTCTCGGCGGCGGTCGCGTCCGTCATGCCAGTCACCAATCCCATCAGCAATGCCGCCACCGCGGCCCGTTTCAGCCCCATGCCCTGTTCCCCGTTTGCCTGGTTATCAAAGGGATGCCCCCGCATCAGGGCGCCAGTGTGCCCCAAGCCCAGGCCCGGCGCCAACGCCGATGCGGGGGGCCCATGCGGGCGGGCCGCTTGACGAGGGGGCGCCCAAGGTCGATCTAACGCCCTGATTCCATCGTTCCACGCACCGCCAGGGAGAGGCCCCATGGGCATCGCCGTTCGCCAGCTCGCCCCGCGCAAGGCCGCCATCCGCACCCCGGATGGTTTGGTCGAGGCCGGCCTGGCCGAGGCCGCCGCCCTGCCGGTGCTGGAGCGGGTGGCGGCCAGCTTCGCCGTATCGGTCACCGACCAGATGGCCGGGCTGATCGACCCCACCGACCCGAACGACCCGGTGGCCCGCCAGTTCATCCCGGCGGGGGAGGAGCTGGAGACCACCCCCGGCGAATTGGCCGACCCCATCGGCGACGGGCCGCACAGCCCGGTGAAGGGCATCGTCCACCGCTACCGCGACCGCGTGCTGCTGAAGGCCGCCAATGTCTGCCCGGTCTATTGCCGCTTCTGCTTCCGGCGGGAGATGGTGGGCCCGGGCAGCGAGACCCTGGACGGGGCGGAGTTGGACGCGGCCATCGCCTATATCGCGGGCCATGAGGAGGTGTGGGAGGTCATCCTGACCGGGGGCGACCCGCTGATTCTCTCGCCCCGCCGCCTGGCCGAGATCGTCACCCGCCTGGACGCCATCCCCCACGTCGGCATCGTCCGCTTCCACACCCGCGTGCCGGTGGTGGACCCGGACCGCATCACGCCGGAACTGGTGGCCGCCCTGAAGGGCCAGCGCATCGCCAGCTGGCTGATGCTGCACGCCAACCATTGGCGCGAACTGAACGACGCGGCGCGCGGCGCCATCGCCCGCCTGGTGGACGCCGGCATCCCGCTGCTGTCACAGACCGTGCTGCTGAGGGGCGTCAACGACGACGCCGAGACCCTGACCCGCACCTTCCGCGCCCTGGTCCAGGCGCGGGTGAAGCCCCACTACCTGCACCAGGGGGATTTGGCCAAGGGTACGGCCCATTTCCGCACGACGATCCAGCGCGGCCGTGCCCTGATGCGCGAATTGCGCGGCGATGTCTCCGGCCTGTGCCAGCCCACCTATGTGCTGGACATCCCCGGCGGCCACGGGAAGGTGCCCCTGACCGCCGACTACCTGGCCCCCGACGGCGAAGGCGGCTGGACCGTCACCGACCCGCGCGGCGGCCGGCACGCCTATAGCGAAGAGTAGTTTTAAAACTCCCTCAGCGCCGGGCGCGGCCATCCGCGCCTTTGGCTTGCCTTCCCTTTCAGTCCGCTAATGCTCCCCGAAAAAGTCCGGCGGCCGCAGTCGCGGCCTGCGGCCTACAGCGGCATGATCCGAGATCATGCCGCCGGTGGGATCAACCCCCTTCGGGTGGCAGGGGCCGGGTGGGTTCCGGCAGCACCATCCGCACCGCCGTGCCGAAGCGGCGCACGGCGTGGAAGGCGCGGGAGTGGAAGTGGCGGCGCACCAGCACCACAATCACCAGGGTGGTGGAGGCCATGAAGGCCAAGGGGTGGACGAACCAGCCCAGCGCCGCGAAGCCGAAGTAATAGGCCCGCACCCCGGCGTTGAAGCTCTGCACCGCCAGGGACAGCAGGGCCGCCGCCGCGTCCGCCGCCGCGTCCACATCCACGCTGGGCGGATGGTTGGTGGCGTCGGGCATGGCGCCGATCAGGGCGCAGGTATAGTTGTACTGCCGTACCGCCCAGGTGAATTGGAAGAAGGCGTAGACCAACACGCCCAACAGCAGGAACAGCTTGGCCTCGACCAGGGCGCCCGACGCCGTGCTGGCGACATGCATCTTGTCCACCAGGGCCGCCAGCCGGTCGGCGTTTACCAGGGCGCTAAGGTCGCCGGCGATCAGCAGCACGGTGGTGGAGGCGAAGAAGGACACGCTCTGGATCAGATGGCCCAGCAGCTGGCCATCCAGCAGGCGGGTGTCGCGCGCCTGCATGTTGCGCATCCACACCTCGCGCACCGTGCGCATGTGCAGGTTCAGGCTGGCCGGCGCGCCCGGCAGGCGGAAGATGAGGTTATAGCCGCCCCACAACACGAAGAAGGTGATGAGGGCCAGAAGGTCCAGCGGCGCCAGGTCGAAGGGCATGGGCGGGGCTGCGGTCGCAGGAGGGCGGAAAGCGACGCCATCATGCCCTGAGCCTGCCCGCCAGGCGAGAGGAAGCTTGAGGCCCCCTGCGCCGTCAGGCGGCCGGCGGCGCGTCGGCCTGGCGGTCGGGTGCGGCGTCGGCGAAGGCCGGCAGGGCCAGGCAGGCCCGGTCGATGGCCAACAGGGTGGGACAGGCGGACAGGTCGGCGTTGAAGCGGCGGGCGTTGAACATCTGCGGCACCAGGGTCAGGTCCGCCAGGCCGGGCGTGTCGCCGAAGCAGAAGCGGCCGGCATGGGGCTTCACCATCGCCTCCACCGCCGCCAGCCCGGTTTCCATCCAGTGGCGCACCCAGCGGCCGGCCCGTTCCTCATCCACGCCCATCTCGCCCTTCAGGTATTTCTGGACCCTCAGGTTGTTGATGGGGTGGATGTCGCAGGCGATGGCCAGGGCCACGGCGCGCGCCTGGGCCCGCGCGATGGGGTCGGCCGGCAGCAGGGCGGGGGTGGGGTGCACCTCGTCCAGGTACTCCACGATGGCCAGCGATTGCGTCAGCAGGTGGCGACCGTCCGCATCCTCCACCGCCAGGGTGGGCAACTGGCCCTGCGGGTTCAGGGCCAGGTAGTCCGGCTTCAGCTGTTCGCCCCCATCGCGCAGCAGGTGCACCGGCACCTGCTTGGCCGTCAGGCCCTTCAGGTTCAGGGCGATGCGCACGCGGTAGGCGGCCGAGGAACGGAAATAGGTGTAGAGGGCGAGCGAGGCCATGGGGCAGGCGGGTCCTTGAAGGGGGACGGTCAGGGCGCGGGGACGGGAACGGGCTCGGGCGCCACCGGCTGGGGCCGGTATTCCGCCACCGTCTGCTCGATGGCGCCGAAGAGGCTGGCGCCGGCGGCGTCCCGCATTTCGATGCGCACGCTGTCGCCGAAGCGCAGGAAGGGTGTCTTGGGCTGGCCCTGCAGCAGGGTTTCCACCGTGCGCACCTCCGCCAGGCAGGAATAGCCGACACCGCCCTCGGCGATGGGCTTGCCCGGACCACCGTCCGGCCCCCGGTTGGACACTGTACCGGAGCCGATGATGGTGCCGGCGACCAGCGGCCGGGTACGGGCGGCATGCGCGATCAGCTGGCCGAAGTCGAAGGTCATGTCGATGCCGGCGTTGGGCCGACCGAAGGGTTGGCCGTTGATGAAGGACAGCAGGTCCAGGTGCAGCTTGCCATCGCGCCAGGCGCCGCCCAGGGCGTCCGGCGTCACCGCCACGGGGGAAAAGGCGCTGGAAGGCTTGGACTGGAAGAAGCCGAAACCCTTGCCCAATTCCGCCGGGATCAGGCCGCGCAAGGACACGTCGTTGACCAGCATGACCAGGCGGATCAGGCCGCGCGCGTCTTCCGCCGACACGCCCATGGGCACATCGCCGGTGACCACCGCCACCTCCCCCTCCAGGTCGATGCCCCAGGCCTCGTTGGCCATGAGGATGGGGTCGCGGGGGCCGAGGAAGCTGTCGGACCCGCCCTGGTACATCAGCGGGTCGGTCCAGAAGCTGGGCGGCATGTCGGCGCCGCGCGCCTTGCGCACCAGTTCCACATGGTTGACGTAGGCCGAGCCGTCCGCCCACTGGTAGGCGCGGGGCAGCGGGGCCATGCAGGCGGCCTCGTCGAACGCCTCGAACGGGGCGACGCCCTCATCCAGTTCGGCCGCGACCTCGGCCAGGCGCGGCGCCACCTGGGCCCAATCATCCAGGGCCCGCTGCAGCGTGGCGGCGATGCCCGGCACGGCGCGGCAGCGCGCCAGGTCGGCCGACACCACCACCAGGATACCGTCGCGGCCCACCTTGGCCTGCAAGGCGCCGTCCAGCGTCCGATCCAGCGATTTCAGGGTAGCCAGCTTCATGGGGGCCTTTCCTATCGATCCATTCGCCCTTACGGGGTCGGCAGGAAAAAGGGCGCCCTCAAGGCGGCCGGCCATCCCAGGGGACGGCGGCGCCTTGAGACCACGAAAAACGGGGCGGTTTCCTCCCAACCCGTCTTCCACCCCCGGGGCGGCGCCCGTTAAGGACAACCCCAATGACAGGATGGACAGCGGTCGGTTTTATCGTTTCAAATGAAACGTTATAAGTACAGTAGGCCGCGCGGGTTTCCCTGTCAAGTCGCCCCGCCGCCGCCACCAACCTGTCACAGGGCCAGCACCCCCATGTCCCTCGATCTGCAACTGAACCGCTTCCTGCCCTACCGGTTGAATATCCTATCGAAGAAGGTCAGCCTGGCGCTGGCCACGCGGTACCAGGAACGCTTCGGCCTCAGCATTCCGGAATGGCGGGTGTTGGCCACCCTGGGCCAGGAGCAGCCGCTGTCGTCCAACGACATCGTGGAGCGCACGGCCATGGACAAGGCCAAGGTCAGCCGGGCTGTCAACCGCCTGGTGGCCGCCGGCCTGCTGGACCGCCAGCCCCACCCCCGGGACCAGCGCCTGCTGCGCCTGTCCTTCAGTGCGCGGGGGCGCGATCTTTACGCCCAGGTGGCACCGGAAGCCTTGGCCTGGGAGGCGCAGCTGCTGTCCGTGCTGACCGACACCGAGCGCGCGCAGCTGTGGGCGCTGATGGAAAAGCTGGAACAGCGGGTGGCGGAGGAAATCCCGGAGTCGGTGCCGCTGTCGGATAGTCTTGATTAGGTGCTGGAGCGACGGCGGCCTACAGCGGCACGGGATCGCTCCCATGCCGCTGATTGGCGTCGTGGGCGACAGTGGCGGGACAAAGGCCACCGTCGCGCTTCACTCAAACGCTGACCGACCCGGCGAAGGGCAGGTCGCGGATGCGCTTGCCGGTCAGGGCGGCGATGGCGTTGGCCACCGCCGGCCCCAAGGGCGGCACGCCCGGTTCGCCAACGCCGGTGGGCGGGTTGGCGCTGGGGACGATGTGCACCTCCACCTTGGGCATCTCATCGATGCGCAGGCAGCGGTAGGTGTCGAAGTTGGACTGGTCGACCAGGCCGTCCTTCATGGTGATGGCGCCGAACATGATGGCGCCCAGGCCATAGCCGATGCCGCCCTCCATCTGGGCCTTGACCACGTCCGGCGTGACGGCGATGCCGCAATCGACGGCGCAGACCACGCGTTCGACCTTGATGCGGCCCTTGTCGTCCTGCGAGACCTCGGCCACATGGGCGACGACGGACCGGAAGCTTTCCGCTACCGCCACGCCCCGCGCCCAGCCCTTGGGCAGGGGCTTGGTCCACTCGGCCTTTTCCACCGCCAGGTTCAGCACCGCCAGATGGCGCGGGTGCTTTTCCATCAGCTTGCGCCGGAAGGCCACGGGATCTTGGCGTGCCTCCGCCGCCAGCTCGTCCAGGAAGGTTTCCACGGCGAAGGCAGTGTGGGTGGACCCCACCGATCGCCACCACAGCACCGGCACGGGCGAGGTGGTGGTGTGCAGGTCCACCAGGCGGTTGGGGATGGTGTAGGGGATTTCCGCCGCCCCTTCGACCGATGTCGCGTCGGGCTTGCCCGGCTGGTCGAACGGGCCGCCGGCCATGATGCTCTGACCGACGATGCGGTGCTGCCAGGCCAGCACGCTGCCGTCGGCGCCCAGCTTGGCCTCCATGCCGTGGACATACAGGGGGCGATAGCGGCCGCCCCGGATGTCATCCTCCCGCGACCAGATCAGCTTCACCGGCCGCCCGGCCAACTTGCCGCCCTGCACCTTGGCGTCCGACAGCGCCTTGGCGATGGCCACGCCCTCGACGATGTAGTCGGACTCGATGTTGGCGCGGCGGCCGAAGCTGCCGCCGGCATAGACGGTGTGGATGGTCACCTGCTCCGGCTTCAGGCCGGCCGTCTTGGCGGCGTTCATCTGGTCGATGGTCTGGAACTGGTCGCCCGCCCAGATGTCGCAGCCGTCCTTGCCCAGCTTGACCACGCAGGTCAGCGGCTCCATGGGCGCGTGGGCCAGGTAGGGGAAGGTGAATTCCGCCTTCACGGTCTTGGCGCCCTTCACCGCGTCGACATCGCCCTCCTTGGTCACCAGCTGGCCCGGCTTGGGCAGCAGGGTCTTGTAGTCGGCGACGATGGCGTCGGTGCCGCGCTTCTCGGCGTTGGTCTCGTCCCAGGTGACCTTCAGCGCCTCACGCCCCTGGTGCGCCGCCCAGTAGGAGGTGGCCAGCACGGCCACGCCGCGCGGGATCTCCACCACCTCGACCACGCCCTTCACCGCCTTCGCCGCCTTGGCGTCGATGGTCTGGGCCTTGGCGCCGAAGCGGGTCGGGCGCTGCACCACCGCCACCAGCATGCCCGGCTGGACGACATCGATGGCGAAGATGGCCTTGCCGGTGGTCTTCTCCGCGCTGTCCTTGCGCGGCAGCTTGGTGCCCACCAGGGTGAAATTCTTCGGATCCTTCAGCGGCACGTCGGCGGGCACGGGCAGGGTGGCCGCCTTGGCCGCCAGCTCACCGAAGCCGGCCTTGCGCGTGCCGGCGGAAAGCACGCCCTTGGACACGGTGATGTCCGACGCCGGCACGCCCCAGGTCTGGGCGGCGGCCGCCACCAGCAGGGCGCGCGCCGTGGCGCCGGCCTGGCGCAGCTGGGTCCAGGAATTATAGACGGAGGTGGAGCCGCCGGTGCCCTGGATGGGGCCGAAGGCGGTGTTGTTGTACAGCTTGGCGTTGGCGGGGGCGTGTTCCGCCCGCATCTGCGCCCAGTCGGCGTCCATCTCCTCCGCCACGATGGCGGTCAGGCCGGTAAAGACGCCCTGGCCCATCTCCAGATGTTTGATCAGCACGGTGACGGTGCCGTCCGGCGCCACCTTGACGAAGGCGTTGGGCTCGAAGGTCTGGGCGGCGGCGGCCTGGGCCCGGCGGCTGGTGCCGGTCCAGGTGAATCCGACCATCAGGCCCACGCCGGCGCCGCCGGTGACCTGCAGGAAACGGCGGCGGGAGGTGCCCTCGGGGCTTTGGGTCTCGGGGGCTTGGGTCATGTGTCCATCGGGCATGATCAGATCTCCAGCGCCTTGGCCGCCTCGTGGATGGCGGCGCGGATGCGGACATAGGTGGAGCAGCGGCAGAGGTTGCCGCTCATGGCGCTGTCGATGTCCTGGTCGGTGGGTTTGGCATTATCGGTCAGCAAGGCGACGGCCGACATGATCTGGCCCGACTGGCAGTAGCCGCACTGGACCACGTCCAGCTTGACCCAGGCGTCCTGCACGGCCTTGGCCACCTCGCCCTCGATGCCCTCGATCGTGGTCACCTTGGACCCGGCGATGGAACCGATGGGGGTGGAGCAGGCGCGCACGGGCTGGCCGTCGACATGCATGGTGCAGGCGCCGCACTGGGCGGCGCCGCAGCCGAACTTGGACCCCGTCTTGCCCGCGATCTCGCGCACCGCCCAGAGGAGCGGCATGTCGGGGTCGGCGTCAACCGACCAGGGCTTTCCGTTGAGGGTGAGTTTGATGGGCGGCATGGATCTCAATCCCGGGGGTTCGTCGTGCGGGGCATTCCCATTCCGGATGGCCGCGCCAGGCGGCACCGGTCACAGTCCCGGCCCATCCGATGCGGACGGATGGGCGGCAGGACCGGCCTTGCGGAATACGAATGCGGAACGGCGGGCAACCCCATGCCCGCCGGAAGTCATGGATGTACCACGACCGTGTAGAAATGGCCAACTTGGCCAAATGGTGGACTTGCGAAATCGTCGGTTTCTTCCCATATATGGGCTTAACGGAATGCGAGGCTGGGTCCTTTATTTGGCCACTCCCGTTATTTCCAGACAAATATAGCGTCTATTTCGGCATGGCGAATGGTTGCCACCATTGTTGTGGCCGGTGGAATCCGCCCCGGGGGCACTAGGCGTCCGCCCGGGCCTTTTGTATCTTGCGATGACCCGTGACGAACCCTTGGCCACCAAACGGTTAGCGCCCAAGGCCGGTCGCGCGGGAGCGGGACTTCGGGACGACATGGGGCGGGTCATGGGGCACAGGATGCGGCGCGGCTGGACGCGCCAGGCGAAAATATGGGCGCTGGGCCTGGCCTTGGCGGCTGGCGCCCTTATGGCACCCGCCTGGGCCCCCGCCGGGGCGGCCGCCCCCGGTTCCGCCAAAAGCGGCGGCACGCTGGAGCTGGTGCGCCAGCGCGGCGCCCTGCGCTGCGGCGTCAACACCGGCCTGCCGGGATTCGGGGCGCCGGACAGCCAGGGGGAATGGACGGGCCTGGACGTGGACATCTGCCGCGCCGTGGCCGCCGCCGTGCTGGGCGACGCCCGCAAGGTCCAGTTCATTCCCCTGAGCGGCCGCCAGCGCTTTAGCAGCCTGCTGTCGGGGGATATTGACCTGCTGTCACGCAACACCACCTGGACCCTGAGCCGCGACGTGCAGGGCATGGACTTCGCCCCGCCCGTCTATTACGACGGCCAGGCCTTCATGGTGCGGCGGTCCTTCCGGGCGCGCAGCGTGCGCGAACTGAACGGCGCCACCATCTGCGTGCAGCAGGGCACCACCACCGAACTGAACCTGGCGGATTACTTCCAGTCCACGGGCATGAGCTACAAGCCGCTGGCCATCGAGGATCTGGGCGAGTTGGTGGCCGCCTTCTTCAGCGGCCGCTGCGACGCCTATACCACCGACGCCTCGGCCCTGGCCGCCACCCGCGCGGCACAGACGGTCAGCGCCGACGACTATCTGATCCTGCCCGAGCTGATCTCGAAGGAACCGCTGGCGCCGGCGGTGCGCAAGGACGACGAGCAATGGTTCGACATCGTGAAATGGACCGTCTTCGCCCTGATCGAGGCGGAGGAGCGGGGCATCACCAAGGCCAACGTGCGCGACAACCTGGGGTCCGCCGCCCCGGGCGTGCAGCGCCTGTTGGGCGTGCGGACGGGGGCCGGGCTGGGCAAGTCGCTGGGCCTGGACGATGACTGGGCCGTTCGCATCGTTTCCCAGGTGGGCAACTATGGCGAGGTGTTCGAGCGCAACGTCGGCCGCAATTCCGTGCTGCGCCTGGACCGGGGGCTGAACGCCCTGTGGAACCAGGGCGGCCTGATGTACGCCATGCCCATACGGTGACGGAAAGCGTAGCGATTCCGGTAGTGAGAGGCCTTCCCGGCGAAGGCCGCCGTTGTATCGGCGCCGGTTTCAAGGCAAGTAGACAGCAACAGAAAATTTGACCGCGCCAAAATCGCCCCGGGCATGTCGGGGCGGCGGCGCCGGCCATCGGGGGATAGGTTTCAATGCAGCAAAAGCGCTTCACGCTGTTCGTCCTGGGCGCGATGGTCGCCGGCATCGCGGTGGGCGCCGTGGGGCACAACCTGCCCGCGGCCGACGGGGCCTCGCTGGCCGGCACCCTGTCCATCCTGACGGATATCTTCCTGCGCCTGATCAAGATGATCATCGCGCCCCTGGTCTTCTCCACCCTGGTGGTGGGTATCGCGCATATGGAGGACGTGGCCGCCATCGGCCGCGTGGGCGTGAAGACGCTGGGCTGGTTCCTGCTGGCCGGCATCGTCTCGCTGATCCTGGGCCTGGTCATGGTGCAACTCCTGGAGCCGGGCGTGGGCATGGCCCTGCCGGACCCCACGTCCGGGGGCAAGGCGCCGGACGCCGCCGTCTTCACCCTGAAGAACTTCATCGAGCACACGGTGCCACGCTCGGTGATCGAGGCCATGGCCAACAACGAGATCCTGCAGATCGTCGTCTTCTCCATCTTCGCGGGCATCGCCATCGCCTCGGTGAAGGAGAAGGTGCCGGTGGTGGTGCACCTGGTGGAACAGATCGCCACCGTCATGCTGAAGGTGACCAGCTACGTCATGATGTTCGCGCCCGTCGCCATCTTCGCGGCCCTGGCGGCCACGGTGACGACGCAGGGGCTGCAGGTGCTGGGCAGCTACGTGAAGTTCGTGGGCGGCTTCTACCTGGCCATGGCGCTGCTGTGGGTCGTGCTGCTGGCGGCGGCCGTGCCCTTCATCGGCGGCCGGGTGCGTGAGCTGGTCAGCGCCATTCGCCAGCCCGTGCTGCTGGCCTTTTCCACCGCCAGCTCCGAAGCCGCGTACCCGCGCACGCTGGAGCGCATGCAGGCCTTCGGCGCCGCCCGCAAGATCGTCAGCTTCGTCCTGCCGCTGGGGTATTCGTTCAACCTCGACGGCTCGATGATCTACTGCACCTTCGCCACCATGTTCATCGCCCAAGCCTACGGCATCCATATCAGCATCGGCCAGCAGGTGGAGATGCTGGGCCTGCTGCTGCTGACCAGCAAGGGCATCGCCGGCGTGCCGCGCGCCTCGCTGGTGGTCATCGCCGCGGCCCTGCCCTTCTTCCACATCCCGTCGGAGGGCATGGTGCTGGTGCTGGCTGTCGATCACCTGCTGGACATGGGCCGCAGCGCCACCAATGTGGTGGGCGTGTCGGTGGCCGCCGCCGTGATCGCCAAGTGGGAAGGCCTGCTGGGCCCCGGTCATCTGGCCGATGGGGAAGAGGACATCTGACGCGGCCATTCCCCGCAACTATCGGGATGGCGCAAGGCCGCACCCCCACCAACGGCGGGCCCCCGGGTCCGCCGTTCGCGTTTAAGGCACCATGGGGGACTCGGGCCTAAGTGCTTGGCATCCGTGGCCTTTTCCCGGCGCCTGCGGCGGGGCGTCCTACCCCCATCGGCGGGCGACGATTCCGGGACCCCGGCATCGTACAACTCACTGTACGGCAAGGGTATGCCGGATGGCGGCTGACATTAGCGGCCATAAACCCGACATGCCCCTGTCATAGCCGTCTGCCATGCTCATATATGCCCCATGGCGACGGATGGCTCATGCCCCGCCCCTCCTGAAATGGGGATGGGGCCTGGAACCCCGAAGCCTGGAGCAGGCTTGGACAAAGCCCAAGAAGGGAGGGTGAGACACGATGATGGTGCACCACGAACCCCGCCTGACCGACATGCTGGAGGACCCGGTGGTCCGCCTGGTAATGGAGCGCGACGGCGTCTACCGCGATGATGTCCTGAAACTGATGGCCAGCGTGGCCCGCAAGGCCACCAAGCCCGCCGTGAAGGCGGCTGCGCCCAAGGTTCCCGCGGCGGAACCGGCCTTGGCCGGCCACGCGTGAAACCAGCCCTGCCGTTCAGCATTTTACTTGGTTGATCTGATGATTGCCGCCCCCGGGGACCAGATACCGGGGCGCGGCCGGTGGGAATTAATGGAATTGGCGGGGCCCGCCCGCTCCACGCCCATAAATAAGACAATCCCACAAATAAAAAAGGCAGCCGCAAGGCCGCCCGGTGAACAACCAGACCTGTTTCAGGTGTTATTGTTCGACCGGGTCCCCTGACATCTGGGCCGGTACCTTGGCCGGGGCGGCGTTGCTTTCGCCCGAGGACGACCAAGCCGCCAGCAGGATCATGCCCACAGCGGTCAACGCCAGCAGCAGCCAGCGACCGGCGCTCTTGTCGCCGGCGGTCTTGTCCCTAGTCCTGATCTGTGGCAGTGGCAGATCCGCCACCGTCTCCGTTGCATCGCCGTTCATCTTGCCCCCCGGATGTCATGTTCCTGGGTTGATCCTGTACGGGAACAATAAAGTTACCCGCAGGGGCCACGAAACCCCTCTTAAGGTATAAATAGTCTATCTTTTCATTAAAGGGATTCTCTGTGTCATAGATCACACACTGCGATGCCAAGAGGAATTTAAGTCAAATGGCCTGTTAATGGATTAAAAGCACCAAGACACCGTTGTCTGATCCAATGGTCCCGGGCGCACCATCCACCCCCGGATGATTTCAGAAAGATGCCGCGCAACCAAAGATAACCCATAAAAAAGGCGGGACCCGGCGGCCCCGCCCCATCCCGGCACGCTGGCGCCAACGCTTATAGGATGAATTTGCTGAGGTCGGCGTTCTTGGCCAGGTCCGACACCTTTTCCCGCACATAGGCGGCATCGATGGCCACGGTGCTCCCGGCCTGGTCGGCGGCGGTGAAGCTGATTTCCTCCAGCAGGCGTTCCAGCACGGTGTGCAGGCGGCGCGCACCGATGTTCTCCACCGTGCTGTTGATCTGCACCGCCAGGCGCGCCAGCTCGTCGATGGCGTCGTCGGTGAAGCTGAGGGCCACGTCCTCGGTCTTCAGCAGGGCCACGTACTGCTTGATCAGGCTGGCCTCCGGCTCCGTCAGGATGCGGCGGAAATCCTCCTCGGTCAGGGGCTTCAGTTCCACGCGGATGGGCAGGCGGCCCTGCAGCTCCGGCAGCAGGTCGGACGGCTTGGCCACATGGAAGGCGCCGGACGCGATGAACAGGATGTGGTCGGTCTTCACCGCGCCATGCTTGGTGTTGACCGTCGTGCCCTCGATCAGGGGCAGCAGGTCGCGCTGCACACCCTCGCGGCTGACGTCGCCGCCGCCCCGGTTTTCGGAACGGGCGGTGATCTTGTCGATCTCGTCCAGGAAGACGATGCCGTTCTGCTCCACGGCGTGGATGGCCTCGGCCACCACCGTCTCGTTGTCCAGCAGCTTGTCGGATTCCTCGGCCATCAGCACGACGTGGCTTTCGGCCACCGTCATGCGGCGGGCCTTGGTGCGGCCGGCGAAGGCCTTGCCGAAGATGTCGCCCAAATTGATCATGCTCATGCTGCCGCCGGGCATGCCGGGGATGTCGAAGGCCGGGGCGGACGCGGCGTTGTCCTGTACCTGGATTTCGATCTCCTTGTCGTTCAGCTGGCCCTCGCGCAGCATCTTGCGGAACTTCTGCCGCGTCTCGGATGACGCCCCCTCGCCCACCAGGGCGTCCAGCACCCGTTCCTCGGCGCGCAGCTCGGCCTTGGCCGCCACCTCCTTGCGCAGGCGCTGGCGCGTGAGGGTGATGGCGATCTCCACCAGGTCGCGTACGATCTGTTCCACGTCGCGGCCGACATAGCCCACCTCGGTGAACTTGGTCGCCTCGACCTTCAGGAAGGGGGCCTGGGCCAGCTTGGCCAGGCGGCGCGCGATCTCGGTCTTGCCCACGCCGGTGGGCCCGATCATGAGGATGTTCTTGGGCAGAACCTCCTCCTTCAGGCCTTCCGGCAATTGCTGGCGGCGCCAGCGGTTACGCAGCGCGATGGCCACGGCGCGCTTGGCGTCCTTCTGGCCGACGATGTAACGGTCCAGTTCCGAGACGATTTCGCGGGGGGAGAACGAGGTCATCGCCGGGCTCACAGCTTTTCCAGGGTGATGTTGCGGTTGGTGTAGACGCAGATGTCGGCGGCGATGCCCAGCGCCTTGCGGGCGATGGCCTCCGCATCCAGGTCCGGCAGGTCGATCAGGGCGCGGGCGGCCGCCAGGGCATAGGCGCCGCCGGAGCCGATGCCGATGATGCCGTCCTCCGGCTCCAGCACGTCGCCGTTGCCGGTCAGGATCAGGCTTGCGCTTTTGTCGGCCACGGCCATCATGGCCTCCAGCCGGCGCAGGTAGCGGTCGGTGCGCCAGTCCTTGGCCAGTTCCACGGCGGCGCGGGTCAGCTGGCCCGGATACTGTTCCAGCTTGGCCTCCAGCCGTTCGAACAGGGTCATGGCGTCCGCCGTGGCGCCGGCGAAGCCGGCCATGACCGACCCGCCGGCCAGGGGGCGGACCTTGCGGGCGTTGGACTTCATCACCGTGTTGCCCACCGACACCTGGCCGTCGCCGGCCACCACCACCTGCCCGTTCTTGCGGATGGAAAGGATGGTGGTGCCGTGCCACTGGATGGGATCGTGGGTCTTGCCGTAATCGGACATGGCCTTGAGGCTTCCGTTGGAATGGAAATGAATGAAGGGCCCACGGTATGTGGGATGGCGATGATGCGGGTCAAGCCATGCGCCAGAGTCGATGCTCCGGCCCTTTCACGGTAACAGCCTTGCTGCTAAGTAGTGTTTATGGACAGGAACGAACCAGCAGGCGCCCGCAGCAGCACTGTGGAGCGCAAGACCAAGGAAACGCAGATCAGCGTGACCGTGGATCTCGACGGCACCGGGCGTTACGACGTATCGACCGGCATCGGCTTCCTTGACCACATGCTGGAGCAGCTGTCGCGCCATTCGCTCATCGACCTGACGGTGCGCGCGGTGGGCGACCTGCACATCGATTTCCACCATACGACCGAGGACACCGGCATCGCCATCGGCGAGGCCGTGGCCAAGGCCCTGGGCGACCGGCGCGGCATCAACCGCTATGGCCACGCCTACATCCCCATGGATGAGACGCTGACCCGCGCGGCCATCGACCTGTCCAACCGGCCCTATCTGATCTGGAAGGTCCAATTCACCCGCGACAAGCTGGGCGAGATGGATACGGAACTGTTCAAGGAGTGGTTCCAGGCCTTCGCCTTCGCCGCCGGTGCCACCCTGCACATGGAAAACCTGTACGGGGAGAACAACCACCACATCGTGGAGAGTTGTTACAAGGCCCTGGCCCGGGCCCTGCGCGCCGCCATCGAGGTCGATCCGCGCAAGGCCGACGCCGTGCCCTCCACCAAGGGTGTGCTGGGCGGTTCGCTCTGATCCTTTCTTTCCGTCACAAGGTCCGCCGCCTATGACCGCGACCTCTTCCGCCTCCGTGGCGCTGATCGACTACGGCTCCGGCAACCTGCGTTCCGCCGCCAAGGCGGTGGAGCGGGCGGCGCAGGAGGCAGGGCGCCTTGGGCTGCCCGTCACCGTCACGGCCGACCCGGACGCCATCGCCCGGGCGGACCGCATCATCCTGCCAGGTGTGGGCGCCTTCGCCGATTGCATGGGCGGCCTGCTGGCCGTGGACGGGCTCAAGGACGCGCTGGAAGAGGCGGTGATCCGCCGAGGCCAGCCCTTCCTGGGCATCTGTGTCGGCATGCAGCTGATGGCGCGCGAGGGCCGCGAACATGGCGTGCACCCAGGTCTGGGCTGGATCGATGCGGTGGTGGAACGATTGACTCCGGCCGATCCCGCCCTGAAGATCCCGCACATGGGCTGGAACGAGCTGGTGCTGGACCAGGCGGACCACCCGCTGCTGGCCGGCATCGAGGCCGGGTCCCATGTCTATTTCGTCCATTCCTACGGCCTGAAGGTGGGCGACCCCGCCCTGCTGAAGGCCCACGCCGACTACGCGGGATCCATTCCCGCGCTGGTGGGCCGCGACAATCTGGCGGGCACCCAGTTCCATCCGGAGAAAAGCCAGGCCACGGGCCTGAAGCTGATCGCCAATTTCCTGGCCTGGACGCCCTGATACACTGCTCCCGTCCACGCGCCATCGTTTCCGCCGCCACGCTTCGAGGTTTCCCATGACCGGTGCGCATCAGCCGGCTGCCCCCAGCGCCCAGATCACCGTGGAGGTGGTGGAACGCATCCGCCCCGGCGACATGGACGACCTGTGCGACGCCGCCGACCTGGCCATCCGCGATGGCGGCGGCTTCGGCTGGGTGACGCCCCCCGCGCGCGAGGCCATGGAGCGTTATTGGAAGGGCGTGATGGTGGTGCCGGAGCGCACCCTGCTGGTGGGCCGCCTGGACGGGGTCATCGCCGGATCGGCCCAGCTGGTGCGCCCCACCCGCAACAATGAGGCGCAGAGCTTCGCCTGCAACCTGACCACCAGCTTCGTCGCCCCGTGGGGGCGCGGCCACGGCCTGGCCCGGGCGCTGACCCTGGCGGTGGAGGACGAGGCGCGCAAGGCCGGCTTTCGCATCCTGAACCTGGACGTGCGCGCCACCCAGGGTGCCGCCATCGCCCTGTACCGCGCCTTGGGCTACATCGAATGGGGCCACCATCCCCACTATGCGCGGGTGGACGGGCGGGACGTGCCGGGCCTGTTCTTCTACAAGGATCTGACGGACCCCAGCCGGCAAGAAGACCGGCCTCAAGACAGCAAGCGGGATTAGGGCGAACCATGATCATTTATCCGGCCATCGACCTTAAGGACGGCGCCTGCGTGCGCCTGGTGCGCGGCGACATGGACCAGGCCACGGTGTTCAATACCGACCCGGCCGACCAGGCGGCGCGCTTCGCGGCGCAGGGCTTCGAATGGCTGCATCTGGTCGACCTGAACGGCGCCTTCGCCGGCCGGCCGGTCAACGGCGACGCCGTGGCCGCCATCCTGAACCGGGTGAAGCTGCCGGTGCAGCTGGGCGGCGGCATCCGCGACATCGCCACCATCGAGGATTGGCTGAAGCGCGGGGTGGAGCGGGTGATCCTGGGCACCATCGCCGTGCGCGACCCCGACCTGGTGAAGCAGGCCTGCCGCCTGTTCCCCGGCCGCGTGGCCGTGGGCATCGACGCCCGCGACGGCCGCGTGGCGGTGGAGGGCTGGGCCGAGGCGTCGGACATCACCGCCCTGGACCTGGCGCTGAAGTTCGAGGACGCCGGCGTGGCCGCCATCATCTACACCGACATCGACCGTGACGGCGCCCTGGGCGGGGTGAACGTGGAGGCGACGGCCGACCTGGCCTCCCACCTCACCACGCCGGTCATCGCCTCGGGCGGGGTGTCCAGCATCGCCGACCTGGCCGCGCTGAAGCGGCAGGAGGACACGGGCATCACCGGCGTCATCTGCGGCCGCGCCCTGTATGACGGGCGCATCGACCCGGTGGCGGCGCTGGGCCTGCTGAACCGCCCCCGGGAGATGCTGTGATGCTGAAACGCCGCATCATCCCCTGCCTGGACGTGAAGGACGGGCGCGTGGTCAAGGGCGTCAACTTCGTCGACCTGGTGGACGCCGGCGACCCGGTGGAGCAGGCGCGCCTGTATGACGCCGCCGGCGCGGACGAGCTGACCTTCCTGGACATCACCGCCAGCCATGAAGGCCGCGACACCATCTTCGACGTCGTGCGCCGCACGGCGGAACAGGTGTTCATGCCCCTGACGGTGGGCGGCGGCGTGCGCACGGTGGAGGATATCCGCAAGCTGCTGCTGGCCGGCGCCGACAAGGTCTCGATCAACAGCGCCGCCGTCAGCCGGCCCGAATTCGTGCGCGAGGCGGCGCAGAAGTTCGGCGCCCAATGCGTGGTGGTGGGCATCGACGCCAAGCGCGACGCCCCATCAGCCGCAAATGGCGGCCGCTGGGGCGTGTACACCCACGGCGGCCGCAAGGAAACGGGGCTGGACGCGGTGGAATGGGCCCAGCGCATGGCGGAATACGGCGCCGGGGAAATCCTGCTGACCTCCATGGACCGCGACGGCACCAAGAGCGGGTTCGATCTGGAGCTGACGCGCGCCGTGGCCGATGCCGTGCCCGTGCCGGTGATTGCCTCGGGCGGGGTCGGCACGCTCGACCATCTGGTGGACGGCGTCACCCAGGGCCATGCCTCGGCCGTGCTGGCCGCCAGCATCTTCCACTTCGGCACCTATTCCATCGCCGAGGCCAAGGCCCACATGGCCGCCGCCGGCATTCCCATGCGCGGGGTGTGACGCCATGCCCGGCAAGACCAAGGGCGATCCGCTGAAGGATCTGTATGCCACCATCCTGGCCCGCAAGGGTGCCGACCCCGAAACCTCGCACACCGCCCGGCTGTTCAACCGCGGCACCGCCAAGATCGCCCAAAAGGTGGGGGAGGAGGCGGTGGAGGCGGTGATCGAGGCCATGCGGGGCGACCGCGACAAGCTGGCCTCCGAATCCGCCGACCTGCTCTACCATCTGCTGGTGCTGTGGGCCGACGCCGGCCTGACGCCGGACGACATCTATGCCGTGCTGGCCGCCCGCCAGGGCATCAGCGGTATCGAGGAAAAGAAGAACCGTAAAGGCTGATCCGCTATAAGGGGCGGCGACCGCGCCCCTGCCGGCGCTTGAGGGAGAAAAAGATGGCGTACGACAGCACCAACATCTTCGCCCGCATCCTGCGCGGCGAGATCCCCTGCAAGAAGGCCTATGAGGACGACCACGTCCTGGCCTTCCACGACATCCATCCGCAAGCCCCCACCCACATCCTGGTGATCCCCAAGGGGGCCTATGTCAGCGCCGCCGATTTCGGCGCCCAGGCCAGCGACGCCGAGATCGCCGCCTTCACCCGCGCCGTTTCACGCATCGCCGCCGAGGCGGGGGTCGAGGGCTCGGGCTATCGCCTGATCTCCAACCACGGCCCCGACAGCCACCAGGAGGTGCCGCACTACCACGTCCACATCCTGGGCGGCCGGCCGCTGGGCCGGCTGGTGACGCCGCTGTAGCCGCCCCCCTCCCACCGATGGATCCCTGAAGGCCGCCGGAAGCGATCCCGGCGGCCTTTTTCATATCCCCCGCAATGTGCCGGGCCCGATATCACCGTTTGCGCAAAAAGATGTATTTGACACACATCGATATCGCTGGCAGGAATTCATTCATTAGAAATGAATGAATTGCGTATCCGCCGGCTCGCCGCCTTGACTGGGTAAGGCTGGCCCCCCCTTCCCCAGACAGGAGCACGACATGCCGAAGCCGCTGAGCCCGGAAACCATCACCCTGGTCAAGGCCACCGTGCCGCTGCTGGCCGAACACGGCCCCACCATTACCCACGCCATGTACCGCCGCCTGTTCCAGGACGATACCATCCGCGCGCTGTTCAACCACGCCAACCAGGGTGAGGACGGTGCCCAGGTGCATGCCCTGGCCGGCGCCATCCTGGCCTATGCCCGCAATATCGAGAACCTGGGCGCCCTGACGCCGGTGGTGGAGCGCATCGCCCACAAGCACGTCGGCTACCACATCCTGCCGGAACACTATCCCCATGTGGCGACCGCCCTGCTGGGCGCTATCAAGGAAGTGCTGGGCGACGCCGCGACCGATGCGGTGCTGAACGCCTGGGGGGAGGCCTACTGGTTCCTGGCGGAGGTGCTGAAGGCCCGCGAGTCCGTGCTGCGCGACGGGATTGCGGCGCAGGACGGCGGCTGGACCGGCTGGCGCCAGTTCACGGTGGCCGACAAGGTGCGGGAAAGCGGCGTCATCACCTCCTTCATCCTGCGGCCGGCTGACGGCGGCGGCGTGCCCCGCCACAAGCCGGGACAGTACCTGACCTTCCGCTTCGCTCTGGCGGACGGTACCGAGGTGAAGCGCACCTACTCCATCTCCTGCGCCCCGCAAGACGGGCAGTACCGCATTTCCGTGAAGCGGGAGGCCAACGGCAATGGCGGCTCGCGCCACCTGCACGACCATGTCCAGGTGGGCGACATCATCGAGGCGACGCCACCGGCCGGCGACTTCTTCCTGGATGAGGCGCCGACGCGGCCCGTCATCCTGCTGTCGGGCGGCGTGGGCCTTACCCCCATGGTTAGCATGGCGGAGGAGATCGCGGCCCGGCACCCGGGCCTGGAGACCCACTACATCCACGGCGCGCTGAACGGCACCACCCATGCCATGGACGCCCATGTCCGGGCACTCGCCGCCCAGCACCCCACCATCAGGGTCGCCACCTTCTACAGCGAACCGCACCCCGAGGACCGCCTGGGCGTCACCCACGACGGCGAAGGCTTCATCAGCATCGACTGGCTGCGGGAGAACACGCCCCTGCACCAGGCCGACATCTACCTGTGCGGACCCAAGCCTTTCCTGCGCACCTATCTTAACGGCCTGGCCCTGGCCGGCGTGGCCGCCGACCGTATCCATTACGAGTTCTTCGGCCCGGCCGACGATCTGATCGCGGCGTGATGTCGGGTAAAGAAAAGGCCGCCGGTGTCATTTCCAGCGGCCTCATTTACTTGGGAACAAGCTCTTAACGCTCGTCCGCCTTGATCCATTTGGTCACAGCCGGGGGCTGGTAGGCGCGCAGCTTGTCCAGCAGTGCCGCCGCCGTGTCAGCCGTCACCAGCATGTCGCGGTGGTTCTGCTTCATGAAGCCGGAGGCCACCACGCCGTCCAGGAAGGCGGTCAGGCCGTCATAGAAGCCGGCGACGTTGTAGATGGCGCAGGGCTTCTGATGGTGGCCCAACTGGGCCCAGGTCCAGACCTCGAACAATTCCTCGAAGGTGCCGATGCCGCCGGGCAGGGCGATGAAGCCGTCCGACAGCTCCGCCATCAGGGCCTTGCGCTCGTGCATGGAGGCGACGACGCGCAGGTCGGTCAAGCCGGCGTGGGCGATTTCCTTCTTCTTCAGCGATTCCGGGATGACGCCGATGACCGGACCGCCCGCCTCCAGGGCGGCGTCGGCCACGGCCCCCATGAGGCCGACGGAGGCGCCGCCGTAAACCAGGCCGATGCCGGCGCCGGCCAAAGCCCGGCCCAGGCCGCGCGCGGCCTCCAGGTACTGCGGATCGAAGCCGGGGCTGGAACCGCAGAAAACGCACAGACGCTTCATGATCTTCCCCAAAAGAAAACGCCGGCGCGTCACCCCCAAGAACCTAGGCAGGAGGCAGCGCGCCGGCGTAATTCAACAACCCTTATTCCTTCAGGTCGGCCCACAGCTCCTTCACCTTGGCGAAGAAGCCTTCCGATTCGGGGTGGGTGCCGCCCTTCTCTTCGCCGGCCTTCTCGAACTCGCGCATCAGCTCCTGCTGGCGCTTGGTCAGGTTGACCGGGGTTTCGACCAGGGCCGTCACGTACATGTCGCCGCGCTGGGTGCTGCGCAGAACGCTCATACCCTTGCCCTTCAGGCGGAACTGGTGCCCGCTCTGCGTGCCCGGCGGAATGGAGACGCGGGCGCGGCTGCCGTCGATGGTCGGCACCTCGACCGTGCCGCCCAGGGCCGCCGTGGTCATGGGAATGGGCACCCGGCACTGGATGTTGGCGCCGTCGCGCATGAACAGCGCGTGCGGGGCGATGGCCAGGAAGATGTACAGGTCGCCCGGGGGCGCCCCACGAGCCCCGGCCTCGCCCTCGCCCGTCAGGCGGATGCGAGTGCCGTCCTCGACACCGGCGGGGATGTTGACCTGCAGGGTCTTTTCCTTGCGCACGCGGCCATGGCCGCCGCAGTTGCGGCAGGGATCCTTGATGACGCGGCCGGCACCGGCGCAGGCCGGGCAGGTGCGCTCGATGGTGAAGAAGCCCTGCTGCGCCCGCACCTTGCCCGCGCCGTTGCAGGTGGGGCAGGTGACCGGCTGCGTGCCCGACTCGGCACCGGTGCCGTTGCAGACATCGCAGGCGACGGAGGTCGGCACGCGCACGTTCGTGGAGGTGCCCTTGAAGGCGTCCTCCAGCGAGATTTCCAGGTTGTAGCGCAGGTCGCTGCCACGGCCCGGGCCCTGCCCGCCGCCCCGACGTCCGCCCATGAAGTCGCCGAACATCTCTTCGAAGATGTCGGCGAAGCCGCTGCCGAAATCGAAGCCGCCGGCGCCGGCACCGGCCCGGCCGCCACCGTTCTCGAAGGCGGCATGGCCGAAGCGGTCGTAGGCCGCCCGCTTCTGCTCGTCCTTCAGGACCTCGTACGCTTCGCTGACTTCCTTGAATTTCTGCTCGGCCGCCTTGTCACCCTGATTGCGATCGGGGTGATACTGCATGGCCAGCTTGCGGTACGCTTTTTTCAGGTCGTCGGCCGAGGCGGTCTTCGCCACGCCCAGAAGTTCGTAATAATCCTGCTTCGCCATGTTTGGCCCTAAGCCCTTTCAGGGAATTGCCGGAACCCGGGCCCCACCAGACCCAAAAGGGCCTGCGGCCTGACGGACAGGCCCCTGATGGGGCTCAGGCCCGCCCCCCGGATTTCACCGGCGGACGGGCCCGATACCTAGTCAGTCATTGCCCGGATCGTCTTAAAAAAGACTTAGGCGGACTTCTTTTTGTCTTCGTCGACTTCCTCGAAATCGGCATCGACAACCTTTTCCGACCCTTCGCCATGGGTGGCGCCGTGGTCTTCACCACCGGCGGCCGAGGCGTCCTGGCCGGACTTGTACAGCTCTTCACCCAGCTTCATGGAGACCTGGGCCAGGGCTTCGGTCTTGGCCTTGATGTCGGCCGCGTCCTCGCCCTCCAGCGCCGTCTTCAGCTCGGCGATGGCCTTCTCGGCGGCGGCCTTCTCGGCGGCCGGTAGCTTCTCCGCGTTCTCCTTCAGCGTGCGCTCGGTGGAGTGCATCAGGCCGTCGGCCTGGTTGCGGGCCTCCACCAGCTCCTTACGCTTCTTGTCGTCGGCGGCGTGGCTCTCGGCCTCCTTGACCATGCGCTGGATGTCGGCGTCCGACAGGCCGCCGGAGGCCTGGATGCGGATCACCTGCTCCTTGCCCGTGGCCTTGTCCTTGGCCTGGACGTTGACGATGCCGTTGGCGTCGATGTCGAAGGTGACCTCGATCTGCGGCACGCCGCGGGGGGCGGACGGGATGCCGACCAAGTCGAACTGGCCCAGCATCTTGTTGTCCGCCGCCATCTCGCGTTCACCCTGGAAGACGCGGATGGTGACGGCCGTCTGGTTGTCCTCGGCCGTGGAGAAGGTCTGGCTCTTCTTGGTCGGGATCGTGGTGTTGCGGTCGATCAGGCGGGTGAACACACCGCCCAGGGTTTCGATGCCCAGGGACAGCGGGGTCACGTCCAGCAGCAGGACGTCCTTCACCTCACCCTTCAGCACCGCACCTTGGATGGCGGCGCCGACGGCCACCACCTCGTCCGGGTTCACACCGCGGTGCGGCTCGCGGCCGAAGAACTGCTTCACCGTCTCGATGATCTTGGGCATGCGGGTCATGCCGCCGACCAGGATCACCTCGTCGATCTCGCTGGCCTTCAGCCCGGCGTCCTTCAGGGCCGCCTTGCAGGGCTCGACCGTGCGGGCCACCAGATCCTCGACCAGGGCTTCCAGCTTGGCGCGGGTCAGCTTGACGTTCAGGTGCTTCGGACCGGTCTGGTCCGCGGTGATGAACGGCAGGTTGACTTCCGTCTGCATGGCGGAAGACAGCTCGATCTTGGCCTTCTCGGCCGCTTCCTTCAGGCGCTGCAGGGCCAGACGGTCCTTGCGGAGATCGATGCCGTTCTCCTTCTTAAACTCGTCGGCCAGGTAGTCGATGATGCGGGCGTCGAAGTCCTCGCCACCCAGGAAGGTGTCGCCGTTGGTGGACTTCACCTCGAACACGCCGTCGCCGATTTCCAGCACGGACACGTCGAAGGTGCCGCCGCCCAGGTCGTAGACCGCGACGATGCCGGAACCCTTCTTCTCCATGCCGTAGGCCAGCGCCGCGGCCGTGGGCTCGTTGATGATGCGCAGCACTTCAAGACCGGCGATGCGGCCGGCGTCCTTGGTCGCCTGGCGCTGGCTGTCGTTGAAGTAGGCGGGCACGGTGATGACGGCCTGGGTCACCTTTTCGCCGAGGTAGTTCTCGGCCGTTTCCTTCATCTTCTGCAGGATGAAGGCGGACACCTGGCTGGGGCTGTACTTCTCGCCATGGGCCTCGACCCAGGCGTCACCGTTGTCGCCCGAAATGATCTTGTAGGGCACCAGGCCCTTGTCCTTCTGGGTCAGCGGGTCGTCGTAGCGGCGGCCGATCAGGCGCTTGATCGCGAACAGCGTGTTCTCGGGGTTGGTCACCGCCTGGCGCTTCGCCGGCTGGCCGACCAGGCGTTCCCCGCCCTGGGTGAAAGCGGTCATGGACGGCGTGGTGCGCGCGCCCTCGACGTTCTCGATCACCTTGGCCGACGTGCCTTCCATGACGGCCACGCAGGAATTGGTGGTGCCGAGATCGATACCGATGACTTTGCTCATAATTCTAACCCTTCCAATGTGGCAGACGCGCGACGGCCCTTCCGGCACCGGAGCGGTCCCCCTGTTAAAACGGGACACGTTCAACACGATCATGGCGCGGCACCCGGTGGCGCCCGTCATGGCACGGCCCTCCCCATCCTGAAACGGGAGCGACCGCATCGCCACGCAGATATAGGCAGGGCGGCGCCCGGCTGCAACCGGCTTTGCGGCGGCGGACCCCGCTAAAAGCGCCCATTCCACCCCTGGCATATGTCCCGCTATCCCATAGCGCGTACCCGGCACCGTCCGCCCCCTCGCCAGCCCTGGGGGTGGTGCTGGAGCCCCACCACCACCGCTTGGTACGGGAAGGCCAGGCGGTGGCCGCCCGACTGTCCATCCATCAAGTTACAATTTGTCAGAAATTGGCGCCGCCAAGTGAATGTCGTGTGAATACCGGCGTAATCCACCAGATCGGGAATTAACCGTGAATTAACGGCCTGATTTACAGCCGGTTATTGCTGCAAAATTATAACTTATTGCCTTGCACAACCAGATTGGCCCGACACTAGGCAGGATGGTGTATCGCTAGTTGAGATTTTATTCTTCCTGTTGACTTGGCGCCCCAGATCTGTGCTGTAATTACTTCAGGGGTCGCTTGGACCCCCGGGCGAGGGGTCGCCCGCACTCTTGGGGCACAAAGTCATGACCGACACGCGCCGCACTACCGCCATCGCCATCAAGCATTGCCTCGACAATCTGGCGCTGGACGCCCGTCGCAATAACATGGGGGAACTGGTCCACCTCCTGGGCCTGGCCTCCCTGGCCGCGGAAGACGCCGCCAAGGCCGCGGACAGCCGCACCGTGGGCCTGCAATCCCTGCTGGACCGCACCCCCCAGGGGCGTTGCTGACAGGACCGCAAGCCCCGTCTGTGAACGGGTCGGGCGGAGGGATCACGCATGAAACGGATGACCGGAACGACGGCCGTGCGGGCCGCCTTTCGGGTTCATCCGTTTTTTTGGCCGAGTTTTAAAGGGCCGAGTTTTAAAGAACGGGCCGCCGACGTGCCGCGTCAGTTCTTGGCGGGGTCGTCGCCCTTGCGGCGGCGATAGCCGTCATCCTCTTCGTCCGAGTCGAGGGGACCATCCCCATCCTCGTCGAAGTCATCCCCGTCATCCAGCAGGGCGTCGCCCTCATCCCAGCTGCCGGCGTTCCAGCCGCCGGCAGGCCAATCCGGCGCCATGCCGGGCGGCAGGCCGTCGTCACCGTTGCCGGAGGCGTCGCCAACGGGCAGCGATTCATAGCCGCCGATCTGGGCGCGGCGGATTTCCCGTTCCAGCATGGCCACGGCGTCCACCGCCAGGGGCGAGCCTTGCAGCCCCTCGGGCAGGCCGTAGGAGAAGACGGCCAGGGTCGCCCGTCCGCCCACCACGGCGCCGCGCAGCCACAGGTGGCAGCGCCGGCGGCGCCCGTCCTCCACCGCCGTATGGGTGAAGCGGGCCAGCACCTCGTCATCCGCCAGGGTATCGACGCTGCCCATGCCCACCTGCCCGTCCGGCCCATCGGCGAACTGGGCGGCGATACGCTGCAGCAGCACGGCGGGGGGTAGGCCGTCACTTTCCTCCGACGTGATGGCTTCCCAGTCCAGGCCGGCGGCGAGCGCCGATTCCAAGGCGGACTCCGGTTCCATGTCGTCGGGCGGAGGATAGTCGTGCACCACGACCCGCAGGGTCTCGTCAGCTTCGGCGTCGTCCGGGCGGCGGAAATGGCTGGTCTCGGGCCCGCCCAGGTCGTCCTCATCCTCGTCGCTGGTCCGCCAATCCCAGGGAAGACGGAAGCGCAGGACGTCGGCGTGCACGATGTTGCGCATGGTGACGGCGCTGACGGGGCCCTGGTCGGCGGGTCCGAACTCCATGCGGCCGATCTCGTCGCCCAGGCGGTCCAGCAGGGCGCCCAGGCCAGGCACCCAGAACTCCTCACCCGGCACGTACAGTTGCAGGGTGGCGACGCGCACCCGGTCGGGCGGACGGAAGTCCGCCATCTTCCACACGAAGATCTGCGCCTCGGGAACGCGGGCACCGGCGCCCAGCGCCGCCGTGGCGGCGGCGGCCTGTTCCGGCGTCTCGCCCGGCTCGGGGGCCGCCGGCAGGGCGGCACAATAGGCGATCCAACGGCGGTCACCCGACGCCATGGCGGTCACGCCCGGCGGCAGCAGATGGTCGCGGTCCAGATACTGCAACGCGTCTTCGGCATCCACGCCGTATTCATTGGCGTAGGTGGTGACGGAAACCAGCAGGTCCAGCGGGTGGCCGCCCACGGGGCGCCCGTCGGTGGCCGCCCACAGCACCGGCGACTGTAGAGCCAAACCGCCGTCGTCACGGTAGACGCGGGTCCAGGTCGCGGGCAGGCAGATGCGCACGGCCCCGCCGTGCACGGCCATCCACTGCCAGTCGCCGCTGGCGAGGTCTATGTCCAAAGTCCGCTGTCCCATGGCGCGGCACTCTAGGCAAGCCGGCCCGCCGTTGCAAACCCTCCGCCAGCAGGCCAGCCAGTACAGTTGCGCCCCCAGCACATGGCTGCAGCGGCCGATTCCGCTAAAACTCCCGCCGCGCCAAGGACATACGGCCTCAGGCCCGTGTTGTGGCGACCATCAGTTCCGAAGGCGGTAGCCGCGGTGCAGCAGGGTGCCGGCAATGGCCAGCAGCGCGACGTTCACGGCCACCAGGACCAGGACGGCCAGCGCCGCCTGGTCCTGGCCCTGCCCCAGGAAGCCGATGCGCACGCCGTCGATGGCGTAGTAGATGGGATTGGCCTGGACGATGGCGCGCAGCACACCCGGCATGCCCGCCACCGGGGCGAACAGGCCGGACAGGAAGATCAGAGGCGTGAAGACGAAGGTCATGGCCGCCGACAGATGGTCCCACTTCACGCTGATGAGGCCGGTCAGCACGCCGAAGGTGGCCATCATGGACGAGCCCAGCACCACGAACAGCAGCACCAGCGCGGGATCGGCCATGGGCGCCTGCCAGAAGATGAGGAACCCCACCCACACGGCGGCCCCGCTGGCCACACCGGCGGCCATGGCGGACAGGACATAGGCGGCCAGCATCTCGGCCGCGCCCACCGGCGCCATCAGCTGGTCCAGGATGGCACCCTCCATCTTCGCGTAAAGGATGGAGAAGGAGGGGATCTGCACCGACTGGGTCAGCAGGGACAGGGTAACCAGGCCGGGCACCAGGAAGGCCAGGATGGCGTCGCCCTCGGGCGTGCCCCGCTTGTCGCCCAGGCCGAAGGCGAAGACGGTGAAGTAAAGGGCGGCGGACAGGCCGGGCGCCACCAGGAACAGCATGGCCAGCTTGCGCAGGCGCTTGATCTCCCGCCCCAGCAGGGTCAGGAAGCCCAGGGTGTTGAAACGCCCATGGTACCTGCGGCGGTCGGGCCGGTAGGCCCCGGCCGGCAACGGCGTTTCGGCACCCACTCCGTCCACCGGCATGTCCATGGCGTCAGGCCTTCAGCTTGTAGCCGGTGGAGACCATGCGCAGGGCCACCAGCCAGAGGACGAGGTTGATGCCCAGCATCACGGCGATGCCGGTCCCCAGCGTGCCGTCGGTGCGGCCGATGAAGCCGTAGCGGAACCCGTCGATGAAATAGAAGAAGGGGTTCACATGGGCCACGGTGTGGAAGAAGCGCGGCGCGCTGTCCAGCGTGTAGAAGGTGCCGGACAGGAAGGACAGGGGCGTGATCACGAAGTTGGTGATGGCCGCCATGTGGTCGAACTTGTCCGCCCAGATGCCGCCGATGAGGCCCAGCAGCGACAGCAGCATGGACGCCATCACGGCATGGAACAGGACGTAGAGGGGCGCGTGCAGGCCAAGCGGCACCACCAGCTGGATGACGACCCAGGTGACGACGCCCACCATCAGCCCGCGGACGACGCCGCCGGTGACGAAGGCGGACACGAACTCGAACGGCGACAGGGGCGGCATCAACACATCGACGATGTTGCCCTGGACCTTGGATACCAGCACAGAGGACGACGTGTTGGCGAAGGCGTTCTGCGCCATGCCCATCATGATCAGGCCCGGGCCCAGGAAGCGCAGGAAGGGCACGTCGCCCACCATGCGCACCACGCCGCCCAGCGCCAGGGCGAACACGGAATAGAACAGCAGCGTGGTCACCACCGGCGCGGCAATGGTCTGCACCCAGACCTTCAGGAAGCGACGTATCTCCCGCTTGGTCAGGGTGGTGAAGCCCACCCAGTTGATGGCGCCCAGGGCCCGGGGGGCCGGGACGCGCGTCGCGGCGCCGGCGCCGGACAGATGAGACTGCTGCAGCATGGTCATGGATTTAAGGCGCCCGTGCGGAAGGGTCCGGGGATATGCCCCCGGCAAGGCTGGGCCCGACCTTAACGCCGCGCCCCCATCCGGCAATATGAGCGGCGTCACAGGCGCCGCCGGAACCTAACGCGACACCGTGGCGCCGGCCCCGGCCCCGGCGCTACCATGGCCCCATGACCGACGATCTTTTCGACCCCCGCCCCGCCAACCAGCCGCCCGAAGGCCGCCAGCCCCCCAGGCGGCGCGGGCCCAGGCGGGTCAGCGCCGCCTATCTGGAGCGGGCCGCCCTGCATTACCTGGAGCGCTTCGCCGCCTCCACCGCAGCGTTGCGCCGCGTGCTGATGCGCAAGGTGGACATGTCGGCGGCCGCCCACGGCACGGACCGGGCGCAAGGGGCGGAGTGGGTGGAGGCATTGATCACGCGGTATCAGCAGAGCGGCCTGCTGAACGACCGCGTCTATGCCGAGGGCCGCGTGGCCAGCCTGCACCGCCGGGGCGGTTCCACCCGCACCATCCGCCAGAAGATGGCGGCCAAGGGTGTGGACGCCGATCTGGTCGATGCCGCCCTGGGCGAACTCGCCCGCGATTTGGGCGATGCCGAGGAAGGCTCCACCGACCTGCGGGCCGCCCACGCCTACGCCCGCCGCCGCCGGCTGGGTCCCTTCCGCCTCGAGGCGGAGCGGGAGGCCAAGCGCGACAAGGACCTGGCCGCCCTGGCGCGCGCGGGCTTCGACTTCGACACTGCGGCGCGCATCGTAGACGCGACCGATCCGGACGAAATTCTCGGCTGATGCCCCTCAGACCGGGGCCCCTCAGACCGGGCCCCCTCAGACCGGGAAGGGGATGCCCTCGGCGTCGAAGCGCAGCTTCAGGCGGCGGTTGAACTCGCGGCCCACGGCGAACTGGCGGCGGGGACGGGTCTTGATACGGAACTTGATCTTCACCGCCTTCTCGGCGAATTCGCTGACGCCCAGGATTTCCAGGGGCGCCAGGATGCCGGGGCCGAACAGGCTGTCGCCCTGCAATTCCTCGCCGATCTCGGTCATGATCTGGGTGGCCCGGTTCAGGTCGGTGGCATAGGCGATACCGAAATCGGCCATGAAGTAGCTGTAGTCCTTGGTCAGGTTGGAGATGCCGGTGACGGCGCTGAACGGCACGGTGTGGACCGCGCCGCTGTCGTCGCGCAGACGGATGGTACGGATGGTCAGCCCCTCCACCGTGCCGGTGTAGCCGGCCAGCGTCACGGAATCGCCGACGGAGATTGTATCCTCGAACAGGATGAACAGGCCGGTGATGACATCCTTCACCAGGGACTGGGAGCCGAAGCCGATGGCGACGCCGATAACGCCGGCGCCGGCCAGCAGCGGGGCGATGTTGACCCCGATCTCCGCCAGCACGGTCAGCCCCACCATGACCAGCAGGATCACCAGCACGGCGTTGCGCACCAGGGGCAGCAGGGTGCGGATGCGGGCGCTGCGCTCCACCAGGCGGCCATGGCGGTCGGTGGTGTTGAGGTAGCGCTCGATGCCGCCGCTGACCAGTTCCCACACGATCAGCGCGAAGATGACCATCAGGACGATGGTGAGGAGGGAGGCGCTGGCCCGCTGGCCGAAGGGCGTGCTGAGCCAGCCGAAACTGTCCACGCCCCAGGCCTGCAGCACGGTCAGCAATCCCGCCAGCCACACCACCACCTTGGCGCCCCGGTGCAGGATGGGCAGATAACGGTTGGCGCGGGATTCCAGCAGCGGGTATTGGCGCTTCAAATCATCCGGAATGGCGAAGCCGCGCCGGATCAGGCGATCTATCCCCTCCATCAGGAGGCGGGCCACGATCAGGGTGACGACGCTGATCAGGGTGGCGCGGGAAACGAAGCCGAAGCCGCCCTTCACCTCCAGCGCCCAGATGCCGTAGATGGCCACGAGATAGACGATGGCCAGGATGTGCCAGACCTCCGCCAGGCGCCGCCGGACCAGGCCCCAGGCGGTCGGCGCGGGCGGAGGGGCGGCGACCATGGGGCTGTCGCCGGAGATTTCGGCCGCCAGTTGCGCCTCAAGCGCGCCGTCATCATGCGGATCTTCCGGCAGCAAGGGGTCCCGGCCCCGGATCCAGTCCGCCACGCTCTGCCGGTTCTGCAGCACCAGGATCACCAGCATGATGCCGACGATCAGGCCCACCACCTTCAGCAAGGCCATGTAGGGGCGGTAGGGCAAGCCCAGCTGAAGCGCCACCTGGGCCACGAAGTAGCCATAGACGGCGGTCAGGGCGATGCGGCGCACCCAGATGTAAATGTAGTGCGCCGTCTCATCCCCCACGGGGAGCAGGCGTAGGGAGGGGGCACCCGGCGACAGCAGGAAACGGGCCGCCAGCGTCGCACCCTGGACCAGCAGGCTGGACACGATGATGCCCAGCGCCGCCGTGGAGGCGGGCTTGGGCGGGTGGGTCAGGGTCTGCACGCCATAGGCCGCCAGGGCGAAGGCCACCATGGGCACGATGTCCAGCAGGGTGCGGGTCAGCAGCAGGCCCAAGCGCACGCCCCAGTTCCGGGGCTGGCGATGTTCCAGACCCCGGCGCGGGCGGGCCAACAGCCAGAAGGTCGCCAGCCGGGCGACATAGCCGGCGATGACCACCAGCAGCACCTCGCCCAGCAGGATGCCCCACTGCACCCGCAGGCGGGGATCGGACATCTGACGGTCCAGCCAGCGATAGGCCTTGGGCAGATCCAGCAAGGCCTGGCCGGCGGCCGCGATCTCTTCGCTGAATTCCTCGATGCGGTCGGACAGGGCGTCCAGCATGCGGGCGCCCAGCGCTTCCACCTCCGACTCCTGCGCCGGGGCGGCGGGTGCGGCGCCGGCAGGAGCGGCGGGGGTGGCCGCCGGGGCGGGGGCGGAAGCCGAGGCGGAGGTGGCACCGGGGTTCGCGTCGGCCAGCAGCTTCAGCTGGGCGATCAGGGCGTCCCGGCGCTGGGGGTCCTGCAGGGTCTGCAGCAGGGCCGCCGCCTGGGAGGACGCGGCGGGCGGGACGGCATGGCTGGCGGGCGGCGAAACGGGTACCGGTACCGGAACGGCCACCGGCTCCTTGGCCGCCTCCCCTTTGGGGATCTGCGCGCCATCCCGCGCGTCCCCACCCGCGTCCCCACCCGCGTCCCCACCCGCGTCCGACGGACGCCGATCGGCCGGCGGCTGGTCGGGCTGGGCCATGTTTTCGGGCTGGGCCATGTTTGGCGAGGACGGGTTGGCGGGCGCGGCTGCGGGCGCGCCCTGCGCCCGGGCGGGCCGCGGCGCGGGCGACAGCAACAGGGACGCCAGAAGCGCCAGGGAAACGACAAAAAGGGCTTTCCGCATCATCCGCAACAATCGGGTGGGTCTATCAAGGGCCAAGGATCAAGGAAGGGGCCGAACGTTAACCTTAAAGGGTAGGGCTGCCAACGGTCGGGCGAGGAATGTTGCCGTAAAGCATAGGTCCCGAAGCACAGTTCCCGCCAAAATCGCCGCTGCGCGGTAGGCAGGCGGAGCAGGGCGCACTATCCTTAAGATTGTGGCGACGGCGCGGCATGTGGATCCGGCGCTCACGATTTGACACAACATTCCCCGTGGGATTTCCCCGTGGGATTTCTCCCGGTGGGCACCGGGCCAATTCCCGGCCACCCCCGGCTGATTATGTGAGTAACCCGGCGCATGGCCACGGACAGTCCCGACGACACCATACCGGATGCCGCCCTGGGCACCGATGCCCAGAGGACCCCTGAGAGCAAGCTGGTGGCGACCAAGCGCGCCTGGGCGCGCGACGGCCGGCTGCTGACCGGCGCACAGGCCGACCTTACGGCGGCCCGCCCCCGCCTGCCGCCGGGACAGCGCCTGGTGACCAACTGGCCGGTGCTGGACCTGGGCATCCTGCCGGATGTGGGCACCGACGACTGGACCCTGACGGTGGACGGGCTGGTGGACCATCCCTTCACCTGGCGCTGGGCCGATTTCCAGGATCAGCCGGCGTTCAGTGATACGTCCGACATCCACTGCGTCACGTCCTGGTCGCGCTATGACAATCATTGGCGGGGCGTTTCCGCCGGCCACATCGTGGCGCTGGCCCGGCCCCAGGCGGATGCGGCTCACGTCCTGCTGCACAGCCATGACGGCTACACCACCAACCTCAGCCTGGCGGCGTTCAGCGCCGCCGATGTGCTGCTGGCCACCACCTGGCAGGGCGAGCCCCTGACGCGGGAACATGGCGGGCCGGTGCGGCTGGTGGTGCCCCAGGCCTATTTCTGGAAATCGGCGAAATGGATCCGCCGCATCCAGTTCGTCAACGACGACACCCCCGGGTTTTGGGAAGTGCGGGGGTACCATAACGAAGGCGATCCCTGGACCGAACAGCGGTACGGTTGAGACCTGTAGATGAGCCAGAACAGCTTTCCTCGCACGGCCCCCCGCATGGCCCCTCGCACAGCCCCCTTCGCGCCGTCCCCGCGCGCGCCTTCCAATCCCCAGGTCAGGCCCATGGAGCAACCGAAGACGCGGGAACGGCTGAACGCCCACAGCTTCACCTTTCCCAGCCTGACCGGCGATGGAACCATACCGCTGGGGGCGTTCAAGGGCCGACCGGTGCTGGTGGTGAACACGGCGTCGGCCTGCGGCTACACCCCGCAATATGCCGAGCTGCAGATGCTGTGGACCCGCCTGCGCGGCCGGGGCCTGGTGGTGGTGGGCGTGCCGTCCAACGATTTCGGCGGACAGGAGCCCGGCAGCCCGGCGGAGATCGCGCAGTTCTGCGCCACCACCTACGGCGTGGATTTCCCCCTGACGGCCAAGCAGACCGTGATCGGCCCCAACGCCCACCCCTTTTTCCAGTGGGTGGTCCGCAGCGTGGGGGAAGGGGCGGGCCGGCCGCGCTGGAATTTTCAGAAGCACCTGATCACGCCCGACGGGCGTCTGGCGGAAATCTGGCCTTCCCCCGTGCGGCCCATGGCCGACGTGATGCTGGAAAGCATCCTGGGCCTGCTGAACAAAGCCGGGCTCTGAGCGTCACCGCCCCGCGCCGGTGCGGGTGACGGTGACGGTCAGTTCGCCGCGGCCACCAGCCCGATGTCCGGCCACACCCGGTCGGCGGGCATGATGACGCGGGCGATGGTGCCGGTGCCGGGCTCGCTCTCGATCTCCAGCTTGCCGTCGTGCAGTTCCACCAGGGCGCGCACCAGGGGCAGGCCCAGGCCGGCGCCGCCGGCGGTGCGGGTCAGTGGGTTCTCGATCTGGCGGAAGGGTTCCAGGGCGCGGCCGATGTCTTCCGCCCGCATGCCGATGCCCGTGTCGGCCACGGTGATGACCAGGCGGCCGTCGCCGTCGACCACGGCGCCTAGGGTGACGGTGCCTCCCTTCAGCGTGAACTTCACGGCGTTGGCCAGCAGGTTGGACAGCAGCTGCTTCAGCGCCACCTCGTCCGCGCGCAGACGGGGCAGGAAGTCGGCATAGTCGGTCTGCAGGTGGATGCCGCCGCGGATGGCCCGTTCCTTCACCACCCGCAGGCAGGAGGCGAAGACGCGCGGCAGATCGACCATGTGCTCGTTCAGCTCACGCTTTCCGGCCTCGATCTTGGACAGGTCCAGGATGTCGTTGATCAGGTCCAGCAGCATGCGGCCGCTGTCGTGGATGTCCTTGGCGTATTCGGCGTAGGCGGGGTTGCCGATGGAGCCCAGCGACTGGCTGCCGATGATCTCGGAAAAACCGATGATGGCGTTCAGGGGCGTGCGCAGCTCATGGCTCATGTTGGCCAGGAATTCAGTCTTGGAGCGGCTGGCGAATTCCGACTGTTCCTTGGCCAGGCGCAGCGCCACCTCGGCCCGGCGGCGGTCGGTGATGTCGTCGGCCGTTCCCTGGATAGCGTAGGCGCGGCCGGCCCCGTCCAGCAGCACCCGGGCGGACAGGGACGCCCACAGGGCGCTGCCGTCCCGGCGGCGGATCTCGGCCGCGAAATCCTGGATGGCGCCCCGGTCCATGACCTCCCGGGGGAATTCCACCCGGGGGCGCGGATCCACGAACAGCTGCGTCCAGGCGTCGGTCAAAGTGGTCGCCAGATCCTCTTCCGAGGCATAGCCCAGCATACGCACCAGGGCGGGGTTGGCCGACAGGATGGCGCCCCCGACGGTGATGGTGAACATGCCCTCCACCGCGTTCTCATAGATGTCGCGGTATTTGCGCTCACTGGCATGCAGCACGGCGTTGGCCTGTTCCAGGCTGTCCATCAGCACGGTGCGGTCATGGGCGCGGCGGCGACTGACCATCAGCACCAGGCTGACGCCGAAGGTCAGCGCGAAGCCGAAGACCAGCACGGCCTCCACCTCCCATGACTGGCGGGCCAGGCCGGCCACCAGGTCGCCCGTCATGTCCAGCCACCACACCCCGTCGCCGATGGACAGGGCGCGGCTGAATTCGGAGGTGGCGGTGGCGGTATGCCCCGTCTGGACGAAGGCGGCCTCGCCCCCGCGCGACCGCAGGCTGAGCCGGGTCCATAGGGCGGGATCGGCCTGCCCCTCCATGCGCAGGGTCAGCAGGTCGCGCAAGTCGATGCGGGCCACCAGCGCCATCCCGCCGTTGGGCGCCGCCCCGGACGTGGACCGCGCCAGCAACAGGTTGGCGCCGTCGGCGCTCAGGCGCACGGTGACGCCCTCGGGCGAGAGCGGGAGGTCGGCCATGTCGGCGGGCGCGATCTCGGCCCCGACGGGGCCGGTCCGCAGCACGCGCCCGCCCGAGCCCACCCAGGACACGGCCCTGATCTCGGGACGGAGGTCGATCAGCAGGGCCACCTGGCGGTCGAATTCCGCCGGGGCGGGGTTGGCGGTCAGGAAATCGCCCTCCGCCCCCAAGGTGGCGGCGATTCGGTCCAGGCGTTGCTGCACATGGCGGCTGCGGGCGTCGGCCTCATCCGCCAGCCGGGCCTGGGCCACGCCCGACAGCATGGAATGGACGTAGAACGCGGCCAGGACGGTCAGGACAATACCGGAGAGGGCGGCCAAAATCGGGCCGCGGGTCAGAAAAAAGACGGCCGGGCGGCGACGCCGCGCGGTCTCCAGCACCGACATCCTGGCAATACCTTTCCGCTTCCCCTTGGGGCCACATCCCTTGCGTCCCCTGGGCGCCCCCTGCGGCGCCCCTTGCGGCTTCGCAAGCGCGTAGGATAAACCCATTCCTAACCCCAAAGATACAACGGCGGGTTAACATCCTGTCAGAAAGTGTAGGATCGCGTAGGAAAGGCGGCCATGGGAAAGGGCGACACGAAACGCCCGCCGCCGCTATATCTGACGTTCCCACAACCGACCGGCGCCGACACCGTGACCGACAGCCCCATCCCCTCCACCGGCCCCGATCCCAGGGTTCCCGATCCGGACGATTACGTGGCCAGCCCCTGCACCCGGGTCTGCCGCATCGACGCGCGCAACGGCCTGTGCGCCGGTTGCCAGCGCACCTTGGAAGAGATCACCCTGTGGGGCGGGATGACACCGGACCAGCGGCGCGCGGTGCTGGCCCGCCTGCCGGAGCGGCGCAAGGCCAGGCGCGGCATGGTCCGCTGGCGCCATGGCGGCCAGCCGGGGACGCAAACGTAGGGGAAGGGGACGGGTCAGTCCGTCCGATTGTCCGGATCGTCGCCCTCGGCGAAGGCGCGGGCGCCCCACATGAGGCGTTCGATCTCACGGATACGGTCGCCCTGGCGGCGCAACCGTTCGGCATTGACGACATTGCCACCCGGCCCCCCATCGGGGGCCGAGCCCCTGGAAGCCCTGGGTGCCCGCTTGGGGCTGTCCTCCCCGCCGAGATCGTCCGCGCCAGCCATCGACCGCCTCATCGACCGGACGCCGATGCCGTGCCACGGGCGCCCTCTGGTTCATGCAAATATCACGAAGCGTATCATGGCCCTGGGCGACCCGCATCCCGGAAAGCCCGCCAAATCGTTCGGACAGGGTGATAATAAGTAGACGGTGTGACCTGATTTCAACGGTCCCCCGAGCCCTATTCTCGCAGTGGGCTGCACCTGGCGTTTCCAGCGGCGGAAATGTCACACCCACGCCGCCAAGCCAGCCGCCGACAGCCACCCCCGGGGCCCCAGGACTTCACCGTGACGCGGCGTACCGCCGCTCGATGGCATCCCACAGGGTGGACTCGATGGCGCCGCCGTTCAGGCGGTTGATCTCCTGGATGCCGGTGGGGCTGGTCACGTTGATCTCGGTCAGGTAATCACCGATGACATCGATGCCCACGAACACCAGGCCCTTGTCGCGCAGCACTCCGCCGATGGTGGCGCAGATTTCGCGTTCGCGCTGGGTCAGGTCGGTCTTGGCGGCGCTGCCGCCGGCATGGAAGTTGGCGCGCGCCTCGCCCTCCTGCGGCAGGCGGCTGACGGCGCCCACCGGCTCGCCATCCACCAGCAGGATGCGTTTGTCGCCCTGGCGGATTTCCGGCAGGTACTTCTGCACGATGATGGGCTCGCGGTAGAGCTGGGTGAAGGTTTCCAGCAAGGCGCCCAGGTTCTCGTCGTCCGGCTTCACATGGAAGACGCCGGACCCGCCGTTGCCGAACAACGGCTTCACGATGATGTCCTTGTATTCCCGGCGGAAGGCCAGGACCTCGTCCTTGGCGCTGGTGATCAGCGTGGGCGGCATCAGGTCGGGGAAGTGGGTGACGAACAGCTTTTCCGGCGCGTTGCGGACGGAGGCGGGATCGTTCACCACCAGGGTCTTGGGATGGACGTGTTCCAGCAGGTGGGTGGCCGTGATGTAGGCCATGTCGAACGGCGGGTCCTGGCGCATCAGCACCACATCGACGCCGGCCAGGTCCAGCGTCTCGGCCGGGCCGAAGGTGTGGTGGTTGCCCCGCTCGCGACGCACCTGCAGCGGGCGGGCGGTGGCCACCAGGCGGCTGTGGCGGAAGGCCAGGTCCTGGGGCAGGTAGTGGTAGAGGGTGTGACCCCGCCGCTGCGCCTCCAGCGCCATCATGAAGGTGCTGTCGGTATCGATGTTGATGGAGTGCATCGGGTCCATCTGAATGGCGACGGACAGGCTCATTCTCATCTCCCCCACCCCGGCGGTCCGGCGGTGCTTGGCTGGCAAAGGACAGGACTGTGGCCCGCATGGGATCGGCCCGGCTGCGGCGCCAATCACACGAGGGTGAATAATGATCGGGTCAATTCAGGCGATTGCGCAAATGCTGCACCAAGGTGGCCGCCTGGTCCAGCAGCTGGGCCGAGGTACCGGCGCGGGCCCCCAGGTCCAGGAAGGTCTCGAACGCCGAGATGGCGGTGGTGATGTGGCCCAGCTGGGCCTGCAACAGGCCGGATTCGCGCCATAGCGGCACCTGGCCCGGCGCCATCAGCAGCATGGCCTCCACCGCCTCGGCCGCCAGGTCGGGCCGTTCGCCGCGCATGTGCAGCAGCTTCACATTGTTGTGCAGGCGCAGGAGGACATCGCGGTTGCCGACGGGGGCATAGTGGTCCGGTTCCAGTTCCGCCGCGGCGCCCGAGGTCTGCTTGATCAGGTCGCGCAGATCGACCACGCTCAGCACCCGGCCGCCGCCGAAGGGGTCGATGATGGCGCGGTCGCCGCCATGATCCAGGCGGATGAGGAAATGGCCGGGGAAATTCAGGCCCACCATGCGCCAGCCCTGGGCGCGGGCGGCATGCATGTAGAGGATGCCGAGCGCCACCGGCAGGCCCCGGCGCCGGTCGATGACCCGCGCCAGGTTGGCGTTCTGCAAATCCTCATAGGTGGCGCTGTCGCCCTCATAGCCCATGCGGTCCACCAGGGCGCCGCGCAGCGCGTCCAGGCACTCCTCCAGCATCAATGCCTCCGGCGCGCGGCCGGCCGTCAGTTTGGCCACGGCGGCGGAGAGCGCGGTGAGATGCCGGCGATAGGGCGCCAGGCTGGTGTCGCCCCCGGACAGGGTCGCCAGCGCCAGGGCGGTTTCCGCCAGGTCAATATCCTCGTCATGCATCTGGCCCACGGCGCGCAAGAGCGCGCGGGCTTGCGCCTGGCCCTTGCCGGCGCGGGTGCTGCGATTCTGGGACCCCTGGCTGGTCACGGATTGGATGCTCCCTCCGGCATCGGCCCTGCGGCGCCGGGCTTTGGGGAGCCAGGCTTTTGGGGAGATAGCGCATCGCCGGGGCCGGTGTCGACCACCAATGCCGCCGGAACCTTCAATGGCCCCCTATGGAACGCGGCGTCAGGAGGGCCGCCAGGCGTCCGGCCGGTGCAGCGGCCAGCGCCGGGGCCGGACGATCATGAGGTCGAAGCGGATGGCGTGGCGCGCCAGCCGGGGCCGGGCGGCGACGTAGAGGCCGGCGGCCCGTTCCAGCCGGCGCCATTGCGCCAGGCTGACGGCCAGGTGGCCCAAATCCTCCGTCGGGCGCGCCTTGACCTCGACGATGGCCAGCAGGTCGCCCCTGGCCGCCACGATGTCGATCTCCCCCGCCGGGGTGCGGCAGCGGCTGGCCAGCACACGGTAGCCCTTCAGCCGCAGGGCCAGGCGGCACCATGCCTCCGCCCAGCGGCCCAGGCGCTCGCCGGAGCGGCCTTTCAGCGTCCTTCTTACCAGCCGCTCAGTCCGCGTCATCTTTCGAAATCTCAAGCGCCCGTTGGTAGACCTGCTTGCGGGGCGCGCCGCTGGCCTCCGCCACCGTGGCTGCGGCGTCGCGGACGCTGAGGGTGCGCAGGGCGGCGCGCAGCAGGCCGTCGATGTCCACCTCCTCCCCACCGGCGTCGAGCGGCGGGCCGATGACCACCACCACCTCGCCCTTGGGCGGGCCGTTCTCGGCATAATGGGTGGCGAGCCCGGGCAGGGTGCCGCGCCGCACCTCCTCGAACAGCTTGGTCAATTCACGCGCCACCGCCACCTCGCGCCCGCCCAGCACCTGGGCGGCGTCGGCCAGAAGGTCGGCCAGGCGCTGGGCCGACTCGAACAGCACCAGGGTGGCGCGCACCGGCGCCAGTTCCTCCAGCGCGGCCCGGCGGGCGCCGGTCTTATTGGGCAGGAAGCCGGCGAACAGGAAGCGGTCGGAGGGCAGCCCCGCCAGCACCAGGGCGGTCAGGGTGGCGCTGGCGCCCGGCAGGTGGGTGACGTGCAAGCCCTGGTCGCGGGCCTCGCGCACCAGCTTGTAGCCGGGGTCGGAGATCAGCGGCGTGCCGGCGTCGGACACCAGGGCTATGGCCTCGCCCGCCGCGATGCGCGCCAGCAGCTGGGGCCGCATGCGGGCGGCGTTGTGCTCGTGATACGGCAGCAGGGGCTTGCGCACCTGGTACCGGGCCATCAGCTTGGCCGTCACGCGGGTGTCCTCGCAGGCGATGGCGTCCACGCCCTTCAGCGTTTCCAGCGCGCGCAGGGTGATGTCGCCGGCGTTGCCGATGGGGGTGGCGACGACATGCAGGCCAGGCGGCGGTTTACGCGCGAAGGCGCTGCCGCTAGGCTCTGCCCCGTCTTCGTCCGGCGGGATGTCCCCGTCCGACGGAACGTCATCGTATGGGTCGTTGCCGGCATCGACATCGTCGACAGGCGGTTGCTGCGGTTTCATGGGATCAACGGATGGGTTTGCGATGAAGTATGCCGGGATGTCCGCCACGACGGCGGCGGCCAGGACCGCAGCGACGCTGCTGACGCTGGCCTTGCTGGCGGGCTGCGCCAGCCAGCCCACGGTAACGGCCCCGCCGCGCGCCGCGCAAGCGCCGCAGCAGGCGCCCCAGCCGCAAGCGGCCCAGCCCCAGCCCGAGGCGGCCCCGGTCCAGGCGGAAGCGGCCCCCGCGCCGGCCACGGTGCCGGCGGATGAGACGGTGCGCGTGGCCCTGCTGCTGCCCCTGTCGGGCAAGGCCGCCAGCCTGGGCGAGGCCATGCAGCAGGCGGCGCAGATGGCGCTGTTCGACACAGCCGACAGCCATTTTCAACTGTTGATCCGCGACACCAAAAGCACGCCCGAGGGGTCGGTGGCCGCGGCGCAGGACGCACTGGCCGCCGGCGCCACCCTGTTGATCGGCCCGGTCTACGGCGTGGACGCCAAGGCGGTGACGCCGGCGGCGGGCACGGTGCCGGTGCTGAGCTTTTCCAACGACGCGACGGTGGCCGACACGCACGCCCCGGCGGGCGGCACCTGGGTGCTGGGCTTCCAGCCGCAGGACCAGGTGGCCCGCGTGGTCAGCTACGCCGCCAGCCGCGGCCTGACCCGCCTGGCGCTGCTGGCCCCGGTGGGGAGCAACGGCGACATGGTGGAGCAGGCCATGCGCGACGCCGCCGCCAAGGCAGGCGCCGACGTCACCCGCGCCGCGCGCTATCAGCCCACGCAGAAGGATGTCAGCGACACCATCAAGCGGCTGTCCAACTTCGAGCAGCGTCACGCCCAGATGGCGGCGGCGCGCGAGACGGCCGCCGCTGCCAAGGAGGGGGGGAAGGACGGCAAGCCGGCGGCGGCCGTGGAGGATCTTTCCTTCCAGGCCATCCTGATCGCCGAGGGCGGCCAACGGCTGAAGGAGGTGGCGCCCCTATTGCCCTTCTTCGACATCGACCCCGGCCCCGTGCGCTTCCTGGGCACCGGCCAGTGGGATGAGCCCGGCATCGGACGCGAGCCGGCCTTGGTGGGGGGCTGGTACGCCAGCGCCGCCCCCGACGCGCGCCAGGGCTTCGAGAAGCGGTTCAACGACGTGTACGGCCAGCGCCCGCCGCGCCTGGCCACCCTGGCCTATGACGCGACCGCCCTGGCCGCCGTGCTGGCCAAGGGCCATAAGGCCTATGTGCGGGAAAACCTGACCGACCCCAACGGCTTCGCCGGCATCGACGGGGTGTTCCGCCTGCTGCCCACCGGCCAGGTGGAGCGGGGCCTGTCCGTGCTGGAAGTGACCAAGACCGGCGTGACCGTCGTGGATCCGGCACCCACCAGCTTCACGCCGGCGGCGGCCCCGGCGCCCAGCCCGAACACCGGATCATAAGTCGTCTACCGGGACACGGTGCGCGGCGCGCCCATATCCAGGTAGAAGCCGTCCAGGTCGGCGCTGTCCAAATCGAGAAGACCGAGGTCGGTGGCCAAGTCCTGGGCCAGGGATCGTCGGGTGGCGGCGGCGGCCAGTTCGAACCAGGCGAGGCGGGCCACGCGGCTGGCGGCCGAGTGGTCGGTGTCGCGGCGCAGTTCCCCGGCGATGAAGCCTTGGCTCATTGAGCCGGCGGACGCCTGCGCATAACCGGCCTTCATGCCGGCGGGGGAGAACCGATCCAAACCATGCTCCATCGTCATGTCTGCCACACACAAGGTGGGCGTCGGTTCACGTGCTGTTAATTAGATAGTGACCGAAATGGCGCGGTTCGGGTAGAAAAATTATGCTTAAAAATTAGTTAAAACAGTGTGCGGCCGCGAACGCGGCACCACCTGCGGTGGCCGGCGGCTTTTCTCAGCGCGTCCCACCCCTTGGGAAAAGCTGGGACAGCAGGAACAACGCGGCCGCAGCAACCACCACCGCCGGCCCCGCCGGCAGGTCGGCGCGGAAAGAGGCGCCCAGGCCGCCGCAGACCGACAGCGCGCCGATGGCGGCGGCCAGGCCGGCCATGATTTCCGGCGTGCGGGCGAATCGGCGGGCGCAGGCGGCCGGGATGATCAGCAGGGCGGTGATCAGCAGCACGCCCACCACCTTCATGGCCAGCGCGATGGTGGCGGCCATCAGCATCATGAAGCCCAACTGCGTGGCCAGCACGGGCACACCCTCCACCCGCGCCAGATCCTCATTCACCGTCATGGCCAGCAGGGGACGCCACAGCCAGGCCAGCAAGACCAGCACCACCGCCCCGCCGCCCCAGATCCAGGCCAGGTCCCCGCCGCTGACGGCCAGGATGTCGCCGAACAGATAGGACATGAGGTCCACCCGCACCGTCTGCAGCAGGGCCACGGCGATGAGGCCCAGGCTGAGCGTGGTGTGGCTGAGCAGCCCCAGCAGCGTATCGGTGGCCAGCTTGCGCTGACGCTGCATCAGCACCAGCACGCCGGCCAGCGCCAGGCCCACCAGCGCCACCGCCAGCATCAGGTTGATGCCGGCGACGAAGCCCAGGGCGATGCCCAGCAGGGCGGCATGGGACAGGGTGTCGCCGAAATAGGCCATGCGCCGCCAGACGACGAAGCAGCCGAGCGGTCCCGCCACCAAGGCCACGCCGATGCCGCCGGCCAGCGCGCGCAACAGGAAATCATCCATGGGGGTGCTTGTCCTTGGGCCCGGGGTCATGCGGGTGCTGACAGCCGGGCGTGGCGGCGCCATGGCTGTGCGGCCCGGCGGCGGACAGCCAGGCCGGCATGGCCAGCGGATCGATACCGAACAGGGCCTGGAAATCGGGATGGCGGCGCACATCCTCCGGCCGGCCGGCGCAGCAGACATGGCCGTTCAGGCAGATCAGCCGGTCGGTGCCGGAAATGGCGTAGCTGAGATCATGGCTGACCATCAGCACGCCACAGCCATGGCGGCGGCGGATGGCGTCGATCAGGGCGTAGAGGGTGGCCTGGCCGGCCACGTCCACCGCCTGCGCCGGTTCGTCCAGCACCAGCAGGTCGGGCCGGCGCAGCAGGGCGCGGGCCAGCATGACGCGCTGCAGCTCCCCACCCGACAGGGATTGCACCGGGCTGTCGGCCAGGCTGGCGGCGCCCACCTCGCGTAGCGTCTCATCCACCGCCGCATCGGTCACCGGGCCCCAAAGGGCCAGCAGCCGCCGCACGGTCAGGGGCAGGGTGGCGTCCACGGCCAGGCGCTGGGGCATGTAGCCGATGCGCAGGCCGGGCTTGCGCCACACCGTGCCGCCGCTGGGCCGCTGCAGCCCCAGCACGGCGCGCAGCAGGGTGGACTTGCCGGCGCCATTGGGGCCCACCAGGGTCACCACCTCGCCAGCCGACACCACCAGGTCCACCGACTGCAGCACCGTGCGCCGGCCGAACTGCACCGTCAGGCCCGTGGTCTTGATAAGCGCCGCCTCAGGCGACATCTCTGGGAACCCTGGCTGAGCGAACTCTGGCTGGGCAAACTCTGGCTGAGACGGCATGGGCCCTTCCTGGCGGGGAAACCGGTCCCAGGTGCCAAGGCGCCTGCGACACGGGTATGCGTGCCCCCCGGCTTTACGGCATCCGGACCGACTTGACAAATGTTATAGTATAACATTGCATGTGGGAGACGACCGTGTCCCCGGCGCTTTTTACCCGATTGGCTTCCCATGTCCCCCTTCCGCATCCTGTCCCTGGTCGCCCTGCTGTGGCTGGCGTTCACCGTCCCGTCGCGGGCGGACGCGCCCACGGCGCCCAAGGTGGTGGCGAGCGTCAAGCCGGTGCATTCCCTGGCGGCGGCGCTGTTGCAGGGGGTCGGGCAACCGAAATTATTGGTCGACGGCACAGCCAGCCCGCACAGCTTCAGCCTCAAACCCTCGGACGCCACCGCCCTGTCCCAGGCCGACATCGTGTTCTGGATGGGCCCGACCTTGGAGCCCTTCCTGGTGAAGCCGCTGGCCAGCCTGGCCCGGGGCGCCCACATCGTCACCCTGATCGAGGCGCCGGGCCTGCGCCCCCTGGCCCTGCGCAGCGCTGGCGCCTGGGCGGATGACGATTCCCACCAGGATGGCCATCCCCACTTGATGCCCGCCGTGGTGGGCGGGGCCGCCGACAACCAGATCGACGGTCACGCCTGGCTGGATCCCACCAACGCCAAGGCCATGGCCCGCGCCATGGCCGACGCCCTGATCCAGCACGACCCGGCCGACGCCGCGCGCTATCGCGACAACCTGGCCGCCCTGCTGCGCAGCCTGGACGCCCTGGACGCGGAGATCGGCGCCATCCTGGCACCCGTCAGCGCCAAGCCCTTCGTCGTCTTCCACGACGCCTTCCATTATCTGGAGGCGCGCTACCGCCTGGACGGCGTGGGCGCCATCACCCTGAACCCGGAGGTGCGGCCGGGTGCCGCCCGCCTGAGCCAGCTGCGCGCCCGCATCCAGGCCTCCGGCGCCACCTGCGTCTTCGCCGAACCGCAGTTCGAGACGGCGCTGATCGGCACCCTGGTGGACGGGACCCAGGCCAAGCGCGGCGTGCTGGACCCCGAGGGCGCCCTGCTGCCCGCCGGCCCTGATCTTTACGCCACCTTGATGCGCGCCAACGCCCATGCCCTGGCGGGATGCTTGGGCGGGTAAGCTGTGTTAAGACCGCCCCATAATGAGATTGGTGAGGGCGATGTCATGCGGATCGGGATCGTGGGCTGCGGCGGCCGGATGGGCCGCATGCTGATGCGCGAGGTGCTGGGCACCCCCGGCGCCACCCTGTCCGGCGGCACCATGCGGCCGGGCAATCCCGACCTGGGCCGCGACCTGGGTACCCTGGCGGGGCTGGACCCCGCCGGCATCGTCTCCACCAGCGATGTGGACGCCCTGTTCGCCGCCAGCGACGCCATCATCGACTTCACCACCCCCGCCGGCACGGCCGCGCACGCCGCGCTGGCGGGCCGCCACAGCACGGCCCTGGTGGTAGGCACCACCGGGCTAAGCCCCGACCAGCAGGCCGCCATCGACGCGGCCGCCAAGACGGCCGCCCTGGTGCAGGCGCCCAACATGAGCCTGGGCGTGAACCTGCTGCTGGCGCTGGTTGAGGACGTGGCACGCACCCTGGGGCCGGACGTTTGGGATATCGAGATCGTGGAGATGCACCACCGCCACAAGGTGGACGCGCCCTCCGGCACCGCGTTGGGCCTGGGCCGCGCCGCCGCCGCCGGCCGTGATGTCGACCTGGCCGCCGTGTCCGACAGGGTGCGCGACGGCCATACCGGCGCGCGGGAGGCCGGCCACATCGGCTTCGCCACCCTGCGCGGCGGCGACGTGGTGGGTGACCACACCGTGATCTTCGCGGCGGAAGGTGAACGCATCGAGCTGACCCACAAGGCCGGCAGCCGCGCCATCTTCGCCCGGGGTGCGGTGCGCGCCGCGATCTGGGCCGGCGGCAAGGGCCCCGGCCTCTACAGCATGCGCGACGTGCTGGGCCTGTAATGGCCGACGCCGCGCCGGGTTTCCCGCCCCACCCGGCCTGCGGGGCGCGTTGTCAAAGACTTAATTGACCGCCCTGGATCGCGGCGCGACAGTCGGGGCGGGAGAAATCGCCTTGGATGCCGTGCCGTGAAGGAAAAAGAACTGCGCATGGCGCTCGTCTGCTACGGCGGGGTGTCGCTGGCCGTGTACATGCACGGCGTCACCAAGGAACTGCTGAAGCTGGCCCGCGCCTCGCGCGTTTTCCACGGCACCCACGATCCCCGGCTGCGCAACACCGGCAGCTATCAGGCCCTGCAGGACGACCTGGCCCGCCGCATCGGCTACAGCAGCGGCGCCAGCCTGGACGGCGGCGCGCAGACCCCGGACACGGAGGAGGTCTACGTCGCCCTGCTGCAGGAGGTGGGCGCCCATATCGACCTGCGCATCGTCATCGACGTCATCGCCGGATCGTCCGCCGGCGGCATCAACGGCGTGCTGCTGGCCCGCGCCCTGGCCCATGACCTGGACCTGGACGCCCTGACCGAACTGTGGCTGGACGGCGCCGACGTCACCAACCTGATGGTGGAGGACGGCCGGGCGACGAAGTGGAGCAAGTGGTTCCTGAAGCCCTTCCTGGCCTATGGCCTGGGCCGGCTGATGCGCCTGGCGCCGGATGACGAGATGCGCTGGAAGCTGTCCATGTTCGTGCGCTCACGCTGGTTCAAGCCGCCCTTCGACGGCATGCGGCTGATGGAGATGCTGCTGGACGCGGCGTCTTCCATGGGCCGGCCGGTCAGCCCCTACGCCTCGCTGCTGCCGGCGGGGCAATCCCTGTCGCTGTTCGTCACCGTCACCGATTTCCACGGCTTCCTGCAGCGCATCCCCGCCCATGACCCACCGACTGTGGAGGAGCGGGAGCATCGCCACGTGCTGAAGTTCCACTACCGCCGCTGGCCCGGCGGCCGGGTGGACACGGATTTCGGCGAGGGCGCCATCCCCGGGCTGGTGTTCGCCGCCCGCGCCACATCTTCCTTCCCTGGCGCCTTCACGCCGGCGCACCTGCGGGCGTTGGACGGCCTGCTGGCCCGGCGGGGGCGGGGCTGGCCGGAGCGGGAACGCTTCCTGAAACGAAACTTCCGCCGCTACACGGCCGCCGGCGTGGACCCGGGGCGCATCAGCTTCATCGACGGTAGCGTACTGAACAACAAGCCCTTCGCCGAAGCCCTGCGCGCCATTTCCGGCCGCCCGGCCTACCGCGAGGTCGACCGCCGGCTGATCTACATCGACCCCGACCCCGCCCATCTTAAACGGGTGGCCAAGGCGGAGACGCCGGGCTTTTTCCGCACGCTCAAGGGAGCGTTGTCCGACATTCCGCGCAATGAGCCGGTGCGCGATGAACTGGTATCCATCGACCGCAACAACGCCCGGGTGCGCCAGCTGCGCTCCGTCATCGACGCCGCCCGCCCCGGCATCACCCAGCTGGTGCATGAGGTGGTGGGGGGTGAGCCGCCGGCGGAACTGACCTACGCCCAAATCCATGACTGGCGGGAAATCGCCAACGGCCGCGCGGCCCAGGAGGCGGGCTTCGCCTATGAGGCCTATGTCCGCCTCAAGCTGACCTCAGTCCTGGACGCCATGGGCCGGCTGGTGGCGGTGGGTTGTGGGTATCAGCCAGGTACGGCCGCCGCCCGCCAGGCCACGGAGGCGCTGCACGCCTGGGCGCGGGCCACCGGCATCACCCCCGACCAGGTGACGACCTGGAGCCTGGAGCGGCGGGGCGACGGCCTGCCGGGTGGTGACGCCCCGCCCTGGGTACGCTTCCTGCTGGCCTTCGACGTGGGCTTCCGCGGCCGGCGCCTGCGCTTCGTCATCCGCGCCCTGAACGAGCTGTATTCCCGGCTGGATGAGGATGAGTTCGCCGATGTCGCCGCCCGCGACCTGGATGAGATCAAGGCCAACCTGTACGACTGCCTGGAACGGCTGCGGGTGTACGAGTCCGGTGCCTTCCTGAACGCCGACGAGCGCGAGGCCCTGGCGGTGCCCTTCGTCGAGCCCCTGGCCATGGGCCGCCAGCCGGACGTGGCGGCGGTGGACCAGGTGATGTGGGACCTGGCGCGGCGCATCGACCTGAACGCCATCAACCAGCAGGTGGATGAGATCTTCGCCCTGATGGGCCTGAACATGCTGGGCGTGGCGGCACGGCGGGAGCTGTTCGTGGCCTATGTCGGCTTCGCCTTCTGGGACGTTCTGACCTTTTCCATCAGCGGCTGGCGCGAGCTGGACGACCTGGAGGAGGTGCGGGTGGACCGCATCAGCCCGGACGACGCCCGCTTCTGCCAGGCCATGGGCGGCGCCATCCCCCTGAAAGGGCGGGAAATCAACCATTTCGGCGCCTTCTTCAGCCGCGTGCACCGTGAGAGCGATTATCTGATGGGCCGCTTGCATGCCGCCGACCGCCTGGTGGATCTGGTCCTGGACGCCGCCGGCCACCCGCCGGGCGTGGATGGTCCCGGCCTGAAGCGCCGCCTGTTCGCCGCCATCGCCCGGACGGAGCGCCAGCGCCTGGGGGACAAGTCACCGGCGTTGCGCTGGCTGGAAACCATGCTGGCGGAAGGCGCTTACCCGGCATGAGGCCAGCCTCATGCCGTAGGCCGCGACTGCGGCCGCCGGAGCGTTCCGGAGAGCGGACTGGAAGGCGAGGATAAGCCAAGCCAGCGGATGCTGGCGCCCGGGGTTTGAGGGAGCCTTAAACCAAACCCTGGCGATGTTTGGCCAGGGCCTGGTTGAGGGTGCTGGCCACCTGTACCCGTTCCTCCATGGGCAGGAAGGCGCCCACCACCAGGCGCTTGCCGTGGCTGGTCAGCACCACCTGGCTGTCGTGGTGGGCGGGGTCATCGATATGGACGCGCAGCCAATAGGGGATGAAGGACCAGCTGCGGCTGGCGCGGCGAGGTTCCACCCGTTCCACCGTCAGGGCCTGGTCGGTCAGCTCCACCCGCTCATACAGCCGGGCGGAGCGGTAGCTGGCGCGGAAGGCCAGGTAGATCACCAGCACGTCCACGCCGCAGAAGCCGATGACCGGCCAGGCGCCGCGCAGGAAGAAGAGCAGGCCCACGCCGAAGCTGACGGCCGCCACGATGCCCATGAGGACGCGGAACCCCTGCGGCGACAGGCTGCGATGGGGTCGCAGGATGACGGTGAGCCAGGTCTGCCTCAGGGTGGTTTCGTCATGGATCATGAACAAAACAGTAGGGCGGCCTCACCACCCGGTAAAGGCCGCCCCGTGCGGGGCATCAGGCCCCGGTCATGCTTTCCGCGCTTGGGTGCGCATGCCTTAGCTACGGGTGATCGAGATGCCGCCATCCACCAGCTGGGCGGTGCCGGTGACGAAGGACGAGTCGTCCGACGCCAGATAGAGGACGGCGCGGGCCAATTCCTCCGGCTGGCCGGCGCGGCGCAGGGCGTGGGCGTTGTTCAGCCAATCGCGCTTCTCCGCCGTGTCGTTGGCGGCGTGGTACATCTCGGTCTCCACCGCGCCCGGCAGCACGGCGTTGACGCGCACACCCTGAGGGCCGAACTCGGCGGCCAGCGCCTGGGTCAGGCCGATCAGGCCGGACTTGCTGGCGGCGTAGGCGGCCAAGCCAGGGAAGGCGAAGGTGTGGCCGACGAAGGTGGAGGTGAAGACCACCGAACCGCCACCGTTCTTCACCATCTGGCCGATCTGGTGCTTGGCGCCCAGGAAGGGGCCGGTCAGGTTCACGGCCAGGGTGTTGGCCCAGCCGGCCTCGCTTACGCCGGTGCTGGGCCCGGCCTCGCCCAGGGTGCCGGCGTTGTTGAAGGCGATGTCCAGGCGGCCGAAGCGGTCCACCGCCAGGGCCACCAGGGCCTGGTTATAATCCTCGTGCTGGACGTCGCCGGCCAGCGCCACGGCCTGGCCGCCGGCGGCGGTGATCTCGGCCACCAGGTTGTCCAGTTCCGTCTGGCGGCGGGCACCGACCACGACCTTGGCGCCCTCCGCCGCGAACAGTTTGGCGGTGGCGCGACCGATGCCTGAGCTGGCGCCGGTGACGAGGGCGACCTTGTTCTGCAAACGAGCCATTTTTTACTCTCCGATGCTGGGGTCGGCGCGACATCCGCGCCGCTGACGAACCAAGGTTTACCCTTCAGCAGACCTTGCATCGATGGCATGAAAATGAGTTTATGATTCATCTTTCCTGAATAATTAGAAGGCCACCCCATGGACAGGCTCCGCGCGTTCGAGGTGTTCGCCACGGTGGTGGCCCGGGGCGGCTTCGCCAGGGCGGCGGACGCCCTGAACACCTCCCCCGCCAACGTCACCCGCTATGTCAGCGAGTTGGAAGGCTACCTGGGCAGTCGGCTGCTGAACCGCACCTCGCGCCGGCTGTCGCTGACCGAGGCGGGCGAGGCGCTGTATGAGCGCGCGCAGACCATCCTGGAAGAGGTGGCGGAGGCGGAGGCGCTGGCCTCCGCCACCACGCTGAAGCCCCGGGGACGGCTGCGGGTGAACGCGCCGCTGAGCTTCGGCATCCGACACCTGGCGCCGCTGTGGCCCCGGTTCATGGTGCTGTATCCCGACGTGCTGCTGGACATCGCCCTGACCGACCGGGTGGTGGACATGGTGGAGGAAGGGTTCGACCTGGGCATCCGCATCTCGCGCGGCGGGTCGCCCACCTATGCCGCGCGCAAGCTGGCCACCTCCCGCAACGTGCTCTGCGCGTCGCCAGAATACTTGGCCCGGCACGGCGTGCCGCAAACGCCGGACTGCCTGGCCAATCATGTCCGCGTCGCCTACAGCTATACCGGCGTGCCGGAGGATTGGGTGCTGCTGGACCCGGAGGGTAAGCCCGTCACCGTGCGCGTCCCCATCCGCCTGGTGACCAACAACGGCGACACGGCGCGGGCCGCGGCATTGGCCGGGCAGGGCATCATCTGGCAGCCCACCTTCCTGATCGGCGACGATCTGCGCGCCGGCCGCCTGGTGCCGGTGCTGCCGGACCACCGCATCCCCGACATCGACATCCTGGCCGTCTATCCCAGCCGCCGCCACGTCAGCGCCAAGGTCCGGGCCCTGATCGACTTCCTGGCCGACGCCTTCCACGGTACCCCGGCGTGGGAGTGCCAATCCGGCGACGCCGCTTGATCGAACCATGGTGCCGCCCGTAGATTTGCCGGCCCGCTAGACGACCGGGCGCAAATAAACCTAGGCCGCGACCGCGGCCGCCGGAGCTTTCTGGGGAGCGTCAGCGGACTGGAAAGCGAGGACAAGCCTAGGGGCGGATGCCCCGCCGGCGTTTGAGGCCCCGAACATGAAACGCGCGAACATCGAGGAATTCTTCCGCAGGCTGGCGGAGCGGGACCCGGAGCCGAAGACGGAACTGGAGTATGTGAACCCCTACACCCTGCTGGTGGCGGTGGTGCTCTCGGCCCAGGCCACGGACGTGGGTGTGAACAAGGCGACCAAGGCGCTGTTCAAGATCGCCGACACCCCGGCGGCCATGGTGGCGCTGGGGGAGGCCACGGTGCGGGACCATGTGAAAACCATCGGCCTGTACAAGACCAAGGCCGCCAACGTCATCCGCCTGTCGGAAATCCTGCTGGAGAAGCACGGCGGCCAGGTGCCGCGCCAGCGCGAGGACCTGGAGGAACTGCCGGGCGTGGGCCGCAAGACGGCCAACGTGGTGCTGAACGTGGCCTTCGGCGAGCCGACCATCGCCGTCGATACCCATATCTTCCGCGTGTCCAACCGCACCGGCCTGGCGCCGGGCAAGACGGTGGAGGCGGTAGAGGAGAAGCTGGTGAAGGTGGTGCCCAAGGCCTACCGCCTGCACGCCCACCACTGGCTGATCCTGCACGGCCGCTATATCTGCAAGGCGCGCAAGCCCGACTGCGCCGTGTGCAGCGTCATCGACCTGTGCGCCTATGAGGCCAAGACGGTGCTGACCGCCTAAGTCGTTCCGGAAATGAAACGGGCCAGTCCCAAGAAGGGCTGGCCCGTAAAGATCTGGCAGGTGGCGAGGCTTATTCCTCGGTGCCCGTGGCCACGACGGCCTCGACTTCCTTCACGGGGCGAGCCCGGGATTCGCCGGTCAGCGTCTCGATGGTGCCGACCAGCAGGCCGCCCTGTTCCACTTCCAGCACACCGTAGCGGATGTTGCCCTGGATGCGGCCGGTGGAGCGGACGCGCAGGGTGCCGCGCACGGAGATATCGCCTTCGAAACGACCGCCGATGTCGGCCTCGTCGATCTCGACCGAGCCCTTGAACAGGCCGCTGTCGGTCACCTCTATGGCGCGGCCCTCGCGCAGCTTGGCCTCCACCGTGCCTTCCACCACCAGGATGTCGCAGGCGGCGATCTCACCGGACAGGGAAATCTCACGGCCGACGATCAGTTTGCGCATGTCGTTGGTAGGCAAGGGGGCATTTCCTTCGGTACCGGTGGGGGCGACGCGCCGGGGCGGCGTGCCGGGAATTTCCACGACACGGCGCGGAATGTCACTACGAAAACCACCGGTGGCGGCACCGGCGGGCGCCGGAGTCGCGGGCGTGGCCGGCACCGGCGTGGCGCCACCCCCAAGGCCGCTGTTCCCCAGGCCGAGCGAAGGCTGACCCGGCGTCGGTGTGGGGCCGGGCGTCGGCGTCTTGAACTGCATATCGATCCCCTTGTCTAAGGGCCCCCTGCTGGCCGCGGCCAGATTGGACGAGGGCTCCGGTTCGGAAACGGGTTCCACGGCCGGGGAGGCCGGGGGCGTGGGCTCAGCCACCGGAACAGGCGTGCGAAGGTCGGCCGGCTTGGCCGGGTCGCCGCCAACGGGGCCCAGGTTCGGTCGGTTACGTCGGAACATCGGCGTTGTCCCCAAATCTTCGTGTCGCGCGGCCAGCCTGACCCGTTCAGGGCCCGGACCGGTCGTTGAAGGTCGTTCTTTTTATGAGTTCGCCCGGGGTGCGACCGGCAGCGGACTTCGCGTTCCGCCTGTGGGCAGGAACCCGCCGAACAGGTGGAGCATGAAGGCCGTCGCCAGAACCGGCGCGAACAGATTCACAACAGGCAGCAAGGAAATAAAGGCAATAATGAGGCCTGCGCAAAAAATTCGCCCCCTATAGCGCAGACGGAGTAGGCGTGCCTGGTCCGGGGGCATGCGGCGCACCGCCACCTGGTCGAAATACTGCCGCCCCAGCAAGAAGCCGTTGGCCAGCGGATAGGCCACGGCACCCACCGGCGGCAAAAGCCATAAGGGCAGCACGGCGACGTTGACGATGATCAGCAGAGCTGTGAACCGCAGGGCGATGGCGGCCTCTTCCACTACGCCGGCGTCGCGCGGCGGCGGCAGGGTGGGGTACCACCGACGCTCCACGGCGCGGGCCACCGGTTCCAGCAGCATGCCGGCGATGGCCGCCACCACAACCAGGAAGAAGTACCAGGCCAGCGCCACGACGCCCAGGGCGCCCGCCACCGTGATCAGGGGATCCAGCCAGGCCCTGCCCGTGGGGTGCAGACGGTCCAACCCCCAGGAGACGGCGCCCCCCAGCAGAATGAACGACAGCAGCGTCAGGATGAAGGAACGCGCCATCACCCGCAGCAAGGCGGGGTCGAAAGCCTGGGCAAGGGTGCGGAACAGGGCGCGGACCATCTCAGCATCCTAGGTAGTATGCCCCCGCGCTTGCCGCAAGCGGCCCCATCTCTATACTGCGGCCCAAGTTTTTGCCGATCCGGAGGATTTTAAGTGACGGCTGAATTGGATGTGGTGGGGATCGGCAACGCGATCGTTGACGTGATCACGCAGACGACCGACGTATTCCTGGCGGACAACCGCCTGGACAAAAACAGCATGCGCCTGATCGATACGGCCGAGGCCGAGGCGCTGTACGCCAAGATGGGCCAGGGCATGGAGATGTCGGGCGGTTCCGCCGGCAACACCATGGCCGGCATCGCCATGCTGGGCGGCAAGGGCGCCTTCATCGGCAAGGTGGCGGGCGACCAGCTGGGCCAGGTCTACCGCCATGACATCGAGGCGGTGGGCTCGCGCTTCGTCACCACCGACCTGGCCGACGGCACGCCCACCGGCCGCTGCCTGATCCTGGTGACGCCGGACGCCGCGCGCACCATGAACACTTACCTGGGCGCCGCCGTCCGCCTGACCCCGGCCGACATCGACGCGGCGCTGATCGCCTCGGCTCAGGTCACTTACATGGAAGGCTACCTCTGGGATCCGCCGGCCGCGAAGGAGGCCTTCCTGAAGGCGGCGTCGGCCGCCCACGGCGCCGGCCGCAAGGTGTCGCTGTCGCTGTCCGACGCCTTCTGTGTGAACCGCCACCTGGACAGCTTCCGCGACCTGGTGGCCGGCCATGTCGATGTGCTGTTCGCCAACGAGGCGGAGATCACCGCGCTTTACGGCACCGACTTCGACCAGGCGGTACAGGCGGTGCGCGGCCAAGTGGCCGTGGCGGCGCTGACCCGCAGCGAGAAGGGTGCCGTCATCGTCACGCCGGAGGAGATCGTGACCGTGCCGGCCGCCCCGGTGGCCAAGGTGGTGGACACCACCGGTGCCGGCGACCTGTTCGCCTCCGGCTTTCTCTACGGCTACACCCGGGACCGCGACATGGCCGCCTGCGGCGCCATGGGTGCCATTTGCGCAGCCGAGATCATCAGCCACTACGGCGCGCGGTCGCAGGCCGACTTGCGCCAATTGGTGGCGGGCGTCTAAGCGGCGCCCCTTCCAAGGGAATGGCGGTTGCGGATGGGCGGTCCCGCATGGGCGCCCATCCGGCGCCGCTATCCTTTGCCCGCTTTTTTTCGCAGGTGCACTCGCATAGACTGCGCCGCGCCGGGCACCCCTTCGGGGCCCGAACCCATCATCACGGTTCAACCGTTTGTCGTGACGCAAAGGCAACTTCCATGGACATGAGCAAGATCCCGGTCGGCAAGAACGCCCCGTGGGACATCAACGTCGTCATCGAGATCCCGCAGGGCGGTCAGCCGGTGAAGTACGAGGTGGACAAGGACTCGGGCGCCATCTACGTCGATCGCTTCCTGCACACCGCCATGTACTACCCGGCCAACTACGGCTTCGTGCCGCACACCCTGTCGGGCGACGGCGACCCGGCGGACGTGCTGGTGGTCAGCAACACCCCCGTGGTCCCGGGCGTGGTGCTGCGCTCGCGCCCCATCGGCGTGCTGCTGATGGAGGACGAGGCCGGCATGGATGAGAAGATCCTGGCCGTGCCGGTGGACAAGCTGCACAGCTTCTACACCAACGTCAGCAGCTACAAGGACTTGCCGGAGATCCTGGTGGAGCAGATTGCCCACTTCTTCGAGCACTACAAGGACCTGGAAAAGGGGAAGTGGGTGCGCATCGTCCGCTGGGGCGACGCCGACGAGGCCGCCAAGATGATCAGCGACGCCATGGAGCGCTACAACGCCCAGAAGTAAGCGTTCAGCCTGGCGCTGAAGGTTGGATCGGGGCGGTGCCGCAGGGCGCCGCCCCTTTTCCTTTGGCGCATGTCACGCGCCCTTGGTCGGCGGCACCGATGCGGCTACGCTTCAGGAAAGCTTGAGACATGTCATGGCCGTGCCACCGGGCGCTGCTATGGTCGCCCCCAAGCCACGACCGGCAGAGAACAGAAGGAAGGCCATATGACCATCCGCAACCTGCATCACCTGTTCAAGCCGTCGTCCATCGCCCTGATCGGCGCCAGCCGCCGTCCGCACACCGTGGGCGCGGTGGTGGCCCGCAACCTGTTCGCCGGCGGCTTCGACGGGCCCATCATGCCGGTGAACCCGCAGGAACGCTCGATCGAGGGGGTGCTGACCTACCCCGACGTGGCGTCGCTGCCGGTGGTGCCGGACCTGGCCGTCATCTGCACACCGCCCTCCACCGTGCCGGAGCTGATCCGCCAGTTGGGCGAGCGCGGCACCAAGGCCGCCGTGGTCATCACCGCCGGCTTCGCCGAGATGGGGGAGGCGGGCAAGGCCCTGCAGCAACAGGTGCTGGACGCCGCCAAACCCCATCTGCTGCGCGTGGTCGGGCCCAACTGCCTGGGCGTCATGGCGCCCGGCAACGGCCTGAACGCCAGCTTCGTCCATGTGCCGCCGCTGCGGGGCGACATCGCCCTGCTGGCGCAGAGCGGCGCCGTCGTCACCTCGGTCGTCGATTGGGCGACGCCGCGCGGCATCGGCTTTTCCCACCTGGTGTCGCTGGGCGGCATGGCCGATGTCGACTTCGGCGACCTACTGGACTTCATGGCCCAGGACGGGCACACGCGCGCCATCCTGCTGTATGTCGAGGCCATCGCCCACGCCCGCAAGTTCATGTCGGCCGCCCGCGCGGCGTCCCGGTCCAAGCCCGTCATCGTCATCAAGGCCGGCCGGTCGGACGAGGCGGCGCGCGCCGCCAGTTCCCACACCGGCTCGCTGGCCGGGGCCGACGCCATCTACGACGCCGCCTTCCGCCGCGCCGGCATGCTGCGCGTGGGGGAGCTGAGCGAGCTGTTCGACGCGGTGGAGACGCTGGCCACCGGCGTGCAGATCAAGGGCGACCGCCTGGCCATCCTGACCAACGGCGGCGGCATGGGCGTGCTGGCCACCGACAGCCTGATCGAGCAGGGCGGCCGCCTGGCCCAGCTGTCACCCGAGGCCATCGCCAAGCTGGACAACCTGCTGCCCCCGACCTGGAGCCACGGCAACCCCATCAACCTGCTGGGCGACGCCAACGGCAAGCGCTACGCCGACGCCCTGGCGGTGCTGCTGGAGGAGAAGGGCTGCGACGCCATCCTGGTGATGAACTGCCCCACCGCCGTCGCCGATAGCGGTGAGGCGGCGCGCGCCGTCATCGACGCCCTGCGTGGCAAGCGCTTCCCCGTGCTGGCCAACTGGCTGGGCGAGGGGGCGGCGGTGGAGGCGCGGCGCCTGTTCGCCGCCAACCGCATCCCCAGCTACCAGACCCCGGACGAGGCCATCCGCGCCTTCATGCACCTGGTGCGTTACCGCCGGAACCAGGATGAACTGATGGAGGTGCCGTCCACGGTGCCGGATCAGTTCGTGTACGACGGCGTGGCCGCCCGGGTGCCCATCGAGCACGCCCTGGCCGAGGGCCGCGCCTGGCTGTCGGAGTACGAGGCCAAGCAGGTCCTGCGCGCCTATGGTATCCCGGTCGTGGAGACGGTGACCGCCGCCAACCCGGAGGAGGCGGAGGAGGCCGCCCGCAGGCTGGCCATGCCGGGCCGGAACAGTCGGCTGGCCCTGAAGATCCTGTCGCCCGACATCACCCACAAGTCGGACCTGGGCGGCGTGGCCCTGAACCTGGCGCCGGACGAGGTGCGGCTGGAGGCGGAGGCCATGCTGGCCCGCATCCGCGCGGCCGCCCCCGGCACCCGCATCGAGGGCTTCACCGTGCAGCAGATGGCCCACATGCCAGGCGCGGTGGAGCTGATCGTGGGCATGGCCGATGACCGGCTGTTCGGCCCCGTGCTGGTGTTCGGCCAGGGCGGCACGGAGGTGGAGGTGGTGCAGGACAAGGCCCTGGCCCTGCCGCCGCTGAACATGAACCTGGCGCGCGACATGATGGCCCGCACCCGCGTGCACAAGCTGCTGCAGGGCTATCGCCACCGCCCGCCGGCCGACCTGACCGCCATCGCCCTGACCCTGAACAAGGTGTCGCAGCTGGTCATCGACTTCCCCGAGATCCAGGAATTGGACATCAACCCGCTGTACGCCGGGGCGGACGGCGTCATGGCCCTGGACGCCCGCATCCGCGTGGCGCCGCCGCTGGAGCCGGGGGCGGCGCGCCTGGCCATCCGCGCCTATCCGAAGCGGCTGGAACAGCATGTCCAAATCCATGATGGGCGCGAATTCCTCATCCGGCCCATCCGGCCGGAGGATGAGCCGCTGATCCACGACATGATCGCCCGCACCGCCATCGAGGACATCCGCCTGCGTTTCTTCGCGCCCATGCGCCGCCTGTCGCGCGCCATGGCCGCCCGCCTGACCCAGATCGACTATGACCGCGAGATGGCCCTGGTGGCCATCGCCCCCGACCCGGCGCCGCCGCCGGCCGAGGGGTCGGACCTGCGCCCGGGTGACGAGGCCATCTTCGGCACCGTGCGCATCACCGCCGATCCGGACAACGAGAAGGCGGAATACGCCGTGCTGGTCCGCAGCGACATGAAGGGCAAGGGCCTGGGCTATCTGCTGATGACCCGCATCCTGGATTACGCCCGCACCCGCGGCATCCGCGAGGTGTTCGGCGAGGTGCTGCGCGAGAACGTCACCATGCTGCAGATGTGCCGCGACCTGGGCTTCAAGCAGACCGACTATCCGGACGACCCCGGCATCGTCGAGGTGCACTACACCTTCGGCTGAAACGCCCGCCGCCGAAGACTAGAAACAGACATCAAATTAAGTAAAATTGTTGGCATTCCAGGTGTCGTCTGCGGATGACTCCCCGAGGGCGTCGCATGACTGCCCGGTTATTTACACCGTCGGCGCGTATTGACTCATCCCTAAGGAAAGCGTTGAGTCGTTCGCATGATTGTCCCGCCCACCATCGCCCAGGCCGTGCCGGCACCGGTACTGACGCCGCAGCAACAGTCGCCGACGCAGAATCCGTCGTTCCTGGCGGCCGTCGCTGGCGCGCAGGGTGCCGCCAAGCCGGTGGCGACCCAGACGGCCAACGCGGCCCAGCCGACGGGCAAGTCCGAAGGCAGCAAGGACAACCGCAGCGGGACCGATACCGGCCAGGCGACCGACACCGGCGCCAACGCCGTCCGCGCCCGCAGCAGCGCCCATCCCTGGCGCGGCCAGATGCTGGACGTGACGGTTTAGTCGGTTCCCTCAGACGGCGGACGCGGTCGCGTCCTACAGCGGCATGAATGCCTCATGCCGTTGGTAAACCGTTCCGCCTAATCGGCAGCGGCCTTAGACATCAATATCGATCATCACCGGCACATGGTCCGAGGGCTTCGGCCCCCAGCCGCGCGCCTCGCGCAGCACGGTGTAGCCCAGCAGCTTCGGCACCAGCGGCGGCGTGACCCAGATATGGTCCAGGCGCCGGCCGCGATCGGACAGGCCCCAGTCGGCGGAGCGATAGGACCACCAGGTGTAGAGCTTCTCCGTGGCCGGCAGGAAATGGCGCACAGCGTCCACCCATTCCCCCGCCCGCATCATCGCGTCCATCTTCTCCACCTCGATGGGGGTGTGGGAGATGACGTTCAGCAGCTGGCGGTGGGACCAGACGTCGCTTTCCAGGGGGGCGATGTTGAGATCCCCCACCAGGATGCGGGGCTTTCCCCGGTCCTCCAGCGCCTCGCCCCAGGCCGCCAGCTCATCCAAGAAGCGCAGCTTGTGCCGGAATTTGTCGTTCAGGTCGGGGTCGGGGATGTCGCCGCCAGCGGGGATGTAGAAATTGTGCAGCTCAATCCCGCCCGGCAGCTCCGCCTGCACATGCCGGCAGTCCTGCCGCTCGCACCACAGGGTGCCGCCCGTGCCGGACAGCGGCAGACGGGAGAGGATGGCGACGCCGTTGTAGCTTTTCATCCCGCGCACGTGGACATGGACATAGCCGCGCGCCGCCAGTTCCTTCAACGGGAAGGCGTCGTCGATGACCTTGGTTTCCTGCAGGCAGAGGACATCGGGGCCGTAGTCGTCGATCAGGCGCAAGACCATGTCCAGGCGCAGCCGCACCGAATTGATGTTCCAGGTGACGATGCGCAAGGCAGCCTCTTAAGCGATGGAAGAGCACAGGGTGTACCTGCCGCCGCCCGAGGGAACAAGTGCGGAACTCAGCTTTCGCGCGCGGTGGCCCGTGTGCGCACGGCGTCGCCGAAGGTCTTGAACAAGGCGACGGAGGCCGGGTCTTCCCAGAAGCGCCATTCGGGATGCCACTGCACGGCCAGGGCGAAGGTGGCGCCCTCGACCCGCACGGCTTCGATCAGACCATCGGGCGCCGTCGCCTCCACTGCCAGGCCGGGGGCCAAGCGGTCTATGCCCTGCTGGTGCAGGGAGTTGACGGTCATGCGCTCCCGCCCGGTGATGGCGGCCATCAGACCGCCGGGGGTGAGGTCCACGGCATGGGCGCCGCCGTACTGCACCTCCAGCGGCTGGCTCTCGTCATCACGGTGGTCCATCAGGCCGGGCACGTCCTGCACCTTCTGGTGCAGGGTGCCGCCCAGGGCCACGTTCAGTTCCTGGAGGCCACGGCAGATGGCGAACAGCGGCAGGTCGGCGTCCAGCGCGGCGCGGTACAGGGGCAGGGTGGTGGCGTCACGGTCCAGGTCGTGCAGGGTGCCGGGTTCCGATAGCGGGCCTTGGTAGCGGTCGGGGTGCACGTTGCTGGGGCTGCCGGTGAACAGCAGGCCGTCCAGGCGCCCCACCACCTCCGCCGGGTCATAGCGGTCGCCCAGGGCGGGCAGCAGCACGGCCAGGGCATGCGCGCCGTCCGACACGGCGCGCACATACTTGTCGCCCACGACATGGAAGGGGTGGCGGCCCAGGGTGCGGTGGTCGGCGGAGATGCCGACGATGGGCAATCCGGTACGGGGAAGGCCAGTATGGGGAAGACTGGTCATCGCTGAACCCTCCTATGCTTCAAGGGCCGCCGGGCGCGGCGTCAGTCGCGTTCCTTGCGGCGGCTGGGATCGCGGAAATAGAACTGGTTGTCATCCAGGCTGACACCCGTCTGCGGATCCAGCAGCGCCACCTCGGTGGTGGTCCCCTGAGCGTCCAGCACCCGCCACTTCTTCAGGCCGAAGGGCTGTTCCTGGAACATCAGGGTCAGGCGGCCCAGGCCGGGATCCTTGGTCTGGACCAGCGTCACCTCCAGCACGCCGGCGCTGTCGTCCATAGAGGTGACGGTGACATCGCCGGACAGGTGCAGGTCGGGCCGCAGGATGAAGTCGGCCATGGTGCTGCCGATGGGGGCGTTCGACTGTTCCTTGGACTCGGCATCCCAGAAATAGACGAAATGGCCGTCAGCCACGATGAAGTTCTTGTTGGGCGGATCATAGTCGATCCGCATCTTGCCCGGCCGCTTCAGCTGGAAGGTGCCACGGACCAGGCTGCCGTCGGGGTTCACCTGCTGGAACTGCGACTTCAGCGTCTGGATGCCGTTCAGGTAGGTCTCCACCTGCGTCAGCTTGGCCTTGTCCTCATCGGTGAACTGGGTGGGCGGCTTGGCGGCAGCGATCCCGGGAAGGGCCAGGGGAGCGACGGAAGCGAGCGCGATGAGGGCGGCGAGGGCGGTGCGGCGGATCATGGTGCCTTCAGGATAGACCGCGCTTTAAGGCGGAATTTTGGTGGCGATAACAATGTGTTGAAAAATCGGCCAAGGAAGGGGAGGGGGCGTACGTCGTGCGTACACCCCCAGCCGCCACGTTAGTTCACACGCTCATGGTCGTCGATGTTGCGCGCCAGCACCTCGCGCTTGCCGACATGGTTGGCGCGGCTGACCACGCCCTCCTGCTCCATGCGCTCGATCAGGCGGGCGGCGCTGTTGTAGCCGATGCGCAGGTGGCGCTGGATAAAGCTGGTGCTGGCCTTGCCCTCGCGGCAGACCACGGCCACCGCCTGGTCGTAGAGATCGTCGCCCGAGCTGCCGTTGCCGCCGGCGCCACCGCCGCCCGACCCGCCGTCCTCATCGAAGGGACTGACGTCGTCTTCCTCGGTAACGGCGTCGACGTAGTTGGGCTCGCCCTGCGCCTTCAGGAACTTCACCACGTCCTCCACCTCTTGGTCGCGGACGAAGGGGCCATGGACGCGGGTGATGCGGCCACCACCGGCCATGTAGAGCATGTCGCCCTGGCCCAGCAGCTGTTCGGCACCCTGTTCACCCAGGATGGTGCGGCTGTCGATCTTGGAGGTCACCTGGAAGCTGATGCGGGTGGGGAAGTTGGCCTTGATGGTGCCGGTGATGACGTCCACCGAGGGGCGCTGCGTCGCCATGATGATGTGGATGCCGGCGGCGCGGGCCATCTGGGCCAGGCGCTGGATGGCGGCCTCGATGTCCTTGCCCGCCACCAGCATCAGGTCCGCCATCTCGTCGACGATGACGACGATGTAGGGCAGTTCGGTCAGGTCGATGGGCTGGTCCTCGAACACCGGCTTGCCGGTGTCGGGGTCGAAGCCCGTCTGGATGCGGCGGGTCAGCGTCTCGCCATTCTGGCGCGCCTCGCGCAGGCGCATGTTGTAGCCGTCGATGTTGCGGACGCCCAGCTTGGACATGGCGCGGTAGCGGTCCTCCATCTCCCGCACCGTCCACTTAAGGGCCACCACCGCCTTCTTCGGGTCGGTCACCACCGGCGCCAGCAGGTGGGGGATGCCCTCATAGATGGACAGTTCCAGCATCTTGGGATCCACCATGATGAAACGGCATTTCTCCGGCGGCAGCCGGTAGAGCAGCGACAGGATCATGGTGTTGATGGCCACCGACTTGCCCGAGCCGGTGGTGCCGGCCACCAGCAGGTGGGGCATGCGGGCGAGGTCCGCGATGACCGGCTGGCCGCCGATATCCTTGCCCAACACCAGGGCCAGCTTGTGCTGGCTGCGGTCGTAGGTCTCCGCCTCCAGCAGTTCGCGCAGGTAGACGGTTTCCCGCTTGGCGTTGGGCAGTTCCACGCCGATGACGTTGCGGCCCGGCACCACCGCCACGCGGACGGACACGGCGCTCATGGACCGGGCGATGTCGTCGGCCAGGCCGATGACGCGGGACGACTTGGTGCCCGGCGCCGGTTCCAGTTCGTAAAGCGTGACGACAGGGCCGGGATGGACCTTGCCGATCTCACCCTTCACGCCGAAATCGTCCAGCACGCCTTCCAACAGCTGCGCGTTCTGGCGCAGGCCTTCCTCGTTCACGCCGGGGCTGCGCACCGACAGGTCGGGCAGTTGCAGCAGGTCCACCGGCGGCAGTTCGTATTCGCTGGGCCCGTCGGGTTCCAGGTCCAGGCTGGACTGCACCGGCGTCGGCGCCTTGCGCGCAATCTCCACCGGCTTGGCCTTGGGCGGCACCACGGTGGCCAGGGGCCGGCGGGGGGCGGCCTCACCCTCCACCGCCAATTCGCCGTCGCGCGGCGGTTCGCGGTCGGCGGGGCGATCCAGCGGGGGGATGGACAGGCTGGGTTCGCGGCGCGTGCCGTCGCCGAAGCCGGGTTCCCGGCGGGGCACCGGCGCGGCCCGCTTCGGCGCCGACAGGCCCCTCAGCGTGTCGGCCAGGCCGCCCTTGAGGCCACCGGCGATGCCGCTGAGCCCGCCGAGGCCACCCTCCAGCGCGGAGCCGGCGGCGGCGCGCAGCCGCCCGGCCAGGCCGCCGGCGGGGGCGGCCGTTTCCTCCGCATACTCCTCATACGCCTCGTCCTCCGGCTCATAGGCCGGTTCGGGCCCGCGGCGGACGGAAGCGGGCTTGGGCTTAAGCGCGGGTCGCCACTGGCCGGCGCGGCGCAGGAAGCCGTAGGTGGCGCCCACGGCGGCGAAAGCCTGGTAAAAGGGCACGCCCAGAGCCACGACGATCAGCGCCACGGTGGCGAAGGCCATGACCAGGCCCAACACCACCGGGCTGCTCCACCCCAGGTGGCTGGCGATGAAACGGTCGACCAGCGTGACGATGACGCGGCCGGCGTTGCCGCCGGCGCCGCCGCCGAAGGGGGCGGAGATGCCGCCCAGCGAGACGCCCGCCAGGGTGATGGCGAACAGGCCGGCGGCGACGCGCCCCGCCCAGAAGCTGGGCGGGTCGTGGCGCAGGATGCGCACGCCCCAGCCGGCGATGATGACCGCCAGCAGATAGGCGGCCAAGCCGAAGGATTGTACCAGCACGTCGGCGGTATAGGAGCCGAAGGCCCCCGCCACGTTGTGCACAGTGGTGTGGGGGCCGGCCGTGTTCCAGGAGGGGTCGTTGGGGTCGTAACTGAAAAGGATGGCGGCCAGCGCCAGGGCCAGCAGCACCACGCACAGGCCGCCCACCTCGGTGGCGCGGCGCATCAGGAACTGCGAGGCACCCTCGGGCAAAAGGCTGCCCCGCCGGCGCTTGCCGGGGCCGGTGGGCGCGGGGCCGGCCCCGGAACCTGAGGACAGGGGATCGCGGTTGCCCCGGGAACCGGGGGTTGTGGCAAAGCGGGTCGTCATGGGCCGTCGCTCGTTCCTGAAAACTTACGGGCGTGGGTTAAATGTCGAAATCGGTGCCGTTGCCCCTTCGGGCGCAGGCTGGTTCCAGGGAGTAAACACGGTATCAGGCAACTTTATGTCAGGCCGAAAACCGGGTGTGCCCGGTGCTGGTCATCCCAACACCGGTCATTCCAACACCCGGGCGATCGTCTCACAGGCGCGGGCCACCGTTTCGGTGTCGTGCACCAGGGCCACACGGATGTAGGGGTGGCCGGCGTTGCTGCCGTCCGGTTCCGATCGCGTGAAGTACGCGCCGGGCAGCACGCGCAGACCCGCCTCCCCCCACAGCCGGCGGGTGGCGGCCTCGCCGTCGCCCACCTCCAGCCAAAGAAAGAAGCCGCCGGCCGGGCGGTAGAAGCCATAACGGCCCTTCAGCGCCGCCTCGGCCGCGTCGATCTTCTGACGGTAGAGGCGCCGGTTCTCCTCCACGTGCGCGTCATCGCCCCATAGCGCGACGGCGGCGGCCAGCGCGGGCAGGGCGTTGCCGGCCAGGGCATAGCTGCGCAGGCGGGTGAAGGCCTGGATCAGCGCGGGGTCGCCAGCGATGAAGCCGGACCGCAGGCCGGCGGCGCTGGACCGTTTGGACAGGGAATTGAACACCAGCAGGTTGGCCGTGCCCCGGCCGGCCCCGTCGTTTTCCAGGGCCAGTGCCGCCTCGAACCCGCCGGGGGGCGGGGCCTTGTCCCAGATCTCGGCATAGCATTCGTCCAGCGCCAGGACGAAGCCGTAGGCGCGGGCCAGGGTGATGGCCTTCTTCAGGTAGGCCAGGTCCGCCACCGCCCCTTGCGGGTTGCTGGGCGTGCACAGGTACATCAGGGCCGTGCGGGCCAGCAGGTCGGGCGCCAAGGCATCCAGGTCGGGCAGGAAGCCGGTCTCACGGGTGGCCGGCATGAACACCGGCTCCGCCCCCGCCAGGGCGGCGGCCCCCTCGTACACGGCGTAGAAGGGGTTGGGGATCAGCACCGCCGGCTGGCGGCCGTCTTTCCGCTGCGGCGTGGCCAGCAGCGCCACCTGGAACAGCGCCTCACGCGTGCCGGTGGCGGGCAGGATGCCCTTGTCCACGTCCACGAAGCCGGCGGGTAGGCCATAACGGCGGCAGAGCCAGCCGTGCACGGCGGCGCGGAAGGGGGCCGTACCGGCGGTGGGCGGATATTTGCCCCAGTCGGCCAGGGGGGCCGCGGCCAGCGTCCGCGCCAGCAGGGCGGGCGGTTCGTGCTGCGGCTCGCCGATGGACAGCATCAGCGGGGTGGTGTTGCTGCGCGGCGTCACGTCCGCCAGCAGCGCGGCCAGCCGGGTGAAGGGATAGTCCGACAGCCCGCCCAGGCGACCGTTCAGGGACGGCCCCACGGTCGGGCCCCCAACAACCGGGTGCGTCGTGACGGAAAGCCGGGGGTCGGCCGCCAGTTCCATGGGAAAAATCGTGTCCGGGCATATCGGGAAGATGGCCCGATATTAGCCGCCGGACCCCGCCCCCACAAGGCCCACAGCGTTTCGGCACCCCCAGCCCCGGTCCGGAAAGCGCCTTAGAATCCGTGGATTTGCCGCTAAATGCTTAGAAACTCGATGAAAAGCGGACCAGGGCGTCACGGCATATTCATAAGGCGGGCTGGCCCCGCTCGCCGGTGCGGATGCGCACCGCGTCGGCGATGGTCATGACGAAGATCTTGCCGTCGCCAATGCGGCCCGTGTTGGCCGTGGCCTGTATCGCCTCCACCACGCTTTCCATTTGGTCGTCGGGCACCGCCACCTCGATCTTCACCTTGGGCAGGAAGTTCATGGCGTATTCCGCACCCCGGTAAATCTCCGTCCGGCCCTGCTGCCGGCCACAGCCCCGCACCTCGCTGACCGTCACGCCCAGATGCCCCATATCCGCCAAGGCCTCACGCACTTCATCCAGCTTGAACGGTTTCAACACCGCCACCACGAGCTTCATCGGCAGTCCTCGAAGGTCGGGGCTCCGGAAAACCCCGTATAAGGATAGGCGGCGCCGGTCGGCGGGCCCTGTTGGGCGCCCGGTTCTTCAAGAAGCGTGCCGTATTCACAAGATTGTCGCGCCTAACCCGAAAGGGGGATCAGGCGGACGGCGGCGGGGCGGTAATCCGCCGGGCCATCGCCGCTTTTTGGCGCACAGCCTGCCGAAGGATGATGCCAAAGACGGTTCACCGCCCACAAAGTGGGGGCAATTGCATAAATTATAGGCAATACAGGCCTGGTTAACGGGCATGAGCGTGGCACTGGACAAGCGCCGGTGGGCTCGCGATGCTGCGCCTCTGGTCCTCCATTCCCGCCCCTACCCCTCTGTCCCGAGGCATCGCCGATGTCCACCGAAGCGCCCGCGCCCACCGCCGATACCGATCTGATCGCTGACGTCGCCATCGTGGGCGGCGGCCTGGCCGGCCTGTCGCTGGCGGCGGCGTTGGGCACGGCCGGGGTGCGCACCCTGTGCATCGACCGCGACAGCCCGGCCCACCAGCTGGGCGCCACCTTCGATGGCCGCACCACCGCCATTTCCCACGGCAGCAAGAAGATCCTGGAGGGGGCGGGGGTGTGGGCCCACCTGAACGGCGACGCCGGACCCATCCTGGACATCCGCGTCACCGACCAGAACCGGCCGACCTTTCTGCATTACGACCACCGCGAAGTGGGCGACCAGCCCTTCGGCTACATCGTCGAGAACATCGTGCTGCGCCGGGCGCAGTTCGCCCGCCTGGCGGAGCTGCCGTCCGTCACCCACCTGGCACCGGTGGAGGTGACAGCCCTGGATCGTGGTGACGCCAAGGAGGGCGCCGCCATGGCCACCATCACCCTGGCCGACGGCCGCCGCGTGCGCGCCCGCCTGGTGGTGGGTGCCGACGGACGGGGCAGCCTGTGCCGCAAGGACGCCGGCATTGAGCTGGTCGGCGGCAGCTATGACCAGACGGCCATCGCCGTGACGGTGGAGCATGAATTCCCCCACCACGGCGTGGCGGTGGAAATGTTCCTGCCCAGCGGGCCGTTCGCCATGCTGCCCCTGACGGGCAACCGCACCTCCATCGTCTGGTCGGACAAGAGTGCCGCGGTGCCCCACTACATGGGCCTGGACGAGGCGGCCTTCACCGCCGAGCTGCAGGCCCGCATCGGCGACTGGCTGGGGGCGGTGCGGCCCATCGGCGGGCGTTACAGCTTCCCCCTGTCGTGGCAGCACGCCCAGCGCTATATCGACCGCCGCCTGGCGCTGATCAGCGAGACCATCCATGCCATGCATCCCATCGCTGGGCAGGGACTGAACATGGGCCTGCGCGACCTGGCGGCCCTGGCGGAGGTGATCGTCGACGCCTGGCGCCTGGGCCTGGACGTGGGCGGCGCGGCGACGCTGGAGCGCTACCAGCGCTGGCGCCGCTTCGACAATGTCAGCCTGCTGGGCGTGACCGATGGCCTGACCCGCCTGTTCTCCAACGACATCGCCCCGTTGAAGGTGGCCCGCGGCCTGGGCCTGGCGGCCGTCAACTCCGCCCCCCTGATGCCGCTGAAGAAGCTGTTCATGCGCCACGCCATGGGCATCGTCGGCGAGCTGCCGCGCCTGGTACGGGGGGAGCCGCTGTAAACCCGTGACGCCGTTGGATTTGTTGCCATCGGCGGACACATTGGACGAGAATGCCCCGCCGCCAGGGCGGCGGGCCCCAGCGGCCCTGCATCAAGAACAGGGCCTGAGGCATGGGGACAGGAATGGAAGCGAAGACCGACCGCCGCACCGGGCGCCGGGTTCTGGCATGGCTGGGCGGGATCGCCGGCGTGGTGGTGGTCGGGATCGCGGGGCTGGGCGGCTGGGTGGCATGGAGCCTGAACGCCAGCCTGCCCCAGTTGGAGGGAACCGCCGCCATCCCCGGCCTGAGCGGCCCGGTGACGGTGGAGCGGGATGAGAACGGCGTGCCCACCCTGACGGGGCCCGACCGCGTCAGCCTGATGTACGGCCTGGGCTTCCTGCACGCCCAGGAACGCTATTTCCAGATGGACCTGACCCGCCGCGGCGCCGCCGGCGAATTGTCGGGCCTGTTCGGCCCGCTGGCCGCCAAGTTCGACACGCCGCGCCGCCTGCACCGGTTCCGCGACCGCGCCCATGCCGCCGTGGAACGCGCCAGCCCCGAGCAGCATGCCATGCTGGCGGCCTACACCGCCGGCGTGAACGCCGGGCTGGACGGCCTTAAGGTCGCGCCCTTCGAGTACGCGCTGCTGCGCCAGCACCCCCAGCCTTGGAGCCTGGAGGACACGCTGCTGGTGGTGGACGCCATGTATTTCGACCTGCAGTCCTCCGACGGATGGGATGAGCGCCGCCTGGAGCTGGCCATGGACCAGCTGGGTCCCCTGATGGCCAACTTCCTGTACCCGAAGGGAACGGAACTGGACGCGCCGCTGGACGGCAGCACCCTGCCCGAGCCGCCCATGCCGGCCAGCTACACCCCCGCCATCAAGATGGGCCAGGCGGTGCCGCGGCAGGACGGGGCCCCCGACAATGAGGCCCCCGACAGCGAGTCGATGATCCGCGGCAGCAACAACTGGGCGGTCAGCGGCGCCCTGACCGGCACCGGCGCCGCCATGGTGGCCAACGACATGCACCTGGGCCTGCGCACGCCCAACACCTGGTACCGCGCGCGGCTGGTGGTGAAGCCCGCCGGGTCGGACACGCCCACCCTGGACCTGGTCGGCGTCACCCTGCCGGGCAATCCGTTGCTGGTGGTGGGCAGCAACAGGCATGTGGCCTGGGGTTACACCGACGCCTATGTCGACACCGGCGACGTGGTCATCCTGGAACCGGTGGATGGCGATCCCGACCGCTATAAGACGCCGGACGGCCCCAAGACCCTGGAAAAGAACCGGCAGGTGCTGTGCCCCGCGCCGACCTGCCCCAGTATCACCATCGAGGACAGCGACTGGGGCCCAGTGATCGGCACCGACGCGCAGGGGCGCAAGCTGGCCTATCGCTGGGTGGCGCACGACGTGGGGGCGGAGGTGATGACCGCGGGCGCCGCCCTGGAGCAGGCGGGCTCGGTGGAGGAGGCGGTGGCCATCGCCCATCGCCTGCCCATCCCCAACGAGAATATGATGGTGGTCGATACCAAGGGCAACCTGGCCTGGACCGTGGTGGGACTGGTGCCCCGCCGCTTCGGCCACGACGGCACCCTGCCGACCAGCTGGGCCGACGGCAAGGCCGGCTGGAACGGTTATCTGTCCCCGGCGGAGGTGCCGGTCATCGCCAATCCCCAGTATGGCCGCCTGTGGACCGCCAACACCCGGGTGGTGGGCGGCGACGCCCTGGCCAAGCTGGGTTTCGGCGACTACGCCCTGGGCAGCCGCGCCGGCCAGATTCGCGACGATCTGCTGGCCAAGGATACCTTCACTGAAAAGGACCTGCTGGCCATCCAGCTGGACGACCGCGCGCCCATGCTGGATTTCTGGCAGCGCCTGATGCTGCAGGCCTTGGGCGAACGGGCCAGCGACCAGGCGCTGGCCAACCTGGTGGCGCCGGTGGAAAGCTGGGGCGGCCGCGCCGCCATCCCCTCCGTCGGCTATCGCCTGGTGCGCACCTTCCGTAGCGCCCTGGTCGATCGGCTGTACCAGGCCTACACCGCCCCGCTGGCGGGACCGGCCGGCGATCACGCCAACGACCTGGTCAGCCACCAGGCCGAAGGGCCGGCGCGCCGCCTGCTGACCGCCCGGCCCGCCGGACTGGTGCCCCCGGGTTACAAGAGCTGGGACGCCCTGATCGACGCCGCGCTGAAGGACGTGCGCGAGCGCATCGCGCAGAACGGCGGCGACATCGCCCATTTCACCTGGGGCGACCGCAACCGCCTCGCCATCCGCCATCCCATCTCGAACATCCAGCCGCTGCTCAGCCCCTATCTCGACCCGCCGGGGGAGCCGGTGGCCGGCGACCTGTACCAGCCGCGCGTGACCGCCCCCAGCTTCGGCGCCTCCGAACGCCTGGTGGTCTCGCCGGGGCATGAGGACACGGGCCTGTTCCACATGCCCACGGGCCAGAGCGGCCACCCCCTGTCCCCCTATTACAACAAGGGGCATGAGGACTGGGTGCAGGGCCGCCCGACGCCGCTGCTGCCGGGGGCGGCCCGCTGGCGCATGACGCTGGAGCCCGCCAAGGGGGTGCCGACGCCCTGATGCGGAATGCATGATGGCATCGCCATCAATGCCATCATGCATTCGGCAATTTCTGCCTGCTTTTAGCAAGGATGCCGGCAAAATTCATCAGGGCCGGACATCATCAAATTTGCCGCTGATGCAGTAGTGCATTGATTCCATTGTGATCAACGCGTGGCCCGCCCCGTGCTTGGGAAACCCCGACTTCATTTGCGGGGTGCCTGGATCATGGATGGTGGCGTTGTTTCCGGCCTGAACTCGACCGACCCCGTGTCCAGCAGCCTTGGGCTGGAGACGGAGGCGCACACCGGCTCCTTCGCCCGGGCCTATCAGGAGGCGCACGCCGCCGCCGGCATCCAACGCCTGGCGGTGACGCCGGTGCTGGAGATGATGGACATGGCAGGCGACCCGGACGCGCTGGACGCCTATCTGGCCCGCGCCCATGCCGACCTGCCCCTCAGCAGCGACAACATCGACCGGCTGAAGGGCAACATGCACCTGGTCTTCCTGTTCCGTGACTTCCGCCGCCCCCTGGCCCGCGCCATGGAGCGGATGAAGGACACCGGTGCCGGCCCCTTCGCGGCACTGCCCACGTGGATGAGCGCGCATCATCGTTTCGGCCTGCTGCGCACCGCCGGCTGCCTGGGCCTGAACAAGGAACTGGACGACTGGATCGCCGATCTGGAGGCGCGTGGCGCGCCCGAGGCGCCCATCGCCTGCCCCTTCGGCCGCATGGCCCGCGCCGCGCGTCGCTTCTTCGCCGGGTCCGCCCTATACCGCCGCGCCGACCATTCGGTGCTGAGCATCGCCAAGACCGGCAGCAACACCGCCCTGCACGTGTGCTGGAGCCTGGTGGAGGCCGCCTACTATCTGGGCGTGGACCTGCCGCCAGCGGAATGGCGCGCCATGCTGTGGCGCTCACGCAAGGAAATCGCCACGCTGGCCTCGGGCAGCCTGGGCATGATCGTCACCTTCCTGGAGGCGGCCCACCTGCATCCCCATGGCGACTCCGCCGTGAACCCCACCACGCACGAGGGCTCGCCCTTCCGCCTGGTGGGGGAAGGGGCGGACCGGCGCCTGGACCTGCGGCTGGACGGCATCACCCCCATGAGCACCGGCCATGACCGGCTGTTCACCGGCTGCCCGGCCTTCCATGTCGGCGGCATGATCGACACCTATCTCAGCTGGGTGCTGGACATCGCCCTGCACCACGGCCTGAACCGCCAGCCGGTGGCCGCTCCGATCCTGGGCGGCATGCTGGGCGCCACGGTCGCTTCGCCGGTCCCGCTTGGCGCCGGCCGCGCCATGGCGCAGCAGGTGGCGGCGGGCCCGGCGCGCGACCCCTGACCTTGATTGGCGGGTCCTGACGGGGTAAGGCCTGGGGCGAGCGCGGCGCGCGCCCAGAAGGACCCCATCGCCATGAAGCCAGAAGACATCCAGGCCCGCGTGCTGTACCGCGACGCGCTGATGCTGATCATCGACAAACCGGCCGGCCTGCCCGTGCACGCCGGCCCCGGGGGCGGCGACAACCTGGAACGTCATTTCGACGCCCTGCGCTTCGGCCTGCCGCGCGCCCCCACCCTGGCCCATCGCCTGGACCGCGACACCAGCGGCTGCCTGATCCTGGGCCGGCATCCCAAGGCCTTGCGCAAACTGGGCAAGCTGTTCCAGGAAGGCCGCGTGTCCAAGACCTATTGGGCGGTGGTGGCGGGATCACCGCCGGCGGAGGAGGGCCATATCGAGGCCAGCCTGTTCAAGCGCACCAACAAGAACGGCTGGAAGATGGAGGTGGTGCCCGACGGCACGCCGGACAGCCAGGCCAGCGTCACCGATTATCGGGTGCGCGGCCGGGCGGAGACGCCGGACGGCCCCATCACCTGGGTGGAGCTGTATCCCCGCACCGGCCGCACCCACCAGATCCGGGTGCATATGGCGCATGTGGGCTGCCCCCTGCTGGGTGACCCGGCCTATGGCGGGCCCGCAGGGCCCCTGCATTTGCATTCCCGCGGCATCACACTGCCGCTCTACCCCAGCCGCGACCCGGTGGGCGCCGAGGCCCCCGTGCCCGCCCACTTGCGCGCGGCGCTGAAGCGCTGCGGCTGGACGGGGGAGTGACGCCTTACAGCCACAGTGGATCGATGGGAAAGCGGGTGCGGACGACCTTGCCTTCGGGCTGGGCCAGCATCCAGGTGCGCCAGGCCTGAAAGTAGGCACCGGCGTAGTGGGCGTCCAGGGCCGCCTGGTCCTCGAACACTTCCCACAAATAGTAGACGCCGGGTTCGTCCTTGGCCGCCGCGAAGTCGAAGCGGCGGCAGCCCGGCTCCAGCCGCGTCTGCTCGACGTTGACCCGCTGCAGGGCCAACGCCTGCTCCCGCAGCTCGGGCGCCACTTCCAGGCGGATCAGTTGGGCGATCATGGGTGGGGTCCTTTGAGCGCGGGTCAGAAGACGGGCTTGGTCACCATCAGCCAGATGATGCCCAGCATGGCGAAAAAGGCGGGGAAGCCGAAGGCGAACCAGAGGCAGAACAGGCGGAAATAGGCGGACGGCAGGGGCTGGCCCGCGCGCGTAGCCACCCGCGCCAGGTCGCGCAGGCGGATCTGCATCCACACCACCGGCAGCCAAAAGGCGCCGGTGACGCCGTACAGGATCAGGCTAAGGCCGATCCAGCCGCTGAACACGGGGAAGCCCGCCAGATGGGCCAAGGTGCCGCCGGTCAGCGGCTGCGCCACCACGGCGGACGCCGTGAAGATCGTGTCGGCCACCACCACGATCTGGGCGGTATGGGCAATCAGGGCCGCGTCCCGGGTGCGATGGGCCATCAGCATGAAGAAGGCGATGCCGGCGCCGGTGCCGAACAGCACGGCGGCGCCGATGATGTGGGCCACCTTCACCAGGGTGTAGAGATCCATCAGCGTTCGTCCAGCAGGGCCAGGGCGGCCAGCGCCAGCATCGCCGCCGGCAGGGTCTTGAGGAAGGGGCCCATGGGGTCCAGCCACAGGTCCGGCCGCCACAGCGTACCGCCGGCCATGTACGCGCCCGAGACGAGGACCATGCCCTGCAAGGCCGCCTTGGCCCGCCGCCGGAAAACAACACCCACGCCCAAGGCCAGGTCGATGACCGAGCCCAGCAGCACGAATAGGGTGGCCAGCACCGGCGCCATGCCCGCCGCCGTCAGCACGGCGGTGGCCTGCGGCACCCGTAGGAAACCGATAAGGCCGGACAGACTCCAAAAGACCGACAGCATTGCCAGCAGCGCCGGCTTCAAGAAATAGCTTTTGGCGAACCAGCGTTCCTGCACGCCCGCCGGATAGGCCGACAGCATGTCCGCCAGCGGCAGGGGTTTGATACCCAGCTCCCGCTGCATGGCCTGACCGTCGCCGGCGATGCCACCGCGCAACTGGTCCAGGGTGGCGGTGCGCAGGGGGCTGCGCCACCCCGCCCAGGCCAGGGCGTCGGCACCCTTGGCCGCCAGCCGGGCGATGCCGGCGGGCAGGCGCCACAAGGGCACGGGCGGCAGGCCCAGCCAGCGCCGCAGGGTGAGCACCAGGTCAGCCGGGCTCACGGCCTCCTCATGCACCAGATCGATGGCGCGCCGGGGCGGCGTGTCGGGCAGCACGGCCTTGGCCACCGCCCGGGCCACATCGGTCACGGCCACCACCTGCACGGGGGCGTCGGCATGGACCACGGGCAGCACGACAGGGAAGGCGGCCAGGCCGCGCAGCAGGGCGCTGCCGCCATAGGCAGCCGGCGCCAGAACGAGGCCGGGTCGCAGGATGATCCAGTCCAGGCCGCTGGCGCGCAGCAGCGTCTCGGTCGCCAGCTTGGTGTCGTTGAAGCGGTCGCCCTGGGCGCCCAGGCCACGATCGGCGGCGACCCCCGCAGCGGAAATGTGGACCAGGCGCCGTACGCCCGCCTGTACGCATGCCGCCGCCAGGCGGGCGACCCCGTCACGGTGCACCGCCGCCAGATCGTCGCGCGGGCCGTCCTGCAGCGCGCCGGCGCAATTCACCACCGCCTGGACATCCGCCAGCAGGGGACGCCAGTCCTCCACCGTCACCTTTGCCAAATCGACACGCGCCCAGCGCACCTGAGGCAGCGATCGCGCCGCCGCCGCGACATCACGGCCGACACCGGTGACGGCGTGCCCCTCGGCCAGCAACCGCGCCACGACGTAACCGCCGATCAGACCATAGGCCCCAATGACCAGGACGCGCATGCCCCATCCCCCTTACGGTCCCGTCCCCCGTCAGAGGATGAACCGATCCCGCTGTTCCGGGGCGGGAAGGTAACAGACCTCGCGTTTGCCGAACCAGCGCAAGCGGTTACGGGCGATGATCGCATACAGCGCATCCCGCAGGGGCCGGGGCAGCACCCGGCCGGCCGCCATCAATGACCAGGGAAATCCCAGGAGTTCGAACACGCGGATGGAACTGTCGGACTTCACCCGCACCAGGCCATCCTCCAGCACCAGGTTGGTCTGATAATCCACCGGATCCAGACCGTAATGTCGGTACAGCGCCGCGCCCAGTGGGGTCTGCGCCGCCATCAGGCGAAAGCGCCCGGCACGGTCGTGCCGCATCACGAATTGAGCGAAGCCGGAGCAGAGGACGCAATGGCCGTCGAAAATGATGATGGGCCTGTCGTCTGGGAACGCTGGCACCGAGGGATCATCGCGATAGCTGTACGCGGCCATGGGATCATGTCCTGGCAAAACTTGGTCCGGAGCACCGTATACGATGCGTCGGCGCATGAACCAGGCTTCCTGGTCGGCATAGCGATGTATATACGCAGATTGACAGGTGTGGGGTGGAGGATCAGATTTGGTTTCCCGGTTCTGCCGTTCAGCCTGGAGGAACGCCCCCATGGCCACCACCCGCATCTTCAAATCCGGCAACAGCCAAGCCGTTCGCATTCCAGCGGAATTGGCTTATCCGGACCTGGGCATCGATTTGCACATCACCCGGGTGGGCGACGTCATCACCATCTTTCCGGCGCACCGGAACCTGGCGGATGCCGTCGCGGCGCTACGGGCCATGCCCAAGCCACCGGCTGTCGAGACGCGGGAAGCGCCCGACATGCCGAACCGGGAATAGGCGGTGGCCTTCCGGATCGATACCAATATCGCCATCCACGCCCGGGACGGGACGGAGGCAGTGCTGAACAAACTGGCTGCGCATAACGGCGCCGTCCTGCTGTCGGCGTTGAGCCTCGCCGAACTTCAGCGTGGACTTTACAAGGAGGCCGCCTATACCGGCCTACGGCAGGCCCGGCTGAACATCCTTCTGCCTAATATCCCCGTACTGCCCTTCGATGCGGCGGCGGCGGAAGCGTACGGCCAGATCATCGCCGTCTGCGGATGGGTCAGAGGCCGAGACTTCGACCGCATGATCGCCGCCCATGCCATCAGCACGGGCTCCATCCTGGTGACCAACAACCGGGCGGACTTCTCGGATATTCCAGGACTTCGGCTGGAAGACTGGACCGTCTAAATCCCAAGCCGGCGGAGCCCGCCCGGCAGGTCGCCGACCGCGTAGTCGACCTGCAACACCTGGCGACGGCAAGGTGCCGTTCGGCGCCGTCGCGGGTGTAGGTCATCACGGCGTCTTGCTTCCTTTCGCCAGGCGCAGGAGGGTGCCGTTGTGATCCTCCGTCACCAGCACGCTGCCGTCGGGCAGGCGGGCCAGGGATACGGGCGCGCCCTGGGGATGGTCGCCGGTGACGGCGTCCCACCCCGAGATCACGTCCTGGGGCGCGCCGGTGGGACGGCCCTGGGCATCGACGGGCAGGGCCACCACGCGATGGCCGGTGTCGCGATAGCCGTGCAGGGTGATCAGCAGCGTGCCGGCCAGGCCGGGCAGCGGACCGTCGGCATAGGGCAGCAGGCTCAAGGGGGCGGCATGGGGTGGCAGCAGCAGGGTGGGCGCCTGCTTGGCCTTGCAGTCCGCATCCTGGTAATGGCTGCGATATTCCGGGCTGGGCACACCCTGGTCATAGCAATAGGGCCAACCGTAATCGGCGCCTTGCTTCAGGGTCAGGTAAAGGTCGTGCGGCGCATCCTCGTCCGCCAGGGCCGGGTCGGCGTCGGAGATGTTGTCGCGGGCGTTGGTGGCGGTCACCACCTGGTTGCCCGTCAGCACCGTCAGCGCCACGGCGTTGCGCAGGCCCCGGGCATAGGGTTGCACGCCGGCGACACTCACGGGTGTCGCACCGGGCGTCACATGCAGGATGACGCCCCGGGGCGTGGCGCCCACGGTTTCGGGGCAGGGCACGTCGGCCCGGGGCGGCATGCCATCGCCCTTCTTGCCGCCCGGGGTTTCGCAATGGTCGGTGCCGGAGCCCACGTTGACGAACAGCGACCCGTCCGGCGCCACCGCCAGCGCCGCCAGGGGATGCAAGCCTTCCTTGGGCAGACCCGTGACCACGTCGCGCAGGCTGGCCGCCACGTCGGCGGCGTTGGGGTCCAGGCTGACGATGCGGCCCAGCACACTCATGTACAGGCGCCCGCCCGGGGCCGGCACCAGCGCGTGGGGCTCATCCAGCCCGCTCAGCAACACCTCGGGCGCTGCCCGGCCACCATCCTTCAGGCGCAGCAGGCGGCCATGGTTGTGGCGCCAGCCGCCGCCCAGGTCGACGACATAGACATCGGTGCCCAGCACCGCCACGCCGCGGGGGAAGCCCAGCTGGCTGGCCACCAGGCCCACGCACAGGCCCGGCGCCGTCTTCAGGTTCACCGCCGGGAAACCATCGCATTCGCCCTGGGTGGTGTAGCCGATGCGCACCCGGGCCGAGGCCGGCAGCGATGCCGCCAGCAGGGTCAGGCCCAACAGTCGAGCAAGCTTGCGAATACGCCTGACGGGCATCACGCCCTCCCCTTTGTGGTCCGTGGGTAGAGACTATAGTCGGGCGGGATCAATCGGCCAGCGGCGGACGCTGCTCCGCCCAGGCCAGCAGGGCGTCCAGCGCCGGGCACAGGGCCTGTCCCCAGTCCGTCAGGCCGTATTCCACCTTGGGCGGCACCTGGTGGTGGACGATGCGGCGCACGATGCCGTCCCCCTCCATCTGGCGCAGCTGCTGGATCAGCATTTTCTGCGAGATGCCCGGAAGCGCGCGCTCCAGGTCCGAGAAGCGCCGCAATTGGCCGCCGAACAGATGGAACAGGATCAGCAGCTTCCACCGTCCCTCCAACATGCGGAAAGCCTGCTCCACCCCCTCGGCCGCGGTGACGGGGGTATGGTCGGCCTTGCTGAGGCGATCACTTACCAAAAGGTTGGTACCTTACTTTTTAGTGGGTTCTTGTTCTTTTCTCAGTCTATGGACACGTTCCTTCCAGCGCAACCAAGCCAGCGCAACCAAGCCGAAGGAAGGAACATGATGTCCCTGACCCTGCCATCCCCCATCGCCGCTTATTTCGCGGCGGACAAGGCCGGCGCCGACGCCGTGGCGGCCTGCTTCACCGCCCAGGCGGTGGTGAAGGACGAGGGCCATACCCATCACGGCCCCGCCGCCATCGCCGCGTGGAAGACGGCCGCGTCAGCCAAATACAACTACACCAGCACGCCCATCGCGATGGAGGAGGCGGAGGGCCGGGTGGTCGTCACCAGCCACGTCGCCGGCGATTTCCCCGGCAGTCCGATAGCCTTGCGCTACGCCTTCGTGGTTGAGGGCGGCAGGATCGCCAGCCTGGAGATCACGCCATGAGCTTCGACCTGGGATTGGCCGGCCGGCGGGCGCTGGTCACCGGCGGCACCAAGGGCGTGGGCGCCGCCGTCGTCGCCACCCTGCGGGAAAACGGCGCCCGGGTGATGACCACGGCGCGGTCCCTGCCCGAGACGCCCGAGCCGGGCGTGTTGTACGAGGCCGCCGACGTCGCCACGGCCCAGGGCTGCGCCGCCGTGGCCCAGGCGGCGCTCGACCGGCTGGGCGGCGTGGACATCCTGATCAATGTGGTGGGCGGGTCCACGGCGCCGGGCGGCGGCTTCGCCGCCCTGGACGACGACACCTGGCAGCGGGAACTGAACCTGAACCTCATGGCCGCCGTCCGCCTGGACCGGGCGCTGCTGCCCGGCATGGTCGCGCGAGGCGATGGCGTCATCATCCACGTCACCTCCATCCAACGCGCCTTGCCCCTACCGGAATCAACCACGGCCTACGCCGCCGCCAAGGCCGCCCTGTCGACCTACAGCAAGAGCCTGTCGAAGGAGGTGACGCCCAAGGGCGTGCGCGTGGTCCGCGTCTCCCCCGGCTGGGTGGAGACGGAGGCCGCCGTTGCCCTGGCCGACCGCCTGGCCCGGGATGCGGGCACGGATTACGAGGGCGGCAAGGCCATCATCATGAAGGCCCTGGGCGGCATCCCGCTGGGCCGTCCCAGCAAGCCGCGGGAAGTGGCGGACCTGATCGCCTTCCTGGCCTCATCCCGTGCCGCCGCCATCAGCGGCACGGAACACGTCATCGACGGCGGCACGGTGCCGACCGCCTGAGCCGTCAGGACGCAATGGCATCCAGCTCGGTCATCACCTCATCCGACAGCCGCAGTTCGGTCGCGGCCAGGTTCTGCCGCAGGTGGGCGACGGAAGAGGTGCCGGGGATCAGCAGGATGTTGGGCGAGCGGCGCAGCAGCCAGGCCAGGGCCACCTGCATCGGCGTGGCGCCCAGACGGGCCGCCACGTCGGACAAGGCGGAGGACTGCAGCGGGGTGAAGCCGCCCAGGGGGAAGAAGGGCACGTAGGCGGTGCCGTCGCGGGCCAGATCGTCGATCAGCGCGTCGTCGGCGCGGTGGACCAGGTTGTAAAGGTTCTGTACGCAGGCGATGCGACAGATGCGCCGGCCTTCCGCGACCTGCGCCGCCGTCACGTTGCTGAGCCCGATGTGGCGGATCAAGCCCTGGGCCTGCAGCTCGGCCAACACCGTCAGGGGCGCCTCGATGGAACCCTCGGCGGGACTTCCGATGTCGAACATGGCCCGGAAATTCACCACCTCCAGCACGTCCAGGCCCAGGTTGCGCAGGTTGTCGTGCACGGACTGGATCAGCTGCTCGCGGGAGAACGCCGGATTCCACGAGGCGTCGGCCCCGCGCTCGGCACCGACCTTGGTGGCGATCACCAGATGGCCGGCATAGGGGTGCAGCGCTTCGCGGATCAGCTGGTTGGTGACATGGGGGCCGTAAATGTCGCTGGTGTCGATATGGTTGACGCCGGAGTCGATGGCGGCACGCAGCACGGCCAACGCCGCGTCGCGGTCCTTGGGCGGGCCGAACACCCCGGGCCCGGCCAGTTGCATGGCGCCATAGCCCATGCGGTTCACGCTGCGGTCGCCAAGGGTGTAGGTGCTGGTGCTCATGAGGGCATCCCTGTTGGGGTGTGAAGATGCCGTAGAGATAAGCGCCCGCCGCCTGTACGATAATCTAGCGCAGTTAGAACGGGCTGTTCGGGAAAGCGAACAATGAAAATCGATCTCGGGGACCTGAACGCCTTTGTCACGGTGGCGCGCGCCCGCGGCTTTCGTGACGGCGCCCGGGCCAGCGGCGCCAGCGCCTCCGGCCTCAGCGAGGCCGTGAGCCGGCTGGAGGCGCAGCTGGGCGTCCGCCTGCTGAACCGTACGACGCGCAGCGTGGTCCCTACCGAGGTGGGACAGCGCCTGCTGGAACGGTTGGGGCCGGCCTTGACCGAGGTGGAGACGGCGCTGGACGTGGTAAACAACTTCCGCGACCGGCCGGTGGGCACCCTGCGCCTGAACGTGCCCATCAGCGCCGCGCGCCTGGTGCTGCCCACCATCGTGCCGCGCTTCCTGGCCGCCTATCCCGACATCGAGATGGAGGTGATCGCGGAGGACAATTTCGTCGATCTGCTGGCGGCGGGCTGCGACGCCGGCATCCGCTATGGCGAGCGGCTGGAGCAGGACATGATCGCCGTGCCCATCGGTCCACGCGTGCAGCGTTTCGCCACCGCCGCGTCCCCCGCCTATCTCGACCGCCACGGCCGGCCCCAGCACCCGCGCGATCTGCTGCGCCACGCCTGCCTGCACGGGCGCTTCTCCAACAGGCCGGCACCGCTCTGGGAGTTCGAACGGAATGGGGAGACAGTGCAGGTCGATCCCAAGGGCCCCTTGCAGGTCAGCATCGGCACCGCCACCGACCTGGCGGTGGAAGCGGCCATCGCCGGGATGGGCATCATCCTGCTGTTCGAGGACTGGTTGCGCCCGCATCTGGACAGCGGCGCCCTGGAACCGGTGCTGGAGCCCTGGTGGCTGAGCTTCCCCGGGCCTTTCCTGTATTACCCCGGCCGCCGTCTGGTGCCGGCCCCCTTGCGCGCCTTCATCGACTTCATCAAGGCGCCGACGGGGTGAGGGCCAGTGCAGCCGGCCGGAGGTTGGCCCGCATGGTCGTGGTCGATTTTTACGGGGAAAGTGGCGGGCCACGACCGATAGCGATGATCACTACGTTTACGCTGTGACGCTATGAACTACGGACTCAGGGATGCTGGCGAGAGATTGTTGGAGTATCTTCTCGCATCGCGCTGCCACATCGGTTTCCTTGGACTCGGTATTACTTCGATTTTTCGCTGATCCGGCAATGTGCGGCCCTGAGGCGCAATGTGCGCTGTGCCATCAACCTATTGCCCAACAACGACTTTCTGCACATTCGCCGTCGGCGTTAGCCGAGCTGCCGCACCGAATCCGCTTTTAATGCCGAACGCCACATAGTAGGTTACATGTAACCGGTCTGGAGAACAGAGTCATGGTGCAGGCGAGGAGCGCGAAGCCCACCAAGATTAAGGTGCAGGAGCACCGCGACCGGCTGCGCGCCCAGGGCTTACGGCCGATCCAAATTTGGGTGCCGGACGTGCGCGCGTCGTCCTTCCGGACCGAGGCGCACCGGCAATCTCTGGCCGTGGCGTCGAGCGCCCATGCGGCCGAGGATCAGGCGTTCATCGACGCGGTATCCGACTGGGATGGTGAATGAGGCGGGGCGAGGTTTGGACCGTCTCTGGCGGCAAGGACTATGCGGGCAAGCCGCGCCCGGTCGTCATCGTACAAGACGACGCCTTCGACGCGACGGACTCCATCACCATCTGCGCCTTCACCACCGACCCGACCGACGCGCCCCTGTTCCGGCTGCCGGTGGAGCCGAACGAGCGCAATGGCCTGCGTTCCTCCTCCCGGCTGATGGTGGACAAGATCACCACCGTCCCTAAATCCAAAATCGGCGAACAAATCGGCCGGCTGGACGACGACGATGTGGTTCGGCTCAACCAGGCTGTAATGGTGTTCCTCGGCTTGGCGGTGTCGCCGAGAACGGGCCGGAAAGAGGAATGACGAGCGGCCCACGACCAAGGCGTATCGTGGCGCAATGAAACCGACGTCAAGCGGCGTAAACTCAGTGCCCACTCAGGGACTGAAATGGCGGAGGGGATGGGATTCGAACCCACGATACGGTTTTGGCCGTATACCCGCTTTCCAGGCGAGCGCCTTCAACCACTCGGCCACCCCTCCGTCCGGAATGGGGCGGGACCATATAGAGACACGCGCCCCTCGGCAAGTGCCTTTTCATGGTGTCCCGCGCAAGGCTGATTTTTCCAGGATGGCTCAGCCCTCGCCCTCTTGGACGCCCTCCTGCACCGGCTTCACCCGCTCCCCGAACAGGGCCGTTCCGACGCGCACCTGGGTGGCCCCCATGCGCACCGCCAAATCGTAATCGCCGCTCATGCCCATGGAAATCTCGGACAGGCCCGCCTTGCGCACCAGGTCGGCCAGGAGTGCGAAGTGCATGGCCGGTTCTTCCTCCGCCGGCGGGATGGCCATCAGGCCGGCGATCTCCAGCCCGTGGGCATCGCGGCAGGCGGCTAGGAAGGCGGGCACGTCGGCCGGGGCGATGCCGGCCTTCTGCGGCTCCTCGCCCGTGTTCACCTCCACCAGCAGGCGGGGCAGTCGACCCTGGCGCTTGCCCTCGGCGGCCAGGGCCTCGGCCAGACGCTCGCGGTCCACGGTCTGGATGACGTCGAACAGGGCCACGGCGTCCTTCACCTTGTTGGTCTGCAGCGGGCCGATCAGGTGCAGTTCCACGTCGGGGTACTCGGCCTTGAGGTCCGTCCACTTGGCCTTGGCCTCCTGCACCCGGTTCTCGCCGAACACCCGCTGGCCGGCCGCCAGGGCCGCCCGGATCTTCTCCACCGGCTGCACCTTGGACACGGCCACGAGGCTGACGGTGGCCGGATCGCGGCCCACGTCGCGGGCGGCACCGTCGATGACGCCGCGCACGGTGGCGAGGCGGGTTGCGACGTCGGCATCCACTGGCGGGGCGGGCGGGGCGGGGGGCTTGCTGGCGCGGGTCATGATGGGGCCACGGTTGTGTATGGGCGGTTGTGCGCGGACGGGATCAACGGTAAAGCGTGCCCCTGCATGATCCGGGGGCCGGTCGGTCGCGGGCACGCGCGACTTTCCTGCGCCGCGCCGGCCAAGGCAAGGCTCCCGTATCGGCAACCGCCGTCTATATCATTTGTCCCGCCGCAACCAGGACACGGAAGCCATCGATGATCCGCCGCATCCCCGTCGCCCTCGGCATCCCCCTCGGCATCCCCCTCTGCGCCGCCGTCGCCCTGCTGGCGCCCGTGCACGCGGCCCGGGCCGAGGTCGACTACCACTTGTCGGGCGTGGCCCAGGGCGGGGTGGTGGGCACCGACCGGCCGGCGGCGGGCGACGGCCATTGGGACGCCGCCGGGGCCTATGCCGTCACCGGCAGCGTGGAGACAGTGACCGACAGCGGCGTCACCTATGGCGCCCTGCTGCGCGTCGGCTCCGGCAACACCGGGCGCAGCACGGATCGGCCGGGCAATGCCGACCGCCAGGGGATCGGCATCGACCAGGCCTATGTCTATGCCTCCGGCGGCTGGGGCAAGGTGCGCCTGGGCCAAAGCTGGGGCGCGTCGGAACGGGCGACCGACCTGTTGCCCCTGCTGGTGGGCGGGGAGATGGATGGCTTCTGGACGCAGAGCGCCCGGGTGCGGCCGCCGGGCATGGCCCTGGGCCGCGCCTATGCCGGGCGCGACAGCGACGATGCCGCCAAGGTCGATTATGAGACGCCGCGCCTGTTCGGGCTGAAGGCCGGGGTCTCCTTCGCGCCCGAACGCCGGGCCTTCGGCCAGGACATCGTGGCGCCCTACGCCATCCCGGCGGAGACGAACTTCTGGGAAGGGGCGGTCAACTACCGTGGCGATTGGGGGCCCACCCAGTATGAGGTGGGCGTGGCCTACAACCACGCCAATGCCGCCCACGGCTGGCTGGAGGACACATCGACCGTCACCCTGGCCGGCGGCCTGACCTACGGCGGCTTCACCGTCGGCGCCGTGCTGTTCGACGACGGCGACAGCGGCCTGCCGCATGACCGCCCGGCCAACACGCCGGGTGAGACCCGAGGCGCCACCCTGCAGGGCACCTATGAGAACGGCCCCTATGGCCTGACCCTGTTCTGGCACGGCAGCGAGACCGAGAACTGGACCACCTATCGCGCCTATGGCCTGGGCCTGTCGTGGAAGGTGCGCGGCGACACCACCCTGGGCCTGGACCTCATCCATTGGACGGCGGACCTGGAAAGCGGCAACCCGGCGGCAATGGCCGATCAGTCCAGCCCCCGCCCGACAGGTAACGTGGCCACCGCCGTGGTAGAATTCCGTTTCTAGGTTTTCGTCCACCGCCGCCAGTCCTGCCGCGCGCTGATGTTACACTTGGCCGGCCCCGTTTGGCCGGCCTTGCGTCCCAGCGGCTTTTTTGATCTAAGGAACCGTTCTCGTGACCCTGGGTGACAATCACATGCTGTCGCGCTCCGCTTTTCTCATTGGCCGCTCCCTCCTGGTTGCCGGACTTCTGCTTTCCACGTCCGCTTGCTCCTGGCTGGGCTGGGGCGATGACGACGACGCGAAGGCCGCGCCCAAGCCCGTCTCGATCCTGATGCGCCAGAACACCTCTGGCCCGGTCGGCACGTCCAACACCGCCGTGCAGGCGGTGGGCCCGACGGTCAACGCCTTCCTGTGGCGCGCGTCGCTCGACACCATCGGTTTCCTGCCGCTGATTTCGGCCGACCCCTACACCGGCGTGATCATCACCGACTGGTACAGCCCGCCCAGCACCCCGGGCGAGCGGTTCAAGATCAACCTGTACGTCCTGGACAGCACCCTGCGCGCGGACGGCGTGCGCGTGACCGTGTTCCGTCAGGTCGACCAGAACGGCCAGTGGCGCGACGCCACCGTGGCCGCCGAAACCAACAGCCAGCTTGAGGACACCGTCCTCACCCGGGCGCGTCAGCTGCGCATCCAGCAGTCTCCCCCGAAGTAAGCTGATCCATCGCCGGCGGGCGACTGTCTCCTCTCGCAACGCCCCGGCGCCCGCCGGGAGGGGGTGACGCCCCGGCCCCTTCGGGCTGATGGCCGGCGCGACACCCGAGAGAAGGCGGTTTTTCCATGTCCCGGTACAATGTCAGGGAAAACGAGGCGAAGTGGCAGTCGGCCTGGGCCGACCGGAACAGCTTCGCCGTTTCCGCGGACCCTGCCCGGCCGAAGTATTTCGTCCTGGAGATGTTCCCCTATCCCTCGGGGCGCATCCACATGGGCCACGTCCGCAACTACACCATCGGCGACGTGATCGCCCGCTACAAGCGGGCCAAGGGCTTCAACGTCCTGCATCCCATGGGCTGGGACGCCTTCGGCCTGCCGGCGGAGAATGCCGCGCTGGAGCGCAACGTCCACCCCGGCAAGTGGACGTACGAGAACATCGCCACCATGCGCGGCCAGTTGCAGTCCATGGGCCTGGCCATCGACTGGAACCGCGAGATCGCCACCTGCCGTCCGGAATATTACCGGCACGAGCAGAAGATGTTCCTGGACTTCCTGAAAGCCGGCCTGGCCTACCGCAAGGAAAGCTGGGTCAACTGGGATCCCGTCGACAACACCGTGCTGGCCAATGAGCAGGTGGTGGACGGCCGCGGCTGGCGCACCGGCGCGCTGGTGGAAAAGCGCAAGCTGTCGCAATGGTTTCTGAAGATCACCCACTTCGCCGACGATCTGCTGTCGGCCCTGGCCACGCTGGACCGCTGGCCGGAAAAAGTGCGGATCATGCAGGAGAATTGGATCGGCAAGTCCACCGGCCTGCGTTTCCGCTTCCAGCTGACCGCCCCGGAAGGCGTCGCCCCCAACGTGTTTCCGGGCGAACCTGAGGTCGAGGTGTTCACCACCCGGCCCGACACGCTGTTCGGCGCCAGCTTCGTCGGCATCTCCCCCAACCATCCCATCGCCTTGGCGCTGGCGGAGAAGAACCCGGCCGTGGCCGAGTTCATCGCCGACTGCAACCGCGTCGGCACCTCGGAAGAGGCCATCGAGACGGCGGAGAAGAAGGGCTATGACACCGGCATCACCGCCGAGCACCCCTTCGTGCCCGGCTGGAACCTACCGGTCTACATCGCCAACTTCGTGCTGATGGAATACGGCACCGGCGCCATCTTCGGCTGCCCGGCGCACGACCAGCGCGACCTGGACTTCGCCCGCAAGTACGGCCTGAAGGTCACCCCCGTGGTAGTGCCCGAGGGTGAGGACCCGGCGACCTTCGACGTGGGTGCCGAGGCCTACACCGGTTCCGGCCTGCTGCGTAATTCACAGTTCCTGGATGGCATGGACGTGGAGGCCGCCAAGCAGGCGGCCGGCGAGCGCATGGAGGCCATGGGCCGCGGCCAGCGCACCACCATCTTCCGCCTGCGCGACTGGGGCGTGTCGCGCCAGCGCTACTGGGGTTGCCCCATCCCGGTCATCCATTGCCCCAGCTGCGGCCTGGTGCACGTGCCGGAGGACCAGTTGCCCGTCACCCTGCCGGACGACGTGACCTTCGACCAGCCGGGCAACCCGCTGGACCGCCACCCGACGTGGAAGCATGTGGCCTGCCCCACCTGCGGCACGGCGGCGGTGCGCGAGACCGACACCTTCGACACCTTCATCGAGTCGAGCTGGTATTTCCTGCGCTTCGCCAGCCCGCGGGCGGCGGACCAGGCCTTCAACCGGGAGGAGGCCGCCTACTGGCTGCCGGTCGACCAGTACATCGGCGGCATCGAGCACGCGGTGCTTCACCTGCTGTACGCCCGCTTCTGGACGCGTGCCCTGTCCCACGTCGGCTACACCGACCTGAAGGAACCGTTCGAGGGCCTCTTCACCCAGGGCATGGTGACCCACGCCACCTATCAGGACGCCGAGGGCAAGTGGCTGCTGCCATCCGATGTGGACGTGGTCGACGGCAAATCGGTGCAGCGCGAAGGCGGCGGCCCGGTGACCGTCGGCCCCATCATCAAGATGTCCAAGTCCAAGAAGAACGTGGTGGACCCAGCGCACATCATCGGCACCTACGGTGCCGACGCCGCCCGCCTGTTCATGCTGTCCGACAGCCCGCCGGACCGCGACCTGGAATGGACCGAGGCCGGCATCGACGGCGCCTGGCGCTTCATCAACCGCCTGTGGCGCCTGGTGACGGAGCCGTCCGTGGCCTTGCCGGCCGCCAGCACGCCCATCCCGGCCGAGCTGTCGCCGCTGGCCACCGATGCGCGCCGCATGGTGCACAAGACCGTGGCCGCCATCGGCGAGGATCTGGAACGCTTCCGCTTCAACAAGGCCGTGGCCCGCATCCGCGAGCTGTCCAACGCGCTGGAGAAGCTGGACGCCAAGGCGGGAGCCGACACGGGTGACGCCGCCGTGCTGCGCGAGGGGCTGGAGGTGCTGGTGCGCCTGATCGGCCCGATGATGCCGCACCTGGCTGAGGAGTTGTGGTCCGTGCTGGGTCATGACACCCTGCTGGTCGATTCGGTCTGGCCGGTGGCGGATGAGGCCCTGGCCACCGAGGACACCGCCACCGTGGCGGTGCAGGTCAACGGCAAGCTGCGCGCCACCCTGCACCTGCCCAAGGACATCGCCAAGGATGAGGCCGAGGCGCTGGCCCTGGCGGAACCCAATGTGCAGCGCGCCCTGGAGGGAAAGCCCGTGCGCAAGGTCATCATCGTACCCAACCGGGTGATCAATGTTGTCGTCTGACGGCATCCTCAAGACCGCCGTCCGCAAGGCGGTGCTGGGTGCGATCCTGGTGGCGGGGCCCCTGGCCCTGTCCGCCTGCGGCTTCCACACCGTCTATGGCGACCACAGCCTGTCGGGCAAGCCCTCGACGCGTGCGCAGATGGAGTCGGTGTCGATCGACATCATCCCCGACCGCATCGGCCAGACCCTCCGCAACAACCTGATCGACCGGTTCTACCAGGACAGCGGGCGGCCGGCGAAGCCCGACTACCGCCTGAACGTGCGTCTGAACTCCTACAAGGAAGATCTGGGCATCCAGCGTGACGCCACCGCCACCCGCGCCCGCCTGCACGTCCTGGCCGATTACCAGCTGATTGACAGCAAGACGGGCAAGACGCTGTACCGCACCTCCAGCCGGTCCATCGTCAGCTATGACATCTCCGAGGCGCAATACTCCACCATGGTCACCGAGCAGGATGCCTATGACCGCGCCCTGACCGAGGTGGCGGAGGAGATCACCACCCGCCTGGCGCTGTACTTCGACCGCGGATCGGTGGTCCAATCGGCCAAGGACCAGTAAGGTTCTCGGCATTGTTTCGTGTTGATGGGCCGCCACCGACCGGGGCGGCCCTTTTCACTCCCGGGAGGCGCCCGTGAAGGTTCAGCCCCGCAACGCCGATGGTTTCTGCAAGAGCCCCACGGCCGGCGTCGTCGCCATCCTGGTTTACGGCCCCGACACCGGCCTGGTGCGCGAGCGCGCCAAGACACTGGCCCGCGCGGTGGTCGATGACCTGAACGACCCTTTCCGCGTCAGCGACCTGAAGGCCGACCAGATCAGCGGCGACGGCGCCCGCCTGAATGACGAGATGGCGGCCATGGCCCTGACCGGGGGCCGCCGGCTGGTGCGGGTGCGCGACGCCGACGAATCGGTCACCGTGGCCTTCCAGGCCTTGCTGAAGCAGCCACCCGGCGGTGACACCCTGTGCGTGGTGGAGGCGGGGGACCTCAGCAAATCCAGCAAGCTGCGCGCCTTGTTCGAGTCGGATGACAAGGCCGCCGCCATCGCCTGCTACGTCGAGGAGGAGGGGGAGCTGGCGGTCACCATAGGCCGCATCCTGGGGGAGCATAAGCTGACCATCGACACCGACGCCCGCGACTGGCTGGCCGCCAACCTGGTGGGCGACCGCGCCGTGGCCCGGGGGGAAGTGGACAAGCTGGCCATCTATATGATGGGCGCCAGCCGCGTGACGCTGGAGGACGTGCGCACCGTCATCGGCGATAGCGCTGCCCTGGACATGGATGAGCCGGCCCTGGCCGCCGCCGACGGCGACATCGCCAGCATCGACCGGGCGCTGGGCCGTTTGTTCGCGGAGGGGACCAGCCCTGTCCCCATCCTGCGCAGCGCCCAGCGCCACTTCCAGCGCCTGCAGATGGCCGTCTACCACACCACCCGGGGGCAGACGGCGCAGCAGGCGGTGAAGGCCCTGCGGCCGCCGGTGTTCTTCAAGATGGAAAATCAGATGACCAACCAGGTGCGGCGTTGGAATCTGCCTAACCTGGCCCTGGCGCTGGACCGCCTGATGGACGCCGAAGCCGACTGCAAGCGCACCAACATGCCGGATGAGACCCTGTGCGCCCGCGCCTTCTTCCAGGTGGCACAGCTCGCCCGCAGGTCGGGCGCCTGATTCCGATGCCAAAGTAAAAAACGCCGTCAGTGACAGCACTGACGGCGTTTTTTCGCTTGAACCCGACGGGTGGCTCTCAGTGTTGGTGCTTCAGGCGCGCCAGAAGCCCATCCAGCTGGTCCAGGTTGCTGTAGTGCACGGTCAGGCTGCCTGCCTGACCCTTGGCCTTCAACGCCACTTTCAACCCCAGCTCGGCCGCCAGTTCCTTTTCCAAGGCCAGGGTGTCGGCGGTCTTGGGCACGGGCGCGGGACGGGAGGCGGGGTTGGCGGCGTCCTTCACCAGCTGTTCCGCCTGGCGGACGTTCAGGCCGCGCTTCACCACGTCGCGCGCCAGGGCGAGGGGATCAGCGGCCGTCAGCAGGGCGCGGGCATGGCCCATGCTCAGGCTGCCGTCCTGCACCAGCGCCTTCACGGCGTCGGGCAGGGCCAGCAGGCGCAGCATGTTCGCCACGTGGCTGCGGCTCTTACCCACGGCGCGGGCCAAATCCTCCTGCGTGTGGCTGAACTCATCCATCAGGCGCTGAAAGCCCTCGGCCTCTTCCAGGGGTGTCAGGTCCTGGCGCTGGATGTTTTCCACCAGCGCGATTTCCAGGGCCTCGCGGTCGGTCAGCGACCGCACCACCACCGGCACCTCGTGCAGGCCGGCCAGCTGGGCGGCGCGCCAGCGGCGCTCACCCGCGATGATCTCGTAGCGGGCGTTGCCACCGGCCACAGCCTCTTCCACCTTGCGCACCAGAATGGGTTGCAGCACGCCGCGCTCACGGACGCTGTCCACCAGACTACGGATGGCCTCTTCATCGAAGTGGCGGCGCGGCTGATAGCGGCCGGGGTGCAGCAGCTCGATGGGCAGGGTCCGCGGCAGGCGTCCCTTTTCCACCGGCTCCTGCTCGTCCGCCACCTCGGCAAACAGCGCGGACAGGCCGCGCCCCAGGTTGCTGCGCTTCTTCATCTCATCCATGGACTGACTGCCGGTTACGCTCACGCTTCAAAACCTCACCCGCCAAATGAATATAGGCCTGCGCCCCCGCCGACTTCAGGTCGTAGAGCAGCACGGGCTTGCCGTGGCTGGGCGCCTCGGAAACACGGACATTGCGGGGAATGACCGTCTCATACACCTTCTCGCCGAAGAAGCCGCGCACGTCGGCGGCCACCATGTCGGACAGGTTGTTGCGCCGGTCGAACATGGTCAGCACCACGCCCTGGATCTCCAGGGCAGGGTTGAAGGTGCGCTTCACCCGCTCGATGGTACGGATCAGCTGCGACAGGCCTTCCAGGGCATAGAACTCACACTGCAACGGCACCAGCACCGAATCGGCCGCCGCCAGGGCGTTTAGGGTCAGCAACCCTAGGGCTGGTGGGCAGTCAATCAAGATGTAGTCGTAGTCGGCGGCAGCGCCGGTCAGCGCATCGCGCAGACGGAACTCGCGCCGCTCCAGTTCCACCAGTTCCAGCTCAGCGCCCGACAGGTCGGCCGAGGCGGTGACGACGAACAGCTTGGGGATGCTGGTACCGCGCACCGAGGCCTGCACCGTCGTCTCGCCGAACAGCAGTTCATAGGTGCCGGTGCCGCGTTCCGTCCGGCCGATGCCGAGACCGGTGGAGGCGTTGCCCTGCGGATCGTTGTCCACGATCAACACGCGCTTGCCCGTGGCCGCCAGGGCCGTGCCCAGATTGATGGTGGTCGTGGTCTTGCCCACGCCGCCCTTCTGGTTGGCAAGGGCCAGGATGCGCGCTCGCTTGGGCGCGGGGGTCGGGGCGTCAGCGGGCACGGGCAATCTCACCAAGGATAAGGATGGTCCCCGACGGGTCCGTCACGCTGGGGACTTGGGAGGCGGTCATTGTCCAGGATTGGGCGGCGAGGGTCAATTCCTCGGGCGCGGTCCTGCCCTTCAGGAAGAGGCACTTGGCCCCCGGCTTCAGGAAGCGGTAGCCCCAGTCCAGAAGTTCCGGCAGCGCGGCCAGCGCGCGGGCCGTGACTACATCGGCCGTGATTTCCGGCGCCTGTTCGATGCGCTGGGCATGCACGGTCACCGGGGTTCCCGTCGCCCGCGCCACCTCACGCAGGAAGGTAGCCTTGCGCGTGTCGCTCTCGATCAGGTGGACATCCGGCACACCCAGGATGGCCATGACCAGGCCAGGGAACCCAGCGCCGCTGCCCATATCGACCTGTGTACGCGTGTCCGGGGGCAGCAGGGCGTACAGCTGGGCGCTGTCCGCCATGTGGCGTTCCCAGACATCGGCCACAGTGGATTTGGCCACCAGGTTGATGGCGGGGTTCCACTTGGCCAACAGCTGGGCATAGACGGTGAGCCGGTCCAATGTTTCACGTGAAACATGGAAACGGCTGGCGAAATCGGCTGGGGTCATGCGGCACTCGTGGTGTCGTCGGTGTCGGCGTTCCCATGGGCGAAGCGGGCGGGGCGCTTCTTCACATGGCGCAGCAAGGCGGTCAGCGCCGCGGGCGTCATGCCGGGAATACGGGCAGCGGCCCCCAAGGTGGCGGGACACACTTGGCGCAGCTTGGTGCGGATTTCCGCGGACAACGAGGCGATGGCGTCCACATCCAAATCCGCCGGCAGGGCCAGGGCCTCATCCCGGCGGAAGGCGCGGATGTCGGCCTCCTGCCGGTCGAGATAGCCGGCATAGCGCCCATCGATCTCCACCTGCTCGGCGATTTCCGGCGAAAAGCCGTTCAGTTCCGGCCAGATGGCGCCCAGGCGGGCCAAGTCGATGTCCGGATAGCGCAGCAGGTCGGCAACGCTGCGGCGCACGCCATCCTGGTTGATGGTCAGGCCGTGCTTGGCCAGCTCATTGGGCGTGGCGGACAGGGTGCCGGCCAAATGGCGGGCGTGGTCCAGGGCGGCCAGCTTGGCGCCGAAGGCGGATGCCCGCACCTCACCCACGCAACCCAACGACAGCCCGCGCGGCGTCAGGCGCTGATCGGCGTTGTCGGCGCGCAGCAGCAGGCGGTATTCAGCCCGGCTGGTGAACATGCGATAGGGTTCCGACGTGCCCCGGGTGATCAGGTCGTCGATCATCACGCCGATATAGGATTCGGCGCGGTCCAAGATGAAGGGTGCCGAACCTGACACGGCCAGGGCCGCATTCAGGCCGGCCACCAGGCCCTGGGCCGCCGCCTCCTCATATCCCGTGGTGCCGTTGATCTGGCCCGCCAGAAACAAGCGGGGCAGGCGGCGCGTCTCCAGCGTCGGGGCCAGCTCGCGCGGATCGACGTAATCGTATTCGATGGCATAGCCCGGCCGCAGCATGGTGGCATGCTCCAGCCCTGGGATGGCCTTCAGGATCTCCAGCTGCACATCGCGGGGCAGGGAGGTGGAGATGCCGTTGGGGTAGACGGTGTCGTCGTCCAGGCCCTCCGGCTCCAGGAAAATCTGGTGCCGCTCCTTATCGGCGAAGCGGACGATCTTGTCCTCCACCGATGGGCAATAGCGCGGACCGATGCCCTCAATCTGCCCGGAATACATGGGCGCGCGGTGCAGGTTGGCGCGGATGACCTCATGCACGCGGGTGCTGGTCCAGGTGATGTGGCAGGGCACCTGTGGCGTGGTGATCTTGTCCGTGAGGTATGAGAAGGGCGGGGGCGGATCGTCGCCCGGCTGCATCTCCAGGCTGGCCCAATCGATGGTGCGGCCGTCTAGGCGGGGCGGGGTGCCGGTTTTGAGCCGACCCAGGGGAAAGCCCACGCGCATCAGCGTATCGGACAGGCCCAGGGCCGGTGCCTCCCCCACGCGGCCGGCGGGGATCTTCTCTTCACCGATGTGGATCAGGCCGCGCAGGAAGGTGCCGGTGGTCAGCACCACGGCACCGGCCATGACCGTCTCACCGGTGGCGGTGACGATGCCGGCAACTTGGCCATGGGCGTCGATCACCAGATCCTCGACAGCGGCGGCCACCAGCGTCAGGTTCGCTTGCTCGGCCAAGATGGCCTGCATGGCCTGGCGGTACAGCTTGCGGTCCGCCTGGGCGCGCGGTCCACGGACGGCCGGGCCCTTGGACTTGTTCAGCACGCGGAACTGGATGCCGGCGCGATCCGTCACCCGGCCCATAACCCCGTCCATGGCGTCGATCTCGCGGACAAGGTGGCCCTTGCCCAAGCCGCCGATGGCCGGGTTGCAGCTCATCTCCCCCACCGTGTCGAGACGGTGGGTGTACAGGGCGGTGCGGGCGCCCAGCCGCGCGGCGGCGGCGGCGGCTTCGCAGCCGGCATGGCCGGCGCCAACCACAATGACGTCATAGGTATGCATGGCGCGGACTTTAGGGGCGGGGACCGGATGAGTCAAAGGGCGCCACGGGATGACCGCCATGAATCCACGCCCCCCCTATGTTTCACGTGAAACATAGGGGGTAAGGCCAACTCACTTTCCGATGCAGAAATCCCGGAATATGACGTCCAGCAAGTCTTCCACATCCACCCGGCCGGTGATGCGGCCCAGGGCCCGGGCGGCCAGGCGAACATCCTCCGCCGCCAGCTCCGGCAGGTCGGCCCTCAGCGCGCGGGCCAGGGCGGCGCGGCAATCCTCCAAGGCCTGGCGATGGCGGGCGCGGGTGAGGGACGGGGCGGCGCCCGGCATCAGGCGATCGCCGACGATGCGCTCCAGGGCCGCCAACAAATCCGCCAACCCCTCGCCGGTGGTGGCGGAGACGGCGATGGCGGTGCGGCCCGCCACCATGGCCGGCGCATAGGTGCACAGGTCGCGCTTGTTCAGCACCACCAGCGCGTCGCCATCCGCCAGGGCCAAGGTGGCTTCCGCCATGTCGCCGATGTTCCACGTGGAACAATCCAGCACCAACAGCTTCAGATCCGCCTTTTCAGCGCGGGCCAAGGCCCGGCGGATACCCTCCCGTTCGATCTCATCGGCGGCGTCACGCAGGCCGGCGGTGTCAGCCAGGATGACGGGGAAGCCGCCCAAATCCAAGTTCACCTCGATAACGTCGCGCGTCGTGCCGGCGGTGGAGGAGACGATGGCCGCGTCCCGCCGCGCCAGGGCGTTCAGCAGGCTGGACTTGCCGGCATTGGGCGCGCCCAGAATGGCGATGGAAAAGCCATCGCGCAGCCGCTCCCCCCGATGACCATCGGCCAGGTGGGCGCCGATCTCCTGATAGAGGCCGGTCAGGACCGGGACCACCGCCGGCGCCAGGCCATGGGGCAAATCCTCATCCGGGAAATCGATATCCGCTTCCAGATGCGCCAGTGCCCGCACCAGGCGGTGACGCCAGCCCTCGCACAGCTGCCCCAGGGCGCCTTCCATCTGGCGCAGGGCCTGACGCCGCTGGGCCGCGGTCTCGGCATCGACCAGGTCGGCAATGGCTTCCGCCTCGGTCAGGTCCAGCTTGCCGGCCTCGAAGGCACGGCGGCTGAATTCGCCCGGTTCCGCCAAACGCAATCCCTGGGCGGTCAGCGCCTCGCTGGCGGCGGCCAACACGGCGCGGCCGCCATGCAGGTGCAGTTCCACCACATCCTCGCCGGTGAAGCTGTCCGGTCCCGGGAACCACAGCACCAACGCCTGGTCGAACACTTCCCCCGCCTGGTCATGCAGCCGCGCCAACGTGGCCCGGCGGGGCGCGGGCAGGGACCGGCGTGTCAGGGCCCGCAGGGCGGTTCCCGTCGCCGGGCCCGACAGGCGGATGACCTGGACACCGCCCCGGCCGGGGGCGGAGGCCAGGGCGAAGATGGTGTCGGTGCTGTAGAAGGACATGGGCAGTAAGTCAGTCTGCGGCGGCGGCTTTGCGGGCGCGATGCGCCGGCACTTTCTCATCCGGATATAGCATCAAGCGGTCCACACGGCCGCCTTCCACCAGGTGAGTCTTCACAATTTCATCGACATCGCCGGTGGTGGCGCAGGTGTACCAGACGCCCTCCGGATAGATGACCAGCGTCGGCCCCAATTCACACCGGTCCAGGCAGCCGGCGGCGTTGACCCGCACCCTCTTGCCCAGGCCGGCCTCCTTGGCGGCGGCCTTCATGTGGTCGCGCAGGGCTTCGGAACCCTTTTCCTTGCAGCATCCCCGGGGATGGCCCGGCGCGCGCTCATTGGTGCAAAAAAAGACGTGACGGTCGAAATAGGGTGCGGGATCGGTCACTTCGCGTCCTTGCCCCCGCCCATGGCGGAGGTCATCTGGTTCCACATCATTTTCTGCATCTGCTCGAACCCCTGAATGCCGACGGGCAGCCAGGTCTTCAGCAGCGCGTCCGGATCCATGGCGGCCAGGTTGGCGCTCATGCGGTCCTGCATCTGCCGCATCAGGGCGTCCTGCATGGGCTTCACGTCCGGCAGGCCCAGGAAAGCACGGGCCTCGTCCGGGGTGCAATCAACGTCGACGGTGATTTTCATGGGAGCAGACCTTCCTGTTCGGTTGGACTCTAAAGGCGCAAGGCGGAGGGACTAACAGGGTTATACGCCCGAAATAACGCCTCTTTTTTCTGACCTTCACTGTAGCGGAGGCTACAGTGGGGGCAAAGCGGCACTGGTCCTTCAACGACCGCATCATTCTGTGGAGAGCGTGACCCCCATGGCGGCATCGGATACGACACAAGCGGCAGAAAATCTGCTGGTTCACGAGACCAGCCCCTATCTGCTGCAGCACAAGGACAACCCCGTGCACTGGCGCGCCTGGGGGCCGGAGGCCTTCGCCGAGGCCCAGGCGGCAGGCAAACCCATCCTGTTGTCCGTGGGCTATGCCGCCTGCCATTGGTGCCACGTCATGGCCCACGAGAGCTTCGAGAATGAGGCCATATCCTCCCTGATGAACGACCTGTTCATCAACATCAAGGTGGACCGGGAAGAACGGCCGGACGTGGACCAGGTCTACCAGCAGGCCCTGTCCCTGCTGGGCCAGCAGGGCGGCTGGCCCCTGACCATGTTCCTGACACCCAAGGGAGAGCCGTTCTGGGGCGGCACCTATTTCCCCCCCAGCGGCCGCTATGGCCGTCCCGGATTCCCCGACGTGCTGCAGGGCGTGGCCGAAACCTACGCACAAGATCCCGGGAAGGTCAGCCGCAACGTGAAAGCCTTAGGTGATGCACTCACCCGGCTGTCGCGCGGCAACCCGGGCGAGGCGGTCACGGTGGGCGCCCTGAACGCCGTGGCCGACCGTTTGGTGCGCGAGGTCGATCCCTTCCTGGGCGGTATCAACGGCGCCCCCAAGTTCCCCCAGCCCAGTATTTTCGACCTGTTGTGGCGCGCCCATCTGCGCACCGGGCGCACCGACCTGCGCGACGCCGTCACCACCACCCTGACCCACATGGCCAACGGCGGCATCTACGACCACCTGGCCGGTGGCTACGCCCGCTATTCCACGGACGAGCAATGGCTGGTCCCTCACTTCGAGAAGATGCTGTACGACAACGCCCAGCTGGTGGCGTTGATGGCCCAGGTGTGGCAGGGCACCCGGGACCCGCTGCTGGAGGTCCGCGTGCGAGAGACCGTAGGCTGGGTGCTGACCGAGATGAAGGTGCCCGGCGGCGCCTTCGGCGCCACCCTGGATGCCGACAGCGAGGGGGAGGAGGGCCGCTTCTACGTCTGGACCAAGGCGGAAATCGACCGCCTGCTCGGGGAGGATGCCGCGCTGTTCTGTGCCCACTATGACGTGACCGAGCTGGGCAACTGGGAAGGCCATACCATACTGAACCGGCGCACGCCCCTGGCACCGGGCAGCGCCGAGGAAAGCCGCCTGGCCCATGCCCGCGCCCGCCTGCTGAAGGCCCGGGCGCTGCGCATCCGCCCCGGCTGGGACGACAAGGTGCTGGCCGACTGGAACGGCCTGATGATCGCGGCCCTGGCCCGCGCCGGCTTCGTCTTCGAGCAGCCGGGCTGGATCGAGGCCGCCATCGACGCCTATGGCCATGTTGTAACAAGCCTGGGCCATACTGGCGGGGATGGGCTGGATCGCCTGTACCACAGCGGCCGGGGCGGCAGGGCCCGCCACGCCGGCTTGCTGGAAGACTACGCCAACATGGGGAAGGCCGCCCTGACCCTGCATGAGATCACCGGCGATGTCGCCTTCCTGGATCAGGCCGCGCGCTGGACGGACACCCTGGACCGTCATTTCTGGGATGAGGCGGACGGCGGCTATTACACCACCGCCGATGACGTGGGCGACCTGCTGGTCCGCCCGCGCAACGCCCATGACAACGCCGTGCCCGCCGGCAACGGCACCCAGTTGGGCAACCTCACCCGCCTGTGGATGCTGACCGGGCAGGACCGCTACCGCGCCCGGGCCGACACGCTGATGTCGGCCTTCAGCGGGGAACTGGGCCGCAACTTCTTCCCGCTCTCCACTTTCCTCAACATGGCCGAGACGCTGTTGAACGGCGTGCATGTCGTGCTGGTGGGCGAGGGCGACGACCTGGAGCCTTTCAACGCCATCCTGCGCATCCAGTCGCGCCCAACCCTGGTGGTCAGCCGCCTGGCGCCGGGACAAAATCTACCAGAGCCACATCCGGCGGCGGGCAAGGCCATGGTGGATGGCCGGGCCACAGCCTATGTCTGTCAGGACATGCGGTGTTCCTTGCCTGTCACCACGCCGGAAGCGCTGGCCGATCTGCTGACCGCTAGCGCTTCCAACCAGTGAAGCGTCTATAGCGTCCTAGTGACGGACGTCACGGTGACAGGCCCCCGCCCAATCGTTACTATGGGTCGATTAAGAAACGACGCGTGTTTTAACCATAAGCATTCGACAACCAAATCAAAGGGGTAGCGCAGCATGACCACCGTGACGATCAACGCCACCGATGGCGGCAGTTTCGACGCGTACCTGGCGATCCCGGCCGGCGGCAAAGGCCCGGGCCTGGTGCTCATCCAGGAAATCTTTGGCGTCAACGCCAACATGCGCGCGCTGTGCGACCATTACGCCGCCCTGGGCTACACCGCCATCTGTCCCGACCTGTTCTGGCGCCAGGAACCGGGCGTGCAGCTGACCGACCAGACCGAGGCCGAATGGCAGCGGGCATTCCAGCTTTACAACGGCTTCAGCGAAGCCAGCGGGGTGGAGGACCTGATCGCCACCGTGGACTTCCTGCGCGAGCATGAGGCGACGGGCGGCAAGGTGGGCACCCTGGGCTACTGCCTGGGCGGCAAGCTGGCCTTCCTGATGGCCACCCGGTCCGACGCCGACGCCAACGTCAGCTATTACGGCGTGGGCCTGGATGGCGCCTTGGGCGAGGTCAGCGCCATCACCAAGCCGCTGATGTTGCACACCGCCGGCAAGGACAAATTCTCCTCTGACGAGACCCGGGCCAAGGTGAACGCCGCCATCGAGGGTAACCACCTGATCATCCAGCACCTCTACCCGGAGCAGGATCACGCCTTCGCCCGCGTGGGCGGGGAGCATTACGACGCCAAGGCGGCCGACCTGGCCAACCAGCGCACCGCTACCTTCCTGAAAGAGACGCTGTCTTAACATTGTCCCTCAAGCGCCGGGCGCGGGCATCCGCCCGCTCGGCTATCCTCAGTTTTCAGTCCACCGCGTTCCCCGAAAACTTCCGGCGGACGCGGGTCGCGTCCTACAGCGGCATGAGGCGCGGTCTCATGCCGCTGATGGCTGGGCCGACCTCTCTTCCCCCGTCATAGGAGCCTCATCATGGTCCACGCCATCCGCATTCATCAGACCGGCGGTCCGGAGGTGATGAAGTGGGAGGAGGTGACGGTGGAGGAGCCTGGTCCCGGCCAGGTGCGCCTGCGCCAGACGGCCGTGGGCCTGAACTACATCGACATCTATGTCCGCACCGGCCTCTACAAGAACCCGCTGCCCCTGATCCCGGGTATGGAGGCCGCCGGCGTGGTCGAGGCCGTGGGGCCGGATGTTTACGACTTCAAGATTGGCGACCGTGTCGGCTATTGCACCGGGGGCACCGGCGGCTATGCCGAGGCGCGGCTGTACCCGGCTGAGCGCCTGATCCACCTGCCGGACGGCATCGACGACGAGACGGGTGCGGCCATGCTGTTGCAAGGCCTGACCGCGCATTATCTGCTGCACCGCACCTTCCCGGTGAAGCCGGGACAGACCATCCTGCTGCACGCCGCCGCCGGCGGGGTGGGGCTGATCGCCTGCCAGTGGGCCAAGGCCCTGGGCGCCACCGTCATCGGCACCGTCGGTTCGGACGAGAAGGCCGAACTGGCCCGCGCCCATGGCTGCGACCACACCATCGTCTACACCCGCGAGAACTTCGTGGAGCGGGTGAAGCAAATCACCGACGGCCAGGGCGTGCCGGTCGTCTACGACAGCATCGGCAAGGACACCTTCTACCAGAGCCTGGACTGTCTCAGCCGCCTGGGCACCATGGTCAGCTTCGGCAATGCCTCCGGCCCGGTGGGCGCCGTGGACATCGGCATCTTGAACACCAAGGGCTCGCTGTTCCTGACCCGTCCCTCCCTGGGCGGCTACGTCGCCACCACCAAGGAACTGCGCGACAGCGCCAACGCCCTGTTCGCCGCCGTGCTGTCCGGCAAGGTGAAGATCGACGTGCGCCAGACCTACGCCCTGAAGGACGCCGCCCAGGCCCACACCGCCCTGGAAGCCCGCCGCACCACCGGCTCCACAGTGCTGCTGCCGTAAGATCAGCCGGCGGTCGCCGCCGCCGGTTCCTCACCCGCCAGCCACAGCGGCGACTTGATGTCCTTGAGGAAGGCGGCGTGGGCCTCCAACTCCTCAGGCGAGGCGGCATGGGGACGGGGGGCGCGGAAGACGCGTGTCTCTTCCACCACCACCAGGCCGACCTCCGTCGTCTTGGCGGCCGTGGCGCCCAGCACCAGGTCGGGCTGCCGGCCACCCATCAGCTCCAGATAGACTTCGGCCAGCAGTTGGGCGTCGAGAAGCGCACCGTGGTAGGTGCGGCCGGAATTGTCGATCCCGAAGCGGCGGCACAAGGCGTCCAGGCTGGCCGGCGCGCCGGGGAAGCGCTTGCGCGCCATGGCCACGGTATCGACCGAGCGCGCCATGGGCATGGCCTTCATCCCCAGGCGCGTAAACTCCGCGTTCAGGAAGCCCATGTCGAAGCTGGCGTTGTGGATGATCAGCGGACTATCCTGGATGAAATCCAGGAAGTCGCCGGCCACGGCGGCGAACACCGGCTTATCCGAGAGGAAGGCGGCCGACAGGCCGTGCACCGCCTCCGCTTCCGCCGGCATGTCCCGCTCCGGGTTGATGTAGGCGTGCCAGCTGTTGCCGGTGGCCACGTGGTTCAGCAGTTCCACGCAGCCGATTTCCACCACGCGGTCACCGCCCAAGGCATTCACGCCGGTGGTTTCGGTATCGAGAACGATTTCACGCATGGGAACGGGCTACCTGGCTCTACGGATCGATGACGGACGGGGGCGGGGCGGCCATACCCGTCCGCGCTGCCCGGACAGCAGTGTGACGATGCCGGCCAGCCGCCGCAAGGTCAGCGCGCGGCCCAGGCCTGTGGGCACGATGAAATCCGCCCGCCGCCGCTTCTCGGCATCCGGCATCTGCCGGCGCAGAATGGCGTCCAGCTTGCCTAGGCTCATGCCCGGCCGGGCCAGCACCCGGGCGCGCTGCAGGCTGCGGGGGGCGGAGACGACAGCCACCCGGTCGCAATGCGCCTGCCCGCCGGTCTCGAACAGCAGGGGCACGTCCAGCACGGCCACCTTGGCGCCGCTGGCGGCGGCACGGCGCAGGAAACGGTCGCGCGCCTGGGCCACCAGGGGATGGACGATGGCCTCCAGCCGTTTCAGAGCCGGGGTGTTGCCCATGACTTCCGCCGACAGCAACTGCCGGTCCACCGCACCATCACGCACCACGCCGGGGAACGCCCGGCCGATGGGGCCCACCGCCGCGCCGCCCTTGGCATACAGGCGATGCACCGTGGCATCGCTGTCGTGCACGGGACAGCCCAGCCGGCGCAGCATCGCCGCCGCCGTGGATTTGCCCATGCCGATCGACCCGGTGAGGCCCAGCACAATCATCGGGGCACCGCCATGCGCTGTTCAGTCCCCGAAGACGGCGGCGTAAAGGGCGTCCGTCACCTGCGGCGCCCGGCCGAACCAGGCCTCGAACCCTGGCCGGCCCTGGTGCAGCAGCATGCCCCGGCCATCCACCGTGATATGGCCCCGGACCTTGGCCGCCGCCAACAGGGGGGTTTCCACGGGCGTATAGACGATGTCGGTCACCACGGCCCCGCGCGGCAGGGCGTTCAGCGTCAGATCCAGGGGTGGATGACCCATCATGCCCTGAGTGGTGGCGTTGGCCAGCAGCTGGGCGCCGGCCAGGGCCTCACCCCGTTCCTCCCACGCCACCGCCGTCACCGGACAGGCCACGCCTGGGCCCAGATCCGCAACCAGATCGTGCGCCCGGGCGAGCGTGCGGTTCACCAGGCGGATTTCCGGCACGCCGGCGTCGGCCAGCGCCACCACCAGCGACCGTGCGGCACCGCCCGCGCCGACAATGACCGCCGGGCCCTGGCCCGCCGTCCAGGCGGGCGCGCCGGCCCTCAGGTTCTCGAGGAAGCCAAAGCCATCGGTGTTGCGGCCCTCCAGCGTGCCGTCGGCATGGACGATGACGGTGTTGACCGCCCCCATGCGGCGGGCGGTCTGGTCCACCCGGTCCACGATGCGGAACGCCGCCTCCTTATGCGGCACCGTGACGTTGCAACCCACAAGGCCCAGCGCGGGCAGGGCGCGCAAGGCTTGATCGATACGGTCCGGCGGCACCGCCAGCGGCACGTAGGCGCCGTCGATGGCGTACTCCGCCAGCCAGTGCCCGTGCAGGCGCGGGCTGCGGCTGTGCCCCACCGGCCAGCCCATGACACCGGCCACACGCGCCCTACCGGTGATGCTCATGACGGCAACACGCCGCGCACGCGCAGGAAGCCCAGGAGGGGCAGCAGCGGCAGGCCCAGGATGGTGAAATGGTCGCCGGCCACACGGGTGAACAACTGGGCGCCCAGGGCCTCCAGCTGATAACCGCCGACGGAGGTCAGCACGGCATTGCCGGCGGCATCCAGATAGCGCTCGATAAAGTCATCGCTCAGGGCGCGCATGGTCAGCTTGGCCTGGTCGGTCTGGTGCCAGACACGGCTGTTGTTGTGGAACAGCACGGCGGTGGTCACCAAGCGGTGGGTGCGGCCGGACAGGGCGCGCAACTGCTCGGCGGCACCGGCGCGATCCTCCGGCTTGTCGAACCAACGGCCCTCGCACTCCAGCATCTGGTCGGCGCCGATGACGTAAGCGCCAGGCACCTTGGCGGCCACGCGCGACGCCTTCAGCTCCGCCAAGGCCTCCGCCGTTTCCTCCACCGTCAGGCCGCCGGCCTTGCACGACAGCTTGACCTCTTCCTCATCCACGCCGGGGCGGTGGGCCACGACCTCCAGCCCCGCGCCGCGCAGCAACGACAGGCGCGTCTGGCTGCCGGACGCCAGCACCACCGGCTGGGTCGACAGCACGGGGGTGGACGGGAAATCTTCAGACGACATGCACACTCACATTCCGGAATGGGGCGGGCGGGGGGACAGGCGCGGACCCTCCGCCGGCTCCCCCACGGGGTTGATGGGCTCGGCCCCCGCTGGACGGCGGCGGGCCAGCAGCATGAGGATCTCAGCCGCCGTCTCCTCGATGGACCGGCGGGTGACATCGATGACGGGCCAGCCCTTGCGACTGTACAGCCGCCGCGCCTCCGACAATTCCGACCGCACCTGCTCGGGATCGACGTAGCTGGTTTCCTCGCCCTGGTTCAACAGGCGCAGGCGATTGCGGCGGATCTGGATCAGCCGCTCGGGGTCCTTGGTCAGCCCCACCACCAGGGGGCGCGACACCTGGTCCAGTTCCGGCGGCAGGGGGCAGCCGGGGACAAAGGGAATGTTGGCCGCCTTGATGCCGCGGTTGGCCAGATAGATGCAGGTCGGCGTCTTGGAGGTGCGTGAGACACCCACCAGGATGACATCGGCCTGGTGCAGTTCCCACGCCGTCTGGCCGTCGTCATGGCCCAGGGCGAAGTCCATGGCGTCGATGCGGCTGAAATACTCCGCGTCCAAGGCATGCTGGCGGCCTGGCTGGCTCTGGCTTTCCAGGCCCAGGTAGGCGGCCAGCGAATTGATCAGGTGGTCCAGCACCGGCACGCAGGGGATGCCGATCTCACGGCAGGTGTCCTGCAGGCGTCGGCGCAGCCGCTCGTTCACCAGGGTGAACATGACCAGACCCGGATTATCCCGGATGCCGTCGATCACCATTTCCAGCTGCCGGTCGGTGCGGACCAGGTTCCAGAAATGCTCGATGGGCTCGACATGGTCGAACTGCGAGACGCAGGCACGCGCCACGGAATTGATGGTCTCGCCGGTGGCGTCGGACACCAGGTGCAGGTGGAATTCCTTGGTTTGGGGCGTCTGGGGCAAGGGCGTCGCTCCGGCAACGGACATATGGGTGGGCTTGGAAGAGGCGGACTAAATGCCTGTGGACTGGATGCCTGTGGACTGGATCTGGGGAAAACCGGCGAACAATCCGGGAAAAATCCGTCGTTCCGGGATCCCATTTCCTTTCCATACAGGCTTCCTGGGATCCCACGCAGAGGGAATCCCGCATCGGGATAAAGGTCCGTCACCCCTTGGAACAGCCGGGGCGATGACCGGCGCCGCCCACTTATCCCCAGGATCCCCAGACCCGACGGAATCTATAACATTCCAAGCCTCTGACCAGAAACCCCGCAGCGTCATCCACATCCTGAAGAGCCGACACGGGATCCCGCGAACGCTGTGGATGAAATACGGATGATCTTGAATTCCCGTTATCCACAGGGCCAACTACCACCCCATTCCTTTTTCAAATTAGATCAGAGTAGAAAAGGGGCCTGTGGGAAAACGTCGGGCCCGGCCGCCAGCGCGCCGGCGCCCCTATGGAGACCGCCTTGTCCCAGATCCAGCCCCAAAGCCGGCCGGACCGCCTGCTGCTGCGCACCCTGAAGGGTGAGACCGCCCCCCGTCCGCCCTTCTGGCTGATGCGCCAGGCCGGCCGCTACCTGCCCGAATACCGTGAGGTACGGGCCCAGGCCGGCGGCTTCCTGGACCTGTGCCTGAAGCCGGATCTGGCGACCGAGGTGACGCTGCAGCCCATCCGGCGCTATGGCATGGACGCCGCCATACTGTTCTCCGACATCTTGATCCTGCCGCACGCGCTGGGACAGAAGGTGTGGTTCGCGGAAGGCGAGGGGCCGCGCCTGGATCCCATCCGTGACCAGGCCGGGCTGGACCGGCTGGACATCGCCCATCTGGAAGAGCGGGCGGAACCGGTCTACGAGGCTGTCCGGCGTATCCGGGCGGCCCTGCCGGATCCGGTGACGCTCATCGGTTTCGCGGGCAGCCCCTGGACCGTCGCGACCTATATGGTCGAGGGGGCCGGCTCGAAGGAGTTCCTGCACGCCAAGGGCTGGGCCTACCGGGATCCGGCGGGATTTCAGTGCCTGATCGATTTGCTGGTCGAGACCACCGTCACCCACCTGTCCGCCCAGATCCGGGCGGGTGCGGAGGTGGTGCAGCTGTTCGACAGCTGGGCCGGCGCGCTGGCCCCGGCGGAATTCGTCCGCTGGTCCATCGCCCCCACCCGGGCCATCGTGCAGGCCCTGAAGGACAGGCATCCGGGGGTGCCCGTCATTGGCTTTCCGCGCGGGGCGGGCATCGGCATCCAGGCGTATGTGGAGCAGACAGGGGTGGACGCTGTCAGCCTGGACACGTCCGTCCCGCTGGACTGGGCCGTCAACGCCCTGCAGAGCCGCGTGCCCATCCAGGGCAACCTGGATCCGCTGGCCCTGGTGGCGGGGGGGACGGCGTTGCGCCGCGCCGCCACGGACATCCTATCGGCGCTGGGCAAGGGACCCTTCATTTTCAACCTGGGCCACGGCATCGTGCAGCAGACCCCGCCCGAGCATGTCGCGGAGCTGTCCCGCTTGATCCAGGAATGGCCGTCCTTAAATCAGGAATGATCTGCTCCATCCGATGATCCAAGGCGCGTGGCCGGCCGTATCCGCCCGCGCCGACACGACCCGCCGACCGCTACCGAGCCCCCATGAGCCCGCTGCCCCTTCCTGAGATTACGCCCCACACCCAGGCGGCGCCCAAGGCCGCCCGCGCCCGCCGCATCGCCGTCGTCCTGTTCAATCTCGGCGGGCCGGACAGGTTGGAGGCGGTGCGGCCCTTCCTCTACAACCTGTTCCGCGATCCGGCCATCATTGGCCTGCCTGCCCCTTTCCGCCAACTGGTGGCGCACCTGATTTCCAGCCGGCGAGACAAGGTCGCCCAGGGCATCTACCAGACCCTGGGCGGCGGCTCGCCCCTGCTGCCCAACACCCAGGCCCAGGCCCAGGCGCTGGAGCAGCAGTTGTGGGACGCGGGCACCGTGCGGGTGTTCGTCAGCATGCGCTATTGGCACCCCTTCAGCGACGCCGTGGCGCATGACGTGAAGGATTGGGAACCGGATGAGGTGGTGCTGCTGCCCCTCTACCCCCAGTTCTCCACCACCACCACCGCCTCCAGCCTCAAGGATTGGCAGCGGGCGGCCAAGGCGGCGGGCCTGACGGCGCCCTCACGCTCCATCTGCTGCTACCCGGATGAGCCGGGTTTCGTCGCCGCCACGGCCAAGCTGATTCGCGCCGGCCTGGAAGAGGCCGCCCCCCACGGCAAGCCGCGCGTCCTGTTCTCCGCCCATGGCCTGCCGGAGAAGGTGGTGAAAGGTGGCGACCCCTATCAGTTTCAGTGCGAACGCACGGCCCAGGCGGTGGTGAAGTCCCTGCGCATCGAGAAACTCGATTGGGTCTCCTGCTACCAGAGCCGGGTCGGCCCCATGAAGTGGATCGGCCCCTCCACGGATGAGGAGATCCGCCGCGCCGGCCAGGACAGGGTGCCGGTGGTGGTGGTGCCGATCGCCTTCGTCTCCGAACATTCCGAAACCCTGGTGGAGATCGAGCACGAGTACCGGCACCTGGCCAGGGAGGTGGGCGTCCCCCACTTCGTGCGCGTACCGGCGGTGGGCGTGGAACCGTCCTTCATCCTGGGTTTGGCCGGCCTGGTGCGCCAGGCGCTGATCCGCGCCGCCGGCGGGCCGGTGATGTGCGGCACCGGCCTGCGCCTATGCCCGGCCGGCAAAGCCGGTTGCCCGCAGCCCGCCTCGGGGGCATAAGGGGCGTCAAGACCTCAAAGACAGGGCAGGGCGCATCCCCATGTACCTCTGGATCAAGGCCATCCACGTCATCGCCGTCATCTCCTGGATGGCGGGGCTGTTCTACCTGCCGCGGCTGTTCGTCTACCACTGCGACGCGCCCGCCGGATCCGCCCAGTCCGAGACCTTCAAGGTCATGGAGCGGCGTCTGCTGCGCGTCATCATGAACCCGGCCATGATTCTGACCTGGGCCTGTGGCCTGGCCATGATCACCTTGGATCCGGGGCTGCTGAAGGGGGCCGGCTGGCTGCACGCCAAGCTGTCGCTGGTGGTGCTGATGACCGTCATGCACATGGTCATGGCCCGCTGGCGCCGCGCGTTCGCGGAGGATCGCAACATCAAATCCCCGCGCTTCTTTCGCATGGCCAACGAGGTGCCGACCCTGCTGATGATCCTGATCGTCATCCTGGTCATCGTCCGGCCGTTCTAACCGGCCGCGACGGGTGCCGTCCGTTAGCGCCCCGTTTAAGTTCCAGCGTTTACCTGGGATATTTAGTCCTAGGTCGAATGCGCCCTGGGGATCCGGGTCTTTTTGCTTTGACTTGGGCTCGGGTCCTGTACTAATCCTGGGAACAGGTCAAGGCCCGTAACGTCGGGATGATTTCGAGTCGCCCCGTCATCCGGGCGCCTGACTCGTGAGGCATCCCCGCCCCCCTCCCCGGGATGGGCGCAGCGAGGCCAATTTCCCCGAACTTCCCTTCCCGGCGTCGCCGTCCTTTTTCCCCGGTGATGCCATCCTTCCACCCTATACACCCTATTCCATGAGTCCGGGGGCCGGCGGCCAAGCCGTCGTCATCGTTCCCGGGGCTCTCGACAGGACGAAGATGAATCTCCAAGAGTTAAAGGCTAAGTCGCCCGCCGAGCTGCTGGCGTTCGCGGAAGAGCTGCAGATCGAGAACGCGGGCACCCTGCGCAAGCAGGACATGATGTTCGCCATCCTTAAGCAGCTGGCCGAAAACGACGTCCCGATCTTCGGCGAAGGCGTGCTGGAGGTTTTGCAGGACGGTTTCGGTTTCCTGCGTTCGCCCGAGAGCAACTACCTGCCGGGTCCCGACGACATCTACGTCAGCCCCAGCCAGGTGCGCCGCTTTGGTTTACGCACCGGCGACACGGTGGAAGGCCAGATCCGCTCGCCCAAGGATGGTGAGCGCTACTTCGCCCTGCTGAAGGTCGGCTCGATCAACTTCGACCACCCGGACAAGGTGCGTCACCGCATCAACTTCGACAACCTGACCCCGCTCTATCCAGAAGAGCGGCTGAAGCTGGAAATCGAGGATCCGGTCCGCAACAAGAAGGACATGACCACTCGGGTCATCGACCTGGTGGCCCCGCTGGGCAAGGGCCAGCGCGCCCTGATCGTGGCGCCGCCCCGCACCGGCAAGACGGTGATGTTGCAGAACATCGCCCACTCCATCGCCACCAACCACCCCGAGGTCTACCTCATCGTCCTGCTGATCGATGAGCGTCCGGAAGAAGTGACCGACATGGCCCGCTCCGTCCGGGGCGAGGTCATCAGCTCCACCTTCGACGAGCCGGCGACCCGCCACGTGCAGGTGACGGAGATGGTGCTGGAGAAGGCCAAGCGCCTGGTTGAGCACAAGCGCGATGTCGTCATCCTGCTGGACAGCATCACCCGTTTGGCCCGCGCCTACAACACGGTGGTGCCGTCCTCGGGCAAGGTGCTGACCGGCGGCGTGGACGCCAACGCCTTGCAGCGCCCCAAGCGCTTCTTCGGCGCCGCCCGCAACATCGAGGAAGGCGGCAGCCTGACCATCATCGCCACCGCGCTGATCGACACCGGTTCGCGCATGGACGAGGTCATCTTCGAAGAATTCAAGGGCACCGGTAACTCGGAAATCGTCTTGGACCGCAAGCTGTCGGACAAGCGCGTCTTCCCGGCCATCGACATCCAGAAGTCGGGCACCCGCAAGGAAGAGCTGCTGGTGGAAAAGGGCACCATGGCCAAGATGTGGATCCTACGCCGTATCTTGAACCCGATGGGAGCCACCGACGCGGTGGAATTCCTGATCGACAAGCTCAAGCAGAGCAAGCAGAATTCCGAATTCTTCGAGAGCATGAACCAGTAAGAAGAATTCCAGTATCGATATCATGGGCGCCATTGCTATGCGGTGGCGCCCTTTTTATTATCAGTAAAAACACTGTTTAGGAAATGAACTGGAAATTAACCAAGATCCACGGTTTTCCGTGGTTTCATCGGCTTAATTGAGAATTAGTCACATTCAATTACGTTCGATAAGAAATTTCTGCTTGCGGAACCCTTGCCGACGCTGAAAAAGGTTCAAATAGCAGAGGTTATTGGTCTATCCTTTTGGATAGAGCAACCGCGGGGGTCGTCTCACATGCGCTTACTGATTGCCGATGACCATGGTCTGGTGCGCGACGCGTTGTCTTCCCATATCGAAAGGCAGGCGCCGGGCGCGGTCGTCGTGGGGGCCGCCAGCGTGGATGAGGCCGTCGTCGCCCTGCGCCAGGACAAGGCCATCGACCTGCTGATCCTGGACCTGCGCATGCCGGGGATGAACGGACTGGACGGCCTGCAGCGCGTGCGCACCGAATTTCCCCTGCTGAAGGTGGCGCTGATGTCGGGCCTGGCCCGGCCGGATGAGATCCGGGGCGCCTTTACCCGGGGTGCCGTCGGCTTCCTGCCCAAGACCCTGAGCGCCACGGAATTGCTGTCCGCCATCCAGACCATGCTGGCGGGTGAGCGGTTCATCCCGGCCGACGTCAACACCGCCGACACGGCCGACGGCGCCAGCTTCACCCGGCGTGAGCGCGAGGTGCTGGACTATCTGCTGCAGGGCCGCTCCAACAAGGAAATCGCGCGCTCGCTGGAACTGGAAGAGGTGACGGTGAAGCTGCACGTGCGGGGCATCTGCCGCAAGCTGGGCGCCAAGAACCGCACCCAGGCGGTGATGCGCGCGGTGGAGATGGGTATTGCCAGCTGACGGCAAAGGGGATGCCGAGGGCCGGGTGGTTCCCGCCACCTTCCTGCATGACCTCAACAACCTGCTGACGGCCATCCACGGCTATTCCGCGCTGCTGGCGGCGGATCTGCCCGCCGGCGGGCAGGAACAGGACTTCGCCGCCCGTATCCTGGCCGCGGCGGAAGAGGCGCGGCAGCTGGTGGCCAGGGCGCCCCGCAAGCGTCCCGTCTCCACACTCCGGGTTCTGCTGGTCGGCGCCGCGCTGGCCCGCTTGGCCGGCGCGCTGGAGACCCTGGGCCTGGAAGTGACCGTGGCCGGGTCGGCGCGTGAGGCGCAAGGCGCGCTGAAGGCCAGCACCAGCGACTGGGATGTGGTGGCCGGCACGGCCGAAGCCCTGTCCAGCCTGGACGCCCATGGCCTGCCCCTGGCGGCCGTGCCCGCCGGCGCCGACGCCGTGACGGTGGACGCCTTGATCCGCGCGGCACGCGGCTGAAAGCCCAAAAGAAAGCCGCCCGGGCCATGGGCGCCGGGCGGCTCTCCTGGTCAACACCGGGCCTGGGATCAGGCCTGGGCCATGTCTTCCGGCTTCTCCGACGCCAGCACCTGGCGGCGGTAGAGGTCCACGAAATCCAGGGGCTGCAGCATCAGCGGCGGGAAGCCGCCATCGCGCACGGCGTCCGACACGATGGACCGGGCGAAGGGGAACAGCAGGCGCGGCGCCTCGATCAGCAGCACGGCGCGGGTCTGGTCCAGCGGCATGGGCGGCATGGAGAAGATGCCGGCGTAGGACAGCTCGACGATGAAGGCGGTGCGGCCTTCGTGGCTGGCCTCGGCACGGATGTTCAGCGCCACCTCGTGCACGTTTTCCGCCACGTTGCGGGCCTGCACGTCGACCTGCAAGTCGACCTTGGGCTGCTGGGCGTTCATCAGGCTGGCCGGGGCGTTCGGGTTCTCGAACGACAGATCCCGGACGTACTGGGCATTGACCACCAGCGGCAGCATGCCGGCGCCTTCAGTGGCGGTGGCGCCATTGCCGCCGTCTGCGCTCCCGTTGGGGGCGGCGCCGTTCAGGCTGGTCTCATCGGACATAGGTCTGGGACTCCCGGTAAAGCAAATCAGCTATTCCGCCGACGCGGACTGACGCGCGCGGGACTAGCACGGAAGCGGCCGGCCGGCAACCGGGCATTATGGCCTGGGCACTGCCCGGACCCCTTTGGAGTCCTCCGCGGTCCGCCGATGTAGCCGGCCGCCAGCCAGGCCGTTCCCGGACCGTGTGCCGGCCCGGCTGCATTGTCGCGATGACAAGGTGGCCGTTGACGCTTCCCCCGGGGCAGGCCTAAAACCAATCCCCGTGGTGATTTGCTGACCGGCTTGCAGACCACGTTAAACAAGCTGCTAAAAGGTCGGGCCGTACATAAGGTACACCGACCACATTGCACCGTGCCGGTCGCGGTTGCCTTATGATCGGAGTGACGGCCATGGGCCAGACGCCTGACAATTCCAATCCCCCGGCCACCTTGCGTCCCCGTACCCAGCTGGTGCACGGCGGTACCCGCCGCAGCGGCTTCGAGGAAACCTCCGAAGCCTTGTTCCTGACCTCGGGCTTCATCTACGGCAGCGCCGAGGAGGCCGAAGCCGCCTTCGTCAACGACGGCTCGCGCTTCGTCTATTCCCGTTTCCGCAACCCCACCGTGGCCATGCTGGAGGAACGGCTGGCCGGCTATGAGGGCTTCGCCCGCTGTATCGCCACGGCCAGCGGCATGGCGGCCGTCAACCTGGCGGTCATGGGCCTGCTGAAGGCCGGCGACCGGGTGGTGGCGCCGCACGCGCTGTTCGGGTCCTGCCTCTACATCATAAAGGATCTGGCCCCGCGCTACGGCATCCGGTGCACCCTGGTGGAGGGCACCGACCTGAAGCAGTGGGAAGAGGCGCTGTCCACCCCGGCCACCGTCGTCTTCCTGGAGAGCCCCAGCAACCCCACCATGCAGGTGGTGGACGTGGCGGCCGTGGCCGACTTGGCGCACAAGGCCGGCGCCCGCGTGGTGGTCGACAATGTCTTCGCCACCCCTGTGCTGCAGCGCCCCAAGGACATGGGCGCCGACGTGGTCGTCTATTCGGCCACCAAGCATATCGACGGCCAGGGCCGCTGCCTGGGCGGCGCCGTGCTGTGCGATGACGAGGTGGCGGCCCTGATCTCCCCCGTCCTGCGGCACACCGGCCCGTCCATGAGCCCCTTCAACGCCTGGGTGCTGCTGAAGGGCCTGGAGACGCTGGAACTGCGCGTGAACGCCCAGGCGGCCTCCGCCCTGGCGCTGGCCCAATTCCTGGAAAGCCACCCGGCGGTGGAGACGGTGCTGTACCCCGGCCTGGCCAGCCACCCGCAGCATGACCTGGCCATGCGCCAGATGAAGGCCGGCGGCACCCTGGTCACCTTCGACGTCAAGGGTGGGAAGGAGGCGGCGTTCCGCCTGCTGAACGCGTTGAAGATCATCAGGATCTCCAACAACCTGGGCGACGCCAAGAGCCTGATCACCCACAACGCCACCACCACCCACCAGCGCCTGACCGACGAGGAAAAGGCCAAGGTGGGCATCAGCCCCGGCACCCTGCGCTTTTCCGTGGGGCTGGAGGACGCGGACGATCTGCGCGACGATTTGGCCGCCGGTCTGGCCGCCGCTGCCGGCTAAATCACCATCACTACAGGTGTGGGCGGCGGCGCGGACTTGACCCCGCGCCGCCGCGACATCGGCCGGGCTATCCTCTAGCCCGGTGGCGCCTTAGACTTTGGATCGAGGGCTGGCGCCCACTTCCTTTATGGACGCGACGACGCGTTTCCCCTAATGTTGCAGCGCACCATCGCGGCGCAACATAAGGGAGCGCTCACCATGCCGGATCGGCATATCCCTTACCCCACCGCCCCGCGTCCGGCCAAAAGGGCGGGCAGGGGGCGCATCGGCATGGTCATTCCCGGCACGCCGGAGGCCATGCACCTGAAGCGGGCCCAGGTGGAACTGGACCGGGTGGCGGCCCGGGTGCATGAGACCGCCTTCGCCTCCGCCCACACCATCACCGCGCGCCTGGGCTTGCTGGCCCAGACCGGCGGCGACCCGGTGGCGTTGGGCACCAATCCCGAATTCGAACGCATGGGCCGCGAAAAGGTCGAGGCCTTCACGGACTCCGCCCTGGCCCTGGTGGGGGGCATGCGCGCCTTTCACGACGCCTGGTGGCGCTGGCGCGACCACCAGGTCGATGCGCTGGGCGAATTCGCCCGCGCCGCCTGGTCGTCCTGGCATCCCGGGGATTGGGTGACGGCGGAGCGCCGGCTGGTCACCTCCACCCTGCGCGCCGCCACCGGCGCCTTCACCCGTTTCAGCCATGCCACCAGCCGCCTGGGCGGCCTGGGCTTGGCGCCCATCCACCGCGCCGCCTCGGCCAACGCCCGCCGTTTGTCGCTGGTCCCGCGCCTGCTGCCACGCCGGGGCATGGAGGGACGGGATAAACCGGCGTGAAGCGCGTGCCCGATGACAGGGAGGGGCGCGCGTCAGGATCAAGTCAGCCTGAAGCCTGAAAACGGAACAACAAATCCGGGAGGCTGCCATGGGACATATGGGCAGGGATGGGTCCGCCGGCACATCGGGAGCCGATGACGCCGCGGTGATTGACGAAAAAGCGATTGGACCCGGAAAAGAGTCCGGGAGCAAACGGCTAGCCAAGGCATCGGGCCGCGCATGGGGTGATGCGTGGGAAAAAGTTTGTGCCATACTCCCGGTCCGTCCCGGGACCCGCGGTGCTGGTGCCCCGACCCTGGATGGCGCCCGCCCGCCCGGCTGGAACCGCCGGGCTTTGCCAGAGATTCGCCGCGCCATGTCCCCTGTCGCCAAAACCGCCCCGATCCCGCTGGATGAAACCGCCTTGCCGGAGGCGCTGCCCACGGCCGAGGCGCTGACCACCCGCATGGCCAACCTGGCGGATGGCGACCTGCGGCCGGACGCCCTGCGCGCCGGCATCCTGGCCCTGATGCGGCAAACGTTGGACCAGGGCCGTGCCCTCATCCGCCGTCGGCTGGAAAATGGCGGCCGGGGAGAGGTCTGCCTGCGCGAGGCCACGGCCTTGACCGACGCCATCGTCGTGTCGCTGGCCGACTTCGCCCTGCATCGCGTCTTCCCCACCGCCGGCCCGACGCGCGGTGAGCAGTTCGCCGTGGTGGCCACCGGCGGTTACGGCCGCAAGGAGATGGCGCCCTTCTCCGATGTCGACCTGTTATTCCTTCTGCCCTACAAGCGCACGCCGCGCATCGAGCAGGTGGTGGAATACGTCCTCTACCTGCTGTGGGACATGGGCCTGAAGGTCGGCCATGCCGTGCGTTCGGTGGATGAATGTGTGCGCCAGGCCCTGGGCGACATCACCATCCGCACCAGCCTGCTGGAGGCCCGCTTCCTCTATGGCGACGACAAGCTGTACGCGGAGTTCCGCAAGCGTTTCACCAAGGAGGTGGTGGCCAACACCGGTCCCGCCTTCATCGAGGCCAAGCTGGCCGAGCGCGACAGCCGCCACCTGAAGTTCTGTGACAGCCGCTATGTGCTGGAACCGAACGTGAAGGAGGGCAAGGGCGGCCTGCGCGACCTGCAGACCCTGTTCTGGATCGCCAAGTACGTCTACCAGGTCGACAAGGTGAAGGATCTGGTGGCCAACGGCGTGCTGCTGGCTGAGGAGGCGCAGCGCTTCGCCAAGGCGCAGAACTTCCTGTGGACCTGCCGCTGCCACCTGCACTACCTGACCGGCCGGGGTGAGGACCGCCTGACCTTCGACGTGCAGGGCGAGATGGCGCGGCGGCTGGGCTACACCGACCACGCCGGCACCAGCGATGTCGAGCGCTTCATGAAGCACTATTTCCTGATGGCCAAGGACGTGGGGGATCTCACCCGCATCCTGTGCGCCACCCTGGAACAGGAAAGCCAGCGGCCGCCCCGCTTCGCCTTCCTGCGGCGCGTGAAGCCCAGCGAGCTGGAAGGCTTCGTCATCGACAACGGCCGCCTCAGCATCCGTGACGAGCGGCATTTCCGCGACAAGCCGGTGGACATGGTGCGCCTGTTCCGCGTGGCGCAATGGCATAACCTGGACATCCACCCCAAGGCGCTGCGGGCGCTCGCGCGCTCCATCTCCGCCCTGGGCCCCAAGGTGCGCAACGATCCGGAGGCCAATCGGCTGTTCCTGGAAATCCTGGGCTCGCGCAAGGATCCCGAGGTCACGCTGCGCCGCATGAACGAGGCCGGGGTGCTGGGCCGCTTCCTGCCGGATTTCGGCCGGGTCGTGGCGCAGATGCAATACGACATGTACCACATGTTCACGGTGGACGAGCACACGCTGTTCGCCATGGGCATCCTGCACGACATCGAAAAGGGCAACCTGAAGGACGAGGTGCCGCTGGCCTGCGAGGTCATCCACACCCTCAGTTCCAAGCGCGCGCTGTCGGTGGCCCTGCTGCTGCACGACGTGGCCAAGGGCCGGGGCGGCGACCATTCCATCCTGGGCGCCAAGGTGGCGGAAAAACTGTGCCCGCGCCTGGGCATGACGGAGGAGGAGACGGAGACGGTGGCCTGGCTGGTGCGCCAGCACCTGACCATGTCCATCGTCGCCTTCAAGCGCGACCTGGATGACGAGAAGACCATCCGCGACTTCGTCGACATCGTGAAGTCACCGGAACGCCTGAAGCTGCTGCTGGTCCTGACCGTGGCCGACATCCGCGCCGTGGGCCCCGGCCGCTGGAACAATTGGAAGGCCACGCTGCTGCGCCAGCTGTACTGGCGGGCGGAGGAAATGATGTCCGGCGGCGTCGTTGGCGCCGATGGGCGCGAGGCGCGCATCATCAATGCGCAAGGCGCGTTGCGCGCCCAGTTGCCCGACTGGGCCCCGGCCGATGTCGACCACCATCTGGCGCTGGGCTACCCCAACTACTGGCTGGCCTTCGACCCGCCCACCCTGGCCCAGCACGCCCGCCTGATCCATGAGGCGGAATCCGGGCAGGCGCCGCTGACCATCGAGACTCGCTACGACCCCGGCCGCTCGGTGACCGAGGTGACGATCTACACCGCCGACCATGCCGGCCTGTTCTCCCGCCTGGCGGGGGCCATGGCGCTGGCCGGCGGCGACATCGTCGACGCCCGCATCACCACCATGACCAACGGCATGGCGCTGGATGTCTTCTCCCTGCAGGGGGCGGGCCCCAGCGGCGCCCGCTTCGACAGCGGGGAAAAGCGCACGCGGCTTAAGTCCTCGGTGGAAAAGGCGCTGGCCGGCGACATCAAGCTGGCGCCGGAACTGGCCAAGCGCGCCTCGCCCCTGCCGTCGCGCACCCGCGTGTTCCGCGTGCCGCCGCGCGTGCTGGTCGATAACAAGGCCAGCGCCGGCTACACCGTCATCGAGGTCAATGGTCGCGACCGGCCGGGCCTGCTGTATGACCTGACCCGGGCGCTGACAGCGCTGAACCTGCAGATCGCCTCGGCCAAGATCTCGACCTATGGCAACGCGGCGGTCGATGTGTTCTATGTGAAGGACATCTTCGGTTTGAAGGTGGCGCACGAGGCCAAGCTGACCCAGATTCGCAAGGAACTGCTGGCTGTGCTGGACGACCCCGATCCGGCGGCGGAACAACCCAAGGCCAAGCCGGCCGCCCGGCGCCGCACCGCGGCGGCGGCGGAGTGAGCGCCGGGCGCTTGAGAACACACGAACAACACTGGTGTGGGCCCACGTTTTCGGATAATGCGCGAGCACTATGAGCTTCGCACGCGCTACCGCCACCGTCGGCGGCCTCACCCTCATCTCCCGCGTCGGCGGGTTTATTCGTGACCTGCTGACCGCCTGGGTGCTGGGGGCGGGGGTGTCGGCCGACATCTTCATCGTGGCGCAGCGCCTGCCCAACTACTTCCGTTCCATGTTTGCGGAAGGGGCCTTCACCGTCAGCTTCGTGCCCATGTACTCGGCCGACCTGAAGGCGCGGGGGCGGGGGCCGGCGGACCAGTTCGCCGACCAGGCCTTATCCTTCATGGTGCTGGTGCTGCTGCCCATCACCGCCCTGGTGATGATGGCCATGCCCTGGGTGATGCTGGGCTTGGCCAGCGGGTACGCCGACCAGCCGGAACACTTTTCCCGGTTGGTGGAGCTGGGGCGCATCACCTTCCCCTACCTCATGTTCATCTCCATCACCGCCCTGCAGACCGGCGTGCTGAACGCGCTGGGCCGGTTCGCGCCGGGGGCGGCGGCGCCCATCGCCTTCAACATCTGCATGATCGCGGCCTTGGGCTGCACCGTCTGGCTGCACCTTGAGGCCAATTTGGGCCAGGCCTGGGGCCTGACCATTTCGGGCATGGTGCAGATGATCTGGCTGGCGGTGTCCTGCCACCGGGCGGGGGTGGCGCTGCGCATCACCTGGCCACGTCTGACGCCGGATCTGAAGCGCCTGTTCCGCCAGATGGTGCCGGGCGCCATCAGCGCCAGCGTCATCCAGATCAACCTGATCATCGGCACCCATGTGGCCTCGCTGCTGCCCTCGGGGTCCATCTCCTACCTTTATTATGCCGACCGCCTGAACCAGCTGCCGCTGGGGGTCATCGGCATCGCCATCGGCACGGCCCTGCTGCCCACCCTGTCCCGCCATGTCCAGGCTGGGGAGCGGGACGCCATCGACCACCATGTCAGCCGGGGCATCGAGTTCGGTCTGCTGCTGGCCCTGCCGGCGGCCTTCGCCCTGGGTCTGGTGCCGGAGCCCATCTACAAGGCGCTGTTCCATGGTGGCCGCTTCGGCCTGGCGGAGGCGCACCAGACCGCCCTGGCCCTGGCCGTCTACGCCCCCGGCATCCCGGCCTATGTCGCCTCCAAGGTGCTGACGGCCATTTATTTCGCCCACCAGGACACGCGCACCCCCATGCGCATCGCCATCGCCACCCTGGCGGGCAACATGGTCCTGGCCACGGTGCTGGCGCTTTACACGCCGCTGGCCCATGTAGGCATCGCGCTGGCCAGCACCATCACCGCCTGGGGCAACATCAGCCTGCTGGCCCTGTCGCTGGCCCGGCGCGGCTGGCTGCGGCTGGACCGCCAGCTGCTGACCCGGGCGCCGCGCATCCTGGCGGCCAGCCTGGTCATGGCGGGCTGCCTTATCCCCCTGGCGACGGCACTGGATCCGTATTTCGTGGACAGCGTCTGGGTGCGCGTGCCGGCGCTGGCGGGGCTGGTGACGGCGGGGCTGGTGACCTACGGCGTCGCGGTGGTGGCCTTGCGGGGCGTGGTGGTCACCGACTTCCTGGCGCGCCTGCGGCGTAGACGCAAGTGAGGGCGCGGAAGTGAGGGGAGCCCCGGCCTGGCTTGACCGCCAGGGGGCCGGGGCCCTACTTTCGCCATCCGGTTTTATCTTCCTGCCAAGGCCATATCCATGAACCGCATCTTCTCCGGCATGCAGCCGACCCGCCTGCTCCATCTCGGCAATTACCTGGGCGCGCTGCGGAACTGGGTGGCCTTGCAGGACCAGTACGAATGCATCTTCTGCGTCGTTGATTTGCACGCCCTGACCCTGCCGCAGGACGCGCCGACGCTGACCAAGAACATCCGCGCCGTGGCCGCGGCCTACATCGCCGCCGGCATCGATCCCGACCGCAACCTGATCTACAACCAGTCGGCCGTGTCGGGTCATTCCGAACTGGCCTGGATCTTCTCCTGCCACACCCCCATGGGCTGGCTGAACCGCATGACCCAGTTCAAGGAGAAGGCGGGCAAGCAGAAGGACATGGCGGCCCTGGGCCTCTACGCCTATCCTGTGCTGATGGCCGCCGACATCCTGCTGTACAAGGCGACCCACGTGCCGGTGGGCGAGGACCAGAAGCAGCACCTGGAACTGGCCCGCGACATTGCCGGCGCCTTCAACCGGTTCTATGAGAAGGACGTGTTCCCCCTGCCGGAACCGCAGATCCTGGGCGAGGCGACCCGGGTGATGAGCCTGCGCGACGGCACCAAGAAGATGAGCAAGTCGGACGAGTCCGATTACAGCCGCATCAACCTGACGGACGACGCCGACGCCATCGCCCTGAAGATCCGCAAGGCCAAGACCGATCCGGAACCGTTGCCGGCCACGCTGGAGGAATTGGCCAAGCGGGCCGAGGCCGACAACCTGGTCACCATCTACGCGGCGCTGGAGAACATCTCCAAGCAGGATGCCCTGTCCCGCCACGCCGGCGCCACCTTCTCCGCCTTCAAGGCCGATCTGTGCGACCTGGCGGTGGCCAAGCTGTCGCCCATCACCGACAAGATGAACCAGCTGCTGGCCGACCCGGCCGAGCTGGACCGGATCCTGCGCAAGGGGGCCGACAAGGCCAACGAGATCGCGGCCCGGACCATGGCCGAGGTGAAGGACATCGTGGGCCTGCTGCGGCCCTGAGCCGCGCGGAGGTTCCGGTGCTTTGAGATCAACGGCATGGGGCCCGTTCCCGTGCCGTTTTTCTTTGGGCGCGGCGGCAAGGGCCATGGCCCGCGTGCCGCCGCTCGGGTAGAGTTGGACCCATGGCCGGCACGCCTTAAGGGTCCCATGCAAATCTACCTGCCGATCGCCGAGATGTCGGTCAACGTCTTCTGGGTCCTGGGCCTGGGGGCCATGGTCGGCTTCCTGTCAGGCCTGTTCGGCGTGGGCGGCGGTTTCCTCATGACGCCGCTCTTGATCTTCATCGGCGTGCCGCCGGCGGTGGCGGTGGGCACCCAGGCCAACCAGCTGGTGGGGGCCGGCGTCTCCGGCGTCATGTACCACTGGCGCAAGCGCAACGTGGATGTGAAGCTGGGCCTGGTGATGCAGGCCGGCGGCATCGTCGGCACCGTGCTGGGCGTCCTGCTGTTCGGCATGTTGCAGCGCCTGGGCCATATCGACCTGGTCATCTCCTTGTCCTACGTCATCTTCCTGGGCGGCATCAGCGGCCTGATGCTGATGGAAAGCGTGCGGGCCCTGTTCCGCGGCCGGCGCAAGGGGGCGACGCGGGGCAAGCTGCACCATCACACCTGGCTGCACGGCCTGCCGTTCAAGATGCGCTTTCCCCGCTCTCGCCTGTACATCAGCGTGCTGCTGCCGGTGGGCATCGGCTTCATCGGCGGCGTGCTGGTGGCCATCATGGGCATCGGCGGCGGTTTCCTGCTGGTACCGGCCATGATCTACATCCTGGGCATGCCCACCACCCTGGTGGCCGGCACCTCGCTGCTGCAGATCATCCTGACCACGGCGGTCGCCGCCGTCCTTCAGGCCGCCACCAACCACACGGTCGACATCCTGCTGGCCATGATGCTGCTGATCGGCGGCGTGCTGGGGGCCCAGCTGGGGTCGCGGGCCAGCGGCTATCTCAAGGGCGAACAGGCCCGCGCCCTGCTGGCCCTGACCGTGCTGGGGGTGGCCGTGAAGCTGGCGGTGGACCTGGTGCTGACGCCGGACGACCTCTATTCCATCACCACCACGGCGGGCCCGAAATGAGGGCGCGGCGCTGGGGCGGGGCGATGGCTGTGCTGGCGTTGCTGGCAATTTGGACGCCGGCGCGAGCCCAGACCCTGGTGGCCGACCTGTCCAGTCATTTGATCGCCATCACCACCGGTTTCACCGGCACCGACGTGGTGCTGTTCGGCGCCATCGACCAGCCCGGCGATGTCGCCGTGGTGATCGAGGGGCCGGAAACCTCGCAAACCGTGCGGCGCAAGGACCGCATGGCCGGCATCTGGATCAATAACGAGACCCTGAAATTCTCCCATGTGCCCGGTTTCTACGGCGTCGCCAGCAACAAACCGCTGGATGCGCTGCTGCCGCCGGCGGTTGCCCAGCGCCACGAAATCGGGCTTGATCATGTGCGCATGCTGCCGCGCGCCGATGTTGATGCGGCCACGGTGGCGGAATTCCGCGCCGCCCTGATCCGCAACAAGCAGCGCGAGGGGCTGTACGGCACCGAGGTGGGGGAGGTGGTCTTCCTGGGCCAGCGCCTGTTCCGCACCTCGATCAGCTTTCCGGCCAACGTGCCGATCGGGCTGTACACCGTCAGCGTCTACCTTATCCGCGACCAGGACGTGGTGGGGGCTCAGACCACGCCGCTGGCCGTCAGCAAGATCGGCTTCTCCGCTGACATCTTCGACTTCGCCCAGCACAACGGCCTGGTCTATGGCCTGCTGGGCGTGCTGTTGGCGATGGGCGCCGGCTGGCTGGCCGGCAGCGTCTTCCGCAAGGGCTGAGGCCTGGTCGTTCCAATCGTTGAGCAGAGGGGTGCCGCGTCCCATGTCCACAGAAGATCCCACCTCCGCGCTGAGCGCCGCTCCCGCCGCCTGCCAGACCCGCATCTTCCTGGTGGTGGTGGACGAGACGGAGGAGATGACCGTCGCCCTGCACTACGCTGCCCGGCGCGCCCGCAGCACCGGCGGCCGCGTCGCCCTGATGCACTGCATCGAGCCCGGCGACTTCCAGCACTGGGCGGCGGTAGAGGACCTGATGCGCCAGGAACGACGGGAGGAGGCGGAGCAGCTGCTGCAGCGCCTGGCCCGTGACGTGGTGGACATCTGCGGTTCCCCTCCGGCGATCTATCTGCGCGAGGGCGACACCCGCGACGAGCTGCTGGCCCTGATCGCCGAGGAGCCCACCATCTCTATCCTGGTGCTGGCCGCCGGCACCGGCACCGCCGGGCCCGGCCCCCTCATTACCTATATCGTGGGCAAGATGTCGGGCACGCTGCGCATCCCCATCACCATCGTTCCCGGCTCGCTGAATGACCTGCAGCTGGATTTGATAACTTAAGCATGCCTCAAACGCCGGCGGGGCATCCGCCCCCGGGCTTGTCCTCGCTCCGCCCTTCGGTACCCGCTCCGGCGGCCCCGGTCGGGGCCTATCAAGGGCGGCAGAGGCGGTGGGGTGAGGGCGTTGCAAGGATCGTTTCGCGGGCTGTTTTAAAACTGTGACCGGGATTTTAAAAGCGGTGATGGCGGGTCATTCCGCTTTTGAAAATCCGATCTTTTAAAATCCGACAGCGCTCGCAATCGCGGGCGCGGCATCGCGTCGCCAGAGGCACTAATTCCAGGCGATTGCGAGGGTTTTCGCGGCTTGTTTTGCGGCCGTGCCAGTCCCGGCGCGGGGTCGCGCAGACCGGGTCTGTGACGGGACGCCTTGATATTGGCGGACAATCGCCCCATTTTGGCTAAAATGCTGGTGCACATACGGCGCGCTGCCGTATTTTAAATCCGCATTTCCGTATTGTCTTTCAAGGTTTTCCGAATGTTCATCCAGACCGAGGACACCCCCAATCCGGCCACCCTGAAGTTCATTCCGGGCCGGGAGGTGTTGGCGCGGGGAACGGCCGATTTCGCCGACCGGACGGCCGCCGACCGCTCTCCCCTGGCGCAGGCGCTGTTTGATGTCGATGGCGTGGAACGGGTCTTCCTGGGCGGTGATTTCGTCACCGTTACCAAGGGCGGAAGCCAGGATTGGTTTACGCTGAAGCCCCAGATCCTGGGCCGGATCATGGAGCATTTCGCCGCCGAACGCCCCGTCCTGCTGGATGAGGCGGAAGACGGCCACAGCGAAGGTGAAGAAGAAGATTCCGAGATCATCACCCAGATCAAGGAATTGCTGGACACCCGCGTGCGTCCGGCCGTGGCGCAGGATGGTGGCGACATCACTTTCCACGGTTTCGACAAGGGCGTGGTCTACCTGACCATGAAGGGTTCGTGCGCGGGCTGCCCCAGCTCGACCGCGACATTGAAGGCCGGCATCGAAAACATGCTGCGTTACTACATTCCTGAGGTTGTCGAAGTGCGCGCTGCCCGCTAGTATGCGCGCCGCCCACCCCCCGGATCGGAACGGGGAGGATGTTTGGTGGGCGGCACCTGATGGGGATTGGGACCGACAGAGACGCGCCCCCCCGACGGTGTAAGGTACCGTGCAGCCATGCCGGCCTGGAGAATGGCCCACATAGTGGCGGGCCCATTGGGCATGGCTGAACGGATTATCCCGGATTTGATTTCCGGCAGCAAAAACGTCCCATGGACGCGTACCCCGATCGCCCTATGTCCCTGAACTGTGGACGCGATCGATGGGGCGGGCGTCTGGACGTTCCTCGGTAACTGTTCGGAGCATTCATTAATGGCGAAGGTCGACACTGCGGGGATTCCCGCGCAGCGCTGGCTGGCTATTGGTTCCGTGCTCGTGATGGTTTTCGCGGTGTTCCCGTTGACCCTCGCTGAGCTGGCGTCCGGAAGCGGTCCGCTTCTGGCACCCACCGGTTTTATCATTCCCGTGACGCGCCCGGCCGCCCCGGCCGTGGTTCAGGTACAACAGCCCGTGACCGTCCAGCCCAAGCTGGATGCGCAGAACCTGCTGGCCCTGTTCAAGGAAAAGAATTTCACGCTGGACGAGGTGCGCACCGGCGAGCGTCCGGTGCCCCGCATCGTGCTGGCGGGCCTCCCCCGCGACTTGGGCAAGATGGACAGCGTGGACGACCGCAAGCAGATCTTCGTGAACACCATGCTGCCCCTGCTGCTGCTGGTGAATGAGGAGATCGAGCGTGACCGCGCCCGCCTGATGGCGCTGCGCGACAGCATGAAGGGCGTGCCGGCCGATGCCGCCGCCAAGGCCGCCCCAAGCAATTCCGGTGGACCCAATTCCAATGCTTCCACCGGTGCACCCACCGGCGGCAAGGTGGTCACCGCCGCCCTGCGCGCGGCGGCCCCGGGCGTAGCGCCGCATGGCGCTATCGATCCCGCCCCGGCCGACGCCGCGCCGACCCCGGGTGCGGCCATGTCGCCGCTGGACCAGGTGTGGGTGGCGCGGCTGGCGGTCCGCTACGGCATGGATCCCGCCCGCAAGATCGACCTGGACGCCCTGCTGCGCCGGGTGGACGTGGTGCCGGTGTCCATGGCGCTGGCCCAGGCGGCCGAGGAAAGCGGCTGGGGCACCTCCCGCTTCGCCCAGCACGGCAACGCCCTGTTCGGCCAGCTGACCTGGTCGGAAGAGGAGAAGGAGGGCATCACCCCCCGCAACCGTCACCCCGGCGACACCTCACGCTTCCGCAAGTTCGAGGATCTGCTGGAATGCGTGCGCGTCTACATGCAGAACCTGAACACGCACGACGCCTACGCCCAGTTCCGTGCCACCCGTGCCACCCTGCGCCGCCAGGGCAAGCCGCTGGACACCATGCTGCTGCTGAATACGCTGGATAAGTATTCCGAGCTGGGTCCGGTCTATGTGAAGGCGGTGCGCTCCCTCATCCGCACCAACAACCTGCGCGATTTCGACCAGGCGGTGCTGCACAACGAGCCGCAACAGACCGTGGTGCAGGTGAAGCGGGCCAGCTGACGGGCCCACTTGCCCAAGGCTCACTTGCCAAGGCCCACTTGCACGCGCCCGCCCGCTCTCTTGACGGTTTCTTGATTTTCCGGGCGCCGCAAAGCCGGCAGTCTTGCGGCGCCCCGGACCCCCCGGCATGCTTCGGGGTGCCACCCGGACAATCACAGGCAGGAAACCGGATCCCATGAGCGAACCCTTGACCGAGGCAGGCAAGGACCTGCTGTTCCGTACCGCGCGCACCCAGAACGGCTGGATCGACAAGCCGGTGCCCGAGGCGCTGCTGCGCGAACTCTATGACCTGTTCAAGTTCGGCCCCACCAGCGCCAACTGCAGCCCGGCCCGCGTCGTCTTCGTGACCTCGGCCGAGGGCAAGGAACGGCTGAAGCCCGCCCTGTCCGGCAACAACACCGAAAAGACCATGAAGGCGCCGGTCACCGCCATCATCGGCCATGACCTGGCCTTCTATGACCAGCTGCCCCGCCTGTTCCCCCATGCCGACGCCCGGTCCTGGTTCACCAGCAGCGAGGAGCTGGCCCGCACCACGGCCTTCCGCAACGGCACCCTGCAGGGCGCCTACCTCATGCTGGCCGCCCGCTCCCTGGGCCTGGACTGCGGCCCCATGTCCGGCTTCGACAACGCCAAGGTCGATGCTGAGTTCTTTCCCGACAGCACGGTGAAGTCCAACTTCCTGTGCAACATCGGCTACGGTGATCCGTCCAAGGTGTTTCCGCGCCTGCCACGCCTGGAGTTCGAGGAAGCGTGCAGCATCGTTTGAGGTTTGACCGGACGGCCTGGGCGCTGGCTCGGGCCGTCACCCTCGGGCGGAAAGGCGGGGTCCCAGTGCGCCGTCGTCCACCAGCGGGTAGCGGTGGGCGTCCGGCAACTGGTAGTGCCACCATTCCGACATGTAGTGTGTCCACCCCGCCACGGCCATGATGCCCGTCAGCAGGGCGCGGTTGCGCTGGACCTCCGCCGGCACCGTGTCATCGGTGTGGTAGGCGCGCGGGCTCATGTCGTCGAAGCCCGTGCCCATGTCCAGCGGCGTGCCGTCGCCTTGAGCCAGGGTCAGATCCACCGCCACGCCGCGCGTGTGGTTTGAGCCCTCGCGGGGGTCGGCGATGAACACCGGATCCGGCAGGGCCCGCCACAGCGCCCACTGCGCCTGCGGCGGGCGATAGGCGTCGAAGATGCGCAGCCGCAAGCCCAGCGCGCCGGCGCGGGTGACGGCCCGGGCCAGGCAGGCGGCGGCGGCCGGATGCAGCAGGCAGGTCGGCCGGCTATACAGGGGGCTTCCCGTCAGGTTGTCGGCCGTGGCATAGCGAAGGTCGAGGTCGACGTCGAACCCCGTCTCTGGGGCGATGGTCATGAAATGCGGTTGACCGGTGGGCGCCATGGTCGCGTGCTGCCTCGTTTGGGTATGTCTTGGGTTCGGGAACGTTCTAGGGAAACCGCCATATGGGCCAAACCAGCGCCAGCTCACCGGCCGATGCCTTCGTGCCGGGGCCCACGATAGCATTGGGCATCGACACCGCCACCAGCGTCTGCGCCGCGGCCCTGTGGCGGGTGGATCCCGTCACGGGCCAGTCCCGCGCCCTGGCGGCCAAGGCGGAGGCGCTGGCCCGGGGCCAGGCCGAGCGCCTGCTGCCCCTGGTGGAAGAGGTGCTGGCCGAGGCCGGGCTGGATTACGCCGCCATCGACCGCTACGGCGTCACCATCGGCCCCGGTGCCTTCACCGGCCTGCGCGTGGGCTTGGCGGCGGCGCGCGGCTTGGCGCTGGCCGCCGGCCGTCCGCTGATGGGCGTCACCGGCCTGCAGGCCTTCGCCCACGCCGCCGTTCATGGCCTGGGGGGCACGGTGCCCGATGGCCGGCCCCTGTTGGTCGCCATCGACAGCCGGCGCGAGGATTTCTACCTGCAGGCGTTCGACGCCGCCGGCGTGGCCCTGTCCGAACCGGATGCGGTGCTGCCGGCCGACGTGCCGGCCTTCGCCGCCCGCCTGACCGGCATGCCGCTGCTGCTGGGCGACGCGTCGCCAGCGGTGGCGACGGTGCTGAGCATCGCCGGCTGTGACCATTTGGTGGCCGCGCTCTCCGCCGAGGGGCCGGCGCTGGCGGTGGCGCGCATGACGGCGCTGGCCATCCCGGCCGTGTTGGCCGCCCATCCGGCCAACCCCCTCTACATCCGGGCGCCGGATGTCACGGTGGCCCCGGGGAAACCGGCCTGATGGCGACCGCCTGGTGGATCCGCCCCGCGTCAGCGGTCGAGGCCGAGGTGTTGGCGGCGGTGCACGCCCTGTGCTTCGCCGATCCCGACGTGGCCGGACCGCCCTGGTCGGCCCAGGCCATCGCCGATCTCATGGGCCTGCCCGGCGTGGCCGCCCTGATCGCCCAGGATGAGCAGGAACCCCTGGGCATGGCCCTGATCCGCACCGTGGTGGACGAGGCGGAGATCCTGACCATCGGTGTTACCCCCACGGCCCGGGGCCGGGGCCTTGGCACCGCCCTGACCCAGGCCTGTGTCGATACGGCCGCCACCGCCGGCGCCGCCGCGCTTTATTTGGAAGTGGCGGAGACCAACGCGCCGGCCCGCCGTCTTTACGCCGCCACAGGGTTTGAACCGGTGGGCCGCCGGGCGAATTACTACCACCTTGGCGGCCAGCCGGTGGCGGCGCTGCTGCTGCGTCGCGTGGTGGACGCCAATGCCGTGGTGTAAAGCCGCACGCCCGGCCACGGAAACAAAATAAGCGGGTGGATTTTACTTTGTTACACGTATTCGGTGTATGCCTTCCGGCTGATCAATCCGCTCCGGCCCGCGCAACTCCACTGTATAGCCGTGTTCGGCCAATGACCTCGGAACGTTCTGAAGCGGCTCACCGCTGTTGAGCCGAATTTCCAGCGTTTCACCTGGCTTCAGCTTTTCCACCGCAAGCTTGGCTCTCACAAAGGTAATAGGGCAAACCTGTGTCGTTATATCCAAAAGACTGGGTATAGGCGTCTCGGTTATCAATCTGTCCTCACGCGATGGACTTGAACGTTATTGCCATGCCTATGGTTTAGACTTATACAAGTCAGGTACTGAATCCTTGGAGTAAGGAAAATGACCGGTCCGTCCGCGGCGAGTGAGTTGTTATCCCTGACCACGGAAATTGTTTCCGCCCACGTCTCCAATAATACAGTGCCCCCGGCCGACCTGACGGCGCTGATCGAACAGGTCTACAAGACGCTGACCAACATTGGCCAGGATCAGCCGGTGGCGGTGGAGAAGCCCCAGCCCGCCGTTCCGATCAAGCGGTCGGTCACGCCTGAATACATTGTGTGCCTTGAGGATGGAAAAAAGCTGAAAATGCTGAAGCGCCATCTGAAGACGGCCTACAACATGACGCCCGAGGAATACCGCGAGAAGTGGTCCCTGCCGACGGATTACCCCATGGTGGCCCCGAACTACGCCAAGCAGCGCTCGCGCCTGGCCAAGGAAATCGGGCTGGGAACCCGGGCGCGCGGCGACGCCTGAGACCCCCGCGTAGGCCTCGGCACGGTCGGCTTTGCCTGTCGGCCGAGGCGAAACGCCGGATCCGGCCGGCCGCAGGGCAGGGCTGCGCCGCGGCCGTCCAGCGCCCCTGCGGCCTCCGGAATGGACCACGCCGCCCACCTTTCGGCCATGGGTGCGGGCCGGGGCCCGCGAAGGTTGGGGGGCGGACCGCCCCAACCCGTTTTCCAAGCGATGGTGCCATTCGCGGCCGCCCTCCCCATCGGTGCCGGGCGCGCTGGACAGGCCCCGCCGCCAGCCGAGCGCCGGGCGTTTCCACAGCTTTGGCGAAACCGTGGGGATTGTTTCTTCGACCTAACAGACGCGTGAATCTTTCGTGACCCGGTGGGGTTCCCCCGCATGAGTCGGTTGACCGCCCCGCGTTGCTTTGTGGTATGCCAATGTCGGAAGCGTCCTCCCGGGGGGTCGTAAGCCCGGCTTCGACAGGCCAGGACTTCGAACGGGAACGCGTCACGCAAATCGCGACCGCCTCTGGCGCCGCTCAAGGACCGCGAACGAGAGCATGGCTGACATCACGATCGACGCTCTGACCTCTGGCGATCTTCGCATGGGGAGCCTGGAGGTCCGCCTCGCCGAAACCAAGGCTGAGGTCGAGGCCGCCCAGGCCATCCGCTACCAGGTCTTCTACGAAGAGATGGAAGCGCGCCCGACGCCGGAGATGCTGCGCCTGCGCCGCGACTTCGATGATTTCGACCCGCTGTGCGATCACCTGCTGGTCATCGACCACGCCCGGGGCGCCGGCCCCGCCGGGGTGGTGGGGACCTACCGCCTGATCCGCCGCGCCGCCGCCGCCCGCGCCGGTTCCTTCTACTCCTGCGACGAATACGACATCGCCCGCCTGGAAGAATACCGGGGCGAGATCCTGGAGCTGGGCCGTTCGTGCGTGGACGCCGCCTATCGCAGCCGGCACGCCATGCAGCTGCTGTGGCGCGGCATCGCGGCCTATGTCGCCGTGCACGACATCCACCTGCTGTTCGGCTGCGCCAGCCTGCCCGGTACCGACCCCAAGGCGCTGGCCCTGCCGCTGTCCTACCTGCACTATCATCACCTGGCCCCGCCGGCCCTGCGCCCGGTGGCCCTGCCGCACCGCTACGTCGATATGCGGCTGATGGAAGAGCATGACGTGGATCCTCGCCGCGGCCTGGCCATGGTGCCGCCGCTGATCAAGGGCTATCTGCGTCTGGGCGGTTTCGTGGGCGATGGCGCCGTGGTCGACCATCAGTTCAACACCACCGACGTCTCTATCGTGGTGAAGACCGACATGATCACCGACAAGTACCTGCGCCATTACGAGCGGCGCGGCTCGTCCCTGATCTGATCCTGTCCGCTTCCCCCGCATCCGCAACCTCGTCCGGAGGAGGGCATACCATGGCGATCGGCTCCACCCGTGCCGGTTTCCTGCGCTTGGCCCTCTACATGGCGTGGACCTTCCTGTGCATTCCGGTGCAGGCGGTCCTGGTATCGCTGAACCTGCCGGGGCAGGCGCGCTTCCCCCGTTTCTACCACCGGGTCTGCTGCCGGTTGATGCTGGCGCTGGACGTCGATGTGGTGGGTGAACCGTCGGTGGGCCGGCCGACGCTGTTCGTCTCCAACCATTCCTCCTACCTGGACATTCCGGTCCTGGGCTCCCTCATCAACTGCTCCTTCGTGGCGAAGTCCGAGGTGGGCTTGTGGCCGCTGTTCGGCCTGCTGGCCAAGCTGCAGCGTACCGTCTTCGTCAACCGCGCCAACAAGCGCGAGGCCGGGAAGCAGCGCGACGACATGGCGGGCCGCCTGATCGGGGGGGACAGCTTGGTACTGTTCCCCGAGGGCACCAGCAGCGACGGCAACCGCGTCCTGCCGTTCAAGACCGCCCTGTTCGCCGTGGCCAACACCCAGGTGGACGGCCACCCGGTGGCGGTGCAGCCGGTCAGCGTGACCTGCACCCACCTGGACGACCTGCCGCTGGGTCATGAACTGCGTCCCTTGTACGCCTGGTATGGCGACATGGAGCTGCCGCCCCACCTGTGGCAGATGATCGGCGCCGGCCGCCTGCGCATCCGGGTGGAATTCCACCCCGTGGTGTCGCTGGAGGACTTCTCCTCCCGCAAGGCCTTGGCCGACCATTGCTGGCAGGTGGTGGCCGCCGGCGTGGACCGCGCCGTGTCCGGGCGCTGGTCGCGGGCCTTGGCATCCACCCGCCCCGCATCGTCCGCACCGGCGGGCATCACGCCGGAAGCGGCGGCCGGGGCGGCCTGACCAGCGTCATGACGTGCTCCGCCCCGCTTGCCGCCCGGATCAGCCCAGGCCGAACCCCACCTTGACTACGATCCCCGGCCGCCTAATGTTACGGCCAGCGCGCCAGCCCCGAGCCGGCGCGCTTTTTCCCGTTCGTGCGGTGCCCGCGGCCTGTGATCCGGCGCGGCAAGGAGTTCGGTGTGGCGACGTCGCGTAAGAAGCTGTTCATCAAGACCTACGGCTGCCAGATGAACGTTTATGACAGCGGCCGCATGGCCGACGTTTTGGCGCCGCTGGGCTATGAGCCGGCGGAGCAGGCGGAGGGGGCCGACATGGTCATCCTCAACACCTGCCACATCCGCGAGAAGGCGTCGGAGAAGGTTTATTCCGAACTGGGCCGGCTGCGCCTGCAGCAGCAGGAGAAGGCGGCGGCGGGCGAGCGCATGATCATCGCCGTGGCCGGCTGCGTCGCCCAGGCGGAGGGCGCGGAGATCATGGCGCGGGCCCCCCATGTCGACATGGTGTTCGGGCCGCAGACCTATCACCAGCTGCCGGAGATGGTGACCCGCGCCGTGCGTGGCGCCGGCGGCGTCATCAACACCGATTTTCCGGTGGAGAGCAAATTCGACCTGCTGCCGGGCGAGGGCGCTACGCCCCAGGGGCCGTCGGCCTTCGTCTCCGTCCAGGAAGGCTGCGACAAATTCTGCACCTTCTGCGTCGTGCCCTACACGCGGGGTGCGGAATATTCCCGGTCCGCCGCGCAGATCCTGGAAGAGACGCGCCGCATGGTGGCCAACGGCACGGTGGAGATCACCCTGCTGGGCCAGAACGTCAACGCCTACCACGGCGAAGGGCCGGCCACATCGTCCGGGGGGACCGGCACCTGGGGCCTGGGCCGGCTCATCCGTGAGCTGGCGGAGATCGATGGGTTGCGGCGCATCCGCTACACCACCTCCCATCCCCGCGACATGGACGACGACCTGATCAGCGCCCACGGCCAGGTGCCGCAGCTGATGCCCTTCGTCCACCTGCCGGTGCAAAGCGGGTCGGACCGCATCCTGGCGGCCATGAACCGCAAGCACACGGCCGACGACTACCGCCGCATCGTCGACAAGCTGCGCCAAGCCCGGCCGGGCTTGGCGCTCAGCAGCGACTTCATCGTCGGCTTCCCCGGTGAGACGGCGGAGGATTTCGCCGCCACCCTGCGGCTGATCACCGACGTGACCTACGCCAGCGCCTATTCCTTCAAATACAGCGCCCGCCCCGGCACCCCCGCCGCCGCCATGGCGGAGGGCCGCCTGACCGAGGACGACAAGTCGGCGCGGCTGGAGGCGGTGCAGTACCTGCTGGCCGAACAGCAGCGCGCCTTCAACGCCGGCCTGCTGGGCACGGTGCAGGAGGTGCTGTTCGACCGCCGGGGCAAGCATGCCGGCCAGCTGCTGGGCCGCAGCCCCTACATGCAGGCCGTCCACGCCGCCGCCCCCGACCGCCTGCTGGGCCAGGTGGTGCCGGTGCGCGTCACCGCGGTGTCGGCCAGTAGCCTGGGCGGCGAGGTCGTGACCACCGAAAGCGTGCACGGCGAGGCCCAGCAGGGCGCGGGCGGCCCCCCGTCCTTCATCAGCCCCGATATCAAGGCCAATCATCAGGAGATGACGGCGTGACCCAAGTGTCCGGACCGGACCAGCGTATCGATCTGCAGTTCGATGACAATCGCCTGCTGCCCCTGCTGTTCGGGGAACATGAGCAGTATCTGAGCCGAGTCGAGCGCCAACTGGGCGTCAACCTCATCAGCCGCGGCAACTGCCTGACGATCACCGGGCCCGAGGATGCCACGGGTGCCGCCCGCGCCGCCCTGGACGCCCTATGGGAACGGCTGAAGCGCGGCATGCCCGTGGGGCCGGCCGAGGTCGATGCCGCCATGCGCATCGCCACCGGCGTGGACGCCGAAAGCCGGGGCCGGGCCCTGGCCTCCATCACCCGGCCGGAGGCGGTGCTGAAGACCCGCCGCCGCGACATCACCCCGCGCTCCCCCACCCAGGCCGCCTATCTGAAGGCGCTGGCGGAGAACGAGCTGGTGTTCGGCCTGGGCCCCGCCGGCACGGGCAAGACCTATCTCGCCATGGCGCAGGCCGTGTCGCTGCTGATCACCGGCCGGGTGGATCGCATCGTCCTGTCCCGCCCGGCGGTCGAGGCGGGGGAGAAGCTGGGCTTCCTGCCCGGCGACATGCGCGAGAAGGTGGACCCCTACCTGCGCCCGCTGTACGACGCGCTGCACGACATGCTGCCGGCGGAGCAGGTGGCCAAGCGCCTGGTGTCGGGCGAGATCGAGGTGGCGCCCCTGGCCTTCATGCGCGGCCGCACCCTGGCGAATGCGTTCGTCGTGCTGGACGAGGCGCAGAACACCACGCCCATGCAGATGAAGATGTTCCTGACCCGCCTGGGCGAAGGCAGCCGCATGGCCATCACCGGCGACCTCAGCCAGGTGGACCTGCCCAGCGGCGTGAAGTCCGGCCTGCGCGAGGCGGTGGAGGTGCTGGAGGGTGTGGAGGGGGCGGCCTTCGTCCACTTCTCCGCCGCCGACGTGGTGCGCCATCCCTTGGTCGGACGCATCGTCGACGCCTATGACCGCGCCGACGCCCGCAGAAGGCGCCTGGCGGATAAGGCCAAGGCGCCGGTGGACGCCGTGGAATGACCATGGACACGACCCGGGCCGACGCCCTGGAGATCATCGTCGAGGTCGAGGCCGGCGACTGGCAGGCCACCATCCCCGGCGTGGAGGATCTCGTGACCGCCGCCGCGCGCAAGGCCCTGCGCCAGGTGCTGGCGGTGGACGCCGACGCCCTGCCGGAGGGTGAGGGCGAGGTTTCCATCCTGCTGTCCGACAACGCCGCCGTGCGGGTGCTGAACCACCAGTACCGGGGCAAGGACAAGCCCACCAACGTCCTCTCTTTCCCCATGCTGGGTGACGAGGATGAGGACGAGGAATTTGAGCTGCCGGAAGGTATGGAACGCCCGCCCTACCTGCTGGGCGACATCATCCTGGCGTATGAAACCTTGATGACGGAGGCGGCGGAACAGAACAAACCCGTCGCCAACCACTTGACCCACCTTGTGATCCATGGCGTGCTGCACTTATTGGGCTATGATCACATTGAGGACGCCGAGGCCGAGACCATGGAACGGCTGGAGACGGCGATCCTGGCGGACATGGGCATCGCCGATCCCTACCGGGACGGTGCCGGCCCCACCCGCGAAGACCCTCAGAGCGAAGAGACCACGCACTAACCGATGGCCGATCTTTCCGACAGTCGAACGCCCCGTGAAGACGGGGCCGAAGATCACGGGTCACTGACCCAGCAATTCCGGGGCTGGCTGCGGGCCGCCTTGGGCGGGCGCGTGGATCCCACGCTGCGCGACACCATTGAAGAGCTGATCGAAGACAGCAGCGCGGACGAGACGTCCGTGGGCGGCAATGAGCGCACGCTGCTGGCCAACATCCTGAAGCTCCGGGGGCGCACCGTGGTCGATATCATGGTGCCGCGCGCCGACATCCTGGGCATCGAGGCTTCGATCAGCCTGCCCGACCTCATCCGTCGCTTTTCGGAGGACGCGCACTCGCGCATGCCAGTCTACCGCGAGACCTTGGACGACGTCATCGGCATGGTCCACATCAAGGACATCCTGGCGGTGGTGGCCGACCAGCGGCCTTTCGACCTGGAATCCATCGTGCGCGAGGTGCAGATCGTGGCGCCCAGCATGCCGGTACTGGACCTGCTGCTGCATATGCGCCAGGCGCACCAGCACATGGCCTTGGTGGTGGATGAGTTCGGCGGCATCGACGGCCTGGTGACCATCGAGGATCTGGTGGAGGAGATCGTCGGCGAGATCGAGGACGAACACGACGACGCGGTGCAGCCGCGTATCGTGGAACGGCCCGACGGCACCCTGATCGCCGACGCCCGCCTGCCGTTGGAGGATTTCGAGGCGCGCGTCGGTGCCGTCCTGGATGACGAGGAGCGGGAGGAGGTCGACACCTTGGGCGGCCTCGTGTTCTCGCTGGCCGGCCGCATCCCCCGCCGGGGCGAAACACTGGTCCACCCCTCGGGCATCGAGTTCGAGGTGGTGGACGCCGACCCCCGCCGCATCAAGCGGCTGCGCGTCCGCAACCTGCCCCAGGCGGCCGGCCAGGATATGCCGCTGGCGACCGGCTCCTGAACGTCCCGGCGCCGCCCGTAATCGGAGACCACCCCCATCGTGAGCCTGCCTGACCGTCTGGCCCGCCTCGCCACCCGCCTGCGCGGGGGCGGACGCTGGCGCCGCCTGGGCTTGGCCGCCCTGCTGGGTGGCCTCGCCACCCTGGCCATGCCGCCCGTCAACGCCGTGCCGGTGCTGTGGCTGGCCTTTCCTGGGCTGATCTGGCTGCTGGACGGGGTGGAGCGCCCGGCCGCCGCCTTCTGGACGGGCCTGGCCTTCGCCTTCGGCCATTTCGTGCTGAGCCTCTACTGGGTGGGCGAGGCGCTGCTGGTCTTCCCCCGCTTCTGGGCGCTGCTGCCCTTCGCCGTGGCGGGTTTGCCCTTCCTGCTGGGCCTGTTCGTGGGCACCGGCACGCTGCTGTGGTGGGCCCTGGTGCGGCGCTTTCGGATCGGGGGTGTCGCCCGCTGCCTGCTGTTCGCGGTGCTGTGGACGGTGGTGGAGTATGTGCGCGGCCACGCCTTCACCGGCTTTCCCTGGAACCTCATGGGCTATGTCTGGGTGGGGCTGCCGGGGCCGGCGCAGGTGGGTTCCCTCATCGGGGTCTACGGCCTGTCGCTGCTGACGGTGCTGCCCGCCAGCCTGCCGGCGGTCCTGGCCGACGGCGGGCGGCGGCCCTGGATGGCGCCGGTGGCGGGCCTGGGCCTGGTCATCCTCATGGCCATCTATGGCGTCGCGCGCGTGCCGGCGGGTGAGGCGCCCCTGGTGCCGGGCGTCATGCTGCGCCTGGTGCAGCCCAACATCGCCCAGACCGACAAGTGGAACGCGGATGTGGAGTTGGACCACGTCCGCCTGCTGCTGGCCCTGTCTCGCCAGCCGCAGCCGCCGGGCCAGGCGCCCATCACGACCCTGGTCTGGCCGGAGACGGCCGTGCCCTACCTGCTGGAGGACGAGCCGGAACTGCTGAAGGCCGTGGGCCAGGTGACGCCGCGCGGCGGCCTGACCCTGACGGGCAGCCTGCGCCTGACGCCCGCCGGCACCCCCGGCGCGCAGGACGGCACCGACACCTACTGGAACAGCCTGGTGGTGGTGAACGATCAGGGCCAGGCGCTGGGCCATTACGACAAGGCCCACCTGGTGCCGTTCGGCGAATACACCCCCTTCCGTCGCTGGCTGCCCCTGCGCGCGGTGGCGCTGGTGTCGCCGGGCAACTCCATCCTGGGGTCGGGGCCGGGGCCCCGCACCCTGGACCTGCCCGGCCTGCCGCCGGCCAGCCCGCTGATCTGCTACGAGGTCATCTTTCCCGGCATGGTGACGGCGCAGGAGGCGGAAGCCGGTCCCGGAGGAGACCAAAGCGGAAATGCGGATGCGACAAAGAACCGCCCCCTCCAGGAACGTCCGAGATGGTTGCTGAACGTCACCAACGATGCCTGGTTCGGCCGCACGGCGGGGCCGCACCAGCACCTGGCCATCGCCACCATGCGCGCCATCGAGGAAGGGCTGCCCCTGGTGCGCGCCGCCAATACCGGTATTTCCGCGGTGGTAGATCCCTATGGACGCGAACTGGGTCATTTGGCATTGGGCTCTCGGGGAGTCCTGGACCTTCCGCTCCCGCAGTCTACACCCCGGCCTACACCTTATGCCCGATGGGGTGATGGCCCCTTGGCCGCTTTACTCTTGGCTGTATTGGGCGTTATCTATTTTTTCACGCTTCGGATGTATCAGGGTAGGCAGTGCCCTTGAGATGTCCATGACCGGATGTCCGTGATCGGGCGTCGAAGGGACCCGTGGCGGAGCCGTCGGGGTCAATGACCCCGCGATTGTCACCAGGACCAGGCGCCGGCTTGTGGTCGTATGGATCACGCCCCCATATGAGGTTGGCGGACCGAACAAGGGCTGGGGAGCGGGACGGTGGGATGCGGGCGGCGTGCCTTGACCACCCCTGAACGCTTGGCTTAGGGTCGTAATCGATCCGTAACGTGAGGATTTGGATCATGGAGAGTGTAATTGGGGCCCGCCGTTCCACCGGTGGGCGGCCTCGGATCGGAAAGCCCAACCCGATCGACGTTCACGTCGGCAGCCGCGTGCGCCTGCGCCGTACCCTGCTGGGCATGAGCCAGGAAAAGCTGGGCGAGGCCATCGGCCTGACCTTCCAGCAGGTGCAAAAGTACGAGCGCGGCGCCAACCGCATCGGCGCCTCGCGCCTGTTCGACCTGTCGCGCGTGCTGGACGTGCCGGTGTCCTTCTTCTTCGACGACATGGCCGGCGACACGCCAAACGACGTCGTGGATGAGGCCCTGTCGCCCGATATGGGCTTCGACGCCGACCCGATGGCCAAGCGCGAGACCCTGGAACTGGTCCGCGCCTACTACCGCATCTCCGATCCCGCCGTGCGCAAGCGCCTGTTCGAACTGACCAAGGCCGTCGCCAATTCCGGTGTGGAATCTGTGTCCGACGTCGCGTGATAAGCCTGCCTCTTGACCATTCTGTAGAAGCCTGCGAAAAAACGCCGCCTGGTTGCGAAAGCCCGGGCGGCGTTTTTTGTCGATATCACACACACTCCGCCGTAAATAGCCGTCGTTAATTTAGCCGAGGCGTCCCGTGGCCCAATCCAATTACATCTTCACCAGCGAGTCCGTTTCCGAAGGTCATCCGGATAAGGTTTGCGATCAAATCTCCGATGGCGTGGTCGATCTTTTCCTGGCCCAGGACCCCTACGCCCGCGTGGCGTGCGAGACCCTGGCCACGACCAACCGCATCGTCATCGCCGGTGAGGTGCGCGGGCCGGAAGGCCTGCTGAAGGAGATCGAGGGCGTCGCCCGCGACACGGTGAAAGCCATCGGCTATGAGCAGGATGGCTTCCACTGGAAGACGGCCGAGGTGCAGTGCTACCTGCACGCCCAGTCCGCCGACATCGCGGTCGGCGTCGACGCCGCCGGCAACAAGGATGAGGGTGCGGGCGACCAGGGCATCATGTTCGGTTACGCTTGCCGCGAGACCGACGACCTGATGCCGGCGCCCATCCATTATTCCCACCGCATCCTGAAGTCGCTGGCCGACGCGCGCCACGGTGGCGTGAAGGAACTGGGCCCCGACGCCAAGAGCCAGGTCAGTCTGCAGTACATCGACGGCAAGCCCGTCCGCGCCACCTCGGTGGTCGTTTCCACCCAGCATGCCGACGGCCTGGACCAGGAAGCCGTGCGCGAGATCGTGCGCCCGCATGTGCTGAAGGTCCTGCCCGAGGGCTGGATGTGCGACGAGGCCCACTTCTACGTCAACCCGACCGGCCGCTTCGTCATCGGCGGCCCGGATGGCGACGCCGGCCTGACCGGCCGCAAGATCATCGTCGACACCTACGGCGGTGCCGCTCCGCACGGCGGCGGCGCCTTCTCCGGCAAGGACCCGACCAAGGTGGACCGTTCGGCCGCCTATGCCGCGCGCTACCTGGCCAAGAACGTGGTGGGCGCCGGCCTGGCCGACCGCTGCACCATCCAGCTCAGCTACGCCATCGGCGTGTCGCACCCGCTGTCGGTCTACATCGACACCGCCGGCACCGGCCGGGTGGATGAGGAAAAGCTGTCCGACGTGCTGCGCCAGCTGATGAACCTCAGCCCCCGCGGCATCCGTGAGCACCTGAAGCTGAACCGCCCCATCTACGCCCGCACCGCGGCCTACGGCCACTTCGGCCGCACGCCGGACGCCGACGGCGGCTTCTCGTGGGAGAAGCTGGATCTGGTGGACGAGCTGAAGCGCGCGTTCTAAGGTTCTTCTGTTCTGACGCCCGGGGCCTTGGCCGATCGATGGATCGGCCAAGGCCCTTGGCTTTTCTGCCCCGCTTTTCTGACCCTTGCCCGTCCTTGATCGCATCATGACCGACGACACCCCCGCCCAGCACCGTCCCCTGCTTTACGGGCGTCGTCGCGGCCGGCCGTTGCGCCAGCACCGCACCAGCCTGATTGAGGAGTTGCTGCCGCGCCTGCAATTGGATCCGCCGCCGGCGGGGGGGATCATCGATCCCGCGACCCTGTTTCCCACACCCAAGCGTGACCTGTGGTTCGAGGTGGGCTTCGGCGGCGGCGAGCATCTGGCCGAACAGGCGGCGGCCAACCCCGACATCGGCTTCATCGGGTGCGAGCCCTTCATCAACGGCGTTGCCAACCTGCTGCAGCATGTCGAGGCCAAGGACTTGTCCGGCAATATCCGCGTCTGCCCGGACGACGCCCGTCCCATCTTGGATGCCCTGCCAGAGGCCAGCGTCGGCCGCGTCTTCGTGCTGTTCGCCGATCCCTGGCCCAAGCTCCGCCACGCCGAGCGCCGTTTCATCGGTCCCGCCAACCTGCCCCGCCTGGCCCGCGTGCTGCGCGACGGCGCCGAACTGCGCCTGGCCACCGACGACCAACAGCTGTGCCGCTGGATGCTGGAGCACACCTGGCGGTATCCGCAGTTCGAGTGGCTGGCCGACAAGGCGTCGGACTGGCGCGTGCCCCCGGCCGACTGGGTCCAGACCCGCTACGAACAGAAGGCGCTGGAGGCTGGCCGGGTCCCGGTGTACCTGCGCTTCCGGAGGCGGAAGCGTTAAGGGTTTTCCTCAAGTGCCGGGCGCAGCCATCCGGCTGCTTGGCTTATCCTCAGTTTCCAGTCCGCTACGCTCCCCGGAAACTTCCGGCGGAAACTTCCGGCGGACGCGGTCGCGTCCTACGGCGGCATGGGGTTGTCTCATGCCGCTGATGTGGCGTTATGTTTAAGCGCGAGGTTCCGCGCCCAGCAGCGCGTCGGCGAACTGGTCCATGGTCTTCTGAGACAGGGCGGTGTTGTTCATCAGCACCACCGTGCGCCTGCCGTCCAGCCGGTGGCCCAGCACCAGGCGGTAGCCCGCCGTGCGTCCCGTTTCCCAGCCCGCCGGCACGGTCCGACCCTGAATGGTCAGGCGGCGCACCCGGCCGCCCAGGGCATAGTCTTCCGTGGGCACCTCGACATGGGTCAGCTGGCGGCGGGACTCCGCCGTCAGGAAATCCGTGTCAAACACCAGATGGGCGGCACGCATCAGGTCCGGGGCCGTACTGGCATAGCCGCCCGAGGCGGCCAGATAGGGCCGCCGGTCGTTGCCCCAGCGTTCGGGCGGGTTGACGGTGCGGTATGAGGGGGCCGCCCTCTCCAGCATCGCGTCGGTGGCGCCCGTCGCCTGCAGGCCCAGCGGGTCCAGGGTGATGGACCGTACCGCTGCCTGGAAGGGCAGGCCGGTCACCCTTTCCACGGCGGCAATGACCACGATCCAGTTCACCGGGTGGTAGTCGAACCGGGCACCCGGCTCGAACGCCAGGTCGCCCTGGGCGAAGCGGGCCAGGGCCTGGGCCGTGGTCAGATCGGTCTTCAGCAGGGTGGGATCGGCCTTGGCCTCGGCGATGAACAGGTTGGGCAGGCCGCTGGCGTTGCACAGCAGGCGGCGCAGGGTCAGCCTGGCGCCGGTGTCGGCACGATAATCGGGCAGGGCCCAGGTCAGGGGCGCGTCCAGGTCCAGCAGGCCGCGCTCCACCAGCTTCAGCACGGTCACCGTGGTCAGCCATTTGCTGATGGAGGCGATGGCGTAAGGGGTGTCGGGCCTGGCCGGCGCCCTGGCCTCGACATCGGCATAGCCCACGGTGCGGACGTAATTGGCCTTGCCCGCGTGGCCCAGCATGACCACGCCCTGGAATCCGGCATCACGGACGAAGGCGTCCACCACGGCGTCCGGATGATGGGCGGCGAAAGCGGACGTGGACAGCAGCGGCAGGGCGGTGCCCGCCCGCAACAGGGCGCGGCGGTTCAGCATGGGGCCCCGCCACCCAGCAGCTCACCCACCTGGCGGGTGATCAGGTCCAAATCCTGGGGCCGGGACAGGCGATGATCGCCGTCCTTCACCAGGGTGACGCGCACGTCGTCATGGGCGATGGCCGCCGCCAAATCCAGGCTGGTCCGCCACGGCACGTCGGGGTCGCGCTGGCCGTGGATCAGGCGCACGGGCACGGGCGGCAGCGCCAGGGGCCGGTCCAGCAGCAGGTGGCGCCGGCCATCCTCGATCAAGGCCCGGGTGATGGGATAGCCCGCGTCGTCATAGAGCGAGGGCTGGCGCCATTCGCCGTCACGCTCCAGCGTGGCGCGGGCCTCCGCATCCATCTGGGCCCACATCAGCCGCTCGGTGAAGTCCGGCGCCGGGGCGATTCCCACCAGGGCGCGCACGCATTCCGGCCGGGCCAGGGCCGCCAGCAGCATGATCCAGCCGCCCATGCTGGACCCCACCAGGATCTGCGGGCCCTCCGTCACTGCGTCCAGCACGGCGATGGCGTCGTCCGCCCAGGTGCCGATGGTGCCGTCGCGGAAATCGCCGCTGGACACCCCGTGACCCTGGTAGTCGAAACGGACGAAGGCGTGGCCGCGCTCTTGCGCGTAGGCTTCCAGCGCCGTGGCCTTGGCTCCCGTCATGTCGGACTTCAAACCGCCCAGGAAGACAATTCCGGGGCCGCGGCCGGGGCACCGTCGATAGGCTATGGTGGCGGCCCCCCGCTGTACGCTATGTATCGACGTCCCCGCCATGCTTGCCTTCCCCAGATGACCCTGACCCACACCCCTGGCACCGTAACGGCCTCGACCGACACCGGCAATCCCGCGCCGGCCCCCGATGGGGCCAGTTCCGATGGGGCCCCCGATGGGACCACTATCGCCGGTTGGTTCGGGGGCGGCCGGCCCGTGGTTTTGCAGGTGATCCCCAACCTGGTGACGGGCGGGGCGGAGCGCGGCTGCGTCGATATGGCGGCGGCCCTGATGCGTGCCGGCGGCACCGCCCTGGTGGCCTCCGGCGGCGGCCCCATGGCGCGTGAGCTGGAACGCTACAAGGCCGAGCACATCACCCTGCCGCTGGCCTCCAAGAACCCTTTCACCATCTGGCGCAACGCCAGCCGGTTGGAAACCCTGATCCGTGAGCGTGGGGTGGACATCATCCACGCCCGCTCCCGTGCCCCGGCGTGGAGCGCCTGGATCGCGGCGCGGCGCACCGGTATCCCCTTCGTCACCACCTTCCACGCCCCCTACAACTTCAAGGGCGAGATGAAGCGCCGCTACAACGCGGTCATGGCCAAGGGCGACCGGGTCATCGCCGTCTCCCGCTTCGTGGCGGAGCATGTGGCGAGCCAGTACGGCGTGGGGCCGGAGCGGCTGCGCACCATCCCGCGCGGCGTCGATACCGTGAATCTGGACCCCGAGCGGGTCAGCCAGGAGCGGCTGATCAAGCTGGCGCGCGACTGGCGCCTGCCGGAGGACCAGCGCATCGTCCTGCTGCCCGGGCGCCTGACGCGCTGGAAGGGTCAGCTGGACCTGATCGAGGCCATCGCCCGGCTGAAGCGCGACGACGTGCGTGCCGTGCTGGTGGGTTCCGACCAGGGCCGCACGGAGTACCGGGCGGAATTGGTGGCCCGCATCCGCGACCTGGGCCTGGAAGGCCAGGTCACCATTGCCGACCACTGCAACGACATGGCCGCCGCCTATCTGCTGTCCGACGTGGTGGTCAGCGCCTCGGCCCGGCCGGAGGCTTTCGGCCGCGTGATCGTGGAGGCCCAGGCCATGGGCAAGCCCGTCATCGTCACCAACCACGGCGCCGTGGCGGAAACGGTGGTCGATGGCGAAACCGGGCTGGTGGTGCCGCCGGGCGACCCCGCCACCATGGCCGCCGCCATTGCCGAGGCCCTGGCCCTGGATGGCCTGCAGCGGCGGGCGCTGGCGGCCGACGCCCGCCGCTTCGTGCTGCAGAACTACACGCGTGAGCGCATGTGCGACGCCACGCTGGCCGTTTATGCCGAGCTCTTGCACCTGCGGGCCACCGTCGGCATGGCCGCCTATCGCAAGGCCGGCCAGTGACGGGACCTGAAGCCAAGCGCATCCTGGTCATCCGCCTGGGTGCGCTGGGCGACCTGGTGCAATGCTTCGATGCCTTCCAAGCCATCCGCCGCCATCACCCACAGGCCCATGTCACACTTCTGACCGGGCCGGCCTTCGTCGGCTTCGGCCGGGCCATGCCCTGGTTCGACGACGTCTGGGCCGATCCGCGTGGCCGTAGCCCGCTGGCCTATTGGCGCTTGCGCCGCCAGTTGCGCGCCGGCCGCTTCGACACCATCTATGATCTGCAGAACAAGCCGCGCACCGCCCGCTACTTCTGGCTGATGGGGCCGGGGCGCCGGCCGCTGTGGTCGGGGGCCGTCCCGGGGGCCGCCTTTCCGGTGCCCGATCTCAAGGGCCTGCACAACCACGATCGCTACCGCGTCCAGCTGCAGGCCGCCGGCGTGCCCGACACCGGTCCCGCCGACCTCGGCTGGCTGGCGGGCGACGTGGACGGCCTGGCGCCGGAGGGGCCCTTCGTCCTGCTGGTGCCGGGCTGCTCGCCCCACCTGCCGCACAAGCGCTGGCCGGCCGAGCGCTATGCCATGCTGGGCCGGCGCCTGGCCGACCGGGGCCTGACCCCGGTGGTGGTGGGTGCCGAGGCCGACCGCGATGCGGCGCGGGCCATCGTGCGCGACTGCCCCTGGGCGGTCGACCTGGTGGGCCGCACCAGCCTGGGCCAGCTGGCCAACCTGGCACGGCGGGCCGAGGGCGCGGTGGGCAACGACACGGGCCCCATCTTCCTGACGGCGGCCCTGGGCTGCCCGACGCTGATGGTCATGTCGCATCACACCGATCCCGCCCGCTCCGCCCCCTGGGGGCCGGACGCGGCCTGGATCAAGGTGCTGGACCTGGCCGACCTGGGGGTGGACGCGGTGGAGACCGCGCTGCGCCTGCGGCCCAAGCCGGATGTGGCCCCAGATGGGGAGACGGATGGGGCAAGCGCCCCGGCTTAGGCCGATTGTTCCACTTGTTGCGCGCGCCTGTGCCCGGGGGGACACAGCCATGCGGCGCTTATGCCCCGCCAGCCGGCTTACCCCCGGGCCCAACGCTTGACAGTTCAGCCCCCGCTACCCAAAGTCGCCTTTCTTCAATTTGGACAAACCCTGAACGCCATGACGACCGCCGAAAACCTTGACCAGCCCCAGATCGCGATCACGTTGCCCGACGGCAACGTGCGAACTTACGCGGCGGGCGTCACGGGCCTGGAAATCGCGCAGTCGATCTCCAAGAGCCTGGCCAAGGCGGCGCTGGCCGTTACGGTGGACGGGGAGGAGCGCGACCTGTCGCGCGCCATCGAGCACGACGCCAAGATCGCCATCCTGACGCGCGACGCGCCCTACGCGCTGGAGCTGATCCGCCACGACTGCGCCCATATCCTGGCGGAGGCGGTGCAGCAGCTGTACCCCGGCACGCAGGTCACCATCGGCCCGGCCATCGCCACGGGCTTCTACTACGACTTCGCCCGGGATGAGCCGTTCACGCCCGACGACCTGGTGAAGATCGAGAAGCGCATGCACGAGATCGTGGACGCGGACAGCCCCTTCACGCGTGAGGTCTGGGACCGGGACGAGGCCATCGCCCACTTCAAGTCCATCGGCGAGCATTACAAGGCCGAGATCATCGGCGACATCCCGGCGGGTGAGAAGATCACCATCTACCGCCAGGGCGGATGGTACGACCTCTGCCGCGGCCCGCACCTGCCGTCCACGTCCAAGGTCGGCCACGCCTTCAAGCTGATGAAGGTGGCGGGCGCCTATTGGCGCGGCGACAGCCGCAACCCCATGCTCCAGCGCATCTACGGCACCGCCTGGCGCACGGAGAAGGAGCTGGCGGAGCACCTGCACCAGATCGAGGAAGCGGAGAAGCGCGACCATCGCAAGCTGGGCCGCGAGATGGACCTGTTCCATCTGCAGGAAGAGGCGGCGGGCAGCGTCTTCTGGCACCCCAAGGGCTGGACCCTGTGGCAGGCGCTGGAACGCTACATCCGCGCCAAGCTGAAGGAGGCGGGTTATCTGGAGGTGCGTACGCCGCAGCTCTACGACAGCAGCCTGTTCAAGGCGTCCGGCCACTGGGACATGTATGGCGACAACATGTTCAAGATCCGGGAGTCGGTGGACGACCAGGGCCGTGAGAAGTTCCTCGGGCTCAAGCCCATGAACTGCCCGGCCCACGTCCAGATCTTCCGCCAGGGGCTGAAAAGCTACCGCGATCTGCCCATGCGCCTGGCGGAGTTCGGCGCCTGCCATCGCAACGAGCCATCGGGCGCGCTGCACGGCATCCTGCGCGTCCGCGCCTTCACCCAGGACGACGCCCACATCTTCTGCACCGAGGATCAGGTACCGTCGGAAGCGGCGGACTATTTCAAGCTGCAGCTGGGTGTTTACAAGGATCTGGGCTTCGACAAGATCGCCGTGAAGCTGGCGTTGCGCCCCGACGTGCGCGCTGGCAGCGACGAGGTGTGGGACAAGGCCGAGCAGGGCCTGCGCGATGCCTTGACCGCCAACGGCCTGGAGTTCGAGGAGTTGCCCGGCGAGGGCGCCTTCTATGGCCCCAAGGTGGAATTCCACCTGACCGACGCCATCGGCCGCACCTGGCAGTGCGGCACCCTGCAGCTGGACTTCGTGCTGCCGGAACGCCTGGACGCCAGCTACATCGGCGCCGATGGCGCCCGCCACCGGCCGGTGATGCTGCACCGGGCCATCCTGGGCTCGTTCGAACGCTTCATCGGCATGATGATCGAGCATTACGCCGGCAAGTTCCCGCTGTGGCTGTCGCCCGTCCAGGCCACGGTCTGCACCATCACGTCCGAGGCCAACGCCTATGCCGAGGACGTGGCCAAGGTGATGGCCAAGGCCGGCCTCCGCGTGGAGGTCGACACCCGCAACGAGAAGATCAACTTCAAGGTCCGCGAGCATTCGCTGGCCAAGGTGCCGGTCCTGGTGGTGGTCGGCGGCCGCGAGGCGGAGAACCGCACCGTGGCCCTGCGCCGCCTGGGCGGCAAGGATCAGGAGCTGCTGTCGCTTGACGAGGCGGTGGCGGCGCTTAAGCTTGAGGCACGGGCCCCTGTCCCTTCGGAGGGAGTGACGGAGGCCGCGTTCTGAGGATAATTATGGTCTGACCAGCGCCCAACGGGGCTGTGGAGAGAAATCCGCAGTTGCGCGGCGCCGGCTTTTCTTACAAGTACACATCCACGTCTTTTTTACCCGGTGTCGCCGCCCGCCCCGTCCCGGGGCATCCACCCACCCCGCGGCCACCGTAAACCAGGGAGAAGGTTCCATAGCCAGGCCCAGCCAAGAGTCGGCCCCCACCCGTGAGGGGCCGCGCGTTAACCGGGAGATCAACGCTCGTTCCGTCCGCCTCATCGACGCCGAAGGCGAGATGGTTGGCGTCGTTAGTCTGCGCGATGCACTGATCGCCGCCGAAGAGGCCGGCCTCGACTTGGTCGAGGTCTCGCCCAACGCCGAGCCCCCCGTCTGCAAGATCCTCGACTACGGCAAGTTCAAGTACGAGGCGCAGAAGAAGGCCGCCGAGGCGCGCAAGAAGCAGAAGATCATCGAAGTCAAAGAGATCAAGCTGCGTCCCAACATCGACGACAACGACTACGACGTGAAGATGCGCAGCGCGCGCCGCTTCCTGGAGGAAGGCGACAAGGTGAAGGTCACCATGCGCTTTCGCGGTCGTGAAATGGCCCACCAGGATCTGGGCATGAACGTGCTGGTGCGCGTGAAGGACCTCCTGGACGACTTGGCCAAGGTCGAGCAGATGCCCAAGCTGGAAGGCAAGCAGATGATCATGATCCTGGCGCCCCGCTGAGCGCAGGATCGATCTTCTGATCGCGGCCACCGCGACGGATACCAAAGGCCCTCGGAATCATCGGTTCCGAGGGCTTTGGTTTTTGTTCATCCCTCAAGCGCCGGGCGCCAGCATCCGCTGGCTCGGCTCGTCCTCGCTTTCCAGTCCACTGCGTTCCCCGGAAAGCTCCGGCGGACGCGGTCGCGTCCTATAGAGGCACAAGGCAAAACCCCGCGCCGCTGGTATAACCGACGAAGCGAATAAGGCCGAAGCACGAGGGAACTCCATGAAGGTGGCGGGCGAGGCGATGCGGACCATCTGGGTGGAGCCTGACGGCCGCACCGTCGGCATCATCGACCAGACGCGGCTGCCCTTCCGGTTCGAGACCGTGGCGCTGACCGACGTGGCGGCCATGGCCACGGCCATCACCACCATGCAGGTGCGGGGCGCCCCCCTGATCGGCGCGGCCGCCGCCTACGGCATGGCGCTGGCGATGAGGATGGGGGTGGAGGATGGCGATGTGGAACGGGCGCATGCCCGCCTCATGGCCACGCGGCCCACGGCGGTCAACCTGCGCTGGGCCCTGGACCGCATGCGCGAGGTGCTGCTGCTGACCCCGCCGGGGGACAGGCTGGACCGGGCCTATGCCGAGGCCGGCGCCATCGCGGACGAGGATGTGGAGATCTGCCGCGCCATCGGCCGCCACGGCCTGCACCTTATCCGCGCCGCCCACCAGCGCAATCCCGACCGGCCGGTGCGCATCCTGACCCACTGCAATGCCGGCTGGTTGGCCACGGTGGACTGGGGCACCGCCACCGCCCCGATCTACCTGGCGCACGAGGCCGGCATTCCCCTGCATGTCTGGGTGGATGAGACGCGGCCGCGCAACCAGGGCGCCTTCCTCACCGCCTGGGAACTGGGGCAGCACGGGGTGCCGCACGCCGTCATCCCCGACAACACCGGCGGCCACCTGATGCAGCACGGCCTGGTGGACCTGGCCATCGTCGGCACCGACCGCACCACCGCCAAGGGCGACGTGGCCAACAAGATCGGCACCTACCTGAAGGCCCTGGCCGCCAAGGACAACGACGTGCCCTTCTATGTCGCCCTGCCGTCCAGCACCATAGACTGGACGCTGGACGACGGCGTCGCCGGCATCCCCATCGAGGAACGCCCGGGCGACGAGGTGGCGCGCATCACCGGCCTGGCCGGCCATGGCGATCTTGAAACCGTGCGCCTGGTGCCCGAGGGCAGCCCGGTGGTGAACTACGCCTTCGATGTCACCCCCGCCCGCCTGATCACCGGCCTCATCACCGAACGCGGCGTCTGCAGCCCCCCGGATCTGGCCCACCTGTTCCCCGACCACCAGCCGCCGGAGCGCATGGGCCAGGTGGCGGTGAATGATGAGTAGACTGGATCAGCCGTCGTCGTCTGTCTGATCGCTCTTGTTAAAGACCGCTAGCTTCGATGCCTTGAGATGCACGCCGCCATGATCGATCAGGGCGGCGAGCGTCGTCTTGGGATCGGCGCCTAATGCCTTCAGGATGATCATCAGCTCCAGAATATCGACGCGGCGCTGACCACTCTCATAGGCTGACACGAACGACTGCGGTTTGCCCAACTGGGCCGCCAGTTCGTCCTGGGTGACCCCAGCCTGCCTCCTGATCGTGGCCAGATAATTCCCAACGATCTGATGATCTTTAGGCTGAACCCACATCGCACGCGCTCCTGACCCGTAACGGGCAGAGCAGCCCTAAATCGGGTAATCGGATATTCAAAAATCCGATATCGGATGATCCGATATCTTGGTAGGATGGATTCTTAAAGGTCGTAAAAATCATGTTGTATGCAAGCCGCTGGACGGCCACCTGCGCCAGAAAGAGGAGAAAGGTCGTGATTGAATTCAACAATCAACAAATCTTCTCAGCTGAAGATATAAATTCTATCAAAAAATACTGCACCGGATCTAACGTAATATGCTTCGGTGCATCGGTTCTTTATATGAGCTGCTACAAAAAGAACGATGGTATGATGATACACATCATCATGAATTGCATTGTCGTCGGCATGAATCATTCGCTTGACGGTTTCAGTCTCCAACTCGCCGCGCCTCTGGGTGACGGTAATTATGTCCGGATGGCGGCTGGCGAGATGGCCAGCCTCACGATTGCCGCTCCCCTCTTCGAGGCGCCTGTCATCGCCGTCGCCGACAACCGCTACATCGATATCATCACGGGCTTCCTTAACAGTGGCGGTTCGCCAACGGATCCCAAGCCCCAGTTGCGGCTCGTGAAGTCATAAAGGTGGCTTGCCCCAGGCCGGCAGTTCCTTTGATGGTGTGAGCAAGGAACTGCTGGCTGGAGGCTCGTAAGCGACGGCTACAGCGCGTCCAGCCCCAGCCCGCGCTTGTCGACGGGCCCCACCGCGTTCACCGTTCGCCGCACATGCCGGGCGGCCTCAGTCACGGACCTGATGGTGGGATAGCGGCCGGTTTCCACCATCAGCGACCGGGCGAGCGCCAGGCAGCGGGTCTCGCACAGGGCGCGCATGTCGGGGTCGGCGATCTTCTCCAGGTCGATGTTGTGGGCCAGGCCCAGAATGCGGCGGGTGATCTTGGCGCCGGCATAGCCCAGGGCGTCGGTGAACAGCCGGTCCAGATAGGCACGGCGCTCCGTCTCCAGGCAGGCGGTGCCGTCGGGGCCGGAGAAAAGGGCGGCGGGATAGGCGTCGCCCTCGCCGCTGGTGCGCCACAGGTGCAGGAACTTGGCGCGGAACAGGGTCCACAGCTGCTCCACCGTTTCCAGCACCCAGTCCTGGTAGGCGTCGCGGGGATGGTCCTCCGTGGCATGCCCATCCTGGGACAGGTAGTTCAGCAGCAGGTTGCCGATGATGGCGCCGACGTCGAAGCCCATGGGGCCGAAGAAGGCGAACTCCGGATCGATGACCCGCGTGTCCGTCTCCGTCACCATGATGGACCCGGTGTGCAGGTCGCCGTGGATCAGCGCCTCGGGGCTGGCCATGAACTTCAGCTTCAGCCGGCTGGCCGCCAGCTTCCACGCCGTGTCCGTCCGCACCGCCTCGGCCGTGGCGTCCAGTTGCGGGCTGGTCCAGCGGTTTTGGGGATGCTTCATGTAGGGCTGGGTGAAGATCACGTCCTCCGTCAGGCGGCAGAGGGCGTCGTTGGCGGTGAAGGCCGCCACCAGGGGCCGCTTCTTGGAGGCTGGCAGGGCCAGGTCGCTGGTGGCGTAGAGCGTGCCCGCCAGATAGTCGCTGACATGCTCCGCCAGCCGGGGATAGCGGATGCCCTGCACCAGGCCGCGGCGCAGGATGACGTGGGGGGACAGGCGCTCCATCACGATGGCGTACAGCGTGGGGTCATAGTGCAGCAGCGCGGGCGCCCGGCCGGCGGCGCCGGCGGCGTGCAGGGCCATGGCCCGCTGCTCGAACCAGGCGCGGTTGAGATCCAGGGGCCAGCCTTCGCCCACCAGGCGCAGATAGGGCAGGGACTGCTTGACGCACAGGCCGGCGGCCTTACCGTCGTGACCCGGCCCTTCCACCAGGAAGACCAGGTTCAGGTTGCCGTCGCCCACCTCGGTCACCCGCCAGTCGGCGGGGGAGCCGCCCAGGCGTGTCGCCAGGGCCGGCACGGCGGCCAGGAAGTCGGGCAGGGTCGCATCGCTCAACGGGGCATAGCCCGGCGGCGTCTCCAGGGTCATGAGTGGCGCACTCCCAGCTGTTTCGTCGCCGCCTCGTCGGGCGGCGCTGGGGCTAGTGTGGGCCCGAACGGGCGCGCCCGTCCAGGCGCGCATCTGGTGAGGCCCTCAATCGCTGGCCGCCGCAATCCGGCGGCTTGGCTTCCTCGCCTTTCAGTCCAATCCGTTCCCCGAAAGGCTCCGCCGGACGCAATCGCGTCCTAAGCGGCGGGTGTCACCCGCCACTAGTGGCCATCCATGCGGGCGGGAAACTCCAGCGCCTGCGGCGTACCGGGCGGCAGGTCCTTGGGCTGGCGGCCGTAGGTGGCGAAGCGGCGCAGCACCTCCGCCATCTCCTCCTCGCCCAGGATGACGGGCGTGCCCATCATGCGCGCATGCCAGTACTGGCGGGCCAGGCTTTCCACCTCCACCGCCAAATCCAGGGCGCGGCGCAGGTCGGCGCCGAAGGCGATCATGCCGTGGTTGGCCAGCAGGCAGGCGCGGCGGGGCCCCAGCGCCGCCATCATGGCGTCGGACAGCGCGGCCGTGCCGAAGGTGGCGTAGTCCGCCACCTCGATGCGGGTGCCGCCGGCCACGGCCACCATGTAATGGAAGGCCGGGATGGGTTCGCGCAGGCAGGCCAGGGCTGTGCAGAAGGTGGAATGGGTGTGCACCACCGCTCCGGCCTGGGGCCGTTCCTGATAAATCGCCAGGTGCATGCGCCACTCGCTGGACGGTACCATGATACCGCGATACCGGCCGTCCAAATCCATGAAGACGATGTCCTGGGGCGTCAGCGCCTCATAGGGCACACCCGAGGGCGTGACCAGGAAGCCGCCGGCGCAGCGGGCGCTGACGTTGCCGCTCTTGCCCTGGTTGATGCCCAGCGTGTTCATGGCCCGGGCGGTGTCGATCACCGCCTGGCGCAGCGCCTGGTCGTCCTCCGGCGGCAGGGTCGTGTCCATCACTCACCCACCTCTTCCTTGGGGTAGACGCCCCAGACCTCATCGCGCTGCAGCCAGCCGCGGAAGCCGCCCACGTCCACTTGGCACCACGGGCCCTTGCACTTGCGCAGCTTGGCGATGACGCCGGGGTCCAACTGGGCCACCGCTTCCGAGGCGGACGCGGCGTCGCGCCGCAGGGTGCGCGACTGTTGTCCGGTGACGATGATGCCGCGCCGGCCGGACAGGGTGCTCTGGTGCACCCAGCCTTGCGTGCCCTCCACATCCCGGATGCGGCGCCATGTGTCGAACTCCGCCGTGATCTCCACCGGCATGCCGGCCTTCACGAACACCCACTCCACGGGATAGCGCACACCGGGCCCGGTGCGGACATTGACCTCGTTGGACCGCAGGGTGACGAAGCGCGGCACGGGCAGGCCGCTGCGCACCACCGCGTCGGGGTGGGCGGCGTCGCTTTGCGGCTCCCCCTCCTGCTGGTCGCTGGCGGCACCGGTGCCGTCGGTGCCGGTATGGGTGGGCGGGGCGGCCGGGGCGGACGCGGCGGCGAAAGCTAGGACCATCGCGGCGAGGGGCGCGGCGAGGGGCAACGCGTGCCGGAAGAACCTGACCATGGGCGACCGTTTCAAGGCTGTCCCCGTTCCTGGGAAAAAAGGCGGGCGGAAAAAAGGCGGGCGGAAAAAACGCGGGCGGAGCCGCGGCCCCGGTGTTTTCGGCCCCCAATAGAAATCGGCCGTCCGCCGGGGTCAAGCGTCGCCCCTGTCACGGGTATCATCGGGCCACGAACCCGGCATGCGTCCCAGGGCCGCTGGACAGCGGCGCCCCTCGCTGCTATGGCAAGAACGCTATCTCGGGAGGAACCATGTCCGAGCGGAAAAAGCCCCTCGTCATCGTGACGCGCAAGCTGCCCGATGTCATCGAGACGCGGATGATGGAGCTGTTCGATACACGGCTCTCCACCGACGACCATGCCATGACCCCCGCCGAACTGGCGGAGGCGGTCAAGGTCGCCACCGTCGTCGTCCCCACCGTGACCGACCGCCTGGACGCCACCGTCTTGGCCCACGCCGGCCCGCAGCTGAAGCTGATCGCCAACTTCGGCAACGGCGTCGACCACATCGACCTCAAGGCGGCGCGCGAGCGCGGCATCATGGTCACCAACACGCCCGGCGTCCTGACCGAGGACACGGCCGACATGACCATGGCCCTGATCCTGGCGACCGCCCGGCGCGTGGGCGAGGGCGAGCGGCTGATCCGCGCCGGCCAGTGGACGGGCTGGGGCCCCACCCTCATGCTGGGCACGCGCATCTGGGGCAAGCGCCTGGGCATCGTCGGCATGGGACGCATCGGCCAGGCGCTGGCCCGCCGCGCGCGGGGCTTCGGCCTGTCGGTGCACTACCACAACCGGCACCGCGTCCACCCCGAGATCGAGCAGGAGCTGGAGGCGACCTACTGGGAAAGCCTGGACCAGATGCTGGCGCGGATGGACATCATCTCCATCAACTGCCCGCACACGCCGGCGACGTACCATCTGCTGTCCGCCCGCCGCCTGAACCTGCTGCGTCCCAACAGCATCATCGTCAACACCGCGCGCGGCGAGGTGATCGATGAGAACGAGCTGACGCGCAAGCTGGCAAAGGGCGAGATCGGCGCCGCCGGCCTGGACGTGTTCGAGCAGGAACCGGCCATCAACCCCAAGCTGCTGGCGCTCGGCAACGTGGTGCTGCTGCCGCACATGGGCTCCGCCACCATCGAGGGGCGCCAGGACATGGGCGAAAAGGTCATCGTCAACATCAAGACCTTCGTCGATGGCCACAAGCCGCCCGACCGCGTCATCGAATCCATGTTCTGACGCCTGCGAAAAAGATGTTTCGGCGGCCTTGACCGGGGGCGCCGGACATCTTGACGGGGGCTGTTTTTCACACCATATGGGGCTCGCTGGTGTTTAACGGCACCAGCGCTGGTGGGGATGATGACAACCGGCGGCGACGCTGGCCTGCATCCCTTCCGGCACATGGCGGATGGCGCATGAAAACCCTTTGCGCAAAACGCCGTGGCGACTATGATCCGCCGCAGCAATCCTCATAACGATCCGGCCATCGACAATCTGGTGGCTGGCTGGAACGCTTTGCGGGTGGGCCATTGGCCCACTTTTTTTATTATCTGGGGTCGGCGATGTCAGGCGGGCAGGTTTCGCCCCATAACCGTCCCCAAGCGAAGGCGGGGACGGCCCGATCGGCCGTTCCCTGGATAGAGATCGATGGACGTACACGAACGCATCGCCGGTATCATCGCCCCCTCGGTCGAGGCCATGGGCTATGACCTGGTGCGCGTGTCGCTGACGGGCAACGCCCGCCCGACGCTGCAGATCATGGCCGAGCGCGTGGACGGCGCCGCCATGACGGTGGATGACTGCGCGGAGATCAGCCGCGCCGTGTCGGCCCTGCTGGACGTGGAAGACCCCATCGATGTCGCCTATACGCTGGAGGTCAGCAGCCCCGGCATCGACCGGCCGCTGACCCGGCCCAAGGATTTCGAGCGCTTCGCGGGGTTCGAGGTGCGGGTGGAGACGTCGCAGCCGGTGGATGACCGGCGCCGCTTCATCGGCATGCTGAAGGGCATCGAGGACGGCAAGGTGCTGGTGGAAATGTCCACGGGCCCGGCCGCCGTGCCCTTCGACCTGATCCTGCGGGCCAAGCTGGTGATGAACGACGCGCTGCTGAAGGCGGCCGCCGAGGGCAAGCACCAGCACTGACCCCGTTTCCCCCTAGTCGCCCCACATCATACCAACAGTCGTTCTTACTGACGTAACAGAAGGCAAGGTTCGCTTCGATGGAACTTCTTCAAGTCGCTGACGCCGTCGCCCGCGAAAAGAACATCGAGAAAGAGCATGTGCTCGAGGCGATGGAAGAGGCCATCAAGAAGGCTGGCCGGTCGAAGTACGGTCACGAGCACGACATCCGCGCCCGCATCGACCGCAAGACCGGCGACATCCACCTGATGCGCTATCTGGAAGTGGTCGAGACGGTCGAGGACGAGGCGACCCAGGTTTCCGTGGCCCAGGCCAAGCGCAAGCGCCCGGACGCCAAGGTCGGCGACTTCCTGATCGACCCGCTGCCGCCCATCGATTTCGGCCGCATCGCCGCACAGACCGCCAAGCAGGTGATCGTGCAGAAGGTGCGCGAGGCCGAGCGCGACCGTCAGTACGACGAGTACAAGGACCGCATGGGCGATATCGTCAATGGCCTGGTCAAGCGCGTGGAATACGGCAACGTGACCGTGGACCTGGGCCGCGCCGAGGCGGTGCTGCGCCGCGACGAATGCCTGCCGCGCGAGCACTTCAAGAATGGCGACCGCGTGCGCGCCTACATCTACGACGTGCGGCGCGAGCCGCGCGGCCCGCAGATTTTCCTGTCGCGCACCCATCCCGCCTTCATGGCCGGCCTGTTCAAGCAGGAAGTGCCGGAAATCTACGACGGCATCATCGAGATCAAGGCCGTGGCCCGCGACCCGGGTAGCCGCGCCAAGATCGCCGTCATCAGCAATGACAGCGCCATCGACCCCGTGGGCGCCTGCGTCGGCATGCGCGGCAGCCGCGTCCAGGCCGTGGTCGGCGAGTTGCAGGGCGAGAAGATCGACATCATCCCCTGGAACCGCGACGCTGCCACCTTCGTGGTGAATGCGCTGGCCCCGGCCGAGGTCGCCAAGGTGGTGCTGGACGAAGAAACCAAGCGCATCGAGGTGGTGGTGCCCGACGACCAGCTGTCGCTGGCCATCGGCCGCCGCGGCCAGAACGTCCGTCTGGCGTCCATGCTGACCGGCTGGGACATCGACATCATGACGGAGCAGGAGGAATCCGACCGTCGCACCGAGGAATTCAAGACCCGGTCGCAGATGTTCATCGAGGCCCTGGACGTTGACGACGTGATTGCCCATCTGCTGGTGGCCGAAGGCTTCACCTCGGTGGAGGAGATCGCCTACGTCGATACCGAGGAACTGACCTCCATCGACGCCTTCGACGAGGACGTGGCCGAGGAACTGCGGGAACGCGCCCGCAATTTCCTGGAAGAGCAGAACAGCCGCCTGGAGAACCGCCGCAGGGAACTGGGTGTCACCGACGAGGTGGCGGCCATCGAGGCGCTGACGGCTCCCATGCTGGTCAAGCTGGGTGAGAAGGGTGTCAAGACGCTGGACGATTTCGCCGACCTGGCGGGCGACGAGCTCATCGAAATCCTGGGCAAGGACTCGATGAGCGAGGATGAGGCCAATGAGTTGATCATGGCCGCCCGCGCCCACTGGTTCGCGGACGAAGAGTCCGGCGCGGACGCCTGAGGGGGGCCTGGTTCATGGTCTCCCCGCAGGTCTCGGGACCGGCGATAACACCGGACCCCGACGCGCCGCTGCTGCCGGAAGGCGAGGCGGAGGTGGTCGGGGGGGCCAAAAGCCCACTGCGCCGGTGCATCGCCAGCGGGGTGGTCGGAAAGAAGGACGGGATGATCCGTTTTGTCGTCGGACCCGACGGCACGGTCGTCCCCGATGTGGAGGAAACCCTGCCCGGACGCGGGCTGTGGTTGACGGCGGACCCCGCCTTGGTTGAAAAGGCGGTCGCCAAAGGTTTGTTCGCCAAGGCGGCGCGCCGGTCGGTGCGTACCCCGGCGGACTTGGGGGCCCAAGTGTCGGGCCTTCTGCGTCGCCGTTGTCTGGACCTGGTCGGGCTTGCCCGGCGGGGCGGCCAGGCGGTGGCGGGGTTTGAGAAGGTGGCCGCGGCGCTACGCGCCAAGGCCATCGGTACGCGGTCGGGCATAGGGCTCAGGCTGGAGGCGTCCGATGGGGCTGCCGACGGCCGGTCCAAGCTGGACGCGCTGTCCCCCGGCATCCCGGTGGTCGATATCTTCGACCGGGGGGAGCTGGGCATGGCGCTGGGCCGCGATGACGCGGTGCATGCCGTGGTGGGTGCCGGACCGCTGGTCCAGCGCCTGCAGCGGGAGGCGGACAGGCTGCGCGCCCTCTCCAAGGGGCGCTAGGCCCAGCGCTGGGTAAGGGATGGCCTTGGGGCATCGGCCCCGGGGCGACAACGATGAAACAGTCGGAAAACGTATGACTGACACGAGCGACCAGGACCGCAAGAAGTTGAGCCTTACCGGTCGAGGCAAGCTGGAGCTGAAGAAGACGGTGGACGCGGGATCCGTGCGCCAGAGCTTCTCGCACGGCCGCACCAAGACCGTTGCGGTTGAGGTCAAGCGCAAGCGAACGTTTGAACAGGGCGCCCGTCCGGGCGTGGCCGATGGCGGTGCCGCCGCCCGCGCGGCCGCCGAGGGCCGTCCCGCGCAGGGCGGTGGCCGTGGCCAGCCGCCGCGTGGCGGCGCCCCCCGCCAGCTGACCGACAGCGAGCGTGAAGCCCGTCTGCGCGCCCTGCGCGCCATGGGCGAGAACCCCGCCCAGGAGGACGTGGCCGACGAGCTGCTGGACGAGGTGGCCGCCGACGACCTGCCGATGGCCGATGAGGCTCCGGCCGAGGCCGCGCCCGCGCCTGAGCCGTTGGTCGAGGAGCCGGTCAACGACGGTCCCCTGGACGACGAAACCCTGCGTCGCCGCGAGCTGGAAGAGCTGCGGATGATTCAGGAAGAGGAAAAGCGCGTCGCCGCCGAGGCGGAGAAGCGCCGCCAGGAGGAAGAGGCCAAGCGCAAGGAGGCCGAGGCCGCCCGCAAGGCCGAAGAGGCCCCGCGCGCCGCCCGTCCCGCCACCGGCAACACCGCATCGACCACGACCGCCGCCACGGACGCCGCGGCCCCGCGTGGCCCCCTGGCCCCGCGCGCCGTCGATGACGAGGATGACGAGGGTGGACGCCGCCGCGCCGGCCCCGGTGGTGCCGCGAAGACCGCCAGCAAGGTCGCGGCCCCGGCCCCGGCCAAGGCTGCCAAGGGTGGCGAGCGTCGCCGCAACGCCGGCAAGCTGACCATTTCCCAGGCGCTGAGCGACGAGGGCGGTGGCGCCCAGCGTGGCCGCAGCATGGCCGCGCTGCGTCGCGCCCGTGAACGTGAGAAGCAGCGCCTGAGTGGGCGTCAGGATACGCAAAAAGTGACCCGCGACGTCATCATCCCCGAAGTCATCACCGTGCAGGAACTGGCCAACCGTATGGCCGAGCGTGGCGCGGATGTGATCAAGGCGCTGATGCGCATGGGCGTCATGGCCACCATCACCCAGAACATCGACACCGACACGGCCGAGCTGATCGTGACGGAATTCGGCCACCGTGCGCACCGCGTGTCGGAAGCCGACGTCGAAGTGGGCGTGAAGGGTGACGTTGACCGGGACGAGGATCTGTCGCCGCGTCCGCCGGTCGTGACCGTCATGGGCCACGTCGACCACGGCAAGACTTCGCTGCTGGACGCCCTGCGCCACACCGACGTCGCCAGCCGCGAGGCCGGTGGCATCACCCAGCACATCGGCGCCTACCAGGTGCAGCTGGCGTCGGGCTCGCGCATCACCTTCATCGACACCCCCGGCCACGCCGCCTTCACCGAGATGCGCGCCCGCGGCGCCAACGTCACGGACGTGGTGGTGCTGGTGGTGGCCGCCGATGACGGCGTCATGCCGCAGACGGTCGAGGCCATCCAGCACGCCAAGGCGGCCGAGGTTCCGATCATCATCGCCATCAACAAGTGCGACCTGCCCGGCGCCAAGCCGGACCGGGTGCGGCAGGAACTGCTGCAGCACGGCCTGGTGGTCGAGGCCATGGGCGGCGACGTCCTGGACGTCGAAGTGTCGGCCAAGACAGGCAAGGGCCTGGACAAGCTGGAGGAAAACATCCTCCTGCAGGCCGAAATCCTGGAGCTGAAGGCCAACCCGGCGCGCACCGCCGAAGGCGTGGTCGTGGAAGCCAAGCTGGAACGCGGCCGTGGCTCCGTCGCCACCATGCTGGTGCAGCGCGGCACGCTGAAGGTGGGCGACATCGTCGTCGCCGGCAGCGAGTGGGGTCGTGTCCGCGCCCTGGTCAACGACCGTGGCCAGAACGTCGAGAGCGCCGGTCCCGCCACCCCGGTGGAGGTGCTGGGCCTGAACGCCACGCCGCTGGCCGGTGACGAGTTCTCCGTGGTGGAGAGCGAGGCCCGCGCCCGCGAGATCACCGAGTTCCGTCAGCGCAAGAAGCGGGAGGCCCAGGTCGCCCAGTCGGCGCGTGGGTCGCTGGAACAGATGTTCAAGCAGATCCAGGCGGGTGAGGTGAAGGAACTGCCGCTGGTCATCAAGGGCGACGTGCAGGGCTCGATCGAGGCCATCTCCGGCACGCTGGAAAAGCTGGCCGGCGACAATGCCGAGGTCAAGGTGCGCGTCCTGCATTCCGGTGTGGGCGCCATCAACGAAAGCGACGTCACGCTGGCCAACGCCTCGCGCGGCATCATCATCGGCTTCAACGTCCGCGCCAATCCGCAGGCCCGTGAAATGGCCAAGCGGGACAATGCGGAGATCCGCTACTACTCGGTCATCTACGACATCATCGACGATGTCCGCGCCCTGCTGACCGGCATGCTGAAGCCCGTCCTGCGCGAACGCTTCCTGGGCAACGCGCAGATCCTGGAGGTGTTCAACATCACCAAGGTCGGCAAGGTCGGCGGCTGCCGCGTGACGGAAGGCATCGTGAAGCGCGGTGCCGGCGTGCGCCTGCTGCGCGACAACGTCGTCATCCACGAGGGCACGCTCAAGACGCTCAAGCGCTTCAAGGACGAAGTCAAGGAAGTGCGCGAAGGTTACGAGTGCGGCATGGCCTTCGAGAACTACGACAACATCCAGCCGGGCGACGTCATCGAAGCCTATGAGATGGAAGAAGTGGCCCGCGCCCTGTAAGCGCGGCCCGCCTTCCTCGCCTGGATCAGCGTGTTTGCCTGACAACCCGGCCGTCCGGTCCAATCCCGGACGGCCGTTTTGGCTCTTACCCGAGCCGTTTGGACCCGGCACCGTTCCCCCGATGGGACGGGCGGGCCGGCCCTCCCCCTGAATGAAATGGGGCGGGGCCCTTATTAGGATAGTGACCCATGAGCCGACATGGTGACGCCGGCCTGCGCGCCGGCAAGGCCCCCTCTCAACGTCAGCTGCGCGTGGGCGAGGAATTGCGCCACGCCCTGGCCGACATCCTGCGCCGGGCCGATTTCCGCGATCCCGACCTGCATGACCTCAACGTGACGGTCAGCGAGGTGCGCATCAGCCCCGACCTGAAGAACGCCACCGCCTTCGTCATGCCCCTGGGCGGCGGCCATGTCGAGCAGATCAAGGCGCTGAACCGCGTCGCCCCCTATCTGCGCAGCCAGGTGGCCAAGGCCATGAGGCTGCAGCATGTGCCGCGCCTCAGCTTCCAGGTCGACGTGTCCTTTGACTATGCCCAGCGCATCGACCAGCTGCTGCACCGCCCCGACGTGCAGCGCGACCTGGATCATGCGGACGGCGACCATGACGACGGCGCCGACGCGGAGCGCCACGATGGCCCGTAAGCGCAAGGGCCGGCCGCTGCACGGCTGGCTGGTGCTGGACAAGCCGCCGGGCATGACCAGCACCCAGGCCATGGCCAAGGTGCGCTGGCTGATGCAGGCGGAAAAGGCGGGGCACGCCGGCACGCTGGACCCCATCGCCACCGGCATCCTGCCCATCGCCTTCGGCGAGGCCACCAAGACCGTGTCCTACGCCATGGACTGCGGCAAGACCTACCGCTTCACCCTGCGCTTCGGTGAGTCCCGCACCACAGACGATTTGGCGGGGGAGGTGACGGCCACCCACGACCACCGTCCCAGTGATGAGGACATCGAGGCGGCGCTGGAGAATTTCCAGGGCGAGATCAGCCAGGTGCCGCCGCAGTTCTCCGCCATCAAGGTGGCGGGCGAGCGCGCCTATGATCTGGCGCGCGAGGGCGAAAGGGTGGAATTGGCGCCCCGCATCGTGCGCGTGGACAGCTTCCTGCTGACCGGCCGCCCGGATGCCGACCACGCCGAGTTCGAGGTGGAGTGCGGCAAGGGCACCTATATGCGCTCGCTGGCGCGCGACCTGGCCCTGGCCTTGGGCACGGTAGGCCATGTATCCGTCCTGCGGCGTTTGCGGGTCGGGCGCTTCACCATGGATCAGGCGATTTCGCTTGACGAATTGGAACGGGTGGCGCAGACACCCACGGTCGAAGGACTTCTGCAACCGATCGAGACCGCGCTGGACGACATCCCGGCGCTGGCCCTGGCGGAAGCGGAAGCGCACCGACTAAGACACGGACAAACGGTGGCGCTGCTGCGCCGTCATGATCTGGAACGGCTGGACGCCATTCACGATCAGTTGGCGGGCGGGGAGCCCATCGCGCTTGCCATTTCAGGCGGCAAGCCGGTGGCGTTGGTCCATGTCGAGGGGGCGGAGGTCCGTCCGGTGCGCGTTTTGAACCTCTAAGTGATGGAGACGACGATGTCGATCACTGCCGAGCGCAAGCAGGCGCTCATTGCCGAGTACAAGACCGCCGAAGGCGACACCGGTTCGCCCGAGGTGCAGGTCGCGATCCTGACGGAACGCATCACCAACCTGACCGATCACATGAAGTCCCACAACAAGGACTTCCACTCCCGCCGTGGCCTGCTGGTCATGGTCAGCCAGCGCCGCAGCCTGCTGGACTACCTGAAGCGCAAGGACGCCGCCCGCTACACGTCGCTGATCCAGCGTCTGGGCCTGCGTCGCTAAGGGTATGGTCCGGACGACGCCCCTGGCGCAACCGACCGCAGTCACCGGTGGCACCGGCCGCCCGCCGTCCGGCGGGCCTGGCGCTCCGGCGCGGTCGCGCGGCACCGGGACCCGCGTCCGGATAACCCGCAAGCGCATCGGTTCTGGGTATTGAGTAGTAAGGATGGCCAGCCGGGTGGACCCGGCTGGCCATCTGTCATTTAAGGTTTCAAACGCGGGTGCTGCCGATAGGGCCCCGGCTCGGCCGTCCAATCCGGGACGTGCACCGAGTATCGGATGGAAGGAAGCAAGATATGTTCAAGGTTTTCCGTAAAGAGATGGAATGGGGCGGCCGCAAGCTGGTCCTCGAGACGGGCAAGGTCGCCCGTCAGGCTGATGGCGCTGTCATCGCCACCTACGGCGACACGGTCGTGCTCTGCACCGCCGTCGGCGCCAAGTCCGTGAAGCCCGGCCAGGACTTTTTCCCCCTGACCGTCAACTACCAGGAAAAGGCGTTCGCCGCCGGCAAGATCCCGGGCGGCTTCTTCAAGCGCGAGGGGCGTCCGACCGAGAAGGAGGTGCTGACCTCCCGCCTCATCGACCGCCCCATCCGCCCGCTGTTCGTCGACGGCTTCCGCAACGAGGTGCAGGTCGTCTGCACCGTGCTGAGCCATGACCTGGAAAACGATCCCGACATCGTCGCGATGATCGGCGCCTCCGCCGCGCTGACGCTGTCCGGCCTGCCCTTCCTCGGCCCCATCGGCGGCGCCCGCGTCGGCTACAAGGATGGCGAGTTCATCCTGAACCCGACGCTGGAGCAGGTCGAGACCACCGACCTGGACCTGGTGGTCGCCGGCACGCAGGAAGGCGTGCTGATGGTCGAATCGGAAGCCAAGGAGCTGTCCGAGGAGATCATGCTGAAGGCCGTCATGTTCGGCCACACCGCCTTCCAGTCGGTGATCAACCTGATCATCGACCTGGCCGAACAGGCCGCCAAGGACCCGTGGGACCTGCCGCCGCCGGCCTATGACAAGGCCGCGCTGAAGGCCAAGCTGAACGATCTGGTGGGCGCCGACATTCGCGCTGCCTACACCCTGACCGTGAAGCAGGAACGCTATGAGGCCATCTCCACCGCCAAGAAGAAGGCGGTCGAGGCCCTGACGGCGGACGCGGCCCACACGGCGGAAGCCGTCGGCAGCACCTTCAAGGATCTGGAGGCCGACGTGCTGCGCGGCACGGTCCTGGAGACCGGCAAGCGCATCGACGGCCGCACCACCATCGACATCCGCCCCATCGTGGCGGAAGTGGGCGTGCTGCCCCGGGCCCACGGCTCGTCCCTGTTCACCCGCGGCGAGACCCAGGCCCTGGTGGTCGCCACCCTGGGCACCGCCCAGGACGAGCAGATCGTGGACGCGCTGGAAGGCGAATACCGCGAAAACTTCATGCTGCACTACAACTTCCCCCCGTACTCCGTGGGTGAAGCCGGCCGCATGGGCAGCCCGGGCCGTCGCGAGATCGGCCACGGCAAGCTGGCCTGGCGCGCGGTGCACCCGCTGCTGCCGGCGAAGGAAGCCTTCCCCTACACCCTGCGTCTGGTTTCCGAGATCACCGAGTCCAACGGCTCGTCCTCCATGGCCACCGTCTGCGGCACCTCGCTGGCGCTGATGGATGCCGGCGTGCCGCTGCCGCGCCCCGTGGCCGGTATCGCCATGGGTCTGATCAAGGAAGACACCGGCGTTGCCGTGCTGTCCGACATCCTGGGTGACGAGGATCACCTGGGCGACATGGACTTCAAGGTGGCCGGCACCGAGGCCGGCGTGACCGCCCTGCAGATGGACATCAAGATCACCTCGATCACCGAGGACATCATGAAGGTCGCCCTGGCGCAGGCCAAGGACGGCCGTCTGCACATCCTGGGCGAGATGGCCAAGGCCATCGGCGGCGCCCGTGATGCCGTGAACCAGAACGCCCCGCGCATCACCGTGATCAACATCCCGAAGGAGAAGATCCGCGACGTGATCGGCTCCGGCGGCAAGGTGATCCGGGAGATCGTGGAGCAGACCGGCGCCAAGATCGACATCGAGGACGACGGCACCGTGAAGGTGGCGGCCGTGGACAGCAAGGCGTCCGACGCCGCCATCAAGTGGATCAAGGGCATCGTCGCCGAACCCGAGTTGGGCGAGATCTACGTCGGCAAGGTCGTGAAGGTCATGGATTTCGGCGCCTTCGTGAACTTCCTGGGCGCTCGCGACGGCTTGGTCCACATCTCCGAACTGTCGCCGCAGCGCGTCGCCAAGGTGACCGATGTGGTCAACCAGGGCGACGAGGTGAAGGTGAAGGTCCTGGGCTTCGACGATCGCGGCAAGGTGAAGCTGTCGATGAAGGTCGTCGACCAGGCCACCGGCGAGGACCTGAGCAAGAAGGACAAGGCCGAGGAGGCGTAAGCCCCGGGCCGGACCTTTTGCCCCAGCGGCAGGGGCACCTTGCCGCTGGTAGCCCGCCGTTTGAGGATGGGCTATAAAAAGCCCGAGGCATCCGGCCGCAGCCGATGCCTTTGGTTAAGGATTAAGCCGCCCAGGGTAGCTTGGGCGGCTTTTTCTATGTCCGCCGCGTGACGAGAACGATTCATTTGTGGCGAAGTCTGGGCACTAATTCGGTTTAGCCATGAAATAAGGGCCTAGTATTGATTTCCAGCCGTGCGTTGATGGCATGGAAAGTGTGATGATCCTCACAGGTCATGACCGTCCCGAGGGCGTAATGAATCGGTCATCCATCAGTAGTTACCCGCAATAGTAGCGCGATGGACTTGAAGGTGGTGACGAAACATCGCCGGAATACGCCCAAGATTTATTGCTTGCAGCAATGAAATTGTGGCGAATTAGGGACCTTAAAGGAGAGTTACCATGTCGCGTTTACGGACTATTGTCTTGGCTGCTTCGGCTCTGGTCGCGGTTGCCGCGACGCCGGCCCTGGCGCAGAGCACGTTCGATGGCGGCTATGTTGGTGCCAACGCCGGCTATGACTGGTTCAACGCCCATCAGCGGGCCACCGTCGGCGGGCAGCAGAGCACGCCCAGCCATGAGACCCAGGGTTTCAACGGCGGCCTCTTCGCCGGCTACGGCCAGACCGTTTATGACAACATCTATGTCGGCGCCGAAGGCGAAGCCAATTTCTACACCGGCGACCGGACCTACGGCGACGCCCTGGGCAGCTATCGCGTGCAGCCCAACTATAGCGCCGGCGTCAGCGCCCGCCTGGGCTACGTGGTTCAGCCCGACCTGCTGCTGTTCGGCCGCGTCGGTTATCAGCACACCTCCATCGACACGACCAACGCCCTGACCGGTGGCGCCTCCCGCCAGTACGCCCAGGACTATGACGGCGTGAAGTACGGCGTCGGCGCCGATTACGCCATCGATGAGCACCTGTTCACCCGCATCGAGTACGACTACACCGACTACTCGCATTCCACGCGGGATCTGGCCGGCGGCCAGCTGCGCACGACCCCGGACGAAAGCCAGGTCCGTGTCGGCGTCGGCATTCGCTTCTGATAAGAGCGTGCCTTCTTGAGGAAAAGGCCCGGGCTCACCCCCGGGCCTTTTTCATCTCGTGGCCGCCCCGCCGGCGCTTGGGGTGAGTTTTCCCAGGACGCGACCGCGTCCGCCGGAGCGTTTTGGGGAGCCGAAGGCGGACTGAAACGCGAGGATAGCCAAGGGGCGGATGCCCCGCCGGCGCTTGAGGTGAGTTTTCCTAGGACGCGACCGCGTCCGCCGGAGCGTTTTGGGGAGCCGAAGGCGGACTGAAACGCGAGGATAGCCAAGGGGCGGATGCCCCGCCGGCGCTTGAGGTGAGTTTTCCCAGGACGCGACCGCGTCCGCCGGAGCGTTTTGGGGAGCCGAAGGCGGACTGAAACGCGAGGATAGCCAAGGGGCGGATGCCCCGCCGGCGCTTGAGGCGAACCAAGACTCCGGCGAACCAAGACCCCGCCTGAAGCAAATGAATCACCGCGTGGAATACGTCGCCCAGGTGCGCACCGGGCCTGTATCCACGTGGGTGTGGCCGCTACCATCGTAGAAGGCGGCACCGCCGCGCTGCATGGTCTTGGCGATCTCGGTGATGGCGTCGCCCTTCAGCGCCGGGATACGGATGTCGGCGGCGCGGCCCTGCATGTGGAAGCTTTCGCGGGCGGCGTTGCGGTTGACCTTGACCAGGGCGGCGTTGGTCTCGGGTGAGCGGTAGCCCGACAGGATGTCCACCTGCGTGGTCGGCGGCAGGCTGGATCGCAGGATGACGCCGCTGATGAAATCCATCAGCGCCGGGTCGATGTCATGGGTCTCGCCGGCATGGCGATCGCGCATGATGTGCGCCACCTCGGCCATGGCGTGGGCATCGTAGGCGCCATCATGCCAGTAGATGACGTCCACCTTCTCCTTGCTGGGCGGATGCACCAGCACGACGCGGCGAATGGCGGCGGTATTTGCCGGCGGCAGGTCGGCCTCCGCCGGGGGCACGGGGAAGGGCTTGGGCGTGCCGCCGCCGCACGCCGCGACCACGGCCAGCATCAGGGAAAGGGATGCAGCCCGGGCGAACCGGGCCCGGGCGAACCGGAAAGAGGGTTTTGTCATGGGGCCAGCCGATATCCGCCGGGTTCCGTCACCAGCAGGACGGCGTTGGCCGGGTCCCGCTCCATCTTCTGCCGCAGGCGGTAGATATGGGTTTCCAGGGTGTGGGTGGTGACGCCTTCGTTATAGTTCCACACCTGTTCCAGCAGTTGTTCCCTGCTGATGACCGCGCCCTCGGCGCGGTGCAGATAGGCCAGGATTTGGGCTTCCTTGTCGGTCAGGCGGGTCTCGGCACCGGTGCCGTCCTCCCGCAAGGTGCGGGCGACCGCGCGGAACTCATAGGGGCCGATGCGCAGGGCGGGGTCGTCGCCCGTGGGCCGGGCGTGCTGGCGCAGCTTGGCCAGCAGGGTACCGATGCGAAACGGCTTCACCAGCCGGTCACTGCAGCCCGCGACATCGGGTTCCCCCTCCGCCGCCATCAGCAGGATAGGGCAGTCCACGCCAGCCCGGCGCAGGGCGGCGCAGACCGCGGCCCCGTCCATGTCGGGCAGGCGGCTGGCCAGCAGGATGGCCTCGAACGAAACATCCTGCGCGGCGGCCAGGGCCGTGGCGCCATCGGCGGCCTGTCGCACGTCGAATTCCTCCAGGGCCGTCAGCTGCTCGGCCAACAGGTGGCGCAGGGTTTCGTCATCCTCAACCAGCAACAGCTTCTTGGCGCCTGGGGTCGTCATAGGCCTGGACTAGGGAAACGGGGGATGGAGGCGGACAGTCTTGTCGTCTTCTTACCATGGGTGCGGATCGTTCGCACGGGGTCCATGGGCGCATGCCCCATGGGTTGGGCTTTCCCTTTATCGCCTGGCCCTCTATCGCCTGGCCAGGATGTCGGCGTGGCCCACGATCAGTTCCACCTGCATGACGGCGGCGCGGCGGCGCTCGCGCCAGGCGCCGATGCGGTCGGCCATGGCAGGGTCGCGCGCCTCCGCCTGGGCGGCCAGCATGTCCACCAGGTTCAGGTGCGCCTGCCGGGCGCGCAGGCCGGATAGCCGCCAGTCCGACCGGGCGCCGTCCAGGCGATAGCCCGCCGCCTCCAGCCTTTCCACCAGAACCGAGGATGCCTGGTCGCCCAGCGCCGGGCCGAAGCCGTAGTCGCGCCGGGCCGCGGCCGCCGCCAGTTCCACCACCATCCCGTCGTCCGGATCCTCCGGCCGCCAGAGCAGCCGGCCATCCTGCACCCCGGTGGCCAGTACGGGCGGCAGGCCGCTGGCCGTCAGTTCGACAACGAAATGGTCCAGCCATTCCGCCGATACGCGATCGAAGAAGGCATTGCCGGTAACGCCGTCATGGCGCTGGATGCCCAGGTCGTGCAAATCGGACGACATGTCCCGCTGGATCAGGGTCAGGCGGCTGCGCATGTCGTCGCCGAACAGGATCAACTCGCCCACCGCGCCCGGTGTCGCGGCTTCCGGCGGGTTGCGCGCCATGCCCCAGCCCAGTTCATGGGCCCAGCGCTGCATGCGCTCCGCCACGCCGCCCAGGACCGTGGCGTCGGTGTCCATCAGGGTCCAATCCTGGATCATGCGCCCCAGGCGGGGCAGCAGATGGCGGACGTTGGCGCCCAGGCCGGCGCCCAGATCCAGGACATGGGGGCGCGACGGCACCATGCGGGCGAATTCCCAGGCCAGCTCAATGGCCCGCGCCTTATCGTCCAGCGGCTCGCGCAGGGCCTGCCAGGCACTGTCGATGATCTGCGGCTGGATCATGCGCGGCCTCCGCGACCGCCGCCGGGTGGCGGGCCGAAAGAGGGGGCTGTGGCCGGGGTGTAGGCACGGAACATCCCGTTCGGATCCTGACGTGACGGGGCCGGCGCGGTGGCCGGAAACAAACGGAAAAGGGCTGGGAAACACCGTTGCATCAGGGGATTGCCGTGGTGTCCGCCACACCGCCGGCCTACCGCCCAATGCTCGGATGCGCCACTTACTCTGGTGTTTCCCGCCGGGAAAAGCCATGGCGCGATCGGTCATATCGGCTGGCCGTCCGGCGCGGGGCTGGTGCCGTGGTCGTCGCCGGCGCGGGATTTATTCCCGCGCGCCGTCCCACCGGCGGGCTGGGGACCCATGCAACGCTAGCGCTTCGCCCGTCCCCTGGGGACCGATACCGTGTTAAATGGCTGTGGATGGTTGTGCCGGGCGGGCTAAATGACCATCTGCTGCCCATACGCGGGGCGCCGCTGTTTCGCGCCTTTTCACAGTTTTTCACCCTTTCTTGTCATCCTTTCCCGTGTCGCCTGGATATACCCGCATGTCGCTCGCCGCCGAACCGATCTCGCCCCTGCTGCGGACCGCCAGCCGCTCCGTCCAGCGCGCGGTGTCCGAGCTGCGCCGCGGCGACCTGGTGATGCTGCAAGGCGGTGACGGCCGTGCCCTGCTGCTGCGCGCGGCGGAGATGGCGGACGCCCCGGCCCTGGCCCTGGTGCGCCAAGCGGCGGCCCAAGGCGGCGGGGGCGAGCCCGCCCTGGTGGTGACGGACAAGCGCGCCATCGCCGCCGGCCTGCTGGCCCAGGCGGTGGAACCGGCGCAGGCCGACCCCATGGGGGCGGGCACGGTGGTCATCGCCCCGGCCCCCGGGCCGTCGGGTCAAGGCCTGACACCCGATCTGGTGCGCCTGCTGGCCGACCCAACCCGCCCGGGTCACGCCACCCTGGACATCACGCCCACCGTCCGTCCCTTCCCCTCGGCCGAGGGTGAGGCCCTGCTGCTGGTCAAGCTGGCGCGCCTCCTTCCGGCCATCGTGGTGGCCGAGGTCCCGGCCGCCCGCGCCGCCGAGGTGGCGGCGCGCAACGACCTGCTGACGGTGCGCGGTGCTGACGTCCAGGCCTACCAGGCCGCCGGCGAGTCCACCCTGCGCCAGGTTGTGGAGGCTTCGGTCCCCTTGCTGGATGCGGAGGACACCCGCCTGATCGCCTTCCGCGCGCCGGACGGCGGGGTGGAGCATCTGGCCATCCTGATCGGCAACCCCGACCCGACGCGGCCGGTGCTGGCCCGCCTGCATTCCGAATGCTTCACCGGCGACCTGCTGGGCTCCCTGCGTTGCGACTGCGGCGCCCAGCTGCGCGGCGCCATCCGCGAGATCGCGGCCCAGGGCAGCGGCGTGGTGCTGTACCTGGCGCAGGAGGGCCGCAACATCGGCCTGATGAACAAGCTGCGCGCCTATCGCCTGCAGGATGCCGGCGTCGACACGGTGGACGCCAACCTGATGGTGGGCTTCGAGGCGGACGAGCGCACCTACCTGCCGGCCGCCACCATGCTGAAGGCCCTGGGTTTCCACGCCGTGCGCCTGATGACCAACAACCCGGACAAGCTGTCCCAGCTGGCCCGCTGGGGCGTGAAGGTGGTGGACCGCGTCCCCCACATCTTCCCCGCCAACGGCCACAACATCGCCTACCTGCGCACCAAGGCGGAAAAGGCTGGCCACCTGCTGTGACGGGCAGGGGCTGTGACGGGGCAGGGGCCCGGCAAGTCCCGCTGGCCCTGCCCGGTTGAATCTGCCGATGGGCGGTTTCGCATGGCCGGTGCCTCAAGCTAATACACTGAAAATAATATATATTTATACTGGCATATCGCTTGCTTTGGGTTGTGGGTGCAGGAGAAAGCCCCATGACCCCCAGCGTCCAGTCTGCCCTGTCGCCGTCCTACCCCGATCCCGCGCTGGCGGGTGGCAACGCCACGGCCGCGACCGCCGGCCAGGCGGGGATGACGGGTGACTTCCAGGACCAGCTGGGCCAGCAGGTGGCGCAGGACGCGGCGCAACAGGCCGGCGCGTTGCCCGGCCAGGTGGGTGCCGCCCCGGTGGGCACCGCGGCCGCGGTCCAGGCCCAGGTGGACGCTCAGACCGCCGCCGCCCACAAGGACAACCACATGTCCTTCTGGGACGTGGTCGACATCATCAACCCCCTGCAGCACATCCCCGTCATCAGCACGATCTATCGCGAGATCACGGGCGACACCATCAAGGCCCCGGCCAAGATCCTGGGCGGCCTGCTCTATGGCGGCCCCATCGGCATGGCGCTGGCCACCGGCGACGCCATCATTGAGGAGGAAACGGGCGAGGACGTGGGCGGCCACGTCATGGACGCGCTGGGCCTGGGGCACCACAGGACCGGCACGGTCACGCTGGACCCCGATGAGGACCAGGGCGGTGGCAAGGGGCGCAGGGGCGGTGGCCAGGGCGGGCAGGAGCAGCCGGACCACGCCCCCACCGCTGGCCGCGCGCCCGTGGCCAAGGTCGACTCGCTGGTGCTGGCGCCCCAGACGGACGGTACGGCCCTGGCCGGGGCGCAGACGGCGCCGATCTCTGGTCAGCCTGTTCCGGGTCAAATGGTGCGCACCAGCTCGGTCCCCGCCGGCGCCGTGCCCGGCCTGGCCACGCCGGCCACCACGGTAAGGTCCCAGGCCCAGGCCTTCCCCAACCTGGCGGCCGTGCCCGCCGTGGCCGTAAACGCGGCGGCCATGACCTTCCCGGGGGCCGTGCCTGGCGCCAACCCGTCCCAGGCCCTGGCGCAGCAGGCCAGCCAGATCACCAACGCCACCCAGGCGATGGCGCAGGCCGCCAACGCCGCCGCCAACATCGGTGTCGGCACTCAGTCCATGCCCATGGCGGCCGGACCACAGCTGATGCCGGCCCAGGCCGCCGCCATGGCCAATGCCGCCAACCCGGCCGCCGCCGCGTCCGAGGCGGGGTCCCATCTGGGGCAGAAGCAGGCCCACGGCCTGACCCTGGCCAACTACCGCGCCATGGCGGGCGCTGGCGCCGGTGCCCCCACCGGCCGCACCCTGGTGGCCCCCAGCTATGTCCAGAACATCAAGTCCGCCACCGCCGGCCCCACGGTGCTGCAGACGGGGGCGGTCCAGGCCAACGCCGCGCAGTCCCAGGCGGTACAGTCCCAGGCCGCCCTGGCCGCCGCCTCCCATCCCGCCATGATCCAGGTGATGGATGGCGGCACGGCCGCCGCCGCGCAGCCGCAACGCACCCCTGTTCCCCAGGCCATCCAGGCCTACACCAACGCCATGGGCCAGGACACGGCCACCCTGCTGGCCCAGGCCACCGCCGCCTCGGCCAGCGTCAACGGCAGCCGGGCGCCCACCGGCGCCCAGCCCGCGATGCCGCAGCAGCCCGCCAGCGGCGGCACCCTGTCCGCCAGCGCCGTGCCCCCAGCCGGGGCTATGGAGGGACAGGGGACATCCCAGGCCGGTGCCGCCCAAACGGGCGCCGCCGTCATCAGCAACGCCACCGGCGGCCCGCCGCCGCTGCCCAAGCAGTTCATCGCCGACATCATGATGGCCAACCTGGCGAAGTACCAGGCCATGAAGGACGCCCAGGGCGCCCCCCACTAAGTCCTAAGTCCGGACGCATTGAGCCGGCCCAATTGATCAGGGCGCCCGTTGAGGTATAGAGGGGGGATGGACATCCATCTGATCCCCGATGCCGCCATTCCCGCCCCCCCTCGATCCGGCGCCGGTTACCGCCTGTGCTGGCGCGACGGCCAGGGACGGCCGCAGGCGGCCGCCTGCGTCATCGGCCGGGGTGGCGTCATCCAGGACAAACGGGAAGGGGACGGGGGAACCCCCGTGGGCTGTTTCCCCCTGCGCCGCGTGCTCTACCGTCCGGACCGTGTCCCCGCACCCGTGACAGCCTTGCCGGTGGCGCCGCTCGCACCGGATGAGGGTTGGTGCGACGACCCCAGCCATCCCGACTACAACCGCCCGGTGACCCTGCCGTTTTTCGCGAGCCATGAGGTGATGTGGCGGGACGACCATGTCTATGACGTTGTCGTGGTGCTGGGGCACAACGACGACCCGCCCGTGCCCGGCCTGGGCAGCGCCATCTTCATGCACCTGGCGCGGCCCGACCGCGCCGCCACGGCGGGCTGCACCGCCCTGGACCCGGCCGATTTGCGCCGGCTGCTGTCCCACTGCCAGCCGGGGGACCGGCTGTGCGTGCCGGCCCCATCAAAGGACTGATCCCCATGAGCGATATCCTGCCGTTGGGGCCCTTGCCCCGCCTGATCGGCCACCGGGGTGCCGCCCGCCACGCGCCGGAGAACACGCTGTCCGGCATCCGCATGGCGGCGGCGCAGGGCGCCAAATGGGTGGAGGTGGACGTCAAGCTGACGGCCGACCTGGTGCCGGTGCTGATGCACGACGACACGCTGGATCGCACCACCGACGGCACGGGCCCGGCCAAGGACATGACGCTGGACGCCCTGCGCCAGCTGGACGCCGGGTCCTGGTTCTCCCCCGCCTTCCGGGGGGAGAAGGTGCCGACCCTGGTGGAGGTCATCCAGCTGGTGCTGGCCCTGAACTTGGGGCTGAACCTTGAAATCAAGCCCTGCCCGGGTCGGGAGGAGGAAACGGCCGGCGTCGCGCTGACCCTGACCTATTCCCTGTGGCCGGACGACCGGCCGCCGCCCCTGGTTTCCTCCTTCGCCGACGCGTCGCTGGACATGGCGCGCCAGGTGGTGCCGCGCTGGCCCCTGGGCTATCTCATTGACCGGCGGCCGGCCAATTGGCGCCAGCGGGTGGAGCAGTTGAACGTCAGCACCATCAACGTCAACGCCCGGAGGGAGGACGCGGCCAGCATTCGGGAGTATAAGTCCACCGGGCGGCCGGTGCTGGCCTACACGGTCAACACGGTGCCCATGGCGCGGGAGGTGCTGGGCTGGGGCGTCTCATCGGTATTCACCGACACACCCAGCGGTCTCATGGAAATCGCGGGCTGAAAAGGCGGGCCGGGCAGGCAAAAACATCAGGCGCAGTCCACGTCAAGCGGATGAGGGGCCTTTCGCCCGCCCCGGTTTTCCTATATCCAGCCTGCGATATGTTAGCGGCCGCCCGCCGCCACCCTATATGTATTGGGGACCGAACCATTCCGGTCACCCCCGCATGGGGCACGGGTTGGCACGAGGTCCGGTTTTCAGGAGACGTGAGTTGAAGGCGCTGCGGTCATTGGTGATGTCCGGTAAGGAAGTGCTGCCCGTCGTCGAGGGTGGCAAAGGCATCTCCGTTTCCAACGGCGAAAGCTCCGGCGCCTGGGCGTCGGCTGGCGGCGTTGGCACCTTCTCCGGCGTCAACGCCGACGCCTACGACGACAACGGCCAGCTGATCCCCCAGATCTATCATGGCAAGACCCGCCGTGAACGGCATGAGGAACTGATCAGGCATTCCATCCGCGGCGGCATCTATCAGGCCCGCATGGCGCACGAGACGGCGGGTGGCGAAGGCCGCATCCACATGAACGTGCTGTGGGAAATGGCGGCGGCCGAACAGATCCTGCACGGCGTGCTGGAAGGGGCGCAGGGCCTGATCCACGGCATCACCTGCGGTGCCGGCATGCCCTACCGCGTGGCCGAGATCGCCGTGAAGCACGGCGTGTACTATTACCCCATCGTCTCGTCCGCCCGTGCCTTCCGCGCCCTGTGGCTGCGCGCCTACAACAAGTTCCGGGATTTCCTGGGCGGCGTCGTCTATGAGGATCCGTGGCTGGCCGGCGGCCACAACGGCCTGTCCAACAGCGAGGACCCGCTGAAGCCCGAGGATCCCTATCCCCGTGTGAAGGCCCTGCGCGAGATGATGAACAGCTTCGGCCTGAACGAGACGCCCATCATCATGGCGGGCGGCGTGTGGTGGCTGTCGGAATGGGACCACTGGCTGGACAATCCGGAGATCGGGCCCGTCGGCTTCCAGTTCGGCACCCGTCCGCTGCTGACCAAGGAAAGCCCCATTTCCGACGCGTGGAAGCAGCGGCTGTTGACCCTGAAGAAGGGTGATGTCTACCTGAACCACTTCTCCCCCACCGGCTTCTATTCCTCGGCCGTCAGCAACCCCTTCCTGGAAGAGCTGAAGGGCCGGGCCGAGCGGCAGGTGGCCTATTCGGTGGAGCCGGTCGGCGACCTGACCGCCGAGTTCATGGTGGGCCCGCGCGGCCGCCCGGTGTACCTCACCGAACATGATCGCGAGCGGGCGCAGGGCTGGGTGGCCGGTGGCAACAGCGTGGCCCTGAGGACCCCGGACACCACCCTCATCTTCGTCGATCCCGCCCAGGCGGAGGTCATCCGCCAGGACCAGATCGACTGCATGGGCTGCCTGTCGGCCTGCAACTTCTCCAACTGGGCGCAGAACGAGGAAGGGACCACGGGCCGCAAGGCGGATCCGCGTTCCTTCTGCATCCAGAAGACCCTACAGAACATCAGCCACTCCGAGGATGTGGAGCATCAGCTCATGTTCGCCGGGCATAACGCCTACCGCTTCGCCAGCGACCCCTGGTACCAGAACGGCTTCGTGCCGACGGTGAAGCAGTTGGTGGAGCGGATCGCGACCGGGTACTAATCGCGGATCGCGACCGGGTACATGACCTGGAATCATCGCAAGGGAAGGGGGCCGGTTTCGGCTCTCTTTTCGTTTGGCCGGCTGAATGATAGCCGCCACCAACCTTTTCCCCAGGCGCAGTCCAGGCCGGCGCCTTTAAATCTGGATTCATTCCAAATTTCATGGCTGAATAGCGGAAATCCTTGAGGATCGGCTCTTTTCCGGTCCGCGTTCTTGCCCATATGCAGATCATGACCGACCTGACCCCCGCCCCCCTCACCGCTGAAGATTTCAGCAGCGAAGCGACCGCCATCCAGGCCACGGCCATCCAGGCGACGGATCGCTTGGCGCGCGCGGGCCTGCGTCCCACTCGCCAGCGCGTGGCCCTGGCCAAGCTGCTGTTCGACGGCCATGACCGCCACGTGACGGCGGAACAACTGCATGGCGAGGCATCGACCGCCGACATGCGGGTGTCCCTGGCCACCGTCTACAACACTCTGCACCAGTTCACCGAGGCGGGCCTGCTGCGCGAGGTGGTGGTGGAGGCCGGGCGGTCCTACTTCGACACCAACGTGTCGGACCATCACCACTTCTTCTTCGAGGGTAACGGCCACCTGATCGACATCCCGGGCGACGCCCTGGCCGTTAGTGGCCTGCCCGACGCGCCCGCCGGAACCCGGGTCGCCCGCGTGGACGTCATCATCCGCCTCAGCGACGGCGCCTGAACGGCGGACGTTCATCCTCCCCATTCGTCAAACCGTCCCCTTGCGGGCGCGGCGATCATTTAGAATTTGTCTAGACGAATTGCCCCGCTCGCCTGGGCATGGCATGATCCTCTCCCGCATGAAAGGCCACCGCAGATGGCCGCTGAAGGTTGGCGTGAACCCTGTCGTGGAGGACTGTTGCCATGTCGCTCAAGGGTACCAAGACCGAAAGCAACCTGAAGGAAGCGTTCTCGGGCGAAAGCCAGGCCAATCGCCGCTATCTCTATTTCGCGCAAAAGGCCGACGTCGAAGGCTACAACGATGTCGCGGCCGTGTTCCGCTCCACCGCCGAAGGCGAGACCGGCCACGCCCACGGCCACCTGGAATTCCTGGAAGAGGTCGGCGACCCGGCGACGGGTGAGCCCATCGGCTCCACCGACCTGAACCTGAAGGCCGCCATTGCCGGTGAGACGCACGAATACACCGACATGTATCCCGGCATGGCCCGCACCGCCCGCGACGAGGGATTTGACGAGATCGCCGACTGGTTCGAGACGCTGGCCAAGGCGGAGAAAAGCCACGCCGGCCGTTTCCAGAAGGCGCTGGACCAGCTGAACAGCTGACTCTCCGCCCCCGGTGACGTCTGATCTTCCCCAGCCCTATCCCGACGCCGCTCCCTGAATGCGGGCCGGCGTCGGCGGAGGTGCGCCCATGCGTGAAGGCAGCCTGGAGGCTCCCGTCCGCCATCCGGTGGATTGGCGGAACCCGGATTTTTATGACGAGGCGCTGCTGGACGCGGAGATGCGGCGCGTCTTCGACGTCTGCCACGGCTGCCGCCGCTGCTTCAACCTGTGTGACAGCTTCCCCCGCCTGTTCGACCTGATCGACCAGTCCCCATCGGAAGAACTGGATTCGGTGGCGAGCCCGGACTTCGCCAGGGTCGTGGACGCCTGCACGCTGTGCGACATGTGCTTCCTGACCAAGTGTCCCTATGTGCCGCCGCATCCTTTCAACCTGGATTTCCCCCACCTGATGCTGCGCTATCGCGCGGTGCGGGCGCGCAAATCCGGCGTGCCCTTCGCGGTGGACCAGATGACCCGCACCGACCGCAACGGCCATGTCGCGGGCAAGGTGGCGTCCCTGGTGAACTGGGCCTCCTCCACCGGCAACCGGCTGACGCGCCGCCTGATGGAGAAGATGGCGGACATCGACGCCGCCGCCAGCCTGCCCAGGTTCCACGGACGCAGCTTCGTCGCGCGCGCGGCCGACGACCCGCCGGCGGTCAACCCGATGGGGCCGGCCGCGGGGCGCAAGGCGGTGTTCTACGCCACCTGCTTTGTCAACTTTAACAACCCCGGCATCGGCCAGGCGGCGCAGTCCATCCTGGCGCACAACGGGGTGGCGACGGATGTGGCCTATCCCGCCTGTTGCGGCATGCCCCAGCTGGAACAGGGGTGTATCGAACAGGTGGTGAAAAACGCCGGCCTGGTCGCCCGCCGCCTGGGGACCTGGATCGACCAGGGCTATGACGTCATCGCCCTGGTGCCGTCCTGCGCCCTGATGCTGAAATTCGAATGGCTGCACCTGGTGCCGGCGGACCATCCCGACCGCGCGGCGGTGGAGCGGCTGTCCAAGGCCACCTTCGACATCGCGGAATACATCGTCGACATCGCCCAGAAGGAAGGGCTGGCCCCCGGCCTGCGCCCGCTGGAGGGCGGTGTTACCCTGCACATCGCCTGCCATGCCCGGGCGCAGAACATGGGGCAGAAGGCGGCGGAGATGCTGCGCCTGATCCCCAAGGATGCCGAGGGCGGGCAGATGGGTCCGGCCGAGCTGAAGGTGGTGGAACGCTGCTCCGGCCATGGCGGCAGCTGGGGCATCATGAAGGGCAATTTCGAGACGGCGCTGAAGGTGGGCAAGCCGGTGGCCAGCCAGGCCGTTAAGAACGCCAAGCATTACCTGGCATCCGAATGCCCTCTGGCGGGGGAACATGTCCGCCAGGGGGTGGAGCGGCTGGATCCGGCGCAGGCCACCCTGCTGGAACAACTGCACCCCGTTGAAATCTTCGCCCGGGCCTATGGGCTGTAAGGCCTTTGGGGCATAGTCCGGGTGCGTTCAGGAGACCCCGCCATGACCCAGGCCCCTTCCTCCGTTTCCCGCCGGCGGCACGCCATCGGCCGCGACGACATCATGTCCATGGACGAGTACGGCCGGGTACGGGCGGAGCGCCGCCGCGCCCTGGTGGCGGTGAAGCGCAACCGTCGCCTGGCGGTGGGCCCCTACGCCACCTTCTATTTCGAGAGCTATGAGACCATGTGGTCCCAGGTGCACGAGATGCTGTTCATCGAGCGCGGCGGCGAGGCCCAGGTCGAGGATGAGCTGCGCGCTTACAACCCGCTGATCCCCAAGGGGCGGGAACTGGTGGCCACCATCATGTTCGAGATCGACGACCCCCTGCGGCGCAAGGCCCTGCTGGGCCGGCTGGGCGGGGTGGAGAACACCCTGTGGCTGGAGTTCGCCGGCGAAAAGGTCCACGGCCTGCCCGAGGCCGACCTGGACCGCACCTCATCCGCCGGCAAGGCCTCCAGCGTGCAGTTCGTTCACTTCCCCTTCACCGACGGCCAGGTGGCCCTGTTCCGCCAGCCGAACGCGCGGGTGGTGGTGGGTATCGACCATGACCAGTACCCACACATGACGGTGATGCCGGAGGCCGCGCGCGCCGCTTTGGCCGAGGATTTTGATTGAGACAAACAAAAGGCCGGCTCCGTCACGGGGGCCGGCCTTCGTCTTGATGGGGCTGCGTCGCCTATCTGACGGTTTCCAGCGGCCTCGCCGGTGACACCTTGCCGCCCACATGCGGATAAGGACTTTCCGTGTCGAACATGTCGATGCCGTCGGGATCGTAGGGGAACCAGTTGGTGGGTTTGTCGTCCGACCCCGGCGTGCCCGGCGGCACGGGCGCCAGGCTGTGACCGGAGGGCTTGCCCGGGCCGCTCTTCGCCACCACCTGGTGCAGGCCGTAGATGGCGGCCAGGCCCAGGGTCGGCCCCAGGATCATCAGGCTGGCCCCCCAGGCCAGGATGGCGATGTCCATCTTCAGGCCCAGACCGGGCAGCAAGAGCTGGGCGGCGCCGTACACGGCCAGTTCGGACATGCCGAAAACCAGGCCAAGGCCGATCGCGTTGAAAGCAGGCACATCCTGAAGGATCTGAGCGTCCTTTTTCATAGCAGCCTCCCTATTTATTACAGGAATGATGCGCTCACTTTTTCGATTCCGCCACTACCCATTTTGACGTCTGGAAAAGACGGACTCTGTCTTTCGCAATTGCGAAATAAACCCGGCTCAAACCGGCACCTCTTTCCTTAACGCCCAGGTCCCGTGTTAAGGTCCCGCGATTTCACGGTTTTGGGTCATTCGGCTTTCAAGGGTAGGCGGGCATGGATCAGGCGGGTGGTTTGCGGGTTTTGCTGGTGGGGGGCACGGGCCTGGTGGGCGCCCATGCCCTGACCATGCTGCTGGAGTCGCCCAAGGTGGCCCAGGTGGTCAGTCTGGTGCGCAAGCCCACCGGCCCCACGCCCACTGGCCAGCGGCATGCCAAGCTGCGCGAGTTGGTGGTGGACTTCGCCACCCTGGCCGACCTGCCGCCGGACGTGCGGGTGGACGCCGTGCTGTGCGCCTTGGGCACCACCCGCAAGGACGCCGGCAGCGACGCCGCCTTCCAGGATGTGGACCTGAAGTACGTGGTGACGGTGGCCAAGGCCGCGCGCCGCGCCGGCGCCACCTTCTTCGGCGGCGTCTCCTCCGTCGATGCCGACTCGACCTCCCACCGCCTGTATTTGAAGACCAAGGGCATGATGGAGGATTACGTGGCCACCCTGGGCTTCACCTCCCGCCATTTCCTGCGCCCCTCGCTGCTGCTGGGCCGGCGCAGGCAGGACCGGCCGCTGGAACGGTTCTTCCAGATGCTGGCGCCTTTCATCGGCCCCTTCCTCAGCGGCCGCCTGGAAAAGTACCGCCCCATCCCGGCCAAGGTGGTGGCCGCCGCCCTGGTCACCACCGCCAGCCAGCCGGCCATCGGCGGCGTGCGCACGCACGAATACAGCGCCATCCGCTCGCTGGCGGGGATGTGACTTACACGGCCAAGTCAGCGGCGCTCAGCCAATGGATGCGGCCGAAGCCCGCCACCAGGTGGGCCTGGGTGATGTCCATCCGCCAGAAGCGGAAATCGGGGAAGTCGGCGTAGAGCGCGGCCCCGGGATGGCGGTCCAGGTAGACCGCGCGCGCGGCCTCCGCCTCGTCCCCACCCAGGGCTTCCGCCCGGCCCATGACGGACAGGCGCGGCCCGGTCAGCGGGTTTTCCCGGCCGGCGGTGTCCTCGAACAGCAGGGCGGCGCGGCCGTCCTGGCGCAGGTTGCGGGTGTGCAGCGCCAGTTCCGACAGCAACAGCAGGGGCCGGCCGCCGCCATCCAGCGCCACCAGCACCAGGGATGGGTAGGGCCACCCGACCATGGCTGCGGCGTCATCGGACGAGCCCGCGACCAGGGTGGTCAGCGTGGCCTGGGGCCGGTTGGCCAACAGGTCCAGGGCGGTTTGCCGCGCCTCGGCCGGGGCGTTTGCGGGGGCCGCTTGTGGGGGTATATCGGGAGGCATTGTCACCGGCGTCACTCCACCCATTTCTTTGGAACCGCCCCGCCCCTTGCGGACTATTCCTCTAGTGGCAGGGGCGGCTGCATACTTCGCCGTAATCATGCCATAGTGCCGGGCAATCTGGTGAACTGGGGCTGTCCCCCGACGGTTGGTCGGACGGGCGGCCGGGGCAAAGTGGGAAGAGGGGAAACTCCGTGGTTCAGACCATCGCGCTGGTTGACGATGACCGCAACATCCTGACCTCCGTCTCCATCGCGTTGGAGGCCGAGGGGTACGAGGTGCGCACCTACACCGACGGGGATGAGGCCCACCGCGCGCTCAGCTCGCGGCCGGTGGACCTGGCCGTGCTGGACATCAAGATGCCGCGCATGGACGGCATGGAGCTGTTGCAGCGCATCCGCCAGAACTCGGCCATGCCCGTCATCTTCCTCACCTCCAAGGATGATGAGATCGATGAGTTGCAGGGTCTGCGCATGGGCGCCGACGACTACATCAAGAAGCCCTTTTCCCAGCGCCTGCTGATCGAGCGCATCAAGGCCCTGCTGCGGCGCGAGGTGCTGAACGCCGGCGGCGGCAAGGGGACGGTGGAGCCGGGCTCCGTCATGGTGCGCGGCGAGCTGGTGCTGGACAATGCCCGCCATTCCTGCACCTGGAAGGGGCAGGAGATCGACCTGACCGTGACGGAATTTCTGCTGGTGAAGGCGCTGGCCCAGCGCCCCGGCCATGTGAAAAGCCGCGACCAGCTGATGGACGCCGCCTATGGCGAGCATATCTATGTCGACGACCGCACCATCGACAGCCACGTGAAACGCCTGCGCAAGAAGTTCAAGGTGGCCGACGCGGACTTCGCCCAGATCGAAACCCTGTACGGCGTGGGCTACAAATACCGCGACGCTTGAGCGGCTAAGGGCGCTCCCTGGGAAAAATTCCGGAAAGTCCTAGGACGCGACCGCGTCCGCCGAAGCGTTCCGGGGAGCGCAGCGGACTGGAAAGCGAGGATAGCCAAGGGGCGCATGCCCCGCCGGCGCCTGAGGAACCTGATATGCTCAAGGACATGCTGGCACGGCGCGCGGCCCCCGCCGGGGGGACCGCCACAGCGCAGGAAATGGGGGCCGCCCCGCTGCGGCGCGGCCCCCAGGCGGAGGCGGACGGCGACGCCAAGCCGGTGGTGCGCGCCCGCCGGCGCCGCTCCTATGGCGTCATCTCCCCGCTGACGCGCCACATCCTGACCGTCAACCTGCTGGCGCTGGCCTTGCTGCTGTCGGGCCTGCTGTATCTGGAGCGCTATCAGGACTGGTTGGTGCAGCGCCAGCTGGACATCCTGACGACCGAGGCGCGCATCTTCTCCGGCGCCTTGGGCGAAGGGGCCATGGAGCCCAGCAGCGATGAGTTCAACGAGCCTGCAGGCACGCTGTCCTGGACGCTGGCGGCCCAGATGGTGCGCCGCCTGGGCGACACCACCGACACCCGCTTCCGCCTGTACGATCCCAAGGGCAAGCTGCAGGCCGACAGCCGCGTGCTGAGCCTGGCCAAGGGGACGCGCGTGCAGATCGAGGAGCTGCCGCCGCTGCCCGATGGCAACCAGCTGACCCAGCTGGGCATAGACCTCTATAACGCCATCGTGCGCGCCCTGCCCACGCGGGACCATCTACCGGTCTATGCGGAGAACCGGGCCGCCGACGGCAGCCATTTCCCCGACGTGCAGAAGGCCCTGAACGGTGAGGCGGCCACCCACGTCTGGCGCGTGGCCGGCGATGCCGGCAAACAGGACATGGTGCTGACCGTGGCCGTGCCCATTCAGCGCTACAAGCAGGTGCTGGGCGCCGTGCTGATCAGCCGCAGCGGGTCTGAGATCGATACCGAGGTGCGCGAGTTCCGCGTGAACATCCTGAAGGTGTTCGGCGGCGTCATCGTGCTGACGGTGCTGATGTCCATCTACCTGGCCAGCACCATCGTGCGCCCCATCCGCCGGCTGGCGGCGGCGGCCGACGATGTGCGCTACGGCCATGGCCGGCAGGCGGTGCTGCCCGATTTCTCCGGCCGGCATGACGAGATCGGCGACCTGTCGCAATCGCTGCGCGCCATGACATCGGCCCTGTGGGACCGCATGGACGCCATCGAGCGCTTCGCCGCCGACGTGGCGCATGAGATCAAGAACCCGCTGACCTCCATGCGCAGCGCGGTGGAGACGGTGCAACTGGTGAAGGATGAGACGCGGCTGCGCAAGCTGCTGGCCATCATCGCCGATGACGTCGGCCGCCTGGACCGCCTGATCAGCGACATCTCCAACGCCAGCCGCCTGGATGCGGAGCTGAGCCGGGCGGAAGCCAACTCCGTCGACCTGCGCCGCATGCTGACCATGTTCAAGGACATCCATGAGAACACGCTGGGCGCCCGCGACGGGGACGGGGACGACGATGCCCCGCCGCCGGTGACGGTGGAGGTGGAGCTGCCGCCGGCCAGCCGCAACCTGGTGGTCCCGGGCATCGAAGGCCGCCTGACCCAGGTGTTCCAGAACCTGATCTCCAACGCCCTGTCCTTCTCCCCGCCCGGGGGCAAGGTAGTGCTGGCGGCCAAGGTGGTGGGCGACCGGGTGGAGATCACCTGCACCGACGACGGCCCCGGCATACCGGCCGGCAAGACCGAGGCCATTTTCGACCGCTTCTATACCGAGCGGCCGGCGGGCGAGAAGTTCGGCACCCATTCCGGCCTGGGCCTTTCCATCTCCAAGCAGATCGTGGAGGCCCACAACGGCCGCATCTTCGCTGCCAATCGCACCGACGCGACCGGCAAGGTGCTGGGCGCGGTGTTCACGGTGCAGCTGCCTCGGGGCTGAAATCTTTCGTACGCGCAATTAAGTTGCTGGATCACGGGCCGTGGCGCATGGCGGGCATTAGGGCGCGGCCGCGCGGGCGGTCTTGAAATCGCCGCCAGGGCCGGTATCGTCGGCGGCCTACTTGCCCTTGGGTCCAACCGGGGTGAGCCCAGCTGACATGAGAGCGCCGCCCCATGAGCTTGAACACCTACCGCGCCGGTCCAGACGAGCACGGCCATTTCGGTATCTACGGGGGGCGCTTCGTCGCCGAAACCCTGATGCCCCTGATCCTCGACCTGGAAAAGGCGTACACCGCCGCCAAGGACGACCCGGCCTTCAAGGCCGAGATGGGCTATTATCTGAACCAGTATGTCGGCCGCCCCAGCAAGCTGTACTTCGCCGAGCGGCTGACCAATGAGCTGGGCGGCGCCAAGATCTATCTGAAGCGCGAAGAGCTGAACCACACCGGCGCGCACAAGATCAACAACTGCATCGGCCAGATCCTGCTGGCCAAGCGCATGGGCAAGACACGCATCATCGCCGAGACGGGCGCCGGCCAGCACGGTGTCGCCACGGCCACCGTCTGCGCCCTGTTCGGCCTGCCCTGCACCATCTACATGGGCGAGGTCGATATCGCCCGCCAGCAGCCCAACGTCTTCCGCATGAAGCTGCTGGGCGCGGAGGTCAAGCCTGTCACCTCCGGCTCGCGCACGCTGAAGGACGCGATGAACGAGGCGCTGCGCGACTGGGTCACCAACGTCGGCGACACCTTCTACATCATCGGCACCACCGCCGGCCCGCACCCCTATCCGGCCCTGGTGCGCGACTTCCAGTCCATCATCGGCCATGAGGTGCGCGAGCAGATGGTGGCCATGGAAGGCCGCCTGCCCGACACGCTGGTCGCCTGCATCGGCGGCGGGTCCAACGCCCTGGGCCTGTTCCATCCCTTCCTGGACGATGCCGAGGTCGCCATGGTGGCGGTCGAGGCTGCCGGCCACGGCATCGAGACCGGGGCGCACGCCGCCTCCCTCACCGGTGGGCGGCCCGGCGTGCTGCACGGTAACCGCACCTACCTGTTGCAGGACGGGGACGGGCAGATCCTGGAGGGTCACTCCATCTCCGCCGGCCTGGACTATCCGGGTATCGGGCCGGAGCATTCCTGGCTGCATGATGTCGGCCGCGTCACCTATGTCAGCGCCACGGACAAGGAGGCGCTGGACGCCTTCCAGCGCCTGTCGAAGGTGGAAGGCATCATCCCGGCGCTGGAATCCTCCCACGCGCTGGCCGAGGTCATCCGCCGCGCGCCTACCCTGCCCAAGGATCACCTGATGGTCGTGAACCTCAGCGGCCGGGGCGACAAGGACATCTTCACCGTCGCCCGCGAACTGGGGGTCAGCCTGTGAGCACCGCGAATTCCCGCATCGATCGCCGCTTCGCCGCCCTGAAGGCGGAGGGCCGCGCCGGCCTGGTCGCTTTCATCACCGCCGGCGACCCCGATCATGACACCTGCCTGGACCTGCTGAAGGGCCTGCCGGGCGCCGGCGCCGACCTGATCGAGCTGGGCATGCCCTTCACCGATCCCATGGCGGACGGCCCGGCCATCCAGGCCTCCACCCTGCGGGCGCTGGCCACCGGCGCCCGCATGACGCGCACGCTGGACCTGGTGAAGGCCTTCCGTGAGGGTGACGCCGACACGCCCATCATCCTCATGGGCTATTACAATCCCGTCTACGCCTATGGCGTGGACCGCTTCCTGGCTGACGCCAAGACAGCCGGGGTGGATGGCTTGATCGTCGTCGACCTGCCGCCGGAAGAGGATGGCGAGCTGTGCCTGCCGGCCCAGGCGGCGGGCGTCAACTTCATCCGCCTGGCGACGCCGACGACGGACAAGGCCCGTCTGCCGGCCGTGTTGGCCAACACCTCGGGCTTCATCTACTACGTTTCCATCGCCGGCATCACCGGCGCCGGCTCGGCCACCAGCGACGCCATCGCCGCTGCCGTGGCCCACCTGCGGACGGGGACCGACCTGCCCGTGGCGGTGGGTTTCGGTATCACCACGCCGGACGGGGCGGCCGCCGTGGCCCGGGTGGCGGACGCCGCCGTGGTGGGCAGCGCCATCGTCCGCCGGCTGGAGGCCAACCTGGATACCGAGGGCAAGGCCAAGCCCGGCCTGTTGCCCGACGTTCTGGGTTTCGTGGCCGAGTTGGCGGCCGGGGTGCGCGGCGCGCGGAAATAGGCTACAAGATCGGCTTTCACCTGTCCGGGGGCGCGCCATCAGGCGCCGCCCCCGCTGGTGTTTGTCAGCGCCGGCCCTGGCCAGGCGAATGTCTTTAAGGTTAAGCACATGAACTGGCTCACTAATTTCGTCCGCCCCAAGCTTCAGGCCCTGGTGTCCAAGAAAGAGGTGCCGGACAACCTCTGGCACAAGTGCCCGTCCTGCGGCGCGATGATCTTCCACCGCGACCTGGAAGATAACCTGCACGTCTGCCAGCACTGCGGTTTCCACATGCGCCTGGATCCCATGCAGCGCCTGAAGATGACGCTGGACGCCGGTTTCCAGACCATTGAGCTGCCCAAGCCGGTGGTGGACCCGCTGAAGTTCCGTGACCAGAAGCGCTACACCGACCGCCTGAAGGACGCGCAGTCCAAGACCGGCCGCCCCGACGCCATCGTCGTGGCCCATGGGCGCATCGATGGCCGCCCGGCCGTGGTCGCCGCCTTCGACTTCACCTTCATGGGCGGCTCCATGGGCATGGCGGTGGGCGAGGGCCTGCTGGCCGCGGCCAAACTGGCCGTGCTGCAGCAGGCGCCGCTGATCGTGGTCCCGGCTTCCGGCGGTGCCCGCATGCAGGAAGGCATCCTGTCGCTGATGCAGATGCCGCGCACCATCATCGCCGCCGAGATGGTGAAGGAGGCGGGCCTGCCCTACCTGGTCATCCTGACCGACCCGACCACCGGCGGCGTCACGGCCAGCTTCGCCATGCTGGGCGACATCCACATCGCCGAGCCCGGCGCGCAGATCGGCTTCGCCGGCGCCCGCGTCATCGAAAGCACCATCCGCGAAACCCTGCCGGAAGGCTTCCAGCGGTCGGAATACCTGCTGGAACACGGCATGGTGGACATGGTGGTGCACCGGCGCGAGATGAAGGGCATGCTGTCCCGCCTGATCGATCTGCTGCGCAGCCCCGGCCCCGGTGCCGACGTGGTGCGCATCCCCACCGAGCCGTCGCGCCCGCGCCCGGTGCCGGTGAAGGGCCGCTAAGGCCAAGGCTTAAACGAAGGGGGGCATTCCGTGTCGCATCTGGACCAGGTGCTGGCCCGGCTGGGCCAGCTGCATCCCAAGGTCATCGACCTGTCGCTGGATCGGGTGAAGCGCCTGCTGGACCGGCTGGGCCGGCCGCAGGATCAATTGCCCCCCGTCGTCCACGTCGCCGGCACCAACGGCAAGGGCAGCACCATCGCCTTCCTGCGCGCCATGCTGCAGGCGGCGGGCCATCGGGTGCATGTCTACACCAGCCCCCACCTCGTCCGCTTCAACGAGCGGGTGCGCCTGGCCGGCCGCTTGGTGGATGACGCCGCCCTGGTCACCCTGCTGGAACGGTGCGAGGCCGCCAACCAGGGCGACCCCATCACCATCTTCGAGATCATCACCTGCGCCGCCTTCCTCGCCTATTCCGAGGTGCCGGCCGACGTGCTGCTGCTGGAGACGGGGTTGGGCGGGCGGCTGGACGCCACCAACGTGGTGGACCGGCCGGCGGCGACCGTCGTCACCCGCATCTCCTTCGACCATACCCAGTTCCTGGGCGACACGCTGGCGGCCATCGCGGGCGAGAAGGCCGGCATCTTCAAGGCCGGTTGTCCCGCCGTGGTGGGGCCGCAGGCGACGGACGTGCCCCTGGCCGTCTTCCGTGACCGCGCCGCCGTGCTGGGCGCGCCGCTGGCCATCGCCGGGGCGGACTGGTCGGCCCTACCCACCGCCGTCGGTTTCCGCTTCGAAGGCTTTGGCCGTACGCTGGACCTGCCCATGCCGGGCTTGCTGGGCGCCCACCAGATCGGCAACGCCGGCACCGCCATTGCCGCCTTGCAGCACCTGCCCCTGACGGTGCAGGACGCCGACATCATCCAGGGCCTGGCCACGGTGGAATGGCCCGGCCGTCTGCAGCGCCTGACGCGCGGGCCCTTGGCCCAACTGCTGCCCGGCACGGAGCTGTGGCTGGACGGCGGCCACAACGACTCGGCGGGCGAGGTGTTGGGCGTCCAGGCTGAACGCTGGACCGGTACCGGTGAGGTGCTGGACCTGGTGGTGGGCATGATCACCAGCAAGGTGCCGGCGGACTTCCTGCGGCCCATCGCCCCCTACGTCCGCCGGCTGGTGGCCATTGCCATCCCGGGCGAGGACGCGACCCGTCCCGCCGCTGACATCGCCGCCGCCGCCCGCGCGGTCGGCATCACCGACGTGACCGAGGCCGGCAGCGCCGCCGAGGCCATCGCCGGACTGGCGGCCCGGGGGGCGGCGCGGCGCACCCTGATCTGCGGGTCGCTCTACCTGGCGGGTTCCATCCTGGCCGACAACGGCTGAAAAAAGGTAGGCTGACGGGGGCCCGCCCTCACCAATGCACCTCCAGCGTGCCGCCGATGGTGCGCGGCGCGCCCAGGATGGCGCGGTTCTGGGACGTCAGGACGTACTGGGCATAATGCTCGTCCGTGAGGTTGCTCACGAACAGGTAGGCACCCCACAGGCCCGTCTCATAGCCCACGCGCGTATTGGCGATGGCGCGGGCGCCCACGCGGTACTGGCCCTGCGTCGCGCCCACGGCGGTGAAGACGGCGTCGCGCCAGTTGGCGTTGAGGTTGGCGACGAAGCCGCCGCCGAAATGCAGGTTCACCCCACCCGCCACCGTCCAATGCGGGGCGTAGGGGAATTCCGACCCCGTCAGGTCCACGGTGGCGCTGCTGCCGTTGGGCAGGTGCAGCTCATCGAACTTGGTGCGCAGATAGCCGACGGAGGCGTACCAGTCCACCACCGGGCTGATCCTGTGCGTGGTTTCCAGCTCAACACCGTAGAGGTGGGATTTGCCGGCGTTGACGGTGTTGTAGTCGTAGACGTTGTCGCTGAAGCGGGCGGTGACCTGCTGGTCGCTCCAGTCCGTGTAGAAGGCGTTGGCGTTCACGGCCAGCGACCCGTCCAGCCAGGTGGAGCGGACGGAGCCCTCATAGTTCCAGCTGTACTCCGGATCATAGGGCACCAGGGCGGCGTGCGCGGCGTTCTGGCTGGATCCGCCGGACCGATACCCGCGCTGCACCGTGAAGGCTGTCACCAGGTCCGGTGTCCAATCCATGGAAACGCCCGCCTTGGGCAGGAAGGCGTCGAAGGTGCGCTGGTTCGAGGCGGTGGCCGAGGCCGCCTGGGCCACGATGCCGGCCACACCCTGGTTGATGGCCTGCACGGCCAGGTTCAACGGCGTGCCCGCGGCGCCGAAGGTGGCGGGGTCGGGATAGATGCCGGTGAACTGCGTGGCGGTGCCGGCGCCATAGCGATTCTGCTCATGATCGTAGCGGAAGCCGGCCAGCAGCGACAGCCGGTCGGTCACGCGATAGCGACCGTCGCCGAACAGGGCCGCCGTCTCCACCTGCTGCGGCTGGTGGGCCTGGTAGGACACCGGGATCACGGGCAGGACCTTGCCATAGGCGGCGCTGATGGCGCTGGCCGTGGCGGCGGGGAAGCCGCCGCTGCGCAACAGGTTGGTGATGGTCGTCAGCGGCGTGGTGACGGTGACGTGGCTGTCGGCGTCGATGGCCAGGTCGCGGTTGTAGTACCAGCCGCCCAGCAGGCCGCTGAACCGGTCGCCCTGGTAATTCAGGCGCAGTTCCTCGGTGTAGGTGGTGGCCTTGGTCTTATTGTCGACCACCTCGATATCCGCCGGCGTGCCGTCGCTGTCCTGGCTGGCGTCCTGGCGCAGCCGGTTCCAGGAGGCGACGTTTGTGATGGTCAGCGCGTCGCTCAGCTTATAGGACAGGTTCAGGGTGGCGATGTCGGTATCGACCTTGCCGATGTTGGGCCGGTTGGAGAACGAGGTGCGGTGGTCGTAATAGTCCGGCACGTCGGTGCGGACATATTGGTAGAGATAGCCGCCATCGCGCCGCGTGCGGTCATAGCTCAGCACCGCCGTCAGGTCGGGCAGGGCCTTGAGCGTCCATTTCAGCTTGCCGCGCAGGTTCAGGCTGCGCAGGGCGTCATCGCGGTCGCCCAGCACCTTGTTCTCGATGATGCCGTCGTTGACGCGGCGCTCCGCCGCCACCCGCAGGCCCAGCTCATCCGCCACCAGCGGTCCGCCGGCGGCGGCGGAGAAGGTGCGCTCCTGCTGGTCGGTCCATTGCACGCGGGCGTCGCCGGCCCAATGGTCGGCGGCGGGGTCGCGGGTGGTGATGACCACGGCGCCGGCCATGGCGTTCAGCCCCTGGATGGTGGATTGGGGGCCGCGCAGGATTTCCACCTGCGCCACGTCCCACATGTCCGTCGGCCCGCCGAACAGGGCGGCACCGGGGATGGGCGCCCCGTCGATGTAGACGGTGGCGGCGTCGGCGTTGCCGGCGTTGGACACGCCGGTGTTGCCGATGCCGCGAATGGTGAAGCCGGCGGCGCCATAGGTCTGCGCGACGTTGGCCGTGCGGTCGTAGATGTCCTGGATGGTCTGGATGTTTTCCTGGGCGATGCGCGCCGGCGTGGTGACGGCCACGCTGGTCGTCGTCTCCTTCAGCGTGCGGTTGGCCTTCTCACCCGTGATGATGATGTCGTCCAGCGCCTCGCCCTCCGCGGGGGCATCCCCAACGGCGTCCCCGGAGTTGGCCAGCGGCGCAGGCGTGGCCTCAGCGGCCAGCGCGGCCCCCGAAGACGGCCAGGAAAGCGCGGTCATGGCCAACAGCAGGAAGGAATAGTTTGTTTTCGCACGCATTTTTGTCCCCGTCTTTTGTCGGGACCGTAAATGCTATGAAACTAAGAATCAATATCATTATTAACAAGATTTTTAGGCGAGGGCTGATGCGCCTTCCCGGGAAGGCGGTCCCAGGATGCAGGCCCTGCGCGAGTGCGCAAAGAAGAAGGCGGGCGCCCCGGGGACGCCCGCCTCTCTCTACCCGACACGTTCGGCCCTGGTGGGCCGCTTCAGATCACAGGTTGGACTTCACCCAGTCGGTCAGGGCCTGCTTGGGCAGGGCGCCCACCTTGGTGGCGACCACTTCGCCGTCCTTGAACAGCATCAGGGTCGGCACGCCGCGCACGCCGTACTTGCCCGGGACGTTGGGGTTGTCGTCAATGTCCAGCTTGGCCACCGTCAGCTGGCCGTTCAGCTCTTCGGCGATGGACTCCAGGGACGGGGCGATCATCTTGCAGGGGCCGCACCAGGTGGCCCAGAAGTCGACCAGCACCGGGCCGCCGGCCTTCAGCACGTCGGTCTCGAAGCTGCTGTCCGTCACCTTCACCGTATTCTCGCTCATAACGCTATCCTTGGCTGCTAGGGCCCCAGGACTTGGGGGTTCCTATGGTGGCCCTACCTAGTGCGGGTAGGTGCGCGGGGATTCCGCGCCCAGTTTCACCGGTAAATGTAGGTGCCCTGGGCGGGTATGGTCAAGGCGGGGCCGGATGGGGGGCAGGGCGGTGGCGGGGCCCCCTTGAAAAGCGGCAAAACCGTCCCTTTCAGGCCCCGAAACGCAGGAAATGCCCAGTTCAACACGACGCGGCCTCATGGTCATGGCGTCGGGCCCCCCTGGCGCCAGGGGGCAACGGTGGCGGCCCATCCTCGAAGACGGGGGCGTTAGGCCATGCCGGTTCGCCAAGCCACCCCTGTCCGCTCTCTTTTCCGAGTCGGTTGAAATATTTTAACGCGATATCTGTAAGCTTCTTTCCTCGGCAGCATCCGGGGCGGCATCCGGTAAAATTCCGGACGCCGTCGGTTTATTAGGATGCGCAGCAGTGGCCCGGGATTTGCTTACAGAATTGTCCAAGGTCAGTCCGTGGCCCGGCTGGGTGGAATTGGGTTCCACCACGTCCCGTCACAATTAATCATTTGTCTGGCATATTGCCTTTGGATAGGAGAGGCTGAGTTCGCCTCCCCCAAAATGGGGGGCGGGTGGGGCCCGAGGGACAGCGGGGGCGGCGGTTTCTGGGATGAGCCAAGCGAAAAGTCTGGATATTTCGCCGGGTACGTTTGGTGAGCGGGGAATTTCAATTCCCTTCACCACCCCGATGCTGAGTCAGGCCCGCATGCGGCCCACCCGCCAGGGCGAACCGGAATTCCTGCTGCCCAGCTTCAACGGCGGCAAGGGCATGTACATCATGCCCTGGCGCTCCCTGCCCGCGGTCATGACCGTCACCCTGCATGACAGGCTGTTGTACGACGCCCTGCTGGAACTGAAGCAGTATTCGCCCGACACGGTGCGCCAGGCGGTATTGGCCGTGCAGGCGACGGGCGTGGCCGGCGGCGACGCCTCGCTGGCGGCGGAAAAGACCCTGGCGCTGGATGCGGGCTATCAGGCGTTGACCCAATTCACCCTGGTCATCGAGTTGCTGAAGCTGGCGCGCATGGACCCGGCCGAGCTGCTGGCCACCGGCATGACCGGCTCGGAAAGCCAGCGCCTGGTACGCGCCGCCCTGGGGCAGCTGGGCCAGCGGGCCAACCTGCCCGTGGAGGAAATGGTATCGCGGGTGGAGACCCTGGCCACGCTGATCGCCCCCGTGGGCCTGCCGCAGTGCCAGCAGCTGGGCCGCCTGCGCATGGCGGTGGGCGAACTGGAGCGCACCCGCGCCAGCCTGCAGCGCTGGGGCGCCACCGACTTCTCCGAGGTGTCGCAGCTGGCCGATTTCGTGGCCGAGACGGCCAAGGCGGCGCTGGACATATCGCGCGACCGGCTGGCGCGGCTGGACAACCGCTGCCGCGACCTGGGCGCCATCGCCGGTGATTTCCGCGCCCTGCGCACCGCGGTGGCGGAGGATGTGACGCGGCTTGGCTGGCTCATGGACGGCTGGCCCTTCCTGATCCGTCTTTGGGACAGTGTGTCCGACAGCCCGCTGGAGGCGCAGCAATCCACCATGGGTGAGCTGTTCCGCCTGGCCCCCCTGATCCCGGTGGGCGAGGGCGGCAAGGAGCCGTCGGCCTACGACCTTGAGGTGCTGGGGAAGATACAGACGCGCTGGCTGCGCATGGGGGAGGACTGGCGCACCGGCGCCCTCGACATGGCGGCGGTGATGCGGATCGAAGCCTTGAAGGCGACGCTGTCATGACCGATCCGGCTATTGCCCAGTGGCAGACCTTGGCGCGTGACGCCACCCGGCTCAGCGACGCCAAGTTCCTGCAGATCTACGCCTTGCTGGAACAGCTGGGGGAAAAGCCCGGCATCGCCGGGGCGTTCGACGCGATGCGTCCGCGCCTGACCCAGTTGCGACCGCCCCGCCGGCCCACCGTCTCGCGCCTGTTCTTCCGCCCCGCGGAGGATCTGTTCGACGATCCCGGCGTCTATACCCGCCGGCTGCAACGGGTGTCGCGCGGCACCTTGCCCACCGCGTGGAAGCTGGTGCGGGCGCGGCTGGACGGCGGCATGGTGGACGGCGTCGCCCAGGGCATCCTGAAGGCCGACCCGCGCGATCCGCGCGTCATGGCCCGCGTGGCGGCGCCCCTGTGGGAAGCGGGCGCCCAGGCGCTGGCCGCCATCGCCGACGAGGCGGAAAACAACCTGCGCTTCATGGTCGACAATTTCGGCCGTGACGACGACGTGCTGCGGCAGATTCAGACGCTGCGCGACGTGCTGCTGCTGGGCGGCGTCATCGAGGATTTGAAGCAGCGCCTGCCGGAACGCCCCATCGGCGACCTGGCGGAAAGCCATGTCGAGGCGATCAAGGGCGTCATGGCCCAACTGGGCGGGGCGGAAAGCCCGCAGGCCGCGGCGCCCGTGCTGCTGGTGCTGACCGCCCGTATGCTGCGTCCCGGCGTGATCCTGAAGATGCTGACCGACATGCGCGTGACCGGCAACAGCCAGGCGCAGCGCGACGCCCTGACGCGCGATCTGTCGGGCGTGGTGGTGGGCAACCTGCTGCGCCAGACCGGCACCATGGCCAAACCGCCGGAGCCGACGCCCGGCGCCACATCGGGCGCCGCCCCGGCGGTGAAGGACCCGGTGCAGCAACTGGGTTCCCTGGCCGCGGTGGCGGAACGGCTGACCGATGGCCTCACCTCGGTCAATGACAGTGTCGCCATCCTGCGCGACAAGAAGATCGTCGACCGCGTGGCCGCCGCCCGCAGTGAGATCGGCGAATTCGTGCTGACCACCGTGCTCGGCGACGTGGAGAAGACCCTGGCCGCCCTGATGTATTCCGCCGGTGGCGTCTCCACCCCGCCTGACGAGATGAAGAAGGCGGAGGCCACGGTTCTGGCCCTCAAGCGCTCGTCCAAGCTGGCGGGGCACCTGGGCATCCAGCGCGAGGTCACCGCCAAGATCACGGAAATCCGGCGGGAGATCGACCGCCAGACCGAGCGCATGATGGCGGCCCCCGGCGCCCGGGGCGATCCCGAGGTCCGCCGGCAGATGTTCAACAACCTGCGCCTGGTGGAAATCCTCGCGGGCTCGGACGAGGCGGAGCGGATGTACCGCGAGTGGAACCGCCGGTTGACTTGAGGCCGGTCAACTGACAGGGGGCCGCCTACCGGCCGCCTTAGCCGTTAACCGCCCTTTTCAGCGATTTCTCGATCTGGCCGCCGCAATAGCTGTCGCCGTAGCGCCTGACCGATACCTTGTCCCAGGCAGCCAGGGCCGGCGTCTGCCAGACCCGGCGGCTCAAGGCAGCGACCCCCGGGGCCATCTCGTCCAGGATCGTACCGATCCCGGGGAAGACGCGGCGCAGGGTGGACCACAGGGTGGCGGTGACAATGTCGGCCACGCCGATGGCGTCGCCGCCCAGCATCAGGCCATGGTCGCGCTGCAGGCCGTGGCGCTGGCCGGTCGCCTCGAAAATGGACATCCAGCGGCGCAGCCGGGGGACGAAGTCCTCCCACGTCGCGGGTGTCCACATCTCCCGCCCGCCGTTCAGGGTGATCTCGTCGATCACGTCGTTGGCGTCGGCCACGACCTTCAGGGTCATGGCCCGGCCCTGCGGCGAAGGCGGCAACAGACCCAGGGTATCGCCCAGATACAGGGCGATGGCCGGCATCTGCGACACGGTGAAATCGGCCGCGCGGTCCACCAGCACGGGCGGACCCATGAAGGGCACCGGCTGGTCGCCGGGGGCTTCCTCCATCACCTCCACCAGGGTGCTTACCTCAGGCTCGTCCCAGGCCTTGCCGGCCTGGGTCAGGATGGTACGAATAAACTCCCCCCGAAAGGGGACAGGCCAGTAGTACAAGGTATAGTCGGACATCGTCAGGGGTCCTCCGGTAGGCTGGTGGGCCCATCACCCAATTATCCCCCAATTGTCCCCCTCTTGTATCCCCCAATTGTCCCCCTCTTGGGTAACTCCCGGCGCGCGATAAGGTTCAGCCCAAAATGACGGCGTCCATGCGGGCGGGATCAACCTCGGTGATGAAGGGGCCGTCGGTCCACAGCAGCAGGCAGCGGATGGCCAGGTCCGGATAGATGCGCCTCAGGGCGTCCCGGTAGGCGGCCATTTGCGAGACGTACAGGCCGGGAATCTCCTCCGCCGTGCGGGGCGGGGGGCGGTTGGTCTTGAAGTCGATGATCTTGACCTCGGTCGCCGTCACCACCAGCCGGTCGATCTGTGCCGCCAGGGGACGCGTGCCCACCGTGCCCACCAGGGGCACTTCCGACCGGCTGTCGGGGCCGAACAGGTCGGCAAACTCATCGTGATTCAGCACGCGCAGGGTTTCCGCCCAGATCTCCTCCCGCGCGGCCTCATCCAGGCCATGGGCCGGGCGGTCCAGCCAGCGGCGCGCGGCCCCGGCCCGGGCCGCCACCGGCATTTCCGGCAACAGCTGCAGCAGCTTGTGGATCAGGGTGCCGCGCTTGAAGCGGCGGGCCTCTTTCGCCTCGCCATCGCCCAGGGGCGACCGCACCGCCGGTTCCTCCCCGTCCGGGCGGGAGGGGGCCAGCGGGCGCGACGGGGCGGGCTCGGCCGCCGGCGGGGCCAGCAGCCAGGCGGGGGCCGGCGGGACCGCCTCGGCTCCTTCGCGCGCGGCGCGCTGGGCGGGCGGGGGGCGGGTCTGCGGTTCCGACAGCACCCGGCCGTCACCGGTCCATCCCTGGCGCGACACGGCGGTCAGGTCGAAGGCCCGGCTGGGCGCCACGGCGGCCAGCGCCCGTTCCGTCAACCGGAACCAGGTGTCGTCGCTGGTGGCGGTCTTGCCCTCATAGCCGCAGACATGCAGCCGGTCTTCCGCCCGGGTCAGGGCCACGTACAGCAGGCGGCGGTATTCCTGGTCGCGCCGGCGGTCGGCGGCGGCCCGGGCGGCCCGGGTCTTCACGTCCTCCTGCTCCCGCCGGGGGGCGTACAGGGGAACGCCGGGGGCGGCGGCGCCCTCTTCGTCTCCGTGGGGCCACAGGATACGGGGGCTGGTCACCGGCTTGCGCGTCGTATCGGGCAGGATGACCACCGGCGCCTGCAGGCCCTTGGACCCATGGACGGTCATGATGCGCACCTGACCGCCCTCCGGCCCGCGATCCTTGGCGCCCGTGTCCAGCTCGCGCTTCACCTCCGTCTTTCCCGCAGCCAGCCAGTGCAGGAAGGTTTGCAGGGACGGCGGATGGGCGCGGTCAAAACCCAGGCACAGGCTCAGGAACTCGTCCACCGGGTCGATGGCCTCCGCCCCCAGGCGGCCCAGCAGGGCCCGCCGGCCGCTGACCGGGTCGGCCGGACAGGGCCGGGTCAGCAGGCCCGCGAACAGCTCATAGGGGGCGGTGTAGTCGACCTCGCCCAGCAGGCGGCGCAGCCAGGCGTAGGCGGGCTGGAAGCGCATGTCCGTCTCCGCCCGCTTCACCAGGGCCGGCCACAGGCGGCCGCCGCGCCCGTGCGCCAGGGTGAACAGCGCCTCCTCATCCAGGCCGATGAAGGGGCTTTTCAGCACGGTGGCCAGGGTCAGGTCGTCTTCCGGCATCAGCAGGAACTGGCCCACCGCCATCAGGTCCATGACGGCCAGCTGCTCGGTCAGCACCATGCGGTCCACGCCCGCCACCGGCACGCGCCGTTCCTTCAGCGCGCGCACCAGCTGTTGGACGAAGGCGTTGCGGCGGCGGACCAGCACCAGGATGTCGCCGGCGGTCAGGGGCCGGCCGCGCGCCTCCAGCACCTCCCCCTTGGCGATCCAATGGGCGATCTGGTCGGCGATGACGGTGGCCAGGCGGGCCTGGGGCCTGTCTTCCGGCTCATGGTGCAGGGGCGGCGACCAGGCCGGGGTGTCCGCCCCGTCGCCGGGCCGTACCAGAGGCCACAGCTCCACCGTGCCCGCCATGCCCTGGCGGAAGGGGCGGTGGCGGATGGCCTGCGCCGACACGCCGTCCCGGGCGTCCTGCTGCGCGAACACCGTATCCACCGCCTGCAGCACGGCGCCGACGGAACGGAAGGACGTTTCCAGGTCCACGATGGCCCAGGGCCGTTCCGCCGCCTGTACCCGCGCCTGGAAGGTGCGGCGCATGCGGGCGAACTCCGCCGGGTCGGCGCCCTGGAAACTGAAGATGGACTGCTTCTCGTCGCCCACCACGAACAGGGTGCGCCGGGCCTGCGACTGGCCCTCGCCAGCGAAGAACTCCTCCGCCAGGGCGCTCACCACCCGCCACTGCTCCGGGTTGGTGTCCTGCGCCTCGTCGATCAGGATGTGGTCCAGGCCGCCGTCCAGCTTGTACAGCACCCAGGCGCAGGCCTGGGCATCGCCGGTCAGCAGGGCGCTGGCCGCCAGGATCAGATCGTCGAAGTCCAGCTGTGCCCGGCTGTCCTTCCAGCGCTGATAGCCTTCCAGCATGCTGCCGGCCAGGGTCAACAGGCTGGCGGTGGAATGGGCGACCGTCACGGCGCGCAGGCGTTCCTGCAGGTCCAGCAGGCGCTGGCCTTCCTGGGCCAGGATGTCGGCGGTGCGCGGATTCGCGGCCAGGGCGCCCTTGGTCGCCAGTCGGGACCGCACCGTGCCGTCGGCGGTCAGGAACAGCTGGCGATAGGCCGCGATGTCGGTCAGGCGGCGGTCGATCTGGTCCAGCCACCGCTGGATGCCCATGCCGCGCTCCACGTCCGTGGCCGTGCCCTCGGCCAGGGCGGCGCAGGCCGCCCGCAGGTTGGCGACGTCCAGCACCTCGTCCCGGCAGCCAGCCGCCAGCACGCCGGCCTCCGTCTCCTCCGGGCTCACGCCCAGGTGGCGGAACAGGGCGGCGATGGTGCCGTCCAGCCCACGTTCCCCGGGGCCGCCGTGCGCCTCCAGAATGCGGCGGATGCGGCCGCGCTGGGCCACCAGATCGGCCAGCAACTCGGCGAAGCTTTCCTCATTCAGGGCGCCGGCCAGGCGCTTCAGGGCTTGGCCCAGGGGAGTGGCCGGCCGGTCCTGGGCCGACGCCAGCATCTGCGCCTGCGCCTCGGCCAGCGCTTCGGCCGCCGTGCGGTCATCCATGACCTGGAAATTGGGCGGCAGCCGCGCCTCCAGCGGGAAACGGCGCAGCAAGGACTGGCAGAAGGCGTGGATGGTCTGGATCTTCATGCCGCCGGCGGTGTCCAGCACGCGGGCGAACAGGCGGCGGGCGGTCAGCACCTCATCCCGCGTGGGCGGGCGGCCGTTCAGCTCGGCCAGGGCCTGCGTCAGGTCGCCATCCGCCATGACTGCCCAACTTGCAAGGCGTTCTGCAATGCGGTTGGCCATTTCCGCCGCGGCCGCCTTGGTGAAGGTCAGGCACAGGATGCGGCCGGGCTCGGTGCCGGCCAGCATCAGGCGCACCACCCGGTCGGTCAGCACCTTGGTCTTGCCGGTGCCCGCCGACGCCCCCACCCAGACCGATGTCTCCGGGTCCGAGGCTTGGCGCTGCTTGACCGTGGGGTCGATCGGGCGATCCGGGGGGGGCGCCGCGCTCATGCCTCACCCCCGTCGCCCATCGACCATTCCGCCACGCGCGCCAGGTGCAGATAGTCGGAATAGCGCGGCGCCATGCCTGGCCGGGGCTGCGAGCGGTAGGGGGTGGATTCCTGGTCGAACAGGTCGATCAACTGGCGCAGGCCTTCCACCGCCTCCGCCGCCAGGCGGGCGGGGTCCAGTTTCAGCACGACCTCTAGGCCGGCGGGCTCGCCGCCCGTAAGGCGCCAGAACGACAGTTGGCCAACGGCGCTGGTTTGAACGTCGGGGCCGAAGCCGTTGGCCAGCGCGATGGCGGCTTCCAGCGGCAGCTGTGGGGAAAAGCCCAGTTCCACGTCGCGGGCGCGAGGAGGGCTACCGGTCTTGTAATCAATGATTTCGACGGACCGGTCGATCAGCCGGTCGATACGATCGGCTTTGGCGATGATGTCGAACGGCAGATAGGACGTTTCCAGGGTCAGGCTGCCTTTCGCCTCGGTCTTCAGGGGCTGGATGCCGCTGGCGCGCCGCGACCGCTCCTTCGCCAGGAACCAGTCGGCGATGCGCTCGAACCGCGGCCACCAGAAGGTTTCCAGGCTGGGCTGGCCGCTATAGGGGGCGAAGGCCAGCCGGCCGAAGCGCAGCAGCTGTTCGCGCGCGTCCTCGGGCAGCAGGGTGCCGGGGTTGGCTTTGATGAAGTCGTCCAGCGCCTCGTGGATCATGGTGCCGCGGTCGGCCGCCCCGGGATCGGCGTCCAGCGGGTCCAGCGCCTCCAGGCGCAGCACGTGGCGGGCGTACAGGGCATAGGGGTCGCGCATCCAGGTCTCCACCTGGGTGACTGACAGGCGGCGCGGCCGAGCGGCCACGGGCGGGCGCGGCTCCGGCGGGGGGCAGGGCCGTACGGCCGCCGGCGTGTCCATGGCCTCGGCCCAGGCGGTCCAGCGGCCCATGGTGGCGCCCAGCGCCAGTGGGCGCCCAATGGGACGGCCCAGCGCCTTCAGCACCGTGTCCAGCCGCAGCAGCCAGCGCGACGGCACGGTGGGCGTGCCCTCCACCCGCTCCGACCGGGTCAGCACCACCGTGGCGGCGCCGCAGGCCTGGGCGAAGTCATGCGCCGTCTGGCCCAGGTGGCGCTCCGGCGTTGGCAGGCCGAAGCGCTGGCGCATGGGGCGGGACAGCCAGGGGTCGGCCTTGGGCTGCGGCGGCCAGGTGCCCTCGTTCAGGCCGCCCAGGATCATGACGTCGAACTGCTGCAGCCGCGCCTCCAGCAGGCCCAGGATGTACAGGCGCGGGTGCAGGCCATAGCGGGGGCGCACCGCGCGGCCCACCATCAGGGCGCTGATGACGGCGGCATAGTCCGGTCCGCCCAACTCGGGGAAATCATGGCCGGCGTCCTGCAACTCATCCACGAAGGCGGCGGCGGCCTCGCCATCATCCAGGCGCCACAGGCGGTCGGCCCCCGATTGCGTGTCGCCGGCGGCCAGGGCCTCCGCCGTGCGGGCATGCAGGTCCAGCCAGCCGGCCAGGGTCTTGCCTGTGCCACTCATGGCCGCCAGCAGGGGCCGCAGGATTTCCTCCAGCCCGTCGATGAAGGCCGACAGGCGGGCGCGGTGGGCGTCGATGTCACCATGAGTGTCGAAACGCCGGGGCTCCGCCTGGGCCAGCGCCAGGCGCAGGCCCTGGAAACCGTCGGCCGGCCGGGGGCCGCGCAGCACCGCCCGTTCCAGGTCGCGCACCTGGGCGCGGAAGAAGGATGGGTTCTGCCCGCCCGCCGCCAGGGGGTGCTTCAGCAGGGACAACAGCGCCAGGGGGGCCGGCTCCGCCGCCCAGTCGGCCAGCAGGCGCAGATAGCTGCCCACGGCACTTTGGGTCAGGGGCAGGCCGGCGCTGTCGTTGACGGCGATGTCCCAGCGTTTCAGCGCCAGGGCCACGCGCCGGGCCAGGTCGCGGTCGGGCGTCACCAGGGCTGCCGTTCGGCCCGGCGTTTCCAGCACCTCGCGCATCATCAGGGCGATGGCGCCCGCCTCCTCCTGCGGGGTGGCGGCATCCAGGCGCGACAGGCCGGCCAGGGCCTGGTCGGCCACCGCCGCCAGGGTGCTGGCGGACAGGTCCTGCCAGGCCTCCGTCGTGCCGGCGGGGCGCAGGGCTTCCGCCACTAGGCGGGCCCGGACGGGGGCGCTGCGGCGGTGGGCCATGACGTCCGGCAACGGGTCGGGCAGGGGCCAGGGCCGCACCGCGCCCCGGCGGATCTCCAGCCGTTCCAGCAGGCGCTTCAGGCCGTATTGCGGATGCGCCTCGTCCAAGTCCTGCCAGGTGGCTTCATCGCAATCGAGGTCCAGGCCGGGCAGGACGACGGCACCCTGGGGCAGCCTGGCCACCACCGCCAGCAGGTCGGCGGTGGCGGGGATGCTGCCGGTGGATCCGGCGGCGATGACCGGGCCGGGCGGCGGCTGGGCGCGCCAGGTCTCGGCCAGGGCCTTGAGCCGCAACTCGCGTTCCTTGGCGGGATCGACACCTCCCTCGTCGGCCAATAGCGCCGGCCAATGCTGGGTGATGATTTCCAGGAAGCGCAGGGTCACTTGCCAGTGCTGGGCGTAGTCGTCCGGCACCAGGCGGGCCAAATCATCGAATTTGCAGCCCTCGGTCTGCACCTCGTCCAGCAGGCGCGCCAGCTCGCCCGCCAGGCTCACGGCCTGGGCGGGCGTGGCGGCCAGATCGGGCGCGCGCATGACCAGTCGGGCCAGCAGCAGCTGGCGGCGCAGGGCGGGCACGGCCTGGGGCAGCTCGGTGCCGCCCTGGGTGAACACCACCTCGTCCGTGTCCACGTCGCCCAGGGGCGACAGTCGGGGCAGCAGGATGGGCTTGCCGCCCGACAGGCGCAGGAATGCCTCACGCAGGGACCGCACGGCGCGCACCGTGGGCAGCAGGACGGTCAGCCGCGACAGGGCCAGCGGATCATCGCCCACCCGCGCCAGGATGCCGGCCGCCAGCGCGTCCACGAACGGCAGCCCGGGCGCGATGGTGAACAGGGATGCGCCAGTCTCCTCCCCCGATGCGGCAGGCCAGGTCATGGGTTCAGGGCTCGGCCTTGCGCGGTTGGCTCAGCTTGGCGTCGTGCAGGATGGGATGGCCCAGCAGGGTGTTCACTTCCTCCACCGCCTCGGGCGTGCCGACATGGAACCAGACGCCGTCGTGGCGCATGCCGTAGAGGCGCCCCGCCTCCTCCGCCTGTTGCCAGAGCCTGAGGTTGGAGAAACGGTTCTCGGTGATGGCGTGGTACAGCTCCGGCTTCACGATGTGCACGCCGGCGAAGACGAAAGGCGCCAGTTCGCCCTCGGCGCGATAGCGCAGGCGGCCGTCGGCTTCCATGTGGTAATCGCCGGGGCCGTCATAGCCGACGGCGGCCACCGTGGGCATCAGCAGCAGCAGCACGTCCATGACCGCCGGGTCCCAGGTGGCGGCCAGCCGTTTCAGCGCCGGGATGGGCCCGTCCAGCCACAGGATGTCGGCGTTGACGACGAAGATGGGATCGGTGCCCAGGTGGGGCAGGGCGTGGCGCACGCCGCCGCCCGTCTCCAGCAAGTCCGCCTCGGGTGACAGGGTGATGGCGGGGCTGGACCGGTCGGCCAGATGGCTTTCGATCATGGCGCCCAGGTGATGGGTGTTCACCACCGCGCGTTCCACCCCGCTTTCGGCAAGCCGGTCCAGGGCGTGGTCCAGCAGGGGGGCGCCACCCACCTCCACCAGCGGCTTGGGCCGCGTCAGGGTCAGCGGGCGCATGCGCAAGCCCAGGCCGGCGGCCAGCACCATGGCGGTATGGGGGACGGAAGCGGCGGGGGCGGGGGTGGCAACGGCGGCGGCAGAAACGGACATCGCGTCAGAAACTCCGGACGATGGTATCGGCATCAAGGTTAGCGGGCAGGTGGCGTTCCACCCAGTGGGCAATCGGCGACAGGGCGGGATGGCGGATGGCGCCGGTGAACTGCCCCCACACCCGGGGCAGGAAGGACAGCTGCGGCGCGCCGGTGGTGGCCTGGATCAGTTGCGCCACCCGGCCCAAGATGCGGGCGTGGCGCACGGCGCCCAGAATGGCGGCGGACGCCCTGAAGGTTCCCTGGTCGACGTCGGGGAAGGCTGCCAGGTAGCGCAGGGTCATGGCCTGGCGCAACTCCTCCGGCACGTCGCGCCGCGCATCCTCCAGCAGCGACACCAAGTCGTAGGCGCGGGGGCCGATGCCGCCATCCTGGAAATCCAGCAGGCCGCAGGCCGCCACGCCGGCGCGACCGGTCAGGCGCATGAGGTTGCCGGGGTGGTAGTCGCGCAGCAGCAGGGTGGGCGGCAGTGACAGGGCGGCGGGCAGCACCCCCTCCCACGCCTCGGCCAGCTCGTCCCAGGCGCCGGCGGGCAGGGCCCGGCCGCGCACCACGGGCGCGAAGGCGTCGGCGAACAGCATGACCTGGTCGCGGAACAGGCCGACGTCATAGCGCGACAGGTCGGGGGCGGAGGCGGGCACGAAGCGCTGGTGCAGGGTGACCAGCACGTCGGTCGCCACCTCGTACAGCGGTTGCCACGGATCTTCGCCGCCGTCCAGCAGGCGGGCGTAGTCGTCGCCGCCGAAATCCTCGATCAGCAGCAGGCCCTGCGGCTCGTCGCCGGCCAGGATGACGGGGGCCGACAGGGCGCAGTCGCGCAGCAGGCCGGCGATCTGGACGAAGGGCGGCACCTGGCTGGCGGCCACCTCGTCACGGCAATCCATCAGGATGGCCGTGGCGCCGCCCCCACCCGCCCCCGGCAGGGTCAGGCGTTCATATCGCCGGGCCGACCAGTCGGCGCCCATGGGTTGGCGCCGGGCGGCACCCCAGCCGGCCTGGTCCAGGAAGCGGCGGATGACGGTCTCACGGGGCGGGGTGTCGCGTCTCATGGCTCGGAAGCTTTCCCAGTCTCGGGGGCCCAATCGGGGGCGTCCAGGCGGCGGGCCCAGGCGCCGTGACCCGTCAGGGTGGCGCGCCGACTGTCGGGCCCGGTGATGGCGAGGTGCAGGTCCAGCCGGTCGGCGGGCAGCAGCGCGCCCAGGCGCGCCGGCCATTCCACCAGCGCCACGCCCTCATGAATAACCTCCTCCCACCCCAGTTCCAGCACCTCATCCGGTTCCGTCAGGCGGTAGAGGTCGAAATGCCACAGGGGGAAGCCGGGCAGGTCGTAGGTCTGCACCAGGGTGAAGGTGGGGCTGGGCACCTCTTCCTCGGCATCGCCCAGGCTGCGGATCAGGTGGCGGGCGAAGGCGGACTTGCCCGCCCCCAGATCGCCGGACAGGGCCACCACGTCGCCGGGGGCCAGCAGGCGGCCCAGCCGCGCCGCGAGATCGGCCGTCGCCTGCTCATTAGCCAGATCCAATGTCAGCGCGTGGGGCATGGGGCTCCTGAGGGTGGGATGGCGGGGGCCGTCGGCGGATACTGCGGCGGCGTAGGTTACCGGAGCAAGCATCCAGGCGGGGCGCCCCCCGCAAACTGGGCAGTTGATTAGCGCATCAATTCGCGTGATGAAAGCAACCCGAACCGCCGACCGGCCGTGCGTACCCCGTTGGACACGCCCTTCGCCGCCGGTCCCTGCGTGCCGTGCCAGGAGTAGACCCGACCCATGTCCAGCCAGCTTGAGACCATCGCCCCCGGCGGCGTTCACCGCACCGACGTCTGCATCATCGGCGCCGGCCCCGTGGGCCTGTTCGCCATTTTCGAATGTGGCATGCTGAAGCTGGACTGCCACGTGGTCGACGCGCTGGACATGGTGGGCGGGCAGTGCACCGCCCTCTATCCCGAAAAGCCCATCTACGACATTCCGGGCTATCCGCAGGTCGAGGCGGCCACCCTGATCGACCGGCTGGCCGAACAGGCGGCCCCCTTCAAGCCCAACTACCATCTGGGCCAACAGGTCACGACCCTGACCCCAGGCCAGGATGGCCGCTGGCTGGTGGGCACGGACAAGGGCACCACCATCGACTGCCGCGCCGTGCTGGTCGCCGCCGGTTGCGGCGCCTTCGGCCCCAACAAGCCGCCGCTGGACGGCCTGGACGCGTATGAGGGCAAGTCGGTGCACTACCTGGTGCGCCGGCGCCAGGATTTCGCGGGCAAGCGCGTGGTCATCGCCGGTGGTGGCGACAGCGCCGTGGACTGGGCCATCTCGCTGTCCGAGGTGGCGGGGCGGGTCATGGTGGTGCACCGCCGGGCCAAGTTCCGCGCGGCACCCGAAAGCGCCGCCCGGCTGGACCAACTGGCCAAGGACGGCGTCATCGACATGGTCGTTCCCTACCAGCTGGCCGGCCTTGAGGGAGAAAACGGCCGGCTGAGCGGCGTGAAGGTCGCGACGCTGGAGGGGGAGGAGAAGACCCTGCCCGCCGACGCCTTGCTGGCCTTCTTCGGCCTGGCCATGGACCTGGGCCCCATCGCCAGCTGGGGCCTGAACGTGGAACACCACCACGTGGCGGTGAACCCGGCCACCATGGCCACCAACGTGCCGGGCGTCTACGCCATCGGCGACATCGCCACCTACCCCGGCAAGGTGAAGCTGATCCTGTGCGGCTTCGCCGAGGCCGCCATGGCCGTGCACGCCATCCACCCCCTGGTCCACCCGGGCGAAGCGCTGCACTTCGAATACTCCACCAGCCGGGGCGTGCCTGGGAGTTAAGGTTGCCTCAAACGCCGGGCGCGGGCATCCGCCCGCTTGGCGGGAGTCAGCGGCTCTCTTCCCGCACGATCAGGCGGTCGATGGCGTCCGACAGCGGGGGCAGGTGCTCCAACACGCTGTTCCACAGCACGCGGGTGGCCACCCGGCGGTCGGGGGGATGCAGCAGCTGGCCCATGGCCGCGATCTGGCGCCAGGGGATGTCCGGCTCCGCCGCCGTCACGTCGGGCGGCAATTGCCGGACGGCGGCCGACACCATCTCCAGCGATCGTTCCACCGCGCGCTGCAGGCCCCAGCTTTCGGCGAACTCCGGATAGGCGGTGCCGGCGGTGATGCCGCTGATCCCATCCAGCATTTCACGCAGGTCGCCCAGGCGCAGGATGACGTTCCGCCGCATCGTCAGAACACGCGCAAGGCGTCGGCCTCGATCCCCGGGCGCAACTGGGGGTGCAGGCCGTCGCGGGTGGTGACTTCGGATTGCCGGCCCAGGATGGCGCGCACCTTGTCCTGAATGTCCGCCAGTTCGATCAGGCTGAAGCGCGGGTTGTCGCTGTCCAGGAACAGGTCCACACCGCCCTCCCGCTCCGGCGCCGCCGGGCCGCCCACCAGGAACAGATGCGCCACGCCGGCCCGGTGCAGCTCGGCCTCATGGGCCCGCAGCTTGCTGACCGCCTGTTCCTGGTTCATGACCGCCCCGCTTCCTCAGCCGTTCTTGAGCGACGCTAACATCTCCCGCCGCAGAATGGCATTGATCCGGGATTGGTAGCCCTTGCCCTGGGATCGCAGCCAGGCCAGTACGTCGGAATCGATCCGTACGGTCGTCGATGTCTTGGTCGGCTTGTAGAAGCGGCCACGCGCGGCGTTCTGCCAGAAATCTTCCGTCGTTTCGGGAATGTCGCTGAAGTCGATCTCACTGTCCGGCCGTTCGGCCAGAGCTCTCAATTGCGCCTTTTGCTCCTCGGTCAGAGGAGGAACGTCGGCCCTACGCATCCTAACGATCTTCGTGCTCATATTGGCGCCTTTCGGTCCGCGTGGCCCTTCGTGCTGAAATGATCCGTATAACCTCGATCGCGTGACCCTGATCGTCCTCTTCCCATAGGGTATGGGCGACCAGCAGCAGCAAATGTCCCGTAACCACACCCAGGGTTTGCCACCGGAGCTCGCCGCCTTCGATACGGTCTTGCCGGGTCAGGACGAACGGGTCATCGAAGGCGAGCACGGCCATTTCAAAGGTGACGCCGTGCTTGCGGTAATTGCTTACCGCTTTCGCCTCATCCCATTCGAAGAGTCTTTCCATACGAAAACGTTACTACAAATCCGTTGGTACGGAAAGGCGGATCATTCCTCTCGCAGCAGCGGAGCCGCCGGTTGGCTGAGCGCCCGCCAGGTGGCCACCAGGCCCAGGGCCAGCGTGATGGCGGTGCTCAGCAGGGCGGTCAGCACCAGGGTCTGGGGCAGGAACACCCACTTCATGCTCATGACCTTGGTCAGCACCGCCCAGGCGGTCAGGGTGCCCAGCGCGCCCGAGATGACGGCCGTCACCAGGCCCAACGCACCGTATTCGATAAGGAAGGTGCGCAGAATGGTGGCGCGCGCGGCCCCCAGCACCTTCAGCACCACGGCGTCATAGACGCGGCGGCGGTGGCCGGCGGCGATGGCGCCGGCTAGCACCAGGGTGCCGGCCACCAGGGTCACGGCCGCCACCACCCGCACCGCCATGCCGATGTTGACGATGATGGTGGACACGGTGGCCAGCGCCTCCTTCACCCGGATGGCGGTGATGTTGGGAAAGGCCTGGATGACGGCGCGCTGGATGGCGGCCTCGGCCTCCGCCGGGGCCCGCACGGTGGCCAGGTGAGTCTGGGGCGCGTGCTCCAGCACGCCGGGGCTCATCACCAGGGTGAAGTTGATGCCCAGGGTGGTGAAGTCCAGGTCGCGCACCACCGCCACCTCCGCCTCGATCTCGCGGCCCAGGACGGACAGGGTCATGCGCGCGCCGGGGCCGATGCCGAAGGCCTGCGCCACATCCTTGGAGATGGCCAGCTTAGGATCGCCGCTGTAGTCCGCCGGCCACCAGGCGCCGGCCACCACCTTGTCGCCGGCGGGGGCGGCGGCCTGGTAGGTCACGCCGCGGTCGCCGTTCACCACCCACTTCTTGTCGGGATCGTGCACCTGCTCCTGCGCCGGCTTGCCCTCCACCCGCACGATGGTGCCGCGCAAGCTGGGCGTGGTTTCCAGATCGTGCGCGCCGGGAACGGCCATGACCGTCTGGCGGAACTGGTCCAGCTGGTCGGGCTGGATGTCGACGAAGAAGAAGCTGGGGGCGTTGGCCGGCAGGGATTCCCCCACCTCGCGGCGAAAATTGCCCTCGATCAGGGCCACGGCCACCAGCACGGTCAGGCCCAGGCCCAGCGACAGCACCACCATGCCCGACAGGTTGCCCGGCCGGTGCAGGTTGGTCAGCGCCAGGCGCAGGGCTGGTCGCCGGGGGCGCGGCAGCAGGCGGGCCAGGCGGGTGATGGCGGTGCCCGCCCCCAGGAACAGCAGCAGGGTGACCGCCGCCCCGATGACGAAGAACGCCGCCAGCTTCTGGTCGATGGAGGTCAGCACGGCCAGGCTGCCCAGGGCCGCCGCCAGCCAGGCCAAGGCCGCCAGCACCAGGGCCGGCGGCCGGCCCCGGCGCCCGGCCGATCCCTCGCGGAACAGCCGCGCCGCCGGCACCCCCTGCGCCTGGCCCAGCGGCCAGAGGGAGAAGACCAGCGCGGTGGTGAGGCCGAACAGCGCGGCCAGCGCCAGGCGGCCGGGATAGACGCCGATCTCCGCCGTGATGGGCAGCAGGCCCGCCAGGGCGTGGCCTGCCGCCAGCGGCAGCACGGCGCCCAGCATCAGGCCGGCGGCGATGCCCAGCCCGGCCAGCGCCAGGATCTGCATCAGGTAGACCTGGAAGATCAGACGGGCGGGCGCGCCCAGGCATTTCAGGGTGGCGATGGAATGGACGCTGGCGTCCATATGGCTGCGGACGGCGTTGCCCACGCCCACCCCGCCCACCAACAGGGCCGTCAGGCCCACCAGGGTCAGGAACTGGGCCAGCCGGTCGATGAAGCGGGTCAGTTGCGGGGCGGCGTTGTGGAAATCGCGCACCCGCCAGCCGGCGTCGGGGAAGGTCTGGTCCACGGTCTTGGCCCAGGCGGCGGCGTCAGCGCCCTCCGGCAGGCGCAACTGGTACGACCAGTTGACCAGGCTGCCCGGTCGGATCAGCCCGGTGGCGGGCAGGGCATCCATGGCGATCATCAGGCGAGGCCCCAGCGCGATGCCGCCTGATCCCGCCTTGTCCGGCTCATGGTCGATGATGCCGCGCACCTCCACCGTCGTATCACCGACGGTCAGCCTGTCGCCGATCTTCAGTGACAGGCGGGTGGCCAGGGTGTCGTCGACGAAGGCGCCGAAGATGCCGCCGCGCGCCGCCAGGCGGGCCTGCACGTCGCTGCCGCCATCCGTCAACGTCAGCCGGCCATAGAGGGGGTAGCGGCCGTCCACCGCCTTCAGCTCCACCAGGCCGCTGGCGCCCAGGTCGGTTTCTCCGCCGGCGGTATCGGCCGCCTTGCGCGCCATGGCCCGCATGTCGGCGGTGACGGCCACGGTGCCCTGGCCCTCCAGCCACTGGCGCTGCTCCGCCGTCGCCTCGCGGTAGAGGACGCGGACGCTGGCGTCGCCACCCAGGATGGCCCGGCCGTCCTGGGTCAGGGACCGCTGGATGCCGCCCGCCACAGACTGCACGGCGGCAATGGCGCCCACGCCCAAGGCCAGGCACAAGAGGAAGATGCGGAAGCCCCGGATGCCGCCGCGCAGTTCGCGTCGCGCCAGCCGGGCCGCCAGCTTGAGTTCGGTGAGGCTGATCATGGCGGCCTCAATCCGCCCCTTTTCGTTCACCAGACGCCGCACGCGCCACGGCGGTATCCTCCACCACCCGGCCATCGGCCAGGCGGATGGTGCGATCGCAGCGGGCGGCCAGGCCGGGGTCGTGGGTCACCAGGATCAGGGTGGTGCCGTGGCGGCGCGCCTGGTCGAACATCAGGCGGATGATCTGCTCCCCCGTCTCCTGGTCCAGGTTGCCGGTGGGCTCATCCGCCAGGATCAGGCGGGGCCGGGGGGCGAAGGCGCGGGCCAGCGCCACGCGCTGCTGCTCGCCGCCCGACAGCTGGCCGGGATAGTGGTCCAGCCGGTGGGACAGGCCCACGGCCGCCAAGCCGTCGCGGGCGCGGTCGAAGGCGTCGGCCTCGCCCGCCAGTTCCATGGGCAGGGCCACGTTTTCCAGCGCCGTCATTGCCGCCATGAGGTGGAAGGATTGGAAAACGATCCCCACATGATCGCGGCGGAAGCGGGCCAGCGCGTCCTCCGACAGACTGTTCAGCGTCTGGGTCGCCACTGTGACCGTGCCGCCGGTGGGCCGTTCCAGCCCGCCGATGACCATCATCAGTGACGATTTCCCCGACCCGCTGGGCCCGACGATGCTGATCCGCTCCCCCGCCTGGATTGAAAGGTCGATGCCTTTCAGGATGTTGACGCGCCCGGCGGCGCTTTCCAATGTCAGGGTCAGGCCGTTCAGTTCCAGGGCGGGCTCCAGGGCGGGCTGGACAGGGGGCATGGGTGCTGGGCTTTCGGGCTGAAGGTCTCCAGCCGATATGGCCCGGGCCCCTTTTATTTCAACAGGAATACCGGCAATGCGACTTTCCTTTCTACTGGCCTCGCTGCTGTTTGCCCCGCTGCTGGCCCTGGGCCTGGTGACGGGCACCGCCCAGGCCCGGCCGCTGAAGGTGGCGGTGCTGGGCGACAGCCTGTCGGCCGGCTACAACCTGCCGCCGGGCCAGGGCCTGACGCGCCAGCTGGAGGCGGCGTTGCGCCAGGACGGCTTCGACGTCACGGTGGGCGACACCGCCGTCTCCGGCCAGACCTCGGCCGGCGGCCTGGCCGGCCTGGACTGGATGCTGGGCGACAAGCCGGACCTGGTGGTGGTGGAACTGGGCGCCAACGACATGCTGCGCGGCATCGATCCTAAATCCACCCGCGCCAATCTGGACAAGATTCTGGCCACCCTGAAGGACCGGCACGTCCCCGCCATCCTGGCCGGCATGAAGGCCCAGCCCAACCTGGGCGCCGACTACGTCGCCGCCTTCGACAAGATCTATCCGGACCTGGCCAAGCAGTATGCGCTGCCCTTCTACCCCTTCATCCTCGACGGCGTGGCGCTGGACCCGAAGCTGACCATCGCCGACCGCATGCACCCCAACGGCGACGGCGTGGCCATCATGGTCCGGGGCCTGAAGCCCCTGGTGGCCAAGGCGCTGACGACGCTGAACGGTAACGCCGCAGCCGGCAAATAACGGTTACACAGGCCCGCGGGCCTGGCGTATGAGAGGCGTCAACCTTTCCCGCTTAGAAGGACCCTGCCCATGGAATACCGCCGTCTCGGCCGCACCGACATCACCGTCAGCGCCATCTGCCTGGGCACCATGACCTGGGGCCGCCAGAATACCGAGGCGGAAGGCCATGCGCAGATGAACTACGCCTTCGACCGGGGCGTCACCTTCTTCGATACGGCGGAGATGTATGCCGTGCCGCCCACCGCCGACACCTACGGCAAAACCGAGGAGATCATCGGCACCTGGTTCCAGGCCACCGGCCGGCGCGCCCAGGTCTTCCTGGCCAGCAAGGTCAGCGGCCCCGGCCCCATGCCCTGGGTGCGCGGCGGCCAGCACCGGCTGGACCGCGCCAACATCCACGCCGCCGTGGACGCCAGCCTGCGGCGCCTGCGCACCGACTACATCGACCTCTACCAGGTGCACTGGCCGCAGCGGCCCCTGGCCCTGTTCGGCCGGGCCACGCCGGACGGGCTGTACAGCGACGGCGGTGTGCCCATCGAGGAGACGCTGGCGGCGCTGGATGAACTGGTGACGGCCGGCAAGGTCCGGCACATCGGCGTGTCGAACGAGACGGCGTGGGGCGTCATGGCCTATCTGCGCGCGGCGGAACGGCAGGGGTTGCCCCGCATCGCCAGCATCCAGAACGTCTACAACCTGCTGTCCCGCGTCTTCGACACCGACCTGGCGGAGGTGGCGGTGCGCGAGCAGGTGGGCCTGCTGGGCTATTCGCCCCTGGCCGGCGGCACCTTGAGCGGCAAATACCTGAACGGCGCCATGCCGGCGGGCTCGCGCCGCGCCATCGACACCCGTGGGTCCCGCTACGGCGCGCCGGTGGTCGACCCCATCGTGGGGCGCTACCTGGACATCGCGCGCCGCCACGGCCTGAACCCGACGCAGATGGCGATATCCTTCGCCCTGGGCCGGCCCTTCATGACCGCCGTCATCATCGGCGCCACCAGCATGGCCAACCTTGAAAGCAACATCGCCGCGGCCGACGTTACGTTGAGCGACGCGGTGATCGACGAGATCGAAGCCGTGCACCGGTCCAACCCGTCCCCCTGTCCTTGAGGGTCGCCCCTGAGGGCCGTGTGGGGGGGGAGCCTTAAGGTAAAGCGTCATGATCCGCCTGTTCGTGGGCCTGGAAATGCCGGAAGCGGTGCGGGACGCCCTGTCCCGCCTCACCGGCGGCCTGCCGGGCGCCCGCTGGGTGCCGCCGGAAAACTATCACCTCACCCTGCGCTTCATTGGCGAGGTGGATGAGGGCGTGGCCCAGGACATCGATGAGGCGCTGGATTTGGTGGTGGCGCCCGCCTTCACCCTGGCGCTGGACGGCCTGGGCCAGTTCGGCAAGGGGGAGAAGTCGCGCGTGCTGTGGGCCGGGGTGCGGGCGGAGCCGGCGCTGGACCACCTGCAGGCCAAGGTGGAGAGCGCGGTGGTGCGGGCCGGGCTGGCGGCCGAGACGCGCAGGTTCAGCCCCCACGTCACCCTCGCCACCCTGGGCCGCGAGACGCCGCCGTCGCGCGTCGGGCGGCTGATGGAGGAGCACGGCCTGTTCCAGGCGGGGCCGTTTCCTGTCGACCGCTTCGTCCTTTATGAAAGCGTGCTGGGCCGGCAGGGCAGCACCTATCATGCGCTGCGGGATTATCCGCTGGGCGGCTGGTGGCCGGCGGACGAGGCGCCCTGACGCGCAAGCCCCCTCGCGCATAATTGCGCATGCGCGGTGGGCGCGGATCCCGTATTCCCTCTAAAATCCTATCGATAGCCGGAGCAGCGCCCCGCCATGATCCCGCCCGCCCGCCGCACCTTCGTCGCCCTGGACACGCCCGAGCCCAAGGCGGCCCGCGCCCTGGCCCAACGGCTGGCCGGTCATGTCGGCGGCGTCAAGCTGGGGCTGGAGTTCTTCTGCGCCGCCGGCCCCGATGGCATCCGCGCCGTGACCGAGGGCCTGGACATGCCGCTGTTCCTGGACCTGAAGCTGCACGACATCCCCAACACGGTGGCGGGCGCCATCCGCTCCGTCATGACCCTGGCGCCGGCCTTCATCACCCTGCACACCCTGGGCGGGGCCGCCATGATGCGGGCGGCGGTGGACGCGGCCGCCGACGCGGCGGCCCAGATGGGCGTGCCCCGGCCCCGGCTGCTGGGCGTCACGGTGCTGACCAGCATGAGCCTGCTGGACCTGGCCTCGGTGGGCGTGGACCGGCCGGTGGCGGACCAGGTGGCCCTGCTGGCGGATCTGGCCCATGTCGCCGGCATGGACGGTGTCGTCTGTTCCCCCAATGAATGCGCCGTGCTGCGCCGGCAGCTGGGGCCCGACTTCACCTTGATGGTGCCGGGCATCCGCCCCCTCTGGGCCTCGGCCAATGATCAGAAGCGCATCATGACCCCGGCCGCCGCCGTGACGGCCGGCGCCACCTACCTGGTCATCGGCCGCCCCATCACCGACGCCCAGGACCCCGTCCAGGCCGCGCAGCGCATCGTCACCGAGCTGGCCGCGTGATTTTTATCAGGCCTGCGACCGCGGGCCCCCGGAGATTTCCGGGGAGCGTGGCGGATTGGAAATCGAGGATAGCCAAGCGGCCGGATGGCCGCGCCGGCGCTTGAGGAGCAGGCAAATGCCCGCCAAAGCGAAGATCTGCGGCATCAATCACCCGGACGCCCTGAAGGCCGCCGTGGAGGGGGGCGCCCGCTACATCGGCCTGGTGTTCTTCGCCAAGTCGCCGCGCAACGTCTCGCTGCCCCTGGCGGCGGAGCTGGCGCGCATGGTGCCCACGGGCGTGCGCACGGTGGGCCTGTTCGTCGACCCCACCGATGAGTTCCTGGACCAGGCCCTGGCCCAGGTGCCGCTGGACCTGATCCAACTGCACGGGGAAGAGACGCCGGAGCGCGTGGCCGCCATCCGCGTCGCCCATCGCCTGCCCGTCATGAAGGCGCTGAAGGTGGAAACGGCCGCCGACCTGGACGCGGCCGCCGCCTATGAACCGGTAGCCGACATCCTGCTGTTCGATGCCAAGCCGCCGGCCAAGTTGCCTAATGGGGGTGCGGTTCTGCCGGGCGGCAACGGCGTCGCCTTCGACTGGACCCTGCTGACCGGCCGCCGGTGGTCCAAGCCCTGGATGCTGTCCGGCGGGCTGGCCCCCGACACGGTGGCCCAGGCCATCCGCATCAGCGGGGCCGATGCGGTGGACGTGTCCTCCGGCGTTGAGGACAGGCCGGGCCACAAGGACCCGGCCCTCATCCGCGCCTTCCTCGACGCCGTGCGCGGCGCCTGAATAAGAAAAAAAGGGAGCCAGGCGCGATGCCTGGCCCCCGGTGTGGTGTCTGGGTGCGACCGGCCTGAAGCCTCAGAACCGGTCCAGTTCCATGGTCTTGCTCCAGGCCGCCACGAAGTCCTTCACGAACTTGTCCTTCGCGTCGTCGCTGGCGTAGACCTCCGCCACCGCGCGCAGCTCCGCGTTCGATCCGAAGATCAGGTCGACGGGGCTGGCGGTCCACTTCAGGGCGCCGCTGGCCCGATCATAGCCCTCATAGACGCCCTGGGTCTTGGTGGACGGCGTCCACTTGGTACCCATGTCCAGCAGGTTCACGAAGAACTCGTTGTTCAGCGTGCCCGGATGGGTGGTCAGCACGCCGGTCTTGGATGCCCCCTCATTGGCGTTCAGGGCGCGCAGGCCGCCCACCAGCACCGCCATCTCCGGCACCGTCAGGGTCAGGGTGTTGGCCTTGTCCACCAGCGCCTCGGCCGGGGACAGGCGGTTGTGGGGACCGTAGTAGTTGCGGAAGCCGTCGGCCGCCGGTTCCAGGTAGGCGAAAGAGGCGACGTCGGTCTGCGCCTGGGTGGCGTCGGTGCGCCCGGGCTTGAACGGCACCTCGACGGTGTAACCCGCCTGCTTGGCCGCCTGCTCGATGCCCACGCCGCCGCCCAGCACGATCAGGTCGGCCAGCGACACCTTCTTGCCGCCCTTTGCGGCGCGGTTGAAGTCGGCCTGGATGCCCTCCAGCTTGGCCAGCACCTTCTTCAGCTCCGCCGGGTCGTTGACGGCCCAGTCCTTCTCCGGCGCCAGGCGGATGCGGGCACCGTTGGCACCGCCGCGCATGTCGGTGCCGCGGAAGCTGGAGGCCGAGGCCCAGGCGGTGCGCACCAGTTCCGGCACCGTCAGGCCCGACGCCTGGATCTTGGCCTTCAACTGAGCCACGTCCTGCGTGTCGATGGGGGCGTAGTCGGCGGCGGGGATGGGGTCCTGCCAGCTGAACACCTCCTTCGGCACCTCGTTGCCCAGGTAGCGGGCGCGCGGACCCATGTCGCGATGGGTCAGCTTGAACCAGGCGCGGGCGAAGGCGGCGGCGAACTCCTCCGGGTTCTTCTGGAAGCGCAGGGCGATGGCGCGGAAGCCCGGGTCCATCTTCAGCGACAGGTCCGTCGTGAACATCATGGGCGGGTGGCGCTTGTTCGGGTCGTGCGCGTCCGGCACCAGTTCATCGGCGCCCTTGTCCTTGGGTTCCCACTGTATGGCGCCCGCCGGGCTCTTGGTCTGCACCCAGTCGAAGCCGAACAGGTTGTCCAGGTACTGGGTGGTGAAGGCGATGGGGTTGGCGGACCAGGCACCCTCCAGGCCGCTGCTGACGGTGTCGGCGCCGTTGCCGGTGCCGCACTTGTTCTCCCAGCCCAGGCCCTGCTTCTCGATGCCGGCGCCGGCCGGGTCGCTGCCCAGGCATTTGGCCTCATGCGCGCCGTGGGCCTTGCCGAAGGTGTGGCCGCCGGCGATCAGGGCCACCGTCTCCTCGTCATCCATGGCCATGCGGCCGAAGGCCTGGCGGATGTCCTTGGCGGCGGCGATGGGGTCGGGGTTGCCGTTGGGCCCCTCCGGATTCACGTAGATCAGCCCCATCTGGGTGGCGGCCAGGGGGCCCTTCAGCTGGTGCTGGCCATCGAAACGCTGGTCGTCCAGCCACTTCTTCTCCGGCCCCCAGAACACCAGGTCGGGTTCCCACTCATCGACCCGGCCGCCGGCGAAGCCCAGGGTCTTGAAGCCCATGTTCTCCAGCGCGACGTTGCCGGCCAGCACCATCAGGTCGCCCCAGGACAGCTTGCGCCCGTACTTCTGCTTGATGGGCCACAGCAGCCGGCGCGCCTTGTCCAGGTTGACGTTGTCCGGCCAGCTGTTCAGCGGCTCGAACCGCTGCTCCCCGCCGCCGGAGCCGCCGCGCCCGTCACCCACGCGGTAGGTGCCGGCGCTGTGCCAGGCCATGCGGATGAAAAAGGGGCCATAGTTGCCGTAGTCCGCCGGCCACCAGGCCTGGGGCGTGGTCAGGACCTTGTCGATGTCCTTCTTCACCGCCTGCAGGTCCAGGCTCTTGAACTCGGCCGCGTAGTCGAACTTGTCGCCATAGGGATTGGACGCGGCCTCGTTCTGGCGTAGCGGGCTGAGGTCCAGCCGATTGGGCCACCAGTCCTGGTTGGACATGGGTTTGTCCTGCTGGGGCCGGTCCATCTGGGGCTTATCCTGGGCGTGGGCGGTGCTGGCCAAAGCCAGCGGCGCAACGGCCACCGACAGCAGAAGGGCGAAGGAAAGGGCGCGCGGGTGCATCGAAGTCTCCCTTGTGGGACAATCAGAACTCGGATGCATCTGCAGCTAACATGCTAAAAAAGGTGGAACAAACTAATTGATTCTATAATCCTTATAGGGAAAATCTATAACAGCAATAAAAATGGAAACGTCGCCAATGAATAAGTGGCATAATTATTAACATAAAGCGGATCGACGGAATTAATAATTTGTGCGGCGGGGCAATGTGGCGGCGCTGGACCTGCCTGCCTAGTGTCGCGCCTCACGAATCGCCTGCGCCAGGCGCTGGTAGGTGGTGCCGAGGGCGGCACCGCTGCGCCAAGCCAGGACGATGCGGCGCTTGGCCTCCGGGTCCGGCAGGGTCCGGGTGGTCACGTGCAGGCCATGCAGCAGGCCGGCCTGCACCGCCATTTCCGGCAGCAACGTGACGCCCAGCCGGTTGTCAACCAGATGCACCAGGGTCTGTAGCGTGGCGGCGGACATGGCCTGGCGCTGGTGGTCGGCGCGGCCGCACAGCGCCAAGGCATGATCGCGCAGGCAGTGCCCGTCCGGCAGCAGCAGCAGGCGTTCCGTCCAGTCAGCCTCTTGCAGCGTGGCATGGCCACCCACCGGGTCCTCCATATGGAAGGCCAGCATCAGCGGGTCATCGAAGAGGAAATCGTAGTCCAGCGCCGTGCAGGGATAGGGCAGGGCCAGAATGGCGCAGTCCAGTTCCCCATGGCTGAGCGCCGCGCACAGGTTGGCGCTAAACTCTTCCCGCACATGCAGTTCCAGCAGGGGATAGCTGCTGGCGAACTTGGGCAGCAGGCGGGGCAGCAGATAGGGGCCCACCGTGGGGATGATGCCCAGCCGCAGCATGCCGGCCAGCGGCCCCTCGCCATGCCCGATATTGCCCAGGTCCTGCGCCACGCGCAGCAGCTCACGCGCCTTTTCCACCACCTGCTCGCCCACGGCGGTGAAAGCCACCATGCGCCGCGTGCGTTCCACGAGGTGCAGGCGCAGCAAGGACTCCAACTCCTGGATGCCGGAGGACAGGGCGGCCTGGGTGACGTTGCACGCCGCGGCCGCCCGGCTGAAATTCCGGTGCTCATGCAGGTGCACGAGATAACGGAGTTGCTTGAGGCTGGGCAGGGTCATTGGTGGCGTCTTCAAAGGGACGGTGACCGCGCCATCTTAGCCCCAAAGCATCATAATTGGAATTATTCTAATTAAAAAAACTGGTCGAAGCGTGTGGTATCGGAATGAAGGCAGCTCCACATAAAATGCGTACAACGCGCCCCCGTCTACATACGGGAGGGCTGCCGGACCTTTCCGGGGAGCGGACTGGAAAGCGAGGATAAGCCGAACGACCGGACGGCCGCGCCCGGCGCCCGAGGAAATTCAGAGAAGCACGTCCAGGAACATGCCCCGGCGATAGCGCGCGGGCAGGGTCAGGATGCCATTGACCATCAGGCTGGCCAGCTCACGGGCCGAGGGCCAGCGGTTGCCCGGCTTGGCCTTCTGCACGGCGCGCGTCGGCGCCGGCGGCGGCACCAGGATGGAGTGCCGGTCCGAACCGTCGGGGATCAGCCCGCCGAGGCGGGAGGTAGTGGGGCGGGTCTCGACCATGGCACAATCATATAGCCGGCGAGGGCTTGGGGCCAAGGGGCCTTATGGGCAGCCCTCCCAACCTCATAAATAATCCTGCACGATATCGACGCTGGTCTCCACGCCCACCTTGTCGAAATTGGCGGCTAGCCAGCAGTCGGCCGTCTCCCGCCCCTTGGTGAACAGGTACTGCAGGAATTCCGGCTCGGCGTTCAGCTTGCTGCTGGCGTGCATGTCGGCCAGGGCCTCGTCATTCTCGATGACGTGCATGCGCAGGGCCTTGTACTGGTCCGATGTCAGGTCGCCGGAGTCGATGAGGCGGGAAACGAAACGGATGGACCGCATCTCGCGCATCAGCGAGGCGTTGAAGGTGATCTCGTTCACCCGGTCGGCAATCTCGAACGGCGTCTTGGGCACGCCCTTGCGCACCAGCGGGTTGATCTGCACGACGATGATATCGTGGCTTTCGTTCTCATACGCGATGGGCCACAGCGATGGATTGCCCATGAAGCCGCCGTCCCAGTAATACTCCCCCTTGATCTCCACCGCCTGGAACATCTGGGGCAGGCAGGCCGAGGCCAGCACGGCGTCCACGGTGATGTCGCGGTTGCGGAAGATCTTGACCTTGCCCGTCTCCACATTGGTGGCGGACAGGTAGAGGTCGATGCCGGCGGCGAAGCGCACCTGGTCGAAATCGATCAGGTCCTCCAGGATGCGGCGCAGCGGGTTGATGCCCAGCGGATTGCTCTGGTAGGGCGAGACCAGCATGTTCATGATGTTGAACCAGGCGTAGCCCGGACTGTCGTCCACCCGCCAACTGCCGCGCAGGCGTGACAGCAGGCTGCGCTGCAGCGGCGATCCGCGCCCGGCTTCACCCACCTTGGTCCAGAAGGTGCGCAGCGCCTTGCGGGCGCCCTCGCGGCCGTCCTTGCCATAGCCGTCGGCCATGACCACGGCGTTCATGGCGCCGGCGCTGGTGCCGGAGATGGCCTCCACCTCCAGCCGGCCATCCTCCAGCAGGCGGTCCAGCACCCCCCAGGTGAAGGCGCCGTGCGACCCGCCCCCCTGCAGGCCCAGGTTGACCCGCTTATGCGGCTGGCCGTCGCGCTTGGGGCGGGCGGCGGCATCGGTGGGGCCGGGCGGGGTCTGGGGAGGCGTGCTGTCGGGCATCGGGGGACCTTGTCGCTGGGTTGATCCATGATGCGGCGCAACCGAACGGCGGCCGGAACGCGGGTGGCGCCCCTGGATGGCGCGCCTTGGCGCCCCCGGGGCGTCAAAGATATGGGGCCGCACCCCGCCGGTCCAAGGGCGGCATTTCGCGCCACACCCGGCCGTTCGCGCGGGTGGGCGACCCGACATCGGCACTCTATCGCGGTGCGGCGCCGCGCGTCGTTACAAATTTCCCCACCGAATGTTGCGCCGCCAAACCAAAATGCCGCCCCGGCTTTGCGCCCACCGGCCGCTTCTGCTAAAACCGGCGACGCGAATTCGCCTTCGGGGGTTGGCGAAGGGCCGCGACGGCCGGGATCGCCGCAGGATCGGGGCAGCGGAGTCGGAAGGAAGGCGGGGACGATGGTAAGGGCAGGCGGGTCCGGGGGGACCACGCATACGCGTCATGCCATTGACAGGGGGGGCCATCGGTCGCACCTTCCCTCGACCATGATCCGCGTCCATGCCACTTGCGTCAGTGTTGGCGGTGCCGGCGTCCTCCTGCGGGGGCCGTCGGGGTCGGGCAAATCCGATTTGGCCCTGCGCCTGGTGGATGCGGGCGCCCTGCTGGTGGCTGACGACCAGGTGGTGCTGGCTGCCGACCCCACGCAAACCCTGCTGACCGCCACCGCGCCCGAGCGTCTGGCCGGCCTGATCGAGGTGCGTGGCCTGGGCATCCTGCCCGCCCCCGCCATCCCATCGGCCTTCGTGCGCCTGGTGGTCGATCTGGCCGATCGCGACGCCGTTCCCCGCCTGCCCGATCCCGCTGCCGTGACCTTGGCCGGCGTGGCCGTGCCCCGCGTGGCGCTGTGGCCCTTCGCGGCATCCGCCCCCGCCGCCCTGCGCCTGGCCCTGGCGGCTGTGGCCGCCGGCCTGCCCCTGGTGCCGGCTGCATTCGATGAGGCGGCGGCCGATGAGGTGGCGGCATGAGTGACCGTCCCGTGTCCACCTCCCCCCTGCCGCCCGTGGTGGTGGTTACCGGCCTGTCCGGCGCCGGTCTTTCCACCGCGCTGAAGGCGCTGGAGGACCTGGGCTATGAGGCGGTGGACAACCTGCGCCTGTCGCTGCTGACCCACCTGGTGGAACAGGCCAGCGACCGGCCGCTGGCCATCGGCATCGACAGCCGCACCCGCGATTTCTCCGCCGACGCCGTGGGCGCGGAACTGGAACGGTTGCGCAAGGCCACGGGCCGAACCGTCAACCTGCTGTTCATGGAGGCGTCGGACGAGGCGCTGCAGCGGCGCTACACCGAAACCCGCCGGCCCCATCCCCTGGCCACCGACCGGCCCGTGCCCGACGGCATCGCCCGGGAACGCGGCCTGCTGTGGTCCTTGCGTGACAATGCCGACGTGGTGGTCGACACGACCCAGCTTTCCATCCACGATGTCCGCCGTTTGCTGGGCGGGCATTTCCGGTTGGACACGGCGCCGTCGTTGCATGTCTTCGTGACCAGCTTCTCGTTCCGCCACGGCGTCCCGCGTGAGGCCGACCTGGTGTTCGACGTCCGTTTCCTCGACAATCCCCACTGGATTCCCGATCTCCGGCCCCTGACCGGCAACGATCCGCCCGTGGGCGCCTTCATCGAGAAGGATGGCGACTTCCCCGCCTTCTTCGACAACCTCACCCGCTTGCTGGCCCCCCTGCTGCCCCGCTACATGAACGAGGGCAAGCGCTACCTCACCATCGCCGTGGGGTGCACCGGGGGTCGCCATCGTTCCGTCTTTGTCGCCAACCGGCTGGCGGCATGGTTGCAAACCCAGGGCTCCCGGGTGGGCGTCGCCCACCGAGAATTGGACCGGTCCGGCGTGTCCCCGGAGCCCGCGCATGTCGTCAATAGGGAGACCCGATGATCGGTATGGTCCTCGTGACCCACGGCCGTCTGGCCGAGGAGTTCATACTGGCCCTCCAACACGTGGTGGGGGAACAGCCACAGGTGCGCGCGGTCTGCATCGGGCCGGAAGATGACATGGAGCAGCGGCGGGAGGACATCCTGGCCAAGGTCGCGGAGTGCGACACCGGTGACGGTGTGGTGGTCCTGACCGACATGTTCGGCGGCACGCCATCCAACCTGGCCATCAGCACCATGGACCGCGCCAAGGTCGAGGTCATCGCCGGCGTGAACCTGCCCCTGCTGATCAAGCTGGCCTCGGTGCGCAAGACCGAGTCGCTGGAAAGCGCGGTCCAGGCCGCGCGCGAAGCGGGCCGCAAGTACATCAACGTCGCCTCCTCCCTGCTGGCGGATAACTGAGCCATGACGGGCGGGGGGGAAGGAAACGCGGGCGACTTCGGCCCGTCGCGCACGGCGCTGATCCAGAACCGGCGCGGCCTGCACGCCCGGGCGGCGGCCAAGTTCGTGAAGCTGGCGGCGGAGTTCGATGCCGAGGTGGAGGTGGAGCGGGGCGACACCCAGGTCAACGGCCAGTCCATCATGGGCCTGATGATGCTGGCGGCCGCCATCGGCACCTCCATCACGTTGCGGGCGCGGGGGCCGCAGGGGGAACAGGCGCTGGATGCCCTGGTCGCCCTGGTCGACCGCAAGTTCGATGAGGACTGAACGGCAAATGGCCGATCGCGCATCTGGCCGGGGCCGCACGACGAAGGCGGCGGCCGATCGTCTGCTGCGGGGCGTGGGGGTTTCCTCCGGTATCGCCATCGGGCCGGCGCATGTGGTGGACGCCAGCGCCCTGCTCGCGCCGGAATACGCCATTCCCGAGGCTGAGCTGGAGGCGGAGGTCCAGCGTTTCGCCACCGCCGCCGACAAGGCGCGCCGCCAGGTGCGCAAGCTGAAGACCAAGGCCTCCGGCCTGCCGGACAGCGCCGCGGAGGAGATCGGCTTCCTGCTGGACGCCCATTTCGCCATGCTGTCGGGCTCCCGCCTCATGCGCGGCGTGGAAAAGCGCATCCGGCAGGACAAGGTGAACGCCGAGGCCGCGGTCCAGGCGGAAATCACCAGCATCGCGCAGAGCTTCGCCGATATGGAGGACGCCTACCTGGCGGCCCGCGTCGCCGATGTGCGCGAGGTGGGCCAGCGGCTGCTGCGCAACCTGATGCAGCACAAGTACCAGGCCTTCTCCTTCCTGCCGGAGGGCTGCATCGTCCTGGCGGAGGATTTGAGCCCCGCCGACACCGCGCTCATGGATCCGCGCCGCATCGCCGGCTTCGCCACCATGCTGGGCGGGCCGGAGGGCCACACCGCCATCATGGCGCGCTCCCTCAGCCTGCCGGCCGTGCTGGGCACCCTGGGCCTGCTGCAGGGCGTGCAGAACGGCGACACGGTGGTGGTGGACGGCATCGCCGGCCAGGTTTGCGTCAACCCCAGCCCGGACGTGCTGGACGGGTACCGCCGCCGCCGGGCCGAGCTGCTGGCCGAACGGGCGCAACTGAAAAGCCTGCGCAAGCTACCGGCCATCACCCGCGACGGCACCGCCGTCACCCTGAACGCCAACCTGGAACTGCCGCGCGAGCTGGACGGCGCCATCGAGGTGGGGGCGTCGGGCGTGGGCCTGCTGCGCACCGAGTTCCTGTTCATGAACCGCGAGGATCTGCCGGACGAGGATGAGCAGACGGAGATCCTGACCCGCATCGTCACCAGCATGGACGGCAAGCCGGTGACGGCGCGCACCCTGGACATCGGCGGGGAGAAGATCGCCACCGCCCTGCGGGGGTATTTCAGCGAGCCCACCAACCCCGCCCTGGGCTTGCGCGCCATCCGCCTGTCGCTGAAGGAACCCAAACTGCTGGAAACCCAGCTGGCCGCCATGTTGCGCGCCGGGGCGCACGGCAACCTCCGCATCCTGCTGCCCATGATCAGTTCGGTGGCGGAGGTGCGGCGCGTGCGTGAGATCATGGCCACGGTGGTGCGCCGCCTGCGCCGCCGGGGGGTGAAGATCGCCCACCCCCTGCCCAAGCTGGGCATCATGATCGAGATACCGGGGGCGGCGCTGTCGGCCGACGGCCTGGCGCCTTTCTGCGACTTCTTCGCCATCGGCACCAACGACCTGATCCAGTACACCCTGGCCATCGACCGGGGTGACGAGCAGGTGGCCGACCTGTACGACCCGCTGCACCCGGCCGTGCTGCGCCTGGTGCAGTTCACCACCGAGGCGGCGCTGCGCGCCCGCATCCCCGTGTCCATCTGCGGCGAGATGGCGGGCGACCCGCGCTATACCGCCCTGCTGCTGGGCCTGGGCATCCGCGAGCTATCCATGGCGCCCAACAACCTGCCCCTGGTGAAGCGCCGCCTGCGCGGGCTGGACCTGATCGAGGCCACCCGCCGCGCCCGCACCATCATGGACCAGACCGACCGGGGCCGCATCGCCGCCCTGCTGGACGATTTCAACGACGCGGCGGCTTGACGGCGGCCCGCCGTCAAGCCGCCTAGGCCACGACTGTGGCCGCCGCAGCATTCCGGGGAACGCAGTGGACTGGAATGCGAGGAAGCCAAGCCGGCGGACGCCGGCGCCCGGCGCCTGAGGGTGAAGCGAACAGCTTGACGGGATTCCGGTGTTTCAGCACCCTCGGGCGCGCCAGCACTGCTGGCATTGCCTGGGAGGAACCCGATGCCCACCGCCCTGACCGTCCGTGGCCTGGATGAGGACCTGGTGCGCCGCCTGAAGCTGCGCGCCGCCCGTCACGGCCGTTCCATGGAAGCCGAGTGCCGCGACATCCTGCGCCAAGCGCTGGCCAACGAGCCGCAGGACTTCCGCGCCCTCGCCTCTTCCCTGCGCCAGTCCCTGGCCGACCGCGCCCACCGCCCGGCCGGCGACGTCATGGCCGCGACGCGGGCCGAGACCTGGGCGGCCCTGCCGGAGGCCATTCCGGCGGGCGGCGTTCCCGGGCCGGGAGACGAGCCATGACCCTGCAATTCGTCATCGACGCCTCGGTCGCCCTGCAATGGGTGGTGCCGGAGGCGACCAGCCCGGTGGCCGACCGCCTGCTGGGCCACCGCCTGCTGGCGCCCGACGTACTCATGGGCGACCTGGCCCAGGTCCTGGGCGCCAAGGTGGCCCTGGGCGACCTGACGGCGGTGGAGGCCGCCACCGCCGCCATGGCCCTGCAGGGGGCGGAGGTGGAGCTGATGCCCTCCCGCCCCCTGCTGGCCGATGCCGTGCGCTTGGCGGCGCAGCTGTCCCACCCGGCCCAGGACTGCCTGTACCTGGCCCTGGCCCAGGGCCTGCAGCTGGTCTACGTCACCGCCAACCCGGCCCTGGTGCGCGCCGTGCGCGGCCCCCTGGGCGGCCGCCTGGCGGGGCGCGTGGTGCTGGTGCACGAGGTTGAACGGTTCCTGCGGTGACGGCGGCGCCCGGTATCCCTGGGGCGCACCAAACAAATGCACACATAAAGATGTCTTTATGCTTGCTGGTGAGGCGGTGCGCTGGTACACCCTGGCGCAGTCATCCCGCCCGGGCCGTCCAGGCTCGCCTTGTGCGCCGGCGGGGCACCAAAGGAGCATCGCCCCCATGACCGCCTTCACCGATTACAAAGTCCAGGACATCGGCCTCGCCGGCTGGGGTCGCAAGGAAATCACCATCGCCGAGACCGAGATGCCGGGCCTGATGGCCCTGCGCGCGGAATACGCGGGCAAGAAGCCGCTGGAAGGCGCCCGCATCGTCGGCTGCCTGCACATGACCATCCAGACCGCCGTGCTGATCGAGACGCTGGTGGACCTGGGCGCTACCGTGCGCTGGTCCTCCTGCAACATCTTCTCGACCCAGGATCACGCCGCCGCCGCCATCGCCGCCGCCAACATCCCGGTCTTCGCCTGGAAGGGCGAGACGGAGGAGGAGTTCTGGTGGTGCATCGAGCAGACGCTGCGCGGGCCCGCCGAAGGTCCCAATGCGGGCTGGACCCCCAACATGATCCTGGACGACGGCGGCGACGTCACCCAGATCCTGCACGACAAGTATCCCGAGATGCTGGCCCACATCCGCGGCCTGTCGGAAGAGACCACCACGGGCGTGCATCGCCTGTATGAGATGATGAAGAAGGGCACGCTGAAGGTTCCGGCCATCAACGTGAACGACAGCGTCACCAAGTCCAAGTTCGACAACCTGTACGGCTGCCGCGAAAGCCTGGTGGACGGCATCAAGCGCGCCACCGACGTCATGATGGCCGGCAAGGTGGCCGTGGTCTGCGGCTACGGCGACGTGGGCAAGGGGTCCGCCGCCTCGCTGCGCAGCCAGGGCGCCCGCGTCATGGTGACCGAGATCGACCCCATCAACGCCCTGCAGGCCGCCATGGAAGGCTATCAGGTCGTCACGATGGAACAGGCCGCCCCCCTGGGCGACATCTTCGTCACCGCCACCGGCAACGTCGACGTCATCACGCTGGACCACATGCGTGAGATGAAGGACCGGGCCATCGTCTGCAACATCGGCCACTTCGACAGCGAAATCCAGATCGACGCCCTGCGCAACTACGTGTGGGAAGAGGTGAAGCCGCAGGTGGACGAGGTGTTGTTCCCCGACGGCAAGCGCCTGATCGTCCTGGCCAAGGGCCGCCTGGTGAACCTGGGCTGCGCCACCGGCCACCCCAGCTTCGTCATGTCCGCCAGCTTCACCAACCAGGTGCTGGCCCAGATCGAGCTGTGGAACAACGCCGACAAGTACGAGAACAAGGTCTATGTGCTGCCCAAGCACCTGGACGAGAAGGTGGCCCGCCTGCACCTGGCCAAGATCGGCGCCACCCTCACCACCCTGACCGACAAGCAGGCGGAGTACATCGCCGTCAGCCCGCAGGGCCCGTTCAAGCCGGACCACTATCGTTACTAAGAGTGGCCCTGCGCCTCAGGGCGCAGAGGTTCCAGGAAAGGCCGGGCCCCAGCGCCCGGCCTTTTTCATTGGTGCGCCAGGCATGGCGCGAGGTGCGTAAGCACCGAGAGCCGGGTTGGTAACCGGCTTGTGACTTGGAGGTGGAAGTCCTCTACGGACCCTGGT